>NZ_JBSZFB010000001.1:0-1177947 GCF_054263715.1 Sphingomonas sp. F9_3S_D5_B_2 | reverse complement strand
GCGGACGCAACGCAACCGACAAACCCTGCTCTCAACCGTGGCGGGCGGAGGCTGCGTTAGCAGTTCGGTGGGTCCAAGTCGCGCATCCGTGATTGTCCGTTTTCGACCCATGCCTGCCGTTGGCGAGCTAAAGTCTGCTTTCGACCCATTGCCGACATTGCCGACCACACAATACAATTTCGGCATGAGCCGATTAGGAAGTTGTCACTGCGGAGAGGTCCGGATCGAGGTGCCAAGTGATCCGGAGTGGGTCGCCGACTGCAAGCGATGGGCTTCGAGGGAACGATCCGGCTCTCCGCAAGGCGTATGCAAGTCTGCTCATCGATGAGGTGATCGTCGAGGCTCACCAGGTGCAGATCCGAGGATCCCGCAAAGCTCTAGAGCGTGCGGCGATTGACAGTCCAGCGATCGCTCGCGGCAAGCTGCCCAGCTTTGCACGGGAGTGGCGCACCCGACAGGATTCGAACCTGTGGCCTCTGCCTTCGGAGGGCAGCGCTCTATCCAGCTGAGCTACGGGTGCGTGCCGGCGCTCGTTAGCGGGAGGCGGGATTAGCGGCAAGCGGGCGCGAGTATCCCGGCGAGCTGCTTGTGGAGTTCGGACCGGATCGAGCCGACCACCATCCCGACATGCCCGGCGGCGATCGTCCGGGCCTCTCCGGCCGGTGCGGTCTGTGGAGGCGCGATAACGTCGCGGCCCGCGAGCAGGTGGACGGCAGGAACGGAAAGGCGATCGCTGATGATGCGGCCTGCAACCGACCACTCGCTGCGGCCAGGGCCGTCCGTGGCGAACATGCCTTCGAGCAGCTCGACGGCAGCAGGGTAGGGCAGGGGCTCACCAGCGTTCGCCCAGTCCTCGAGCGCGACGAAGCGGCGCGCCTTTGGACTTCCGGCGTCCAGGCGTCCGAACTCGGCGAACTTGGTAACCGTGCGCTCGGGGTCGAGCGACCAGAAGGCGCCTTGCAAGACCTCCATCGGCAACGCGCCGAGGCTTTCTGCCGCCCCGCGGGAGCTTGCCCAGATCTCGCCCAGGCAATCGCGGGAGCGCTGCGGGTAGCGGCTGAAATGCCAGGGTGCGGCAAGCGTGACGACCTGCTCGCACGGAGCGAGATTGGCGGCGGCGATCGCCATCGTGCCGCCGAGGCAATAGCCGACGAGCGCCGCAGGCTCTCCCACCGCGGCAAGCAGCGGCAGGAGCACTTGCTCGACATGAGCGCCGATGTTGAGGTCGCGCCGTTCGGCCGCTTCGCCCCAGTCGAGCAGGAGGACGCGGTGGCCCATTCCCCCGATCGCGCTCGCAAGCGACACGTCCTCGTCGAGGTCGAGGATCTGCGGCGGGTTGATCAGCGACGGGATGAGCACGGTGAGCGGCCCCTCGCCGCCATGATCGCGCAGTGTCGCGCCGCGAACGCGCGCTACCTCCGGCCTCGGCGGCGGCGTATCGGCGCGTTCCGCTTCGGCATAGGCGCGCAAGCCCGCGAGCGCGTCACTCGCGACGTTCGGTTCCTTTTCCGAGACACGGCGTACCAATTCGAGAAACAGCGGGAGTGGGCGGGGCGCGTGCCGTCCTGCGCGTTCATGTTGCAGCGCACTATCAACCGGTAGTAAGCCGTCTGCTGCGTACTGGGAGCGGTTCATGTCCAAATCCACGGCCAAGGTGACAATCAAGAAGTACGCGAACCGGCGGCTCTATGACACCGAAAGCTCGGCTTACATTACCTTGGACCGGCTTGCGCAGATGGTTCGTGAAGGTCGTGAATTCGAAGTGGTCGACGCCAAGAGCGGGGAAGACATCACGCGGCAGGTGCTGACGCAGATCATCGTCGACGAGGAAGCGAGGGGCGGCACGACGATGCTGCCGATTAATTTCCTCAAGCAGCTGATCGGCCTCTACGGCAACTCGATGCAGACCTTCGTGCCGCAATATCTCGAGGCCGCAATGGAGGCGTTCCAGCGCAACCAGACGGCGGCGCGCGACGCGTTCGGTGGGACGATCCTCACGGATCTCGCCAAAAAGAACATGGAGATGTTCCAGGGTGCGAGCCGTGCGTTCACCGGCAAGGCGACGACCGCTGCGAGTGGCAAGAGTGAAGCGGATCCGGGCGGCACCGACGTCGACGATCTTCGCGCCGAGCTTGCAGCGTTGCAGGCCAAAGTCGACAAGCTGAGCCGCTAAGCCCTCATGTTCTGCAGGATTGCAGCGGCACTGGCCGCGTTTTCGTTCGCTGCTCCGGTCGTCGCCCAGACCCCAATCGATCTGGCCGGGGCAACACCGCTACCGGGCCGGTGGACGAGCAGCGTCACTGCCGACGGAAGTGAAGCGACATTCGTCGACTCGGCAGGACGACCGCAGTTGACCCTTCACTGCAGACGCGCGGCGCGGACCGTGACAATCGCGCGGCCGGCAGGCGCTCCTGCGGCCTCGTTGATGGTCTGGACCAGCGCGACCGCCCGCAATCTGCCGTCGTCGTTCAACCCGGCAACGGGCCGCGTCAACGCGCAGATCAGCGCTTACGACAGCATCCTCGACGCGCTCGCCTTCAGCCGCGGACGGGTTGCGGTTGCGCTCGGCTCCTTGCCTGCGCTGGTCGCGCCGGCCTGGCCGGAAATCGCGCATCTGGTGGAGGATTGCCGCGCCTGATCTCGGCACGAAGCAATGAAGATTGCCGAATCTTCACCCCATTACAAGTCTTGCATGAACCCCCTGAAAGACTCATCATCGCCCCAGCTTCAACGCAGCGAAAGGAGGTGATCCGATGTCTCATGGTTCAGCACAGAGGTCGGAGAGGGGTGTTCTGAAAGCTTAGCTGGACGAACGGCCGTCACTTCCGGCCGCTGACCATGTCGAAGGGCACCGTCGCTTGACTGCGGCGGTGCCCTTTACATTTGTGCAAAATGGCCCGCTTCCGCCATCATTTGGGAACCGTTACGGCCGTTGATTGTCTTTCTGTCGCACAGGAGGGATTCACGATGGCGAAATCTGCAAGCAAAGGTTCTTCCGGGAAGCGTTCTTCCGGCTCATCGTCGAGCGGCAGCGACAGCACCGTCGACAAGCTCGCCAAGGCAGCGATGAGCAAGGAAATGCTCGCCGCCGGCCTGGCCGCGGCGGCGGCGGCAATCAGCGCGAGCCCCAGCGCACGGCGCAAGATTCGCGACGCAGGCCTCGACGCGGCGGACACCGCTTCGCAAGCTGCGACCAGCATGATGTCGAGCGCAACCAAGCTCGGCAGCATCATCGCCGAAGCGGTTGCCGATGCAGCGCAGCGCGTGATGTCCGGCAAATGGCCGACCGAAGAAGCATCTTCGTCCGGTTCCGGATCGTCGAGCAACTCGGGCGGCCGTAGCTCCAGCGCCGCGGGCTCTCGCGCGAAATCGAGCACGTCACGTTCGAGCGGCACGCGCGCCAGCAGCGCCAAGTCCAGCGCATCACCGTCGACCGGGTCGACCGGTTCGGGCCGCAGCTCAGCGGGTGCGGCCAAGAGCACTGGCGCGAAGGCAACGCGCGCCAAGTCCGCAGGCACGGGTACCCGCGCGACGCGGTCTGCAGCTGCCGGCACTGCCTCGCGGTCCGGCGCCGGGCGCTCGGCAGGGACCCGCTCGCGGAGCACTTCGACCACTCGTCGTGGTGGCCGGCCCAAGGGCGGCGGCTCGTCGGGCGGCGGCTCCGGCGGCGAGGGCGGCAGCCAGAGCTGAGCGTTTCCGGCGCTAAGCGGCCTTGTCTTCGAACTGCAGGCGCGCGAGCCGGGCGTAGAGCCCGCCGCGCGCCGTCAGTGTCGCGTGGGTGCCTTCCTCGACGATGCACCCCTGGTCCATCACCACGATCCGGTCGGCCGCACGAACCGTCGCCAGCCGGTGCGCAATGACGATCGTCGTTCTGTCCTCCATCAGGCGATCGAGCGCATCCTGCACGAGCCGCTCGCTCTCGGCATCCAGCGCCGAGGTCGCCTCGTCGAGCAATAGCAGCGGCGCGTCGCGGAGCAGCGCGCGGGCAATGGCCAGCCGCTGACGCTGGCCGCCCGAGAGCCGGGCGCCGCCTTCGCCCATGAAAGTGTCGAGGCCGTCGGGAAGCGCGCGCAGGAACTCCTCGGCGTTCGCCTGGCGCGCAGCGTGCCAGAGCTGCTCATCGTCCGCGCTCCAATTGCCGTAGCGCAGATTGTCGCGGGCGCTAGCAGCGAACAGCACCGTCTCCTGCGGGACCATCGCGATGCGCTGGCGGACGTCGGCAGGGTCTGCATCCCTGAGGTCGACGCCATCGAGCAGGACATGTCCCTGCTGCGGGTCGTAAAAGCGCTCGGCGAGCTGGAAGAGGGTGGTCTTTCCTGCCCCCGACGGTCCAACCACCGCCAGCCGCTCGCGCGGCCGCACGGCCAGGCTGAACCCGTTGAGCGCCGATGTCTCACGCCGGGTCGGGTACTGAAAGGTGACCCGTTCGAAGGTCAGTTCGCCGCGTGCGGGCTCCGGTAGACGCGTCGGCTGCGCGGGAGTGCGGATGTCAGGCTCGGCATCGAGCAACTCCGACAGGCGCTCCGAGGCGCCGGCAGCGCGCAGGAGGTCGCCGTAGACTTCCGAAAGGGCGCCGAATGCTCCGGCAAGCAGCGCGCCGTACAGGACAAACGCGGCGATGGTGCCGCCGCTGATGCGTCCGGTGGCAACGCCGATCGCGCCCTGCCAGATCACCATCGTGATCGCGCCGAAGATCATGAAGATGACGATCGCCGTCATCAGCGCGCGCAAGAAAATGCGGCGTTTGGCAGTCGCGAAGACGCGCTCGACGGCGTCGGCAAAGCGGGAGGCCTCGCGGCTCTGCTGGTTGAAGGCATGGACGATCTTGATCGCGCCAAGCACTTCGCTGGTGACCGTGCCGACGCTGGCGATCCGGTCCTGGCTGGTCGTTGAGATCGCGCGCACGCGCCGCCCGAGGATGCTGATCGGGAGGACGACCAGAAGGGCGCCGACGAGGATCTGAAGCGCAAGCTTTGGCGCAAGTGCAACCAGGATGACGAGGCAGCCGATCCCCATCACGATGTTGCGCAGCGCGACGGATACCGTGGTTCCGACGACCTGCTCGATGATCGTCGTGTCGACCGTCAGCCGGGACGTGATCTCCGCCGGGCGGTTCTCCTCGAAAAAGCCTGGCGAGAGCCGCAGCAGGTTGCGGTGCACGGCAAGGCGGATGTCAGCGACGGTGCGCTCACCGAGCCACGAGACGAAGAAGTAGCGGGTGGCGGTGGCAAGAGCCATGACTCCGACCAGGAGCAGCAGATACTCGAACCAGCGAGCGATATCGCGCGTGCTTCCCGCGCCCTGCGCAAACCCTTTGTCGATGATCAGCTTGAACGCGTAGGGCACCGCGGAGGTCGCGGCCGCCGCCAGCAGCAGGGCCACGGATGCGGCAGCGATGTGCAGTGGATAAGCGGAAGCGAAGCTCCAGATCATCCGCAGGCTGCGGAGGGAGCGGCCCTTAGGGCGATTGGGGGCGGAGGCCATTCCGGCTCCCTAACAGTGTGCCCTTCGCGCCTCAATTGCGCACTGCAGCGGTTGCGGCGCAGCATTACCTTGCCAGTGGAGCAAACCGGGGCCACATCGCGTTGGACGGAGAGGCCGCCAGACGAGGTTGAATGCTTTACGACGCCTATGAAATGCAGCGCTCGTTTCTTGCGGGAGCGAGCAAGCTTGCAGGACTAGGCGCCGGATGGCTCCACAACCCTGCCAATCCTTTCGCCTACAGCTCCATGGGGCCGGTGGTCGCCGCCGGGCTCGAAGTGTTCGCCCATGCCTCCGCCCCGCGCGGCAAGCCGGAGTTCGGGTTTACCTCGACCACCGTCGCCGGCAAGCGGGTCGCGGTCAGCGAGGAAATCCTCGTTCGCAAGCCGTTCGGCCAGCTCAAGCACTTCGTACGCGAAGGTGTCGAGACTGGTCCCAGGCTGCTGATCGTCGCACCGATGTCGGGCCACTATGCGACCCTTCTGCGCGGCACGGTCGAGCGGATGCTCCCCGGCTTCGACGTCTACATCACAGATTGGCGCGACGCCAAGCTGGTGCCCCTGTCCGATGGCAGCTTCGATCTCGACGACTACATCGATTACCTGATCGAGTTCATGGAAGCGATCGGCGAGCGCACGGGTGACCGACCGAACGTCCTCGCCGTCTGTCAGCCTTCGGTTCCCGCATTCGCGGCTACCGCGCTGATGAACCAGCACAAGAACCGCTGGCGTCCGCGGACGCTCACGATGATGGGCGGGCCGGTCGACACGCGTGAGGCGCCGACCGCGGTGAACACGCTGGCGACGCAGCGTCCGTTCAGCTGGTTCGAGCACAACGTCGTAGCCACCGTCCCGATGATCTACCCCGGCGCCGGGCGGAAGGTTTACCCCGGCTTCCTGCAGCTTGCCGGCTTCATGACCATGAACCTCGGCTCGCACCTCGTCAGCCACTGGGAGATGTTCAAGCATCTCGTCGTGGGCGACGACGAGAGCGCGGAGCCGACGCAGCAATTCTACGGTGAATACCGCGCGGTCTGTGACATGACGGCCGAATTCTACCTGCAGACGGTCGACGTCGTGTTCCAGCGGCACCTGCTGCCCAAGGGCGAGCTCCGCCACCGGGGGCGCCTCGTTGATCCGGCCGCGATCCGCGACACGGCGCTCCTGGCGATCGAGGGCGAGCGCGACGACATCTCCGGCATCGGCCAGACCCGGGCTGCGCTCGACATCGCAACCAAGCTGCCAAAGGCGAAGAAGCAGTACTTCCTCGCCCGCGACGTCGGTCATTATGGCATCTTCAACGGCCGCAAGTGGCGCGAGCGGATTGCTCCTGTCGTCGAGGACTTCATCGCTGCAAATTCCGGCCGGCCTAAGTCCTTGAAACGCCACTAGAACGTCCCATCTTCCTGCCAGTCGAAAACAACTGAAAGGAGGTGGTCTGATGTCTCATTGTCATACGCCGTGTGCGGCCAACGAAGTGAGCGCAGCCTCCACTGGAGTCCGCGTCTAACGTCAGGCCGCATCCGGCACGACAATGGAAAGGCCGTTCGGGAAACCGGGCGGCCTTTCACATATTCGCAGCTGTCGATTTCTCATCCTGGGTGCCGCCGAGCATCGTGAACGCGACCGCGCCGGCCAGCACCACAACTCCCGCCGAGACAAACATCGCCGCGTGAAAGGCCGGAAACAGCGCCGCCCCACTCAGCCCGAGAACCGAGCCAAGAAGCGCCGTGGCTATCAGTCCGCCGAGCCGCGCCACGGCGCTGTTGAGGCCCGATGCCATGGCGACATGCCGTTCCTCGACCGACCCGAGCACGGCAGACGTCAAAGGAGCCACGGCGATGGTCATGCCGACCGACATGACCACGATCGCAGGGAACGCACTCAACCAATAGCTGCTGTCTGGCGTCAGCAGGCGCAACAGGACCAGCCCGACGGCAATGACCAATGGTCCGGCGGTCAGCGGAAGCCGAGGCCCGAGCCGCGCGGCGAGGCTCCCCATGATCGGCGACGCGAAGGTCATGATGATCGGCAATGGCAGCAGTGCGAGACCGGCCTGCACAGGCGAATAGCCGCCGGATGCGATCAGCACGAAGGGCACCAGCAATATCGCAGCGCCGAAAGCACCGTAGAGCAGGAAGGTGAGCAGGTTCAGTCCCGAGAAGCGGCGACTGCGGAACATACCCAGCGGCAGCATTGCGCGCTGGCTTCGGCGATGCTCGACGACGATGAAGGCCGCGAGCAGCAGCACGCCCGCTCCGAGTGCAATTGCGGCGTCACTCGTAAAGCGCGAGAGTGCCGACCACAGGGTCAGCGCGTAGGTGACGCCGCCCAGCCCCGCCGTGACGAGCAGCGCGCCCGCATAGTCGGTTCGTCCCGCGCCCGCCTCCCGGCTTTCTCCGACGAACCGGAGCGCCAGCAGGATCGCTCCGAGCGCGAGCGGCAGGTTGATGTAGAAGATGGCGGGCCACCCGGCGTTGTCGACCAGCCAGCCGCCCAGAAGCGGAGCGAACGCCGCAGTCGCCGCTCCGGCTGAGGCCCAGATCCCGACGGCCCGGCCGCGCTTCTCGCCCGAGAAGGCCGCGTTGAGCAGGGCGAGGCTGTTCGGAAGCAGCAGCGCCGCCCCGATGCCCTGGAGCGCGCGGGCTGCCAGCAGGAGCGGCAATCCGGACGCAAGTGCGCACAGAAGGGACGCAACCGCAAACAGGCTCGTGCCGACCACCAGCAGGCGCCTGCGCCCGAAGTGGTCGCCCAACGCTCCGCCGAGAAGCAGCAGCGCCGACAAAGGAAGCAGGTAGGCGTTGACGACCCACTGCACGTCCTGCGCACCAGCTCCGAAGCTGGCGCGGATCGCTGGCAATGCGACGTTGAGGACCGAGCCGTCGACGAAGGACAGGCTCGACGCCAGGATGCACGCGACGAGCGTCCAGTTCGGACTTGCCCCAGGCTTACTCCGATCGGGTTCGGGTGGCTTCAATCGACCCGTTGAGCGATCGCGGCTTCAACCATCTTGCTCCACACTTCGGCGTCGCCGGCGGCCGCCATCGCCTCGTCGGGTTCGCGCGCGGTGTGCAGGACTGCCAGCGCCTGGTTGAGATGCTCGTGCCAGACGAGATCCACTTTCTCACCGGCCGACGGGTCGCTGCCCTCGGCATTGCTGCTGTGCGCGGCGCCGGCGAGAACTCGGGCAATGCGTTCGACGAGCGGGCGATTGGATTCGGGCATTTGGTTTATCCTCCCTTTGTCCGCATCTAACCCGTCTGCTGCCGTTTGGGTTCAAGCATGCGGTCCTAAGCGGTCTTTGGACAACTCGCCATGCGTTCGAGGGTCCGCTGGACGAGCGGATGAACCTGCGCCGGGCTCAATGCAGCCAACTGTTTCAAGCTGTGAGTGCGCGCTGTTTCCTTCACGACCAGCAGTCCGACATAATATCCGAAACGCTGCGGCAGGTCGGCCGATACTGCACTGCCGCCGCCCATGAACAAGGGCGCATAGTCCTTGGCGCTGGTCCCCTCCAGCCGCTGCCGAACTGCGCAGATCGCTTCCTGCCGGTGGGCATCCACGGCTGGGCGAAGCGGACGCGGACTGGTCAGACCGAGGGCGTAGTCGTCCGCTCCGGGATTGAGCGTCGAGGCGACGTAGGTGGCCAGTCCCTCCTCCCACAGGTTGCACCACACGGGTTCGCATTCGGGAAAATGCCGGTGGTGCATCAGGTGGAATAACTCATGCTCGATAAACGGCTTGATCGGCTTGCCATCGTATATCCGGGCAATCACGTCGGCGCCGAACATCAGCCGATTTCCCTCGGGCAAATCGCGAGTGCCGCCATCGAACTCGCCGAAGCTGTTGACCAGATAGATCGGCGGGTAGCCGCGCATCGGGCCGAATACGGACTCGAACTGGCGCTTGGCCGGCGCGACCAAGGATTGGAACTGGCTGCTGGTGTGGAGAACGGCAGCGCGCTTGTTCGGGTAGTCCTTGAGTCCTGCAAGCAGCCACGCGCGATACTGCTCCGGCGTCTTGTAGTCCTTGACGCGATCGGCGGAGTAGAAGCCGGGGAGGACCTTTCCGAATTGCGTCTCGAACGCGTCGACGCGCTGCTCGTCGGGGAGCGTGCGCGTTGCCTCCCAGATCCGGTCGAAATCACGAGTGAGATCGACGAAACGCAACGGCGACCGGTCGGTCTTAGGAGCTGGCGCGGCGGCTATCAGCGATATCGCGAGTGCTGCAAGTGCGACAAGCTTCATGAGGCCCCCCTGATCTCTGTGTCAAAAAGCTACGGCTGCGGCCGTGGTGGTCGACCGCTTTTCGACAAGCGGCCGCTCAAAGCACCTCGAACAGGCCGGCCGCGCCCATGCCACCGCCGACGCACATGGTGACCACTACGTGGCGCACCCCGCGGCGCTTGCCCTCGATCAGCGCGTGGCCAACCAGCCGCGCTCCCGACATGCCGTACGGGTGCCCGACCGAAATGGCGCCGCCGTCGACGTTGAGCTTGTCGTCGGGGATGCCGAGCTTGTCCTTGCAGTAGAGCACCTGGACGGCGAAGGCTTCATTGAGCTCCCACAGGCCGATGTCGTCGACAGTCAGCCCGAACCGTTTGAGCAGCTTGGGAACGGCAAACACCGGGCCGATCCCCATCTCATCCGGCTCGGTGCCGGCGACTGCCATTCCGACGTAGCGGCCGAGCGGCTCCAGCCCGCGCTGGACGGCAAGCTCGCCACTCATGATCACGCAGGCTGATGCTCCGTCGCTGAGCTGGCTGGCGTTGCCGGCCGTGATCAGCCGGTCGGGCCCGCGGACGGGCTCGAGTTTCGCGAGCCCCTCCAGCGTGGTGTCGGGACGATTGCCTTCGTCCTTCTCGAGCGTGACCTCGCGCATCGACACTTCGCCGGTCGCCTTGTCCTTGACGGCCATCGTCGCAGTGACCGGAATGATCTCGTCGCCGAAGCGGCCCTCGGCCTGCGCGGCGGCGGTGCGCTGCTGCGACCGAAGAGCATATTCGTCGCAGCGTTCGCGGCTGATGCTGTAGCGCGAGCCGACCACTTCGGCGGTGTCGATCATCGGCATGTAGACGCCGTTGTGCATGCTCAGCAGCTCCGGGTCCGGCCCGAGCCGCATCTCGCCGGTCTGGACCAGGCTGATGCTCTCGACACCGCCTGCCACGACGACATCCATGCGGTCGACGATGACCTGCTTGGCGCCGGTCGCGATCGCCATCAGTCCGCTCGCGCACTGACGGTCGATCGACATTCCGGCGACCGTGACGGGTAGCCCCGCTCGCAACGCCGCAGTCCGGCCGATCGTAGTCTGTACGCCCTGCTGCAGCGCGGCACCCATGATGACGTCGTCGATCTCGGCCGGGTCGAGCTCCGCTCGCTCCACCACCTCCCGGATCGCGTGCGCGGCAAGCGTCGGGGAAGGCGTCGCATTGAAAGCCCCGCGATAGGCCTTGCCGATCGGCGTGCGGGCGGTCGAAACGATCACGGCGTCACGCATCAGCATCTCCTTGAACGAACATCAGGCACAGCCATTGCGCAGTCAGCGCCGGCTTCTCCTCACCCTCAATCTCGACCGTCACGGTGTGGCGCAACAGCAGCTGGCCGGGCGCTTTCTCCTCCGCCGAGTCAAGGCTGAAGCGCCCACGAACCCGCTTGCCGGAGCGCACCGGCGCAAGGAAGCGAACGCGTTCGAGGCCGTAGTTCACCGCCATCGACAGACCAGTCGGCAGCAGCATCGCCTCGGCGCCCATCCGTGTGAGCAGCGAGAGCGAGAGGAAGCCGTGAGCGATGGTGCCGCCGAACGGCGACGCGGCCGCTGCCGCCGGATCGATATGGATGAACTGGCGGTCTTCGGTGGCCTCGGCGAACGCGTCGATCCGCTCCTGGTCGACAGTGATCCAGCCCGAAACTCCGGTCTCGCTTCCAACGCGGCTGCGGATATCTACAAGGCCGGCCACCGGCATCAGCCTTTGCTGTCTCCATCCTGCACCTGCTCGCCGACGGCGACGACCGGCTGCACTTGCGGGTAGGGGAGGATCATCTTCCCGTCGGGGGCTGCAGTGAAGCTCGTCTGGGTTGGATAGGCGAACTCGAGCTCATGCTCGTTGAAAGCGCGCAGGATCGCCAGCGCGACCGCCGTTCGGTCCGCCGCGACCTTGTTGGCGTCCGTGCTCCGGCTGTCGAAGATCAGCTCGAAATCGATGCTGGAGGCTCCGAACCCGAGGATCGCGCAACGGACGAAGCTGCAGCCCTTGCGGGACTCGACCGCGCCTTTGGCGAGGGACGTCACTTTGTCGAGCTTGTCGGGCGCAGTCTGGTAGATGAGCCCGAACGGCAGGGACGAGCGCCTGGTGCGGCCGCCGGCGAAGTTGCGGATTTCCTGCTCGAGCAGCTTGGTGTTGGCCATTACAACTTGTTCGCCGTTGATCGAGCGCAGCCGCGTCGTCTTGAGGCCAATGCGGTCGACGGTGCCCGTGGTCTGCGCGAACTGGATAACGTCGCCGCGCCGGAACGGCTTGTCGAACAGGATGGAAAGGGCGGCGAACAGGTCCGCGAAGATGCCTTGGGCGGCGAGACCGATGGCAATGCCGCCAATGCCGAGGCCGGCAATCAGTGCAGTGACGTTGACCCCGAGATTGTCGAGGATGACGATGACAGCAATCGCAAACAGCGCCACGCTGACCAGAACGCGGATTACCGACAGCGCATTGCCGACCGCCGTCTCGGAAGGGTCTTCGCCTGCGCGTCGGCTGATGAGGCCGAGAACCAGCTCGCGCGCCCAGATCGCCCCCTGAAGCGCGAACGCGATGGTGAAGAGAATGCCGGCAAGTCGCTCCACCCGCAGCGGCACGGCAGCATAGGTGGCGACGATATCTAGCGCGGCTGCGAACATGAAGAGGACGGTCGTCTTCTCAAGCACGCGCCCGATGACCCCGCGCCACCGGCTGCACTCCGGGTCGCCCTCAACCAGCCAGGTGCCCGCCCGCCGCAGACCCAGCATGACGAGGACGATGACCGCCGCGACCGCGATCCCGATCGGAAGCTCGGCGGCGTTCGCCACGAACCAGTCGATCACCGACTGGATGCTCTCACGCCCGCTGGTGATCGCATTGGCCGGGTTCGCGTGGATTTGCATGAAGGGCTAATTGCCCGCGGCGAGCCTCCAATCAAGCCGCGGCTTCGCTCGCCTGGTCCTGTGCTGCGGCTTGCTGCCGGACTGCAGCAGCGCTGGCGGGCTGCTCTTCCTTGGTCGGACGGCGCCGGCGGGCGCGCTTGCCCCCACGGGCGAGAAATTCGAGCAAGGCCACTTCCGAACTCGACAGACGCTTGCGTCCGCGTGGCCGTTCCATGCCGTTCAGCGGGTCGCGGGAATCCTGTTTCACCGCCTCCAGAAGTCCGGGATGAACGTATGACTTCCGGCTGATCGCCGGGGTGTTGCCGAGCGCCTCGGCGACCGGCTCGACCACCGTCTTCACGGTGATGCGCGCGTTTTCCGCTTTTTTCAGCAGTTGCTCCAGCGCAATGACGCTCGCGCTCCACGTGCGGAAGTGCTTCGCCGTGAAGTCCCCCCCGGTCGCGTTCTTGATGTACTCGTTGACGTCCCCCGAAGAGATCGGCTTCGGCTCGCCGTCGCCGTTCACATACTGAAACAGCATCTGACCGGGCAGCTCCTGGCAGCGCTTGCAGATGCGCTTGAGGTTGCCGTCGCTGATGCTGACCTCGTGGACGATGCCGTGCTTGCCCGTGAAGCGCATGGTCATCTTGGCGCCCTTGCGGCGCAGGTGGCGAGTGCGCAGCGTCGTTGCGCCGAAGCTCTTGTTATCCCGGGCATATTGCTCGTTGCCGATGCGGATATGCTCGCTGTCGAGCAACCGCACGACCGCAGCAAGGACCGTGTCGCGGCCGAGGTTGCGGCGCTTGAGGTCCTGCTCCACTCGCCGCCGGAGGCGGGGGAGGGCTTTTCCGAATTCCAGCAGGCCCTCGTACTTCGCGGTATCGCGCTTCTGGCGGAAGTCGGGATGATAGCGGTATTGCTTGCGGCCCCGGGCATCGATCCCCGTAGCCTGCATGTGGCCGTTGGGATCGGCGCAGAACCACTCCTGCGTGTAGGCGGGCGGAAGGCCGATCGCGTTGAGCCGGTCGATCTCGTCGCGATCGGTGATGCGGTTGCCCTCGGAGTCGAAATAGCCCCAGCCAGTGCCCATCCGCTTGCGCGTGATCCCCGGCTCGTTGTCGCTGCTGTGCCTCAGCACGACGCGTTCTTCTTTTCTGCAGTCATCAGCAGGCTTAAGCGAGCGGCGGGAGGGCGGGTTCCTGCTGATTGAAGAGGAGATCGGCCATGCCGCGAATTTCGGAATCGAAAGTCCTGATCGTCGCCACGGACGGCTTCGAGGAATGGGAGCTGTTCGGCCCGCGTGAGATCCTGATGAAGGCGGGCGCCAAGGTCGTGCTTGCATCGCCCAAGCTCGACCCGATCCAGGCCACCGTCCACGACGATCCGGGCAAGACCATCCGTCCAGATCTCACCGTCGAGCAGGCCAGTGCCGACGACTTCGACGCACTCATCCTCCCCGGCGGCGTGCGAAACCCGGACCAGCTACGGATGAACCCGTCGGTCATCTCGCTCGTCCAGGCGTTTGGCCGAGCGGGGAAGCCGATCGCCGCGATTTGTCACGGACCGTGGCTGCTCGTCGAAGCGGACCTGGTGCGCGGCCGGCGGGTGACCAGTTGGCCATCAATTCGGACGGATCTGCGTAATGCGGGCGGCAATGTCGTTGACGAGGCTGCGGTCACCGACGGCAACATTGTCACCAGCCGCAATCCGCAGGATGTCGAGGCTTTCACCGACGCATTGAGCGCCCTCATCGACAGCGCGGTGGCCCGGACCACGGCCGAAGATCGCGTGCCGGCCTAACCGGCTGGAAAGATTTGCCTGCTAGGCCTGCGCTCATGAGCAGGACGCGCGCAGATCGAATCGAGCATTGGATGGACGCCGCTGCGGCGTTGCTATTCGCGTTGGCTGCTGCCGGTTGCTGCCGTATTCTGTCCGGAAGCACTGTCAAGGCGGCGATCGTCGCTCTCGCCGGACTTTGCGCCTGCTACCTGCTGCTGCGGCGGGTGCGGCCGGAGCAGCGCAAGTTCCAGGTCGCCGATTTCCCGGTCGGAATCGTACTTCGCACGGCAGTCGACGAGCTTCTGCTTACCGAAGAATATCGCTCGCCACCCACCTACCAGGTCCCGGCGCTCTACCACTCTCCCGCGCAGTACGAGACTCCAAAGACGGAGGCAGCTCGAAAGGTCGACGCGGCGCCAGCAATGGTTCCGGTCGCGGCCGAGGAACTGGTCCTGGACGACGTTCTTGCCGAGATGGGCGAGGATTCGCGCGTGGTGCGGCTGTTCGATCGGGCCGCAATGCCAACGCCTGGCGAATTGCAGGCCCGGATCGCCCGGCACATCGACAGCAGCGAGCAGCCAGGATTGCCCGACGCCTCGAACGCACTGCACGAAGCTCTGAACGAGCTTCGGCGCGCGCTCCGCTAGTCACTCCTCAACAGTAAGCGCTTCGATGCGAAGGGTGGTCGAGCCATCGCTCGCCGGCTGTGGGCCGTCATCGCACGTGATGTCGGCGACAATCTGCCCCGGGACCTTCAATTCGGCGTCGCGGAGGCCGGCGCTAATCTGCGCGGCGATGGTCATCGAATCTGGCCCGGCAATTCGCAGCTCCAGCTGGTGGCGTTCGCCGACGAAAGTCAGCGATTGAACGCGTTAATGACGATGGATCCGCGTCTTGTCCTGGAGCGCCTTTGTGCCGAGCGCGGCGAGGACTTCGCGAGCCTGTCGCGGATGCTCGGGCGCAATCCCGCTTACATCCAGCAATTCGTCCGCCGCGGCGTTCCCAAGCGATTGAAGGAAGAGGAGCGGCGCAAGCTCGCACGTTATTTCTCGATTACCGAAGCAGCACTTGGCGGACCCGAGGAGAGGCCGGATCCGATGGCCGGGCTCGTCAGCATCAGTCGCCATGCGGTGGCTGCCTCTGCCGGCCCCGGAGCATTGGTGAGCAACGAGGTCGGGCGGCCATACCTCGCGTTCGACGAACGATGGCTCAAGTCGTTGACCGCAACGCGCGCCGAACGGCTCTCCGTAGTTCGGGTCGAGGGCGACTCAATGGCGCCTACTCTCAATCCCGGGGACGACATCCTCATCGATCTCGACGACTGCGCCGAGCGCCTCCGCGACGGCATCTACGTGCTGCGTGCCGAGGACTCGCTGGTCGTGAAGCGGCTCGCCTTGAATCCGATTGCCCGCCGCGTGACGGTTCAGTCGGACAACCCCGCCTATGCCGACTGGCCGGATTGCGGGATGGAGACCATCAATTGCATCGGCCGAGTAATCTGGACAGGCCGGCGGATCGCCTGACCCTAGCGCCTGCGGTCGACCAGCCAGATCAGCAGAGCCAGAGCGGCCCCGATGCCGGTTCCGATCAGCACGCCCTTCATCGGGTTGGCTATGCTGAGTCCGAACACGAACCCGGCAAGGATGAAAATGGTGAGGAAGCATCCTCCCGCTTGCGTCGATCGCCTCGCCATGGGCGGCGCCATGGCAGAGTGCCCGCCAGTGCGGAAGGCACTGAATGATGGTCAACGCCGCGTTGATGATGGTTGTCGGCAATCCCGCAACGGCTGTTGGCCTAGGGCAGCGGGCATGGACAATCTCTTCATCCACGGCCGAGCAGCGCTTTCCGACGCCGCCGACCTCATGCAGCGGTTTGGAGACGATGCCGCGAGAGAAGCCGCGGCTCGCGCCCGGCGCTTTCGCGACGATGGGAACGTGGTGCGCTTCTGCCACTGGCGGCAGATCCAGCGCGTCATCGCTTCGCTCAGCAACCGGACGGTTCGCGGGACAGTCCACTAAAGCAGCGCGATTCCAGCAACATCGCGCCTGACCGGCAGGCGCAGCGCCTCTTGGCTTCATACTGGCGCCGTTCAGGGCCGCTGTCTAAGGCTAGGCCCGGATGAGTGGGTGGGATCGAGCGCGGACTTCCGCGCGGCTAATGTGCGCGGCGGCGCTTTGCGTCGTTCCGGCGGCGCAGGGGCTTGCCCAGGCTGCGCCGCCTCAGGCGCAGCCCGTTCCTTCTACCGAGCTCGACCCTTCCGCGCCGCTCGACCCCTTGCCGGACCTTGGCGTCGACTGGCCAGATCTCAATACGCGCGAACCTTCGCCCACGGCGCCAACGCCGGCCGACGAAAGCACTCAGGCCGCGTCGGCCAGGCGCTACAGCCTCACCATCGAAGGGCTCGCCAGCTTGCCGGCGGCCGAGGACCTGCTCGTCGCGTTCCACCAGCAGTCGGCACTTGCGGCCGACCGCAAGGATGCGGCGAACGCTGCCCAGATCGACCGCCGGTCACGAGCGGACGCAGACCTGCTAGAGCAACTGCTCCGTAGCCAGGGTTACTACGACGCCAATGTCGAGGCGCGCACCGCCCTCGCCGGTGGAATCGTCCAGGTCGTGCTCGAAGCCGTGGCCGGGGAGCAGTACCGGTTCGCATCCGTCGAGCTGCCCGGGATCGAAGCTGCGGGCCCCGAAGCGGAGCGCCTGCGCAACGCGTTCGGCGTGAAAGCGGGGGACCCGGTCGTCGCAACGGATGTGATTGCCGGCGGCGTCGCACTCAAGACGGCTCTCGGCCGCGAGGGGTTCGCCGGAGCTACGATCGGCGAGCAGGACATCGAAGTCGATCACGCGACGCACCTCGCCAGCCTCAGGTTGCCCGTGAACCCGGGGCCGGTCGCCCGCTTCGGCACGATCCGCGTCAGTGGCCGCCCGCCGTTTAGCGCCTCGCACATATGGACCATCGCCCGCTTCCATCGCGGCGAGCGGTTCGACCGCGCCATGCTCGACGATCTCAGGCGCGCGCTGATCGCGACGACGCTCGTTGCCGTCGCCGACATTACCGTCGTGCCAACCAATGGTGGCCAGGTCGTCGACCTCGACGTCCGCCTGCAGCCCGCGCCACGCCACACCATTGCTGGTGCTATCGGCTACGACACGGGGCAGGGCGCCCAGGTCGAGGCGAGCTGGCAGGACCGCAACTTCCTCAACCCCGAAGGTGCGCTGACGCTTCGCGGCGTGCTCGGCACCAGCGAGCAGCTTGCGGCGGTCGAGCTTCGGCGCAACAACTTCCGGCGCCGCGACCAGGTCCTGGACCTTCAGGCGCTCGCTTCGCACCAGAAGTACGACGCCTACGAAGCCCGCACCGTCCTGCTTTCCGGCGAGATTCAGCGGCAGAGCAACTTCATCTGGCAGAAGAAGTGGACGTGGACCTACGGGGCGGCCGTCCTTGCCACCGACGAGCACGGCGTCTTCGACTCCTCCGGCCTGAAGGACACCCGCACCTTCCTGATCGCCGCTCTTCCGCTCAGCCTCGGCTACGATGGCAGCGACAGCCTGCTCGACCCGACGCGCGGCTTTCGCCTCAGCGCGCGGATCAGCCCGGAAGGATCGCTGCACAGCGGTCATCTGACCTATGCCCGCACCCAGCTGGACGCGAGCGCCTATCGGCCGATCTCAGACAGTATCGTCGCCGCCGGCCGGATCCGGCTTGGGACGATCATCGGCGCCGGTGTCTACGATATGGCGCCGTCGCGCCGCTTCTACTCGGGAGGCGGCGGCTCCGTTCGCGGCTATGGATACCAGCAGCTTGGGCCGAAGGACGTGGACGGCGACCCGATCGGCGGACGCGGCCTCGCCGAGTTCGCGCTGGAGGCCCGCATCCGTCTCAAGCAGTTCGGCGGCAACCTCGGCGTCGTTCCGTTCATCGACGGGGGTTCCTTGAGCACCGGCATCCTGCCGGGCATTCACGACCTGCGCTTCGCAGCAGGGCTCGGTGCCCGCTATTATTCAAGCTTCGGTCCCATCCGCATCGACGTTGGCGTGCCGCTCAACCGGCAAAAGGGCGACGGTCCGGTCGCCGTCACCGTGTCGCTCGGGCAGGCATTCTAGCGCGTGGCCGACTCCGCAATCGAACTGCGGACACCTCCTTCCGGAGCGCGCCTGCGCTCGGACTGGGCGCGGCGCCTGCTCGACGAGCTGCTGGCGCTCTTCATCGCGCTGCTCATCATCTTCGCGGGCGCCTTGATCCTGCTTGATACGGCGCCGGGCCACCGCTTCATCATCGACCGCATCGGCAAGTTCGAGACGGCGTCCGGCCTGAAGATCCGGATCGGCCGCATTGACGGTTCGATTTTCGGCAAGTCACAGCTGCGCAACGTTGCGGTTGCCGACAACGGCGGCACCTTCCTGACTTCGCCCGAGATCGACCTCGACTGGACGCCCGGAGCCTGGCTCACGAACAAGCTCCACGTCGATAGCGTCACCGCGAACCGGGTGACGCTGGTCCGATTGCCCAAGCTGAAACCGTCGGCGAAGCCGGGCCCGATCCTGCCGGGGTTCGATATCCACATCGGCGAGCTCAGCATCCGGCAGCTGGATGTCGGACCACAGGTCGCCGGGCGCGCCTGGAGAGGTCGCGTCTCTGGCAAGGCGGACGTGCGGTCCGGCCGCGCACTGGTCGAGCTTGCGGCGATCCTCGACGCCGACGGCGACCGCATCAACTTGAAGCTCGACGCGGAGCCCGACCGCGACCGCTTCGATCTCGACGCCCGTGCAGTTTCGCCGGCGAACGGTGTCTTGCCGGCACTGGTGGGCACCCGCCGCGCCATCAACCTGGTCATCGGCGGCGACGGCAGCTGGAGCCACTGGCGCGGCAAGGCCGACCTCGACCTGTCCGGCCGCCCGACAGCACGCCTGGCGCTCGGCCTCGACAAGGGGCTCTACCGCATCGCGGGCCAGCTCAAACCGGCACAGTTCCTGACCGGCAGGCTGATGCGGCTCACTGCGCCGGTCGTGAACGTCCGCGGCTCCGCGACATTCGTCGACCGGGTCATCGATGGTCAGCTCGTGCTTGCCTCGCCGGCGCTGCGCTCGATCGCGAAGGGCGGCATCGACCTTGGCACACGCCGCTTCCGGCGCATGCGGATCGGCGTCGACCTGCTCAAGCCGCCGGCGCTTTTCCCGAATCTGACCGGCCGCAACGTTCGCCTGATCACCACGCTCGATGGCCCGTTCGGAACCGCCAACTACGCGTACCGGCTGACGTCGCCGGGGGTGAAGTTCGATGCGACGGGGTTCCTGGACGTGCGAGCCGAAGGGCGGGGGCGCCTCAGTCCATGGCCGATGCGGGTCCCGTTGCGGCTGCAGGCGCGGGGGATCACCGGTGTCGGCGATGTGGCCGGCGCAATCCTCGCCAACCCGAAGCTCGAAGGCTGGCTGACGATTACACCGAAGCTCGTTCGCGGGCAGGACCTCCGGCTGACGAGCGCCAAGCTGAATGGCAAGCTGTCGCTCCTCATCGATCTCGTCACGGGCCGCTTCGAAGTCCTGCTGTCGGGCGGGTTGACCCGCTATCAGATCCCGGGCCTCGGCATCGTCGACGTGCTCACCGACCTGCGCGTCGTGCCGGACCCGAGCGGACGCGGCTCGCGCATTCTCGGCACCGGCAAGGCCTGGGTGCGGCGGCTCGACAACGGCTTCTTCCGCGATCTGACCGGCGGATTGCCGCGCATCGAGACCAATCTCGAGCGCGGCCCGGATGGCGTGCTGCGCCTGACCAACCTGCAATTCTACTCGCCGAAGCTGCGGCTGTCCGGGTCGGGCCAGCGCCTGCAGGACGGGACCTTTCACATCGTCGCGTCAGGCCGCCAGGCCAAATACGGGCCGCTGAAGATGATCCTGGACGGCGATATCGCCCGTCCCCGCGTCGACTTGCTGCTCGACCGCCCCAATCAATCGCTGGGCATCACCGGGCTTCACCTGCTGCTCGCCCCCACCGCCGGCGGTTTCGACTATCGCGCCAGCGGCGGCTCGAAGCTGGGGCCGTTCACCAGCAACGGCCGGATCCTGATGCCGAGCGGCGGCGCGACGGAGATCGCCATCGCCGCCCTCGACGTGGGCGGTGCGCACGCGAGCGGCAGCCTTCGCTCCGACCCCGGCGGGTTCAACGGGCGCCTGACCCTCGCGAACGGCACGCTCGGCGGAACGCTCGACTTTGCGCCGTCAGGCGGAGCGCAGCGGATAGACGCGCACCTGACCGCCGCCGGCGCTCGCTTCCCGGGGCTCCTTGCAGTCCACAGCGGTCGCATCGACGGCACCATCATCCTCGCCGACGAGCGGACCACCATCGAGGGCGTCGTTGATGCACGCGGCGTGGAGGCGGGCGGTCTGACGCTGGCTCGCCTCACCGCCAATGCCAAGCTCGTCAACGGCTCGGGTCAGGTGCGCGCCGCCTTCGCCGGCAGCGGCGGCGCGGCCTTCGCCTTCTCGACACTCGCGGATGTCTCGCCCGACACCATCCGCCTAACGGGAAGCGGCCGGATCGAGAAGCAGCCGCTCGTCCTGCGGCAGGCTGCAGTACTGACTCGTTCCGGCGACGGGTGGGAGCTTGCGCCGACCAGCATCGGCTTCGGCGGCGGCAGCGCAATCGTGTCCGGCCGCAGCGGCTCGCGGCCCGAGGTGCATGCGCAACTCGCCGGCATGCCGCTCCAGCTGCTCGATCTCGTGTCACCCGGCCTTGGTCTCTCCGGCTCAGCCAATGGCCTCGTGGACTATGCGTGGAAGGGCAATCGCAACGGCCGCCTCAACCTGACCGTGCGCGGGCTTGGCCGCGCCGGGCTGGTGCTTGCTTCCAAGCCGATCGACCTTGGCATTGCCGCAGTGATCGACGGCAACAAGGCCGCATTGCGAGCCGTCGCAGCAAGCAACGGCGCGGTCATCGGCCGGGCACAGGCGCGTTTCGCTCCGATCGGCGGCGGCCCTCTAGCGGCGGAGTTGCTAAACGCGCCGCTGTTCGCGCAGCTTCGCTACGTCGGGCCGGCGGACACCTTGTGGCGCCTCTCAGGCTCCGAGATCCTCGACCTCTCCGGCCCGATCGCCATCGGCGCCGACATCGGCGGACGGTGGAGCAATCCCGTAATCCGCGGCTCTCTCAAAACGCAGAATGCGCGGCTCGAAAGCGCCGTAACCGGAATGGTGATCGACCAGCTCGCGACCCAGGCGCGCTTCTCCGGACCGCAGCTCGTCTTCTCCCAGCTCACCGGCCGCACGGAGGGCGGGGGCTCGATTACCGGCGGCGGCTCGGTGACCTTCTCCGGCGGGCGCACCGGCCTCAACCTCTCGTTCAACGCAAGCCAAGCCCTGCTGCTCAACCGTGACGACGTCGCGGCGCGGGTCACTGGGCCGTTGCGGATCCGCTCGGACGGGCAGGGCGGCACGATCTCGGGCAACCTCCACCTCGACAAGGGGCGCTTCCAGCTCGGTCGCGCGAGCAGCGCCGCCGCCGTTCCCCAGCTCCAGGTGCGCGAGCGAGGACGCGACCAGGACGACGTGATCTCGACCGTCGCACTCAACCCGTGGAAATTGGACGTGAGGCTCGCCGGCAGCAACCTCGGCGTTACGGGCTTGGGCATCAGCAGCGTCTGGCGCACCAACCTCGACATCGGCGGCGCCGTCGATGCGCCGCGCTTCACCGGCCGCGCGAACCTCGTGCGCGGCGACTATGATTTTGCCGGCCGCAACTTCAAGCTCGATCGCGGCGTCATCCGCTTCCAGGGCGAGAGCCCGCCCGACCCGCAGCTCGACATCCACGCGCAGGCGCAGATGCAGGGCATGGACGCCAGCGTCATCGTCGGCGGCACCGGCCTCAAGCCCGAGATCACGTTCGCAAGCTCGCCGCCGCTGCCGCAGGACGAGCTCCTGTCGCGCATCCTCTTCGGCACCTCGATCACCAACCTTTCGGCGCCTGAAGCACTGCAGCTCGCGTCTGCAGTTGCCGCGCTGCAGAGCGGTTCGGGCAGCCTCGATCCGATCAACGCGCTACGCCGCGCCGTCGGCCTCGACCGGCTGCGGATTGTCCCGGCCGACATTGCCACCGGCCAGAAGACGGCGATCGGCGCCGGCAAATACGTAACTCGCAAATTGTTCGTGGAAGTCGTGACCGACGGCCAGGGCTATTCCGCGACGCGCGTCGAATATCAGATCACCCGCTGGCTCTCGATCCTGTCGACGATCTCGACGGTGGGCCGATCGAGCGCCGGCGTCCGCGTCAGCAAGGATTATTGAGTTTTGGCGCGTCTGGGGGAGCGTCCGGGTCTGTGAGCCGCGAACGTCGCTGAAGCCATGACCAGCACCGCCAACTTCGTTTCCCTCGAAACTGTGCTAAGCGGATGAAGCCTCCGGATGAACCACGTCATTCGCGCTGGATAGCGCTGTCCTACACGCCGAAAGCTGTGCTTCATCGCTCCGCCCGTCCTGGCGCAGGAGACGCGTCCATAGCGAGCCGGCCGCGATTTTCTCCGTGGGGAAGCAGGATCGCAGTTGCGCGATCTATGCTCGTCAGTGCGAACATTGGGAACATTCGCTCCGCACTCCCCCGGTTGCCCGCTGCCGTACCTGTTCGCTAGGCTCCGATCAGCGACGGGGGATCAGCGCGATGAAGAACTGGAATTACAGGAAGACCGTCGTTGCGCGGCACGAGATGCCCGAGGAGCACCGCCTCAAGCAGTCGCTGTCCTGGCCGCACCTCGTGGCGCTCGGCGTTGGGGCGATCGTCGGGACCGGCATACTCACGCTGATCGGCGTCGGTGCAGGGAAGGCAGGTCCAGCCGTCATCCTGTCATTCGCCATCGCCGGCGTGATCTGCGCCTGCGCGGCGCTCGCCTATGCCGAGGTCGCGACCATGATCCCGGCGTCCGGGTCGGCCTACACCTACTCCTATGTCGTGTTCGGAGAGATGATCGCCTGGATGATCGGGGTCGCGCTGATCCTCGAATATACCCTGGTCGTCAGCGCCGTCGCGGTCGGCTGGTCCGGCTACGCTGCCGGGTTCCTGCAATCTATCGGCCTCGGCCTTCCGGACGCGTTGATCGAGGGGCCGGAGCTCGGCGGGGTCATCAACGTGCCTGCGATCTTCATCATCGTCGTGGTCGCCGGTTTGCTGATGGCCGGAACGCGCGAGAGCGCGACCCTCAACGCCATTCTCGTCCTCATCAAGATGGCGGCGCTGGCGCTGTTCGTGGCCGTAGCGCTGCCCGTGTTCGACCCGTCGCACTTCCATCCGTTCATGCCGCTTGGCTTCCCCCGCACCGGCCCGCCCGGCAGCGAGGTCGGAGTGATGGCCGGTGCCGCAATCATCTTCTTCGCATTCTACGGTTTCGATGCGATCGCCACCGCTGCCGAGGAAGCGAAGAACCCGAGCCGCGACCTGGCGATCGGCATCGTCGGCTCGATGATCGTGTGCGTTCTCATCTATATGGCCGTTGCCGCGGCAGCGATCGGCGCCGTCGCCTACACCGGTTTCGCGGACAGCCCCGAGCCGCTGGCGCTGATCCTGCGCCAAATCCACCAGACCTGGGCCGCGCGCGTGCTTGGCGCTTCGGCGGTGATCGCGCTTCCCACCGTCATCCTCGCATTCTTCTATGGGCAAAGCCGCATTTTCTTCACCGTCGCCCGCGACGGGCTGCTGCCCCGCAGCCTGGCGCGCGTGTCGAGCCGCGGAACGCCAGTGCGGATCACCATTTTCACGGCGATCGTGACCTCTATCTTCGCGGGCCTGGTTCCACTCACGGCGATCGCCGCATTGGCCAATGCGGGGACTCTCGCGGCGTTCATCGCAGTGTGTGCCGCAATGCTCGTGCTGCGCCGGCGCGAACCGGACCGGGAGCGGCGCTTCCGCGCTCCCGCCGCCACAGTGGTCGGCGTCGCTGGCATCCTCGGCTGCATTTACCTGTTCATCAGCCTGCCGAACCGCACTCAGATCTTCTTCTTCGTCGCCCAGGCGATCGGTATTGCGCTCTACTTCGTCTACGGCAGCCGCGCCGCCGACCGCGCGAGGTCTGCACCGGGTGGCTGACGCAGCCGCCCACCACAGCCGGCTCCGCAACATCCTCGGCGGCTCGGCGGGCAATCTCGTCGAGTGGTTCGACTGGTACGTCTATTCCGCGTTCGCGCTCTACTTCGCGAGCGCCTTTTTCCCGAAGGGTGATCCGACCGCGCAGCTTCTGAATACGGCGGCGATCTTCGCGGTCGGCTTCGTGATGCGGCCGATCGGCGCCTGGATCATGGGCATCTACGCCGACCACCGCGGCCGCAAGGCGGGGCTTACGCTGTCGGTCACCCTGATGTGCTTCGGATCGCTGATGATTGCGCTGGCGCCGTCCTATGCCAGCGCCGGACTGCTTTCGCCCGCGATCCTGCTGCTCGCGCGCATCATCCAGGGGCTCAGCCTCGGCGGTGAGTACGGCTCGAGCGCCACCTACCTCAGCGAGATCGCCGACCGCGAGCGGCGGGGATTCTGGTCGAGCTTTCAGTACGTGACGATCATCGGCGGCCAGCTGATCGCATTGGCGCTGCTCGTCGTGCTTCAGGCGAGCCTCGGCGACGCGGCGATGCAGGCGTGGGGCTGGCGCATTGGCTTTGCGGCCGGCGCAGTGCTCGCCGTCATCGTCTTCTTTATCCGCCGCCGCCTCGACGAGACCTTGAGCTACACGAAAGCGGCTGCCCGTCCGGACCGAATGCGTTCGACCATCGGCAACCTGGTCGTGCACCACCGCCGCGAGGCGCTGCTGGTGATGGCCCTGACCGCGGGCGGGACCGGCGCGTTCTACGCCTACACGATCTACCTGCAGAAGTTCCTGGCCAACACCAGCGGCTTCGATCGCGTCACCGCGTCACGCATCATGACTGTCGCGCTCACCGTCATGCTGTTTCTGCAGCCGCTCGCCGGACGCCTTTCCGACCGCATCGGCCGCAAGCCGATCATGATCGCCTTCGGCATCGGGGGAACGCTGCTGACGTACCCGATCTTCGTCGCACTCGAGCACACGCATGGCTCAGTCGCGGCGTTCCTGCTGGTGATGGCATCGCTGGTGATCGTCACCGGCTACACTTCGATCAACGCCATCGTGAAGGCGGAGATGTTTCCCGCCGAGATCCGCGCGCTCGGCGTTGCCTTGCCTTACGCCGTTGCGAACGCCGTGTTCGGCGGCACTGCGGAATATGTTGCGCTTTGGCTTAAAGGCGTGGGCCACGAGCGGTGGTTCTATGTCTATATCGCGGGGCTCTGCGCACTGTCGCTGATCGCCTACATCCGTATGCGCGAGACCAGGACCACGAGCCTCATCGCCGAGCACTAAGCGAGCGCGATCATTGGATTCATTGCTAAACGTGAACTTTTGAGTAACCATTCCGCCGTACCTCCAATTGGACCTGCCGACGAGCTTGCGAGCGTCAGGCACCGACTGGCGGAACTGGGGGAATACAGGTGGGGAAATCGTCGAACAGCGCCGTCGTGCGGACCGCTTCGCGTGTCGCGGAGCGCAGCAAGCGTGAGCCCGCGGCAACGCCTCTCGTCTCCGCGCTAATTCCCTGCCTCAACGAACAAGCGACGATCGGTATCTGCATCCGGAAGGTGCTCGGCGCCTTCGCCAGGCGCGGCATCGTCGGCGAGGTCGTCGTCGGCGACAACGGCTCGACCGACCGCTCGGTCGAAATCGCCAAAGCACTCGGTGCTCGCGTGGTTCACCAGCCGGTGCGCGGCTATGGAGCGGCAATCAGCGCTGCCGCCGCCGCTGCGGGTGGCAAGTATTTCATCATGGCCGATGGCGATGACTCCTACGACTGGGGCGAGATCGACGCCTTCATCGACGCGCTCGAGGGCGGCGCCGAGCTGGTCATGGGCAATCGCTTCGCCGGTGGCATCGAGCCGGGCGCCATGCCGCCGCTTCACCGCTACCTCGGCAATCCGGTGCTCTCCGCCGTGGCCCGCTGGCTGCACCGCTCGCCAATCCGCGACTTCCACTGCGGCATGCGCGGCTTCACGCGCGAAGCCTTCCAGCGGCTAGGCGCGCGCTCGCCGGGCATGGAGTTCGCGTCGGAGATGGTGATCAACGCTCACCGTGCCGGGCTCGACATCCGCGAAGTCCCGATCAAGCTTTATCCCGACAAGCGCGGCCGTCCGCCGCACTTGCGCTCGTTCCGCGACGGCTGGCGGCATCTGCGGCTGATCATCGCCTATGCGCCGGACACGCTGTACCTGATCCCCGGCCTCGTCCTGCTGACGCTCGGCGTGCTCGGTCTCGCCGCTCTGGCGCGCGGACCGATCCTGGCCGGCAACCACTATTTCGGCATCCACTTCGTGGCGCTGTCGTCGATGGCGACGTTGATCGGCCTCTGCGCTATCCTCCTCGGAATGCTCGCGAAGGTCGCGATCGCCATCTACCAGCCGATCGAGCGAGGCCGCGTCGTTCCGTGGCTGAAGCGCGGACGCCCGCTGGAATGGCTGGTACTGGGTGGAAGCATCCTGGCGGCCGGCGGACTCGCTTCGGACGCGCTGCTTGCGTTCAAGTGGATATTCAAGGGCGGCCCGATGGAGCAATCCGTTCACCTGGTCTTCGCCACGACGACCGCGACGGTCGCCGGCGTGATGATGGTCCTGTCCGGCTTCGTCCTGAAGCTGCTGCTGGATAATCTGGACGAGCGGCACGGCTCCTGAAGCCAGATGACTGCTCACCAGACGTTTCCGTCGACGCGACCTGGCGCTGACCGTGCCTCGTGGAAGCGCCAGACCGCGCTGACGGGCCTGCTCCTGCTCGCGATCACGGTCATCCTGTCGCGCAGCCACGTTTACTTCTTCCCGATCCACCAGGTGCAGTCGCAGGACGCGCTGCCGCTGTTCGTCCTGTCCCTTTCGCTAGTCGTCAGCGCCTTCTGGTCGCCGGCTTGGCATCTGCCGTCGCGTCTGCCGAAGGCACGCTGGCTGCTGGCATTTGCGTTCGTTCTTGCCGGGTTGCTCGCATTCGCAAGCTACGCGCTGATGGGCAGCTTCCCGCTGTCGATCGATGAGCGGATGGTCCTGTTCGACATGGCCGTTTACGATCGTCTGCATCTCGCGTCGCCGGTGGCAGCGGCCTGGGTGCCGTACGTCAGCGCCTTGGTGCCGGCGCCTCTCCTCAACCAGAACATGCCGACCGGCCTCGTTTCCTCCTATCTGCCCATGAACGCACTGCTGCGGCTCGCTTTCTCGAAGCTGGCCGACCCCGCCCTGTTCAACCCGCTCCTGGCCGTAGCCGGCGGAGTGGCATTGCTCGACGTTGCACGTGGGACCTTTGGCCGTGACAACCGAGCATGCTGGGTCGTGCTGCTCGTCTACGCGCTGTCCGCACAGATGCTCGTCAACACGATGACGGTCTATTCGATGACCGGCCACATGGCGTTGAACCTGATCTGGCTTGCGGCATTCCTCCGCGGCGGCCGGCTCGGGCACTCGATCGCCATCCTGAGCGCCTTCGCAGCGACGGGGCTCCACCAGATCGCGTTCCACCCATTCTTCGCCGCGCCATTCCTGCTCTGGCGGTTCCAGCACGGGGAGCGGAAGCTCGCGCTGCTTTACGCCGCCGCTTACGCAGCGATCATCCTGTGGTGGGCCGTCTTCCCCGCACTTGCGGCTCCCGAGGTTGCAAGTGCCGTGCAGCAAGCGCCCAGCACGAGCCTGATGGCACGCGTCACGACCGCTTTCGCCGAGCGGCGGGGTGACACGGGCATCACCATGTTCCTCAATCTTGTCCGCTTCGTCGCCTGGCAAAACCTGGCGCTGATCCCGCTGCTTTCCGCAGCAATCCCGCTGGCGATCCGGGGTCGCGGGCTCCCCGCTGCCTTGCTGCTCGGCATTTGCCTGTGGCTCGCCTTCATTACCGTCGTCATCCCGTTTCAGGGTCACGGCTGGGGCTTTCGCTACCTTCACCCGTACCTGGGGAGCTTCGCTCTGCTTGCCGGCTACGGCTACGAGGAGCTTCGTGCCGTCACTGGACGACGCGCCGACGGTCTAGTGCTCGCATTGAGCGGAGTGACAGCGGTCGTCACCATCCCGCTGTTGCTCGCCGCCACTTACCGCTTTGTTCAGCCCTATGTTGCCCTTGAACGGCTGGTCGCGGCGCAGCAGGCCCCGATGGTGCTGATCGATACCACGCCCCGGCCGACCATGGACGGCCGTTGGGCAGGTAACGCGATCGAGACCGTCCGCAATTTGCCGGACTTGAGCAATCGGCCGCTGCGGATTTCCAGTATCAACATCAACTCTGACCTCCTCGTCCGGCTATGCGGCAGAGGCAGGATCGCGCTGATCACCCGCGCCGACCAGCACAGCGTCAGTTTCGCTTCCAACGGCGCTCCGGACAGTCCCTCTTTCGACAAGCTTGTGCGCAATGTTCACGAAAAAGTGCCCAATTGCCTGGTATCCGCTGCAGGTGTGGGCAAATGAGCGGGGGTTCAGGATCGATGTGGCTCCTTGACGAGCTGGAGGGCCGGCATGCTCGATGAGGCACCCGTGCAGCCGGATCGCGCGGATCGCTCGCCGATGGCTGTGACGGCCACGCCCTATTTGTCGGTGGTGATGCCTGTTCACGATGGCGAGGATTGGATCGGCGCCACTCTCGAGTCCCTGGCTGCCGAACCGACCGAGGGCATCGAGATCGTCGTGATCGACAGCAGCGAGGGACCGGCAACTGCTGCGATGATCGATGAATATTCCGATCGGCTGCCGGTGCGTATCATCGAGCGGCGCGACCTCGACCGTTGGCAGACCAAAACCAACTTCGGCGTGGAGCAGGCGAGGGCCGCGCACGTCTGCATGCTCCACCAGGACGATGTGTGGCTGCCCGGGCGGATCGCGGCCGTGCAGCGGTGGATCGCCAAGGCGCCGGACGCTGCACTTCACCTCGCCCCGACGATGATCATTGACCGCCGCGGCCGTGCACTCGGCCGATGGAGCTGCCCGCTGCCGGCCGAGCGCATGCTCGAGACGACGCTCGTCATGGAGCGGCTACTGGTGCAGAATTTCATCTCGGTGCTTGCTCCGGTATTCCGCAAAGATGCGTGGCTCGCGGCGGGCGGCGTCGACACCGACCTCTGGTACACCGCCGATTGGGATCTCTGGCTGAAGCTCGCCGGTACCGGCGCTGTCATGTACCACCGCGAGGTGACGACCGGTTTCCGCGTCCACGGCAGCTCGCTGACCGTCACTGGCTCGCGCAATCCCGAAGACTTCCGATCGCAGATGCGCACGGTGCTCGAACGGCACCTCGATCAGCTTCCGTCAGCCATGCGCGGTCGCGTCGAAGCGGCAGCCCGGGCGTCGATCGGCGTCAATGTGTCGCTCGCGACTGCCGCCGGTGGCGACTGGAAGGCGGTTGCGGCCGCTGCGTCGCAAGTGCTCGCGCTCCGTCCGTCCGGCATTGTGCGTCTGCTCAGGGACTCCCGCCTCGTCGAGCGCATCCTGCCGCGCCTCCGCGCCAAGCTTAGCGGTGCATTTTAGCAGTGGTCCGAACCGCTCCCACTGGCAACGAGCGGCCCCTCGTGGAGAGGGGGTGGCGCTATGCGTTGATCGGATTGTTCTGCGCCGTCACCAATTACGCGATCATGCTCGGCGTCGACGCGGCGGGCGGGCATTACCTGATTGCGATGTTGGCGGGGTTCCTCGTTGCCATACCTCTAGGATTCCTCCTGCACAGCCGGTTTACGTTCGCCGAGCCGCTTCGCTGGAGGTCTTTCGCTCGCTTCTTTCTGGCTGCGACATCCGCTTACCCGCTCACGGTCGTCGTGATGGTGCTGTTGTGCTCTGGATTTCGACTCAGCGTCGCGATTGCAACGCCAATAGCCACAGCGGTCCTGTTTTTATGGAACTTCGCGACTGCGCATTGGGCAATATTGCCCCGGTTCGATTTACGCGCCGCGCTCGCAGGGCTTCCGGCGAAGACGGATGCCGCACAAACTGGCCGCGGCGCGGAGGAATAAGTGGCCACCCCCGGTCAGATTGCGCGTAGGTTGCTCGGTCCATACTTCAGGCCGGTCGGGGACGCTTATCGGCGCGTCTTCGTCGATCTTGCGAAGATCGCTGAGGCCCTGAACGCCGCCATCCCACAGGGCGCGCGGATTCTCGACATTGGTGGAGGTGATGGCGCCTTGATCGACAGGGTTCTGGATCGACGTCCTGACCTGACGGTCACGATGTGCGACGTGGCTCCCATAATCGGTTCGTTCCTCAGCGACGCAAACCGGTCCAGGGTGACCCTTTTTCCTGCGACAGACTTCACGGAGATCGATGGCGATTTCGACTTCGTCATGATCACCGATGTGATGCATCACGTTGCTGTTGAGCATCGCGAGCCGTTCTTTGCGGCTCTAGCACAGAGCTGCCAACGATGGGGGTGCAGGACGCTCTTCTTCAAGGATGTCGAACCGGGGAGCTTTCGTGCGACGCTCTCGCTGCTCGCGGACTTGTACATTACCGGCGACAAGCATGTCGTGCTCTTCTCACGAGCTGAGTTTTACAGCATGTCGGAGCGCTACTTCCCCATTGCGGAGCGGGTGTCGGCCATGCCGGACTCCCCGAATTACTGCGAAACGCTGAGTTGGTGATGGGGCCGCGTCGGTTGATCGGAATGCTTGTCGCGTGCCGTCACTTGGCTTCGCGCCGCGCCACTCACAGAAGCTGACCTTGTATCTAGATTCCTCATCGAAGTGGAGGCGTTTGCGCGCATGAGCGACGTTGTGACGAAAGCAAGTTTTGAGGGTGCACTTTCGCAGATGGACGCTGCGATGCGAACCGCGCCCGAGGTCGTTCGCCCATCGAAGTTCTGGCAGGAACTCAATCGCAAGCACGGCGAGCGACTCTCGTCCTCCGGTATCGGCAACTTCAAGCGCACGCTGGCAAAGGACTATTTCACGTGGATGCGCGTACTGCCTTGGGACTCGCAGATCAGGTTCCTGATCTCGCAGTTAGGCCCTCTCGCCACCTTCGAAGCGATCATCGGTACATTCTCCCCCCTCAAGCACAGGCATATTCCGCTGGTGGAAGGTCTGGCGCTGAATTTCCTGACGCGTCTCATCTGGGCCTACGCCGAGAAGATGGCCCCGGAACAGATTTCGAGCCTTTCAGAGCCTGACGTGGGTACCCCCCCCAACATCAGGAAGGGTGGGAGGCTCATCTCGCAGGACCTTGCCAACTCGGTGCTGGAATTCCAGTCATTTGCCAGCGTGGCGACCGGCACCGTGTGCGAACTGGGCGGCGGCTACGGTCGCAATGCATTCGTCACCGCGTCGCTGGCGCCCATCTCGAAGTACATAATGGCGGACATCTCGCCGGCTCTCGGCGTGTCGCAGGAGTATCTCGGCGCCGTGTTCCCGAACAAACGCCACTTCCGCTTTCGCGATTTTGCGAGCTTCGAGGAAATCAGAGATGAGTTCGAGGCCGCCGACATGGTGTTCCTTCTGCCCCACCAACTTGCTCTTCTCCCTGACAGTTCGGTCAATCTATTCGTGAATATCTCTTCGCTGCACGAAATGCGGCTGGACCAGATCCGGCATTATCTTTCCGAAATCAGGCGGCTCGTTCAGCCGGGAGGCCACTTTTACCTGAAGGCTTGGAAAGTCTCGAAGAACCCGGTTGAGAATATCGAAATCAGGGAAGAAGATTATCCGCTTGATGGCTGGACGGAGACGTATCGACGAACCCCAGCGGTACAGACCCGCTTCTTCGAAACTCTCCTGCTAAGGTCCGCCTGAGCGAATGGGGCTGGTGACCTGGTGATGGCAATGCAAACAGCGGCTGGAGGACGGGCCGCTCCGTCGCCGCGCGATCCACGCCCCTACTTACCTGCGGTGCTCGGCGGCCTGATTGCCCTGAAGATCGCGCTGCTGTTCGCGTTGGCGGTGCATGGCCGGTTCGTCATGGACGAGTTCGCGCAATTGGGTTGGGCGAAATACCTCGGTCACGGGCTGTTCGATACCATCTGGCCTGCGAAGGCCGTCGGCTACGCCATCTTCTACAAGCTGGCCCATCTGATCGGGTGGAACGCGGTCTCCATTCTCGTCGCGGGGCGCGTAGAGACAGCGCTGCTCGGATGCGCGACCATTGCGCTCACCTATTCCTGCGCGCGGGCACTTGGGCAGGACCGGGTGAGGGCGCTTGCGATCGTCCTTGTCCTGCTGTGCTTCTCGAATTTCCTCGAGCGCATCTACCGTACGATCGCGGAGCCGGTCGCCTTGTTCTTCGCCGTCGCCGCCCTTGCGCTGGTGCTCCGGGGAAGCGCCGATCGACCGATGCGGCTCGTCGCCGCGGGCGTTCTCAGCGGCTTATCGTTCCTGTGCACGCAGAAGGCGCTCTACTTCGACGTCGCGCTCGGGATCGCACTCGTCGGAGACGCGGCACTGCGGCGCCAGTGCGGGGGTGCAGTCGCGCGCGGCGCGTGGCTGGTGGCCGGCTGGGTGCTGCCCATCATCGCCTATTGCTTCGTGTTCGGCGGCGCCCACCCGGGCGCCGTCGCCGAAAACGTTTTCATTGGCCCCACGATCATCGCTGGCCGCGGCGGCGCGGATTACGGCGGCTTGCGCCATTATGTTCTGGCCAGCCTTCAGCAGAATGCGCTGATCTATCTGTTCTGCCTGGCCGGAATGGCCCTGCGGCTCCGGCACCTGAGGCAGCTGGGCGAACAGGAGCGGATCGCGCTTATCTTCACTATCGTCATCACGCTGCTCGTCTACAGCCACGACCAGCCCTGGCCTTACGTGTTCATTATGGCGCAGCCGTTCATGGCGCTGTGGGCGATTGCTCCGATCGATCATCTCGCCAGGAACCCGCGCTTCTCCCGTATCGCGGTCATCGTCCTTGCGGTGGGCATCGCATTCAGCTTCGCGCGCAGCATCGTCTACCTCCGGCTCGGCAACACGACGCAGCTCGCGCTCGTTGCCCGTGCGGAATCGCTGCTTGGTCCCGACGACATCTACTTCGACGGCATTGCGATGCTTCCGAACCGGCGGGAGCCTTCGACGCTGTGGATCGACCGGCACTACATACTGATGACGTTGCGGGAAGGGCGCGCTTCCGAAGCTTACCAACTGCTCGCGCACTCCAGCCCGAAGCTCATCCTGTGGTCGTACCGGATGGACGCGATCGAACCCGTCGTCGGGCCGCTGATTCGCAACGACTATGTCCAGGTCGCGCCCAACATCCGCATGGTCGGGCGTGAACTGAAGCGTTCAACCGCGGCAAGGTTCAACGTCCGTATTCCCGGCGCCTACGCGCTTTACAATCGGGCGGGACAACCGGTTGGCGGGACCATTGCCGTGAATGGCCACGCATCGACTGCGCCGATCCGCATGCCGCGCGGCAGCTACGACATCACGCTGCTCAGTGGACCTGAGAGCGCACTCCTGCTGCCGCTCGGCGATTATGCAGGGAAGCTGGCGACTGGCCGCGACGACGCGCAGTTGTTCGCGCACATCTACGACTGACCCCCGCACCGCCGGCGCGAGGGTCGCTCGCGATCAGCTCGAATAATACATGTCGAATTCGACGGGGCTCGGCGTCGTTTCCCAACGCATCACTTCTTCCCACTTGAGCTCGATGTAGCTGTCGATCTGGTCCTCGCTGAACACGTCGCCGCGCGTCAGGAACGCGCGATCGTTCTGCAGGGAGACCAGGGCCTCGCGCAGGGATCCGCACACGGTCGGGACGCTGACCAGCTCCTGCGGCGGCAGGTCGTAGAGGTTCTTGTCCATCGGATCGCCGGGATGGATGCGGTTCTGGATGCCATCGAGGCCGGCCATCATGATCGCCGCATAGGCGAGGTACGGATTGGCCATCGCGTCCGGGAATCGGAACTCGACGCGCTTCGCCTTCTCGCCCGCGCCGTAGGGAATGCGGCACGAGGCGGAGCGGTTGCGGCTCGAGTAGGCCAGGAGGACCGGCGCTTCGAAGCCCGGCACGAGGCGCTTGTAGCTGTTGGTCGTCGGGTTGGTGAAGGCGTTGAGCGCGCGGGCATGCTTGATGACGCCGCCGATGAAATAGAGCGCCGTCTCGCTGAGGCCGGCATAGCCGTTACCGGCGAACAGCGGCTTGCCGCCCTTCCAGATCGACACGTGGGTGTGCATGCCGCTGCCGTTATCCTTGGCGATTGGCTTGGGCATGAAGGTCGCGGTCTTGCCGTAGGCGTGGGCGACCATGTGCACGACATACTTGTAGATCTGCATGCGATCGGCGGTCTCGACCAGAGTGCCGTAGGTCAGGCCCAGCTCGTGCTGGGCGGCGGCGACTTCGTGGTGGTGCTTGTCCATCGGCAGGCCCATCTCGATCATCGTCGAGACCATCTCGCCCCGGATATCCATGGCGCTGTCGACCGGAGCGACCGGGAAGTAGCCGCCCTTGGCGCGTGGCCGGTGGGCAAGGTTGCCGCCCTCATACTCGCGGCCCGTGTTGGTCGGCAGCTCGATGTCGTCGATGCGGTAGCCGCTGGCGGCATAGCCGTCCTCGAAACGGACATCGTCGAACATGAAGAACTCGGCTTCCGGACCGACGTAGACCGTGTCGCCGACGCCGGTCGCCTTCAGATAGGCTTCGGCGCGGGTAGCGGTGGATCGCGGGTCGCGGCCGTAGAGCTCGCCGGTGGCCGGCTCGACGACGTTGCAGAACAGAACCAGCATCGGCGTCGCGCTGAACGGGTCGGCATAGACCGCATCGAGGTCCGGCTTCAGGATCATATCGGACTCATTGATCGCCTTCCAGCCGGCAATGGAGCTTCCGTCGAACATGAAGCCGTCGGTCAGCTGGTCCTCGTCGATGAGGCCCGACGCCATGGTCAGGTGCTGCCACTTGCCCTTCGGGTCGGTAAATCGAAGATCGATCCACTCGATCTCCTCGTCCTTGATGCGCGAAAGGATGGTTCCTGCGTCGGTCGCCATGATCTTGAGTTCCCCGGCCTGAATCGTTGCTGCCCGAATGGATCCCCCGCCGGCTCAGCGGCCAGGTCGATGAAACGTGATTCGAGCTTGAGGCCCCAGATTCCCCACGTGGCGCCGAGAGTCAGGCCCGCGGCGAATATTTCACCGGGTCTGAGTGTTCGCCGAACGAGGCGCGGCACAGACGCTCAGAGCTCCCGCTGCGGACGCCTTAAGCAGGTCGCGCTCGGAGCCGGTGTGCTCGAGCCAGGAGCGCCAGCTATCCGGTGGCAGGACGATGATCTGGCGGTGGTGGTAGGGGGCAACGTCGTCGCCAGGCTCCCCCGTCAGCAGAGTGAAGGCTTCACCAACCTGCGGACTTGTGCGCACCAGCCCGGCGATTGCCACGAGAGGGTGATGACTCGGACTGAATAGCCAGCGATCCTTCGTCTTCTGCTTCGGGTCCTCGGGCTTGGTGAACTCGTAGAACCCGTCGGCGAGCGCGAGGCAGCGCCCTGACGGGAACCTCCGGCCTTCGGAGCGGAAGTTGTACACCGGCTTCCCGTTTGGACCAGGCCAGCTCCAGCGGCGGACGACCAGCTCGAACGTGCCCGGTTGGCTGCCCGCACGGACGATCGGCGCCGGATCGGTGATGCAGACGTCCCGCGGCGACAGATTAGGGATGCCGTCGGGAAAGCTCAGGGGCATTTGCAGGTCGCGGAAAATCGCCGCGATCTCGTCTACCGACTTCGACTGGGTGTAGAGATTGCACATTGCGACAGCTCCGGCGGCGCACCTGGGCGCCACATCCGGCTGCCTGCGACAGCGAAAGATGTAAATGGGCGGTTCACTGCAATTCCCGCATCCTGAGTGCAGCTATCGATCAAGGAATTGAATTCTATGAAGAAGTTGACCATCGCGGTTGCGCTCGGCGCCACCATCGTCGGCACGCAGGCCCTGGCGCAGCAGGCTCAGATTCCGCCCGCGGCGCCTGTCGCGCAGGGGTCCGGCAGCCACATGCACGCCGACCGCACGCGCCAGCAGGCGCAACAGATGGCCAGCACGATGTTCCAGCGCTTCGACTTGAACGGCGATGGCGTCCTCACGCGTGACGAGGCGCAGCAGGCGCTGAGCCAGTCCACGGCTGCCCGCGGCGGCGAGGCTGGCGAAGGCGAGCGGGGCGGTGGCCGTGCCCAGCGCATGCTCGCGCGCATGTTCGGCGACTCCGCATCCGTGACCCTGGCGCAATTCGAAAATCAGGCGCTCGCCCGCTTCGACCGCGAAGACATCGACCGGAACGGTGTCGTCACCAGCGCCGAGCGCCAGCAGGCCCGCGCCAACCGCGGCCAGTAATCTCCTGCAGCGGCGTGCTTAGTAGGCACGCCGCTGTGCGGACAGCAGCATTCTGAGCAGCATCGCGACGGGGCGGGGAACGCCAACCTTGCCCTCGAGCCACAGGCTTACGGCCGAGCGGGAGACGCCGATCGCCTGGGCAAGGTCGTTCTGGGTGCGATAGCCGAGGCTGCGCATCGCACCGCGCAGCTCGTCCGGCGACATCGAAGCGAGCATTTCACGGTCTTCGGCCATCTAGATGGCGTCGTCCCCCCGGTCGCCGGTCCGAATGCGGATCGCCTGCTCGACATTGGTGACGAAGATCTTCCCGTCCCCGATGCGGCCGGTGCGCGCGGCGTTCTCGATTGCCTCGACGACATTCTCAACGAGCGAGTCCTCGATCACGACCTCGACCTTCACCTTGGGCAGGAAGTCGATGACATATTCGGCGCCCCGATAGAGTTCTGTGTGGCCCTTCTGGCGACCGAAACCCTTGACCTCGGCAACCGTGATCCCGCTGACGCCCACGTCGTGGAGCGCATCCTTCACGTCGTCCAGCTTGAACGGCTTGATGATGGCTTCAACCTTTTTCACTTCATGTCCCCTGCAGGTCTCGCACCATCGTATCGCGACCTCCCGCGGCCCGCCAGCGTCTCGTGTCGCGACGCCGATCGGCGCGATAGCGACTTCTCTCGACCCGCCGGACGGCGTAGGGACCCCGACCCATGATCGAACGCGCCATCATCCTCAGCGCCGGCCAGGGCTCCCGCCTCCTGCCGCTCACCGCCGAGCGTCCCAAATGCCTCATCGACTTCTCCGGCCAGACCCTGCTCGCCTGGCAGGTGCAGATGCTGTTCGAAAGCGGCGTGACCCGCATCGACGTGGTCACCGGTTTCATGACCGGCATGGTGGAGGAGGAGCTTGTTCGGCTCGCCCGGCCGGGTTTGACCCTGCGCGCCGTCTTCAACCCGTTCTACAAGGTCGCCGACAACCTCGGCTCCTGCTGGATCGCGCGTGGGGCGATGAATGGAGACTTCCTGATCCTCAACGGCGACACGCTCGTCTCACGGGAGATCGTTCAGCGGGTTCTCGCCGGGGGCGCCGACTGGCCGATTGCGGTAACCGTGGATGCGAAGCCCGTCTACGACAGCGACGATATGAAGGTGACCCGCATCGGCGACCGACTCGCCGCCATCGGCAAGACGCTCTCCGCGGAGCAGGCGAATGCCGAATCAATCGGATTCCTGGCGTTCCGCGGGGAGGGCGTCGCGCTCTTTCGCGACACTGTCGACGCGTTCATGCGAACGCCGGCGGGTGTCGAGAACTGGTATCTGAAGATCATCGACTCCCTCGCGCCGACAGGAAAGGTCGGCACTATCTCCATCGAGGGCCTCGAATGGGCCGAGGTGGATTTCCTCAGCGACATCGAGGCGGGGTCGAAGCTAACGGCCCGCTGGCGCGGCTAGTTCGGCCAGGCCGCCTTCAGCCAGGCGGCGAGGTCGGCGATCTGCGCGGCATCGAGCGTCACCCCTGAGCCGAGGTCCGGCGTCTTCGGCCAGCCTTGGTCCGGCAACGCAAGGCCCCCGCGCTGCCGCGCACCTTCATAGCGGGGGATCACGTGGAAGTGGACGTGCGGGTCCACCATCATCAGCATCAGGTAATTGATGCGGTCGTAGCCGACGAGCGTCTGAAGAACGGCTTCGATGTCCCGCGAGGCAACTGCCAGTTCGGTATGGGCAGCCTCGGGCAAGTCGCCGAACGCCGTCGCATCCGACTTCGCGGCCAGCACCAGGGATCCCAGGGTGGGCTGGGCAGGTCGCACCAGCACCACCCAGTGCGCATAATCCCGCACCAGCGTCGCGGGGTGACCGAATTTGCGGATCGTCTCGTTCACGGCTGCGTCTCCATCCAGGTCGTGATCGGTCCCGAACGCGCGCTCGTGACCAGCGCCTGCACCAGCTGAACGCAATGGACGAGCAGCGACAGCACCGTCCACCAGGCCACCACGATCAACCCCAGATCCGGGCGGCCGCCGGCTAGTGAGACGAACAGGATTAGCATGTTCGGATTGCGCCGCGCGGTGATCAGCCGGAAGTTCGTGTCGAACCTGCGCCAGACGTGGATGTGGAACCCGAAGCGGCGGACGAAGAAACCTTCGATCAGCCGCTGCACGACGTAGCTGACGACGATGGCGACCATGACCCAGGTCAGCGTCTCTCCTCGCAGCGGGTGGGGTGTGAACGCCGTTCCGACCCCCCACGCGATCCACCAGAAGGGCGGGTGAACGATGTCGATGCCGTGGTCGAAAATGTTGCCCCACCACGAGGAGGTGACAGTGCAGCGCGCCAGCTTCCCGTCGACGGTGTCGAGCACCATGAACACGAAGCCGCAGGCCAGCCCGGTCCAGTACCAGCCGAAGGCGAACAGCACGGTTGCCACGACGCACAAGGTCGCGCCGATCCCTGTCACCATGTTCGGCGTCATGCCCGCCCGTGCTGCCAGCTGGGTCAGCGCCAGCGCCATCTCGGGCCACAGGTATTTGGTCAGGATGTCGGTGACGCCCTTGTAGGCGCCATAATAGCTTAGCCGCTCGATGTCGGCGGAGTTGGACCGTCTGAGCGGCTCCACGAACGGGCACTCACGCTTGCGCAGCTTGCGATTGTAGAGCGTCGGTCGGTCATCGTAGTTGATAGCCGTCAGGCCGGGCGCGGTAAGCGCCTGGTCCGGCTCAACCCCGGCAGGAAGGTTCGCCAGGACCGGACGCCCGCTGACGACGAGCACGGAGCCGGGCTGTGTCGCGATGTGCTGGAACCAGGCAGGATCGAACGCATAGCCGGCGTCCGCCCACAGCGTCGGCAGCGACACATCGCGTGCTCCGGTTCCGGGCTCAAGTCCTGCAGCCTGCGCAAGGCGGCGGATACGCTCGCTGTTGGTTAGCCCCCAGAGCCGCACTCCAGTCTCGTTGCCGATCTCGACGTTCATCGATCCGGTCAATGTGGGCTTCCTGGATGTCCGCCCGGTCCCAGTACCTGCGGCAAGGGGCTGCGCTAGCTACGCGTAGGGTGGCTTGTCGAGCCCGGCGGGGCTCTTCGTGAAGATCTCGCAGCCGGTTTGGGTGATGCCGATCGAATGCTCGAACTGCGCCGAAAGCGATCGGTCGCGCGTGACCGCCGTCCAGCCGTCGTCGAGCACCTTCACGTCCGGCCGGCCGAGATTGATCATCGGCTCGACCGTGAAGATCATGCCCGGCCGAAGCTCCGGCCCGGTACCCGGGCGGCCGGCGTGGATCACCTCGGGGCTGTCGTGGAACACCTGGCCGACACCATGGCCGCAGAAGTCGCGGACGACGCTGTAGCGCTGCGCTTCGGCATGGCGCTGGATGGCATTGGCAATGTCGCCGAGGCGATTGCCCGGCCGCGCCTGCTCGATCCCGAGCAACAGGCATTCGTGCGTCACGTCGACGAGCTTGCGCGCGCGGAGCGGGACGTTGCCCGCGAAGTACATGCGGCTCGTGTCGCCGTGCCAGCCGTCGACGATCGGCGTCACGTCGATGTTGACGATGTCGCCGTCCTTCAGCGTCTTCTCGCTCGGGATGCCATGGCACACGACGTGGTTGATCGAGATGCAGCAGCTCTTCGTGTAGCCGCGATAGCCCAGCGTTGCCGGCACTCCGCCGCCGTCGAGCGTCATCCGGTAAACGATGTCGTCCAGCTCTTGAGTCGTGACGCCCGGCACCACGTGGGGCGCCAGAGCGTCGAGGATCTCGGCCGCGAGCCGGCCGGCGCGGCGCATCCCTTCGAAGCCTTCCGGGCCGTACAGCTTGATCACGCCATTACGGGCTTCGACCCGGTCTTCGGCGGCAACGGTGATGTATTGAGTCATCGCGGTTACATAGGCACGGGGGTTGCGGAAGTCGATTGGGAGAAGGCCGGTTGGGCGATCAGTCGAGGCAATGGACGGCCGCATTGGCGGTGATCGGTGACGAGATCCTGTCCGGCCGGACGCAGGACAAGAATGTCGCCCAGCTCGCCACCTGGCTGAACGACGAGGGCATCCGCCTGGCGGAAGTGCGGATCGTGCCCGACGACAGCGTCCGCATCGGCGACGCAGTGAACGCGCTCCGCGTTGCCCACGACTATCTTTTCACCACCGGCGGGATCGGCCCTACGCACGACGACATCACGATCGACGCCATCGCCGCGGCCGTCGGCGTCCCCGTGGTCATCGATCCGCACGCGCGGCAGATCCTCGAAGACTATTACCGCGACCGGCCCGGCGGCCTGACCGAGCCTCGGCTGCGGATGGCGCGGGTGCCCGAGGGCGCCGAACTGCTGCCCAATCCCAGCTCCGGAGCGCCCGGCGTGAAGTGGGGCAACATCTACATCCTCGCCGGCGTGCCGCACATCGCTGCAAGCATGCTCCAGGCGCTTACCGGCAAGCTGGAGGGCGGCAGGCCGGTCGTCTCAGTCACGATCGGCGCGCACGTTGCCGAAAGCGATGTCGCGCAACTTCTGAGGACGCTCGAGGAAGCTACGCCCGGCGTTTCGATCGGCAGCTACCCCTTCTCGAAGGATGGGCGCTCCGGCGCCAACTTCGTCATCCGCTCGGAGGATGAGGCGCTCGCGCAGGCCACCGGGAACGAGTTGGCGGCGCGGCTGCGCGAGGCCGGACACGAGCCGGTGGACGGCGGCATCTGACAATCGCAACCGTGCTGGCCAGCGGCGCGGCCCCCGGCTGTCATCAAACCGTAACTCGAACGTCACTGCGGTGTAGCAGAGCTACGTTATTGGCGAGTCGTGGGGAGCGAAGAGGCTGCCGACACGGACTCACATGGCGCGGGCGCACAGCTTTCGCCGAATTGCGCCGCAGCTCTCGGGCGAGCAGCGGCTGGGGAAGGCAAAACCATGACGTTCAATGTTCTCGGCACTGCTGTTGCGGATCGCTGCTCCGGGGTTCACTTGCGCCAGTCCAGGGGCAATGGGCTGGGGAGAAACGCGATGCGGCGGACCCTTTTGGCTCTTCTGTTCGGCGCGGCTGCAGCGCAGCCGGCGCTGGCGGCGACCGAAGATCGGCAGATCTGGACGACCGCGTCCGCCTCGTTCAAGCTTTCCGACCGTTGGCGCCTGTCCCAGGAACTGGTCGGCCGCTTCAGTGACAACCGCAACGGCCTCTACGAAATCGAGTCCAACACCCTCATCGGCTACCGCCTGAACAAGGTGGTGACCGTCTGGGCCGGCTACACCCACGATCCGCAATATTCGGCCGGTGATTTCACGGTGCTCGAGCATCGCGCACGCGAGCAGGTGACTTTCGACAATCTCGGTCAGCTCGGCCCGGGCAAGATCAACGCTCGGCTGAGGGTGGAACAGCGCTGGCGTGAAGGCGTCGACGGCACCGGCTGGAGGGCGCGGCCGTTCATCCGATATTCGATCCCGCTGAAGGGCAAGACCGCGCTCAACCTCAGCAATGAGACGTTCGTCAATTTGAACACCACGACTTTCCAGAAGAAGCCGGGTGTCGACCGCATGCGCAACCTGATCGCAGTGGCGACGCCGCTCGCGAAGAACCTCACCGTGGAACTCGGTTATCTCAACCAGTACGGGTTCGTGCGCGGCGGGCCGAACACGATGGACCACGTTGCCCACATTGCGGTGAGTTTCAGTCGCTGACGATACCGCCACGGCGGCCCACGGTAGCGAGCCGCGTGGTGATTCCGCCGTGGCGCGGCTCGCCTGATCGGATAGATAGTCGACGTGCCGCCAGACACGCCCGCCATTCGCGCCCTAGTCGACGCGCTCGAAGAGCCGGCCCTGATCGTCGAAGGCCTGACGATCAGCTTCGCGAACGATGCTGCCAAGGCCGTACTCGGGCAGGGGATCGAGGATCGGGACGTCCGGCTGGCCATTCGGCATCCGGACGCGCTTGAACATATCCTCACGGGACGTTCCGGCGAGATCGAAGTGACGGGGATCGGCGCGGTCGGGCGGCCCTGGCGCGTGCTGGTGCGCGGATTGGGCCGTGGCACCTCATTCGTCCGCATCATTGATCGGGCGGCGGTCGTTTCCGCCGAGAAGATGCGCGTCGACTTCGTCGCCAACGCCAGTCACGAGCTTCGGACCCCTCTCTCGACGGTCATCGGCTATGCCGAAACGCTGACCGACGGTGCTGCCCTCGAAGAGGACGTGCGTCACAAGTTCGCCGCCACGATTCTCGACGAAGCAACGAGGATGCTCCGGATCATCGAGGATTTGATGAGCCTCTCGCGCATCCAGGCCGACCGTTTCGTCGAGCCCAATGAAGCGGTGGATATCGACGAGGTAGTGCGCATGGCCGTGGGCAATGCGGCGCAGCTTGGCCTGGCGAGCAAGTGCACCTTCAATCTGGATCTGCCGGGGCCGCTGCCGACCGTCAGGGGCGACGGTGGCCAGCTGCTGCAGGTTTTCGACAACCTGCTCAGCAATGCCGTGCGATATGGCTGCCATGAATCGAACTCCAGCGTCGATGTGGCGGCGTCCGTACGGGCAGGGTGGGTCACCGTGACGGTTACGGATCATGGACCCGGAATTCCGCGCGAGCACGTGCCCCGGCTCACCGAACGCTTCTACCGGGTGAACGAGGCTCGCAGCCGGAGCTCGGGCGGTACCGGGCTGGGGCTCGCGATCGTCAAGCACATCGTCGAACGGCACCGCGGCGCACTCGAGATCAGGAGCGAGCTCGGTACCGGCACGAGTGTGTCCGTAAGGCTGCCGATCGCCCGCTGAGGGCTGTCATCGTCGCGTAACAAAACTGACGCAGCGCCGTAACGGCGCGCCGTTAGACGGGCAGCAGGACGCGACGACAAGGAACCGTCATGAAGAAGATGTACATTGCACTGCCCGCAGCCGCGGTACTCGCTGCCTGCGGCTCGAACTTGTCCGGTGGCTCGGCTTCCGCCAGCGACATCCGTGTGGTCGGCTCATCGACGGTTTATCCTTTCACGAAGGCCGCGGCCGAAGAGTTCATGCGCGCGAATCCAGGCCTCGGGGTGACGGTGGAATCGACCGGCACTGGCGCCGGCATGAAGCTGTTCTGCGCTGGCGTCGGAAGGCAGTATCCCGACATCGAGGACGCATCGCGCCAGATAAAGAAGAGCGAATATGAGGCCTGCGCCAAGGCAGGCGCCAAGAACGTCATCGAGGTCCCGATCGGCATCGACGGTCTGACCATCATCGAGGCGAACGGAGCGCCGGCGTTGAACCTGACGCAGGCGGATATCTACAAGGCTCTCGCCGCCAATCCGTTCGGCAAGGGCCCCAACAAGGCGCAGACGTGGAAGGACGTGAATCCTTCCCTTCCCGCGCTCAAGATCCGCGTTCTCGGCCCGCCGCCGACCTCCGGCACCCGTGACAGCCTGGCCGATCTCTACCTGACGAAGGGTTGTGACACCGACCCGGCCATGAAGGCGCTCGCCAAGAGCAACGAGGACCAGCACAAGCAGATCTGCACCAAGATCCGCGAGGACGGCGCCTACGTCGAGGCTGGCGAAAACGACAATCTGCTCGTCCAGAAGGTTGCCGCCGACCCCGGCACGCTCGGCATTCTCGGCTATTCCTACCTGGAGCAGAATGCCGACAAGATCCGCCCGGTTCAGATCGCCGGCATTTCGCCGACGGAAACGACGATCGCCGACCTCAGCTACCCTGGCGCGCGCAAGCTCTACATCTACGTGAAGGGCGAGCACATCCAGGCCAAGCCCAAGCTCCGCGACTTCGTCCGCAGCTACGCCAAGCTCTGGAGCAAGGGCGGCGTGCTCGAGCGTCGCGGGCTGGTCCCGTTCAGCGGCGCTGACGTGACTGCAGCAGCCCAACAGGCATCAGACCTGAAGCCGCTCGATCCGGCGACACTGAAGTAAACCAAAGCCAGGTGGGCAACTGAGATGCAGCTCGGGTTCGTAGCCGCTGCGATTCTGGTCATCGCAGCCATAGCCGGATGGCTGGCGTACGCGCGTGCGCGGGCGCTTCGTGCAGGCGGGCAGCTCCACTCGCTGCCGGTCTATCACGGCGTGCAGGCGGCGTTGCTTGCGGGGATACCGGCACTTCTCCTGGTTGCGGCCTGGGCGCCGATCCAGTCGCGTCTGGTCGATAACACCGTCCTTTCGAGTCCGGAGGGACGGGCGCTTCCGGCGTTCGACATGGAGCGCCAGGCAATCATGGCCGAAGCGCGCCAGATCGCCAGCGGCGAGTTGGCTAATGGCTATAACGGGCAGTCGAAGACCCTCGCGCCGCGGGTGCACGCAGCAGAGACCCGCTACGTCATGCTGGGCGGTGCGATCGCACTGGCGGTTGCACTGGCCGCTGCAGCCCTGGCGTTGCGGCGGACCGCGCCAACGTTCCGCGCTCGGGTCGCCGTCGAGCGGTGGCTGATGATTGCGCTCTTTGCAGCTTCGATGATTGCCGTCCTGACGACGCTCGGGATCCTCCTCTCGCTGATGTTCGAGAGCTTGAGGTTCTTCCGCCTCTATCCGCCTGCCGGCTTCTTCTTCGGCCTGGAATGGAGTCCCCAGACTGCCATCAGGGCAGACCAGGCCGGATCGTCCGGCGCTTTCGGATCGGTGCCGCTAATGTGGGGCACCTTCTTCATCGGTGCCGTCATTTCGATGCTCGTCGCGGTTCCACTCGGCTTGATGAGCGCGATCTACCTTACGCAGTACGCCCCGGCGCGTGTGCGCTCCTGGTTGAAGCCGATCCTGGAGATCTTGGCCGGCGTTCCGACCGTGGTCTACGGCTACTTCGCCGCGCTTACCGTCGCGCCCTTCATCCGCGACGTCGGCGTATCGCTCGGCATTCAGTCGGCAAGCAGCGAAAGTGCACTCGCGGCGGGCCTGGTGATGGGCATCATGATCATCCCCTTCATCAGCTCCATGGCCGACGACTCCATCGCCGCCGTTCCTCAAGCAATGCGCGACGGCAGCCTGGCGATGGGTGCCACCAAGTCCGAGACGATCCGCAGGGTGCTTCTTCCGGCAGCACTGCCCGGAGTCATGGGCGGAGTCCTGCTCGCCGTTAGCCGCGCCATCGGCGAGACGATGATCGTCGCGATGGCCGCCGGACTAGCCGCCAACCTGACGGCCAACCCCTTCGCAAGCGTGACCACTGTCACCGTGCAGATCCTGCAGCTGCTCACCGGCGACCAGGAATTCGACAGTGCAAAGACGCTCGCCGCCTTCGCGCTCGGGCTCGCGCTATTCCTGATCACGCTGGTCCTCAACTTGATCGCCCTGCAGGTGGTCCGCCGTTATCGAGAACAATATGAGTAGCGCCTCAGTCCGATCGCGGTGGGCTGACGACGCCATGCAGCGCCGCGTCCGCCGTCGCTATGCCAGCGAACGCCGGTTCCGCGCACTCGGGCTTGCCGCGGTCGGAGTGTCGGTGCTGTTCCTGGCGGTACTGCTCTACACGATGGCGGCTCGCGGTCTCGGCGGCTTCATCCACTACGAGGCCGCATTGCCGATCAATTTCGCCCGGACCGACCTGTTTCTCGACCCCGCAACGCCGCGCGGGCCCGATGCCGCACAGGCCCTCGCCTCGGCCGACCTGGCGGGCACAATCTCAAAGGCAGCCACTCAGGCGTTCGGCCCCGGCGCCGGGCAGATGTTCGCCGACGGGGCTGCCGATGACCTCGCCCGCGCCATCGGCCGCCATCCCGATATGCTCGGCCGGCAAGCCACCGTCTGGCTGCCCGTTTCGAGCGCACTCGACGTCACCGCAAAGCACGGCGGTGACACCGCAAGCGAGCGCCTCGTACACCAGCTTCGTGAGCGAAACGCACTGAAGGCGTCTTTCAACCCCAACTTCCTGACCGGTTCGGATTCGAGTGATCCCTCTTCGGCCGGAGTCTCGGGAGCGCTCAAGGGCAGCTTCCTGACGATGCTGGTGACGATGCTCCTGGCCTTTCCCGTCGGCGTGCTCGCCGCGCTATATCTCGAGGAATTCGCTCCGCAGAACCGGTGGACGGACATGATCGAGGTCTCGATCAACAACCTGGCGGCCGTGCCCTCGATCATCTTCGGTCTTCTCGGTCTCGCCGTGTTCCTCAACGTCATGAACCTGCCCCGCTCGGCGCCGCTGGTGGGCGGGATGACCCTCGCGCTCATGACCATGCCGGTCATCGTCATCGCCGCCCGCAATGCCGTGAAGTCGGTGCCGCCGTCGATCAGGGATGCCGCGCTTGGCGTCGGTGCATCCCCGATGCAGGTGACGATCCATCACGTCCTTCCGCTCGCGCTGCCGGGCATCCTGACCGGCACGATCATCGGCATGGCTCGCGCGCTTGGCGAGACCGCGCCGTTGCTGATGATTGGCATGCGCGCCTTCATCGCGGCTCCTCCCGGCGGGATCTCTCAGCCGGCGACCGTGCTTCCGGTGCAGATTTTCCTCTGGTCCGACGAGGTCGACCGTGGCTTCGTCGAAAAGACCAGCGCGGCGATCATCGTCCTCCTGGTCTTCATGCTCCTGATGAACGGCGTCGCCATCTACTTCCGCAACCGCTTCGAGCGCCGCTGGTGAACTGATGAAAGAAAAGACGCCAATCACAGCAACGACACCGGTGCCGACGCCGTCCGCGGCGATTGCCGCCGAGGCGCATCGGCAAGGCGCGTCGACGGTCGAGCCCGCGCGCGTGCCGGAGCCGAGTGCGCTCGACGCCGAAACGCGCCCGGCGATTCCCGCAACGACGGTCCACGCCATGCACGGAGCATCGAAGCTCAATCCCGAGGACTCGGGACCCGATCCGGTCGGGCCGCCCAAGATGTCGGCGAACTCCGTCAGCGTTTTTTACGGCGACAAGCAGGCGCTGAGGGACGTGTCGATCAACATTCGCGAGGACCGCGTCACGGCGTTCATCGGACCGTCGGGCTGCGGCAAGTCGACCTTCCTGCGCTGCCTGAACCGGATGAACGACACGATCCGGTCGGCGCGCGTGCTCGGGCGGATCGAGCTGGACGGTGAGGACATCTCGACCTCCGGCATGGACGTCGAGCAGCTGCGCGCCCGCGTCGGCATGGTCTTCCAGAAGCCGAACCCGTTCCCCAAGTCGATCTTCGAGAACATCGCTTACGGACCCAGAATCCACGGTCTCGCCCGGTCGAAGCTTCAGCTGGAAGAAATTGTGGAAAAATCGCTGAAGCGCGCCGGCCTGTGGGACGAGGTCAAGGATCGCTTGCAGGAAAGCGGCACCGCACTTTCCGGCGGCCAGCAGCAACGGCTCTGCATCGCGCGCGCCATCGCCGTCGACCCTGAAGTGATCCTGATGGACGAGCCCTGCTCGGCGCTCGACCCGATCGCGACGGCCAAGATCGAGGAGCTGATCCACGAGCTGCGCGGCCGCTATGCCATCGCAATCGTCACGCATAACATGCAGCAGGCCGCGCGCGTGTCGCAGCGGACCGCATTCTTCCACCTCGGCGAGCTGGTCGAATACGGCAAGACATCCGAGATGTTCACCAACCCGCGTGAACGCCGCACTCAAGACTATATCACGGGCCGCTACGGCTGATGGAGACAGACATGCCACAGGCTAGCGGACACACACTCAAGGCCTTCGACGAGGATATCGAGCGGCTCCGCGCGCTCATCAGCCAGATGGGCGGCTTGGCCGAGTACGCCATCGGCGAAGCGATGCGCTGCCTCATTCAGCGCGACATCGAAGGGGCCGAGCGCGTGGTCCAGAACGACAAGAAGCTCGATGCGCTGGAAGTGGAGACCGAGCGTCGTGCGGTGCAGCTGATCGCCTTGCGCGCGCCCATGGCCGCCGACCTGCGCGATGTCGTTGCAGCGCTGAAGATCTCCGGCGTCGTCGAGCGCATTGGCGATTACGCGAAGAATATCGCCAAGCGCGTCATCCTGATCGACAACGCGGGCAAGATCGAGCCCATCTCGCTGCTCCCGGAGATGGCGCGGATCGCCACCGAGATGGTGCACGACGTGCTCGACGCCTTTGTCGAGCGGGATGCCGAGGCTGCGTTGCTGGTCTGCCAACGCGACGCAGCGGTCGACAATTTCTACGACTCCATCTTCCGCACGTTGCTGACTCACATGATGGAAAATCCGCACAACATCGGCCAGGCCGCCCACCTTCTGTTCGTCGCCAAGAACGTCGAACGGGTCGGGGACCACGCCACCAACATCGCCGAAATGGTCTATTACGCCGCGACAGGTCAGCACATGTCCGATCGAACGAAGGGGGGATCCTGACGTGTCTAAGAATGGCCTGAAGCGACTGCTGGTCGTCGAGGACGACAAGCCCATCGCGGACCTGCTGAAGCATCACTTCACCGCGGCCGGATACACCGTGACCGCGACGGCAGACGGTGACGAGGCGCTGATCCTCATCCAGGAAATCAAACCGGACCTCGTAATCCTGGACTGGATGATCGAGGGGACTAGCGGCATTGAAGTATGCCGCCGCGTCCGGCGCTCTCCCGCGACGGCCAAGCTTCCGATCATCATGGTCACCGCGCGCGGCCACGAAGAGGACCGGGTGAGGGGCCTCGACACCGGCGCGGACGACTTCGTCACGAAGCCCTTCAGTCCCAAGGAGCTTGTTTCACGGGCGAACGCGCTGTTGCGGCGATCGAAGCCCGATCTGCTTGCCCAGCATCTGGGTTATGCCGGGATCGAGATGGATACCGCTGCGCACCGCGTGCGTCGCAACGGCAAGCTCATCGATCTCGGGCCGACCGAATACCGCCTCCTCTACCACTTCCTGCGCAACCCCGAGCGGGTCTTCTCGCGCCAGCAGCTCCTCGACGCGGTGTGGCCGCACAACGAGGAGATCGAGCAGCGGACGGTGGACGTCCTCGTCCGCCGCCTTCGTCTGGCGCTTGGAGAGCAGTCCACCGTTCTCCGCACCGTGAGAGCCGAGGGTTACTCCCTGGATGCGGCTTCCGCCTCCGAGTGACGACGCCGGGGTCACGGGATTCATCGCCTCGTCACCCGTCTGAAATCGGCCGCGACCGACAGGAGAGAAGCGCTGCAAAAGCCGCCCCAACTCTCGCGGCGCACCGTGTCCACCAGCAGATGGCCCAGGCTGCAGTGGTTTACGCCCTTGGCTCGACCGATCCGCTGACGTCGATGCGGATCTGCGGCGCGCTTTAGATCCGCTCGGCCCCTCCGGCAGCGTTGTCCTGGGCTGGAGCGGGTAGCGGGAATCGAACCCGCGCGTTCAGCTTGGGAAGCTGACAGGCTACCATTACATCATACCCGCGAAGCGCTGCGCCGTCAGTTAAGTCGCCGGCCCAAGGGCGTCAACGCGGCGAGTCAGCCGACTTCGTTGAGATATTCGAACAGGTGGTGGGTCTCGTAGAGGCCAGCCTTGAGGAACGGGCTGCCGGCCACGAAGGCTTCGGCGGCCTGCCGATTGTCGACGTCGAAAATCATCATCATCCCTGCACGGTGCCCGGCCTCGTCGCGAAGCGGCCCAACGGACGCGATGCGGATGTACGGCTGCTGCAGGTACTCCGTGGTCTGCCACAGCACTTCCTGGTTTGCGTCAGTTCCGGCCTTCAGGAACCCGAGCCATACGAATTGCATTAGCCGCTCCTCCGCTACCGGTCACAAGCAACAGTATGCCTTCGCGTGCAACCCCGAGGCGGTGGAATCTTCTGGAAGCAGGAACTCAGTCGCTGCTCGTGGGTTGCTTAAGATAAGTAGGCTTATTATATCGGTCTCCAATGGAAACTCTCCCCCTCGAGATTGGCGAAACCGCCCACGCATTGCGCAAGTCGTTCGATCGCCGCGCCTCGGCGCTCGGCGCCACGCGTGCGCAGTGGAAGGTGATGATCAAGCTGAGCCGCAAGCCCGGCCTCCGGCAAGTCGAGCTTGCCGACATGCTCGAGGTGGAGCCGATCACCTTGTGCCGAATCATCGACCGGCTCGAGGAAGCGAAACTCGTGGAGCGCAGCCGCGATCCGGATGACCGCCGCGCCTGGCGCCTTCACGTCACCGCACAGGCACAGCCGCTTATCGAGAAACTTCAGGCGCTTGGAGCCGAGCTTGCAGGCGAGGCGTTTGCGGGGATCGATCCCGTGGATGTCGAGACCACTCGCAAGGTCCTTGCGCGCGTACGTGAGAACGTGGGGCGAAGTACCCCGACCAACAGGGCAGCGAACAATGAATAAGATTTCCACTGACAAGATGACCGGGACCGAGGTCGAGACCGAAGAGACGGTGGTCGAGACCACTGCGCCTCGCAAGCGGTGGCTCCGCACCATCCTGCTGCTGATCGTCCCGGCTCTGCTGATCCTCGGTGGTGCCTATTATTACATGACGAGTGGCGGCAGCGTCTCGACGGATGACGCGCAGGTGAAGCAGGACATCGTCTCGGTCAGCCCGCAGGTCGCCGGGCCGGTGATCGAGAAGTTCGTCCGCAACGGCGCGCAGGTGAAGAAGGGGCAGCTGCTGTTCCGCATCGACCCGGCGCCCTACCGCGTTGCGCTCGAGCAGGCGCAGGCCCAGCTTGCGGCGGCCCACCTGCAGACCGCTCAGCTGCGCACGCAGGCGGCGGGAACGGGTGCCGACATCACCGGCGCCCAGGCCAACCTCCGCATCAAGCAGAATGCGCTCGGCCGGCAGTCGGCACTGCTGCGGCAGGGCTTCACGACCCGCGCCGACTATGAGGACGCGCTCAACGAAGTTCGGACCGCACAGACGCAGCTTGCGGATGCACAGGCTCGCTCCGCCAACGCCGCGGCCGCGATTGCCCCAGGCGAGCAGCCCTCGATCGCCCAGGCGCAGGCCGCCGTCGACAAGGCCAAGCTGGACCTTGAGCGGACGGAGATTCGTGCTCCGATGGACGGCATCGTCGAGAATGCCGACAATCTGCAGATCGGGCAGATGGCGGTGACCGGCGTCGGCGTCGTCTCCATCGTGCACAGCCGTGCGTCCTGGGTTGAAGCCAACTTCAAGGAGAAGGACGTCGGCCGCATGGTGCCGGGGCAGCGGGCGACGATCACCGTCGATGCCTACCCTGGGCAGAAGTTCGAAGCATACGTGCAGAGCATCGGCGCAGGCACAGGCGGCGAGTTCTCGTTGCTTCCGGCGCAGAATGCGAACGGCAACTGGGTGAAGGTGACCCAGCGCGTGCCGGTGCGGATCGCCTTCAAGGGCACGCCTGCGAAGCCGATGATTGCCGGACTGTCCGTCAACGCCACCGTCTACTTCGACACCAGCAAGAAGTAGTCCGAGACGCCCGTGGCCGGAGAATCGGCGAGCATCGCAACACACGCGTTGCCGACGGGGCAGCGGCTCATCGTGACGGTCGGCGTCATGATGGCCGTGCTCCTGCAGGTGCTGGACACGACGATCGCGAACGTCGCGTTGCCGCACATGCAGGCGAGCCTCAGCGCTACGCAGGACACGATCAACTGGGTACTGACGAGCTACATCGTCGCGTCGGCGATCGCGCTGCCGATCAGCGGCTGGCTTGCCGACCGCGTCGGACGCAAGCGTCTGCTGCTGATCTCGGTCGTCGTGTTCACCGTCGCCTCGGTCCTGTGCGCGACCGCCACCTCGCTTCCCGAGATGGTTCTGTTCCGTGCACTCCAGGGCGTCGGCGGCGCCTTCATTGTCCCACTTGCCCAGGCCACCTTGTTCGACATCAATCCGCGCGAAAAGCATGGCCAGGCGATGGCCCTGTTCGGCGGCGGCGTCATGATCGGGCCAATCCTCGGGCCGGTCCTCGGCGGCTGGCTCACGGACAATTACAACTGGCGGTGGGTGTTCCTCGTCAACCTGCCCGTCGGGGTCCTTTGCATCCTGCTGATGGCGCGGTTCATGCCCAAGACCGCGACGAACGAGCGCAAGTTCGACATGTTCGGCTTCGCGCTGCTCGCAATCGCGCTCGGCGCGCTGCAGTTCTGCCTCGACCGCGGCGAGCAGAAGGACTGGTTCGCCAGTTGGGAGATCATCACTGAGGCGGGCTTGGCGATCGGCGCCGCCTGGATGTTCGTCGTCCACATGACCACGACGAAGAACCCGCTCTTCGACAGGGCCATGTTCCTCGACCGCAATTTCGCGACCAGCCTGCTGTTCATGGCAGTCACCGGAGTCCTGCTGCTCGCCGGTCTCGCGCTTCTGCCGCCGCTTTTGCAGAACATGTACGGCTATTCGGTGCTCCAGTCGGGCTTCCTCACAGCGCCGCGCGGTTTCGGGACCTTGTTCTCGATGCTCATCGCGGGCCGGGTCACAGGCAAAATCGACGCTCGCCTGCTGGTGGGATTGGGCGTCATCCTGATGGGCGTCTCACTCTACATGATGACTGGCTTCGCGATCGACCAGCCGTCACGCCCGGTGATTGTCAGCGGTGTAGTCCAGGGTCTTGGTCTCGGCCTGATCTTCGTGCCCTTGCAGACGCTCGCCTTCGAGACCCTGTCGGCACGGCTGCGGACGACGGGAGCGGCGCTGCTCAACCTGTCGCGTAACATCGGCGGATCGATTGGCATCTCGGTGGTGAGCACGCAGCTCGTCCGGATGACACAGGTCAGCCACGCCGACCTCGCCGCCAACATCACCCAGCAGACCATTCCGACGGCCGACCCGACCCTGCTGCAGACTGCTGCCCCGGTCGCCGGGCCCGCGGCACTGGCGATGATCAATGGCGAGATCACCAAGCAGGCGCTGTTCATCGCCTATCTCGACGACTTCAAACTGATGATGATCATCACCTTCGCTGTGCTGCCGCTGCTGTTCTTCATGCGCAGGGGTCAGCAGGTAGGCGGCGGCGGACCGCCGGTTCACATGGATTGAGACCTAAGGAGAATGACTATGCACATGATCGGTAAGCGGCGCCTCGGCAAAGACGGACCGGAAGTCTCGGCGATCGGCCTTGGCTGCATGGGCATGAGCGACTTCTACACCGGCGGGACGGAGGAGGAGTCGATCGCGACCATCCACCATGCGCTCGACCGCGGCGTGAACTTCCTCGACACTGCCGACATGTACGGCGTCGGCCGCAACGAGGAGCTGGTCGGCCGCGCCATCCGCGACCGCCGCGACCAGGTGTTCCTCGCCACCAAGTTCGGCAACGTTCGCGGTCCGAACGGTGAGTTCCTCGGCGTGCGCGGCGATCCGGGCTACGTCCGCTCAGCATGCGAAGCGAGCCTGAAGCGGCTCGGCGTCGACACGATCGACCTTTACTACCAGCACCGCGTCGATCCGAACGTACCCATCGAGGATACGGTCGGCGAGATGTCGCGGTTGCAACAGGAGGGGAAAGTCCGGTTCCTCGGCCTCTCCGAAGCCGCGCCGCGGACCATCCGTGCTGCCTATGCCACATCGCCGATCACGGCCGTCCAGACCGAGCTGTCGCTCTGGAGCCGTGACGCGGAAACCGAAGTGCTGCCGACGGTCCGCGAACTCGGCATCGCCTACGTCGCTTACTCGCCGCTCGGGCGCGGCTTCCTGACCGGGCAGTTCAAGTCGCCGGACGACTTCCCCGAGGACGACACTCGCCGCAACCACCCGCGCTTCCAGGGCGAGAACTTCTACAAGAACCTCGAGCTGGTGGAGGAGGTCGGGCGGATGGCCGAGGAGAAGGGCTGCACGACCGCTCAGCTCGCGCTGGCATGGGTGCTGGCGCAGGGCGACGACGTCGTCCCGATCCCCGGGACCAAGCAGCGACGGTACCTGGACGACAACATCGGCGCGCTCGACGTGAAGCTGACCGGTGAGGACCTGCGCCGCCTCGACGAGATCCTGCCGCCCGGTGCCGCCGCCGGGACGCGGTATCCCGAGCACAGCATGGCTGCGGTGAACCGCTAAGCTGAGCGCCGGGAGCTCAGCCCCCGTGCTTGCGTGCCCACAAGGCGAACAGGTCAGGCCAGCGCGAGCCGGGCTGGTCTTTTGGGATGTGCAGCCCGAAGCCATGCCCGGCTTCTGAAAAGACGTGCAGCTCGGCGGGCACGCCGTTGTTCCAGCAGGCGTCCGCCCAGCGAAAGCTATGCCATACGGGTACCGTGTGGTCTTCGGCGCCGTGGACGAGGAACGTCGGCGGCGTGTCCTTGGTGACGTGCAGCACCGGTGAGCGCAGCTCCAGCGTCCCCGCCGGCGCCGACGCGCCGAGCAGGCCGTTCATCGACGTGCTCGACTGCCCGGGATTGATCAGCGTCGTGACCGGATAGATGAGGCCGAGGAACGCCGGCCGAGCGGACAGCCGATCGGCGGCGTCGACGGGCCTGTAGACGGGCGCGTCGTGGGAGACGCCGAGATCAGCCGCGAGGTGGCCGCCTGCGGAAAAGCCGATCACGCCAAGCCGCGCCGCATCGATCCTCAGTTCCGAAGCCCGGCTCCGTATGAGGCGCATCGCGCGCTGGACGTCCGCCAGCGGCGCTAGCCACTGATCGCTCCAGCCTTCCCCCGGCAGCCGGTAGGTAAGGACGAACACGGTCGTCCGCTCCGCATTGAAGCGCTCGGCGACGTCGATGCCTTCGTTCTGCACCGAGAGGAATTCGTAACCTCCGCCGGGCAGCGACAGCAGCGCCGACCCGTCCGGTTTGGCAGCGCGGAACACGTGGACTTCCGGAAAGGGCACCCCGCGGATCCACAGCTCCCGGTTCGGGGCCGGGACGTTCATCGTCCAGTTGGGCAGAATCTTCCGCTTCGGCGCGCCAGGCGGCGTCCCGGGCCAAAGTGGGAAGCGCTCGCGCGGCGGCCAGAAGGGCGCTGCCGGATCGCTCGCGAACGGCGTCGGTGCGTCTTGCCCCGCGGCCTTTGCGGCGCCGGCGGCAAGCAAGGCGATCCCGCTGCCGAGGAATGTCCTTCGTTCGATGCTCACGCTTACTGCCCCCTGACGATGTGACCGCCCTTCATGACGAAACGCACGTTGCGGACGGCCGAGACATCACGCGTCGGATCGCCGTCGACCGCTACGAGATCCGCGAGCAGGCCGGGCCTGACCTCGCCGCGATCGGACAAGTGAAAGATGCGCGCATTGCCGGAGGTTGCCGCGACCATCACTTCCGCGGGCGCCATGCCGGCATGCTGCATTGCCTCCATCTCGAGCCAGTTCTGGCCGTGCGTGAACACGCCGACATCGCCGCCCATGCAGATCTTCACGCCGGCCTTCATCGCCATGCGGAAGGAGCGCCGGTTCTCCTCGACGCTCTCCGGCGCGGGTTCCTGGCCATTCCAGTTTTCGAAATAGCGCGCGTACGCTTCCGACGCTCCGAGCGTCGGGCACAAGGCGGTGCCATGGTCGTGCATCAGGCGGAACACCTCGGGCGTGCCGCCATAGCCGTGCTCGATGGTGTCAGTGCCGGCCAGGACCGCGCGGCGCATGCCCTCGGCGGTGGTGGCGTGAACGGCGGCCTGGCGTCCGGCGTCGTGAGCAACGGCAACGCCCGCTGCCATTTCGGCCTGCGTCATGGTCGGCCGGCTCGGCTCCCCGGACATGTAGTGATAGTCGGCGTACATCTTGATGATGTCGGCGCCGGCGCCGATCTGATCGCGGGCGGCGCGGGTCATCTCGTCGGCGCCGCTGACCTCCTCCGCGCCTTGCGGGATCGCAACACCGGGCTCGAAGCCTTTGGGGCCGTAGGCACCACGCGCGACGTTCGCCTTGGTTGCGACCAGCAGACGCGGTCCGGGCACGATGCCTTCGTTGATCGCCTGCTTGAGGCCGACGTCGGCGTAACCGGCGCCTTCGGTGCCCAGGTCGCGCTCGGTGGTGAAGCCGGCCATCAGCGTTTTCCCGGCGTGCACGACCGCGCGCGCCGTGCGCAGCGCCAACGGCTCGTGCAGCACCTGGTCGTTCCACTTCGCCTCGTTGTAGGGGTGGAGGAACAGGTGGGAGTGGCCCTCGATCATGCCGGGGATGAGGGTCTCGCCGGGAAGGTCGATGACCTTCGCTCCCGCCGGTGCGACGACATCTGGTCCGACCGCGGTGATACGGTCGCCGTCGACGAGGACCGACCAGCCCGCGTGCGGTGCCGGATTGACGCCATCGAACACCCGCGCCGGACGCAACAGGAATGACTGCGCGCTGGCAGGCGCCGCGAAGAGGGCCGCAGCAAGTGCGACGACACGCCCAATGTTCCCAATGTTCACACTGACTCGCGGACGTGCGCGCTGGTTTGCACGCGAGCGTGTGGGGAGCTTGGATCGAAGGACGGGCAGGGGACGCTTCATCATGCGCGATTTGGAACACAGAAGTGGGCCGGTAGGAAAGACCCAATCATCTGCGATTCAGAACCCAGTCGAGCCCGTTGGCCAGGTGGCGAAGGAACCACGGGTCTGAATAGCTTTCCCTAGTGTGGCCCATCGCGGTGTAGAAGACGCGGCCGCCCTCGACTTCGCGCGTCCAGCTTGCCGGGTTGGGGTTGACGTCCTTCTCGCTGATCGAAGCCGGATCGAGCGTCATCAGCAGACGTGAGGTCGGGTCGTAATCATCGAAATAATACCATTCGTCGGTGCGGCTCTTTGTGGCTCCGAGACCAGCAACGATGGAGCCGAGGCCGGGAGTCACATGGACGATGCCCTGCGGCGTCCCGGTCGGGTGACGGGCGAAGTGACCGCCGATCATCTTACCGTACCACGGCCAGTTGTAGTGCGAATCGGCGGCCGCATGGATCGCAAGAATGCCGCCGCCGTGGCGGACAAAGCCCTGGAGAGCATCGCGCCGTGCGCCCACCAGCCATTCCGACGCAGGGTTCTTCGGGTCGGTGGTGCAGCTCAAGAGGACGATCGCCCGGAAGCGCTGGAGGTTGCCGGCCGAGAAGACGTTCGGGTCTTCGCTCGCTTCGACTTTGAGACCGCGCCGGCTAGCAATCGCTGTCACCGCCTTGATTCCGGCCGGGATCGACTCGTGGCGGTAGCCGGTCGTCCCCGAGTAGATGAGGATAGCTTGGGGCGGCCGCGCAATCGCGGCGGGCTCGAACCCGAAGGTGAGGGCGAGAAGAAGCAGGATCAGTTTGCGCATGCCGCGAACGTAGAAGCGAACGCGGCGAATGGGAAAGCCCCAACGGGCCTGTTTGGAATTGTTCAACCTGATGGTTGACTATCCAAGCGACTTTCCGTAATTCAACTAAATGGTTGATAATCGACTCGATGCTGCTTTCCACGCGCTTTCCGATCCGACCCGGCGGGGAATGCTCGCCAACCTCGCGCTCGGCGAGAAGTCCGTGGGTGAACTGGCGGCGCCGTTCGACATGACCTTCGCAGGCGCTTCCAAGCACGTGAAAGTGCTGGAGTCGGCCGGGCTGGTCGCGCGCCGCAAGGTCGGTCGGATGCAGCTGTGCACGCTCAACGCCGAGCCGCTTGCCGAAGCGGAGCGCTGGCTGCGGCAGTGGGAGAAATTCTGGACGGTCCGCCTCGACCGCCTGGAGGAGCTGGTTGAATCGCACAAATCCAAGAAGGAGACGGAAAATGGCTGAAGCTGCAACACAGGTGCGGGCACCAATCGAGCGCATCGGTTCCGATGCGATCCGGCTCGAACGGGTGCTCGACGCGCCGGCCGAGACCGTGTGGCGCTACCTGACGGAGGCGGATCTTCGCCGGCAGTGGTTCATGGGCGGAACCGACGCGCGTGCCGGCGGCGAGTTCGAGATGGTGGTCGATCACGATCAGCTGTCTGAAGACGACGTGCCCTATCCGGAGAGCTACGCGCAGTCGAAGGGCCGGACGTGGAGCGAAAAGGTGATCCGCTTCGAACCGCCGCGGCTGCTCGAAACCACCTTCGGCGTCGACAAGGGTATCGTGACCTACGAACTGTTCCCGCAAGGCGAGCGGACTCGCCTGGTGCTGACGCACAGCGCCATCACCAGTCCGACCGGCTTCCAGGACTTCGGCGGCGGCTGGACGTCGCACCTCGCCATGCTCGAGGAGAGGCTGGCCGGGCGCGCGGTGCGGGATTTCTGGGCGCTGCACGCGAAGTCGCGCGAGGCGGTGGCCAAGGCGCTCGCCTGATCGATCGACCGACCGACGTGAGAGGGGCGGCTGGAGCGATCCGGCCGCCCCTTTTTTTGTGCTTGCACGGCGGCAACCGCAGCCCTAACACTGAACTACATGGTTCAGTATACAGATCTCGACGCATCCTTTGCTGCCTTGTCCGACGCGACGCGGCGCGGGGTGCTGGCACAGCTCGGCCGCGGCGACGCGTCGATCACGAGCCTCGCCGATCGCTTTCACATGACGCTGACGGGCATGAAGAAGCACGTCCACGTGCTGGAACGGGCCGGGCTGGTCGAAACCGAAAAGGTCGGGCGCGTTCGCACCTGCCGGCTTGGGCAGCGCGGACTCACGGCGGAGGCGGAGTGGATCGACTCGCAGCGCAAGCTTTTCGAGGCGCGGTTCGAAGCGCTCGACGCAATTCTCGAGGACATGAAACAGGAGGAAGAAAATGGATCAGCAAATAACTAGCACCGCGACGAACCCCACCAGTGTCGAGCGGCTGTCGGACCGCGAACTGGCCGTGACGCGGCTGTTCGACGCGCCCGTGCAGATGGTGTTCAAGGCCTGGAGCGACCCGTCGATCTTCCGCCGCTGGTGGGTGCCTGCGGGCGCCGGGATCAATCTGGTCGGCTGTGACATGGATGTCCGCGCCGGCGGCAAGTACCGGCTGGAGTTCGCGGCAGGCGACCAGACCACGGCCTTCCATGGCAAGTATCTCGAGGTCGTTCCGAACCAGAAGATCGTCTGGACCAACGACGAGGGAGAGGACGATGGGGCAGTGACGACGGTCACGTTCGAGGATCGTGGCGACAAGACGCTGGTCACCTATCGCGACAGCTTCGCGTCGGAGGAAGCGCTCGAGGAGGCGATGTCCGGCGCGGCCAAGGGCCTCCCGCAGCAGTTCGACCAGCTGGCCGAGTTGCTGGCGAGCGACGCTTAGTCTCGCAGAAAGGAAAAGGGCGGCTCGGGTGTCCCCGGCCGCCCATTTTTGTCTGCCTGCCGGCAGTCGGTATGTCTTCGCACCGCGGCGCGGTGCTGCGCACCGGTCGCGCTGTGTTCGCTTAGCGCTTCGAGAACTGGAAGCTGCGGCGTGCCTTGGCGCGGCCGTACTTCTTGCGCTCGACGACGCGCGGGTCGCGAGTGAGGAAGCCCTCGCGCTTGACCGTCGTGCGGAGGGCCGGCTCATAGCGGGTCAGCGCCGTCGAGATGCCGTGACGGACTGCGCCCGCCTGTCCCGACAGGCCGCCGCCCTCGACCGTCGCCTCGACGTCGTACTGGCCCTTGCGGTCCGTGACGTCGAACACCTGGTTGATGATCAGGCGAAGGGTCGGGCGAGCGAAATACACTTCCTGCTCGCGGCCGTTGATGACGATCTTTCCCGAGCCCGGCTTCAGCCAGACGCGCGCGACGGCGTCCTTGCGGCGGCCGGTGGCGTAGGCGCGGCCGTGCTTGTCGAGCTGCTGCTCACGGAGCACTGCCTCGATCTGCGGGCCCTGGGTGGAAACGCCGTGGTCGTCGACCGGCTTTTCGCGGCCTTCCCGACCTTCGCGGCCCTCGCGTGCGGGAGCCTGTGGAGCCGCGGCTTCGGCCGGAGCATCGGCAACGGGCGCTTCCGGCTTCGGGTTGGTCAGTTCGCCCAGATCGGAGAGGGACTTCTTGTCGGCCATTATGCGCCCACCTTGTTCTTGCGGTTCATCGACGCGACGTCGAGCGTTTCAGGGTTCTGGCCCGCGTGGGGGTGATCGGTGCCGTTGTAGAGGTGCAGCGCACGCATCTGGTCACGGCCGAGCGGACCGCGCGGGATCATGCGCTCGACAGCCTTTTCGAGCACGCGCTCCGGGAAGCGACCCTCGAGCACCTTGGCCGCCGTCGTCTCCTTGAGCCCGCCGGCATAACCGGTGTGCTTGTAATAGATCTTCTGCTCCAGCTTGCGGCCGGTGAAGCGGACCTTGTCGGCGTTGATGACGACGACGTGATCGCCGCAGTCGACATGCGGAGTGAAGCTCGGCTTGTGCTTGCCGCGCAGGATATTGGCGATAATCGTCGCAACGCGTCCGACCACCAGGCCTTCGGCATCGATCAGATGCCATTTCTTCTCGACCTCGGCCGGCTTCGCCGACTTGGTCGTCTTCATCAGCGCCTTCATGGCGGTGAACCTCTCGAAACAAATGAGAAAGGCGGCACAAAGCGCGCCGCCGTCGGGAGCGCTATTTGCGTCTGGGCTCCGGAAAGTCAAGCAAAAGCGGGCGTTTCGCTGAAGGTAAAATCATACCTTTACAGGAAGGAAACGGTTGCGGAACGATTGGAACGACAGTCTCTGCCACAGGTTTGTTGGGAGAGCGAAACGGAGGAGTGTGCGATGTACATCGGTCTTGGCGGACTGCTCATCCTTATCCTGATTCTCTGGCTTCTCGGAGTTATCTAAGGGTTCGATGATCCGGCCGCGCCGGAATGGCGCGGCCGGCCCGCTTCACCGCAGCCGCCGCATTGCGCCATCCGGCTGGCGGTTGCACCACCGCTGCTGCCGCCCTAGTCCCCGCGTGAATCACGCCAACGCATGTGTTGCGGTCGCAGCGCGGGAGAAGCCTTTTCGGTGCCGAGACGGGTCAAGGACTTCATCGAGATAAGCGAATACACCTCGCTTGAGGATCTGATCCGCTACCTCAAGACCATTCGCGACAGCCTGCCCCCCGAGCACGAGGCGGAGATCAAGATCCGGGGCGACGAAGTGTTCGGCCGTCGCTTGACGATCAGCTACTTGCGCGACCAGACGGCCGAGGAAGCCGAACTCGAGGCCCGTTACAGCAAGGCGGGGCAGGACACCGAGGAGATCGAGCGTCTCCGCAGCCAGCTCGATGACATTCCTTACGACTCGGACGAACAGTCGAAATCCTAGTCTGCCGCGGCAATCTGCCGTTCAGGATCCCGCGATAGATTCGCGCCATCGCAAGCAGATTCAGATGTTGGGAGACGTTTGATGCGCAAGCTTTCCAGACTTGGTGTTGCCGCGATCATCGCGGCGGGCGCAGCAGGGACTGCGGTCGGTGCTGCCCATTCAACGCATGTCATGACGGTCCCGCTGCCTGACGGCTCCGTCGCTCGGGTGGAATATGTCGGCGACGTTCCTCCGAAGGTGACGGTTGCGCCCTCGGCAGGGATTGGCGTGCCGGCCGGAATGCCGCTGCCGGCGTTCGGCGGACTGTTCGAGCAGATGGACCGCGAGATGGCCGCTGCAATGCGCCAGATCGACCAGGTCGCCCGTCAGCCCTTGGCCGCTCCGGGCGCAGGGATGAACGTTGCTGCATTCGGCAACTTGCCGGCCGGGACCACGAGCTATTCGAGCGTGACGGTCGATGAGAACGGGCATCGATGCTTGCGATCGACGCAGGTGATTGCCGATGGCGCGGGCAAGCCGCCGAAGGTCATCTCCAATGTGAGTGGCGAGTGCGCGGCGGCAAAGAGTCCGCCAGCGGCTGCAAAGCCCAGCGGACCTGTCCATCAAAGCTGAGCCTGGAGCCGCGCCGCCTTACCCGCGGTGCGGCTCGATGGTCGCGACGAGGCGGTTGCGTTCCCACATCTCGCAAGTGACCGGCAGTCCGCGATCGCGCGCGTGCTGCTCGGCTTCGGCGTCGCTGGACGCCTCGACCCATTCCGCGCTGACGATCTTGCCTGCTCCATCGAGCCGGTACAGCCTGTAGCTTGGCAACGGATACCCCCAAACCTCATCACCTACCACGAGCGTTCCGCCACGTGATTCACCTGGATTACGCACTCGTGCACAAACATCTCGAAGTTGCTGATTTTGCAAACTTTCGCCCGCTCCACCGCGGGGAGTGGGGGACGGGGGTTTTCGACACGGGCCCCAGCGCAGCAACCTTTTGCCTGCTTGGCGCTTGAGCCGCCATGCTGGTCCGCATCGTCGAGATGGTCATCGGCCTCGGCCTGGTCTGCATGATCTTGCGGGACGTCTTCGAAACGGTCGTCGTCCCCGGCGGCAGCAGGGCGTCGCTGCACATCTCCCGCCGACTCCTCCACCTGCTTCTGCCGGCCTGGCGGCGGCTGCGGCCGCGGCGCGGAATCTCATCGACGTTCGCGCCAGTGCTGCTGGTTGCGTCGTTCGCGATCTGGACCGTGCTGATGATGGTCGGTTTCGGGCTGATGCTTCAGGCGGTGGGGGATCGTTTCAATCCTCCCCTCAAGAGCTTGGGCGACGGGATGTACACTGCCGGCAGCAGCATGGTGACGCTCGGGCTGAGCGGCAGCTCGGCGGTCGGTGTCGGCAGGTGGGTCGTGATCGGATGCGGTTTCTGTGGCCTTGCCGCAATCACCATGGCGGTCACTTACCTGCTCGAGGTCCAGAGCAGTATCGCGCGCCGCGACGTCGGCATACTGAAGCTGAACACGTCGGCTGGCGATCCGCCATCGGCGCTTGGACTGCTCGAGAACTACGCAGCCCTGGCGAGCACGGGAGAGATCCCGCACATTTTGCGTGAAGCCAGAGACTGGTGCACCACGGTCCGCCAGAGCCACGCCGCCCATCCCTCCTTAATCTATTTCCGGTCGACCGGGACGGGTGCAGGGTGGCCGTCAGCGCTCGGCGCAATGCTGGACCTTGCGCTGGCGGTGAGCAGGCTGATCGACGAGGATGAATGGCGCGGGGCGGCGTTGTTGCTGCGCGCCGACGCGCTACGCATGGCCGAGCAGCTTGGAAGTCTCACACGTATCGCGCCAGCACTCGACGAAGTGTCGGAAGACGATCTTGCCGCGATGCGAGAGCGCTTGTCGAACGCGGGATACCCGCTTCGGCAACACGTCGACGTTGCAGCCGCGCTGCACGAGCGGAGCTTCAACATGGCGTGGGTGAAAGCGATGGCCGACCACCTCGGCAAGCCGTGCGCGCCATTCCTGCCGCAGCCCGGCGGAAGCGCCTAGCCGACGCTGTCCTCGACCCACTCTGCGTAGGAACCGAGCACCTTTTCGATCGGCAGGGCGACGACGCACGGCACGTCGTAACTGTGAAGCCCCGCGATCCTCGTCATCAATGCGTCGGCGCTTTCGTCGGAGGTCTTGAAGATCGCCGCAATTTCATTCGCGCTCTGCACTTCACCCTTCCACCGATAGATCGACCGCACCGGGCCGAGGATGTTCACGCAAGCGGCGAGACGCGCTTCGATCACGTCGCGCCCGACACGCTCCGCTTCGGCGGCATCGGCGAAGATCGCGTAGACCGAGATGACGCTCATGCGAGCTGGCGTCGCCCAAGCTCGTGGGCGCCCCAGACCGTCGCGGCGACGAGCAGCGCCCCGGTCGCCTGGTGAAGGACGGCAAGCCAGATGGCGATGCCTGAAAGCACCGTCAGTATGCCCAGCAGGATCTGCGTGCCAAACGCGGAGTGGATCGCGATCGAGGCTGCGCGCGCTCCTTCGACCTGCTTCACCCGCCGCGCGAATAGGACGAGCACGGCGACTACGACCCACGCCCACCAGCGGTGCATGAAATGGAGAAGGAATTGGTCGTGTGTCATGGCGAAGAGGGGGCCGTGTGACCAGTCGATCCCTTCAGGCACGGCCCTGCCGTTCATGTCGGGCCAAGTGTTCGACACGTAGCCGGCGCGGAACCCGGCGACCCACGCGCCGAGCATCAGCTGGATGAACAAGGTCCCGAGCGCCAGAGCGCCCCAGCCGGTGAAGCGCGACGGCTGCCGGTCCCTCGCAATCGCGCGAAGGTCGAGCGCACTCCAGATCAGTGCCGCGAACAGGAACAGGGCAAACAGCAGGTGCGCGGAAAGCCGATAGGGGCTGACCTCCGTGCGCCCCTCAAGGCCCGACATGACCATGAACCAGCCGACTGCGCCTTGCGCACCGCCGAGGATGAACAGGGCTGCGAGTCTCCACGTGAATCCCTTGGGGATCGCCCGCTTGATTGCGAACCAGGCAACTCCGGCGAAGAAGACGAGGCCGAGGACCCGGCCGAGCAGCCGGTGCACCCACTCCCAGAAGAAGATGAACTTGAAGCCGGAGAGGGACATGCCCGCCGGCCCGGCGACCTCGCGATATTGGGGCGTATCCTGATAGAGTTCGAACGCACGCACCCAGTCGGCGTGGGTGAGGGGTGGGATGGCGCCGCTGACCGGCTTCCATTCGGTAATGGACAATCCGCTCTCGGTGAGCCGCGTGATGCCGCCGACGACGACCATCGCGAACACCAGCCCGGCGACGACCAGGAGCAGGTGCGACAGGGCGCACGGCCGGGTCCGATCGGCTGCTGGCACGCCGGTCGAAGCGGTTGAAGCGTAAGCGGTATTCATGTCCGGCGCGCCTATGCCTGCCCCGTGGTCAGTGCAAGCTGGCCGAATTCATGTGCAATCTGGCCGATGTTATATTGTCACTCCTGCAGGTGAGGCCTATATCGCGCGGCAATGATGCTGCATGCAGTTCCTAGCAACCGGCTCGACCGAATCGCGATGGGTCTTTCCGGGCTGTGCCTGGTGCACTGCGTCGGTACTGCGGTCCTGGTTGGAGTGCTTGCGTCGGCGAGCGGCTTCCTGGGCCGTCCGATCATCCACGAAGTCGGCCTCGCGCTCGCCATGATCCTCGGTACGATCGCGCTTGGTCGCGGGCTGCTCGACCATGGATTTCTACTGCCGAGTTCCGTCGGGTCGCTCGGCCTCGGCGTGATGGCTGGAGCGCTCAGCTTGCCCGAGGGCGGCCACGAGGCAATTTACACCGTGGTTGGCGTCATGATCCTCGCACTCGGCCACCGCCTCAACGTGCTGGCGACCGAGGATCGCCTGTAGATTGCTTGCCGGTCACGCCGGCGGGGTCTAATCTTCCATGCTCATGAGCAGCCACGATCACCAGGTCCACCAAGGCGATTCGCTTCGCGATGCGGCGCGTGCGCGGCTGACTCGCGAAGGCGAACAGTGGACCGGCATGCGTGAAGCCGTATTCGAGGCGCTGGCGGGCTTCGACAAGCCGGCAAGCGCCTATGACATCGCCGAAGCCGTCTCCAATGCGCAGGGCCGTCGCGTCGCCGCCAACAGCGTCTATCGCATTCTCGACCTGTTCGTCGGCTCCAACCTGGCGCGCCGGGTCGAAAGCGCCAACGCATACGTCGCGAATGCGCATCCCGATTGCCTCCACGACTGCATCTTCCTGATCTGCGACCAGTGCGGGCAGACCGTCCATATCGACGACGACAGCCTTACCTGCGGCGTCCGGGATGCGGCGAAAGTCGCAGGCTTTTCCGCTGCGCGGCCGGTCATCGAGGTGCGCGGCACTTGCGGCGATTGCGAAGAGCCAAACAGCTGAGCAATTCCTGAGCAATTGCTGAAAAGCATCCGCTTAGGGCGATTAAGGCAGGCGATTTAATGACATCGCCATCTGTTCCGGATATGCGCCACCCATGTCCGAACGGCCCCACACGCCTCTGCTGGATACGGTCCAGTACCCCGAAGACATTCGCAAGCTGGACAAGAACCAGCTTCCGCAGCTCGCAGAGGAGCTGAGGCAGGAGACGATTTCGGCGGTGTCGGTGACGGGCGGTCACCTCGGTGCCGGCCTCGGCGTGGTCGAGCTGACGATCGCTCTTCACTACGTGTTCGACACGCCCAACGACAAACTGATCTGGGACGTCGGCCATCAGGCCTATCCGCACAAGATCGTGACCGGCCGGCGCGAGCGGATCCGCACGCTGCGCCAGGGCGGCGGACTGTCAGGTTTCACGCGGCGGGCGGAGAGCGAATACGATCCGTTCGGAGCCGCGCACAGTTCCACTTCCATCTCGGCTGCTCTCGGATTTGCGATCGCCAACAAGCTGTCGGGTGATGACGGCAAGGCCATCGCCGTGATCGGTGACGGCGCCCTGTCGGCCGGCATGGCCTATGAGGCGATGAACAATGCCGCGAGCGCCAAGAACCGGCTCGTCGTCATCCTCAACGACAATGACATGTCGATCGCGCCGCCGGTCGGAAGCCTGCGCAACTCGCTGGCGCGGCTGGTGTCGTCGGGAAAGTACCTGACGCCGCGGCGGCTGGCACAGAAGCTCGCCCGGGCGATGCCGGAGCCAATGCACCGCACCGCCCGCCGCGTGGAAGAGTTCGCGCGCGGGTTCGTGACCGGCGGCACGCTCTTCGACGAACTCGGTTTCTACTACGTCGGTCCGGTGGACGGCCACGACGTCCGTGCGCTCGTCGAGGTGCTGGAGAACGTGCGTGACGCGAGGACCGGGCCGATGCTGGTCCATGTCGTCACCAAGAAGGGCAAGGGCTATGCGCCCGCCGAAAATGCCGCCGACAAGTATCACGGCGTGGTGAAATTCGACGTGGTGTCGGGCGTGCAGGCCAAGCCCGCGGCTGGTCCGCCGAGCTACACCAGCGTTTTTGCCCGCGCGATCGGCGCCGAGATGGAGCGCGACGAGAAGGTGGTCGCGATCACGGCGGCGATGCCGTCCGGCACCGGTCTCGACAAGGTCGCGGAGCAGTTTCCCAAGCGCACGTTCGATGTCGGTATTGCCGAGCAGCATGCGGTTACCTTCGCGGCCGGGCTTGCCGCGCAGGGGTATCGGCCGTTCTGCGCGATCTATTCGACCTTCCTGCAGCGCGCCTATGACCAGGTCGTTCACGACGTTGCGATCCAGAACCTGCCGGTGCGCTTCGCGATGGACCGTGCCGGCCTCGTGGGTGCGGACGGAGCGACACACGCGGGCGCGTTCGATCTAGCCTATCTGTGTACCTTGCCCAATTTCGTGGTGATGGCGGCGGCCGACGAGGTCGAGCTTTGCCACATGGTGCACACGATGGCTGTGCACGACAGCGGCCCGATCGCAGTGCGCTACCCGCGGGGCGAAGGCAGAGGGCACGAGTTACCCGAAGTCCCCGAGGTGTTGGAGATCGGCAAGGGGCGCGTCGTCCGGGAAGGCAAGAAAGTCGCCATTCTCTCTCTAGGCACGCGGCTGGTCGAGGCGGAGAAGGCCGCTGACCAGCTCGAGGCAATGGGACTCTCGGCCACAGTCGCCGATCTGCGGTTCGCCAAGCCGCTTGATAATGAACTCATCCGCCGTCTCCTGACCACGCACGAGGTGGCGGTGACGGTCGAAGAGGCAGCGGTGGGCGGCCTTGGCGCGCACGTTCTCACGCTCGCCAGCGACGAGGGCCTGCTAGACGGCGGCCTGAAGCTGCGCACAATGCGCTTGCCGGACTATTTCCAGGAGCATGACAAGCCCGACAGGCAGTACGACGAAGCGAGCCTCAACGCGCCGGGCATCATCGAAACTGTGCTCAAGGCGCTGCGGGTGAACAGTGCCGGCGTCGAAGAGGTGCGGGCGTAGCCAAGCTTCGCGCCGACCAGTTGCTCGTAACCCGCGGTCTCGCCGAGAGCCGGACGCGGGCTCAGGCGCTGATCATGGCCGGGGCGGTGTTTTCGGGGGAGCGGAAGATTGCCAAGGCGGGCGAGATGCTTCCCGAGGATTCAGCGCTGGACGTGCGGGGCAAGGACCATCCGTGGGTGTCGCGGGGCGGGATCAAGCTCGATCACGGGCTGACGCATTTCGACTTCGATGTCAGCGGCGCGGTTGCATTGGACGTTGGGAGCTCGACGGGCGGGTTCACCGACGTTTTGCTCTCGCGAGGCGCGGCGAAGGTCTATGCCGTCGATGTCGGCACGAACCAGCTCGCCTGGAAGCTTCGTCAGGACCCGCGGGTCATCGTCCACGAACAGACCAACGCGCGCGCTCTGGACGCCAGCATCATCCCGGAAGCGGTGGACGTTGTTGTCTGCGACGCGAGCTTCATCGGCCTTGCCAAGGTGCTCGAAGCACCGCTCAGGCTGGCCAAAATGGGCGCAAAACTGGTGGCCCTCATCAAGCCGCAGTTCGAAGCCGGGCGTGAAGAGGTGGGGAAGGGCGGCGTAGTCCGCGACCCGGCCGTCCACGAGCGCGTCGGTGCGGAGGCCAAGGCCTGGGTTGAAAGTCAGGGTTGGTCGGTGCTTGGCATCACCCCCAGTCCGATCACCGGACCCGAGGGCAATGTCGAATTCCTGCTTGGAGCCGAGAAGAATGGCTGACGCTGTCGAACCACGAGACTGGCGCCGGATCGCGCTCATCTCCTGCCCGGTCATCCTGCTACTCGGCTGGGCGAGCGGGTGGGTGTCGAACTCCGGTTACGGCAACGGCTGGTTCGACGGTCTGCAGAAGCCGTTCTTCATGCCGCCGGGCTGGGCGTTCCCCGTCGCCTGGACGATCCTCTACCTCCTGATGGGGATCTCGCTGGCGATGATCCTCGCGCTGCCGCCTTCGCAGCGGCGAAAGGTCGCGCTGGTCCTGTTCTTCGCCCAGCTCGTGCTGAACTTGGCATGGTCGCCGATCTTCTTCGGCGCCCGCGACATCGGCCTCGCCAAGATCGTCATCTTCGTCATGGCCGCACTTGCCGCCGCAGCGGCCGGGCAATTCATGCGGCTGCGCAAGATTGCGGGCGTGCTGCTCATTCCGTACCTGACCTGGCTGGTGTTTGCAGCGACGCTGAACGCGACCATCGAACAGCTCAATCCCGGCGCCGGAGTCTCGCTGCTCGGCACTCGATAACTGGGGATATCCTCCCGCAGTTGGGGATAGTCTGGGCGGCCGGGGTGGCGGAATGCGGTGCAAATCCCTATTTCCGCGCCGAAAGGGAGACATGCGATGCAGTCCGAAAACCGGCTGTTCGACGACTTCGTGAAGATGGTGAACGGCTTCGCCGGCACCTTCGCGGGAATGAGCCGCGAGGCGGAAAGTTCGGCGCGCGAGAAGTTTCGCGAGTGGATGGCCGGATCCGATTTCGTCGGACGGGACGAGTTCGAGGCCGTGAAGGCCATGGCCGCTGCCGCCCGCGACGAGAACGACATCCTGAAGGCCCGCATCGCCGCTTTGGAAGCGAAAGTCGCTGGACCAGTCGCCGGAACCACGGGAGCCAAGCGGCCCCCCAAGCCGAAGGCGGGACCGGACGCGTGAACCTGAGCGAGGAAGACGTCCAGGAGGAGCGCGACGACGGTGCTCCGATCGAGGTTCTCGAGCAGTATTTCGAGGCGCGCGGTTGGGGTTGCGACCGCACCGGCGAAGGCGAGATCGTCGCTTCCGCCACCGGCAGCTGGGCCCAGTATGAGCTTCGCGGCGTGTGGCGGCCCGAGGACCAGGTGCTGCAATTCCTGGCGTTCCCGGACATCAAGGTTCCGGCCGAAAAGCGTTCCGCAGTCCACGAGGCGCTGAGCCTCATCAACGAACAGCTCTGGCTCGGCCATTTCGAGCTGTGGTCGGGGTCGGGGCTTGTGGTCTTCCGCCATTCCACAATTCTGGACGCGCGCGAGGATGACGGTCTCAGCCTGGAGCAGGCGGAAGCGATCGCTGAAGCTGCGGTCGAGGAATGCGAGCGCTTCTACCCGGTGTTCCAGTTCGTCCTGTGGGGCGGGAAGTCGCCCAGCGAAGCGATTGCAGCGGCGCTCATCGACACGCACGGCGAGGCCTGAGGGGCGCCACTGATGACGGATATTCCGAGACTCCCCGAGCCGACCTGGTTCGTTGGCTGCGGCAACATGGGCCAGGCAATGGTCGGCGGCTGGCGCTCGGCGGGCATCGACCTGTCCTCGGCCGTCGTGATCCGGCCAAGCGGTCTGCCGGTCACGGGCGTGCGTACGGTTACGACATTCGAGGATGCAGGCGTGCCGGCGCGGCTGGTCGTGCTCGGGTTCAAGCCGCAGAAGCTGGATGAAGTGGCGCCGGAACTCGCCAACTGGCTGATTGGCGGGCCGACAATCGTGTCCCTGCTTGCCGGCGTCGAGGCCGCAGCGTTGCGGGAGCGCTTCCCCGCCGCCGGTGCGATTGTTCGCGCTATGCCGAACATCCCTGTCGCGATCCGCCGCGGGGTCATTGCCCTCTACAGCGAGGATGCGGATGACAGGACGCGGCTGGACCTTGCGCAGATCTTCGCGCCGCTTGGCTTCGCACCCTGGATGGCCGACGAGGCCAAGTTCTCGGCCGTCGGTGCAGTCGCCGGGTCGGGCCCGGCCTATGTCGCGCGCTTCATCGCTGCCTTGACCAAAGCCGGCGAGACGCGTGGCCTGTCGAATGAGATCGCATCGACTATCGCTCTCGAGACTGTGCTGGGCACCGGATGGCTTGCAGCATCGGCCGGTGAAAGCATGGACGAGATCGCCCGCAGGGTCGCGAGCCCCAACGGCACGACAGAGGCGGGCCTGGCGATTCTCGACGAAGGGCTCGATGCGCTCGTCGGACAGACGATCGAGGCGGCCACCGACCGGGGCCGCCAACTTGCCGAGGCCGCCCGCCTGCCCTAGGCGCGCCTGATGGCTCCTCGACAGCAAGGCAATTTCGACGACCGCGACGGCTGGATCTGGATGGACGGCGAGCTCGTTCCGTGGCGCGATGCCAAAGTCCACGTCCTCACCCACGCCCTTCACTATGCGAGCAGCGTTTTCGAAGGGCAGCGCGCCTATAACGGCGTCATCTTCAAACTGAACGAGCACAGCGAGCGGCTGCGCAAGAGCGCCAGCCTGCTCGGCTTCGAGCTGCCCTGGTCGGTCGAGCAGATCAACGAAGCCTGCAAGCAGGTGCTGGAGGCGAACAGCTGGACCGACGCCTACATGCGCCCCCTGGCCTGGCGCGGATCGGAATCGATGGGCGTCGCCGCCGGAAACACCAGGCCGCACCTCTCGATCTCCGCCTGGCAGTGGGGGAAGTATTTCGACCCGGAAGTTGCCGCCAAGGGCATCCGCCTCGAAGTCGCCCCGTGGCGCCGGCCGGCACCCTACACGGCGCCATCGGAGTCGAAGGCGGCCGGCCTTTATATGATTTGCACCTTGTCCAAGCAGCATGCGGACTCACGCGGCTATGACGACGCGCTCATGCTGGACTGGCGTGGCCGCGTTGCCGAAGCGACGGGCGCAAACGTGTTCTTCGTGCGCGATGGAGCGCTGCACACGCCGACACCGGACTGCTTCCTCGACGGCATCACGCGGCGGACGGTCATGGACCTGGCCCGGCAACGCGGCGTCGAGGTCGTCGAGCGGCCGATCTGGCCCGAGGAGCTGGAGAGCTTCGAGCAGATGTTCCTCACCGGCAGCGCCGCCGAAGTCACGCCGGTGCAGTGCGTCGGCCCGTGGAATTTCGTGGTCGGCGACCTGACGCGGCAGCTCGCGAAAGACTACGACGACCTCGTCAACGGCCGCATTCCGAACGCCTAGTCGAAGATCGACAGCTCGAGTGGCTCGCTCTGGCCGAACCAGATGACATGCTTGCTATGGTCGGCCAGGTCGTTGCCGGTCTCCGCGTGCGCGAAGATCGTCAGCGGCCCGCGATTGAGTGCCAGCCACTGCGCAACGTCCCCGAACAACTCGGTTGGGACGGTCAGCTGACAGCTGCCACGCGGATGGGGGCCAACCGGGCGCAGATGGAAATGGCCGACCGCAACGGGGAAGCGCGCCTGCGCCGCCGCCGCAAGTTGCCTGGCGAGATCGACCTCATCCGGATCGTAGTAGATGTGCGCATGGAAATCGCGGATCGCTGCCTCGGTCATTGCGCGACCATAGTCCGGATCGGGCGAACACCCCATCGCCTCTTTCAAGTCGAGCCGCCGCCACTATAAGCCGCGCTTCCCGCGCTTTCGCGGGCGCCGCTGCTGGGGCGTCGCCAAGTGGTAAGGCACCGGTTTTTGGTACCGGCATTCGCAGGTTCGAATCCTGCCGCCCCAGCCAGCACTCAGTCCTTGAGCACTCCGTAAGCGATCACCGGTCCGTCAGTCTCCCTGAGCGCGGAGGAGAGCAGGCGGGTGAGGTTGGTGCGGATCATCTGGTGGTCGCACTGGCAGAGCGGTTCCACCGACATGATCTCGCGCAGGATGGTCATGCCCATCAGCACGCTGAGACAGAGGCTGGCCTTCATGCCCGCGTCCGTACCGCCGATGAGACCGGCAATCGGCTCCAGCACGTCCTCGGCGATGGCATCGCGCACGACCGCGGCAGCCTTGTGCGAGGATGCGGAGCGCAGGATGATCAGCAGCCGCTCGATTTCCTGGCGGCTGCGTCCAGGTTCGTGTTCCAGCGCAAGCTGCGCCAGAAAACAGGGCAGGGACCGGGACGTGACACCCGGCTGAAGGATTGTCGTGCCGTCGCGGACCACTTCCCTGAACAGGTCCTCTTTCGAGCCGAAGTACCGGCCAACGAGGGAGACATCGACGCCGACGTCACCGGCAATGTCCCGAAGGCCGACGTCGTCATAGCTCTGGCTGAGGAAGCGGGCGCGGGCCGACGCCAGGAGGTCCTGCCGGGTAGCGGCGGCATTCTTGGTTCGGGGCGACACGTCAGTGCTTGTCTAGGTCAATCGGCGGCCGGTCAACTCATCCACGGAAAAATGTCTACAGTCGTTGACATCATTCTGACCGGAGCGTAGCGGGCGCTGCCTCACCGCCTTTTGCGTTCGCGGTTCTCTTCGGAAAGTTACGATGACTGGAACGAGACTCGCGCTCGCGGGCATTCTCACGCTTCTGCTGGCCATTGCTGTTTCTGCCTGTTCGTCGGGCGGGCAGCAGCCGGCCGCGCCGCCGCCGATGCCGGTCACGGTCTCGACGCCGGTCCAGCAGGACGTGGTGGACTGGGACGACTTCGTCGGCCGCTTCGAGGCGGTGAACAGCGTCGACGTGAAGCCGCGCTCGACCGGGTATCTCCAGGCGGTCTATTTCCGCGACGGCCAGTTCGTGCGGAAGGGGCAGCTTCTTTTCACGATCGACGCGCGGCCGGCGCAGGCGGCGCTCGCGCAGGCTCAGGCCCAGCTTGCCCGTGCTCAGGCCGCCGTCGTCAACGCGAGGACGGAGCTTGCACGTTCGCGGACGCTCGCCGCTGCCAGGGCTGCGAGCACCGAGGAGGTGGAGACTCGTCAGGCGACTCTCCGCGGCGCGCAGGCCGATGTGGCCGCAAGCCAGGCAGCCGTTCGGGCGCAGCAGCTCAACGTCGGGTTCACGCGCGTGATGGCGCCGATCTCCGGCCAGATCTCGAGCCGGCGAGTCGACCCCGGCAATGCCGTGACTGCGGACCAGACAGTGCTGACGACGATCGTGTCGACCAATCCGCTGCATTTCTCGTTCGACAGTTCGGAGGCGCAGATTCTCAAGTACCAGCGCCAGCACGCGGGCGACCGGGCCGGAACGCCGGTCCGGATCCGCTTGCAGGACGAGACCAGCTACGTCCATTCCGGCACTCTGGACTTCGTCGGCAACGTCATCGATCCAGGCGCGGGCACCATCCAGGCGCGCGCCGTCGTTCCCAACCCCGACGGTTTCCTTAAGCCCGGCATGTTCGGGCACATGCGCCTGATGGCCTCGCGGCCCTATCCGGCGCTGCTGATCCCCGACACCGCGGTCGTCACGGACGCGGCGCGGCGCGTTGTCTATATCGTGGCGCGTGACGGCACGGTGGTGTCGCGCCCGGTCGAACTTGGTCCGCTCAACGGCAATTTGCGGGTCGTCCGCTCGGGACTTTCCGCCCGGGACCGCGTGATCATCGACGGCGTTCAGCGCGCCCGGCCAGGGCAGAAGGTCAAGCCGCACCCGGGCCGCATCACGATGACCGGTGGGCCTGACGCAAACGCCAGTCCGGCGCTGGCGCCGCCGTCCTCGATCGCGACACCTGCTGGCGGCAACGGCGCGTGAGACTCTCGCACTTCTTCATCGAACGGCCGATTTTCGCGGCCGTGGTGTCGGTCTTCATCGTCCTGATCGGGGCGTTTGCCTACCCGCAGCTTTCGCTTTCCCAGTATCCGGAGATCGCCCCGCCGACGATCGCAATCAACGCGGTGTTCCCGGGCGCATCGGCAGAGACGATGGCGGAGACGGTCGCCGCGCCGCTGGAGCAGGAAATCAACGGCGTCGAGAACATGCTCTACATGACGTCATCCTCGACGTCGTCGGGGCAGGCGACGATCACGGTCACGTTCAAGCCAGGCACCAATCTCGATGCCGCCCAGGTGCTCGTTCAGAATCGCGTTGCGCTTGCCGAGCCGCGGCTTCCGGCAGAGGTCCGGCAGACCGGCGTGACCGTAGCGAAGCAATCGTCGGGCTTCCTGATGATCGTTGCCCTGACGTCGACCGATCCGAACCTCGATATCGACTACATCGGCAACTTCGCCAATTCGAACCTTCGCGACCGGTTGCTGCGCATTCCTGGCGTCGGCGGAGTGACGGTGTTCGGTGGCGGCAATTACGCGATGCGGGTCTGGATCGATCCGGACCGCGCGGCCGCACTGAACCTCACCGCCGGTGAGATCGTCACGGCCCTGCGCAGCCAGAACGTGCAGGTCGCCGGAGGTTCGGTCGGCCAGCCGCCGTTCGGCAAGGGCAATCCGGCGTTCGAGCTGCCGGTCGACGTGCAGGGCCGCCTGACCGACCCGGCGCAGTTCGCGGACATTGTCATCAAGACCGGCGCCGACGGCCAGATCACCCGTGTCCGGGATGTCGGCCGCGTCGAGCTCGGCAGCCAGGATTACGGCATCCGGGGTTCGTTTAGCGGACGGCGTGGAGTCGCTCTCGCGATCGTGCAGCAACCGGGTTCGAACGCCCTCGATGCCGCCAAGCGCGTGATCACGGAGGTGAAGACGGCCTCGAAGGACTTCCCGCCCGGGCTGGTCTACACAATCCCTTACAATCCGACAGAATATGTCTCGGCATCGGTGACAGCGGTCCAGGAGACGCTGTTCGAGGCGATCCTGCTGGTTGTAATCGTCGTACTGATCTTCCTGCAGACCTGGCGCGCCGCGGTCATCCCGATCCTGGCCATACCGGTCGCGCTCGTCGGCACCTTCGCGGTGCAGCTGGCGCTCGGCTTCTCCATCAACTCGCTTTCGCTGTTTGCACTGGTGCTCGCTGTCGGCATCGTCGTCGATGACGCAATCGTCGTCGTGGAATCCGTCGAAGGCCATATCCGCAACGGCATGCAGCCGAGGGAGGCCGCGCACCAGACGATGCGCGAGGTATCGGGCGCGCTGATCGCGATCGGCCTGGTGCTGACGGCCGTGTTCATCCCGACGGCGTTCGTCTCGGGCATTCCGGGGATCTTCTACCGCCAGTTCGCCGTCACCATCGCCTCGGCGGCAATCATTTCGCTGCTCGTGTCCCAGACTCTTTCGCCAGCGATGGCGGCGTTGCTGCTCCGCCCGCACCAGGACCATCACGACGAAACCATCCCGCGGTGGCAGCGGCCGCTGCGCATGGGCGCTGCCAAGTTCAACGCCGGGTTTGACTGGCTGTCCGACCGCTATGGGCAGCTGACCGGACGTCTGGTTCGCAAGACCGCGATCATGCTGGTCATCTATGCGGGCCTGCTTGTGCTAACCGGCTGGCGGCTGATGGCGACGCCAACTGGCTTCATCCCCGAACAGGACCAGGGCTTCTTGATCGGCGTCGTGCAGCTGCCCCCGGGCGCCTCGCTCGAGCGAACCAGCCAGGTACTCGGCGATACGGCGCAGATCGCCCGCAACTCCAAAGGCGTGGTCGACATCGCCACCTTCGCCGGGCTCGACGGGGCCAGTTTCTCGCAGGCGTCCAACTCCGGCACGATGTTCCTCAAGCTGTCCGACTGGGATGATCGCAGCAAGTCGGGTCTGTCCGCCGTTGAGCTCTCCAAGGAGCTGACGATGAAGGTCGGCGCGATCGAAGGCGCCAGCGTATTCTTCATCTCGCCGCCCGCGGTGCCGGGGCTCGGCACCGGGAGCGGGTTCGTGATGATGCTCGAGGACCGCTCGGGCGCCGGTTACAAGGCGCTGGAGGGCCTGACCGGGCAGATGATGGGAGCCGCGGCGCAGCTTCCGCAGGTCACCCAGGTGTTCTCGTTGTTCAACACCGGCTCGCCGCGCGTGAAGGCCGATGTCGACCGTGATCGCGCGCAGCTGCTCGGCGTCCAGCCGGCGCAGGTCTACGAAGCGCTCGGCACCTATCTCGGCTCGACCTACGTCAACGATTTCAACCTGCTCGGCCGCACGTTCCGCGTGACTGCGCAGGCAGAGCCGACTTCACGGCAGGACCTGTCCGACATTGGCAGGCTGCAGGTGCGATCGGCGAGCGGTGCGATGGTGCCTCTGTCGGCCGTGGCGACGCTCCGCAACGAGAGCGGGCCGACGCGCGTCGTGCGCTACAACCTGTTCCCCGCGGTCGAGCTTCAGGGCCAGGCCGCGCCGGGCGTTTCGTCCGGCGTTGCGCTCCAGGCCATGGATCAGCTCGCTTCCAAGACGTTGCCGGAAGGGTTCAGCCATGAATGGACGGGCCTCGCGCTGCAGCAGCAGGCGGCCGGGAGCAGCTCGGCGTTGATCTTCATCCTTGCCGTGGTGTTCGTGTTCCTGGTTCTTGCCGCGCAATACGAAGCGCTCACGCTTCCGCTCGCAGTGATCCTGATCGTGCCGATGTGCATCCTCGCGGCCATGGTTGGCGTGAACCTGCGTGGCATGGACAACAACATCCTGACCCAGGTCGGGCTGGTGGTGCTGATCGCGCTTGCCGCGAAGAATGCGATCCTCATCGTCGAATTCGCCAAGCAGGCAGAAGAGCATAACGGCATGAGCCGCTTCGACGCTGCCGTGACGGCCGCCCGCCAGCGCCTGCGGCCGATCCTGATGACCAGCTTCGCCTTCATCTTCGGCGTCATCCCGCTTGCGATCGCCGTGGGGCCAGGGGCCGAGATGCGTCAGGCCCTAGGCACAGCCGTAAGCTTCGGGATGCTCGGCGTGACGCTGTTCGGGCTGATCTTTACGCCGGTCTTCTATGTGGTCGCGCGCAGCCTGCGCCGTCAGCGGCGCAAGCGCACGAATGCCGAAGTCCAAGCCGGGCCAGCAGCACCGCTGCCGGCGGCCGAGTAGGATACCACCGCCGATGATCCGCAAGACTCTCGGGTTGTTCAGCCTCGCGGCGCTGTCAGCGTGCACGACGGTCGGGCCGAACTATCATGCACCGGCCCCAATCGCGCCGGGGCAGCCGGCGTTCGTCGGATCGGCCTCACCGGCGTTCACGACCCAAGAGCCGCCCGGGCGCTGGTGGAGCCTGTTCCGGGATCCGGTGCTCGACCGTCTGGTCCAGCAAGCGCTCTCGGCGAACACGGACCTGCGCGTTGCAGCCGCCAACCTTGCCGAAGCCCAGGCCGCACTTCGCGAGACGAGGGCAGCCCGGCTGCCGACGACCTCCATTTCGGGAAGCGCAACCTACGGGCGCGCATCGGGTCAGTCGCTCGGCCAGTCGGGAGCAGGTCCCACGGGTACGACCTTCGATGCGGGTATCGACGTCGGGTACCAGCTCGACCTGTTCGGCCGCATTCGCCGGGCGACGGAGGCAAGCCGCGCAGATGTCGGCGCTGTCCAGGCGGCGCTGGACGTCGCGCGGATCACCGTCGCTGCGGAGACTACGCGCAGCTATTCCGACGCCTGCAATGCGGGCCGGCAGATCCAGGTCGCCGAGCAGAGCCTTCGCGTGCAGCAGCAGACGTTCGACCTGACGCGCCGTCTGTTCGAAGGGGGGCGCGCGACGGCGCTGGAAACGGGGCAAGCCGGCGCGCAGCTGGAGCTGACGCGGTCGACCATCCCGACCCTGCGCACGCAGCAGCGCAGCGCTGTCTATCGCCTTGCCGTCCTCACCGGTCGTCCACCAGCCGAGTTTCCGCCGGAAGCCCTGACCTGCGTCGTGACTCCGACGCTGCAGCAGCAGATCCCCGTCGGCAGCGTCGCGGCGTTGCTCGCTCGCCGTCCCGACATCCGTCAGTCGGAGCGGCAACTCGCCGCCGCCACCGCGCGCATCGGGGTGGCAACGGCCGACCTCTACCCGGATATCAGCCTTGGAGCGTCGGTGGGCTCGACCGCGACCTCCCTCGGCGGCCTGGCCCGTGGGTCGGGCCTGCGCTTCGGCCTGGGTCCGCTGATCAGCTGGACCTTCCCCAACACGGCAGCGGCCCGGGCGCGGATCGCGCAGGCGCAGGCTTCCACCCAGGCGGCGCTCGCGCGCTTCGACGGCACGTGGCTCGGCGCCTTGCGGGAGACGGAAACCGCGCTGGCGGCTTACTCCAACGATCTCGAGCGGGTCGCGACGCTCGAACGCGCGCGCGCCAACAGCGGCGAGGCGGCGCGAATTGCGCGGCTTCGCTACGAGGCCGGCCGCGAGAACTTCCAGATCGTGCTCGACGCCGAGCGGTCGCTCTCCGAGACCGAAACTTCGCTCGCACAAGCGCGGGGGCAGCTCTCCGACGACCTCGTCAGCCTGTTCCTGGCATTGGGCGGCGGCTGGCAGGATGGTCCGCCTGTCGCTCAAGTGGACCTCTCCAGGGCAGCCGCCCCTCGCTAGCTCTGCACCGCCGGAGATTGCGCTGGAGCCGCTCCGCTAAACTGATTAGGCGGTGACCGCGCAGCAGGTGCGTGCGAGTGGACGAAGACGATGTGCGGCATAGCGGGCTGGTACAGACGAGGCGGGCGGGACGTTCCGCGAGAGGTCGTCGCGAACCAGAACGACCGCATCGTCCATCGCGGCCCTGACGATCACGGCTACATGACCGAAGGCGACTTCGGGTTTGGCATGCGGCGGCTGAGCATCATCGACATCGCCGGCGGCCACCAGCCGATGGAAACTCCGGACGGTCGTTATGCGATCGTATTCAACGGCGAGATCTACAACCACCTCGATCTGCGGCCCGCGCTGGCGGCGAAGGGGGTGCATTTCCATTCGCACAGCGACACCGAAACGCTGCTCGCCGCCTTTGCAGCCTGGGGGGACGATGCCTGGACCAAGCTGGAAGGGATGTACGCCGTCGCGATCTGGGACCGGGCGATGCGGACGTTGACGCTGGCGCGAGACCCGCTCGGCATCAAGCCGCTCTACATCACCGAGCAGCACGGCGGCATCGCCTTCGGTTCGGAGATCCGCGCCCTGCTCCCCGTTCCCGGGCACGCCTTCGACATCGACGAGCGCGCGGTCCACGACTTCTTCACCTTCGGCCACATCCTCCGCCCGCGCTCGATCTTCCGGCAGGTGCGCACGCTCGACCCGGGTCACCTGTTGCGCATCGGTCCAACGGGAGAGGCGACGGTCAGCGAGTTCTGGCGCCCCCAGTTTCGCGAGCGGACCGACCTCAGCGAGGCGGACTGGGTCGAGGCCACGCGCGAGCATCTGGACCGCACCGTCGCACAGCACATGCTTGCCGACGTGCCGCTCGGCTCCTTCCTGTCCGGGGGCGTGGACTCGGCGGCAGTCACAGCGGTCATGGCCCGCCACTCATCGAAGCCGGTGAAAGCGTTCACCGTCGGCTTTCCGAATACCTCGGTCGACGAGACCGATGCCGCGGCGCGGCTGGCGCAGCACTTCGGCTGCGAGCATATCGTGCTGCCGCTGACTCCCCAGGCAGCCGGGGACTTGCTCCCGTCGGTGCAGGCGGCGTTCGACGAGCCCTGCGCCGCGACTTCGGCCGTGCCGCACTGGCACCTCTCACGCCTGGCGTCGCAGCACGTGAAGGTCGTGCTCTGTGGAGACGGCTCGGACGAGATTTTCGCCGGCTATAAGCGCCAGCGCAACGCGCTGAACGCGGCGCGCATGCGGCCGCTGTTCAGGGCCCTCGGGCCGGCAGCGGCGCTGATCGACCGCCTTCCGAAAACCGGATCGCACCGCTGGAACTACTGGTCGCAGAACGCCCGCCGCTGGCGCGATACGGCAATGCTGGAGAGCAGCTACCAGCGCTTCTTCGCCCGAACACAGATTTCGTCCGCTGTGTTGCGCGAGCGCCTGTATGATCCCGGCTTCCACGCGCGCCAGGAGGCCACCGCGCCGTTTGCCCGCCTCGAGCAGGAGTACTTCGCGGATCCCCAGGCGCAGGCCCTTACGCCCCTCCAGCAGTTCATGCTTGCCGACCTTACGGCGCACATGCCGCCCTCTCACCTGAGCCGCCTCGACCGCACCAGCATGGCGTTCTCGCTGGAAGCCCGCGTGCCCTTCCTAAGCCATGCGCTGGTGGACTGGTGCCTCACGATGCCCGCCGACATGAAGCGCCGAGGCAAGACCGGCAAATACGTGCTGAGGAAGGCCGTCGAGCCCTGGCTGCCCGAAGGCGCCCTGCCAAAACGCAAACAGGGCTTCCGCTTGCCCTTCGCGGAATGGTTTCGCGGCGACTTCAGCGAGTTCGCGCGCGAGGCGTGGCACGACAGCGGCGCCGCGGGAAGCGGCTTCCTTCGGCCCGATGCAGTCGACCAGTTGATTGCCGAGCACCGCAGCGGCGCCGCCAACCACGGTCGGATCCTGTACGCGATCGCGATGTTCGGCTGCTGGTGGAAGCAGACCTATGCCGAGGCCCAGAGGAAAGTAGCGTGAGCGCGGTGGCATGTTGATCGACCTGCGCCAGGAGCCGGACGCTGCCGGCGCCGAAGTGAGCGACGTCTGCATTATCGGCGCTGGAGCTGCCGGGCTGACGCTGGCGCGCCGGCTGTCCGAGCGCGGCCAGAGCGTCACTTTGCTCGAAAGCGGCGGGCTCGATTTCGAGCAGGCGACGCAGGACCTCTACCGCGGCGCCAACGTCGGCATGCCATATTACGATCTCGACCAGTCGCGCCTTCGGTTCTTCGGCGGGACGGTCGCCATCTGGGGCGGCCGGTGCGCGCTGCTCGACGCGATCGATTTCCGGAACCGCGAATGGGTCCCCCACTCGGGCTGGCCGATCACCCGTGCCGACCTGCTGCCCTACTACCGCCAAGCGCACGACATGCTCGAACTTGGGCAGTTCAACTACGACGAGGACGTGTGGGCTGCGCTTGGGGTGGCCGATCCGGGGTTCGATCCGGCCCGCATCGACGCGGCGCTGTGGCGCTTCGATGAAGTCAGGGAGCGGTTTGCAGCGTCGCGGGCCAAGGACCTGTTCGCTTCGCCCAAGCTGCGCATCCTCCTGCACGCCAACGCCGTGAAACTGCGGGCCGGCCCCCAAGCCGGCGCGATCGAGCGGGTGGAGGTGCGCTCGCTTGGCGGGCCGACGCTCCAGGTGCGCGCCCGCCGCTTCGTCGTTGCCTGTGGCACGATCGAGAACTCGCGCCTGTTGCTTGCTTCGAACGATGTCGAGCCCAACGGCATCGGCAATTCGCACGATCAGGTCGGCCGCTTCTTCATGGAGCATCCGGCGGGGCGCATCGCCAGGATAAACACCACGCAGTCGTTTGAGCTGTGGTCGGTTTTCAGGAAACGCTACATGCGGGGCGGGCCACCGATCGCGCCCGCATTGCGCCTGGGAGACGAAACGCAGGAGCGGGAGAGGGCGCTCAACGGCATCGTCACCATGAAGCTGCAGCGCGACCCGAAACACGGCGTTACGCTTGGCAACAAGCTCTACAGCCAGATCAAGCACTCGGTCGATCCGACGCGGACGGGCCGCACGCTCGATCACCTTTACCGCGGTATCCGCGCGTGGCTCCAGGCTCACGTGCGCGAGAGAGTTGCGCGCGCGAAGGCGAAAGCCGGGAAGACGAGCCTGTATCTGATTACTCGCGGAGAGCAGGCGCCGAACCCGGACAGCAGGGTGATCCTGTCAGACGAGCGTGACGCACTCGGTAGCCCGAGAGCGAACCTGGACTGGCGGCTCAGCGAAATCGACAAGCACAGCCAGCGGGTGCTGGTGCGGACCTTCGATGCCGAGCTGCGGCGGCTCGGGAAAGGATCGGCCACGCCAAGCGACTGGCTCTCCGATCCCGACCTGCAATGGCCAGTCGACCGGACGGTCGGTAACCACCCGCTCGCCAATTACCACCAACTCGGCGGGACGCGGATGAGCGACGATCCAAAGCGGGGGGTCGTCGACGCCGACTGCCGCGTCCATGGTTATGACAATCTCTACGTCGCTGGCAGTTCGGTCTTCGCGACCGCCGGCTGGGCCAATCCGACGCTGACGATCATAACGCTCGCACTCAGGCTCGCCGACCATCTGGACTCCAAGCGCACTGGCTAGAATCCGTTGACAGCCGGCAGCGCACTGTCAGTGCGCGTGGGCCAAGTCCCTCGATGGTCGCCGCGTTGCCGCAATCGCATCCGCCAGAACTAACGCAGATGCGGCCATGGCAAGCGTCACCGCAGTGCCGCCCCAGGCAATCGGGTCGCGCGGATTTGCCGCTACGCCGGGAATCCAGATGAGCAGGTCGAAGACCATGTACATGGCGGCAAGCAGCTGAGCCGCAAGGCGCGGACGGAAGTTCAGGATCAGGGCGATGCCGCCAGCGGCGTGCGCCGCGCCCGTCGCCATTGCCCAGAAGGTACCGGAACCCGGAATCCAGCCTGGGACCATCTTCGCGGTTGGCTCCAGCGCGTCGAAATGGATGATCCCGAACGACACCGCGCAGATGCCGAACAGGACGCGCGAGCCCATGACGACGTTTCGTAGCGGCGACAGCGTTTGCCGGTCGGTCGTGATCAGGAGCACGCCGGCGACCACAAGCACGATTTCCTCGCCACAGCCCGACCATGTGCCGAACACGGTCGGGAGCAGCATGATGCGCGTGATCCAGCCCCAAACAAAGAGCAGGTAGAGCAATGTCGGGATGACCGCCGCGACCTGAGCAGTGCGGCGGAGCAGCAGCCCGGCGGCGCTGCCTACCATTGCAACGCCGGCCGCATAGACGACCATCTGCCGCGCCGGGAACTCGTCCGCGACAGGCTGCCACACGTTGATGAAGTTGCGGCTTGCAAGCCATATCACGCCGAGCATTGCCGCCGCGAGCGCATAGGGAACTCGGCCCTCTAGCGGCCACAGCGCTGCATCGTGCGCGGTCGCCGCGGATTGGCTCGGGTTCAGCGCGGCCCGGGTATCCTCGACCATTTGCCCTCCATCACGCTCAAACAGCGCGGGTGTAAAACAGACTGTTCAATCTGTTCTGTCAACCGGCGAACGGAATCTCTATCTGCCTCGGGATGAGCACGAAGCGCGTCCGCTTAAACAGCAGGAAGAACGACCCTGCCGCCGTCCGCAACAGGATCCTCGATGCGGCGGCCGAACTGTTCCAGAACCGCGGCTATTCCGAAACCTCGATCGACGCGATCATGCGGGCTGCCGGCGTTAGCAGCGGTGCGCTGCACCACCATTACCCCAACAAGAAGGCGCTCGGCCTCGCTGTGGTGCGGGAGCGTGTTGCCGCCGAGGTCGAGCAAAGCTGGATCAAGCCGGTGCTGGAGGCGCAGCAGCCGGTGGAGGGTATCGGTACTGCCATGACCGCGATCGCCGACGCGTTGGATGAGGCCTGCAGGGTCCGCGGCTGTCCTCTCAACAACCTGACGCTGGAGCTTGCGTTCGCAGACAGCGACTTCCGGAAGGCGCTTCAGCCAATCTTCCAGGACTGGAGAAACGCGATCGTCGATGGTCTCCGTCATCAGGACGAGAGTCGGTCGGGTCGCCCGCCGGAGGAGCTCGCCACTTTGGTGGTCGCTGCATACTCAGGGGCGATGTCCATGGCGAAGACGGAGCAGTCGACCGAGCCGCTGCGGACCGTGATCAGGGCACTCGAACGGATTCTGCCGAGCTCCGGAGGCTAAAATCTACCAGGGCGGGCGGCGCTGGGTCCGGTCGGTCAGGTCGCGGGGACCAGGGTAGACGTGATTGGAATATTCGGCGACGACTGGGCAGGTCACGCCGGACGAGCAATAGCAGCCCACATTCCAATATGACTCGGCGAAGTGACTGCCGATGGATGCACTGCCGACTTCGAGCACCTTCTTGCCGTCGATCCAGACGTCGAGAGCACCGGCAGCCTCGTCCAGGATGACGCGGTAGACGAGGTCGTGGACCTCATCGAAGCTCAATGAAGCGCGCCAGCGGGAAGTGGTGTCCGGCTCGAACTCACCGCGCGTCGTGATGACGAATTGTCCTCGCCCGTTGCGACGGAAAGCGAGCGCTGGCGAACCGCCGAACTTCGACCCCATGTGGATCTGCCCGTGAACGGCGCCATCGAGATCGGCCATGCCTGTGGGGTCTGCCCACCGGTGATGGATGAACGAGAATGCTCCCCACAACGGCACGCCATTCGGCAGGCGGGTCTTGTCGCCATACACGCTGCCGCTGAGCTCTGAGCGGCGCTTCTGCTGGCTCTCGCTCTGGCCGCGATCGAACGGTGTCGGCCGAACTTCAAAGCGGGCCCTGCCGCCGTCGCGGCGCAGGCAGTAGTCCATGCCGGGGTGCCAGGTCGAACCCATGTTGCAGCGCCACTTGCGGCCGCTCCACATGATCGAGGGCGGGGTCAGGCCGTCGACCAGCGTTGACTCATAACCGTGATCGTTCGCCGCTGCGTGAGCACCGGCGAGCCGCTGCGCGATGACTCCGGCGGCTGCCGCCGTGCCAAGGGCGGCGACGCAGAAATTCCGCCGGGACATGCCCATCGACAGGCCGATCCGCTTCATGCCGCGGCCTGCGCGGGGGAGGAAAGGGGACTCATTGTCCGCGGCTTCGCGGATCGCTGCGCAATCGTGCCGACCTGCTCAACGACCGCATCGAATGGCTGCGTGCCGTCGACCCGATGGACCGTCAGGCCTGCCCGACCCGCTGCCTCGATGATGGCGTCCGGGATCCGCGCGCTTCTATCGAGACGAGCAAGGATTTCGGTTTGGCCGAGGCCGTCCAGCCGGCTGTCGCCGTGCGTCCGCTGCGCCACCCGTTCGGCCGAGCAGCGACGCGGTACGTCGATGAATACCACGTGCGTGTCCGTGCCCAAGTAGAGCCTGGATATCACGCGCGCGATCCTGCCCGCATCGGGTGCCATGCGGTCCGCCGAATACAGAATTGACCAAAGGTCCTGCAGGAATCCCTGATCGAGCAGCAGGCGCCCGCGCTGCGCTCGCAGCCAGGCGCTTTTGGCGAGCAGGCGTGCCGTGCGCTTAAGCGGGCGCTTGGTGGCGATCCGCTCTCCACCCACCAGCTGGGCGATCGCCGCGTCGCTCGAGATGTCAGCGAAGCTAGCCGCGAGGTGACGAGCTTTCTCGATTCGACGAAGCTCCTGCCACGACGTGGACAGGTCCGAGCGGGACCGGATGTCGTGAAGCGAACAAATCCGCTCGGCGACCAGCGATTTGCCGCAACCGGGAAGGCCGAACAACTCGATGAGTTGGAGGCCGTCGCTCATGCAGCCTCCGGTGCGGCAGCAATCTTCGCGGAGGGGCGATCCCAGGCCGACTTCGGGGAGGGTTTCGCCCGGAGGCTCTGCCGCCAGGCCCCCACGTACCGGCTCATGCTCTGGTCGCTCGAGAAATTCTCCGCGATATGCTGGCGCGCCTTCTTCCGGCGTTCGTTCGCGCGCTCTCCGGTCTCATCGAGCAAGGGCCGGATGAGCAGGAAGGCCGAAGCGAGGTCGTCCGGATCGACGACCACCGCGCCGATACTATCGTCGGGGATCAGTTCCTCAATCCCTTCGGAGGGCGACGCAATCACGGCGCAGCCGCCCCAGAGCGCTTCCTTGAGGACATTGGGCAGGCGCTCCGAAGCCTTTTTCGACAGCAGCAGGAACGTGCCGCTGCGCTGCATCTCTGCGAACAACTGGCTGCGCGACACGTGGCCGGCGAAGTCCACTGCGTCCGCGCAGTTCAAATTGACGGCCAGGCTCTCCAGCCGCTGGCGATCGGGACCATCCCCGAATACCGACAAAGTGAGTTCCGGTTGACGCGCACGGGCGGTTGCGAACAGGCGCAGCACTGCCTCGACATTCTTCTCGGGCACGAGCGCGGACGCCGTTATCCAGCGATTGGGATCCCGGTCCTCGTCGTCACCCGCCGGCGGCAACGGGATGCCGCGGTGAACGATGTGGACCGGCACGCCGCTAACCTTGGACTCGGCGTAGGCGCGGTTCGCTTCCGCATGAGAGAACACGACGTCCGCCGACCCGAGCGTCATATCGACTAGGAAATCGTCAGCGACGAGATCGTAGGCGCCAACGAAGGCGCTTCGCAGTACCGGTCGTTCGTCCAGGCCGCTGGCGGCGAGCGTCATGCCGATGTGGCGCGCCCAGAACACGTGCAGGACTTCGCTGCCGAAGCGCCTGGTTTCGTCGAGCACCTCGAGCACGCGCGGGATGCAAAGAAATGCGGACGCGGCCACGGCTGGCGAGCTTGGCGCGGACTTGATTACCTCTGCCGCAAGCTTTGCCGCCTCCTGCCTGTATTTCCAGACCAGCGCGGGCCACCGCAGCGCACCGCGCAGGGTCGGCCGCATGATTGGCAGGTCGCCCGGCACTTCGCACAGGGCCAGCAGCGCCGCCTCGTTCCTAGGGGGCGGCTTCATCGTGTGAACGGCGACGGCGTGGCCCTGCGCCCTCAGCGCAGCGATGTCGGAAATCGCGAACACCTGCGTGCGGACAGGGAACTGCGGGAAGAGATAGCTGATGCGCAGCTTCCGCCCGTCAACCGGATTGCCGGGCTCCTTCATCGCGACTTCGCGGGCGACCATGTCGCCATCGTGCGGCCGCGTGAGCCCTGGAACACTCCCAGCAGCGTTGCGCCAGTGGCGAGCAGGATTTCGCCGATCTTGCTCAGCGCGCCTGTGCGCGATTTCAGGCACAGCGCGAACAGTCCTGCTCCGGCGGCGATCAGGACGAGACCGGCAAGCGGGCTGATCATCAGGGCTGCGGCAGCGGCGCTCACGGTGCCGATCGCGAGGAAGGCGGCGCCGTACCAGCGGACCACCTTGCGCGAATTGTATTTGAACCGGTCAACCAAGCGCATCCCGCGAAGCTGCGAGCGCAGGTAGCCGTGGGTGTGAGAGGCGCGGGCACCAATACGGATCTTCCGGCGCAGTTCCTCGGATCGTTCGGCGACCGATCCCTCGTAGGCGACGACATCGCTCGCCTTGATCAGGCGTTTGCCGGCGAAAATCACGCTCATCGATACGGTGAGGTCGTCGAGCACGGTGTCGGGGAAATCGGGGTAGAGCGACCGGCGTACGCTGAAGATCGATCCGTCCGCGCCCATCACGTTGCCGGTAGCGGACTCGAGCGTGCGCAGCTTCTCGTCGAGCCGCCAGTAGGCCGAGCCGATCTCCGACGTGACGCTGCGCTCATCCGTCAGATACTTGAGCGTGCCGCACACGCCGCCGACCTGTGGGTCCCCGTAATAGGGCAGGAGCTTGTCGATGGCGTCAGTCGCCAGGATAACGTTGGCATCGGTGAAGACGAGGATGTCGCCGCGAGCCTTGGCGGCGAGGATCTTCATACCGTGGGCTTTGCCGGTCCGCCCGGCTCCGGGCACACAGGTGAGGATGTCGGAAGCCGCCGCCAGGAGCTCGGACGTGCCGTCGTTCGAATTGTCATCGTAGGCGAGGATTTCGAGGCTCGGCCTCGCCGCTTTCAATTCACGCAGGTTCTTCAATTTCTCGGGCAGGGAACGCGCTTCGTTGTACGCGCAAAACAGGAGCGAGACCGAACAATCCACGGGCCGTGCCTGCACGGCCCGCTTGGGGAGCATAGCGAGCATCATCGGGTACAAAAGGTACGGATAAACGAATGCTGCGAAGCTCGCTGCCGCGACGATGATCAGAATCAATATCGCGGTGGTCATCGTAGCGACCTCAAGGCCGCTAAACGGCCTCTGGGAGCCAACAAATTGCTTCCACTGCTATTCCGGAGTGTTAAGGCTGCCGACAGTGGCAGTGTCGGCGTTCGGATGCCGACCTTGGAAGGCAATGTCCGAGAGGCCTCGGCCCGGGAAGGATTCCGGTGGAGCACCATGGTGATCCAGAGACCCAAGTCCGTGAGGGCCCCTTCGAGGCTGACGAGCCGTCCAGCTTCCCGGTGGAGCATCGCGCTTCCTACTCGGCCAGCATGAGAGTCATATTTCTGCTCTCGATTGCGTCGTGGCTCGTGGTCGCTGCGGTTGCGATCGCGGTGATCCGGCTGGTGCATTAGACTTCGACGATCTGAGCTTGGTTGCAAACGGCGCGAGACGGTCGGCAGCGAGCTGATAAGCCCAGGCGCCTTCTTCCCCGAACACGGAGCGGAACCGCCACCACATCGCGAACCAGGCCACCGCGCCTGCAGCGCCGCCGACGATCAGAACGAGCCAGTCTGCGAGGTGGAAATGTCGGGCAGCGGCCACGGAAAGCCCCGTGCAGATTGCCACCGGCACCGCCGCGAGCGCCTGGCGGACGTGGATCCGGATCACGGTGGACCATGAGATTTTCGTAAGATCGACGGCAAGCTGCAGCATCATCAGGAAGTTCAGCACCACTGCGACCGCGACGCCTGCAGACACGCCGTTCAGGCCCCACGGCGTACCGGCGACTGCGCCCACGCCCACGGCTGCCGCGTAGATCCACTGACGTACCGCACGGCTGCGCATCGCACCGGTTGCGAGGGCGAGGGAGTCGCTGATCTTGTAGCTGGTCCGGAATAGGAGGCTGGCAATCAGGATCTGGAACGGCACCGTCATTGCGATCCAACGCGCGCCGAGAGTGACTTGGACGAGCTCCGGAGCGACGAGGATGCAAACCCCCGTCAGCGGCAGCGTGAGCATCGCGATAACCGCAATCGCACGCAGGTAGGCGCGGGCAACGCGCTCCGGTTGGTCCTGGATCGAAGCGAGCGCGGGGAACAGCACCGTCGCGGCGGCCGTCCCGAACAGCTGCGCCGGCAGCATCAGGAACTGGTAAGCGCGATTGTACAGGCCGAGCGGGGCAGCCCCGAGGTAGCGCCCGACGACGAAATAATCGATCTGGGTGGCGACGAGGTTGCCGATCTGCCCCGCCGAGAACCCCGATCCAACTTCATACAGCTCGCGAACTGCAGTCCGGTCCGGCACCAGTGAAATCCGCGGCCGGGAGGCCCGGAAGTAGAGCACGGTGCGGATGATGACCTGCGCTAGCTGCGCGATGACGAGCGACCACACGCCGAAGCCCGCATAGGCCAGGATCAGGCCCAGTGCTCCGTAGCCGGAGCTGAACGCAATGAGCTCGATCAGCGAGAGCTTCTTGAATCGCTTCTCCCGCTGCAGCATCGCGATCGGCACAGCGGCGATGCCGTTCAGGATTAGAAGCAGGGCGAAAACGCGGATGATCACCGCGACTTCGGGCATGTGGAACAGCAGCGCGAACAACGGCGCGCCGAGCGCAATCACGATGGCCGCGAGAACGCCCGTGAACAGCGCGACCGCGAAGCCGCTCCGCACATGCGCGTCCGTGATCGTCAGCCGCTGGACGAGCGCTTGCGTGGTGCCGATCTGGCTGAACACCTGCGTTACGGTGGTGACGACGAGCGCCGCCGCCACCAGGCCGAACGCAGTGGGCTCCAGGGTTCGCGCCAGCAGGATGAGCACGCCGGTGCGGATGACGATATTCGCCCCGGCGACCGTGCTCTGCCAGAACAGGCCCGACATGGTCTCGTGAGTAAGGGAACGCTCGGTCACACGGCTCGCCTGCCATCCTGGCCCTTCGCACGCGGCGAGAACGCCCGTGCCAAGAGTTCGGAGTTACGCACTGGGTTTGGTCCGCTCTTTCTCGAGCAGGAAGAAGACGTAGTCCGTGCCATCCCAGCGGCGCTCGACGTGGCGCGACTCTACGACCCGCAGGCCCTTGGCCTTGATTTGGTCATGCACGAAGCTCTTCTCGTGATAGACCAGCCCCCATTTGCGGGCCCGGTAACGCGGGATGCCGACCGTGCGCATCGCAAAGCGCTTCGATCCGACACTCATGTCGCCCCAGGCGGTAAGGTAGCGAATACCGATCAGCACGTTGCGTGAGCTCACGCGCGCCAACTCGCCAAGGGCGGCGGCGACGCCATCCTTGTCGATCCAGTTGAGAAAACGCAGGCAAACGACCAGGTCGAAAGTGTCGTTGCCGAACGGAATAGAGCGGATGTCGCCCTGCTGGAACTTGACATCGACCGAGTTGGCTTCGGCGGCGGCGCGCGCCTGACCGATCATGTCGGGCGAGATGTCGAGGCCCGTGACGTCGAACTTGTGGCTCTTGTAGAATTCCATGAGCCGGCCGGTGCCGACGGGCACGTCGAGAACGGTCGCACCGTCGGGGACGCGGCCAAGCAGCTCATCGGCAGCAGCCTGCTCCGACTGCCATTTCTGGCCGACGCGCTCGGCATTGTACGTCGTGGCGACGTCGCCGAGGTATTTGGTTGATAGGTTACTGAACTCCACAGGAACTCTCCCAGATTCGGTTATGAGGTCGCTCTCAAAGGCGGTTGCGGCGGTGCGTGGTCAGTCATCCAACGGAGAAAGTCCGGGTATTCCGGACTGTCCGCCGACCATGGATAACAGGGCAGTGAGCGGCCCAGGCAATGATCCGGGGCGACGCCGTGCATCGCCATGGAATCGTACTTGGTTGTCCAGCTCAGCACGGCGACTTCGACCTTTTTCACCCCTCTTTGCAAAAGCATCGCGCGAACGTGAGCGACCGAAGCCCCGCTGTCGATACAGTCGTCGACCAGCAGAATCCCTTTTTGGGTCACATCTGCCGCGAAGGACGAGTCCGAGCTGCCCACTCCGCCGAGCACGCGATCAAGCCGTGAATTCAGGGCGTAGACGACCGGCTTCAACAGCGGCGAGGAGAGCGCGCGGCGGGCAAACTTCAGCCGCTGCTTGAGCTGGCTCGTCCGCCGCTGAACTGTGCAGTAGGTCACCGGCACGCCAAGTTCTGCAGCGGCGAAGTGGGCGGGGTGAACGCCGCCATTGGCGATGCCCAGGACCAGGTCCGGCTTCCAGCCCGAGTGCTGAACTCGCCGTGCGAGCTCTCGCGCCTGCTCTTCGGCTTCGGCCATGCCGACGACGAGCTTGCCACCCACGGTGGCGTAAGCTGGAGCGCTCGCCATTACTGGACCTGCGCCGGGGCGCCGCATGCTGCCGCCGGCTCCGTAGTCTCCCCGGAGAGGAGCAGGGGAAGGAAGTCCGCGAGCGTTGCGAACTGATCGCGATGATGCTCGTAGAAGTTCAACCTGGCCGCGAAGCGTTGCGCGCGCGGGGTCACGCCGCCGCACTTGCCTGATGACACGAGCGCGCCAGCATCGCGATGGGACAGTGCCGCCACCCGCAGGAACACTGCAGTCACGATGTCGTCTGCTGCATTGTTCAGCAGCGCAGCGTCGGGACGGGGCCCATTGGCGGAGCTGGCCCGTGCGCGCTTCAGAAGATCGTTCTGGCTCAGACCGAACCTGGTGATGAGGTCAGCTTCGGCAACGCGTCCGCGGTCGCTCCAGAACAGCGCATGTGCGGCGCGATCGGCGGGCAGGGATGCTCCGAGATCGCCTTGAGCGGTGAGGGTCAGCGTAACTTTGGCGTTCTGCAGCGGAATGCCGCTGTAAGCCTGCCAGTCGGACGCCGCTTGTGCCGCGGTCGATGCGACATTGCGGGCCGCGGCGGCATAGGTCCCGCGATGGCTGCGAAGGAACGAGGCGAAGTCGCTCTTCTCCGCGAAGTCGCGAATCGCCTCGGGCAGGCTGGGTGTTGCGGCTGGCTCGGCCTGCGCGGCTGCAGTTGCTGGATCGTCGCTAACGGGCATGCTCGCGGCGTGGAGTAGCGAAGCGGTCTGGCTCGCGACGGTCGGCACTTCCGCTGCGCCACGCGAGTGCCGCATCAACTCAACCGCAGGGTGTCCCGCAACGCTCGCGAAGTAGCCGCGGATCTCGCCTTCATATGCCGTGTCTTTTGGCGAAGCCGGGCGCGTCAGCACGTCGATTACCCCGGCTAGCTCGATCGCCGGATCGCTGTGGAACGTCAGGCGGCTCCGCGCTGCCGGAACCGGTACGCGCCACAGGTCGTGCGCCATCAGGGCTGCGCCAGTGAGGACCACTGGATCCGACTCCACGGTTGCCGGGCGGCGGCTGAACGCGGCGGGGGCACCCCAGGCGTCAGGCCAGCTGTAGAAGATGTGCGCCCCGACCTGGACGTTCTTGGCGAGGCTCGTCGCCCAGTAAGGCACGACATAGTTCGCATGATAATGGGTGGAGAGGCCGACTGCGCCGTCGACGGTTCCGGACAGCGCCTCCTCGGCAACTTCGCGAGCGCGCGACCAGGCGGCGCTCTGAGGATTGCGCATCAGCGACCCGTCGCAGGTGAAGCTGAACTGGCAGCCGGTGGACCGCGTCGAGCCCTGGAACACCACGCCGCACACGCTTTGCGGGAAGGCAGGGTGCCGGACGCGGTTGAGAACCACCTGCGCGACGGCCTGTTGGCCCGCTCTGTCCTGGCTTGCCGCCTCGTAATAGACGGCAGCCGTCAGGCACTCGAGCGCGCGTTCGCGGCTGTCGCTCTTGCCCTTGAAGCGGAACGGCGCTGCAGCAACGATCGGCCGGTTCGAGAACGGGATATGGGCATTCACCTGCAGCGCCGTCCCGGGGGCCAGCGGCCGCAGGTCGAGCGGAAGCGGCAGGTGGTCGACGATCTTCGAATAGGCGACGTTCGTGGAGCGGTCCGCCGCGGGCATTCCGCCTGACAAGGCATAGCTCGCAAGCACCGGAGCGGCGACGAGAATGCTGAGCTTAAGCATGCGGGAACACCGTCCCCGGACGCGCTGACTGCAGGGGCTGCAAGCGGATCGGTCGCGCGGCGTTGCGGGGCGGCTGCCGGACCGCCGGCCGCGTCGCCGCCTGCGTCTCTTGCGCTGCCACGGCTGCGATCACAAACCAGATGATTGCGTCACCCCAGAACGGCCCGGAGTTATGGAACAGGATCTGGATGATGTACGGCACGAAGAACAGCAGCGATGCGCGCGCCTGCGCGAGCAGTTTCACCGTCCAGGGGACGAACAGCAGCAGACCGATGCCATAGGTGGTCAGCATGTTCAGCACATAGTCGTGGAGCTGCTTGGATTGCGTGCCGCCGGGGCTCGGCATGGTGTAGAGCACGCTCCAATATTGCGCCCAATGCTCAAACGGCTTGAACGTTAGGCCGTAGCCGAGCGGGTTGTCGCGGATCAGCAGAAGGCCGTAGTAGGCGAGGGTTACGTGGCCGTCGGCCGAATTGTCCGTGACCGTGAGCATCCGCGGCTGCGTCTTTTCGAACAGCGCGATGACCATCGGCCAGGCGAAGTAAAGAAAGCCACCGCCGAGAACGACGAGCACCGGAAGCCACGAGCCCCGGCGCGTCAGCGAATAAAGCGCGAAAAATACGCCACCGCCGAGGATCGGCGAACGCGTGCCGCTTGCCACGCACACTGCCAGGAAAACCAGGAGGGCGATCACGACGGCGGGATCCGCGTATGGTGCGGTGCCTGGCTTCCGCTTCGATTTGTCTAACCACGCCGTGTATGCGGCGAAGGCCAGACAAAGCTGCGTCGAGAGCTGGATCGGCGAATAGGAGAGCCCCATCGGGCGACGCGCGGCAGCCTTGTCAAAGGCGTCCTGGTCGTCGGTGACGATCGACCCAAGCGCCTCACGCCACGTCCAGCCTTGATGGACTCCCAGGACTTGCAGCACTGCGACAATGCCGCTCGCGCCGATCACCGCCACAATCACGTAGATACAGGGCTTCGGGCCGGCGATGCTCGCCAGGGTAGCGGCGACCATGATGGTGACTGCGGTCTGCAGATGCACCTGCATCAGCTGGGACGCGATCTCGGCGGGGTCGCCACCGTTTGCGAGGCTCACGAAAATGCCTACCACGGCGAGCCCCGCGACGATCCCGAGGAGCAGCTTATTCCTGTAATAGGCTGCAGCCGTCCGGTCGAAGCACAGCAGGCACAGCGTCCCGAGAATGACAATCGCGAGAATGCCGCGATCCGGGAAACCCGCGACCTTCCACGTCGGGAGCGCGACGTTCGTGATCAGCAACAGCGCGAACCCGATCGTCGCTATCGTGCGAGCGAACGGACTGTAGCTCACCGGTGCCTTGGCGAGTGCCGGCGCTGCCGGGCTGCGAAGGGGCCGCGAGCCCACGCGTTGAAAACCTGCTGTTGCCACGGTTCGTGTTCGCTGCGTCAGTAGCCGTAGTAATCCGTGCCGCCGTAGCGGACGCCCGCCGCCTTCGGATCGAACTTGGTCAGCACGGCGCCGAGCACGTTGACGCCGGGCAAGCGGGAAACAGCAAGATCAACCTGGCTGGAGTGCACGCGATTGGCCTCCACGACGACCAGCACCGCCTCGACGCTGCGCGCGAGGAGGACTGCATCGGCGAGGCCCATCACTGGCGGGCCGTCGATGATGACGATGTCATGGCCCTTGGTGAGCTTGCGCCAAACCGACCGCAGCTGCTTCGATGACAGGAGAGTCACCGGGCTGTCCGTGCGCGTACCAACGCCCAGGACGTTGAAGCCGTAGTCTTCGTTGCGCTGGATCGCTTCGGCCGGCTCAACGCCGCCTGCGAGCACGTCGGCAAGACCCGGTCCCTCTTCGGTCAGCAGGTGCTGCAGGCTTGGACGCCGAAGGTCGGCGTCGACGACGAGGACTCGCTTGCCCATGGCCGTAAAGCTGGCCGCGATGCCGACAACGGAGGTCGATTTACCCTCCGAGGCCGCGCTGCTGGTGATCAGCAGCGTCTTCGGCAGTGTTCCGTGAGACGCGCCCTCGAGAGAGACGGCGATCGAGTGATAGGCTTCCGATTGCGCCGATCGCCCGTCGACAAGCGCGAGCTGACGACGCTGGACACCGAGCGCCGGGACGACGCCGAGAGCCGGCAGCCGCAGCCTGCCTTCGAGTTCACCTGCCGAGCGCACCACGTCATGCATGCGGTCACGGGCGGTACCGAAGAGCAGGGCGAGGAGGACGCCGGCCATCGCCGCAAGCGAGATGTTGCGGACGACATTGGGCGAACTGGGGTTAAGCGGCGGAAGAGCACGGTCGAGAACCGTCACGTTCGCCGACGGCGCGCCCGAGGCTGCGGCGACTTCCTTGTAGCGCTGCAGCAGCCCCTCATAGAACGTGCGGTTGGTTTCCACCTGCCGGCTCAGCGAGTTGTAGCCGACGCTGCGTTCGCGCTCGGACATTGCTGCACCGCGCAGATTGCCGACGGTGCCCGCAAGCTGCTGCTCTTCGTGAGCAGCGGAGGCATAGCGGCCGTAGAATGACGACTTGATGTTGTTCGACAGCGCATTGATCTGCCCGTCGAGCTCCTTGATCTTGGCAACGCTCTCACGGATCGAGGGATATTCCTCGGTGTGACGCTGACGATCTTCCTGGAGCGCGGCCTGCAGCTGCGCCTTCTGGGCAACCAGGTCCTGAACCGCTTTGTTGTCCTGCACTTCCGGCAAGTCGGTGGCGGAGGAACGGCTCACCTGCTGCCAGCGCTGCTGAGCTTCGATACGCCGTGCCGTGGCGGCCGACAATGAGTCCGTCAAAGTGCCAAGCTGCTGGGCGCTCAGCGAGCCGCCCTTGTCGCCGCTCTCGGGCATCACCGTCGTGGTGAGGTTCTGCGATCGGGCGTAGGCGAGCATCTGCCGCTCGGAGGACTCGAGGCGCGTCTTGGCCTGGGCAAGCTGTCCGGTGAGATACTTCTTGGCGCTCTCGGAAGTCTCGATCTTGCTGTTCAGATTGGCGGCTGCAAGCGCTTCTGCGAAGGCGTTGGCGGCGCGAGCCGATACAACCGGATCGAGACTGGTGAACTCGACCTTGGCGATCCTCGTGTTGAGACCGAGCTCGGCAGTGACGCCGGCCTGAAGCTTCGAAATGGCAGCTTCACGGAAGCGACCGTCCGCCGAACCGTCGACGCCAAGGGCCTCCAGGACGACCGGCGACTTGTCAGCCTTCAGGGTATCGGAAACGAGCGCCGCAACATTGCGGCTCTGGAGCCGGTCCACCTGCGTCTGCATGAAGCGCGCGGCATCCTGCGCATTGGACTGCGGGTCGAGGTCCTGGTCGGCGAGAACGCGGGGGGCCATGTTGTCCAGCTGGACAGAGGCGATGGCCGTGTAGCGGCGCGGCATGGCCATCGTGATGGCGATACCGATGATGATTGCGCCCGCCAGGATCGCCAGCGCTGCGTAGCGCTGGCGGTAGATGGCAGCCAGGAACTGGGACAGCGACGAAGACTGCGGCACCGGATCTGCGGCCGGATAGCTATATTCGAGCGGCGCCAGTTCGCCGGGAATCGTGGGGACGAGCGTATTCATCTTATTCTCCTGTCCGCAAAGACGCGCGGCTCACGGAATGACGTTGAAAATGTTGAACGAGTGCAGGCTGGTGACGATGTCGCGCCAAGCCGTTTTCGTCTTCGAGCTGCCAACCGCGACGGTGTCGCCCGAGATCACTTCCGGATCGGGTGACTTGCCCTTGGCGATCGTGTCGAGGTTGAACCGGGCAGCGACCCGCTGTCCGTCGCGGATGCGGAAGATCAGCGCCTGGTCGAGCGCCGCCACCTGGGAGGGGCCACGCGCCAGCGCCACTGCCTGCAGGAGCGTCAGGCGCCCTTCGAGCGGGTAGACGCCCGGCTGCATGACCGAACCAGTCACGGTGACCTTCCGGCTGGCGGCCTGCTTGACCAGCACTGCAACTTCCGGCTGACGGACATACGCCTTCAGCTTGGCGGCGATGTCGAGGGCAAGCACGTCGGTCGACTTGCCCGCAGCCATGACGGAACCGATCAGCGGCAACGCAATGCGTCCGCTCTCGTCAACCGGGACGTCCTCGGCGGAAAGATCGGGCTCACGGAATACCGAAATGGCCAGCCGGTCGAGTGGCGTGATCGCCGCATCGGCCCGCGGACCCGTGAGGTCCGTCGGAATCGAAATCGGCTGTACCGGACCGACCGACTGAGCGCCCACGGAAGCGGGTGCCGTCGCGGCTAGCGACAGGATGAGTAGCAAACCTGAGATACGCAACATTACAGTCCTCCTGCGCGACCCTGTGGCGAGGGCTGGCTCACATGTTTCCCCCGGAAACGACGATGGGCAGCGTGCAGGTGAGGATCCACAGGTCGAGAGCCGGGGACTTGGAACGCGCATATTGCGAGTCCAGCTGAACGCGCTGTTCGTAGGAGAGCGCGTGCCTGCCGCTGACCTGCCACAAACCGGTGATGCCAGGCTTCACGGAGCAATAATCCGCGAATGCCGACCCATAGCGGACAATCTCTTCCGTGACGATGGGGCGCGGGCCCACGATGCTCATGTTGCCGGCAAGCACATTGAAGAGCTGCGGCAGTTCATCGAGGCAATATTTGCGGAGGATGCGGCCAGCCGAGGTGACGCGCGGATCGCGCTTCAGCTTGCGGACCGTGATCCACTCCTGATTGCAGCTTCCCGATTGCTGAATAACGCTGGTGATGGCCGCGTCCGCGTCGACGACCATAGTGCGGAACTTCAGGCAGGTGAACTCCTCGCCATTAAGGCCGATGCGCGTATGACGGAAGAGGATCGGCCCCTCACTGGTGAGGCGCACGGCCACGGCGCAAATCGCCATGAGCGGCAGCACGAACAGGAGGATGAGCAGGGCAAGCGTCAAGTCCAGTGCGCGCTCGAAGCGCGCCGGCCGCGCGGGGGCAGCAACGAACATTTCAGTTCGAGCGACGGAAGTCTGGACCGCCAGGGCCGATGGCTCCTCGGCAACTGCCGTGAAAAGTAGACGATCGTTGGCCGCAACATGGTTAGCCGACAGTGCCAGACTATCGTCCTCTGTTAGGCTGAGCTGAGAACAGGCGCTGGTAGGCTCCATAGCATTTACTCCGGCAGGACGAGTACAATCGTCCGCATCAACAACACTGGATTGTGAACAACACCGCCGTTCACGATCTGACGACTCCCACCTCGCTCCACGAACTCCCCGCTCGTGCCACTCTTTTTCAGACTGGAGCTTACGCCCCCTGCGTATCGCTTTCCGGGGCCAATCTGCCGTATTAACAGCTGTTTCCCGATTCGCTAGTGAATAGTAATATAACGATAACTTTTCCGCAACGCGGCGAATGGCGTCGGCCACGGCGCGTCCGCAGAGAGGAAACACGGCTGTTTGTCCCAGAACGGGACGGGATTTGAGGCGCGATGCCGGTGCAGTGCGCCGAGTCGCAAAAAGGCACGGCCACCGAAAAGGCGACCGTGCTCCTGCACCCTAAACCCATGTAGCTGAGCGCTCGCGGCTCTCGTCTACCCCCTAGGGGGGCCTAGGGCGCGGTCCAGCGCCCTCAGCTCAAGAGGGGCGGCTCAGCGCGTCGGCCAAGCCGGACTGCGCGTCGTGCGTCCGCTCAGGCTGGCAGTGCTCGGAGTCACCCAGTTGCCGAACTCACAGACCACCGGGCAGGTAACGCCTCCCGAGAAGTAGAGCCCGAAACAGGCGTAGTGGCCTGACTGGGCATAGCCGATCGATTGATTCCGAAGCGAGATGACTCGCCTCCGATCGATCCAGACGTCGAGTTGCCCGGCGGTGGGGTGAAGGACGCACCGATAGACGACGTCGTGGACGGTGTTGAACGCCAGCGGCGAGTCGTAGCGCTTGTGGTTGTTGGGATCGAGTTCCCCAACCGTCGTGATGACGAGATTGCCGTTGCCACCCCGACGGATCGCGAAAGCGGGTGAACCGCTGCCGGGCGCGTGCATCTGCATCAGCGTGCCGCCGGTGGTCCGCGCCATGCCCGCCCGATCGGACCAGGGCTGGTCCTTGAACGAGAAGGCACCCCACAGCTGCGTGTTGTTCGGCAGCTTCACGCGCGACAGGTGGAGCTCGGAACGGCGCTTCTTGCTGCCGTCGCCGCTCGGCCGGTCATTGACCGTGTTGTGAAGCTCGAACCGGCAGCGCTCCTGTGTCGCGCGCCAGGCATAATCCATGTTGCGAACCCAGGTCGATCCCATGTCCGCCGACCAGGTCATGCCCTGCCACTTCGAATATTTGGGGGTGTAACCGCTGATCAAGGTCGAAAGATACCCGCCGGCTCCTGCCGATGCGGTCGACGAGTAGAGGTTCATCAGCTGCGCCGATGCACGCGATGACACCAAAGTGGCGGCGCCAGCGCCGATCCCCGCAGAAATGCAGTGCCTACGTGACAACGTCATCAATAGAATTCCCCCTTCAAGGCTAATCTCAACCGGCCTGACGCGAAGGTCATGGCGTGCGGCATGATTGTCGCTACGCCGCGATGCAGGGTCATTGTTTGATACTTGGAAGTTACGCCCCGACTTGCCCCAGTCCCGTGTTGGACGTGAGGCTGCTGGTGCGGCGTCATGACGTCAACGAAGCGTTACCGGTATTAACGGTGAGCTGTTCGTCGCAAGGGGCTACACGAATCCGGAGGGCCGCCAAGATTCGCGTTAACTTTCAAAGCTCCGCGGATTTACTGAATTGCGCGGTACAGCTCGGTTACACCACCCGGTTGCGAGCGATGACTTCCTTGTACCACGCGGCGCTTAGCTTGGGCGTACGCTGCTGGGTCTTGAAGTCGACGTAGTGAATGCCGAAGCGCTTCGAATAGCCGTCGGCCCATTCGAAATTGTCCATCAGGCTCCAAAGGAAATATCCCTTCAGCGGATAGCCTTCCGCGACTGCGCGGTGGAACTGGCTGATGTAATTGCGCAGGTACATCACTCGGTCAGCGTCGTCGACACGGCCGTTCTGCACCGGATCGTCGGCTGAGGCCCCGTTCTCGGAAATGTAGAGCACCTTCGGCTTCCACAATTCGCTGACCTGGCGGACGCCCCAATAGGCGACCTCCGGTCCGACGATCAGCCACGGCGATGCCATGTGCGGCGAGGACGCGATGTGGGGGATGGTTGCATATCCACGCGGAGAGTCGTCGGCGCGGACCCACTCGGGCGTGTAGATATTGAGCGCGACGAAATCGAGCGGACTGCCGATCGCAGCCATGTCGCCGGCTTGCACCTTGGGTGCGTTGGCACCTTCCTGGGTGAGGTACTCGTCGATGTAGCGGCCTTCCATGATCGCCGTCAGGAACATCGCGTTCATTTCGCGGGTCGCCTTCTTGGCTGCCGCAATGTGCTCCGGCGTCTCGATCACGGGCACATAGAAGGTCGTATTGTCGGCGATGCCCACCTTCGTGCCTGCTTTCGCGTGGGCGCGGATCGCCTGCACGCCAAGGCCATGAGCAAGCGTCCCGTGGTGCCGAACCTGGTTCACCTCTGCGGGCGCAAGCTTCAGTCCAGGTGCGTGGATGCCCTGCAGGTGGCCAAGGTCTGTGAAGCAGCGCAGTTCATTGACCGTCATGATGTTCTTCACGCGGTCGGACAGCTGGCCGGCGGCATAGCCCGCGTAGTCTGCGAAGGCCAAAGCGGTGTCACGGTTCTGCCACCCGCCCGGAAGTGCGGCCGGCAAGTCCCAGTGGAATAAGGTGACGTACGGCTCGATGCCGTTGGCCAGCAGGTCGTCGACGACCCGCTTGTAGTGATCGATGCCCTTCTGGTTTGGCTTGCCGCGTCCTTCTGGGAAGATTCGCGACCAGGCCAGCGACATGCGGTAAGTGCTGACGCCTAGGTTCTTCAGCAGCTGCGTGTCTTCGCGGTACCGGTGATAGCTGTCGTCGGCGACATCGCCGGTGTCGCCGTTGAAGGTGCGGCCGGGCGTATGGGAGAAAACGTCCCAGTTTGTCGGTCCACGGCCGTCTTCCTTAACGGCGCCTTCGATCTGGTAAGCCGCCGTCGCGCAGCCCCAGCGGAAATCCTTCGGGAAGCTGAGGTCAGCCCGCTTGAGGGCGGCCGCGACCGCCGGACCGCCCGGGAACATGCTTGCTGCGGAGGCCGCGCCAAGAACCTTGCCCAATTCGCGGCGGCTAAACTCACCCATTGTTTTGCTACTCCCCTCAAGAGGCTGCAATTCTTAGCAGGACGCGCGCGGTTGGCGAGATGGGTTTCATTGAAACGCAGCGAGGCCCGCGAGCCAATCCATGGCTTGCCCCGAGCATTTTCCACTCAGGGCGCGCGAGCCGCGCATCAAGGTCGCCGCGCCGGCCCGGCTTCGCGTCGGAATCCGGTGGAGCGATGCGTGTATCCTCAATGTCTCGGCACGCGGACTGCTCGTCCATGCGCCAGAGCCGCCAGAACGCGGCAGTTATGTCGAGCTTCGGCGCGGTGACCAGGTCGTTATCGGCCGCGTGGTGTGGCGCAGTGGCTCAAGGGTGGGACTGCAGGCTCAAGACCCGGTTCCGGTGGGGTCGATGGTGACGTCGAAGGCTGCCCAACCAATGCAAGGCGGCGGGCCGGGCGCGGCCCGCGAACGCCGGCGCTGTCCTCGAGCACACGAACGGAGCCGCTTGCGTGGCCGTGCATTTGAATTCGCGTCAATCTCGGCAATCGCCGCGACGTTATCGGTCGCGATGTTCTCGATCGTTGCTCAGGCCGTCGCCTCGCCCTTGGCGAAAGTCCGAACTGGCCTTGATGGTCAGGCGTCGCTGCCGGCCGATTCCAGGTAGCGCTCCAGGTCGTCCGATCCGCCGATCCGCTCGCCATTCACGAACACCTGGGGTGTTGTGTCGACCCCGTGCTCTTCCTGGAACGCGTCGACTTCCATCCGCGTGTGCAGGATGCGATCCTCGAAGGGCGTCCCGCTCTCCTCAAGGAGCTGCTTGGCGCGAACGCCGTAGGGACAAACGTGGTCCGGCAGGACCATGCGATAGAGAACCACTTCAGCGTCTGCCATCCGAACCCTCGTTAATTACTGATTTGGAACGGCAATGCGGCGCTGCGACGAAAGTTGCTTCATTGCTGGCCGCGCGCGGCTATTTGCGACGAGCCGTAGCCAGGGAGAGCCGCTTGAACCCGCTTTACGAAAGCATGCCGACCAGCGTGTTCGAACGCATGTCCGGACTGGCCGCGACGCACGGAGCTTTGAACCTGGGCCAGGGCTTTCCGGATTTCGGCTGGCCGGAGCAGATCCTGGACGCTGCCGCGCGTGCGGTGGTCGACGGGTCGAACCAGTATGCGCCTTCTCGCGGCTTGTCGCTCCTGCGGGAAGCCATCGCTGCGCACTACGGTCGTCATTTCGGCCTCGACCTCACCGCCGAGCACGTCTGCGTGACGAGCGGTGCCACCGAAGCGCTCGGCGCCGCGATCCTGGCAACCATCGAGCCCGGCGACGACGTAATCCTTCTTACGCCAGCCTACGACAGCTACGCGCCGACGGTCCGGCGCGCTGGCGGCGTGGTTCGCGAAGTGGCTCTTCAGCCTCCCGAATGGCGTATCGACGGAAGCGCGTTGGAGGCCGCGGTGACGCCGCGCACCCGCGCCATCATCTTCAACAATCCGCACAACCCCACGGGGCGCCTGTTCAGCGACGAGGAACTGCGCGCCGTCGCCGATACGGCCCGCGCACACGATCTCACCGTCATCGCGGACGAGGTCTGGGAGCACGTCGTTCTCGACGGCGCCAAGCTGGTCCCGCTCTGCACGCTCGACGGGATGGCGGAGCGAACCATCAAGATCGGTTCTGCCGGCAAGATTTTTTCCCTCACCGGCTGGAAGGTCGGCTGGATCATTGCCCCTCCGCAGCTCGCCTCGTTGGTCGCCCGAGCGCATCAATTCCTGACTTTCTCGACTGCGCCAAACCTGCAGGCGGCAGTCGCGTTCGGGCTCAGCGACGGCGACGGCTGGATTAATCCCATGCAGGAGAGGTTCGCGCGCGCCCGCGATCGGATGACTCACGGGCTGCGCGGCGCCGGCTTTCGCGTTCTCGATGCCGCTGCGACTTACTTCCTCTGCGTCGACCTTGCTCGATCCGGCATCGGCGTGGATGACGAAGAGTTCGCGACCGCGGCGGTGGAGCGGGCAGGAGTCGCCGTGGTGCCGCTCTCCGCCTTCGCGGAGCGGGACCCTCCGCGCCACCTTGTACGGCTCTGCTTCGGCAAGAAGGACGAGACCATCGACGGCGGGATCGAGGCAATGGCCCGCGCGAGGGCTCTGTTCGCTTCGGGCTGACGGTTCAGTCAGCCTCGGCCCACAGGGCCAGCTTCTCGTCGGTGATCATGCTCGGCCAGCGACCCCGGAATTCCCGCTTCCACGTTACGAGTTCTTCGGCGCGCATAGGCGGTGAGATCAGGTATCCCTGGACCAGGTCGCAGCCGAGCTCCTGAACGAGACGAAGCTGCTCGATCGTTTCCACGCCTTCCGCGGTCGCGGTGAGGCCCAGGCCGTGGGCGAGGTCGGCAATCGACTGGACGATCAGCCGGCAGTCACGTGACCGCGGCAGGTCGCTGACGAAGGCCTGGTCGATCTTCACTTCGGTGAAGGGTAGCTGGCGAAGCTGCATCAACGACGAATAACCAGTGCCGAAGTCGTCGATCGCAAGCCCGATGCCCTTGATCCGGAATCGCGTCAGGGTGTCGATGAGCTTGATGAGCGGCTGCGTCGCGCCCTCCGTCAGTTCAAGGACGAGCCGGTCGGTCGGCACTTCGAGGCCGCGGCACATGCGCTCCACCAGATCGGGGAAGTCGAGGTTCTGCAGGCTGAGAGCCGAGATGTTGAAGGCGATGCACGTGTCGAGCCCGGCTTCGCACCAATCGAGCCATTGCCGCAGGATCGTCCGCAAGCCCCACAGCGTCAATTCGTCGATGAGCCCGTGGCGCTCGGCAAGCGGCACAAACCGGGATGGCTGCACCGATCCAAATTCCGGATCTTCCCAGCGGACAAGCGCCTCGACGCGAATGAGTCCACCGTCCCGAAGCGCTACCTTCGGCTGATACACCATGTGCAGCCGCTGCCCCCGAAGCGCCTGCGAGAAGCTTTCTAGGAGGCCGTCGTCACCCTGGCGCATGCGTTCCGAGAGTGGCCCGGAGGCCGTTGAGCACCCCTTCGAGTTCGTGCAGCCGGACGGGCTTCTCGAGCGGCCCAACCATGTTGAGCCCAAGCGCCTCGCCCAGCCGAAACGCGGATTCCAGCACTCGCCGGTCGAAGCCGCTGACGATCAGGACGGGCGCGCGATATTCCTGATTGGCGAGGAAGCGCAGAAGCTCGACGCCGTCCATCCCGGGCATACCGAGGTCCAGGGCAACCATCTCCGGCGTGCTTGCCAGGAACTGCGCGCGAAAGTCGGCGTCATTCGAGGTAACGACCGCATCGAGCCCAGCTTCGCGCGCACCGGATGCAAGGAAGTCCGCGAGGGCTGGCTCGTCATCGATTAGCAGCAAGCGGGGCTGCGCCATCCAAGCTCCTCTCTTCCCACCCATTCGTGCGCACCTTCGCGCAGGAAGGTCAAGCGATTGAAACGGAGTTTTAACCGCGGCTTCGATAAAGCACCAATTTGGGGCGAATTCCGCGCCGCCAGGAGGCGTGTAGCCGATGTTTGCATCGCTGATCCGCAGGAAGGGCGCACAGTCACGCGCCGCCATCACTGACGCCGCGTTCGATTCGACAACGGTGTCGCTGTCGACGGCGGTACCGCGTCCGGCGGAGCGCCGCGACGAGGATCGCGTTACGCCGCTTCTGCGCACTGCCAAGCTTACCCACGCGTGCGGTGAGCAGCAGCTGATCCGCCTCAAGAATCTCTCCGCCGGCGGAGTCATGGCGATCGTGGCCCGTGCTCCTGCACCGGGCGAGCAGGTATCGCTGGAGATGTCGTCGCAGAAGATCCCCGCTTCGGTCGTCTGGGTCCGCGACGAGCTCGCCGGTTTCAAGTTCGACCAGAATGTCGACCTCGGCGAGTTGCTGGCCGGCCGCAAGCCGCGGCACGGGTTCCGTGCCCGTCCACCGCGCCTGGAAATTCCATGCAAGGCATCGGTCAAGGTGGGCAAGCTCTATTACACCGTGGACGTTCACGACGTCTCGCTCGGCGGCATCAAGGTCGAGCCGATCGACGAATATTGCGTAGGCAAGCCGGTGCTCGTGGTCGTCGAGAGCCTGAAGCCGATCAAGGGTGAGGTCCGCTGGTATTCCGAGCGGAAGGCGGGAATCGTCTTCGAGAAGCCACTCGACTTCGACGAACTCTCCGAATGGGTCGCCAAACGGCTGGAGCTCGCAAGCCTCAAAGCGTCTTACAAGAACGCCTGACGCGCCTTATCTTTGCTCCACACAAGGAATGGAGCGGATAATGGCCGAACAAGTCGCGGTGCTGGCAGGCGGGTGCTTCTGGTGCACCGAAGCGGTGTTCCTGGACGTCGTCGGGGTGAAGTCCGTCGAGAACGGGTACACCGGCGGCAAGGTCGCCAACCCAACTTACAAGCAGGTTTGCGGCGGCGACACGGGCCACGCCGAAGCCATTCGGATTACTTTCGACCCGGACCAGCTCAGCTATAGCGACCTGCTCGACATCTTCTTCGCCACCCACGATCCGACGCAGCTCAATCGTCAAGGCAATGACGTCGGAACGCAGTACCGCTCGGCCATCTTTCCGCAGGACGCGGATCAGGAGCGGGAAGCGCGCAAAGCACTCGACCGCGCCAATCAGGAGAATGGTGGACGCATCGTGACGACCGTCGAGCCGATGGCTGAATGGTACCCGGCCGAGGACTACCACCAGGATTACTGGTCGGGCGAAGGGCAGCGGAACCCGTATTGCATCGCCACGATCCCGCCGAAGCTGCAGAAGCTCAGGAAAAGCTTCCAGGCGCGGACGAAAACCGCCGGGGCCCTCGCCTAGGCCGCCGCTCCGGCAAACCTGTCGACAGGCCCGCGCCGGCCCTGTTCGTGCAGGGGACGCCCGGACTGCATCGCTTCGAGCTCCTTCTCGTCGTGCGAGCAGAAGATCGTGACCTGGCTTCCGTGATCTCGCTTCAGATCTCGCAGGCGGCCCTGGTTGGCGAAGCGCAGGTCGCGGTTCGTGTCCATCAGCCGCTGGTAAAAGCGGAGCCCCGGGGTGCAGCGTCTGCGATCGGAGTCCAGCTCGCGCCGATAGAAGTAAGCGTCGCCGGCGTTCAGCACCCAGCCGGAGCCGGTGTCGACGGCAACGCCGGCGTGGCCGAGCGTATGGCCGGGGAGGGGCACCATCAGGATTTCGGGCGGCAGTCCGTTCAGTGACCGGACCGCGTCGAAGCCGAACCAGCGCTCGCCTGTCGCGCCCGGGTAGGTGCTCCAGTCGCGTACTCCGTCCCATTGGGCTGGGCGATACCGGCGCTTCGCCACGAAGCCGCGCCGCATCCGCTCGGCGGCTTCCCGTTCGATGTCCATCACGTGCACCCGCGCGTTCGGGAAGTCCTCCAGCCCGCCGGCATGGTCGAAGTCGAGGTGCGTCAGAACGATGTGACGCACGTCCTTCGGTGAATAGCCGAGCGCCTTCACCTGGTGCAGCGCCGTTTCGTTCATTCGGAAGCGGATGTTGAGTAGCGCCCGAAACGCAATGCTGAGGCGCGGGTGCGGGTGCCGGACGTCTTCGGTGCCGTAGCCGGTATCAACGAGCACCAGGCCCTGGTTGGTTTCGATTAGCTGGGCCGCACAAGGGATCAGTCCAAGGACGCCCTTGCTGAAGCCATCGAACAGGGCGCCGCCTACCGGGCAATCGGTGCCGCAGCGAAGATAGTGAATGCGCATCTGCGGCAAACGAGGGCGCCGCCGCGCCGTTCCTAGCGCTGTTCTGCGATCAGCGCGGCGATGCAGCGCGGCGCAAACGGTCGTTGATTGCTCCGCCGAGCCCCGTTGAAGGCACCGGCGCGACCGCGATTCGCCCCCTCCGCGATGCGTCGGCCTTGTGGAGAAGGTCGAACAGGCGGGCGGCCGCCTCAACCAGGTCTCCGACTGCGCTGAGGCTCTCGTCCCCAGCAGTCTCACCGAAGCCGATCAGGAACTCGTCGTCGCCAACATCTGTCGCGTTCAGCCGGAGCGGCTTCGAAGGCGCATAGTGGCTAGCGAGCTGACCGGGCGCTTCAATCTTGCCGGCGGTGGGGCTCTCGGCCGAGATGTTGATCGGCCCAGGCCGAAGCAGCCGCAATGGCCCGCCAGTCGCACCGATGATCGTCGATTCGAGGCCGCGCGCCGTCGCCCCGGAATCAATCACGAGCGGGATGCGGCCGTCGAGGCTCCGGAGCACATGATCGGCGCGTGTCGGGCTGATGCTCCCGCTTGCATTGGCCGAAGGCGCCGCAAGTGGCCGCCCGACCGCCGCCAACAGCGCCTGTATGGCGGCGTGCGCGGGGACCCGCAGCCCGATCGTCTGCAGTCCCGCGGTCGCCAGGGAGGCAATGCCCGCTTCGGTTCGCAGCGGCACGACGAGCGTCAGTGGCCCCGGCCAATGTTCTTCCGCCAAACTCCGCGCTTCGCTGCCGAACTCGCCGATGGCGTCGGCGGTCGCAAGGTCCGGAATGTGGACGATGAGCGGGTTGAAGCTTGGCCGGCCCTTCGCCTCATAGATGCGGGCAACGGCTGCCGCGTTCGTGGCGTCCGCCGCAAGCCCGTAAACCGTTTCGGTTGCAACCGCGACGGGCTCGCCGGCCAGGATGAGCTTTGCTGCTTGAGCGATCGCGCGGTCGCTGAATGGAAGGATGTCAGTGCTCGTCATGCTGAACTTGTTTCAGCATCCATGCTGGAGAAGTTGGCAGCCTTCACGAATTTGGACCCTGAAACAAGGTCAGGTGACGGTGTGCTGCGGCTCAGGCGCGCTCGCGTTCCAGAAGTTCGGTGGGCTCGATGCCGAGACGCTCCATCCGCGCGCGAACCTCCGGCCACTCCTCTTTGAGGAAGCGCGACCGCTCGGACTCGCGCAGCCGGATTCGCGCACCCGCGGCAACGAACATGCCGACCCCGCGGCGGACGATGATCAGCCCTTCGTCCTGGAAACCTTGATAGGCCTTGGCGACGGTGAGAGGGTTGGCCTGTTCCTCGGCAGCAAGCGCGCGCACCGACGGAAGCGGATCGCCGTCGGCATATTTGCCGGCGAGGATCGCGTCGGCAATCGTCTCGCGAAGGCGGACGTAGACGGGCTTTTCGTGCTGGGTGCGCAGCGTCATGCTGTCATAATACAGCGCTTCAGGTAAATTTCAAATGAAAACAGGTCAGAGCGCCGGTTGCTGCCATGCTCGCGTCACAGCGCTCACCGGCTCGCGCGGGCGCTCTTCGAGTTCGCGGCCGGGACGCCCGATGAAGATGAATCCTGCGAGGCGCTCGCCGGGTCCGCAAAAGGCGCTCCGCACCCGCTCCGAGTAGGTGCGCCAGCCGGTCACCCAGCCGCCGACATAGCCCAACGCATGGGCGCCCAGCAGGAGGTTCATCGCGGCTGCCCCGCACGACAGTTCCTGTTCCCAGACGGGGATCTTATGGTTCGCGACGGGAGCGGAGATCAGGACCACCAGCTTGCCCGCATAGTGCGCGAACTGATCTTCCTTCTCGTGGTGGGCGATGGTCGCGCAAGGATCCTGCTCGACGAGCGCCTGCCGCAAAATTGCACCGAAGGCGTCGCGCTGGTCGTCTCCGACAGTGACGAAGCGCCAGGGGAAGAGCTTGCCGTGGTCCGGGGTGCGGGCAGCGATGCCGAGGATGGTCTGCATCTCCTCGTCGCTCGGCCCCGGGCCGACCAGCTCACGCGGCTTGGCGGAGCGGCGGGATTGCAGCAGGGACAGGGCTGACGAGCGGTCGTTGAGCATCGCCGTCGCGATAGCGCGAGGGCCGTGAGGCAACAATCGGCTTCACATGGCGAAAATGCTCGTTACGGTCGCGGCGCCGAGTTTGGGCGTGTGAGGGGGGAGAATTCGAATGGTTGATACGCCGGGCGCAGAAGCACCGTCCTCGCCTGATATCACGCACGTTCAGCCCGCCGACGAGAAGACCTGGCTGGGCCACCCGCGTCAGCTTTCGCGCCTGTTCACGATCGAAATGTGGGAGCGGTTCGGCTTCTACGGAATGCGCGCGCTGCTGGTCCTCTATCTCACCAAGCACTTCCTGCTCCCCGACCATCAGGCCAGCGGCCTCGTCGGCGGCTTCCTCAGCCTCGTCTACTTGACGCCTGTCGTCGGTGGGCTGCTTGCCGACCGCTATCTTGGCTCGAAGCGCTCGGTGAAGTTCGGCGCGCTCGTCATGGCGCTTGGCTACTTCCTGCTCTGCTTCGGCGGTCAGCAAGGCCAGCCCTACGCAACCGTCAACGGTCAGCGGTTCGACGTGACGCAGGCCGCCCCCGCTTCGCCGCTGATGCCGAACGAAGCCCCGCAGACGATCGTGATGAACGGTCAGCAGCTGACCATCCATGGTCTGCCCGACGGTTCGGTCCAGCTTCTCGCGCCCGATGGTCACGCTGCTCAGACCGTCTCCGCCGCCGCGTTCAGCGCAGGCGCCGACCGCTCGACGTTCTACACCTCCCTCCTCCTAGCGGCGCTGAGCCTGATCGTCATCGGCAACGGCTTCTTCAAGCCGAACATCTCGACCATCGTCGGCTCGCTCTATGGCCAGGGCGACCGGCGCCGAGATGCCGGGTTCACCATCTTCTACGCTGGCATCAACCTGGGCTCGATCCTCGGCCAGGCAGCGTGCCCGTGGCTCGTCAATCACTTCGGCTGGTGGGCCGGCTTCCTGATCGTGTCGCTTGTGCTGCTGATCAGCTTCGCGCTTCTGCAGTTCGATAACGGCCGCCTGACCGGCTACGGCGAACCGCCCGAGCAGACCGGCCGCGACCGGGCGCCGCTCATCTACATCCTGTCCTTTGTGTCGGTGGTCGTGTTCTGGCTGATATTCCAGAACGTCATGAACACGCCTGAGGCGGCGGCAGGCTCCGGCATCGTCGCTTACCTGGTCGCGACCCCGCTGCTGGGCAAGGCGCTGCTGCTGATCTTCCTGGCGGCGGTGATCGGGATCCCGATCTGGTCGGCGAAGGTCGGCAACAAGGTCGAACGGCAGATGATGCTCGCCGCGATCATCCTCATCGTCTTCAACGTCACCTTCTGGGCCTTGTTCGAACAGGCTGCGTCGTCGCTCACTCTCTTCGCCGACCGCAACACGACGCTGGAGATCTTCGGTTTCCACATGTCGGCGGCGGCGACGCAGCAGTTCAACCCGCTTGTCGTGGTGTTGTTCGCTCCAGTGATGAGCTTCCTTTGGCTGGGCCTTGCGAAGCGCGGGCTGGAGCCGTCGATCCAGGTCAAGTTCGCGCTTGCGCTCATGCTTGTCGGACTTGGGTTCGTGGTGCTCTCCTGGTCCGGAGCAACCGCCAACGAAGCCGCGCGCGTGTCGCTTTGGTGGCTCGTGCTGACTTACTTCCTGCATTCGATCGCAGAGCTTTGCATTTCACCGGTGGGCCTCAGCATGATCACCAAGCTCTCGATTGCCCGGATCGTGGGGATGATGATGGGCACCTGGTTCCTGTCGATCTCGGTCGGTGAATATCTGGCTGGCGCGGCGGCGCAGGCAGCCGCCGTGCAGACGGTCGGGGGCGAGGTCACCAACCCGCAGCTCGCGCTGCAGACCTACACGCATACCTTCATGACCGGGGGTGAATTGACGATCGGTGCCGGCGTGCTCCTGTTGCTGATCTCGCCGTGGCTGAAGAAGCTGATGCACGGCGTGAACTAGGACGAGCGGCTGAGCGGGACTAAGGGACCGGCATGACACGCAAGTTCTTCGGGACCGACGGCATCCGCGGTCTCACCAACAGTGAGCCGATGACGGCGCAGATGGCGCTTTGCGTCGGAATGGCGGCCGGTGCTCACTTCGTGCGCGGTGACCACCGCCACCGCGTCGTTATCGGCAAGGATACGCGGTTGTCGGGCTACATGATGGAATCGGCCATGGTCGCCGGTTTCACCAGCGTCGGAATGGACGTCGTGCTTCTCGGGCCGATGCCGACGCCCGCCGTGGCGATGCTGACCCGCTCGATGCGCGCCGACATCGGGGTCATGATTTCCGCTTCCCACAACCCGTACTCGGACAACGGCATCAAGCTGTTCGGCCCAGACGGCTACAAGCTCAGCGATGAAGACGAGCGGGCGATCGAACAGCGGCTGGAGGGCAAGCCGAAGCTCGCCAGCGCCGACCAGATCGGCCGCGCCCGCCGCATCGACGATGCGCGGGGCCGCTACATCCATTTCGCCAAGGCGACCTTCCCGGAGCACCTCCGGCTGGATGGTCTCAAGGTCGTCGTCGATTGCGCGAATGGCGCCGCCTATCACGTAGCGCCCGAAGCGCTGTGGGAGCTTGGAGCCGACGTCATCCCACTGGGCGTCACGCCGAACGGCCTCAACATCAACGACCAGTGCGGATCGACGCACCCGCAGCTCCTCCAGGAAACCGTCGTCGCGAGCGGTGCGGACATCGGACTCGCGCTCGACGGTGACGCCGACCGGCTGATCGTCGTCGACGAAACCGGGCGACTGATCGACGGCGATCAGCTGATGGCGCTGATTGCACTCTCCTTGCAGCGCCGCGGCGAATTGCGCGGTGACGCCGTAGTTGCGACGGTGATGTCTAACCTTGGACTGGAGCGAAAACTCGGCGAATCCGGGCTCAAGCTCCTTCGTACGCAGGTCGGCGATCGCTACGTGCTGGAGCATATGCGCAAGACCGGCTGCAATCTTGGCGGCGAGCAGAGCGGCCACATCATCCTGGCGGATCATGCCACCACCGGGGACGGGCTCGTCGCCGGTCTCCAGGTGCTCGCCGCGCTCGTCGATGCGAAGGCGCCTGCAAGCTCCCTGCTGCACCAGTTCGAACCGGTGCCGCAGTTGCTCAAGAACGTGCGATTCAACGGCGGCGCTGCCCCGCTCGAGGCGGATAGTGTCCGCAAGCGGATCGCCGCCGCCGAAGCCGAACTCGAGGGCAGGGGCCGCCTGGTCATTCGCAAGTCAGGCACCGAGCCGCTCATCCGGGTCATGGCGGAAGGCGACGACCAGAAGCTGGTTGAACGCCTGGTCGACGGCATCTGCGAGGCGGTCCAGGCCGCCGCGTGAACCATTTCTTGGCATTTGTCGGCCACACGACGAAGCCGTGCACATGGACAAATTCGCCCCGGAACGGGGGTCGAAAGGCCGGCCGATGACCTCGACCGCCCGGATCCTCATCATCGCCGGTTCTGACTCGGGCGGCGGCGCGGGGATTCAGGCCGACATCAAGACGGTCACCATGTTGGGCGGCCATGCGACTACGGCCGTAACCGCAATCACTGCACAGAACACGCAAGGGGTGACGGCCGTTCACCCCGTGCCGGCCGAGATCGTGCTGGCGCAGATTGACGCAGTTGAGGGCGACATCGGCGTCGACGCGGTGAAAATCGGCATGATCGGCAGCGCTTTCACGGCTGAGCAGGTGGCCGCGAGGCTGGAGCGGCTTCGCGGCGAGCAGCCCGGTCTTCCCATCGTCTTCGATCCCGTGATGGTGGCAACCAGCGGGTCCGTCCTTGCGGACGAGCCGACGATCGCGGCGTTCGGCAGGCTGATGAGCATCGCGACCGTGGCGACGCCCAACCTTCCGGAACTCAAGGCGCTCACGTCGGAGGAAGACCCCGTGGCGGCCGCTCTCCACCTCGTGGGCCAGCACGGCTGCGCGGTCCTGATCAAGGGAGGGCACGAGGAGGGTGACGCGCTCGCCGACGCGCTGATCGAAGAAGACAATATGACGAGCTGGCAGGGCCAGCGGATCGACACGACCAGCACGCACGGTACCGGCTGCACGCTCGCAAGCGCGATGGCGCTCTTCCTCGCACGTGGGCACTCGCTGCCAGACGCCGTCGCGCGGGCTCGCGAATTCGTCCGCGTGGCGCTCAGGGAAGCTCCAGGGCTTGGCCAGGGCTCGGGCCCGCTCGGCCAGCAGAGCGTCCGCCTCGATGTCGGGACCGGGCCGCGCCTCAATCAGGTGACTGTCACCGGCACCGACTACGCGCGGTCGGTGGCCTTCTACCGCAAGCTCGGCCTCACTCAGATCGTCGACAACCCGCCTGACTACGCGCGCTTCGAAACGGAGGGTGGCGGTACTTTTTCCGTGCAGATCGATCCTGAGGAAAAGGTCGTCCCAACCACTGCCGTCTACTTCGAGTGCGACGACCTCGACGAACGCGTCGAGGAACTCGCGCGCAACGGCCTGGCGTTCGAGCACGGGCCCAGGAACCAGCCGTGGATGTGGCGCGAGGCGCGCCTTCGCGATCCCGATGGCAACATCATTTTCCTGTACAAGGCGGGCGAGGCTCGCCGCTTCCCGCCGTGGCGGATGACGGACTAGTCCACAATTATTACCGAGGGCCACTGGCGACTCGCGCGGCTGCTCCATAGGCTTGGCCGATGCCGCGCCGCTGTTCCTTCAAGATTGAGCTCGACTTCCCCCAGCCGCTTGCCGGCGTTGACGAGGCGGGCTGCGCCCCGCTTGCAGGGCCAGTGGTGGCCGGCGCGTGCATCCTCAACCGCGACAAATTTCCGCGCGGGATCGACGACAGCAAGAACCTGCCGCTTGAGAAGCGTGAGGCGATCTACGCCAAGCTGATCAAGGTCGCGGCGTGGGGCGTCGGCATCGCGACCGTCGAGGAAATCGACCGCATCAACATCTACTGGGCGCGCATGCTGGCAATGACCCGCGCCGTCGAAGCGCTCGGGCTGCAGCCGGCGTGGGTGCTGGTGGACGGCAACGCCTGCCCGCGGTGGGACCGTCCGTCGAAGGCGATCGTCGACGGCGATGCGAAGTGCCGCTCCATTGGGGCCGCGTCGATCATCGCCAAGGTCACACGTGACCGGATCATGGCCGACTATGCCCGGGAGTATCCCGGCTACGGATGGGAGACCAATCGTGGCTACGGCACGCCCGAGCACTACCGCGGTTTGCGCGAACATGGCCTTACGCCGCTGCACCGCCGGAGCTTCGCTCCGATCCGTGCAATCGAGGACCGCCAGGCGCAGTCGGAACTGCGGCTCGTCGAAATAGGGGCAGGCGAGTCCTCCGCGCCACACACACCACCCGTTGAGTCCGGGGATTCGTTCCGGACTCAACATGTTGTGGAAGAGCGCCGCTCAGCCGCCTGAACATTGTGCGTTAACCAGTGTCGTTAACCCTTGTTAGCTTGACCCCGAGTCCGGGCTGACTCACCCTCGTGGGGAAGGTTCAGGGGGACTTAGAGTTCATGAACGTTATCGCCCGCATCGCGGAGCCGCGGACACGGTTGCGCCAGTCGCTCAAGCGCGAGCTTCCGTTCGACGAGATCCTCATGGGCGACTGCATCGCCGAAATGGCGACTCTCCCGGACAAGAGCGTCGACATGATCTTCGCCGATCCGCCCTACAATCTGCAGCTTGGCGGTGATCTGTTCAGGCCGGAAGGCGGGCGGGTCGATGCGGTCGACGATGATTGGGACAAGTTCGACAGCCTCGCCGTCTATGACGAGTTCACGCGGGCCTGGCTCGCCGAAGCCCGCCGCGTCCTCAAGGACAATGGCACGATCTGGGTGATCGGCAGCTATCACAACATCTTCCGCGTCGGGACTTTGCTGCAGGACGCGAAGTTCTGGATCCTCAACGACATCGTTTGGCGCAAGTCGAACCCGATGCCGAACTTCCGCGGCACCCGTTTCACCAACGCGCATGAAACGCTGATCTGGTGCGCCAAGGACGAGAAGGCGCGCTACACCTTCAACTACCGCGCGATGAAGGCGCTCAACGACGATCTGCAGATGCGCTCCGACTGGCTGCTGCCGATCTGCAGTGGCTGGGAGCGTGAAAAGGACGATGAAGGCGCGAAGGCGCACCCGACGCAGAAGCCGGAGGCGCTGCTCTACCGGATCCTGCTCGCCTGCACCAAGCCGGGCGACGTCGTCCTCGACCCATTCTTCGGTACCGGCACCACCGGCGCCGTCGCGCACCGCCTGCGCCGCCGCTGGATCGGCATCGAGCGCGAACCAGCCTATGTGAAGGTCGCGCGCGAGCGAATCCGCTCTACGCTGCCGCTCGACGAAAGCGCGATGAAGACGGTGACCGAGCAACGCTCCAAGCCGCGCGTCGCGTTCGGGCTGCTGGTGGAAAGCGGCGTCGTCTCGGCCGGTTCGAAGCTCACCGACGCCAAGCGCCGCTGGACGGCAGCGGTGCGTGCCGACGGCTCCATCACCTGCGATCCGCATGCCGGATCGATCCACCAGGTCGGCGCCGCGCTACAGGGTGCGCCCTCGTGCAACGGCTGGACCTTCTGGCACGTAGAGGAGGGCGGGGCGCTCACGGCCATCGACGCCTTGCGGCAACAGCACCTCTCCGCGCTATAGCGCGGAGCATGCGCACGCTCATTCGCCCTACGGGGTTCGTCGACTCACCGTTCGGCCACGATGGAAAGGTCGCGCGCCTGGCCGGCGGTCTGAACTGGTTTTCGGCGCTCGAACTCCTGCAAGTGGACGGCCATCGCCGTACCGCTACCGAGCTGCTTCCGGTCGAGGCTGTCGAGGACAGGTTCGACGACGACATGGCAGCGCAGTGGAAAGCCCTCACCGGAGCTCGCGAGCCGCTGCAGCTCGGTGAGCGCATCGTCCGCCTCGATCAGCCGCAGGTCATCGGCATCGTCAACGCAACTCCGGACAGCTTCTCCGACGGCGGCCGGTTCGACAGTGCCGTCGCAGCAGCAGCAGCCGGAGCGGACATGGCCGGCGCGGGAGCCGCAATTATCGACGTCGGCGGCGAGTCGACCCGCCCTGGAGCAACGCCGGTCTGGGAAGGCGACGAGATTGAGCGGATCGAGCCGGTCATTCGCCAGCTCACTGCCGGCGGTGCAGCAGTTTCCGCGGACACCCGTAAGTCTGACGTTATGACCGCAGCAATCGCCGCCGGCGCGCGGATGATCAACGACGTTTCCGCGCTTACCTTCGACGATCGCTCCGCCGGAACGGTTGCCGCCGCCGGCGTAGCAGTCATTCTCATGCACCACCTCGGCGCGCCCGAGACGATGCAGGACAACCCGCGCTACGACGACGTGCTTGTCGAAGTGTATCTCTGGCTTGAAGAGCGCATCGAGGCGGCAGTGGCGGCGGGCGTATCTCGCGAGCGGATCGTGATCGATCCGGGCTTCGGCTTCGGCAAGACGGTCGCCCACAACCTCGAACTGATGAACGCACTTGCGATGTTCCACTCGCTTGGCTGCCCGGTCGTGGTGGGCGCCAGCCGCAAGCGCATCATCGGCGCCCTGTCAGCCGAAGCGGCGGCAGATCGGCGCCTCGGCGGCAGCATCGCTTTCGCGCTGAAGGCGGTGGAGCAGGGCGCGCAGCTCGTCCGCGTCCACGATGTGTTCGACACCGTGCAGGCATTGCGGGTGTGGCGCGGCCTTCGTGACCAAGCGCTCACTCCACGAATAGCCTGACGAGCTAGCGGATCGTCTTTTTCGGCACCGGCTTCAATGCGACGATGATCGGGCCCAGCGCCGCGTGCGAGTCCTGCCTGGCGTTCGCCGGGTCCCATAGAGAGCTCACCGATCCGTCGAAGAACAAGGCGTTCGGCGCCTTCAGGCCATCGCGAAAGAAGCGTGCAAACTTGCCAAACGACACCGGCCCGTCGGAGATCACGAACAGCGGCTTGCCGGACGCGATAACCCCAACGCCGTTCCGCACGAGCCGCGACTGCCCGTCCGCCTCGAATGCCGGGTGGAGCTTGCCGTTTATGACCAGCATTGGCCCCGACTGGATCTCCAGCTGTGGCGGCGCGCGAAACTGAGGAACGCGATCGCTTGGGACGACCATCGCACCCCCGTTCGCGGTGACGATGAACACACCGTTCGGCTTCATGTGGAAATTGCCGGGTCCGTCGCGGAGATTGACCTTGTGCTTCTGCCTTCCGCCCACCGACGCGAGCCCGATCGGCCGTCCGTCACCGTCGAACATGCCGGCATTCATGGCGAACGCGACCGTTGAGGTATCGACGGATTTTGCGAGCTCTGCGAAGCTCCGGACCGATGTCTCGGTCTTTCCGGCGGCCACCAGCATCAGCCTGCCGCCACGCGGATCGCAGACGGTGAACCGTGCATCCTCGAACATGCGAGCGGCGCAATAGGAGACGGGCAGCTGCGCCTGGGCATCACCCTTCGCGCATGCAGACAACAGCAGCACTGCAACGAATGCCAACAAACGCATGCCCACCAATTTCGCGCCTTTAGGCAGGATCAGGACGAAGCGAAAGTGGATGTAGCTTCGCTAAGGTCTCGCGCACGTAACCTCTCTTCGCCGCATTGGGGGCAGAAGCTATTCCGCCGCCTTCGTGAACAGCTTGGACACGTCCAACTCTCGGCCATGCGGACCCCGGAAGGGGTTTAGCATCTTTTTGGCGACGCCGCCTTGAATGCCAGCGGTATGTCCGAAGAAAACGCCGCGGCTGTCGAATGAGCTACGCCGCCGTGTCGATCCCGAGATCGCCGAGCTTGCGGTAAAGGGTCGAGCGGCCGATCCCGAGCCGCCTGGCAACTTCGGTCATGCGGCCGCGATAGTGACCGATGGCGAGGCGGATGATGTCGGCCTCGATTTCTTCGAGCGTGCGCAAATTCCCGTCGCTCGTGAACAAGGTGACCGATGGTGCACCCGCAATCGCCTGCTCGCTGCGCGACTGGCTAAGCTGCGGCGCGAAGTCGGTCCGCCTGCCGGAAAAGCGGGATTGAACGGTGATGTGCGGGAAGTGCTCGGCGTTAAGCGAATTCTCTTCGCAGTGCAGGCCGGCGCGGAAGAGCACGCCTGCAAGCTGGCGAACGTTGCCGGGCCAGCCGTAGCGCATCAGCACCGCCAGCGCGTCATTGCCGATCGACAAGGGCCGCACGGCGCCTTGCTCGGCGAAGCGCGTCAGCAGATGCCGGGCGAGGGAAGGGATGTCGCCGCTGCGGTCGCGGAGCGGCGGCAGGTTCACCGCCGTCGTTGCGATGCGCTCCGCGAGTCCCGGATGGAAGTCCTCCGGAAGCGTGTGGCTGATGGTGGCGATGATTCGCACATCCACCGAATGACTGCCGTTGAGGCCCACCGGACGGACTTCGCCAGTCGCGAGCATCCGGTCGAGCCGCTCCTGGGTTTCCGGCGGCAAGGCTCCGACCTCGTCGAGGAGCAAGGTGCCGCCGTCGGCAAGCACCAGCTTGCCGGTCTTCGGCGCGAAGGCACCCGGGAAGGCGCCCTTCTCATGACCGAACAATTCGCTGTCGATGATGTTCGCGGGTATCGCCTTGCAGTCCAAGGTCAGCAGCGGTCCCTTGGCGCGCAAGCTGGCGCCGTGGATGCCGCGGGCGACGGTCTCCTTGCCGGTGCCGGGCTCGCCCACGATCAGGATGGGCAGGCGATTGCGGGCGGCTTTCGCGGCAACTGCAAGGGCGGCGCGGAATTCGGGGGCGGCACCCACCAGCTGCTCAAGCGACAATTCCGGCGCCAGCTTCTCGGAAACTGGTGCCAGCTCGCCGGCAGCGCGGCGGCGGTCCGCATTGGCCGCGAGGGCTTCGACCAGGCGCTCCGGTGCGACGGGGCGCACCAAGAAGTCGCTTGCTCCGGAACGCATTGCTTCGACGGCAAGCGATACGCTGTCGCCAAGGCTGAGAACGATAACCGGGAGATTGGGACGATGTTCGCGCAGCGAATCGATGAGTTCGCGTCCGTGATCAGGACTCCACGAGCCGAGCAGCGCGGCCTGGACCTCACGGCCGTGTGGGCCTTGGAGCAGTGCAACGGCAGTCTCGGCATCGGCAGCACCAACGACGCTCCAGCCGGAACGGGCCGCGACGGCCGAGATCAACCGGCGCTCGTCGGCATCGGTTTCGATCAGCAATAGGGAACGCGTGCGCTCTTCGGACATCGGGCGGCTCCTGGCCCACCGGTCTAGCGCGCAGGAGTAAAGGTCCACTTAACCTCGCCTGGGGGCTTGGGGCGACGTGAAGCCCTTGTTATGGACGCCGCTAGGCGCCCGCATTGGAAGCGAAGAGAGGATCAGAATGGCCGACGAACAGCTGACCAGCCCGGTGGCCCACGACGTGACTGCGCACGTCAACGACTATGCCCGGTTCACGAGCATGTTCAAATGGGGCGCGGCAATCGCGTTCATCATCGCCATGATCGTCCTCGTGTTCGTCCTGTAACGGGCGTGCCGACCCGGATCGCCGTTCTCAAGGAAACTGCCGCCGGCGAGACCCGCTGTGCCGCGATCCCGGAGACGGTGAAGAAATTCGTTGCACTTGGTGCTGAAGTTGCCGTGGAAAGCGGCGCCGGAGAGAGCGCTTCAGTTCCCGACATGGAATTCGAAGCCGCGGGAGCGAAGACGGGCAGCCGCGGCGATATCTTGCGCGGCGCCGACGTCATCCTGTGCGTGGAGGGGCCGGACCCGCAGTCGCTCTCAGAGACTGCTCCGGGGGCCTTGCTCGTGGGCGGACTCGATCCTGCCGGGCGGACGGAAGCGATTTCCGGCTTTGCCGCCGCCGGTCTTCAGTCGCTGGCGATGGAGTGGATGCCGCGCATCACACGTGCTCAGTCCATGGACATCCTATCGTCACAGTCGAACCTCGCCGGCTACAAGGCAGTGATCGACGCCGCCGCGGCTTACGGTCGCGCCTTCCCAATGATGATGACCGCCGCTGGCACGATCAGCCCGGCCAAAGTCTTCGTGATGGGCGTCGGTGTTGCGGGGCTTCAGGCCATCGCGACGGCTCGGCGCCTCGGCGCGCAGGTCAGCGCCACGGACGTTCGCTCCGCGACCCGCGAGCAGATCCAGTCGCTCGGCGCCAAACCGATCTTCGTCGAGCAGGTTGCCGGCATCGAAGGCGAGGGTGCCGGTGGCTATGCGACGGAAATGTCGGACGAATACCGCAAGGCGCAAGCCGAGCTCGTCTCCGGTCACATCGCCAAGCAGGACATTGTCATCACGACCGCGCTGATCCCTGGCCGCCCGGCGCCACGCCTTATCACCGACGACCAGGTTTCAAGCATGCGGTCCGGCAGCGTGATAGTCGACCTCGCTGCAACGGCAGGCGGCAACGTCGAGGGAACTCTATCGGGCGAGCGCGTCCAGAAGCACGGCGTCACCATCATCGGTGCCGCCAATCTCGCCCGCAGCTTGCCCGCCGATGCTTCCGCATTGTTCGCCCGCAACCTCTACAACTTCCTGAGCGCTTTCTGGGACAAGGAGCATGGGCGTCCGGTGCTTCCCGACGACGATGAGATCGTGAAGGCCATCCGGCTGACCCGGGACGGCCAGGTCGTGCACGAGCTGCTGACCGCCGCCTGATCGGTGGCAACAACCACCGACATTCTCGTTATTGGTGGCGGCATTGCGGGCATCTCCGCCGCGGCCGCTCTGGCTCCTCATGCCAGAGTCCTCGTCCTCGAAGGCGAAACGCAGATCGGCTTCCATGCGTCCGGGCGCAGCGCGACGATGCTTCACTACGCGCTCGGCGACGCGCTCATCCGCGCGCTGACGCTCGCCAGCCGCCCATTCTTCGATGGGCCGCCCGACGCCTTCAGCGACGTTCCGCTCGGCCGGCGCATGGCCGTGCTGATCCACGCGCGCGAAGAGGAGCGCGCCGCCCTCGACGCTCTGGAAGCGGACATTTCCCAATTCGCCGAGCTGGATCGTCTCGACGCGGCCGCCGTGCATGACCTCTGCCCGCTATTGAAACCGGACGCGGTTCACGGGATTGCCGACCGTGACGGCATCCGGCTCGACCCGCACGCGCTGCTCCAAGGCTTCGCCCGCCAGCTTCGCCGCAATGGCGGGACAGTGCGCACGGATGCCCGCGTTGCGGCGATCTCGCGCCGAGACGGCGCATGGGAGGTCCGCACAGAAGCAGGTGACAGCTTCTCCGCGCCGGTAATCGTCAATGCAGCGGGGGCCTGGGCGGACGCGGTGGCCGAACTCGCCGGCGTGACCGCGCTCGGCATCAGGCCGAAGCGGCGCACCATCATCACCTTCGATGCGCCGGAGGGAACCGAGCTCGACCGGCTGCCCTTTGCCAAGACGGTTGGGGATGAACTCTATTTCGCGCCGGAGAGCGGCCGTCTGTTCGCCTCGCCGATGGACGAGGTGCCGAGCGATCCCTGCGACGCGCAGCCGGATGAATTCGAAATGGCGCTCGCGGCGCAGCGCATGGAGGACCGAACGATCATGAAGGTGGAGCGCATCCACAGCCGGTGGGCCGGCCTGCGCACCTTCGCTCCGGACGGCCACCCAGTAGTGGGCTTCGCGCCCGAAGCGGAGGGTTTCTTCTGGCTGGCGGGCCAGGGTGGGGCAGGCCTGCAGACTTCGCCTGCGATGTCGCAGGTTGCGGCGTCTCTGATTCTCGACACAAGCTGGCCCGTGCCCGACGTCAGCAACGCAGCGGTAAGCCCGGTTCGCTTCGGCGGACACGCTTAAGTAAGTAGACCGCCTTGCTCCGGGTCATTCGCCGATGAGGTGAAGCGCGATCTCCCGTTCCGGTGCCGCGCGGCGGTGTTCGAACAGGAAGACCCCCTGCCATCGGCCAAGCACCATCCGGCCGTCGCGTACGGGAATGCTCAGCTGTGTCTGCGTCAGCGCCGCGCGCAAGTGTGCCGGCATGTCATCCGGGCCTTCGTCGTCATGCTCGTACTCGCCCGATTCGGGCGCCAGCCCCGTGAAATAGCGCTGCAGATCGCGGGCAACGGCCGTTGCCGCATTCTCCTGGATGAGCAGGGAAGCCGACGTGTGACGGCAGAAAAGGGTAAGGAGGCCCTCCGGAATCCCCGTAGCCGAAACCCAGGATTCGACGTTTTCGGTAAATTCATGAAGCCCGGCGCGACTCGCGCGGAGCCGCAGGGAACCGGATGCCTGACGCAACATCGGGCGCTCGCTAGCCGATCGTTCCAGCGGACGAAAGCGGGGCCAAATACGACATCTGCGAAGCCCAAACAAAAAGCGCCCACCAAACGGCAGGCGCTTTGTAAACTACTGTTTTCGGGCTGGAATCATCCAGCCCGAAACGCAGTCTTAGCCGTTACCTCCAGCCGTGCTCCAGCCTGAGCCCATGAGCCAGCTCCAGAAGCCGACGCGGGTCTGAGTCTTTTTCATTGTCGTCCCCTGTCTTTCGTTACTGCGATTCGGCAGATGGGGAACTATTAACCCTAATAGATATGGTAATCAAACGATTTACCATGATGAGCGATGAGGCGCGAAGTTGCGCGTAGTTGCGGCGTCGAAATTCCAGGTTGTCGCCGGTAAATCGCAGCGGCTCGCGCTGGCGAATCGCGTGCATGCGCGAGTAACCCTCAGAAGGGCCGGGTTGCAGTTCTCAGGGGTGCGGAGAGCGGCTTAGCGCTCCGGGGAGATCAGGCGACGCCGCGCTTCCGCTCGGAGCCAATCCGCTTGGCGAGCGAATCCAGGCTCATCGGCCGGCCGACGACATAGCCCTGGGCGATATCGCATTCCATTTCGACGAGCAGGTCCAGGGTCGCATGCTGCTCGACGCCTTCCGCAACGACCTTGCGGCCGAGCGAGTGCGCTAGTCCAATCGTCGACTGGACCATCAGGCGGTCGCTACGATTCTCGACCATGCCTTTGACGAAGCTCTGGTCGATCTTGATCTCGTTAGCCGGCACCTTCTTGAGGTAGTCCAAAGTCGAGAGGCCCGTGCCGTAGTCGTCGATCGAAATCCGCACGCCGAGCTCGCGAAGACTGGCGATCATGTCGAGTCCTTCGCCGGAACCGGACAGGGCGGCGGTTTCGGTGAGTTCCAGCGTCAGGTGCGCAGGAGCCAAGCCGTGGCGGGCAAGGAGCGCGGAGACGCGCAGGATGAAGCCCTTGTCGGTCAGCAGGCGTGCCGAAAGGTTCACGGCGACGTCGAAATTCTCGCCGCGCTTGTTGATGGCGCTGGCCGCCGCAACCGCCTTCTCGAGCACGAAGTCGGTCAGTTTGGCGATGCGGTCGCTCTGCTCGGCTGCTGCCACAAACTCCGACGCCGCGATCGGACCCTTTTCAGGATGGGTCCAGCGCGCAAGCGCCTCGGCACCGATGATCCGGCGAGTGCGCAGCTCAAGCTTCGGCTGATAGGCGACCCATACCTGTCCCTTGTCGATTGCCTCGTCGAGCTGGCTGAGCATCGACAACTTCCAGGAGGCATCCTGCAGCGTGTCGGGGTCGTGGAATTTCCACTTCAGCCCGTCGTGCGCAGCATCGTCGGCTGCAACCAGCGCACTCGCCAGCCGATTCGGGAGCGAACGGCTGCTGCCGATCTCGACGCCGAACGAAATCGCGAGGTCGATCGGCATTCCGGCGATGCGGGCCGGGTTCCGGAACAGTGAGTAGAGGGCATCGAGGTGGTTCCCGAATGGCGCGCGCGATTTCTCGAACCATGCGAAGATGCCCCCGTCGCCCTGGTACAGGACGCGGTCCGAAGCACCCACGCTCAGCCGTGCAACGACCTGCTCGATGAGCTGGCTCTCGGTGTTGGGCGGAAGCGTCGAGAGGATCTCTTCATAGTTCAGGATGCGGGCGGCAATCAGTGCCTGGCTGCGCCCCTCGCGATTGACTCGGAGTGCGTTCAAGTTCGGAAGGTTGGAGACCGGATTGACGAGGCCGCGAGCACGGAAGCGCTGCGTCGTGAGCACTCCGACGACCACCAGCAGTACGAAGATGCCAGGCGTCACATCGACGAAGATCAACCGCGCCTCGAGGCTCGCGGGGACCCCGATCAAGGCGGCGATCGCACCGGCGATGGCCGGATAACGCTGCCGCCGCCGCCTGAACCGCAGCGCCACGTAGGCGCTGGCAAGGCCGAACAGAAGGCCTGGCACCCACCCGACGCCGACCGGACGGCCGTTCTTCAGCGTCTCCGCGCCGATGGCGTGGACGTGGACCCCGAATGCCTTTCCGTAGCCGGGGATGAAGTAGGAATCGCCGATCACGTCGGTGCCGATGCCGATGACGACGTCCTTGCCGGCAAGCTGTTTCGCGCTCACGCGGCCCGTGAGCACGTCGCCGGCGGGATAGGTCGGGATCGTCAGCAAGTCCGTCGAATAATCGAGCGGGAACCTGCTTCCGGGCGGGCCGCTCGTTCCGGCGAGCGAGGCTGCGAATGATTGAACCGAGCGGCCGCCTAGGGGTGCCGCATAGGGCAGCTCCCAAACCGCATTCTGGTAGTTGTAGTGAACGCTGGCGACGCCGAGCTTCGCATGCTTCGAGAACTGCTTGAGCGGCAGCGCGTCGATCAGGTTGGTGCTGCCATCCGGTCCGGCCTTCGTCCGCGCCAGCAGCGTTACGCGGCCGGAGCGCTCCAGGGACTTCGCGAATGCGCGGTCCTGCGCGGGTTCCGACGGGAAGGAGAAGTTCACGTCGAAATAGATGCGCTTGGCGCCTGCAGCGCTAAGGCGATCAACTAGTTCGGCATCGGTGCGCCGCGGCCACGGCCAGTTGCCGATCTCTCGGAGCGACTTGTCGTCGATCATCAACAGGACGATGTCGCCGCTGGCCTTGTGTTTGTGGAAGCTGTTGCGCGCCACGCGCAGCCAGTCCTCGGCAATCTCACCGAAGCCGATGAGGCCAAAGATCAGGCCTGCGATCGCGGTCCATAGAAGCATCTTCCACGGCGGCGATTGCGGCCTCTGTTGGCTGCGCTTCGACACTTGCGCACTATCCTCCTAGGTCGCGCAGCCACCCTTGCCTCGAAAAGGTTAGGAAATAGGAAACCCAATTGAGATGAATCGATCTGGCCGCCGTTCCACGACCCGTCCGCGGCATTGAGCTTTGCCTCTGTCCTCGGGCCCCTCACTTGTGCAAAAGTCCGGGCCGGTGGTCTCCGACGGGAGCGGCCGCTGCACGATCGTGAGTTAGAGGAGGGGCCGAGGCCGGACATGGACTTCATTTCGATCCTGTCGATCTTCGTTCTGGCCTGCTTCGTCGGCTATTACGTCGTCTGGTCGGTGACCCCGGCCCTCCACACACCGCTGATGAGCGTCACAAACGCAATCTCTTCCGTCATCATCGTTGGCGCACTCATCGCCGCCGCCGCGGCAGGGAGCGCATCGTCGAAGTGGCTCGGGCTGCTCGCGGTCGCCCTGGCCAGCGTGAATATCTTCGGCGGCTTCGCAGTCACGGCGCGAATGCTCGCGATGTACAAGAAGAAGGATCGCAAGAATGGCTGAGGCGGCCGCGCACGCGCAGCCCGCCTGGGTCCTGCTCGCCTATCTGATCGCCGGCGTTTGTTTCATCCTGGCGCTGCGCGGGCTGTCCAATCCCGAGAGCAGCCAGCGCGGCAACCGTCTGGGCATGATCGGCATGGCGATAGCGGTGCTGACAACCCTCATCACTCACATACCGCGCGATCCGATCATCGCCCGCTTTGGCATGGAGCAGCTCCCCCAAGTTCAAGGGCCGCTCCTTTACGACTGGGCGACGATCGCTGAAATCCTTGGCGCTATCATCATTGGTGCAGCCATTGGTCTGGTGACTGCTCGCAAGATCCAGATGACGGCAATGCCGCAGCTGGTCGCCGCATTCCACAGCCTGGTCGGCATGGCGGCGGTGCTGGTCGGAGCCGCGGCCTATCTCAATCCCGAGGCGTTCGGCATCGCCGTCCGGATCACGCCGATTTACGGCGCCTCAATCGTCAACATCCTGCCGGTCAGCCGGATCGAGATGGGGCTCGGCGTCGCCATCGGCGCGATCACCTTCTCCGGATCGGTGATCGCCTTCCTCAAGCTCAACGGCAACATGAGTGGCAAGCCGATCCTGCTGCCGCTTCGGCATGTGATCAATCTCGGCACGCTGGCCGCGATTCTGATCCTCATCGCCTACTTCACCCAGGACCAGTCGCCGATCGTCTTCGGCCTGATCGTCGCGCTCAGCTTCGCAATCGGTTTCCTGCTGATCATCCCGATCGGCGGCGCCGACATGCCCGTCGTGATCTCTATGCTGAACAGCTATTCCGGCTGGGCGGCGGCGGCGATGGGCTTCACGCTCCACAACAGCGCGATGATCATCACGGGGGCGCTGGTCGGAAGCTCCGGCGCGATCCTCAGCTACATCATGTGCCGGGCAATGAACCGCAGCTTCATCTCGGTCATCGCGGGGGGCTTCGGAGCGGTCGCCAGCAGCGGCGAGGCGGCGGCGATAGACCGACCGTACAAGCGCGGGTCGGCCGAGGACGCCGCCTTCCTGATGGCGCAGGCCGACCAGGTCATCATCGTGCCAGGCTACGGGATGGCAGTCAGCCAGGCCCAGCACGCGCTGCGCGAGATGGCGGACCAGCTCAAGGCCAAGGGCGTTCGCGTGAAATATGCGATCCACCCCGTGGCCGGCCGCATGCCCGGGCACATGAACGTCCTGCTCGCCGAGGCAAACGTCGCCTACGACGAGGTGTTCGAGCTCGAGGATATCAACAGCGAGTTCGCGCAAACCGACGTCGCCTTCGTGATCGGCGCCAACGACGTCACCAATCCGGCGGCCAAGACCGACAAGAGCTCGCCGATCTATGGAATGCCGGTGCTTGACGTAGAGAAGGCGCGCACGGTGCTGTTCGTGAAGCGCTCGATGGGCGGGGTGGGCTATGCGGGGGTCGATAATGAGCTGTTCTATCGCGACAATACGATGATGCTGCTCGCCGACGCAAAGAAGATGGTCGAGGAAATCGTCAAGGCGCTCGGCTGACTCGTACCCGGCACGGTTCACCGTGAAAGTGATTAACTCACGATAAAACAACGCATTCACCGCTTGTCAGAAGCGGTTGCGTTGAGTGACAACAAGGATGCTCCGCGCGATTCATCGCTGCGGTCAGGGGAAGGGCACGAACTTGCGCAAGCTGGGCATCATCGGGGGGACGAGCTGGTCGTCGACCGCGCTCTATTACGAGCACATCAACCGCGGGGTTGCCCAGCGGTTGGGCGGCTTGCACAGCGCCATTCTCGCGATGGAAAGCCTCGACCTCGCACCCTTCGCTGCGATGGAATTGTCGGGCGACTGGGACGGCGTTGCGCGCGTCACGCTCGAAGCGGCCAAGCGTCTCCAAGCGAGCGGTTCGGAAGGCGTGATCATTACTTCGAACACCGGTCACAAGGTCTATGACGCGGTGGCGCCGAAGATCGGCGTCCCGATGCTCCACATCGGCGACGCGGTGGCGGCGAAGCTCGTCGACGACCGCCGCAGCCGGGTTGCACTTCTCGGCACCCGCTTCACGATGAACGAGGGGCACATCCGCGACCGCCTGACCGAGCGCGGGATCACTCTGGCTCCGATTGAACCCGAATGGATCGCCGAGATCGACCGGATCATCTTCGAGGAACTCGCTGCAGGCCGGGTGGTCCGCGACAGCCAACGCAAGCTGAAGACGCTCATCACGGAGCTCGGCAAGCGCAAGGTCCAGGCCGTCGTGCTCGGCTGCACGGAGCTTGTTCTTGCCGTCGATGTGCGCGCCAACGTGCTGCCGGTCTACGACTGCACTGCCATCCACGCCCGCGCGTGCGTCGAGTGGATGCTTGCCGAGGAAGCGGAGACACGCGCGGCGGCCTGACGCCACGGCTGGATAGCTGCTCCCGTGAGCCCTAGATAAGGGGCATGGACCGCACCCCGGCCGACCGTCCCGACTTTCCCGGATCCGCCGATCGCTTCAACGAGGATCAGGCGACCTATACCGTGCGCGGCGCGGAGCAGCCGGACCTCGACAAGGGCGTGGCCGCGATCCGCGAAGTCCTGAAGACGCTGCCGGTGCGGCCCGGTGTCTACCGCATGCAGGATGCGCGAGGCGACGTGCTCTACGTCGGCAAGGCCCGCGCGTTGAAGAACCGGGTGACGAACTACACCCAAGTCAACAAGCTGCCGAAGCGTCTGCAGCGGATGGTCTCGCAGACCCGTTCGATGACCATCGTCACGACGCAGACGGAGGCCGAGGCGCTGCTGCTCGAAGCGCAGCTGATCAAGCGCTTCCGTCCGCCGTACAACGTGCTGCTGCGCGACGACAAAAGCTTCCCCTTCATCCTGCTGCGGGAGGACCATGCGTTCCCGCGAGTCCAGAAGCATCGCGGCGCGCGGCGCATCAAAGGCCAGTATTACGGTCCCTTCGCAAGCGCCGGCTCAGTCACGCGAACGCTTAACGCGCTTCAGAAGCTGTTCCTCCTAAGAAGCTGTTCCGACAGCTATTTCGAAAACCGCTCGCGGCCGTGCCTCCTCTACCAGATCAAGCGCTGTTCGGCTCCGTGCGTCGGGAGGATCGACGAGGCGAATTATGACGAGCTGGTCGATGACGCCAAGGCGTTCCTGGCCGGCAAGTCGACGGGCGTCCAGGCGCGGCTCAGCAAGCATATGGCCGAAGCAGCAGAGCGGCAGGATTTCGAGCTTGCCGCGGTTTATCGCGACCGTCTCCGCGCCCTAACCTACATCCAGGGCAGCCAGACGGTCCATGCGGAGGGCCTCGGCGATGCCGACGTGTTCGCGCTTGCCTGCAAGGGCGGCACCGTGTCCATCCAGGGCTTCTTCATCCGCGGCGGACAAAATTGGGGTCACCGCGCCTTCTTCCCGGCGCACACGAACGAGGTTCCGGAAGCCGAGGTGCTGTCAAGCTTCCTCGTGCAATTCTACGAAGACCTGCCGCCACCTCGGCGCATTCTGGTGGATCGTGATGTCGCCGACGCGGAAGTCTTGCAGGACGCGCTTTCCGAGCGGGCCGGCCACAAGGTGCTTATCGAGCGCCCGCAGCGCGGCGCCCGCCGCAAGCTGCTGGAGCAGGCCGCCCGCAACGCGGAGGAAGCACTCGACCGCCGGCTTGCCGAGGCGACCACGCAAGGCAAGATCCTGCGCGAGCTCGCGGACATGTTCGAGCTCGCCGACGTGCCGAAGCGCATCGAGGTCTACGACAACAGCCATATCATGGGCACGAATGCGACCGGAGCGATGATCGTCGCGGGGCCCGAGGGCTTTCGCAAGAACAGCTACCGCAAGTTCAACATTAAGTCTGGTGTGACGCCCGGCGATGATTTCGGGATGATGCGCGAAGTGCTGCAGCGGCGGTTCGCGCGGCTTGAGAAGGACGATCCGGACCGCGCGAGCGGGGAGTGGCCGGACCTGCTGCTGATCGACGGTGGCAAGGGGCAGCTGTCCGCGGTCTGCGAAGTGATGGAGGACTCCGGCGTCCACGACGTGCCGGTGGTTGGCGTCGCGAAAGGGCCGCACCACGGCCGCGAGGGTAGGGAGGTCTTCCATCTGCCGGGCGGCCGCGAGATCACGCTGCCGCCGAACTCGCCTGTCTTGTTCTACGTCCAGCGGCTGCGGGACGAGGCGCACCGCTTCGCCATCGGCACGCACCGCGCGAAAAGGGCGAAGAGTCTCACCACGTCCACACTGGACGAGGTGCCGGGGATCGGCCCAAACCGGAAGCGGGCGCTTCTCATGCACTTCGGCACAGCACGGGCGGTGAAAGGCGCGGCTCTCGAGGATCTCGAGAAGGCCCCAGGCATCAGCCGGACGACGGCGCGCCAGCTCTACGACTATTTCCATCCACGCGGATGAGGATCGAAACGCCGGCCATCGTCTGCGCCCTGCGCAATCACGGCGAGCATGGCGCCATTGTCCGGCTGATGACTCCCGAGGACGGGCTCCAGGCTGCCTATGTGCGGGGAGCGCGCGGCCGGCGCATGCGGCCGGTACTGATGGCCGGCAACGTCGTCGAGGCGCAGCTTGCGGCAAGGACGGACACGCAGCTGCCGCAGGCGATCGTGGAGCTGATCCATAGCCGGGGGCCGCTGCTGTCGGAGCCTCTGCCGGCAGCCGCGATCGAATGGGCCACGGTCCTGACAGCCACCGTGCTTCCGGAAGGACAGCCTTATCCGCATCTGTATCAGGCGCTTGCAGGCTTGCTTGATGCGATCGAGGCAGCACCATCGGCGGGCGGATGGGGCGCGGCGCTCGTGCGTTTCGAGCTCCTCCTACTGGCTGAGCTCGGATTTGGGCTGGATCTGCAAGGCTGTGCGGTCACCGGCACCAGCGACGATCTGGTCGCCGTCAGCCCCCGGTCGGGGCGCGCGGTCAGCGCGGCCGAGGCGGAGCCCTACGCCGGCAAGCTGCTGCCGCTTCCGCGGTTCGCACGCGATGGCGGCAGTGGCAGCTGGCGGGAGATCGTCGACGGTCTGGAGCTGACCGGCCACTTCCTCGACCGGGACCTGCTCACCGATCGCAAGCGGCCCATCGCGGATGCCCGTGCAAGGCTCGTGGACCGGTTGCGCCGGGCCGGTGGTCTCGCTTAGGTGAAGGCGTGACGACCGACGCGCTCGCCATGTTCTTCCCCAATGCCGAGGTAACTCGCGGCATCGCCATTCGCGTGGCCGTGACCTACCTGGTCGAACAGTCGGACCCCACCGCCGCGCGCTGGTTCTGGTCCTATCATGTGCGGATCGAGAATGGCTCCGACATCGCCGTCCAGCTGCTGTCGCGAAGCTGGCGGATCGTCGACGGCCGCGGCGCCATCCACGAAGTGACGGGCGAGGGCGTTGTCGGCGAAATGCCGCTCATCGCGCCCGGAGCAAGCTTCGACTACGTTTCCGGCTGCCCTCTCGATACGCCGAGCGGATCGATGAGCGGTACCTATCGCATGGTCGACGCCGACGGCACCGCTTTTGACGTCGCGATACCGCGGTTCCAGCTCCTTAGCTCCTGACTGGAATCCCAAATCCGCCCGGTCATCCTTTCGGCCAACAGTTCCTGGAACATCGTCAACTTCCGCGCGGAGCTGATCAGCGCGCTGGAGCAGGCGGGCTTCGAGCCAGTCGTTGTGGCCCCTGTGGATCCGCCGGCCGAGAAGCGGATGAAAGCTCTAGGTGTCCGCCGCTTCGAAGTGAACATCAGCCGCTCCGGTCTCAACCCCTTCAAGGATCTAGCGCTCCTGCTCAGCTACCGCAGGATCATCGCCGAAGTGCGACCCGCTGCCTATCTGGGCTTCACGATCAAGCCCAACATCTACGGTTGCCTTGCTGCGCGGTTCGCAGGCGTGCCGGCGATACCCAACATCAGTGGGCTGGGCACGGTCTTCATCCGCGGCGGCTTGCTCGGCACCGTCGTGAGCGCCCTGTACCGCATCGGGCTGAGCAGGGCGCCCGTGGTGTTCTTCCAGAACTCCGACGACCTGGCGGTGTTCATCGGCAGGAAGCTGGTGCGGCGTGATCAGGCCCGGCTGCTTCAGGGATCCGGCATCGACACGGATCGCTTCTCGCCCGCCCCACTGCCGCTTGGGCCGGTGCGATTTCTCTTCATCGGCCGCCTCCTCGTTGACAAAGGCGTGCGCGAGTTCGTCGAGGCGGCGCGCGTTCTCCGCGCCGGAGGCTCGGACGCACGCTTCCAGCTTCTGGGCGCCCTCGACGAAGGTAACCGCACGGCGATCTCTCGTGCGGAACTGGACTCGTGGGTGGCAGCCGGCGCGGTTGAGTATCTCGGCGAAGCCGAAGACGTCCGGCCATTCATCGCCGATAGCCACGTGGTCGTCCTGCCATCGTATCGGGAGGGGCTCCCCAGGTCCCTCCTGGAGGGCGCCGCAATGGGCCGGCCGCTCATTGCCGCGGATGTTCCAGGGTGCCGAGACGTCGTGGAGCGGGGCGTCAACGGCTTTCTTTGCGAGGCCCGGAACGCTGCGTCGCTGGCCGAGGCAATGCGCAAGATGCTGGGTTTGACTACCGAACAGCGTGCGGCGCTCGGTCATGCGGCGCGTGAAAGGGTTCAGGCGAAGTTTAACCTAAGCGGCGTAATTGCTGAATATCTCAGGGCGATCGCGGATGTCGCGCCCAGGCGGAGTTAGGGGTTCGATGTTCGGTTTGCTCAAACGGGAGCGCTCTGCCGCGAAAGGACCCAAGGGCCGCCGTGCGTACGTGATCGGCGACATCCACGGGCGGCTCGACCTCCTCGAGCAGCTGCTTGCCGAAATCGAGCGTGACATTGACCTGTCGCGCCCGGGGAAGACGCTTCTCGTGTTCCTCGGCGATCTGATCGACAGGGGGCCGCATTCCGCGCAAGTGATCGAGCGGCTTCGGACCTACCGTCGTGAGGGGGTCCAGACAGTGTTCCTCCTCGGCAACCACGAGGAGGTGCTGCTTCGCATTCTCGATGGTGACGCGCCGCTGATCGCGAAGTGGCGGTCCTTCGGCGGCGCCGAGTGCCTGGCGAGCTACGGTGTCAACCCAGCAACGATGGCCAGGCTGGACGACAATGAAGCACTTGCGGAGGTCCGCAGAGCGATCCCGGCGCAGCACATCGCCTTCCTGCGCAAGTTCGCCGACACCTGCCGCTTCGGAGACTACCTCTTCGTGCACGCCGGCATTCGTCCGGGTGTAGAACTCGACCGGCAGAAGCAGTCGGACCTGCGCTGGATTCGTGACCCGTTCCTCGGCGATGACGCCGACCACGGCTTTGTCGTCGTCCATGGTCATACGATCAGCAACGGGGTGGAGGATCGTCCGAACCGGATCGGCATCGACACCGGCGCCTACAGGACCGGCGTGCTGACCGCGCTCGTCATCGATGGAGAGCAGCGCCGCTTCCTGACCACCGGCCCTGCCGGCGCCGGCCGAGCCTCGGCAACGCATTGATTCACGCCGCTTTGGCGGGTAGTCACTACGGCTCATCCAGACGGGGGAACGTCACCGTTTTTTTGCGAGGTGGCTTCGTGCCTTCTGACCTGAGATTCCAGTTCCCGGCTCTGCGGATCATTGCGGCGGCAACGCTGTTGTTATCGCTGGGCGCCTGCGCCGATCGAGCGGGTGGGCCGATTGCCTACGCACCGCTTGCGGCGCCCGACGCTCCTTCGGTCGAAGGTGTCGGATCCGACTACAAGATCGCGCCGCTCGATACGGTTAGCGTGAAGGTGTTCAAGGCGGACGACCTCACCGGCGACTACCAGGTCGATCTGACCGGTCACATCTCGCTCCCGCTGGTCGGAGAGGTCGAGGCTGCCAACCTCACCACGGCCCAGCTCGATGATAAGCTCACCGAGAAGCTTGGCCAGAAGTATTTCGAGCATCCCGACGTCAGCGTTGGTCTCAAGGCATCGACGGCCCGGGCGGTCACAGTCGACGGTGCCGTCGCCAAGGCGGGCACGTTCCCGATCCTTGGCCGCACGTCGCTCATGCAGGCAGTTGCTCTTGCCGGCGGCACGACCGAAGACGCAAACACCCACCGCATCGCGATCTTCAGGACGATCAATGGCCAGCGCCAGGCGGCCGCGTTCGACCTGACTGCAATTCGTCACGGCCAGTCGACCGACCCGCAGGTCTATCCGGGAGACATCGTCGTAGTCGACGGCTCGTCAATCAAGCAGGGGTTCAAGCGGGTCATGCAGACCTTCCCCTTCTTCTCGATTTTCCGGCCCTTCTAGAGCCGCCGGCCAACGCTCGGAGACGTACGTCGTGAACAACAGCATCGCAGTGCCGAGCCAGGGCCAATGGCCACTGGGCCATTATAGGCCCGATCAAGCGACGAAGCTGCAACCGGGTCACCGCACCTATTCGGCTGCCCAGATCCTCGACTTTGCGGCCGTCGTCCGCATCATGCAGCACTGGCGCTGGCTGATTCTCGCCGCGATAGCGATTGGGCTTGCGGGCGCGATCATCATCACCTTGCTGACTGATCCCGTATATCGCGCCTCCGTCACCCTGGAGGCGAACCCCCCGACGGTGGCGATTTCCGACGAGCAATCCAAGGAACGTCAGGACACGACCCAGAACCCGTACGACTTCGTCGCGACGCAGGTGGGCCTCGTCTCCAGCAAGACGGTTGCTCAGAGGACCGCGCAGGAGCTGAACCTCGGCAACAATCCCGAGTTCATCCCGCAGACCGGCGACGCCTCCAGTCGGCTGAAGGCGGCAACGGCCAAGGTCCAGGGGGGCCTGAAAGTGGTGCCGCCGGTTGACGGCAGCCTCATCAAGTTCAGCTATGACTCGACGTCCCCGCAGCTTGCCGCGCTTGTGGCGAACGGCGTCGCGGACAGTTTCATCAACTCGACACTTCAGCGCCGCTACGAAGCGTCGGCTTACGCCCGCAACTTCCTCCAGCGGCAGATCGCGAAGACGAGGGGCGACCTAGAGCGGTCGGAACGGTCGCTCGTCGCTTATGCCCAGCGCGAGGGCATCATCTCGAGCGGCACAGGCGCGGACGGCAAGCCGGCGAGCGGTGACACGAACTCCCTGCAGGGCGAGTCCCTGATGTCGTTGAACAAGGCACTTGCGGACGCGACGGCTCGGCGGGTTGCGGCGGAGGGTGCCTATCGCGGTGCGCTTGCCACGGGACCGACGAGCGATGTTACCGCAAGCACTCAGGCGCTTCGTCAGCAGCGGGCCGCGCTCGCCGCGGATTATGAGCAGAAGCGCACGTTCATGAAGCCGGACCATCCGGAAATGCAGAGCTTGAAGGCGCAGATGGATGAACTCGACCGGCAGATCGCGGGCGAGAGCTCGCAGATGGCTGCTGGCCGAAACAACACGCTGCTTCAGGACTATCGTGCGTCTCTGGCTGCCGAGCGCGCACTTCAGTCGCGGGTCATGAGCCTGAAGGGCGACGTGCTGAACCTGCGTGGCCGGAGCATCCAGTACAACATCCTCCAGCGTGAGGTGGATACCAACCGCAGCCTGTATGATGCACTACTTCAGCGGTACAAGGAAATCGGCGTGGCCGGCGGAGTCGGCGTCGCTCCGGTCTCGATCGTCGACCATGCGGATACGCCGGCGTCCCCATACAAGCCGAACCTGCTGCTCAATCTACTGCTCGGCATCGCCGGCGGCGTGATCGTTGGATTGGCTGGCGCGATCGGCCTCGAGTTCCTCAACGACACGATCAAGACGCGGGAAGATGTACGCAGCAAGCTGGGCCTTCCCTGCTTCGGGACGGTGCCTAAAACCGGCGCCAAGGACTCGTTCGTCGACGACCTGAAGAACCCGGCCTCGATGGTTTCGGAAGCCTATTCCGCGATCGTCACCGCTCTCCGGTTCAGCACCGAGTCAGGGACACCCAAGCTGCTCCTCGTGACGAGCACGCAGCCCGGCGAGGGCAAGTCATCCACGGCGCTGGCGCTGGCACAGAACTTCGCGCGGCGGGACAAATCGGTGCTGCTGATCGACAGCGACCTCCGCAAGCCTGCGTTCCGCGCTGCATCCGATTCCATCGGCCTCACCAAGCTCCTGACCAACGAGGAGAAGATCGCCGGTCACGTCACCGCCACCCAGCACCGCAACCTGTGGCTGCTGGCGAGTGGGCCTATTCCGCCGAGTCCTGCCGATCTGCTCTCGACCGGGCGGATCCGGACCATCCTCGCCGAGGCCGCGGAGCGGTTCGACATCGTGGTCATCGACGCCCCGCCGACGCTTGGCCTCGCCGATGCGCCGCTGCTCGCTTCGGCTGCCAACTACGTCATGTTCGTTGTGCAGAGCGGCCGGACCCGGACCCGCGCGGCCATCGAGGCGCTCAACCGCATCGAAGCGACGGGAGCGAACGTGCTCGGGGTGACGCTCACCAAAGCGACCAGTGCTCTTGGCGGCTACGGCAAGAGCCAGGCTTATGGCTACGGCTATGGCTACGGAAAGCTGGACAAGAACCGCACCGAAATTCCGCTGATCCCGCAGTCGGCGGATCGCTGATGAGCGCGGGGGTAGGGGGCTGCCACTGATCGGCCGGGCAGTCGTCGCGGTTGCGGCCGCGCTCCTGATCGCGGTTGTGGTCGTGCGGAATGCGTTCGTCGCGCAATATGCCGAAACACGCCCTCAGCGGGCTCTTGCTGCCTGGCACAGCAATCCGCGGGCGGAGCTGTGGGCCAGCCTCACACAGATCGCAGCGGCAACTCGCGCTCAGCAGCAAGTCAGGCCCGATGTGCTCGAGGATGTCAGGGATGCAGCCCGCAAGGCGCCGCTTGCTGCCGAGCCCTTCCTCGTCCGCGGCGTGCAGGCGCGTGTCGCCGGGGACGAGAGCCTCGCGGCGAGGGCATTCCTCGCGGCCGAGTTGCGCGACGGCCGCTCGGTGCCTGCGCGCTACTTCCTGGCCGATCATTATCTGAGGACCGGTGATGCGCCGCGTGGTCTGCGTGAAGTTGCGGTGCTTGCACGCATGATTCCGGACGGGATTGCGGCCTTGTCACCCTACGTCGCCACTTATGCCCGCGAATCCCGGAACTTGCCCGAACTCCACGCCCTTTTCCGGTCCGATCCGCAGATCGAGGACGCCACTCTGGGTGTCCTCGCGACGGACCCCGCCAATAGCGACTTGATCCTTCAACTCGCCACGCCGCGGCGGACGGGCCAGGCTAGGCCGTGGGCTGACCGCCTGCTGCTGGCACTCGTCAAGTCCGGCGACTACGCCAAGGCCGCTGACGTCTGGACCAGTGTCGCCCAGGTGAAGCGCGCGCCGGGCGCCCTGATCTACGACACCGCGTTCAAGGATGCTGCAGCGCCCGCGCCCTTCAACTGGACACTCACCGCCTCTGCCGCGGGCTTGGCGGAGCGGCAGGGCGGCGGCAGGCTCCACGTCCTCTATTACGCCCAGGAAGATGGCGTCCTCGCCACCCAACTGTTGCGGCTGGCCCCGGGGAAATACCGCATTGCGATGCAGGTCTCCGGCCAAGCCGGAGGAACGCTTGGCTGGACCGTGACCTGTGCGAACGCGCAGACGCCGCTTCTCGGCGTTCGCCTCGCACCCAGAATTAACTCCTCGTTCGAGGTGCCAGCAGGCTGTACCGCGCAGTGGCTGCAACTTGCCGGGACTGCACCGGAGCTTCCCCAGAGCGTCGACGTGACGATCAGTGGCCTTCGCCTGACTCGGGAGCAGCCGGGTGGGTAGGCGCTGGGGCGAGGCGGGGGCGCCGATCTATCTCTTCCTCTGCCTCATCCTCGGCGGCAGCGCCCAGGGCGTGTTCGCCAACATGCTGCTGCAGTTGCTCGGCCTGGGGCTCCTCGCTTGGGCTGTCATCGCGCCGAGCGCCGAACCGCCGTCGGCGCGGGAGCGGCAGCTTTCGATCGTCATCCTGCTGGCGCTGGCACTCGTCGCGATTCAGCTCTTTCCACTCCCTGCCTCGCTCTGGCCGCACCTCGGAGGCCGGGCAGCCCTCGCGGCGGGCTATGGCGTTTTTGGCTTGCCGGTGCCGTCCATGCCGATTTCCGTCGCGCCCTACGACAGCATCGCGACCCTGCTAACCGTCATCCCGCCGCTCGCGCTATTGTTGGTGGTAGTGCGGATTGGAACGCGGCCGCTGTGGCTCGTTGCAGCGTTGCTCGCGGGGCTGTTCGCCGGAATCCTCCTCGGCGTCCTCCAGGTTAGCAGCCCATCGGCGTCGCAGTCGCCCTGGTATCTCTATCCGGAAACCAACGTCGGTGTAGCAACGGGCTTCTTCGCCAACGCCAACCACATGGCAACTTTGCTGGTCATCTCAATCCCGTTCCTGGCCGCGCTGATTGCGTCGGCACGCGAACGACGCAGCAGCCTGCAGCATTATTCAGGCGTGATCGCGCTGGTCGGCGCTGCGGCCCTAGTGGTCGTGGTCGGATTGGCGCTTAACGGCTCGCTTGCGGGCTACGGGCTTGCCATTCCAGTGGTACTCGCAAGTCTTGTCCTGTTGCTCCCACGGGGCTCACGAGCGCGGCCCTGGGTTTGGGCGGGCACGGGCGCACTTCTCGCGATCGCCGTCGCTGGATTGGTCCTGATGCCGATCGGCGGAAGCGTTCTCCGCAACGAGGCGACGACGTCGGTCACTTCCCGGCAGCAGATCCTCTCCACTTCACTCGCTGCGACCCGGGCGTTCATGCCGCTGGGCTCGGGGATCGGCACCTTTGCACGCGTCTATTCCCTGCACGAAGACCACGATCAGCTCGACCCCACCACCTCGATCAATCACGCGCACAACGACTATGTCGAGCTCGCGCTCGAAACTGGGCTGCCAGGTGTACTGCTGATTGCTCTGTTCTTGCTGTGGTGGGCACGGGCGACGCTTGGAACCTGGACCGCGCAGCATCCGGGGCCATTTGCGCGAGCCGCGGGGATCGCGTCTGCCGCCATCCTCGTTCACAGCATCGTCGATTTCCCGCTGCGCACTGCCGCTATCAGCAGTTGCTTTGCGATGTGCCTCGGACTGCTGATTCTGCGACGGACCTCAGAGCAGCAGCCGGAGCCACCGGAGCTCAGGCCGACCCGGCATGTCGTCATCGAGTAACCCGCCCGTCAGACGGCATTCTACCCGATGAGCTACGCAACTCGGGGCCATGCCATCGTGCACTTCGGCGAGCAGGGCATGCTATCCTGGTACAAGGCCAAGATGTTCATCGAACATGCGTCGGTGATCAGCAGCGACGCCTTGCACGTTCTCGCCGGGGTCGGCCTCTGGCTGGTCGCGGCAATGCTTCTGCGGAGGCGGCTCACGGACTGGCTGCCACTGATCGTGGTGCTTGCGGCGATCCTGTTCAATGAAGCCGTGGATCTCTGGATGGAGCAGTGGCCGAACGCGGCAGAGCAATATGGTGAGTCGGCGAAGGATTTGCTGCTGACGATGGTTGTTCCGGCCGTGTTGATGCTTGCAGCGCGAACTCGCCCAGAGCTTTTTGCGATGTCAGCTAGCGGATCGCGTCGCGGAGCTGGCGGACGACCTCGCCGGCCTTGAAGCCGATGCCATTCTTGAGCAGCAGCTGAGTCCAGTGAATGCGCCAGGTGCCGAGTGTCCGCTCGGTGGGCTCGGTGCTCTGCGCCAATTGCTGCAAGGCTGCATCCGCGAGGCGCTGCGTAGAGCGATCGATGGTGAAGCCAGACAACGCTGTCCCAAGGAGGTGGTGCGCAATCAGGAGCGCCTGACCCACCGCACGTCCGGCTCCGAGTTCCTGCGCTCGCTGGCGGAGCCGCTCGATGTCACCAACGGACCGACCCGCAATCATGCCCGCGAGATCGCTGATCCACTTCAATCGAAACCAGGCGCTGGAGGCGCCATGGACGCAAAGGTAGGCGAACAGCTCCTCGTCCGCGAGCGTCGGCAGCAAGGTTTGTCCGCCGATTTCGACTTTTTGGGATGGAGAGTGGACGGACAAGCTCGGGATCAAGGCCAGGTTGTCGGCGAGCCGCGTGTGAAGCTCGATATGCAGGCCGTCGGGCCGGCTCCAAACCGACTCCTTGGATCGGCGATGCCACCCATCCAGCTCGGCGAGCGTCTCCGGCACGGTAGGGGAGAAACCTCTCGCCTTCAGGATCTCTGCTGCAGCAGCCAGTTCCGCCGGATCGATCAGGATGTCGATATCCCAGGCCATCTTCAGCATCGGCGAACGGTAGGCGAGCGCCGCGACGCTGAGGCCCTTGATGAACAGGATGGCGATCCTCGCTCGCTCAAACGCGTGATTCAACTGAGCGCATTCGTGATGCACAGCCAGATTGGTGGCGGCGATCACACGCGCGTCCGCCGAAAGCGCGGCTGAAACATCGGAGGGGAGGGCTACCGAGTTCGCGGAAAGTGCGTTCCACGCGAGGCCCTGCGAGCGGTGAAAGCGGGCTATCTCCACGAACCTGGGCCAGTCGACGTCAGCCGGAACGTCAAATGCTCCGGGTTCAGAGCCCGCGAAATTCCATTGGCAGCAGCGCGAGAGCAGCGACAATTCCGCGCCTACGGCCGCAGCCATACTCACGGAGCATTCCGTGCTTCGACGTATTTGATGAACCGTGCAGTGAGCAGTGCGCGCGGCACAGTGAACTCGCGCGCGGCAATGTCCGCGTTCCGGGTCGGGGTTTGTTCCGGCCAGTCCTCCAGTGCCGAGCGAAGCCGGGGAATGTCGAGCATGCCTCGCAGGCGTGCGTCGTTCTGCAGCTTGTCCAATTCGGCAAGGAGGTCGTCGCGGCGCCGGCCGATACGCAAGTGCCAGTCGGAATCCCAGCGGCCGTTGAGGCGATTGGCGCGCTGCTCTTCGGGCATGATGCCCCTGGCAAGTTCCTTTGCCAGCCAGCGCATCACTCCGTCACGCATGAAAATCCTGGTTGGCAAGCTCCAGCAATATTCAACCAACGGTCGATAGGCGAGCGGGTCGCGCTGCGCGATGCCGTACATCTGTTCGAACCCCTGGTAGATCTCCGCGCTCTCGCCGTCGTCGTTCTGGAGCAGCAGTCGCCGCGCGTCGCGGGCGTTCCATGGCTGATACCGCTCAAACACGAGCCCGGATTCGGCGAGGCGCTGGTCCGCGCCGGAGTTGGCCCGATATTCGCGGGTGAGCGGCTGCATCAATTCCAGCATGGACGCCTCGCCCGGCAGCACCGCATCCCTCACACGGCGCCAAAGCCGATGTGGCAGTAGGGGCAGGACGCATTGCGCACCGAACCGCCACATCAATGATCTGCTCTGGATCGGAAACCTGCGCAGGGCGAGCCAGAGCTGGCGCCATCGGCCTTTCAGAAGATATTCGACGAACCCCCAGTAACCCTTGTCGCTAAATGCATTGTTGCCCCAGTCCGAGACGAGCAGGAGGTCACACCCACGCTTTGCGGCGCCGGCGAACAGGCCATGGAACACGTATAGGTTGCACAGCCCCGACGGGGCGCCACCCATCAGGTGGAAAAAGTCATTCCAGCGATGATCGTGCCCGTACCCCTCGTTTGCTGTGAAGTGCGGCTCGATCCTGGGGTGCATCGCGGCGAAGGCTTCGACGATAGGCCGTTCGTCGCCAATCGTTCCCTCTTGGACCCGGTTGTCGAAGCCTTCTTCCGGGCAGAAGGTGAAGGTCGGGAGCGTCTGATCGGCGGGCAGGGCAGCAAGCGCGCGAACGGCCACCTGACTGGAGTCGAGGCCGCCCGACAGGGTCGCCCCCGGCTGGCGAAATCCGACCAGACATGCGCGAACGGCCTCGTCGAGCAGTTCGCCTACGCGGCGAAGCGCCTGCGCGTCGTCAACGTTGATCGTCGAGATCGACTGCGCGTCGTAGTAACGGACGAGGCGTCGCTCGGCGCCACGATGAAGCTCCACCACGCTTCCTAGCGGCACGCGCGAGATCTGCTCGAACCAGCTCGCTTCCTGGTCGGAGAAATTGATCATCGCACTGTCGGCGACGCGAGCTTCGTTGAGCGTCTGGGTCAATCCCGCTGCGAAGAAGGTGCGTGGTACGGAGCCGGCCAACACGCGAGCCGCGTCGAACGAGTAGTAGAGCGGCGGAGCACGGAAAGGGCTTCGAGACAGTCGCAGGTGAGCGGCATCGGGCTGGACGACGAGCGCGCAATATTCGCCAATTACACGGAGGTCGGTTTCGTCGCCCCATGCTTCGACTGCCAGCGCGTACAGACGCGACAGATCGTTCGCGCTGGCGCCTAGCTCGGCTGCAACTTGCGCTGCATTGTCGAAATAGCCGTGGAAGACGGAAATTGCGCCGCTTGGCAGGATGGCGGGCCGCCAGGCCTTCGACCGCGCTGCAGTTGAGCGGAGCGGGCGGTAGGCGAACTGAAGATTGCCGATCTCGGCGATGCCTGCGTGTCCGCCAATCCCGGCGCAGAGGGAGGCGCCTAGCCTGAGCGCGAGTCCTCGGGAGGTCGAGCGCGCATCACCGGCCCACGCCCACGCGAAAGCCAGCATAGCAGCTTAGTGGTTCAAGTTGCTGAGAAGTTTACGCAAACGATGGTGTTGTTTTGCAGTTCTGGGCGGCAAAGGCCGGATCAGGTCTTCGCGCCGCCACCCTGGGCGCCAGCGCCCTGAGCTGCCGCGACATCCTTGATTTCGCCGAGACGCCGGAGTTCGGGCTTGGTCCACTCCTTAAGCGTAACCGTTTCCTTCGTCATCCCGAGCTCCCTACGCAAGCAGCGGCGCGCAGAGCGCCGCTCACAGCTGTAATGCGCAACTGGAGGTTAATTTGCAAGGCTGCAACCGCACTAAGCCTGTTTTTGACGCGGCTGAACCGAACTGTCGCCGAGCCGCAACGTTTCCACCCACGGTCCGGGCAAATCACCAAGAATCCTGACGCCGGCCAGGTCCACCCAGGCGTGCAGATCGTGGCTCGAGCCGCGATAATCAGAAGGCCGGACAGCGAAGACGACCGTGTGGCCGATAGCCTCGCGCCGTAATCTCCAACTGAGCGCCATCGCGCGCGGCAGGCACTTGGTTGGGAATGGCAATCGTTTCGCCGCCCACTCCACATCCGCCGCGAGCCGGCGGGCTCGGGCCAAATCTTCTTCGGAGAGCGGTTCAGCGTCAGCCCAGCCGAGCGAACGGCGCCAGCGGTGGAACGGTTGTGCCGACACCATTAGGCGCGCCCGACAAAGTGCGGCCATCGCGATCGCGGTGCGGAAACGCGACTGCCAGGGACTAGGTGGACGCAAGTAGACCAGCGCTCCTGAGCTGCTCGAGGAACTCGTCCACCTCCCCGGCAATCTCCTCCTGACTGGTTTGGTAATGGCCTGCGAGATCCAATATCAGCTTAGCTCGATCGCGCGATCCATCGATCAGGCGCCACGCAGCTGCAGCGGTCCCGGCCAGCGAAAAGAACTCGCCATTGTCGATCCTCATGACGACGATCTCCTGGTCGATGTCGGTTTCGGTGAAGCGGTCAGCCTGCTTCTGGATGGTGCTCATTTCATCGGACTTCACTGTCTGTTGCCGCCTTTGTGACGTGCTCCGCAGCCAGCGCAACGCCCGCCGCGAAACGGGTAGCATCGCGTGGCCTCGCGAACCGCGCCATCCTGATCTGCCTGGCCAAGCGGGCAAGGTGCGCAAATTGCTCTGTGCGATCGAATTGCCGTGCTCCCGCGAACAGGTGCGCGGTCTGGTGATCGTCCTGGATACGGACGAAACGCTCCGCCCCCACAATTGCCGTGAGTTCGGCCGTTGGCGCCTCTTCGAGGAAGATCAGCTCTCCGAGGGGAAGGGGAACGCCCACGTCCCCAGCATTCGGCAGTGCGTAGAATTTGTCGACCGTTTCCGAGACTTTCTCCTGCGGGCTCGCTCCGGTCAGCTGTAGCGCATCGGCTCGCAGTTTCAGCCGCTTGTGGCCTGGCAGGCACATGATGCGGTTCGGATCCGAAAGGTCGAGAACGAGCGTGTCGTCGCAAAACATCGGCAGATCATGGGCCGCCAGAGCGGCGACCAGCGTCGACTTGCCTGCGCCCGCAGGGCCGGTGAAAGCCGTCACGACGCCTCCGCACGCAACCGCTGATGCGTGGATCGGCAGCAGCCCGTTCATGCTGGCAATCGCAGAATAGACGCTGCCGTTCAGCCAGAGGGATTCTTCACTGACGTCGCTGCCCTCACCGCGCTCGACGGTAATGCCGTGGCCCTTGCGATACAGGAAGTAATGCTCGCCGGGCGTGCGGAGCAGGAAGCGATCTTCCTGCATGTGCCAACGCATCTCGTCCAGTGCGTCGCCGAACAGGCTGTGCGGCACCGTGCCGTAGGAGACCTTGGTTTCGCCATCCATGAGTAATTGCGAGGGAAGTTCCGACACCGGGTCGGCGCTCCCAGCCCCGCGCGGTGATACGATGGTCAAGTCTTCCTCGCGCGCTGTGGCCAACAGTTGAACTCGACGAGCTGCATCGATCACTCAGTAGACGCTGGCGGGACGATTGGTGAGCCCAGCTGGATTCGAACCAGCGACCTACTGATTAAAAGTCACTAGGCAATTAGGGAATTGAACCGCAGAAAGCTAGGATTTTCGCCATTCTCGTTAACGTCTTGGGGGACTGCAGGGGCGTTAGTGTGCGTATTGCGGATTGGAAAGTCGCACACTAGTCGCACACTAAAGCGCATTTCCGACGCGCCAGATCAGAACCTTGGCTCAGTTCGATAGGTTCTTCTGCCAACTGAGTTTTCTGCACACGCGATGGACGTTTCCGGACCAATCCTTGAAAGCATTGAAATCCACACGTAATGCGCGCGTTCGGTGGGCCGTTAGCTCAGTCGGTAGAGCAACTGACTTTCGGCGGAAGCCCAAGCAGGAAACTGCTTGGTGAACAGGTGTCAAATTCGGGGAACCCTTCCGCGTCGCGGCGATGGCAATCCCGAGCCAAGCCAGAGGAAACTCTGGAAGGTGTAGAGACTTGATGGCACCCGCCTAAACCAGCGCAAGCTGGCATGGTGAAGGGAAAGTCCAGACTCCAAACGCCCATTTGGGCGGCGGTGAAAACCGTGGTGGGTATGTAATCAGTAGGTCGCTGGTTCGAATCCAGCACGGCTCACCAGTCCCACGCGGCAGCATTGAGCCGCCCTGTAATGCGGAGAGGCTTGGAATGGACTTCCAGATCAAATCCATCCCGGAAAGCGCTTTCGAGGATCTGGTCGAGGAAATCAGAAAGTTTCAGGACAGCCTCTCCAAGGAAACGGAATTGGGCGTCGTAGCGAATGGCGGCGAACGCACGATCCACGTCGAAAGTTTTCGGATGGCCGGACAGATGGTCGTGTTCGAAGGCGTGGACGGCGAGGGCAGGGCGGCGCGTATCATCCAGCACTACACACAGGTCAGCGTGCAGATGATCGCAGTCAACAAATTGCAGTCGGAAGCCAAGCGGATCGGTTTCTGATAGGCTTCCAACTCAGTACGGCCCACTGTCATATATCCGGTCGTCACGGCACATCCCCGACGGCGCAGTCCAAGTTCCCCATATCGTCGATCAATTGCGTGAAGACAGCCCGGGTAGGTCGTTGGGAGTAAGGCCGACATCGAGACTGAGCGTCGTGCGCGCGCCGTCGATGTATGCCTCTCGGTTAAGATCACGCCAACGCTTTTGCCGCATATGCCGAATGGCTTGCTCGGCGAGAGTTGTGCCGCCAGCGGCGATGTATGCGGCATTCAACGCGGTCTCGACCGCAGATCGCGCGATGCCAAAACCATCGCGAATAGCCATGTCTGGTGTCCGCGTAAGCGCTATGACGCTGTGCAACGATACGACCGTCGCTTGGGCCATCAGTAATGGAATTCTGATCGTGGGTTGGTCCTTGTCATCATCAAGGACGTTCAATTCGTCGATCAACGCGTCCAGCGCTCGCGTTTGGTCATGGAGAAGGGTTAGTCCCCTCTGATGCAGTTCACTGAATTGCTTGGCTCGATCCGCTGAACTCATTGCGCCACTAGTGTGCGACTTTTGCTTTGCAGAAAAGTGCGGAAATCCGCACATCTTTCGCACACTGACTCACAAAAGAGAGTCGCGTGGTCACTAAGTCATTGAAAACCAATGAGTTAATGAAAGCTTTAAAAGTCAGTTGCTCTACCAACTGAGCTATGGGCCCACCTGCCGCGGCGGTTACCCGCGTGGCGCTCGGCGGGCAAGGCGCTCGGCAAGATGCCGTGCACTGAGGGCGCCGCGGACGCGCCAGCCCGGAGCGATTGCGGCGAGCGGGTCGAGCACGAAGCTGCGCTCCTCGATGCGGGGATGCGGCACCGTCAGGGTTCGCGAGCTGAAGCGGCCGCCGCTCCACAGGACGAGGTCGAGGTCGAGGACGCGCGGTCCCCAGCGGCGCCCAGGCCGGCGACCGAACTCTCGCTCCATGGCCTTCAGCCGGCGGAGCATCGGCAGGGGCTCAAGGCTGCTTTCGACGAGCGCAACCGCGTTGGCGAACTCGCGGCCGGCCCGACCGTGTGCTGCGTTGAGCATGATCGGCGAGGAAACGAACAGCCCGAAATCGTCATCCAGGCGTGCAATCGCTGCGGCAACGACGCCGGCGGGCCTGCCGAACCGGCCGTGGGGCCGGTTGGACCCGATTGCGATGGCGTAGAGGTGCGTTGCTTGTGCCACGGCTGCTCGCCTAGGTCAGTGCAATGACGTTCGCCACCCCAGCCGAGCTGTCGCCCGTTCCAGAGGCGGAGGCGCCGCGCGACTGCCCGTTGTGCCCGCGGCTCGTTCGCTTCCGGGAGGAGTGCCGGACCGAGTTCCCGATGTGGTGGAACGCACCAGTGCCGGCCTTCGGTGACCGCGGTGCGTGGCTGGCGATCGTTGGCCTGGCCCCAGGAAAGCACGGCGCGAACCGAACGGGACGGCCATTCACCGGCGATTACGCGGGCGACCTGCTCTACGCCACGCTTCTCAAGTTTGGGCTGGCTGAAGGCACCTATGCTGCCGATCCGGCCGACGGGCTGCGGCTGAAGGGCGCGATCATCCTGAACGCGGTCAAATGCCTGCCTCCGGCCAACAAGCCGGAGCCCGCCGAGATCAGGACTTGCCGGAATTACTTCGAAGCCGCGCTTGCGGTGCTGCCTACGACCCAGGTGCTGATTGCGCTCGGGCAGATCGCCCACGTCGCTGCTGCCCGTGCGCTTGGCCTTCCACCCTCATCGACCAAATTCGGTCATGGCGCGGAAGCTGTAGCGCCCGGCGGACGAGTCCTGCTCTCCAGCTATCATTGCTCACGATACAACCAGAACACCGGCCGATTGGACGATGCGATGTTCGAAAGCGTGTTCGAGCGGGCATTGGAACTGAGGTCGGCCGCTTAGATCACCAGCGACGAATGCCGGTCTTTGGCTATACGTCCTCGACGAGGCGGCCGTATAGCTCGGGCCGGCGGTCGCGGAAGAAGCCGAACGCAGCCCGGTGCTTCTTCGCCTGTGCGAGGTCGAGCGTGGCAACGAGAACGCCCGTGTCGTTGGCGCCGAACTCCGCGAGGATGTCGCCCCGCTCGTCGCAGATGAAGCTGTGGCCGTAGAAGCGCTGGCCGTGCTCGGTGCCGATGCGGTTGGCGGCGACAACGGGTACGACGTTCGACACCGCATGGCCGATCATCGCCCGCCGCCAAAGTCGTGATGTGTCGAGGTCGGGGTCGTGTGGCTCGGTGCCGATCGCTGTCGGATAGAAGAGTATTTCGGCGCCCATCAGCATCATCGCGCGCGCGGTCTCCGGGTACCACTGGTCCCAGCAAACGCCGACACCCAGCGTTGACCGCTCCGGACCCTGCCAGACCTTGAAACCCGTGTTACCAGGCCGGAAGTAGAACTTCTCCTCGTAGCCCGGTCCGTCAGGGATGTGGCTCTTCCGGTAGACGCCGGCGATCTTTCCGTCCGGACCGATCATCGCGAGGGAGTTGTAGTGGTGTGGTCCGTCCAGCTCGAAGAAGCTCGTCGGGATCGCGATCTTCAGCTCGTCGGCGAGCTTCTGCATCGCCAGCACGGATGGATGCTCGGCCGTCGGCTTGGCTGTCGCGAAGAGGCTCTCGTCCTCGACCCTGCAGAAGTACGGCCCTTCGAAGAGCTCCGGCGGCAGCACGACTTGCGCACCTTTGCCGGCGGCTTCTCGCACCAGCTCGGCCACGGAGCGGATGTTCGCGTCCGTGTCTTCGGTGAAGGCAAGCTGCAGTGCAGCGACGGTGAGCTCGGTCATTGAGGAACCTGTTGCGAGATGCAGTGGAAGCTTCCGCCGCCAGTCAGGATGTGGTCGGCGCGAAGGCCGATTGCAACGCGATCGGGAAAGAGCTCCTGAACGGCTGCGACGGCGGCGCTGTCGTTAGCGGCGCCGTACTGCGGCACCACCACGGCGGCGTTACCGATGTAGAAGTTCATGTAGCTTGCAGGGATGATGTCGCCTTCGTCGCTGAGGATGCGCCCGGGTGAGGGGAGCTCGACGACTTCAAGCTTCGCACCGAGCAGCCGCCGCCTTGCGTCGTCGTAAATCGCAGCGTTCGGGTCGTCGTCAGCGGGCGTGGGGATCGCCACCCGCCCTTCGGCAACAAACCGCGCTAGATTATCCACGTGGCCATCGGTGTGATCGTTCATGAGTCCGGAGCCGAGCCAGACCACCCGATTGAAGCCAAGTTCTTGCCCAAGCCGCTCCTCCACCTGAGTGCGTGTCAGGGCGTTCCGGTTCGGGTTGAGGAGGCACTGCTCCGTCGTCAGAACCGTGCCGGTGCCGTCGTGATCGATTGCGCCGCCCTCGAGCACCCAGTCCGCCATGGAGAAGGGCAGCCCCGCCTGGACGGCAAGCCGCTCGCCGATGTCCTCGTCGCCCTCCAGGTCGTACTTGCCGCCCCAGCCGTTGAAGCCGAAGCCCTGCGCCCGTTTGTCTTTGGCCGTCCCGAGGACGATCGGTCCGGTGTCGCGCAGCCAGATGTCTCCGAACTGCTCGACGATGACATCGGCGAAGGGAGCCAGACGCCGGGCGCTCTCGGCCGCCTCTTCATGTGCTGCGACAAGCCATACTTTCTCGCCGCTGCCGTCGGCATGCACTGCTTCGGCAAACGCAGCGACTTCGCGTTCCGCTTCCTTGAGGTCGGCGAGCCAGAGCGACGGGTCACTGGGAAAGCCGATCCAAACGGCTTCGTGCAGGGCCCATTCGGGAAGTGGGAGAGCTGTCATGCGGCATGCGCCTAATCGAGTGGGCCTGAGGTGGAAAGCCGCCGGTCGATCTGCCGTTCCGTTCGCGGCGTCCACTGCTAACAATAGGCACACACCGGGGAGAAGTTACATTGATGAGATATGTTCTTGCGTTTGGGTTGGTGGCTGCGGCGACGAGTGCCGATGCCACGGTGCGCTACGGGATCGACCTCAGCGCTCCCGAACATCACACCGGCCAGGTCACAGCAGTCTTCCCGGTAAGTTCAGGGCCATATCTGGACGTCAAGATGCCTGCCTGGCGGACCGGGCGCTACACGATCATGAACCTCGCCAACGGGGTGCGCTCCTTCAGCGCCGTCGATCCCCGGGGGCGACCGCTGCGCTGGGAGAAGACCGACAAGTCCACCTGGCGAATCTACCTGCAGCAGCCCGGTCCAGTGCAGATTTCGTACGAGCTCTACGCCAACGAGCTCCTGTCGCGCAGCCGGCACATCGACGACACCCACGCCTACCTCGATGCATCCGCCGTGTTCATGTACGCCGACCGTTACCGTGGCGAGGACGTGTCCGTCGCGCTCCAGGTCCCCAGCGGATGGGACAGTGTCTCGGGCATGGACTCGGCAGGCCGGAACCGCTTCGTCGCCAAGAACTGGGACACGCTGGTCGACTCTCCGATCGAGACTGGCATCCACCAGACCTATCACTTCAAGGAGGGGCAGCGGGACTACGACGTCGTGTTCTGGGGCGAGGGTAATTACGATGCGCCGAGCGCAGTCGCCGACCTGAAGAAGATCGTCGGGCAGGCGGGCACGATCTGGGGCGCTTACCCCTTCCGGCGCTATCTTTTCATCATCCACGCGCACGATGAGAACGGCGGCGGCGCCACCGAGCACCTGAATTCGACGGTGATGCAATTCCCGCGTTACATGTTCCACTCGCGGCGCGGCTATCTCGCGTTTCTGTCGACCGCTTCCCACGAGTTCATCCACACTTGGAACGTCAAGTCGTACCGGGGGGCTGGACTGGTGCCGTACGACTACGACAAGGAGAATTACTCCGACCTGCTATGGGTTGCGGAAGGGTCGACCAGCTACTTCGAGGATCAGCCGCTGCTGCAGACGGGGCTTATGAAGCCCCATGAGTATTTCGATGTGCTCGCCCAGACCATCGACCAGCACCGGCACACTCCCGGCGCGGCCGTGCAATCCGTCGCCGATGCCTCGTTCAACGAATGGATTTCGGTTTCGGGCGATCGTGCGAAGAACGCTTCGGTCGACATCTACACGCAAGGCTCGATCGTCTCGTGGATGCTCGACATCGCCTTGCTCCAGCAGACGCAGGGCAGGGTGTCCTATCGCGATGTCCACAAGGCGCTCTATCAGCGATTCCTGAGTGGCCGTGCGGGCTTCACGGACCGCGACATGCTCGACATTCTGCAGCAGTTGACCGGGACCTCATGGGAGCCCTGGTGGCGGCGCAGCGTCCAGGCGCCGGTGGCCGTCGACTTCGACGCACTGCTTGCACCGGTCGGGTTGAAGCTCGTCGACCCGGCGGGGAATGCGGCGTGGGCAGGCTGGACTGGCGACCAGGGCGAGGGCGGAATGCGATTGGCGACCGTCGAGAAGGGCAGCCCAGCCTGGAATGCGGGCTTCGTGCCGGATGACATCATCGTCGCACTGGACGGCCACCGCGCCGGCAAGGACAGGTTCGAGGCCGCGATTGACGAGCGTCGCGCGGGTGATACCGTCACCGTGACGTACTTCCGGCACGACAAACTGGCGCAGAAGACGATGAAGCTGGGGTCGACACCCGATGGGCCCCCGACGATCGTTCCGGTCGCCAGTCCCACGGCAGGGCAGAAGGCGCTTTTCCAACGCTGGCTGCAAATCCCGTACCCCGCTGCGAGTTAGGCGGCGCGCCGTGAAAAAGACGGTGACGATGAGGGTGCTTGGTTCGGCAACGGCCTTGGCGCTGACACTTTGCGCTGGCGTCGCTAACGCGCAGATCCGCGCCACGGCTACCTTGGACGTGGCCCACCCGGGACCTCGGATCGAGCCGGATATCTACGGTCAATTCGCGGAGCAGCTTGGCAAGGGGATCACCGGCGGCATCTGGGTCGGCGAGAACTCGCCGATACCAAATGTCCGAGGCTATCGGCGCGACGTCCTCCAGGCGCTGCAGGCGTTGCACGTGCCGGTGCTTCGCTGGCCGGGTGGCTGCTACGCCGACACCTATCATTGGCGCGACGGGATCGGCCCGCGCTCGCGGCGGCCGGTCACGCTCAATCGCTGGTGGGGCAATAACGAGGAATCGAATGCCTTCGGCACCGACGAATATTTCGACTTCGCCGAACTCATCGGGGCCCGAACGTTCCTCAGCGTCAACGTCGGGACCGGGTCCGCGGGCGAAGCCAAGGATTGGGTGGAATATGTAACCTCCCCAAGCCACTCCCGCCTCGCGGGCGAGCGCCGAGCTAACGGACGCGAGAAACCGTGGCGCATCGATTATGCCGGCATCGGCAACGAGAGCTGGGGTTGCGGCGGCAATTTGACCGCGGAGCAATACGCGCCACTGCTGCGCATATTCGGAACGTTCGTCCGCCAGGACGATGGTCCTAAGATCATCGCGGTCGGCCCGTCAGGCGACGATTACAGCTGGAGCAGCGAAATCGCGAAGTCCCACGACAAGTTCGACGCGTTGTCACTTCACTATTACACGCTTCCGACCGGCGACTGGGCGCACAAGGGAGCGGCGACGGGCTTCACCAAGGCCGAGTGGCTCCAGACCTTCGTTCAGACCCGCCGGATCGAGGAGATGATCGCCAAGCACTCGGCAATCCTCGACCGCGCGGACCCGGGCAAGAAGGCGGCACTTGCTGTCGACGAGTGGGGGACCTGGTACGACACGCCGGCCGGGGCACCGGCGCTCTGGCAGGAGAACACGCTTCGCGACGCGCTCGTGGCGGCGACCAACTTCCACATCTTCCAGCGCCACGCCGACAGGGTCCGGATGGCGAACATCGCCCAGATGGTGAACGTACTTCAGTCGGTCATCATGACCGATGGCGCCCAGATAATCCGGACGCCGACCTACTATGCCTTCCAGATGTATGCGCCCTTTCAGGGGGCGACTTCCGTACCGGTTCACGTCCAGACGCCGGAGCTTGCTAGCGGCAGCGCCAAGCTGCCCGCGCTTGACGTCACGGCCGCGAAGGGGACGGACGGCGCGACTTATGTCGGACTGGTCAACATCGATGTCGATGAAAGCGCGGAGATCGATCTCAACTTGGCAGCGGCGGGTCGCGCAACTGGTCAGATCCTCACAGCGTCAGCAATGGATTCGCGCAATCACTTCGGAGTCCCGGAAGACGTCCGTTCTCGCCCGTTCACAGGAGTGCGGCGGATCGCCAACGGCTGGCACGTGAAGATGCCGTCCAAGTCGATCGTGGTGCTGAAGATCGCCTCATGAAGAAAGGGCGGCTCCGGACTTGCCGGGCCGCCCTTGCTTGTTCCGCTAGCCGTTTGGATTAGCGGGAGTAGAACTCGATAACGAGGTTCGGCTCCATGCGCACCGGATAAGGCACTTCGTCGAGCTTCGGCACGCGGGTGTAGGTCACCTTGGTGTTGCCGTCGGGAACGACGTAATCGGGTACTTCGCGCTCTGCCAGGCTCTGCGCCTCGATCACGAGCGCCATCTCCTGCGCCTTGGTGCCGAGCTCGACGACGTCGCCGACGTTCACCCGACGAGACGCGATGTTGCACTTCACGCCGTTGACGCGGATGTGGCCGTGGCTGACGATCTGGCGAGCGGCCCAGATCGTCGGAGCGAACTTTGCGCGATACACGACCATGTCGAGGCGGCGCTCGAGCAGGCCAATCAGGTTCTGCGACGCGTCGCCCTTCATGCTGGTAGCGTCGAAATAGTTCTTCTTGAACTGCTTCTCGGTGATGTCGCCGTAATAGCCCTTGAGTTTCTGCTTGGCGCGCAACTGCACGCCGTAATCGGAAACCTTGCCCTTGCGGCGCTGGCCATGCTGGCCGGGGCCGTACTCGCGGCGGTTCACGGGGCTCTTGGGACGTCCGAAGACGTTCTCGCCCATGCGGCGGTCGAGCTTGTATTTGGCGCTGGTGCGCTTGGTCACGATCAATTCTCCAATTCGCTAAGTCGGATTGCCCGGAATCCACCACCAGGCCGTGCACCTGATGCGATCACCGCTTCACCGGACGTGCGGGATCAATTGCGAGGGGCGCACCTAGGGAACGCCGCTAGAAAAAGCAACCTGGAGGATGCGGTTAAGGGCGGTGACCCTCGGCGCGGCCCGGATCGAAGGAGTTGCGATCCCGCAGTGATTGAAGTTCTTTATGGGTCTGCTTCTCGACGATGTCCCAATCTGACCTCTTCATGCAGATCTTCTTGGGTTTCATGTGCGTGCCGACTTCAGAGGTGTTGTCGCGCTGGCAAATCACTGGATCGGCATCGACCGGGGTGGCTGGCGGTGTTGCGGCCTTTGCTTGGGCAGCTGCGGCCAGTCCGACAAAAAGCGTAATCATTTAACTACCTCACTGGGCTGCTCGCAGCATGCCACAGTTTTCCAGCGGACCCAAGCACTCCTCAGCGGTTCCGCGGCGGTCCGATCAGAGCTCGGATAATGCCGCGCACCGCTTTCACCTCTCGGGACGACCAGCCTGTCTTCATGAAAATCGTCCGGATCGTGTTCTTCGTCGCCTGGGTGCGGGACGGCGGATGGTAGTACCCTTTGGCGACCAGTTCCTCGTCGAGGTGGCCGATGAGCGCGTCGACTTCTGCGTTCACGGCAGGAGGCTCCGTCTCCTTGACAGTCGGCTGTGCGAGTTCGGTCCGCTTCGACCATTCGTAGGCGAGGAGGATTACCGCCTGCGCGAGGTTCAGCGACCCGAACTGCGGATTGATCGGCACGGTTACGATGGCGTTGGCTAGCGCGACGTCTTCAGTTTCGAGGCCGGACCGCTCGGGGCCGAAGAGGATCGCCGCGCGATGACCGGATGCGGCGATTGCATCGGCCATTCCATCAGGCCCCACGACCGGCATCACGAGATCCCGGCGGCGAACGGTCGACGCAAACACGGTTGCGCAGTCGGCGATCGCTTCCTGGACCGTCCCGAATACCTCCGCCTGCTCAAGCACGATGTCGGCACCGCTGGCACTCGGCCCGGCATCTGGGTTCGGCCAGCCGTCGCGTGGCGCTACCAGGCGCATCTCGGTCAGGCCAAAGTTCAGCATCGCCCGTGCCGCCTTGCCGATGTTCTGGCCGAGCTGGGGACGGACGAGGACGATGACCGGCTTCGAAGTCGCGCTCACAGCAGCTTGTCGTGGCCCGCCGGAGGAGTCGCCTCCTTTTCGACCCGCTCGGCAATCTCGGCGAAGTCGCCCGGGTCGCTGAAGTCCTTGTAGATGCTCGCGAACCGGATGTAGGCGACGTGGTCAAGCGCACGCAGACCGGCCATGACTGCCTCGCCGATGCGGACCGTCGAGACTTCGTCGCCTTGCGTCTCCATCTGCCGCTGAACTCCACTGACGAGCCGGTCGATCTTGCTCGCGTCGATCTCTCGCTTGCGGGTCGCGTGGCCGATGGCGCGGGCGAGCTTGTCCCGGTCGAACGGCTCGCGCTTGCCGTCCTTCTTCACGACCGTGAGCTCGCGCAACTGCACGCGCTCGAAAGTCGTGAAGCGAGCCCCGCAGGCCTCACACTGACGCCGGCGCCGGATCGCCGCTCCGTCTTCCGACGGGCGGCTGTCCTTCACCTGGCTGTCTTCATGCGCACAGAATGGGCAGCGCATTCCTTATCCCTGATAGATCGGGAACCGGGCGCAGAACTCGCGGACGCGCTCGGTGACTGCCCGCTCGACGCCTGAATTTCCCTCAAGGCCGTTGCCCTTGAGGCCGTCGAGCACGTCCGCGACCATGTCAGCGATGTCGCGGAACTCGGCCTGGCCGAACCCGCGGGTAGTGCCGGCGGGTGAGCCGACGCGGATGCCGCTGGTCTGCATAGGCGGCAGCGGGTCGAACGGCACGCCGTTCTTGTTGCAGGTGATGCCAGCGCGCTCCAGGCTCTCGTCGGCGTCCTTGCCGGTAAGGCCAAGCGGACGCAGGTCGACGAGGGCAAGATGCGTGTCGGTCCCGCCGGCAACCAGGTCGGCGCCGCGCTCCTTGAGGCGATTGGCGAGGGTCTGCGCGTTGGCGATGACGGCCTTGGCGTAGGCTTTGAACTCCGGCTGTAGGGCTTCGGCGAACGCGACTGCCTTGGCGGCGATGACGTGCATCAGCGGTCCGCCCTGAAGCCCTGGGAAAACGGCCGAGTTGATCTTCTTCGAAATAGCTTCGTCATCGGTCAGCACCATGCCGCCCCGGGGCCCTCGCAAGGTCTTGTGGGTGGTCGTGGTGACGACATGGGCATGGCCGAATGGAGATGGGTGCTCGCCCGCCGCGACGAGGCCGGCAAAGTGGGCCATGTCGACCATCAACAGAGCGCCAACCTCATCCGCAATGTTGCGAAAACGTTTGAAGTCGAAGTGGCGCGGGTAGGCCGAGCCGCCCGTGATGATCATCTTCGGCCGGTGTTCCTTGGCGAGACGCTCCACTTCGTCAAAATCGACGAGGTGATCGTCCTGGCGGACTCCATACTGGATCGCGTTGAACCACTTGCCGGACTGCGCCGGCGGCGCCCCGTGCGTCAGGTGCCCGCCAGCCGCGAGGCTGAGGCCCATGATGGTGTCGCCAGGCTTCAGCAGCGCCATCATCACGGCGCCATTGGCCTGCGCCCCGGAGTGCGGCTGAACATTGGCAAAGCCGCAGCCGAACAGCTTCTTCGCACGCTCGATCGCCAGCGTTTCCACTGCGTCCGACGGAGCGCAGCCCTGATAGTAGCGACGGCCGGGGTAGCCTTCGGCATATTTGTTGGTGAGGACCGAGCCCTGTGCTTCGAGCACCGCCTTGCTGACGATGTTTTCCGAAGCGATCAGTTCGATCTGCGTCTGCTCGCGATGAAGTTCGGAACGGATCGCGTCCTCCACGGCAGAGTCGTTCTCTGCGAGCCCGTTGGTGAAGAAGCCCGGCGGGACGCGGTAGTTCTGGTCGTGATCGAGTTCGGCGGCGGTGGCCATCAGTCGCTTTCCTGCAGTTCGCGTGAGAGTTGGTCGACGCGGCGCCCGTGGCGACCGCCGGCGAAGTCGGTTTCGAGGAACGCCTGGACGCACGCCTTCGCCAAGTCTGGCCCAATCAGGCGAGCGCCCAAAGCGAGCACGTTCGCGTCGTTGTGCTCGCGGGCAAGCTGCGCCGAAAGCGGCTCGTCGACGCGAGCGCAGCGGCATTCCATGTTGCGGTTCACGGCGATGGAGATGCCAATGCCCGACCCGCAGACAGCGATTCCCCGATCCGCTTTGCCAAGTCCGATGAACGACCCGAGCTTGGCGCCGTATTCGGGATAATCGACGCTTTCGGGTCCATTGGTGCCGAGGTCTGTAACCTCATGCCCTTGGTCGCGCAGCCATTGCGCGAGTTCGTCCTTGAGGAGGTAGCCGGCGTGATCCGCCGCGAGTGCGATGCGCATGTCGAACCTCTAGCGGTCAACCGAGGGCTTTGCCACCGCGGCAAATGTCTCCCGACCATAAACTCGGAGGAACCCTCTGTTCTGGCGAATTGCGGTCGTTGGGCAACTTCCGTAGCCAGCGAGGCAATGATTACTCGCCCGCAGCAGCCTTTGCCATTCCGCCACTGGTGGGCGGAGCACGTGCTGGCGAACGTCGATCACCGGACCGTGGTCGATCAGGTTCGCTCCGACGCTGGGTGGTCGAGCCATTTCGCTTTCATGACCCTGATGTCCGCAGGCATCGCCATTCTCGGACTTCTGCTGTCCTCGCCCGCGGTGGTGATCGGGGCGATGCTGATCTCGCCGCTGATGGGACCGATCGTCGGGCTCGGCTTCGCAGTTGCAACCTTCGATTCCGCGGAGATCCGGCGCACTGCAATCCCCCTCGTGGCGGGGAGCGTCCTGGCCGTCCTGTTCTGCGCGCTCGTCGTTCTGTTTTCGCCGCTACAGACCGTCACCAGCGAAATCGCGTCGCGAACGCGGCCGAACCTCTTCGATCTTCTCGTCGCGCTGTTCGCCGGCCTTGCCGGCACCTATGCCGTGATCAGGGGGCGCCATGGCACCATCGTCGGCGTGGCTATCGCGACCGCCCTGATGCCGCCACTCGCCGCTATGGGTTTCGGCTTGGCAACAACCAATTGGCCGGTTCTCGGCGGATCGACCTTGCTGTTCTTCACGAACCTCATGACGATAGCCGCGGCTGCAGCCGTCCTGGCTCGGCTCTATGGGTTCGCGCCGAACCTTTCGCCTCACCAGACGGGGCTCCAGGTCGCGTTGATTACAGTGATCCTGATCGCCCTGGCGATCCCGTTGGCGCTGTCACTGCACCGGATCGCCTGGGAAGCGCTTGCCGGCCGGCAGGTGAGCGACGTGATCGCTGCCGAGTTCCCGAAGGAGGCGCGAGTTGGAGAGTTCCAGATCGACTTCCACGCCAAGCCGGTAGAAGTGACCGCGACCGTCCTCACGCCCGAGTACCGCGAGTCGGCGGAGCGTGATTTGCAGGCCAAGCTTGCGGCGCTGCTCGCGCAAAGGGTGAACCTGTCGCTTGACCAGATCCGTATGGCAGACGGTGCCGACCAGTCCGTGCAGGCAACCGCAGGCGGCTCGATCTCTCAGCGCAGCGCCTCGAAAATGGCGGAGCGGGTCGCGATTGTCGCCGGAGTGCCGGTGCAAAATGTGCTCGTCGACGCCCAATCCAAGCGCGTGGTCGTACGTGCTGCCCCGCTGGCCGGAGCGGACCTTAGTACTTATCGCGAACTCGAAAACCGGCTCGCCGCCGCGGACGCGGGCTGGAGCGTCAGCCTGGTGCCGCCGCCAATGCCGCTGCCACAAGTGAAGCTGGTTGACGGCAAGCCGGATGCCGAGGCTCTTGGAACGGCAATCTGGGCCGCGCGGCGGCTTGCAATACCTGTCGCGGTAAGCGGCGGACCGGCAGCCAAGGACGTTGCAACTTCCCTCACGAACGCGGGGGTGAAGGTCACCGAGGAGGCAAACGGCGGACGAAAAGATGCAGTGCGCCTGAAGTGGCTCGTCCCCGGGGAATCTCCAGCCGCGCCCTAGCGCGCTTGCGGCTCAAGCGGCCAGACGGATCTCGTCCCGAGTCCAGATCTCGACGAGGGCGTTCGTGAGCTCGTCCATCATCTCGGCGCTGTGGATCGGCCCGGGCGTGAAGCGCAGGCGCTCTGTGCCGCGTGGGACCGTCGGGAAATTGATCGGCTGAACGTAAAGGCCGTATTCGGCGAGCAGGATGTCGCTGACACGCTTGGCCTTGACGGGGCAGCCGATCAGCAGCGGGACGATGTGCGTGACGCTCGGCATCAGCGGCAGTCCGGCGGCCGTGAACTTGGCCTTGAGCGTCGCCGCCGCTTCCTGTTGCGCACGGCGTTCCTCGCCGGATCGCTTCAGGTGACGGACGCTGGCGAGGGCGCCGGCGACCAGCACCGGTGACAAGGAGGTCGTGAAGATGAATCCCGGCGCATAGCTGCGGATGCAATCGATGATCGTCCGGTCCGCGGCGATGTAGCCGCCCATCACTCCAAAGGCTTTGCCGAGCGTGCCCTCGATGATCGTCAAGCGGTGCGCCAAGGCATCCCGCTCGGAAATCCCGCCGCCGTGGTCGCCGTACATGCCGACGGCGTGGACTTCATCGAGGTAGGTCAGCGCATTGTACTTCTCGGCCAGGTCGCAGATCGCGGCGATGGGCGCGATGTCGCCGTCCATCGAATATACGCTTTCAAACGCGATCAGCTTCGGTGTGTCGGCGTCCTCAGCCGCAAGCAGCTCTTCGAGATGAGCGAGGTCGTTGTGCCGGAAGACCCGCTTCTCACATCCGGAGCTCTTGATGCCCGCGATCATGGAGGCGTGGTTGAGCTCGTCGGAGAAGATTACGCAGCCGGGCAGCAACTTGCCGAGCGTGCTCAGCGCCGCCTCGTTCGAGACATAGCCGGAGGTGAAGAGGAGGGCCGCTTCCTTGCCGTGCAGGTCGGCGAGCTCGGCCTCAAGCTGGGTATGGAAGTGAGTGTTGCCGCTGATGTTGCGGGTGCCGCCGGAGCCCGCGCCGACTTCGTGGAGCGCCTGCTCCATGGCCTCTACCACCGCGGGATGCTGGCCCATTCCGAGATAGTCATTCGAGCACCACACGGTGACCGGCTTGGGGCCGTTGCCGCCGAAACAGCGGGCGTTCGGATAGTTGCCCTTGGTGCGCAGGATATCGATGAAGACGCGGTACCGGCCTTCGTCGTGGAGGCGATCGATCGCCGATTTGAAGATGCGGTCGTAATCCAAGGGCCCAACTCTCGCTTGCCGGCCCTTTAGCTCTGCCCCTCTGCGTTTTCCATTGCGAACGACTCGCAACAAGTCAGAGCGTGTCAATCTGGCCGATGCCGAACTTCGCAAGGACGCTCTCAAGAGGTCGGCGGGCTGCAGGTCCGGTGAAGATCAGCGTGCCGTCGCTTGGAAGGCTGGGCCAGGTTTGCTCGCGGGTGAGATGGGCGATGCGCCGTGCGATACCCGCGCCGCCGTCCACAAGAGTTACGCCAGGGAACGCCTGCTCGAGCTCCTCCGCAAGAAGAGGAAAGTGGGTACAGGCGAGGACAACGGTATCGATACGACCGCCGCTGGAAGCAGCGAACATCGGCTCGGTTGCCGCCCGGACGGCGTCGAGAGTCACCGGTTCGCCAGCGAGCTTCGCCTCGGCGAGTTCGACCAGTTCCGGAGACCCATGGCGGACGATGATGCAATCTGCGGCGAATTTCGCTGCAAGGTCATCGACATAGGGCTGCCGGACAGTGGCTTCGGTGCCGAGAACTCCAATGACTCGGCTCTTCGACATCTCGGCTGCCGGCTTGATGGCGGGCACGGTGCCCACGACGGGCAGGTCGAGGGCCGAGCGCACGTGCTGAAGCGCTATCGTGGAGGCCGTGTTGCAAGCGATGACGACGAGTCGGGGACGATAGCGCTCGACCAGCCGGCCGAGCAGCGCCGGCACCCGGGCTGCCAGTTCGGCCTCGCTCTTGGTGCCGTAGGGGAAGCCGGCGCTGTCGGCGGCGTAGACGATGCGTGCGGTGGCCAGCAGCGCCCGCGTAGGCCCGAGCACGGACAGACCGCCGACACCGGAATCGAAGAAGAGCAGGGGAGCGGACGGGTCCATTCGGCGCCTGTGGTTAGGTGGTCGCTCAATGCCGCGCAATCGGCAGGTGTGTTGCGTCCGCGTTCGGGTTTGCTACTCAACCTGCCATGACCCGTGAGATGCTCCTTGCGCTGGCGCTCGGCTACCTGCTCGGGTCCATTCCGTTCGGACTGGTGCTGACGCGTCTCAGCGGCAAGGGCGACCTGCGCGCAATCGGTTCGGGCAACATTGGCGCGACGAACGTGCTTCGAACCGGAAGCAAGCCCCTCGCGGCCCTGACGCTGGTGCTCGATCTCCTCAAAGGCACTGCTGCAGTCATGCTTGCGCGTCAGATGTTCGGTCCGGACGTCGCCGCCGTGGCCGCGGCCGGGGCGATGGTCGGGCACCTCTACCCGGTCTGGCTGAAGTTCCAGGGCGGCAAGGGGGCCGCCACCTTCATGGGCGTGCTGATTGCGCTGCTTTGGCCGGCGGCAATCGTCTACGCCGTGGTCTGGCTTACCCTACTGCTGACGTTCCGAATCTCGTCGGTTGCAGGCATGGCGGCGGCGACCAGCGCCCCCGTCAGTGCCGTCGTATTCAAAGACCAATCGCTTGTCCCAATGCTGCTCGGTTTCGCGTTGCTCGTCATCTGGAAGCACCGTGAGAACATCACCCGCCTCGCGCGGGGGGCCGAGCCACGCATTGGGAGATCGAAGGCTTGAACGACGATCTTGTTGACAGGCTGAGGCTGCGGCGGACGGCGGGCATCGGCCCAGTGACGTTCCGCCAGCTCATTGCACGGTTCGGAACTGCGGCGGAGGCACTGGCGGCGGTGCCCGACCTTGCGCGGCGTGGCGGTGGCAAGGCGCCGCTGCTGCGGACGCGAGACGATGCAGAGCGCGAGATCGCCCGCGTCGAGAAGCTCGGAGCAAGGTTCCTCGTGCTTGGGCAGGGGCTCTATCCGCGCTTGCTGGCACAGATGGAAGACGCGCCTCCGCTGCTGATCGCCAAGGGCAACCCGAACCTGCTCGACAAGCCCGCGGTGGCGATGGTCGGCGCGCGCAATGCGTCGGCCGCGGCTTGCCGCTTCGCCCGGGGACTGGCGCACGACCTTGGCCGGCAGGGGATGGTCGTCGTGTCCGGACTGGCGAGAGGGATCGACACCGCCGCCCACGATGGAGCCCTCGAGACCGGCACGGTCGGCGTGATCGCCGGCGGGATCGACGTCTTCTATCCGCCGCAGAATGAGGAGCGGCAGCGGGCGCTGTTCGAGCGCGGACTGGTCCTCGCGGAAATGCCGCCCGGTACCGAACCGAGGGCACGGCACTTCCCCTATCGCAACCGCATCATCGCGGGGCTTGCTGCCGGAACAATCGTCGTCGAAGCAGCCCCACGCTCCGGGTCGCTGATCACTGCCAGGCTGGCAGCCGAGGCCGGGCGCGAAGTGATGGCGGTGCCCGGCTCGCCGCTTGATCCGCGGGCCCAGGGCTGCAACCAACTGATCCGCGACGGGGCGACGCTTATCCAGACTGCGCATGACGTGCTGGAGAGTGTGGCGCCGGCTCAGCCGCGGCTCGCGTCTGGCGCAGAAAGCTATGTTGCGGCCCCTCCGCCATCAAAATGCAGTGAAGACGCGGTTGGCATCGTCGAGCAACTGCTTGGGCCCTCTCCGGCGCCAGTGGATGAGATCATCCGGCTTTCAGGGGCGTCGCCGGGCGCGGTGCAGATGGCGTTGCTCGAACTTGACCTGGCCCGCCGCCTCGACCGCCATGCCGGGGGCAAGGTGAGTTTGCGCACCGCTTGACGGCTGGAATCAGGAGACCCCACCTTACGCGTATGCGTGAGGAACTCCATTGAAGCTGGTCGTCGTCGAATCGCCGGCCAAAGCGAAAACCATCGAGAAGTACCTGGGGAGCGGGCATCGCGTGCTCGCTTCCTTCGGTCACGTGCGGGACCTGCCGCCCAAGGACGGTTCGGTCGATCCGGAGCGGGCGTTCGACATGCTTTGGCAGGTCTCGCCGGATCGGGCCAAGCAGCTCAAGGCCATCACGGATGAGGCCAAGGGCGCCGACACACTGATCCTCGCGACCGATCCCGACCGGGAAGGAGAGGCAATCAGCTGGCACGTCCAGGAAGTGCTGCGAGCCAAGAAAGCACTGCCCAAGGACGTCCAGCGGGTGACCTTCAACGCCATCACGAACTCGGCGGTGACCGAGGCGATGAAGAAGCCGCGCGGTCTCGATCATGACCTGATCGATGCCTACCGGGCTCGCCGGGCGCTCGACTACCTCGTCGGGTTCACGCTGTCGCCGATCCTGTGGCGCAAGCTGCCGGGCGCCAAGTCCGCCGGGCGCGTCCAGTCCGTGGCGCTGCGGCTGATTGTCGACCGTGAGCGCGAGATCGAAGTCTTCAAGCCGCAGGAATATTGGCAGGTCAGCGCCACGTTCGAGAAGGACGGCCAGAGCTTCACGGCGCGGCTCGCCGATATCGACGGCAAAAAGATCGACCGGCTGACCATCGGCAATGTCGGGGAGGCGGACGCCGCCAAGGCGGTCATCGAGGCCGGGCGTTTCAACGTCTCCTCCGTCGAGACGAAGCCGTTCGCCAGGAACCCTCCGCCCCCCTTCACGACGTCGACCCTGCAGCAGGAGGCTGCGCGCAAGCTCGGATTCGCGGCAAGCCACACGATGCGGGTGGCGCAAGGCCTCTACGAGGACGGGCTGATCACCTACATGCGGACGGACGGTGTCGACATGGCGCCGGAAGCGATCAGCGCCGCACGCAGGGCAATCACGACGCGCTACGATGCCGGGTTCGTTCCCGACAAGCCGCGCCACTACACGAGCAAGGCGAAGAACGCGCAGGAGGCCCACGAGGCGATCCGCCCGACGGACTTCTCCAAGGCGCGCGCCGCGTCCGGCGACCACGCGAGGCTTTACGAGCTCGTCTACAACCGCGCGCTGGCGAGCCAGATGGCGTCGGCTCGGCTGGAGCGGACTACGGTGGAGCTGACCGACGGAGCCGGGCGCGCAATGCTGCGGGCGTCTGGGCAGGTCGTGCTCTTCCCGGGCTACCTCGCCCTCTATGAAGAAGGGCGTGACGAGAAAGGCGACGATGAGGAAAGTGCGCGGATGCCGCATCTCCAGCGTGGCGATGCTCCGCGGAAGACGGGCGTTGAGTCTACACAACACTTCACCCAGCCCCCGCCGCGCTATTCGGAGGCGAGCCTCGTCAAGCGGCTGGAGGAGCTAGGGATCGGGCGTCCCTCGACCTATGCGGCGACTTTGCAGACCCTCAAGGACCGCGAGTATGTGCGGGTCGAGAAGAACCGCTTCATCCCCGAGGAGAGCGGGCGGCTGGTGACGGCGTTCCTCGAACGCTTCTTCGAAAAGTACGTCAGCTACGACTACACGGCAGTGCTGGAGGAAGAGCTGGACGACGTGTCCGGCGGGCGCCTCGACTGGCAGAAGCTGCTCGATGCGTTCTGGCGGGACTTCAAGCCGAAGGCCGGCGAGGTCATGGACCAGAAGCCTTCCGAGATCACCCAGGCGCTCGACGAGTTCCTGGCGCCATGGCTGTACCCGCCGAAGGAGGACGGGAGCGACCCAAGGCTGTGTCCGAATTGCGGTAACGGCCGTCTGAGCCTGCGCGGCGGCAAGTTCGGGGCTTTCGTGGCTTGCTCCAACTATCCCGAGTGCCGCTACACGCAGAAGTTCGGGCAGACCGGGGGCGAGCAGGCCAGTGATGGACCGCAGGACCTCGGCGAAGGGATCCAGCTCAAGAGCGGGCGCTTCGGACCGTATGTCGAGCGTGGCGAAAAGCGCGCATCGATCCCGAAGGATGTGCCGCTTGAGGACGTGACAACCGAGGTCGCCGAGCGGTTGCTGTCGCTTCCGCGGGAGATTGGCGCGCATCCGGAGACCGGCAAGCCGATCACCGCTTCCATCGGGCGTTACGGCCCGTACCTCGCACATGATGGCAAGTACGCGAAGCTGGGTTCGACCGCCGAGGTGTTCGAGACGGGCATGAATGCGGCGGTGGCCAAGCTCGCCGACGCGGCGTCTGGCGCGGGCCGCGGGCGCGGTGCGGCGCGTGAGCCGATCGCGGTGCTCGGCGAGCATCCGGGCACCGGCAAGGAGCTCAAGGTGCTGGAAGGCCGCTATGGTCCTTACGTCAGCGACGGCACGACCCATGCGACGCTACCCAAGGGGGCAGACCCGAAGACCGTCACGCTGGAGGAAGGCGTGCGGCTGATCGACGAGCGCGCTGCCAAGGGGCCCGCCAAGAAGAAGGGCGGGCGCAAGGCCCCGGCCAAAAAGAAGAAGGCGAAATGATCGAGATCGAGCTGCAGCGGCTGCCGCATGGCGAAGGCCTGCCGGCGCCCAGCTACGCAACCGCCGGGGCAGCTGGCCTTGACGTTGTTGCGGCGGAGGATCTGACGCTTGCGCCTGGTCAGCGGCATGCCGTTGCAACGGGGTTCGCGATCGCCATCCCGCCGGGATACGAGGTCCAGGTGCGCCCGCGCTCCGGCCTCGCTCTCAAGCACGGGATCACCTGCCTGAACACACCCGGTACGATCGACGAGGACTATCGCGGCGAGGTGAAGGTGATCCTCGCCAACCTCGGCAGCGAAGACTTCGCGGTCCGGCGCGGCGAGCGCATCGCGCAGCTGGTGCCCGCGCCGGTGCTCAAGGCCAGCTTCCGCGAGGTCGAGGCACTCGGCGAAACGAGCCGCGGAGCGGGGGGCTTCGGCTCTACGGGACGGTGAGCCTCTCCGACCAGGAGCTGGAGCGCTACGCCCGGCACATCGTGCTGCCGCAGGTCGGCGGCGTCGGACAGAACAAGCTGAAAGCGGCGTCGATGGTCGTCGTCGGAGCCGGCGGCATCGGCAGTTCGGTGATCCCGGCGCTTGCGGGTGCCGGCGTGGGCCGACTGACGATCATCGATGACGACATGGTCGAGGTCGGCAACCTGCACCGGCAGCCGTTATTTCGGGAGCGGGACGCCGGCTATTCCAAAGCTGACCTGGCGTTGCAGTTCGTACATCGTCTCAACCATCACGTCGAAGCCACTCCAGTGCAGGCGCGAATTGCGCCGGACAATGCATCACAGCTGCTCGCCGGTTACGATCTCGTCATCGACGGAACGGATAATTTCGCGACCCGGCTGGCAGTGAGCGATGCGTCCGTTGCACTGGGCATTCCACTGCTGTCGGCCGCCGCAGTGCAGTTCCAGGGACAGGTCGGGCTGTTCCGGGGCAAGCCGTGCTACCGATGCTTTGTCGGCGATGCATTCGACGCTGACGACTGCGACAATTGTGCCGAGCTTGGCGTCCTTGGCGCGCTGACCGCAACCGTCGGCAGCTTCGCGGCGCTGCTGGCGATCAACGCGATCGTTGGGGTGGGCGAGGACCAGGCGGGGCAGCTCCACCTGTTCGATGGCGAAAAGTTGAGCTGGCGTGCGATCCGCATCCCGCCGGATCCCGGCTGTCGAGCTTGCGGTTCAGCCTAGTGCTTCGGCGACCCGTTCGATCAGCCGGCGCGCGACCTCGTCCTTCGAAGCCTCCGGCCAATCCTCGGCCCCGTCGCCAGTAATCAGGTGCACGCGGTTGCGCGTACCACCCATGACATCGCCCGATACGTCGTTGGCGACGATCCAGTCGGCACGTTTGGTCTGACGCTTCGCCGTGGCATGCTCGACGACCTTGTCCGTTTCAGCAGCGAAGCCGATCAGCAGGCCGGGGCGCAACTCGCTCGCGCCAAGCTCGGCAAGGATGTCGCGGGTGGCCACGAAGCGCAGCTGAGGCGGACCTGCGCCCTTTTTCAGCTTGGTCGGGGAAGGCACCACCCGCCAGTCGGCGACCGCCGCAACGAGGATGGCTGCGTCCGCGGGAAGTGACGCCATGACGGCATCCGCCATCTGCTCGGCTGTCTCGACGCCAATGCGGGTCACTTGGGCGGGTGTGTCGAGCGAGACAGGCCCGGCCACAAGGGTTACGCGCGCGCCAAGCTGCGCGGCTGCTGCGGCGATCGCGAAGCCCTGTCGCCCCGACGAGCGGTTCGCGATCACCCGCACAGGATCGATCGGCTCATGCGTCGGCCCGGCGGTGACGAGGATGTGCTTGCCCTGGAGCCTCACTTGCCCGGCAGGAACCCGTTCGCCGTCAACCATTCGACGATCGCCTGCGGCTCTGGGAGGCGGCCGGGGCCGTACTCGCCGCACGCCATCTCGCCCTCTGCGGGTTCGATCACCTTGATGCCGTCGGCGAGGAGTTGCTGGACGTTGCGGCGGGTCGCGGCGTGCTGCCACATACGCACGTTCATCGCTGGGGCGACGATGACGGGCTTGTCGGTTGCAAGCAGGAGTGTGGTCGCGAGACCGTCCGCGATGCCGCCGGCCATCTTCGCGAGAAGATCAGCGGTGGCCGGACAGACCAGCACGACGTCCGCAGCACGCGACAGCTGGATGTGGCCGATCTCGACTTCGTCCTTGAGCTCCCACAGGGAGGTGTGGACCTGACTTTCCGCGAGCGTGCCGAGGCTCATGGCGGTGACGAAATGCTCGCCACCTTCGGTCAGGACCGGCGTGACCGAATGGCCTTCCTTCTTCAGCAGGCGGACCAGCTCGAGCGACTTGTACGCCGCAATCCCGCCGCCCATGATGAGGAGCACGCGTGTCATGGCTCAGCCTTGCCGCGCATCGGCCAGGAAGTCGAGAGCAGGCACAAAGGCGTGACCTGAGTGTTCAACAGCCATGATGCTCCGCAACTTCATCGAAGCCGCCGAGGAGCGGCTGATCGCCGTTGACGCGGCATCGCAGGAATTCTTCCAACCCTACACCGATGCCGCACCGATGAAGGTGCTGGACGTGGTCAGCAAGCTTGGCGACCAGCCGGAGCTTCGCGCCATCGCAAGTGCGATCGTGCTTGCCGGCGTGGCAGCGGACAGTGACCGCATGGTCCGCGCCGGAGCACGGATGTTGATCGCGCACGAGACGGCAACGCTGGCCAAGAAGGCTTTGAAAACGAACGTCGATCGTACGCGCCCGCGAAGTGCAGACACGCGCCGGCAGAAGAAGCCGCGCAAGGGGAAGCATACGACCAAGGAGCTGACGAGCTTTCCATCAGGGCATACCGCAGGCTCGATCGCCGTCGCTCGGGCCTTCTCTCGTGAGTATCCCGAGTATGGCGCGGCGGCGCTTGCTGTCGCGGGGCTGATCGGAGCCCTTCAGGTGCCTCGCTCGGCACATTACCCAAGCGATGTCGCGGCAGGACTGGCGATCGGACTGGCGGCGGAAGCGGCGACCAACTTCCTGTGGGATCTGGCGCGAATGAACGAACGCAGCCGCGGCAAGCGCTAGAGGAAGAGCGCCATAGCTGCGGCGCCGACAGCGAGCCCGCCGACACCCATTGCAACGTAGCCGCCCCAGTTGCGGTGCTCGATCACGGCGACCTCGGGCAGCGGCGGCGCGGGCGGGGCGGCGCCGAGCGGCGGGTAGTAATCGTCAATTCGTTCAATGAGCTCCGGGATTTTCTTGAATGCGCGCACCAGCTCGATCAGGCGGTCGGCATAATAGGCTTCGGGGCCAAGCTCGGATCGGATCCACTCGCGAAGGAATGGCTCGGCGGTCTCCCACATGTTGATGTCGGGGTCGAGCGCAGTGGCCACGCCTTCGTTCATCACCATGGTCTTTTGCAGCAGCAGCAGGTGCGGCTGCGTCGGCATGTCGAAATCGCGGGTGATCGAGAACAGGCTCTCGAGCATGCGGCCGACGGAGATGTCCTTGACGGGAAGGCCGCGGATCGGCTCGCCGGCGGCCCGGAGTGCGGTCGCGAATTCGTCGACATTGTGGTGGGCGGGGACGTACTGTGCCTCGAAGTGAATCTCGGCGACGCGGCGATAGTTGCCGGTGATCAGCCCGTAGAGGATCTCTGCGAGCCAAAGACGGGCGCGACGGTCGACGCGGCCCATGATGCCGAAGTCGATCGCGGCGATGCGCCCGTCCGGGAGTGCGAAGAGATTGCCGTGGTGAAGGTCGGCGTGGAAGAAGCCATCGATCACCGCCTGACGAAGGAACGCGCGGACGAGGATGGCGGCTAGCGTCTTGCAGTCCTGGCCGGCCTCGATCAGCGCCTCGCGATCGTTGAGCTTCACGCCATTCAGCCACTCGAGGGTGAGCACCCGGCGCGCGGTGCGGCGCCAGTCGATCTCGGGGATGTAGTAGCCGGGCTCGGCGACCATGTTCTCGCGAAGCTCGGAGGCCGAGGCGGCTTCGCGCTGGAGGTCGAGTTCGCGGGCGGTCCACTGCCGGAAGTGGGCGACGACCAGGCGCGGGCGGAGGCGTTGAGCCTCGCCGCCGTAGCGCTCGACGTGGGCGGCGGCCCATTCGTAAGTCTCGAGTGCTCGGGCGAATTCGTCCTCAATGCCCGGACGGAGCACCTTTACGGCGACTTCGCGGCCGTCAGTCGTGACGGCGTGATGGACCTGGGCGATCGAGGCGGCCCCGACCGGCTCTTCGTCGAAGCGGGCGAACAGGCTTTCCAGGGGCGCGCCGAAAGAGGTCTCGATGGTGTGGCGGATAGCGGCAAAGGGGGCCGGCGGCAGATCGTCCTGGAGCTGCGAGAGGTTGGCGGCGGCGCGCTCCCCCACGAGGTCCGGCCGCGTCGACAGCACCTGGCCGAGCTTCACTGCCGCTGGCCCGATCGCGACGAGCGCAGCAGCGTAGTCGGGCGTCGCCGGCCTGCGCGCGCCGAAGCGGGCGATGCGGGCGAGGCGGCGCACGGGCGCCGGAGTCATCGGGTCTTCCTCGATGCCCCGAAGCGCGCCGTGCCGCGCTAGCGTCCGGCCCCATTTCAGGAGCCGCCACAGGTGAGTGACGGAGGCCGTCAAACGAGGATGCCCCGGTTGGACCTGACGGGCTCGAGGCGCGCCATCAGATCTTCCACCCGCTCCAGATGCTCACCAGACCCCCCAGCATGGGCTCAACGGCGGCTCGGACGAAGCCCGTTTCGGCGATCAAGCGGCGGAAAGCTTCCGGCTTCGGGAAACGGCGGATGCTTTCGACCAGATAGCGATAGCTCTCCTCGTCGTCGGCGACGAACTTGCCGATGCGCGGGATGACGTTCGACGAATAGGCTTCGTATAGTTCGGCGAAGCCCGGCCAGTCGCTTGTCGAGAATTCCATGCAGTAGAAGCGTCCGCCTCGCTTGAGGATGCGGTGAGCCTCCCGCAGGGCGGCGGGGATGTCCGTCACGTTGCGGATGCCGAACACGATCGTGTAGCCGTCGAACGTCGCTTCGGAGAAGGTGAGCGCTTCAGCGTTCTCCACCTGCCATTGCAGGTTGCTGAGCTCGCGAGTTGCCGCGCGCTGCCTGCCGACCTCCAGCATATCGGCGTTGATGTCGGCCACGGTCACGTGAGCGCCCCTTGCGGCCATCCGGAAGGCGACGTCGCCGGTGCCGCCTGCCATATCGAGGATGTCCTCGCCGGCACGCGGCTTCACGCGGGCGACAAAGCGGTTCTTCCAAAGCCGGTGCATGCCGCCGGACATCAGGTCGTTCATCACGTCGTAGCGGCGCGCGACCGAGCTGAAGACCTCGCCGACGCGGCGGGTCTTTTCCTCGGGAGTGACGAGCCGATCGCCGAAATTCACTTGGGATTGCATGGCGCCGCGCTCTAGCGGGCTTGGGCGTCCTCCGCCATATCAGCCGCATGCCCGAGCTTCCCGAAGTCGAGACCACTGTTCAGGGCCTGGCGCGAGTGCTGGACGGGAAGCGGATTGCAAGGGTCGAGCTTCGGCGAGCCGATCTCAGGCGCGCCATGCCGGAGGACCTGGGGCAGCGGCTGACCGGCTGCCGCGTGGTCGGCCTTCGCCGCCGCGCCAAATACGGCCTGGTCGACACCGACCGCGGTGACACGCTGGTCTTCCACCTCGGCATGTCCGGCCGGTGGCGCGTCGATCCGACCGAGCTGGAGAAGCACGATCACTTCGTCATCGAGACGGAGGAAGGCCGCAGGGTCGCGCTCAACGATCCGCGTCGGTTCGGTTCGCTGGACCTCGTGCCTAGCGACGAACTCGACGCATGGCCGGCCTTCGCCGCGCTCGGGCCGGAGCCCCTCGAGATCAACGCGCAGGAACTGCGGGCGCGGCTTGCCGGCAGGAAGGCGCCGATCAAGGCGATGCTGCTCGACCAGGGCGTCATTGCCGGGCTGGGCAACATCTATGTCTGCGAGGCCCTGCACCGGTCCCGCATTCACCCGGCGCGGGCTGGGGGAAGCATTTCGCTGCCCCGCCTCGAACGACTGGCCACAGCAATCCGGGAAGTTCTTGCGGAGGCCATCAGCGCCGGCGGCTCCACGCTCCGCGACTTCGCCAGTCCGGATGGGGAACTCGGCTATTTCTCCAAGCTGTTCGCAGTGTATGACCGAGAAGGCGTTGCGTGCGCTTGTGGCGGCACCGTCAAGCGAATGGTCCAAGGTGGCCGCTCGACCTTCTATTGTCCTCGTTGCCAGCGCTAGCGGAATGGCCTCGGAAGTGTTGACGTTCCAGGCGGCTCAACATATGGGAACGCCCGTGCCGGCGCGGCCGTTTGGTTTCGCGCCGCTTTTTCATTGAGAACCGGGCTTCAAGGCTCGATCTGGATAACGAGGACTTTCATGGCGAATACGCCGCAAGCCAAGAAGCGCATCCGCCGGAACGATCGCCGGTCCGTCATCAACCATTCGCGTATCAGCCGCATCCGGACCTTCATCAAGGCCGTCGAGTCGGCGATCGCGTCGGGCGACAAGAGTCAGGCCGCCGAGGCGCTGAAGCTTGCCCAGCCCGAGCTGTTCCGCGGTGTCGCCCGCGGCGTGATCCCCAAGAACACGGCGTCGCGCAAGATGTCGCGCCTCTCCAAGCGTGTCGCTTCGCTCGGCTGATTGCCGCGCCAATTTGGGACAAAGAAACGGGCTGCCGGGCGACCGGTGGCCCGTTGTCATTTGAAACTGTTCAAAAAATGCAGCGAATCCGGCGATTCGCCGCGAGCGGATCTGGCGCGAGTTCCAGTAAATGGCAGTTTTGAGCCACTTTCAACGGCATTCCCTCGCTTTCCGCTGTCAAGGGCCATTATTTCATTTCTGTGAAAAACAGCACTTGAAAGCTGCCGCCCAGACTTTCAGAAACGTTCTTCCGGGGCGCGAAACCGCGCCGGGGGCAAGAGAGAAATGGAGCTTTTGACGCCGCGACTCGCAGTTCGGCGGATGGCGAAGTTTTGTCTCGTGCATGGGGGTTGATTGAAGGGAGGCGCTGGCCAGTGCAGGGCAGAGGGGCCAATTCGTCTGTTGATTTCGGGACGTCGCCGCAGGTGGCGCCGATCGAGGCTGCTTGGGAGTCGATCCGCAGCGGTCTCCGCCGCGATCTCGGTGCGCGCACGTTCGACGGCTGGCTAAAGCCGGCGGAGCTTGGCGGTTTCGATCCCGACACCGGCGCACTCGACGTCGTCATGCCGAGCCAGTTTATGGCGGACTGGGTCCGATCCCACTTCGGCGACCGGCTCGTGATGGCATGGAAGACCGTTCTTCCGATCGTACGCGATGTCCGGATCATCGCCACTGCGGATGCACCGCGGCCGGCACCGCTGCTGATCCTCGACGAAAGCCCGCTTCCGTCCGAGCGTGACCCGGCCGCTCCGAATTTCGACCCGCGCTACCGCTTCGAGACATTCATAGTCGGCAAGGCCAACGAGGTGGCGGCAACCGCGGCGCGGACGCTTGCGACGTCGCCGACGGTCGGGTTCAACCCGCTGTTCATCCACGGCGGCACAGGCCGCGGCAAGACGCACCTGCTGCACGCCATCGGGCACACGTTCTGCGCCCACAATCGTGGCTCTCGCGTGGTCTCGATGTCGGCCGAGAAGTTCATGGTCGAGTTCATCCGCGCCCTGAAAGAGAACGACACGATCGGCTTCAAGCAGCGTCTGCGGAACGCCGACCTGCTACTGATCGATGACGTCCAGTTCATCGCTGGCAAGGACTCCACCCAGGAAGAATTCTTCCACACCATGAACGAGATCATCGGTGCCGGACGACGGCTGGTGATCACGTCCGACCGTGCTCCGCAGGATCTGGATGGCATTGCCCCGCGCATCCTGTCGCGGCTGTCTTGGGGCCTCGTCGCCGACATCAACCCCGCCGACTACGAGCTTCGCTTCAACATCATCCTCGCCAAGCTGGAGGCGCTCCCGGGCGTCGAGATGCCGCGCAACGTCGTCGATTTCCTCGCCCGGCGCGTGACCTCGTCCATCCGTGAGCTCGAAGGCGCGCTCAACCGGATCGGCGCCTATGCGCTGATGACCGGGCGCACGATCGACGTTGCCTTCGTCGAGGAAGTGCTCGCCAACGTCCTTCGCGCCAACCAGCGCCGCATTTCGATCGACGAAATCCAGACTCAGGTCGCCGAGCACTACAGGATCCGCAAGGCGGAAATGACGTCCGCCCGGCGGGCCCGCGAAGTCGCCCGTCCGCGGCAAGTCGCGATGTACCTGTCCAAGCAACTGACGCCCAAGTCGCTGCCGGATATTGGCCGTCGTTTCGGCGGCCGCGATCACACGACGGTCATCCATGCCGTTCGCCAGATCGAGAAATTGCGCGCGAGCGACGCCGAACTCGACGCGGACATTCGCCTCCTAACCCGGCAGCTGGAAGGCTAAGCTAGCCCTTAAGCCATGCCAACGCGAACTTCAGGGCGGCCACGCCCCAGATGACCAGCGCGGCATCGAACAGCAGGGCGAATACTGCCGCAACCGCCGCGATGATCACCAGGATCCCGTCCCGGTAGATGAGGCCCAGCCCGAACAGCACGATCGCCAGCGCCGGAGCATTGTGAATCATCAGGATTGGTAGGGCGGCAACGAGCCCGAGCAGGAAGCAAGCGCTGCCGATGACGCGCATCGCGGCAGCGCCGGTCAATTGCGGCAGGCGCGGCTTTAAGACGCGCTCCACGCGTGCCTCGAACCAGCCCATCTTGTCGACGAGCCGCTGAAGCTCCTCTTTCGTGACGCCGCGCTGGTCCAGGCGGCGAGGAAACCACGGCGCCGGGCGCCCGAAGACCATCTGGGCCGAGACGAGCAGAATCGGCAGAGCGATGATCGTGCTGGTACCCGGCGGAAGTGGCATCACGTTGATCGCAGCGAAGATCAGCAGCAGCCCGCCCCACACCCGCGAGTGAAGCTGCCGGGCAAGCTCCGAGAAGCTGATCCGGTCGTCGCCGGCATCGGCTGCAATCTCCGCCAGCCGCTCCGACAGCGCGAGAGGGCGGCCTTCCGCCATTTGGGTCCGCTCTGTCGTCACGGACAAGCTAGCGGGTGAGGCCGACGGCCGACTTCGCGGCTGCGAGCACCGGCGCGCCGATCGCCTCCGCTCGTGCGGCGCCGTCAGCCAGAATGCGGTCGAGCTCGGCGGGGTCGCTGCGAAGACCGTCCAACCGGGCGCGAATGGGCGAAAGCAGGGCGACCAGCGCATCGGCAAGCACCGGCTTGAACGCACCGAATCCATGGCCTGCGAACCGGGAGAGCACCTGTTCGACGCTCTCGCCGCTGACCGCAGCCAGGATGCCGACGAGGTTCTGCGCCTCGGGCCGGCCGTCCAGTGCGTCCGGGTTGTCCGGCAGCGGCTCGGGATCTGTCTTGGCCTTGCGGATCTTCTGGGCGACGTCGTCGTCGCTGTCCGTCAGGTTGACCCGGCTCATGTCCGAAGGATCGGACTTCGACATTTTGGCGCGCCCGTCGCGAAGGCTCATCACGCGCGCCGCCGTGCCGCCGCCGATGAATGGCTCCGGGACCACGAACAGGTCGGTGTCGTAATCCGTGTTGAACTTCAGCGCGATGTCGCGGGTGAGCTCGATATGCTGCTTTTGATCTTCGCCCACAGGGACGTGGGTCGCCTGGTAGAGCAGGATGTCCGCTGCCTGCAGCACCGGGTAATCGAAAAGCGCGACCGACGCGCCCTCCCGGTTCTTGCCGGCCTTGTCCTTCCACTGCGTCATCCGGTTGAGCCAGCCTATGCGCGCAGTGCCGTTGAGGATCCAGCACAGCTCCGAATGCGCCGGCACGGCGCTTTGCGGAAACAGCACTGAGCGCTTGGGATCGATGCCGCTGGCGATCAGTGCCGCGGCCATCTCGCGCACGCTCGCGCGGCGCTCGTCGGGAACCATATACTCGGACAGGGAGTGCAGATCGGCAAGGAAGAAGAGGCATTCCGCTTCGTCCTGCATCCGCACCCAGCGCAGAATGGCGCCAAGCAGGTTGCCGAGGTGAAGCCCGCCTGTCGGCTGGATACCGGAAAGTACTCGTGTGGACGGCGTGGTGGTCATGCGTCGCGCGCGCCTCGTCTAATCAGGAGCTTGAGATCGTTGAGCACGAACGCGCCCGTCAAGAAGCAGGCGACCGCATAGACAACAGCGCCGCCGCCAACCAGCACCAGAAGCGCCGAATAGCGCTGCCAGAGGTGACCGGTCAGCCAGGGATCGAGCAAGCGATCGAACGCGAAGATCGCTGCCCCCATCAGCACGGCCGCGAGCGCAAGACGCGGGAGGCGGCGCTTCAACTGCGCGTCGGCAATGAAGTGGCCGCGCCTGCGAAGCGTCGCATAGAGCAGCCAAACGTTCGCAGTGGACGAGAGCGCGGTGGCAAGCGGCGGGCCGACGTGGCCGTAGCCGAACCGGCCCAGCAGCGGAATCAGGATGATGTTGGCGACCAAGTTCACGCCGACCGACTGAATGGCGTAGCGGACCGGGGTGCGGGTATCGTGCCGGGCGTAGTAGCCGGGCGTGAGCACCTTCACGAGAACGTAGGACGGCAAGCCGATCGAGAAGCCGGCAAGTGCCCACGAGCACTTGACCGTGTCGGTGGCGTCGAAATGACCATATTGGAAGAGCCCGCGGACGATCGGCTCGGCCGCGACGACGAGCGCCACCATGGCGGGCAGCGTCAGGAACAGCGCCAGTTCCATGCCGCGGTTCTGTGTGTCCATCGCCTTGGCGTCCTCGCCCGCGCTCAGCAAACGCGAGACGGTGGGGAGCAGGATGGTGCCGAGGCCGATCCCGATCATGCCGAGCGGCAGCTGGTTCACGCGGTCGGCGTAGTAGATGTAGGAGATTGAGCCTTCGCCGAGCAGGTAGCCGGAGAGGGCGGTCGAGACGACGAGGTTGAGCTGGACGGCTCCGGCACCGACCGCAGCGGGCAGAATCAGCTTCATGAGCCGCTTCAGCTCGGGGTCGAGGTGCGGCATGCGGGGGCGGAGCGACACGCCGGCGCTGCGGCAGGCGAGAAACAGCCAGCCCAGCTGCAGGACACCACCGACCGGCACCGCGATTGCCTGCGCTCGCGCCGTCTGGTCGGGCGCGCCGTGGAAAATCAGAAGGCCAAGGACCATCGCCACGTTGAGGAGGATGGGTGCCGCTGCGTTGATCCAGAACTTGTCGAGCGAGTTGAGGATTCCGCCGAGCAGCGACGCCAGGCAGATCAGCATCAGATAGGGGATCGTGATGCGGCTGAGCTGCACTGCGAACGCGAATTGTTCGTGCGTCGGGTGCTGCTTGTGAAAGCCGAGGCCCGAGAGGACCCAGGTCAGCGGCCATGCTGCGAGCAGCATCACGACCGTCATGGCCATCAGGAAGGCGAACAGAACGGAGAGCGCGCGCTCCGCGAAGTCGAGTGCTGCCGCACGCTCGCCGTTGCTCTCGGCGAGCTTGCGGTTGAACATCGGGATGAAGGCCGAAGAGAAGGCGCCCTCCGCGAAGAAGGCGCGGAACATGTTCGGCAGGCGGAACGCCACCAGGAAGGCGTCTGAGGCGAAGTTGGCGCCGACGTAGCGGGCCTGCAGCGAGTCGCGGACAAGCGCGAGGATGCGGCTGGCAAGGGTGAGCCCGCCGACCGATCCCAGCGAACGGGCGAGGTTCATCGGCTTAGTCGCGCGGGAAGCGTGAGCACGTCACACGTCCCGCGGTTCGTCCTCGCTTCACGCGTTGCCTAGCGGAGCCGCTCCGGGATCGCCGCCACCGAGCTGGCCCTGTGCCGCTTCGGCCTGGGCAACATAAGCGGCGGCGAAGTCGATCGGCTCGAGCAGGAGCGGGGGAGAGCCGGCATTCGTCACGGCTTCGGCGATGATCTGGCGCGCGAACGGGAAGAGGAGGCGCGGGGCTTCGATCAGAAGCACCGGTCCAAGCGCATCCTCGGGGATGTTGCGCGCGCCAAACAGACCCGAATAGGTGAGGTCGACGACGAAGTGGACGCCGCTTTCCGAACGCGCCGTCACCTCGATCTTGAGTCCGACTTCGTGGACGTCGTCAGAGAACTTCTGCGCGTTCAGGTTGAACTGGACGTCGAGGCTTGGCTGGGTCTGCCACTGGAAGACCTGCGGCGCGTTCGGATTCTCGATCGAGAGATCCTTTATGTATTGCGCCAGGACGCTGAACTCGGGAGCCGTCTCGGAAGCGCCTGAGCCGTTGCCGGCGGTTCCTGAATCCTGCTCAGCCATTCGTCGAAATCCTTTGCGAGTTTACGGGTCGTTTTTTGAGGAGCCGCGTGGAGCGGGCCGCGCCGGCGGGCGACTAGCAGTCGCACAAATGGGGCGCAATGGCGGGCTGGTGCGTTGGACCGATTGGAATCTTTGCGTCTCGCGCACTATGTTCGCTACAAGTATCGAGAGATTGGAAATCGAAGCTTGGCCGTGATCGTCATCCTCGCGCTGGTCGCCCTCTTCATCGGGCTGCGCCTATACAGCGTTCTCGGTGAGCGCACCGGGCACGAACAGCAGCCGATTCTGAAGCCCGCCGACTCCGACGCAAGGGTCGAGCCACGGCCTGCTCCGTCGGCAGTCCCGCAGACCGTTTCGCAGGATCCCGCCGACCTGGCATACCTGCCGACGGCGGGGCCTGGTGTTCGGGCTGTGCTTGCCGCCGACCCGACGTTCGACGTCGCCCGCTTCCTGGAAGGCGCCAAGGCTGCGTACCGGATGGTTCTCGAGGCCTTCTGGAAAGGCGATCTCGACGCGCTGCGGGGTCACGTCGATGCCCACGTTTACGAGACCTTCTCGGAGGCTGTCGAACAGCGCGGCAAGGACGGGCTGAAGCTGGACAACCGGCTAGTCGGCATTGACCAGGCAGTGATCGCCGAGGCTGCGCTCGAAAAGACGGTTGCCCTGCTGACCGTGCGGTTCGAGGCGGACATCGCCGCAATCACGCGCAACGCCGCCGGCGAGGTCGTTGCCGGCTCGCTCAGCGACGCGGTGCAGACCCGCGACCTGTGGACGTTCCGGCGCGACACATCTTCCCGGGATCCCAACTGGCTGCTGATCGAAACCGACGAGGAAGAGTGAGCTTCATCCGACGGGCGCTGACGCTCGCCTCAATCACCCTCCTGGCCGCCTGCGCAAAGACCGTGCAGGTGCCAACGTCACCACCGCCGGTCACTCCGCAGCCCCCGACGACGCAGCCGCCGCCCGTCGTGATCACGCCGCCGCCGCCGCCCAACGCGCGCGCCGCCGGGATCCGGCTGGTGGCTCCGCCAGCGGTCCTCGATGAATTGTCGGCCGCACGTGCGCTTTCGGCATTCCGGATCAGTTGCCCCGTTGTCGTGCGGCGGACGGACACGTCCGAGCTGAGCTTCGGTCCCGACTGGGCACAGGTCTGCACCGATGCGGCGACCGTCCTGCCCGGCGGCGCCGGAGCGTTCTTCCGCGATCGCTTCGACTGGGTCCAGGTCGCCGACGGCAAGGCGTTTGCGACCGGCTATTACGAGCCGACGATCCAGGGCTCGCGGACGCCGCTGCCCGGCTACACTCCGATCTACGGCGTCCCCGCGGACCTCGTGCGTTGCGCACGTCCCGACGGGACCACCGGGCGCGCGCGCTATGATGCGACCGGCCTATGCGTCCCCTATTTCAGCCGCGCCGAGATCGAGGACGGAGCACTTGCAAACCGTGGCGCCGAGATTGCCTGGGCAGCGGACCCGGTCGAACTGTTCTTCGTCGAGATCCAGGGGTCTGGTCGCGTGGTCTTCCCGGACGGAAGCAGCATGCGGATCGGCTATGCCGAGCAGAACGGGCTGCCGTACACCGCAGTCGGCAAGCTGCTGCGTGATCGCGGGATCCTGCCTGCAGGCGGCGCGGGGATGCAGGCTATCAAGGACTGGATCCGCGCCAACCCCGACCAGGGCCGAGCCCTGATGCGGGAGAACCACGCCTACATCTTTTTCAAGGTGCTGACGGGCCCCGGCCCGCTCGGTTCGATCAACGTCCCGCTGACTCCGCACGGCACGGTCGCCACTGACCCGAAGTTCGTGCCGCTTGGTGCGCCGGTCTTCCTCGCCATGGATCGTCCGGAGCCGAACGGCCTGTGGGTTGCGCAGGACGTGGGTGGGGCGATCAAGGGGTCGAACCGGTTCGACACCTTCTGGGGCGGCGGTCCCGAGGCGCAGGCGCTCGCCGGCGGCATGGCGGCGAAGGGGCAGGCACTGATCCTGCTGCCGAAGGGCGTCGCGGCGCGTGCGCTCGCTCGACCCTGACGAGGCGGAACTCTGGGCCAGGGTCACTGCGACGATCCGCCCGTTGTCACGCGAGCCGGTCAAACCTGGCGAGCCTGAACCGACTGCCTCTCCACCCCTTCCGCCCCAGTCGGCAGCGGTCAAATCCCGGCCTTCAAAGCCCAGGCCTGAGCCCCGCCCGCAGCCAGGCGCCACGCTCGATGGCACCTGGGATCGGCGGCTGCGCTCGGGCTCAGTGCAGCCAGATCGCACGCTCGACCTCCACGGCATGAACCTCGAGGGCGCCTGGTCGGCAATCGACCGGGCTTTGGAGCAGGCGATCTCGAACGCGGATCGGGTACTGCTCCTGATCACCGGTCACCATCGGCCGGGTGACGCGCCGGTTCAACGGGGGAAGATTCGGGCTGCCGTGCACGACTGGCTCGCCGTCTCCCGCCACGCGCCCCGAATTGCGGCCGTGAGGGGGGCTCATCCGCGGCACGGCGGCGGTGGCAGCCTGTACATAGTCCTGAGGCGCCGCTGACGCTTTCTTAACCCTGTCTGCGCTAATTCTTCGCTTCCGGCGAGCACTCGCCGTTGCCGGGGGCGCTGGACGACCAATGAGAGCAGGCACCGCCCAGAAAATCAGCAACGCGATTCTGTCGTGCGCTGCCGGCTTCGCCTCGTTCGTCTTCTCGCTGGCGGCCCTCCTATACATCACGGCCTTCGACCAGAAGATCATCGCCGCGCTGTTTGCCGGCGCCTTCTGCCTCCTCGTCAGCTACGTTGCCGCGGAACGGCCCAACAGCGACAGCGCGCGCGCCTTGGCAGCTCTTGGCGACCGGCTGCTAGCTGTAGAGGACGGGGACATGGTGTCGCCAGCTCCAGCGGTGCTTCGCCGCTCCATGCCCAAACTGGCGGCTGCGGTTGACTCCCTGTTCGCTGAGGTTCGTGCCTCGATCGAAAACGCGCACGCACTAGGCATGTACGATCCCGTCACGTCGCTTCCGAACCGGCTGCATTTCCGGTCCGAAGCGGACAAGCTTCTCGGCGATGCTCCCGAAGGAACCAGCTCGGCGATGCTGTTCGTCGACCTCGATCGGTTCAAGAGCGTCAACGACAGCCTCGGGCACGCCCGTGGCGATCAACTCCTGATCATGGTCGCGAACCGCTTGAGGGTGGTCGTGAACGCCGAATACACCGGAAGCGCCCGCATGCGCCCGCTACTCGCGCGTTTGGCAGGCGACGAATTCACCATGTTCTTCCCCGAGGTCGGCTCCATCGCCGAGATCGAGCGCATCGCGCGTCGCGTCGTGCTCGCGATCTCCGAGCCGTTCGAGCTCAGTTCGCACAGCATCGACATCGGCGCGTCCATCGGCATCGCCTGTGCCCCCGAGCACGGCGCCAGCATCGAATCGCTGATGCGGGCGGCCGACATCGCGATGTATCGAGCCAAGTCAGCGGGCGGCGGGCAGCATTGGATGTTCAACGACCAGCTCGCCGCGGAGCAGGAAGCCAAGGTTGCCACCGAGATGGCGCTGACGGAAGCGGTGCAGCGCGGCGAGTTCCAGCTCGTATTCCAGCCGCAGATGAGCCTCGTCACGGGCGAGACCAGCGGGGCCGAGGCGCTCCTGCGTTGGGACCACCCGCGCGACGGTCTGCGGATGCCCAGCACGTTCATTCCCGTGGCCGAGCGGACCGGTGTCATCGCGGAGATCGGCGACTGGGTGCTTGGCGAAGTCGCGTCGGTGCTCGGCAACTGGCATCGCAGCGGCTTCAACCAGCGCATTTCGTTCAACATCAGTCCGCGGCAGGTCGACCGCCCGGACTTCTTCGTTCGCTTGCGCCAGGCGTTTGCCGACGCTCGCGCGCCGCTGTCGCTGGTCGAGCTCGAATTCACCGAAAGCGCCGCGATGGAAGTGAGCGACGGCGTGCTCCAGGAAATCGGCAGCCTGCGGGCCGACGGCGCCACGATCGCGATCGACGATTTCGGCACCGGATACTCGAACCTGGCGCGGCTTCGCTCGATGCCGCTCGATCGGGTCAAGCTCGATCCGTCTTTGATCGCGGACATCGAGAACAACGACCGGGCCCGGGTCATCGTTCAGGCCGTCATCCACCTCATAAAGGGTGTCGAGTGCGAGATCGTGGCCGAAGCGGTGGAAACCGTTGCTCAGGCCGATCTGCTTCGCGCCATGGGCTGCGACGTCGTGCAGGGTTTCGTCTTCTCGCCGGCGATGACCGAGACGGAATTCCTGGCCTGGGTCGGAAGCGGCCGGCAAACGGCGAAGTCCGTCGCCTAGCAGAGCACCTTTCGAACAATCCGTTCGTAGATCCTCGACAGTTCTTCGATGTCGGCGACGGCCGCGCTTTCGTCCAGCTTGTGCATGGTCGCGTTCGGCAGTCCGAAGTCGACCACGGGGCAAAGCTGTATCAGAAACCTGCCATCGGACGTGCCGCCGCTAGTTGATAGCTCGGGCGTAACCCCCGTCTCCTCGCGGATCGCTTCGACCAGCACGTCGTAGAGCGCGCCCGGCGGCGTCAGGAAAGCCTCGCCTGAAATCCGGGCCCGCACCGTTGCCTCCGGTGCTTCACGTTTGGCGATCTCTTCCACGAGGCGCACCAGATCGGCGCCGCGCTGCAGATTGTTGAAGCGAATGTTGAGCTGCGCGGTAGCGGATCCCGGGATCACGTTGCTTGCGTCGGTCGGCGTAGAAACTGCCGTGAACTCCAGATTCGAGGCCGGGAACACCTCGGTGCCATCGTCGAGGTGCAGCGCGTCAAGGGCCGCGACGATGCGGGCGAGGGGCGGCACCGGGTTGCTCGCCCGATGAGGGTAGGCGACGTGGCCCTGAACGCCCGGCACCTCGATCCACATGTTGACCGAGCCGCGACGGCCGATCTTCACCGTGTCGCCGAGCCGATCCACGGAGGTCGGTTCGCCGATCAGGATCATGTCCGGCTTGATGGAGCGTTCGTTCAGCCAGTCGATGATGCGCGGCGTGCCGAACGTCGCATAACCTTCCTCGTCGCCGGTGATGAGTAGGGAGAGGGTGCCAGCGGTCTGCTCGACGCGCGAGACCGCGGCTACGAATGCGGCGATCGCACTCTTCATGTCGTTGGCGCCGCGGCCGATTAGCTGGCCGTCGATGACCTGCGCTTCGAACGGTCCGGCGGTCCATCCTTCTCCCGCGGGGACGACGTCGAGGTGCCCGGCGAACCCGAAGTGAGGTGAGCCGGAGCCTCGGATCGCGACCATGTTTTCCGTCGGCCCGTCCGGCGCTTCACCAAGTACCCAGCGGTGGATGGTGAAGCCGAGCGGCTGAAGTGCCGATTCGAGCAAGTCGAAGACCTCTCCGCGTGCGGGCGTCACACTGGGGCAGCGGATTAGCTCGGCGGCAAATGCCACCGGTTCGAGCAGGTTGGCCATCCCTCGGCCCTAGCAACCATTCTCAAGCTGGCAAGCGGAGGGAGCGGCTCCCTGGTGTGTTAGTGCAGCACAACGGGTTGGTCGTCTCTGGTCGCCGGTTTATCGAAATACAGCTTGCGGCAACGCTACAAATGTAGCACGCTACAAATGTAGCACGAGATCGAGCGTGCGGAATGAAACAGGGGAAACGTACAATGACCGTGTTGCCTAGGCTTCGTCTTTCGCTGCTCGCCGGCACAGCCACCATCCTCGCTGCGCCGCTCTCGGCGCAAACGCCGGTACCGACCAGCGATCCGGCCGTCGTGCCGCCGCCACAGGCGGCAAATGGCGTCACCAAGCGCGTCTACACGCCCGCCGACTTCGCCCGCTTCGCGCCGCGGACTGCCTATGACATGCTGATCCAGCTGCCGAGCTTCACGATCCGCGCCGCCGACCCGACGGAGCGCGGGCTCGGCCAGGCGACCGAGAACGTGTTGATCAACGGCGAGCGCATCAACAACAAGAATTACGCGGGGGGCGACGCGGGTGCGGTCGACGAACTGCACCGGATCCCCGCGAAAAACGTGGAGCGGGTCGAGATCGTCGATGCCGCAGCCCTCGGCATTGCCGGGCTGTCCGGCCAGGTCGCGAACTTCATCGTCAGGTCGGAGAAAAAGTCGAGCGGCCAGTTCGACTGGAATCCCCAGATTCGGGCGCACTACGCCAAGCCGAGATTCTTCCGCGGTTCGGTCAGCTACAGCGGAACGACTGGCCCCGTCGATTACACGCTTTCCGTACGGGACCAGGCAGGTCGCGGCGCCTACGGCGGACCGGTCCTGATTTACGATCGCAACCACGTGCTGATCGAGAGCCGGCACGAGACTTTGCACAACGAGTCAGACCTCGTGACCTTCCAGGGCAAGTTCAAACTGGACGGTCCCGGATCCTCGGTCGGCGACCTCACCCTCGCTTACACGCCCTACTGGAACCCGGGCTACCAGGCGGACCAGCGCTTCCTGGTGTCCGGCGAGACGGGCGGCCGCACCATCAAGACGACGCTGAAGGGCTGGTATTACGATGTGAACGCCGACTACGAGTTTGCTCTCGGGCCGGGCCGATTGAAGCTGATCGGCCTGCAACACCGGGACCACGAACCGCTCGTTCAGACGCAGATCGCGCATTTCTCCGGCCTGCCGGATCCTGATGGTGTCCGGTTCAGCCGCAACTCGGTCATCGAGGAAAGAATCGGCCGTGCCGAATATGGCTGGAAGGGCGGCAAAAACGACTGGCAGGTCTCGTTCGAGCGGGCCTTCAATTCGCTCGACCAGAAGGGCGGATTATTCATCCTCGACCCATCGGGAGACTTCAACGAAGTGCCATACCCTCAGGGCACCGGTCACGTGACGGAGGTCCGGTACGAGGGCATCGGTACCCTGAGCCGGCCGCTTGGGACCAAGCTCGACCTGCAGGTTGCGGCCGGCGCGGAAGCCTCGACGCTCGATCGCGTCGACGACGACCAGCCCGGGCGCAAGTTCTTCCGGCCGAAGGGAAGCATCTCGCTTGGCTGGCGACCGGTGGATGGCTGGGACGCAAGCCTGAAACTGCGCCGCCGCGTCGGGCAGATCAGCTTCTACGACTTCCTGTCGCAGCCCAAATTCTCAGAGGATCGCGAAAACGCCGGCAATCCCGACCTCGTCCCGCCGCAAAGCTGGGAAGTCGAAGGCGAGGTCGGCCATGAGCTTGGCAAATGGGGCAAGACGCGCCTGCGCGCCTGGGCACACAAGGTCGAAGACATCGTCGACGTGATTCCGCTCGCAGACCATACAGAAGGTGTCGGCAACCTGCCGCACGCAACCCTGTACGGAGCCGAGAGCACCAGCACCATCAACTTCGACCCGATCGGCTGGGTCGGCGCGAAGGTCGACGCCCAGCTCGGTTTCGAGAAGACCAGCGTGCGCGACCCGCTGACTGGCGAGAAGCGGCCGATCAGCGGCCTTCGCGATCGCTGGGCCAGCTTCAGCTTGCGCCACGACATCCCGCATACGCAGCTCGCCTGGGGAGCGGAGGCCAGCTACGAGCATTACACGCGCAGCTTCTACCTCACCGAGGTCTCGCGGAGTTGGGAGGGACCGGTGTTCCTCGACCTCTACGTCGAGGACAAGGATGTCATGGGCCTCGATGTCCGGGCCACCATTTCCAACGTTCTCAACGCTCGTCATCGCTGGGTGCGCAGGGTTTACCAGGACTGGCGTGACAACAGCCCGATCGCGTTCTTCCAGAACAACAACCAACTGATCGGGCCCATCTTCACCCTCCAGGTCAAAGGCAGCTTCTAGGCTTTCGCATCCGGCCTGCTATTCGGCAGGCCGGAACAGCGGGGGCGCCAATGCCGAAGATCGACCTGGATGCAATCGAGCAGACAAACCGGACCGGCTATCCGCCGCCGTTCAACGAGGCCGTTGCCGGCCGCTTCCAGCGGCGGCTGTCGCCGGCGACGCGGCTCACCGATTTCGGCGTGAGTCATGTCGTCCTGAAGCCGGGCGCATGGTCGTCGCAGCGGCACTGGCACGACGGCGAAGATGAGTTCGTGGTCGTCCTCGAAGGCGTAATCGTCCTGGTCGAGGACGAAGGCAGGACCGTTCTTCACGCCGGCGACCTCGCGGCGTTTCCGAAGGGCACCGGCAACGGACACCATCTTCGGAACGAGAGCGATCAGGATTGCGCGTTCGTCGTGTTCGGAGGCGGTGTCTGCACCGGCGGCGGCTATTCCGACATCGACATGCTGTTCACCGCGGAGGGCCGATACATCCGCAAGGACGGGACGCCCTACGACCAGTCGCGCGTCTGACGTCATTAAGGCGCCGTTTAACCGGAGAGGTCTAAGTACGTGGAGTGCCGGATTCGGCACGCTTTCCTCCCAATCGGGCTTCGGTCCGATACCTGGGCCGTCAGTCTCACGACCGGCGGCCCTTCTTTTGTCGGCAGCTGTCGCCTAAGGGCGCGGCCGATGTTCCCGTTCATTGCCAAGGCAGCCATTTCCGGCCTCGTCGCCGCGCTCGTAGCGGAGATCGCTCGCCGCTATCCGGGCTGGGGAGGGCTGGTCGCGTCCCTTCCTCTCACGTCCATTCTGGCAATGCTGTGGCTCTGGCGGGACACCGGCGACCGGCTTCGCGTCGCGGAGCTGTCGGGCTCGATCTTCTGGTTCATCCTGCCGTCGCTGCCGATGTTCCTTGCACTGCCCAAATTGCTGAGGAACGGCGTCGGCTTCTGGGTCAGCATGTCGGTGGTGATTGCAGGGACCCTGGCACTCTACGCATTGATGTTCTGGGCGGCGCCGAGACTGGGAATCAGGCTGTGACGCGCTCGGCTGTCGTCCTGCTCTCGGGCGGCCTCGACTCGATGGTCTGCGCCGCGCTTGCCCGGGAGGCGGGCTTCTCCGTCATTGGCCTGACGATCGACTACGGCCAGCGTCACCGGGTCGAGCTCGATTCGGCGCGTGTGATCGCCGCCGGACTTACCGATCGCCACATCGTCCTCCCCTTGGACCTTCGAGCTTTCGGCGGCTCGGCGCTGACGGCGGAGGTGGACGTTCCGAAGGGCGGGTTGGAGGAAGGCATTCCGGTCACCTACGTACCGGCACGCAATACGATCTTCCTCAGTCTGGCTCTCGGCCTTGCCGAAGCGAGCGGCTCTCGGGACATCTTCATCGGCGTCAACGCGCTCGACTATTCGGGCTACCCGGACTGCCGGCCCGAATTCATTGCCGGCTTCCAGGACCTCGCCGATGTTGCGACGAAGGCTGGAGTAGAAGGCGGTTGCTTCACCATCCACGCACCGCTTCAGCACATGACCAAGGCCGACATTGCGCGCGAGGCACAGAGGCTCGGCCTCGACGCGGGGCTAAGCCATAGCTGCTACGATCCGCTGCCGGACGGCCGTCACTGCGGCGAGTGCGATGCGTGCCGCCTCCGTTCGAAAGGATTCGCGGAGGCCGGGATCGCGGATCCCACGGCCTACGCGTGACCTACGCCGTCAAGGAGACCTTCCTGACGCTTCAGGGAGAGGGAATGCAGGCGGGAAGCCGAGCCGTCTTCCTGCGCTTCGCGGGCTGCAACCTCTGGTCCGGACGGGAGCAGGACCGGGCGGGCGCGCAGTGCCGCTTCTGCGATACGGATTTCGTTGGAACGGACGGGCCGGGCGGCGGCAAGTTCACGACCGCAGCTGCGCTCGCCGATCACGCGGAACGTATCTGGGGTCCGGGTCGCGAGCGGCGGCAGGTCGTGATCACCGGTGGCGAGCCGATGCTGCAACTTGACGATGCGCTTGTTTCCGAACTGCACGGTCGCGGATTTCGGGTGGCGATCGAGACCAACGGCACCTTGCCGGTGATTTCGGGCGTCGACTGGATTTGCGTCAGTCCGAAAGCCGGCACCGACGTGGTGCAGCGCTCGGGCAATGAACTGAAGCTCGTGTGGCCCCAGGCGGGTATCGACCCGGCAGCTCTCGAAGACTGGAGCTTCGACCATTTCCTGGTGCAGCCGATGGACTGCTTGGAGCGAAGGCATGCGCTCGACGCGGCAATTGCGCTCGCAATGGAGCGGCCGCGATGGCGGCTCTCCATCCAGGCCCACAAGGTCGTGGGCCTGGCCTGAGCTTCACTCCGCGTTCGTTGCCGCGGTGTCGTTGGTCGGCTTGGCTGCAGGAGGAGCCGTTTTCTTCGCGGGCTGATGCGCAGGGGCCTTGGCGGGCGCGGCCGTGTTCGGAGCGTCGCTGTTCAGATCGTCGACCGCATCGTTGAGGTCCGTGTAGTTCACGTCGGCCGCCATATTTGCATCTGCGCCGGTCACGGCATCGATGGCTGTGACGTCATTGGACACGACGTTCTCGGCCGAGAGATTCTCGTCGGCGTTGGTGGTGTTGTCGGCCTGGTCGTTGTTGCGGCAAGCGGCGAGCGCGAGAGCTGCGCCGGCAATCAGGATCAAAGTGCGCATCGGCCTTGCTCCGGAGCTAAAAAAAGGGGCTGCCGGCAAATACCGGCAGCCCCTTGATACGCCAACGCCTCCCGCAAGGGGAGGCGTCGAAATTACATCGCGTTGTTTGCAGCGGCGTCCGCGTTGTTCGCAGCAGCGTTCGCAGTGTCGGCAGCGGCATTGGCCGTGTCGGCAGCGTTCGTCGCATTCATATCCGTCGCGTTCATTGCGTTCAGATCGGTAGCGTTCATGTCGGTCGTCGTAGCATTCATGTCCGTCGTCGTCAGATTCTCGTCGACGTTCATGGTGTTGTTGGCGTTGTCGTTGCTGCTGCAAGCTGCAACCGCCAGGGCCGCACCAGCGACCAGGATAAGAGCACGCATTCAAGACTCCCTAATTATTGCGATCTGCACCGGTAGACCCGCGTCGCAAATCGCGCGCACAATAGTCTGAAGGGCGAGTTTGCATCAAGAGACTTTGCGCTGTTCGCCCAAAGTCCTGCGAAACTGCGAAAAATTGCCCTCCAGAGCTGCATCAACACCTCGCATCGACGTTTGTTTCCCAAGTTGGGCGAGGCTGGTGACTCCGAATTCGGAGATTCCGCACGGAACGATGCCGCCGAAATGCGACAGGTCGGGCGCGACGTTGATCGAAAATCCGTGCAGCGTGACCCAACGTTTCACGCGCACCCCAAGCGCTCCAATCTTCGCTTCGTCAGCGCCGTCCCCGACCCAGATACCGATGCGGCCCGGCGCCCGGTGCGCCGAGACGCCAAGCTCCCCGAGCGAGTCGATCATCCACCCTTCGAGACTCTGGACGAAGCGGCGGATGTCCTTCCCCCGTTTTTCGAGGTCGAGCATCACGTAACCGACGCGCTGCCCCGGGCCGTGATAGGTGTAGCGGCCTCCGCGCCCGGCATCGAAGACAGGGAAGTTCAGCGGGTTGAACAGCTCGGCAGGGTCGGCGCTGGTTCCCGCGGTGAAGAGGGGCGGGTGCTCGACAAGCCAAACGCATTCGCGCTCGCCTCGTTCGCGAATTGCCGCAGCGCGCTGCTCCATGAAGGCAAGCGCCTCCGGGTACGGCACGAGCCCGTCCGACGTGCGCCATTCTACATCGTTGTCAATAGTCACCCCTCCGACATGGCTTCGGCGCCTCGGCCCGGCAAGCGCCGTTGCGCGACGCAGCACGGCTCCGCATAAGACGCGGCGAAATAGCGGGGGCACGAATGGCCAAATTGTCGATTTCACAAGCCTGGGACGAAACGCGGGCCGTGCTGGCACGAGACGGCAAACTGATCGGGACCGTTGCGCTTGCATTGTTCGTCCTCCCCGGGCTGGTCCTGGGCGTGGTGACCCCGGCCAAGCCGCAGCCTGGAGCCTGGATGCTGGTCGGCTTCGTGGCGGTCGTGGTGACGCTGGTCGGGCAGCTGGCCATCATCCGGCTGTCTATCGAGCCGCATGTCTCCGTGGCCGAAGCGATCGGCCACGGCGCCCGCCGACTGCTGCCCTACATTCTTTCGATCCTCATGTGGGCGGTGCCGTTCCTGCTACTTGGCTCTTTGCTGTCGACGATGGTTGGCAAGGACGTGGAGCATCCCAACGGCGGTGCCGTGCTCGGATTGGCCGTCCTGACAGCGATCGGCGTGTTCGTCGGCGTGCGGCTGGTCCTTGCGGCTGCTGTCGCAAGCGCCGAGCCGGTCGGCCCCTTGGCCATCCTGCGCCGCAGCTGGGATCTCACGAGAGGCAATTGGTGGCGGCTCTTCGCGTTCCTGATCCTGTTCGTCGGCGCCGCGTTCGTGTTGATCATTGCGGCAGGGACCATGATGGGACTGATTGCCAGGGCAGTGTTCGGCGACGTTTCGGCGCTGAGCGTCGGTGGGCTGCTGCTCGCAATCGTCGCGCAGCTCGTCAGCGCATTCGTGTCGGTGATCCTGTTCGTGATGCTGGCGCGGATTTACGCTCAGCGTGCCGGTCGCGCCGAAGCTGAAGTCGGAGTGCCGAGCAGCGGGATCTGAGGCGCGCAGTCGGGGGGCAGAAACCCGAGCAGGCGCGGATCGGTGAACCGTTCAACGGCCCGCATGTGAGGCGTGAAGCCGGCCCGCCGGTACGCCGCCAGAGCCGCCGGGTGATCCAGCGAACAGGTGTGCACGTGCACCCGGTCGACCCCTTCGCGCCACGCCAGCCGCACCGCTTCCCCTAGCAGCCACTTGCCGTGGCCCTTGCCCGACAACTCCGGCACCAGACCGACGAACGCGAGCTCGCAAGCACCGGCTTCCCTTAGGTCGAGTTCGAGCATACCGGCGGCCCGGCCCTGGGCATCGACCACCTTGAACAACTCCACCTTAGGGTCGCGGATGATCGCGGCGAGCTTTGCGTCGTCCATGATGAGTCGCGAAAACCAAAGCCATGGCGCGCCCACCAGGCGGAAGAGGGCGCGATAATCTGCGAGATCCGGGCGCTCGACGCGCAACAATGACAATTCGGACGGCGGCACCTCGATGGCAGAAGGGCGCGCCATCTTCAGATATGTGACCACGGCCGCCAGCTCACCGTCGGCAAGCGCCTGATAGCTCATTTCCAGCGTGCCACCGGCGGCAGGCTCATCAGGATTGCGTCGATATTGCCGCCGGTCTTCAGGCCGAACAGGGTGCCGCGGTCGTAGAGTAGGTTGAATTCCACGTAGCGCCCGCGGAACGTCAGCAGACGATCCAGGTCCTGCTCGCCAAACGGCGTATCCTTTCGCTTGCGGACGATTTGAGGGAAGATGTCGAGGAATGCCTCGCCGACGTCGCGTGTGAAGGAGAAGTTCTCCTCGAACGTCGGGCCCTGACCGGGCTCGTGGCAGTCGAGGTGGTCGTAGAAAATTCCTCCCACGCCGCGGGCAACACCGCGATGAGGGATGAAGAAATACTCCTCCGCCCATTTCGAAAAGCGCGGGTAGAAAGTCGGGTCGTGGGCGGCGCAGGCCGCTCGCAGCCGCGCGTGGAAGGCTTCGGTGTCCTCCGCAATGGCAATCGCCGGGTTGAGATCCGCGCCGCCGCCGAACCAGCGCTTGGTCGTGGTCAGGAAGCGGGTGTTCATGTGCACGGCGGGCACGTGCGGGTTCGCCATGTGGGCGACGAGGCTGATGCCGGTAGCAAAGAACGCGGGGTCCTCGGCGGCCCCGGGGATGCTGCGCGCGAACTCGGGGGAGAACTCGCCGCCAACGGTGGAGACGTTGACGCCGACCTTGTCGAATACTTTGCCGGTCATCTGCCCGCGAACGCCGCCGCCGCCAGGCGCGCCGGAAGGGTCGGTGCGTTCCCAGGGGATGTACTCGAACGTCGCGTCGGATCCGGCTTGCGCCTCGATCTCCTGGAACGCCGCGCAGATGCGATCCCGGAGGGACTCGAACCAGTCGCGCGCCGCTTGCTGCTGTTCGTCGAGAAGCTTCATGCGGCGGGCTCAATGCGAAGCTCGGCGCTCCTGCGCAAGGCCGGCGCAGTCTCTCGAAGTGTGATGAGAAACGGCAAGACCAGCACGGCAACAAGAGCGATCATCATACCGGGAGCGGAGGGCGTCCCGGTGCGCCCGACCAGCAACTGCGCGACATAGGGCGTCAGGCCGCCGAAGATCGCCGTTGCGCCGGTTGCGCCGAGCGCCAGGCCGGTGAGCCGCCCTTCGCCGCGGAATTGCTCGGCCGTGGCGACTGCGCCGACCGCGCTCACTGCTCCGGCCACTGCGGCAAGGATGACGGCGCCGATCAGGGCGTAGGCGCGCTGTCCGCCGGCCATCAATGAGAACATGGTGATCGGCAGGAGCGCGCTTGCGGCGCAGAGGATGAGCAGGACCGGCTTGCGGCCGACTCGATCCGACAAAAGGCCTGTGACGGGCGTTACCAGGATCACGACCACGGCCGCTCCGGTGGATATCCAGAGCGAATCGCGCTCGGTCAGCGCTCCGACGGCGGTCAGGAACGCCGGAACGTAGGTGATCCCGACGTAGTAGGTGATCGACCCGAGTGCCGAGATCGCGAAGGCGCGCAGAATGCCGAGGCGCTGGTTGGCGAGTGAGTGGCGAAGCGGGTTGCGGGGGACGGTCCCCGCGTCCTGCTGTCGGACGAACTCAGGCGATTCGTGCATCGCGGACCGCGCCACGCCGACGCTTCCGGCAAGTGCTGCCCCGAACAGGAACGGGATTCGCCAGCCCCAGCTTTCGAGCGCCGCATTGCCGAGCATCGACACGGTCAGCGCTGAAACTCCGACCGCCAGCAGTCCGCCGAGCTCGCTCGCAGCTGCTGCCGACGACGTGACGAGGCCGCGCCGCTCCGGGCGGGAGCCTTCGAGCAGGTACGCGACGACGCCCGTATACTCCCCACCGACCGCGAACCCCATCACGCAGCGAACGAGCAGGAGGAGCCATCCCGCGAGCGGCCCGGCCTGCGCGCGCGTCGGCAGCAGCGCCAGGGCAAGCATCGCCGCGGTCATCAGCGCAACCGACAGCAGCATCATCCGCCGGCGGCCATAACGGTCGCCGATGTAGCCGAAGACGACGGCGCCGAACGGGCGCATCAGGTAAGCAATGGCAAAGCCGCCGAGAGTAGTCAGGAGCGATTGGCCGCCGCCGCCGAAGAACACGCGGGAAAGGACGGTGGCGAAGTAGAGGTAGAGCGTGAAATCGTACCATTCCACGATCGTCGAGAAGGCCGCGATTGCGGTCGACGCTCGCGACACCCCTACGTGAGCGGGTTGCGTGGGGTTTGCTGCGCTGCAGGCGGCCATGTGGTCATCTAGACGACCCAAGCCGCTTTGCGACAGCCGTCGCGTTGCTCAGCTCTGTTCGTTGCAGAACCCGACTACGTCATCGAACAGTGCCGAGCGGCTCCGGAAGGGCAGCGCGAAGAAACCGATGGTCGCGATATGGTCGAGCTGCGGGTAAACTTTCGCCCGCGCGTCCACGCCGGCGCTCCTGAGCCGGTCAGCCAGCCGCTCGCTGCTTGCCGGCAGTACGACCGCGTCGCGACCGCCATGGAGCAGGAGGGCCGGGGGACTCGAGGGACTGGCGAGGTTCATAGGCTGCGCCTCTTCCGCGGGCCCACGAGGCCCGAACGCATCGATGGTGATCCCGTTGGGCGCGCCGAACACGTAGGGCCCGGCAATGCCGACCCAAGCCCGAACTTTGTCGTGATCGGGTCCGAGCCATTGCGGATCTAGGGCGAGCATCGACGCATTGTATGCGCCGGCGGAATGGCCGATCAGGGTGATGCTGCCCGCCGCGCCGCCATGCGCCTCCGCATTGGCGAGAAGCCAGCGAGCCGCCGCGGCGCAATCCTCGAGGAACAGGGGAAAGCGTGCTTCCGGCACGAGGCGATAGTCTGCGATGCCGACGACGAAGCCCTGCGCCGCGAGCGCCCTGCCGACGAACTCATATCCTTCTCGGAAGCCCGACCGCCACGATCCGCCGTAGAAGAACAGGATGAGGGGAAGGTGCCCGGCGCTACGCTGGATCGGCGCGAACAGGCTGAGCTTCTGCCGCTCGTGCGGGCCGTATGCCAGGCCGCCCGCGACCCGTGCGCTCGCCGCGTCCTTGGGCACGAACTTGCCGAACGTCGCTAGTGGTGACTTGAAGACCGAAGGCATGGACTCACGCGGGGCTGGAAGCTTGGCTGGCCACAACGGGCGGGCCGACCAGAAGTTCGGCTATTCGGCCCCTTCACATCGCCGAAACCGCTCGCTATCAGGCGCGCCAATCGCTCTCGGGCACCCGGGGGCGGCGTCGCATACGTGCCTTCCGGCACGAGACTGCAAATCGCGTCAAAAGGGAAAGCATGGCCACCAAGGCATCGTCCGCTGAGGGTTCGCAGGACACAGCCGTGACTGTCGGCGACGGCGATGAGGGCATTCGCCGGCGCGATTATCTCAAGATTGGCGCAGTAGCGTTCGCCGGCGTCGGCGGCCTTGCCACGATCGCGCCGTTGCTGGTGCAGATGGCGCCGTCGGCCGACGTGCTGGCAATGGCCACGACCGAAGTCGACATCTCCAAGATCCAGCCCGGTCAGGGCGTCAAGGTCAGCTGGCGCAAGCAGCCGGTGTTCATCCGGAACCTGACGCCCAAGGAAATCGCCGAAGCGAATGCAGTGCCGGTTTCCTCGCTCCGCGACCCGGAATCGCTGGCGCAGCGCACCAAGCCTGGCAAGACGAACTGGCTGATTACGCTTGGCGTCTGCACGCACCTCGGCTGCGTGCCGCTGGGCATTGGCGAAGGCGAGAACCGGGGGCCCTACGGCGGCTACTTCTGCCCCTGCCACGGTTCCATGTACGATACCGCCGCGCGCATCCGTCAGGGACCGGCGCCAAAGAATCTCGTCGTCCCTGAATACAAGTTCAGTGGTCCGACCACCGTGCAGATCGGCTGAGGGGCTAAGAGCAGATGAGTTTTTCCTGGGCCAAGGCCTACGAACCCAAGCACCCGCTCGCGCGCTGGTTCGACGAGCGCCTGCCGCTTCCGCGCCTCGTCTACGGCGCCATCGGCGGCGGCTATCCGGTGCCGCGCAACCTCAACTACTGGTGGAATTTCGGCGTTCTGTCGGGGATCTTCCTGACAATCCAGATCGTCACCGGCATCGTCCTTGCGATGCACTATTACGCCACCACCGATGGCGCCTTCCGCTCGGTCAACCAACTCATCATGCGCGACGTCAATGCGGGCTGGCTGCTCCGCTACGCGCACATGAACGGCGCCAGCTTCTTCTTCCTCGTGACCTACATCCACATCTTCCGCGGACTATACTTCGGTTCGTACAAGGCGCCGCGCGAGCTGGTGTGGATGCTCGGCCTCGTCATTTACCTGCTGATGATGGCGACCGGCTTCATGGGCTACGTGCTTCCCTGGGGCCAGATGAGCTACTGGGGCGCGCAGGTCATTACCGGCTTCTTCTCTTCGTTCCCCGTCATCGGCGAGCCGCTGCGGATATTCCTGTTGGGCGGCTATGCACCGGACCAGGCGGCTCTCACCCGCTTCTTCTCGCTTCACTATCTGCTGCCGTTCGTGATCGCGGGTGTCGTGATCCTACACATCTGGGCGCTGCACATCCCCGGATCGAGCAATCCCACGGGCGTCGACGTCAAGGACGAGCGCGACACGCTTCCCTTCCATCCGTTCTACACGGCCAAGGACGGCTGGTTCGCCGCCGCCTTCTTGCTGTTCTATGCGGTGGTGACCTATTTCGCGCCGAACTACCTGGGGCACCCGGACAACTACATCCCGGCCAATCCCCTCGCGACGCCGGCACACATCGTTCCCGAATGGTACTTCTGGCCGTTCTACGCGATCCTGCGCTCCTTCACCGCGGACTTCATTCTGTCGGCGAAGCTGTGGGGCGTGCTGGCGATGTTCGGCTCGATCCTGCTGCTGTTTTTCCTGCCGTGGCTCGACAAGTCGCCGGTCCGGTCAGGGTCGTACCGACCGGTCTTCAAGCGCTTCTTCTGGCTGCTCGTCGTCGACGTGCTCATTCTCGGCTACGTCGGCGGAGCGCCGATCACGCCGCTGAATGCCGCGCTCGGTCAGATCGCGTCGGCTTATTACTTCATCCATTTTTTGATCATCCTGCCGCTCGTGTCGGCATTCGAAACGCCGATGCCGCTGCCGAACTCGGTCTCCGAGAGCGTTCTGCACGGTGAAGCGGCGGAATCCGCTCCGGCCGGCTCGGCGCCGCGTCCAGGATCAGTAGCAACGGCGACGGCCGAGTAGGGGGACGGGCAGTCACATGCTTCTTCGTTGGATTCTCGGCCTCATTGGCGCGGTCTTCGCCTTCGTCCTGCTGATTTCGTTGTTCAGCGGGATCAAGACCTTCGTCCAGAACCCGCCCGCACCGCTTGCGGCCGAGGAGTTCCACAGGGAACCCAAGGCACTGCACTTCGCCAGCGATGGCCCGTTCGGCAAGTTCGACAAGCGCCAGCTGCAGCGCGGCTTCCAGGTCTACAAGGAAGTCTGCTCGGCCTGCCACAGCCTGAGCCTGGTGTCGTTCCGCGACCTCAAGGGCCTCGGCTACAGCGACGCCGAAGTGAAGGCTATCGCCAGCCAGTGGCAGCAGGAGGTCCCCAGCATCAACCCGGATACGGGTGAGCCGGCCGGCCGCAAGGCGCTTGCGTCCGACAACTTTCCGTCGCCCTATCCGAACGAGACCGCCGCGCGCGCTGCGAACAACAATGCGCTGCCGCCGGACCTTTCGCTGATCACCAAGGCGCGTGAAGGCGGGGCAGCCTATGTCTACTCGCTGCTGACCGGCTGGGCGAACCAGCAGGGCTACAGGAACGAGAAGGGCGAGGAGCTCCTCAAGAAGTTCCCGGACGCCAAGACCCCGCCGGGGCTGCACTTCAACCCGTATTTCGCGAACCTCAACATCGCGATGCCGCCGCCGCTGACGGCAACCGGACAGGTCACCTATGCGGACGGTACCAAGCCGACCGTGGACCAGATGGCCCGTGACGTCGCTGCGTTCCTCGTCTGGACGGGTGAGCCGAACCTCGAGAACCGCCACGCTGCGGGGACCGCGGTCGCCATCTTCCTCCTCCTCGCGTCCATCCTCGGCTACCTCGCGTACCGTCAGGTCTGGGCTGACGCGAAGCGCAAGGTGCGGGTCACCGGACCACTCACGGCCGAGAACCAGGCGAAGAACAGAAGCGCCAAGGCCAAGCAGGGCGTCGCCGGCTAGCCAGAAGAAACAGCAATTGAGATTCGACCGCCGGCGTGCTCCAAAGCGCGTCGGCGGTGGTCGTTTTGACGCGCTGCCGATTGGGGGAGGGGATATGCGGGTTCTCGGCTGGGTATTGCTCACTTCGGCAGCGCTGACGGCAAGCGCCACATCGGCTGCCCCCAGCGATACGGCGCGGATCATCGATGAAGGCATGAACCGCAGTCAGGTCATGCTCAACGCGCATGAACTGATGGACGGCATCGGCCCGCGCCTGACCAACTCCCCGAGCATCCGCCGCGCAGAGCAGTGGGCGACGGCCAAGCTGAGTGGCTACGGCCTTGCCAATGTGCACAAAGAAGCCTTCGACTTCGGGCGCGGCTGGGAGATCGTGGATTCCACCGTCCGCATGGTCTCGCCGCGCACGATCACCCTCACCGCAATCCCGATCGCGTGGAGCCCGCCGACGAACGGCACGCTGCGTGCACCCGTGATCGTCGCGCCGATGAGCGGTATCGAGCATTTCGCCGCCTATCGCGGCAAACTCGCCGGCAAGATCGTCCTGGTCAGCCTGCCCGGCGAAGGCAGCGAGCCCTCGGAAGCCGAGTTCAAGCGCCTGGAGGCGAGCGACATCGCCAAGCTCGACGACTACAAGCAACCGACCTTCGACCCGGCCGCTCTCGACAGAACTGTGAAGCGCGTCGGCTTCGCCAAGCAGCTCGACGACTTCCTCGCGCAGGAGGGAGCGGTGGGCTGGGCCCGCATCTCCTATCGGGACGGCAAGCTCGTGTCCGGCGAAGGCTACATGCACGCCGTGGGCCAATCGCCCAAACTGCCCGCGGTCGAGATTGCCGCCGAGGATTATCGTCGTCTCGCCCGGATCGCCAAGGTGGACCAGGCGCCCATCCTCGAGATCCGCAGCGACGTCCGCTACGTCGACGACGACCGCGAGGGTCACAACATCATCGCGGACATTCCCGGAACGGACCCGAGGGCCGGCTACGTAATGGCCGGCGCGCACTTCGACAGCTGGGTGGCGGGAGACGGTGCGTCGGACAATGGCGCGGGCAGCGTGGTGGTCATGGAGGCCGCGCGCATCCTTCGCCAGCTCGGCAGCCGGCCCAAGCGCACTATCCGCTTCGCGCTTTGGGAAGGCGAGGAGCAGGGCCTGTTCGGCTCGCTTGCCTACGTCGATCGGCACATCGCCCACCGGCCGTTCACGATCGGCGAGAATGGCTTCGAGAACTACATGAAGTGGCGGACAGCATTCCCGGTTACGCCGTTGGCCGACTACAATTCGCTGAAAGCCTATTTCAACATCGACAACGGCTCGGGCAAGCTGCGCGGCATCTATTCGGAGGGTAATTCCGAAGCGGTACCCTTGCTCAAGACGTGGCTCGCGCCGTTCGACAGCATGGGCGCGTCGGCCGTCGTTGCCGGACCCACGACCGGCACCGATCATGAGCATTTCAACGAGGTTGCGGTCCCGGGTTACCAGTTCATCCAGGATCCGCTCGACTACGGCAGTCGCGTGCACCACTCGGACATCGACACGCTCGACCACATGAAGGCTGCGGACCTGAAGCAGGCGTCCGTCGTGCTTGCCGGGGTGCTGCTTGCGGCTGCGAACAGCGACAAGGAACTGCCGCGCATGCCGCTGCCGAACCAGCCACTGCTCAGCGATCCGTTCAAGTACGAGTATCCCGAGCCGAGGTAGGGTGCAGCTCGGCTGCGCGAATTCATTTACCGTTCACGTGTCGAAGCGCTCACCGGGGCATTAACTCCGGCGTAATGGAGACTCGACATGCGCGTACCAAAGCTTCGTCTGGCCGCTCTTGCCATCGTAAGCGGCATTTCCCTCGGCGCCTGCACCGACATGTACAGCCCCTATGGTGGCGGTTACGGTTATAGCGGCGTCAGCGTCGGCCTGGGCTACGGCGGCGGGTACGGCGGCTACGATCCCTATTACAGCGGCTACGGCTATGGCGGCTATTACGGCGGCTCGCCGTTCGGCTGGTACGATGACTTCTATTACCCCGGCACGGGCATCTACGTCTACGACAGCTACCGCCGTCCGCATGTTTGGAACGACCGGCAGCGCCACCACTGGACGCAGAATGGCGGCAGCTGGCATCACCGCAATGGCGGCACGTGGCAGAACCACAACAGTGGAACCTGGTCGAACAACAGGACGACCAATACCCGCCAGAACTGGAGCGGTTTCGACCGTCGCCAGTCCACGACCGACCGCGGGTCACGCTCGGGTCATTGGTCGCACGGACGCCACTAAGCCGGCAGATCGTCGCTCCGGCGTCGAATCAGTACGATTGAGGTAAAGGTCAGGACGGCGGCACCGTCCTGTTTGCTGACAATTGTCTCCGTGCGGAATGAGCCCATCTCTGGGCGGCTTCTCGACGGCGTTTTCTCGACGATCTTGCCGCGCACGTGCAGCGTGTCACCGGGATATACCGGTTTGCGCCACCGCAACTCGTCGATACCTGGGGAGCCGAGACCCGCCTGCTGGTGCTCGACCGAGTAGCGGGCGAGCACGGCCATGGTCATGGCACAGGTATGCCATCCGCTCGCGGCCAGGCGGCCGAAGTGCGTCCTGGCGGCTTCCTCGTCCGAGAGGTGAAATGGCTGCGGGTCGTACTTGCGCGCGAACTCCAGTACTTCTTCGCGCGTGACCTCATAGGTGCCGAAGTCGGTCTCCGTTCCCACCACCAGGTCTTCGAAATAGATCATGCGCTGGCGCATAACGGCGGCGGCGGGTTGGCGCGAGTGGGAAGCCCGCGCTAGCAAGGTGCGGATGGCAACCCAGGCGACCACCAGCGTGCGGCTGCACCCGCGCCTCGTCGAGGCGGCGATGGCGCTCAATGAAAACCGCCTCGATGTCGCCGAGCGGATCCTCAAGCCGCACCTGAAGGACGACCCCTACGATGTGGCGGCGATGCGCATGCTTGCGGAGCTTGCAGCCCGCATCGGACGCTGGCGGGATTCGGAGGCGCTGCTTCGTCGCGCGGTGGAGATCGCGCCGGGCTTTACGGCAGCGCGGGCGAACCTCGCCCTGGTGCTCGGTCGGACCGGCAGGCCGGCAGAAGCGCTCGAGTTGCTCGGCGATATCTTCGAAGCTGAACCTGAGGAGGTAGGTCACTGGAACCTCAAGGCGGCGACTCTCGGCCGCATCGGCGATTTCGACGAGGCAATCGCACTCTATGAGCAGGTGCTCGAGCGTGCTCCGATGCAGCCGCGGGTGTGGCTGAGCTACGGTCATATGCTGAAGACTGTGGGGCGGCAGGCGGATGGCATTGCGGCCTACCGCCGGGCGCTCGCAATCAAGCCTTCGCTTGGCGAAGCCTGGTGGAGCCTCGCTAACCTGAAGACCGTGAAGTTCGACGAGAGCGACGTCGCCGCCATGAATGCGGCTCTGGCCAGCCTCGGCCTCGAAGATGACGACCGGCTGCATCTTCACTTCGCGCTGGGCAAGGCGATGCACGATGCCCGTCGTGCGGACGACGCCTTCGTTCATTACGCTGCAGGGAATGCATTGCGGCTGAAGCAGCAGCCATATCGCGCCGGCGAAATCCGCAACTTCGTGGATCGCTGCATTTCCATCTTCACCGCGGAGGCGTTCGCCGAGCGGGCAGGGGGCTGCGAGGCTCCGGACCCGATTTTCATCGTCGGGATGCCGCGGGCCGGCTCGACGCTCGTCGAACAGATCCTCGCCAGCCATAGTCTCGTCGAAGGCACGTCAGAGCTGCCGGACATCCCGGTACTCGCGGGGAAGGGTGGGGGTTACCCGGGCGGGACCCTGAACCTCACCCCTGACGAACGCCGCGACCTGGGAGAGGAATATCTCCGCCGGACCAGCGTTCAACGCCGCACGAACCGGCCGTTCTTCATCGACAAGCTGCCCAACAACTGGCTGTTCGTGCCGTTCATCCAGCTGGTCCTCCCGAACGCGAAGATCATCGATGTGCGGCGGCATCCGATGGCCTGCTGCCTGTCCAACTTCCGCCAGCACTTCGCGCGCGGCCAGGCGTTCACCTACGACCTTGACGATGTCGCCAAGTACTACGCCGACTACGTGCGCCTGATGGCGCACGTGGACGCCGTGCTGCCGGGGCGCGTGCACCGGGTCGTTTACGAGCGACTGGTCGACGACACCGAGGCCGAAGTGCGCGAACTTCTGCAACATTGCGGCCTACCCTTCGAACCCGCATGTCTCGAGTTTCACAAGACCAACCGTGCTGTCCGCACTGCAAGTTCCGAGCAGGTGCGTCAGCCCATCTATCGAGAGGCTACGGCCGAGTGGCAGCCGTATGAGCGCCACCTTGGTCCGCTCAAGCGGGCGCTCGGCCCAGTGCTCGAGGCGTATCCGGCGGCGCCAGCGGCCTTCGCGCAAAGATAGCATCGCAAATCGTCGCGGAACCATCACGGCCGAGTTGACAAGCACTCGATGCTAGTGTCGCATTGCACCCACATATCCGAATGGGGGCATTCGATGACTAACCGTACGTGCCGGACGTTTGTACTCGGTCTGCTCGCGTCCACCGCACTTGCAACGCCAGCAGTGGCGCAGGTCGCTCCGACGGGGCAGTCTCCCGCTCCCGGGACCAACGCCACTGACGTTTCGGCTCCGCCCCCGGCGGTTCAGCAGGCGCAGGACGGCAATGCGCCGGACCAGACCGAGATCATCGTCACTGCGCAGAAGCGTGAGGAAAGCCTCCAGAACGTGCCGATCAGCGTCCAGGCGATCGGCACGCGTCGCCTCGACCAGCTCAACATCTCGAACTTTGAGGATTACACCAAGCAACTTCCGTCCGTGTCATTCCTGACGACGCAGCCCGGCGCGACGACGGTCTACATGCGCGGCGTGTCGGCCGCCGGCGGAACGAACGCGGAAGGCAATCACTCCGGGCCTCTGCCCCAGGTCGGTACCTATTTGGACGAGCAGCCGGTCACGACGATCGGTGGAACGCTCGACGTGCACATCTACGACGTCGCCCGGATCGAAAGCCTGTCGGGCCCCCAGGGGACGCTGTACGGTGCCTCGAGCGAAGCGGGCACGATACGCATCATCACCAACAAGCCGGAGCTGAATGTCTCTTCCGGGCGGCTCGACGCGGAGGTGAACACGGTTGCGCACGGCGGCATGGGCGGAAAGCTCGAGGGCATGCTCAACCTGCCGCTTGGCCCGAGGATCGCGTTCCGCGGAGTGGCATTCTACCAGCGGGACGCCGGGTTCATCGACAACATCCACGGCGAGCGCACCTATTACATCAACAGCGGTTCGATTCCCGACGTGACGGTGACCAACACGGGGCTGGAAAAGAACAACTTTAATGCGATCGACACCTATGGCGGCCGCGCCGCGCTGAAGGTCGACCTGAACGAGAATTGGACGGTTACGCCGACCTTCATGTACCAGAAGACCAGAGCGAACGGGGTCTTCTACTACGACCCCCAACTCGGCGACCTGAAGATTGACCGCTTCCGCAAGGAGCCGACGCGCGACCGCTTCTGGCAGGCTGCGCTAACCGTCCAGGGCAAGATCGCGAACTTCGACGTCACCTACGCTGGCGCGTACATGGACCGGCCGAATTCCGGCGTGAACGATTACGCCGACTACACGGATGCATATGACCGGCTGTACTCGTCCTATGGTGGCCTTGGTTATTTCTACCTGCAGGACTCTGCCGGCGAGCCGCTGAACAACCCGCAGCAGTACATTCGGTACACCAACCATTTCCGCAAGATGAGCCACGAGTTGCGCATCGCGTCGCCGGCGGACCAACCTTTCCGGGTGATCGCCGGCGCGTTCTACCAGCGGCAGACCAACTTCATCCACCAGGACTACAAGATCGATCAGCTCGCGCCCGAGCTTTCGGTGAACGGCTTTCCGGGGACCTTGTGGCTGACGCAGCAGAAGCGCGCCGACCGCGACTATGCGGCGTTCGGCGAGGCGAGCTTCGACGTTACGCCCACCGTCACGCTGACAGCCGGCGGGCGCGTCTTTAGGTACGACAACAGCCTGATCGGTTTCTTCGGTTTCGGCCGTGATCCGAATGGGCCGCCTTATAACGCGGCGGGCAGCTCACGGACCGGTGTTGCCGCTTGCTACACGGAAGATGGCACTACGGTCCGCGACGCCACCGGCGCCGACGTTCTGCCGCCAGTGGTCTCGGGGAGCCCATGTACGAACTTGGGCGTGTTCGAAGACGGCACGGTCCGTCCCAAGCACGCCAAAGGCCATGGCTTCACCCATCGCCTGAATGCGCAGTGGAAGCCCCACCAGGGTCTGATGCTTTATGCCACCTGGTCGCGCGGCTTCCGTCCGGGCGGCATCAATCGGCGCGCCGACGTTGCCTCGTACGATCCCGATTACCTGACCAATTATGAGGTGGGCTGGAAAACGACGCTTGGCCCCGTTCGCTGGAACGGCGCGCTCTTCCACGAGCGCTGGAACAAGTTCCAGTTCGCCTTCCTAGGCGCCAACAGTTTCACGGAAATTCACAATGCCAGGAACGCGACGATCAACGGCCTGGAGACCGATGTCAGCTACGTCCACGGAGGGCTGACGCTCAACGGGGCGGCTGCCTACACGGACGCGAAGACGAAGGGGAACATCTGCACTTTCTCGACCGACCCGGATCCTGACTGCGCTGGCGCCGGTGATTTCGTGGCCGCGCCAAGCGGAACGCGGCTTCCAATCACGCCGAAGCTGAAGGCGACCGCGACGGCCCGGTACACCTGGCCGGCTTGGGCTGACGTGAAGGCCCACGTGCAAGGCTCGGTGACCTATCGCGGCTCGGCGCCATCGTCGCTGCGCACCTCCATCGCGCTCGTCGGCACGGGCGAGCACGTGAACCCGAACGTCTTCCAGGGCTATCTTCGCTCATCCACGCTGTTCGACGCTTTCGCGGGCCTCGATTTCGAAAGGTGGAACGTCGAAGCGTTTGTGACCAACCTGTTCGACAAGCGTGACGATCTCAGCAGGACGACCGCGTGCGGGAGTTGCACGCGCGTACTCGTCGTTCCGGGACGGCCACGGATGATTGGAATCCGAACAGGCGTGAAGTTTTAGTCTGCTCGGCGCCGGCTCCGCCGCAACTCGCGGCGAAGTCCGGCTTTGAGCAGCGGATGAACCCCGACCGTGCCTCTGGCGCCTGGCGTCTGTTGTTTCCCGCTGCGCTGGTGGCGCTAGCGGGCATCTGGCTCGTCATGCTCCTGTTCGGCCGCGGCCCGCTCGACCGGAATGTCTACGAAGCGCTTTATGCGGGGCACGTTCCCGCGCTGGCGCTGGTAGCGCATGCGATCACCGCATTGGGTGAGCCGACCGTGCTGATCGGCGCGGGGGTCATCGTTGCCGGGTGGCTTTGGTGGCGCAAGCAAGGTCGGCTCGCGCTGACGCTCATGCTCGTGATCATGATCGGCAGGGCGCTGAGCGAAGCGCAGAAGTACTGGATTGGCCGCACGCGGCCCGACCTCGAAGCGCATCTGGTCGTGGTGAAGACGTCATCATTCCCGAGTGGTCATTCGACCAGCTCGATGATCTTCTATCTGGCAATGGCGCTGGCACTCACGCCGGACCTGCGGTGGCGGCGCATCGCTGTCGCGGGCGCAATCGCGCTCTCCATTCTGATTGGGCTCAGCCGCGTGATGCTCGGCGTGCACTGGCCAAGCGACGTCATCGGTGGCTGGTCGTTTGGACTGCTTTGGGTGCTGCTGACCCTGCGGCGCGCGGAACGGCTGCTGGCGGTGCCTGCTAGACGTTGAACCGGAAGAGCATCACGTCGCCATCCTGGACGACATATTCCTTGCCTTCCGAGCGAAGCTTGCCCGCGTCCCGGGCGCCGGCTTCACCCCCGAACTTCACGAAGTCGTCGTAGGCGATCGTCTCCGCACGGATGAACCCGCGCTCGAAGTCGCTGTGGATCGCGCCGGCAGCTTCGGGAGCCTTGGCGCCGTTGCGGACGGTCCAGGCCCGGCTTTCCTTGGGCCCGGCGGTGAAAAAGGTGATCAGGCCGAGAAGCTCGTAGCCCGCCTTGATCACCCGAGTAAGTCCGGTCTCGTGCAGCCCGAGGTCCGCGAGAAACGCCTCGCGCTCCTCGCCGGGCAGGGTGGCGATCTCCGCTTCGATCGCTGCTGACACCACAACGGCGCGCGCATTTTCCTGGGCTGCCTTGTCGAAAACGCGCTGCGACAGGGCATTGCCTTCGGCTGCATCCCCTTCGTCGACGTTGCAGACGTAAAGGACGGGCTTGGCCGTCAGAAGCTGGGCATGCTGCAGCGCCTTGGCCTCTTCGACATCCTTGGGTTGCGTGAGCCGGGCGGGCTTGGAGGCACGCAGCAGCTCGAGTGCCTGGCTGAGGACGCTCGCCTCGATTTTGGCTTCCTTGTCGCCCTGCTGTGCCTTCTTGGCGAGGTTCGGCACCCGCCGCTCAAGGCTGTCGAGGTCGGCAAGCATCAGTTCCGTCTCGACCGTCTCCGCGTCGGCGACCGGATCGACGCGGCCCTCGACATGGGTGACATCGCCGCCCTCGAAGCAGCGCAGCACGTGGACGATGGCATCGACTTCGCGGATGTTGGCGAGGAACTGGTTGCCCAAGCCCTCGCCCTGAGAAGCGCCGCGGACCAGGCCTGCGATGTCCACGAACTCGATCTGCGTCTCGATTTCCTGGGCCGACTTGGCGATGCGCGCGATCTCGTCGAGCCGCGTATCCGGCACTGCGACGCGGCCGACGTTCGGCTCGATCGTGCAGAACGGATAGTTTGCGGCCTGCGCCGCCGCCGTCTCCGTCAGCGCGTTGAAAAGGGTCGATTTGCCGACGTTCGGCAGTCCGACAATGCCGCAGCGAAAGCCCATGATGTTCCTGAAACTGGGGGGAGTGTGCCGCCCTTTAGGCGAAGTTGAACGAGATGCTCAACCGCTCGCCGCGTCCGGTGCCTGGAAGGACCTCGTGGCGCAGCCAGCTTTCCCACATCAGGAGCAGGCCGGGCCTGGGCTCGACCGCGACGAACGTGCCGGGGCGGGTGGGAGCGGCCATCATCATCGGCAGGCGCGGATCTTCGAAACGAATGGCGCCCGAGCCTGCTGGGACCTCGACATAGAGCGTTCCCGAAATGATGCTGTGCGGGTGGATGTGCCCATTATGATGTCCACCGCCTTTCAACAGATTCACCCACAGGCTGTCTAGCCGCGGTTTGCGGGCGAGATCGAAAGCGAACTCATTCGCGACAGCAGCGGCGTGGCGAGTCAGCAGCTTGGCAAGTTCTGAGAAGACAGGGTCGCGTCGCGGAAGATCGTCCAAGGAGGCGTAGCTGGTGTATCCTGCATACCGGTGCTCCCGGCACCAGCGACGCCCGGCCTCGTCATCGTCGGCCAGGCTGCGGATGGAGTGAGCGACTTCGCCGAGCAGTTCGGCATCCTCGATGACAGCCTCGTAGAGCAACGTCGCGAAAAGGCTTCGTGTCATTGCTGCAGCCTCAGCCCGACTTCGCTCATGAAGCGCGCGTCGTCGCCGTTTGCCAGCCATTCGGCCTCGGCAGCGACGGCGGCGAGCAGGTCGGAGAGGGCCTCCATCTCCGACTTGGCGTAATTGCCGAGTACGTGGGGCGTCACCAGGTCCTTTCGCCCGGGGCCGGGGTGCCCGATTCCGATCCGCACCCGCCGGAAGTCCGGCCCGAGTGCCGCATCGATCGACCGCAAACCGTTATGCCCGGCAAGGCCGCCGCCCGTCCGGACCTTCACTTTCATCGGCGACAGGTCCAACTCGTCATGGAAGACGGTGAGCGCCTCTTCATCGAGCTTGTAGAACCGAAGCGCTTGCTGAACCGCGTCGCCGCTGTCGTTCATGAAGGTCTGCGGCTTCTGGAGCAGCACGCGGTGACGGCCGATCCGTCCCTCGGCGATGACACTGCGGAATTTCTTCTGCCACGGGCCGAAGTCGTGCACTTCGGCGATCACGTCGGCTGCCATGAAGCCGACGTTGTGGCGCTGCAGGGCATATTTGGTGCCCGGGTTCCCGAGGCCGACCCAGAGTTGCATGGCGCTGCCCTAGCCTGTGCTTCGCGCAAAAAGAAACCGCCCGCCGGTTAGGGCGAGCGGTTCTTGTATCCGGGCAGAGGCGGCGTGCTTAGCGCTCGCCGCTCTCCTCCTGGGCTGCCTCGTCGGTCTCGCCCGCTTCGGCGCCACCGTCGACCGTTGGGACTTCGCCGGCCGGCGCAGTCTCTTCCTCTTCGGACTTCATTGCCGACGGAGCGACAAGGGTCGCGATCGTGAAGTCGCGATCGTCGATCGCAGCGGTGCTGCCCTCGGGCAGCGTAATGTTGCTGATGTGGATGGAATCCCCGATGTCGAGACCTTCGAGGGAGATGTGAATCTCTTCCGGGATCGATGCAGCGTCGCAATGGAGTTCGAGCTCGTGCTGGACGACATTGAGGACGCCCCCGCGCTTCAGGCCAGGCGAAGCATCTTCGTTGTCGAAGCGAACCGGCACGTTGACGGTCACCTTGGTATGCTCGCCGATACGCAGGAAGTCGACGTGGATCGGTCGACTCGAGACCGGGTGGAAATCGACTGCCTTCGGCAGCGTGCGGTGCACCTTGCCGCCGAGATCGATCATGATGACCGAGTTCATGAAGTGGCCGCTCGAGAGAATCTTGCTCAGCAGCTTCTCTTCCACGTGAATCGAAAGGGGTTCTCTCTTTTCGCCGTAAACCACGGCGGGTACCCGTCCATCGCGGCGCAGTGCTCGGGAGGCTCCCTTGCCAGCCCGGTCGCGCGCCTCGGCGGGCAGCGTCAGCTGTTCGCTCATTTCGCTAATCTCCGAATGATAAAATGACCCCGCCACGCCTCCAGGGATGACCATGGCTTGGGGAGCGCGCCTGCTAGTGCAGGACGGGCCGAAACGCAAGTTGGGCTCAGTTGAGCCTGCTGGACTCGATCCCGTGTTCCGCAAGGCGGACGAGAACGCTGTCCTTGCCGGCGAGATGGCCGGCGCCGACGGCGACGAAGACCGTGCCGGGCGTTTGCATGCGCGCTGCGATCCAGTCCGCCCAGCGGGCATTCCGTTCGGTGAACATCATCCGATAAGTCTCCGGCGAGCCACGGCGGAGCTGGTCGAGCATGCGCACGAATACCGTCTGGTCGCCGCGCTTCCAGGCCGTTTGCATGTCGCTCATTGCGTTGGAGAGATCGTTGAGCGGCCCGCCGGCGCTCACGGGAGCTGCAGGAGCTTGCGGGACGGTGGGCGCTGCGGACGGCATCCGCTCGAACATGCGAAGCTGCAAATCCAGTGTTTCGAGCCCCTCGACCTGCTTGCCTTCGGCCTCGGCCACGTGCCGAAGGACCATGTCGGCGCCGTTCGCCACGTTCATGCCCCGGGACTTGCCGGCCGACAGCGCCAGCCGCGTCGTCGCGAGGAAGGATGCGGAAGGCGCGGCGGAATAGTTGAACATCGGCCGCCTAACCGCGGTCGGAAGCGGGGCCAGCGCATTGCCGTCGGGCACAATCGTTTCGAGCACCAGTTCCTGGGAGCTGTCGAACGCGGTGCGCAGATTGCCGCTGAACCAATCGGACTGTCCGTCGAGCGCGTGGAAAGTCCCGAACAGGTAGATCGTCGTGTCCCGGTCACGCACGACGAACATCGCCGGAGTTGCGTCGACAGGATCTGACGCCGTGACAGGGAGGGCCCCGGACAGTGATGCGGCAAGCAGCAGATTGATCATGCTGAACCTCCGGCAAATGGGGTGCGGAGGAGGCGATGAACGGAACGCCGGCGGCCGAAACGCAGCTCACCCGTGGCGAGGAACACCTCGCGAAGCGCTCATTCGCATCGTGCCCCCCGACCCGATAGCTCTACCTAAGGGCTACCGCGGGCGACCGAGAAGTCTAGCGATTTCAGAGCGCGGCCGATTTTTCTCGTGGATGAAACGCTGCGCCCGGGGGACTATTGTATGCGGCGGACCTTGAGGCCGTCACGCTCGAGCAGGTCCACGACCGAGTCCTTGCCGGCGAGGTGACCGGCACCGACAGCGACCATCACCGACCCGGGCTTCTGCATCCGTTGCTCGATCCAGCGGCTCCAGTTGGCATTGCGGCGTTTGAGCAGCGCGTCACGCAGCTCGGGGGAGGCGGCGAGGTCGTGATTGAACGTCCGTGCAATGGCGTTGACGTCGCCGCGCTGCCAGGCGTTCAGCATGCCCTGAAACTCGGTCTTGGTGTCGGCCGGGCTCTCGATCGCTCCCAGCAGCAGCGTTCGTTGCGCCTTCTCAGGCAGCCTGTCGAAGAAGCTGAGTTGCTCGGCATTGGTCTCGAGCTGGCCGATCGTGTTGCCCTTGGTGGTGAAGGCGCTCTTCAGCACAGGCTCCACGCCAAGCCCGTTCTTGAGGCCCATGTCGCGGAACTGGTTGCCAAGCAGCATGAAGGCCGCAGCCCAGGTTTCCATCCGGTCGAAGGCGGCGCGCGGGATTCCGCTCTTGACGATCGCGGCATCCAGGGCGGCGCGCTTCGATGGCGGGACCCGTTGGGAAATCGGCGGAACACCGGGCGAGACAGCCATCTGCATCAAGGTCGAGACCAGCGCCTGCGGGTTCTTCTCGTCGATCAGGGTTTCGACGACCAGCTCCTGCGCGTTGGTGACCGCCTTGTCGAGCGCGGGTGTCTGCCACTGGTAGTTTTCGGGCAGCAGGTGGATCGTGCCGAACAGGTAGACGGTAGTATCGGCATCGGAGACGCTCCACAGCGCCGGCGCCTGCTTCGCGGCGGCGGCCTGAGGGCTCAGCGCGGCGCCGGTTGCAGTCGCAATGCCCAGCGCTCCAAGCAGGCGGCGCCCCAGTCTCTTCAACATGCTTTTTCTGTCCTTACTGCAGCTCGAACTACCATGTAGGAAGTTCGCGCTGAACCGCCACTTGCCCGATACTGCGGCATCCGCCAAAGCCGCCGCGCATGGCGCAAGGGCGGCTCAACTTCCAGGACCTGATCCTCACGCTGCACCGGTATTGGGCGCGGCAGGGCTGCGTCCTGCTCCAACCCTACGACCTGGAGATGGGAGCGGGGACGTTCCACCCGGCGACAGTCCTGCGGGCGCTCGGGCCGAAGCCGTGGAAAGCCGCTTACGTGCAGCCTTGCCGTCGCCCGACTGACGGCCGCTACGGCGAGAATCCGAACCGCCTCGGAGCCTACTACCAGTACCAGGTCATCATGAAGCCGAGCCCTGCCAATCTGCAGGAGCATTACCTGGGCAGCCTCGCCGAGATCGGTGTCGATCCGCTGAAGCACGATATTCGCTTTGTCGAGGACGACTGGGAGAGTCCGACGCTGGGCGCCTGGGGCCTCGGCTGGGAAGTCTGGTGCGACGGAATGGAGGTGACCCAGTTCACCTATTTCCAGCAAGTCGGCGGCTTCGAGTGCCGGCCGGTGACGGGGGAACTGACGTACGGGCTCGAACGGCTCGCAATGTACATCCAGGGCGTCGACAATGTGTTCGACCTCGCCTTCAACGACGAGGGCGTGACTTACGGCGACGTGTTCCGCGAGAACGAAGTGGAGATGTCGACTTACAATTTCGAAGTAGCGAACACGGATGCGCTGTTCGACGCGTTCCGGAAGGCTGCCTCGGAGTGCGAGCGCTGCCTGGAGGCGAACCTGCCAATCCCTGCCTATGAGCAGGCGATCAAGGCCAGCCACGTGTTCAATACGTTGCAGGCCCGGGGCGTGATCAGCGTTGCCGAGCGGCAGGCCTATATCGGCCGCGTCCGCGATCTTGCGAAAGCCGCGTGCGCGGCTTGGCTGGATCGGGCCGCCTGATGGCCGACTTCCTGCTCGAGCTGCTGTCGGAGGAAATTCCGGCGCGCATGCAGGCGCGGGCTCGCAACGAGCTTGCTCGGTTGTTCGCCGAGAGCACGCAGGCTGCCGGGCTGAGCACCGGGCCCATCGACACGCATTCGACGCCGCGGCGGTTGGCGCTGATCGCGCGAAACGTTGCCGAAGCGACCGCAGCGGCAAGCGAGGAGATCAAGGGACCCCGAACCTCGGCGCCTTCACAGGCGCTCGAAGGCTTCTTGCGAAAGACGGGCCTCACCCGCGACCAACTCGAGGATCGCGATGGCGTACTGTTCGCCGTGATCGAGCGTGCCGGCCGCTCTGCCGGGGACGTCCTTGCAGAGACGATCCGTCGCATCGTCGCTGATTTCCCCTGGCCGAAGTCGATGCGCTGGGGATCGGGATCGCTGCGTTGGGTGCGCCCTCTCCAGGGCATCATCGCCATGCTCGGGGAGGAGATCGTTCCCGTCGAGATTGAAGGCGTTGCGGCGGGCGCGACGACGGTCGGGCATCGTTTCCACCACCCCGGCATCATCACCGTGGGGGGCGCGTCCGACTATGCCGAGAAGCTGCGCGCCTGCCACGTCATCGTCGATCAGGACGAGCGTGAGCGACTGGTGCGCGAAGGCGCCGAGGCTTCGGCTGGCCAAGCCGGACTGCGGTTGCTCTGTGATGAAGGCCTGGTTGTCGAGAACGCCGGGCTGACCGAATGGCCGGTGCCGCTGCTCGGGCAGTTCGACCCCGAGTTCCTGGATGTTCCGCGTGAGGTGATCGTCCTCACCATGCGCACCAACCAGAAGTATTTCGCGTGCACCAACGATCAGGGACTGCTCGCGCCCGCGTTCGTCTGTGTGGCCAACGTCGACGCGAGTGACGGCGGAGAAGCGATCGTGGAGGGCAACCGCCGTGTGCTCGCCGCGCGTCTGTCGGATGCTCGGTTCTTCTGGGAGCAGGACCTTAAGATCCCACTCGAGGAGCAGGCGAGAAAGCTCGACCAGATCGTGTTCCACGAGAAGCTCGGCACCGTCGCTGACAAGGTCGAGCGGGTGGCCAAGCTGGCTCGTTGGCTAATTGAGAGTGGCGTCGTGAATGCCGACGCTGATCAGGCTGATCGCGCTGCGCGACTTGCCAAGGCCGACCTCGTCACGGGCATGGTCGGCGAGTTTCCTGAGTTGCAGGGCGTGATCGGCGGTTACCTGGCTGAGGCACAGAGCGAACCCAAGGCCGTCGCCGACGCGATCCGGGACCATTACAAGCCGGTTGGGCAGGCGGACGAAGTGCCAACGGATCCCGTCACCATTGCGATCGCCCTGGCGGACAAGATGGACAGCCTCGTCGGCTTTTTCCAGTTCGATGAGAAGCCGACCGGGTCGAAGGACCCATTCGCGCTCCGCCGTGCCGCACTTGGCGTTCTGAGCCTGCTTCTCGAGAACAACCTGCGGGTGTCCATGCGAGACCTGATCACTGCTGCCGCGCACAGTGGCGGAACGGATGCAGGCCGAGACATTGCAAGTTTTCTAATCGAGCGGCTCAAAGTGCAGCAGCGCGAGGCGGGGATCGGTCACGACATGATCGACGCTGTCGTGGCGGTCGAAACAGGTGGGGACAACGTGCGCATGGTAAACCGCGTGAAGGCGCTTCAGGACTTCGTCGAAACGGACGAGGGCAGGGACCTGCTCGCCGCCTACAAGCGCGCCGCGAACATCCTGCGCAAGGAGAGCTGGTCCGGGCCGCAGGTGATGACCTCCCGCGAAGAGCAGGGCATTCCCCAGACGGGCGAGGAAGACCCGCTGGTGCTGGTCGAGGAGCCGGGGCTCGCCGAGGCCATTGCAGAAATGGCGTCGGGCTCGGCCGGAGCGGACCTGCCGCAGGAGCAGGCGCTTATTGCCGCCCTCGACCAGGCAGAGCCGAAAGCTTCAGCGGCGATTGAAGCCGAGGACTTCACGGCAGCAATGGCCGCGCTGGCGTCACTGCGGGCGCCGATTGATGATTTCTTCGATCATGTGACCGTCAACGATCCGGACCGGGTCAAGCGTGAGCAGCGGCTCAACCTGCTGTTGCGGTTCCGCGACGCTGTGAATCGCGTGGCGGACTTCTCCAAGATCGAAGGCTGACTAGAGCGGACGGTCGTCGGCGGGGTCGCGGCCGCTTCTGATCGCTGCCCCGCGAAGCGAGTCACGCTCGCGCCATTCCTTTTCTTGCGTGGCCCAATGGGTCTCGCGCTCGGCGTGCGTCTTTTCTAGCTCGCGCCGGCGATCGACCTCTGCGTCGTAGCGGCTCTTCCACTTGCGGCGGCCGCCGGCAGTCAGAAAGACGCCGATGAGGAGGCCCAGCAGGAAAACCAGGCCGGCAATGATCCAGACGTTTGGATCGGACGTAATCGTCATTTCGCGTCTCCAACAACAGCGGAAGCGCGGGGATTACGCACCGGGGCGGCTCATCGTTCCGCCCCGGTGACGTCGGTCTTAGCTGCTGAGGAAGCTGTCGTGGATCGAACAGGCCGCTGGCCCGAGGATGACGACGAACAGCGTCGGGAGAATGAAGAGGATCAGCGGCACGGTCATGATCGCGGGCAGGCGCGCGGCCTTTTCCTCGGCGCGCATCATGCGCTCGTTGCGGAACTCGGCCGAGAGGACGCGCAGCGCAGATGCGAGCGGAGTGCCGTACTTCTCGGTCTGGATCATGGTCGTGACGACACCGCGCACCGCGTCGAGGTCGACGCGAGCGGCAAGGTTCTCGAATGCCTGGCGGCGCTCGTTGAGGAAGCCGAGCTCAATCGCGGTCAACCCGAACTCGTCGCCGAGTTCCGGATAGGCCTTGCCGAGCTCCTTGGCGACGCGGCCGAATGCAGCATCGACGGTCAAGCCGGCTTCGGCGCAGATAACGAGCAGGTCGAGCGCGTCGGGGAGGCCCTTGCGGACCGCGTGACTGCGCTTCTTGACCTTGTTCGACAACCACAGATCCGGCGCCTTGTAGCTCAGCAGCAGGGTGCCGGCGACGAGTGCGTAGCGCTTGAACCAGCCCCATTCCGGGAAATAGTTGAAAACGTAGATGAGCAGCACCGCGGCAAGGCCCAGCACCAGCGGCATGACGAAGCGCGCGAAGATGATGAAGAAGGCGAGGTCCTTGGTGCGGATACCGGCCTGCATCAGGCGCAGCTGAGTCTTCTTGATCTGGTCGTCCTGCAGCATCTTGAAGCTGGACAGGATCGACCGCACGCGATCGGCGGCCTCGTTCGTATTGGTCAGCTTCTTGCGCTTGTTGGTCGAGGCGACGATGCCGGCCTTGAGCTGCTCGCGGCGCTCGTTGAGCGCTTTGACGCGGCGGGCCATCGGGTCCTTGACGGTGGTCGCCGCGTAGATCGCGATCAGCACCGCGAAGGTCGCGACGGCGCTGAGGCACGTCGCGATCCAGATCACGTCGAACCCGAGAAGGGTAGGGCCTGTTGGGGGCGCCGGATTCATGTTCGTCAGTCCCCCGTCAGATCTCGAAGTTGACCATTTTGGCCATGATGAATGCGCCACAGCTCATCCACACCAGCCCGCCCATGCCCGCGACCATCAGCCGCTGATCTGCGAAGAAGCCGCTCATGTAGTGCGGGTTGATGATGTACACGAGCGTGAACACCACGAACGGCAGCGAGCCGACGATGTAGGCCGAAGCCTTCGATTCCGAGCTCATGGCGCGGATCTTCAGCTTCATCTGGGCACGCTTGCGAAGGACGTCCGCCAGGTTCGACAGCGTCTCGGCGAGGTTACCACCGGTCTCGCGCTGGATCGCCAGCGTGATTACGAAGAACTGGAACTCCGGCGTGCCGAGCCGGTCGGCAGTGTCCTGGAGCGCTGCTTCCATGGTGCGGCCGATCTTCATCTTGTCGGCGACCAGGCGGAACTCGAGGCCGACAGGGCCCGGGATTTCGCTGGCGACAATGCCAAGCGTCTCGGTGATCGGAAGGCCGGAGCGCAGACCGCGAACCATCAGCTCGATCGCATCCGGGAAGTTGGTCGTGAATTTATTGACCCGGCGCTTGATCATCTTGCCGATGATGAAGTGAGGGCCTCCGACGCCAAAGAACACGCCGACGAAGAATGACAGGATGAATGGCGCTCCGCGGAGCATCAGCAAGGCCATCAGGAACACGCCGATGCCCAGGCAGATCATGCCATATTTGCTGAGCGGGATGTTCTTGCCGGTCATCTCCAGCCGCTTGCGAAGAAGCGCCGGCTTCGGGATCAGGGTCGAGGCATAGCCTTCGATGCGGCTCGTGCGCTGCGCCAGCAGGCGCCGGATCTGGGCCTGGGCGTTGCCGGCGATGATGTCGCCGTGGCGCTCCTTGACCAGCTCCATGCGCCGCTTGAGCGCCTTCGACGCGGACGGGCCGCGGAATGCGCTGAGCACGAGCAACAGCGTACCGAAGCCGCCGAAAGTGATGAGCCAGAAGAGCATCCGTGCCTTCGCCTCTCGATTGGCGCGAGCGGGAGCGGGGGTTACCCGCTCCTGCCGCTAACTTGCTTACGCTGCCTTTGCTTTCGGCTTGGACAGCATGGACTTCAGGTTTCCGACCAGCGACTTGCCGGGAGCAGCAGCGTCCTTCGCCGCCTGGGCGAGGCCCGCTCCTTCTTCGCTGGCATGGTTGAGGACCATGTTGGAAAGCTGGTTGAACGGCGCCGTGAACTTGCCGCCGGCGACTTCCGCCATCGGCTTGCCGAGCTTCGCCGCTTGCGCGGCGATCTTGCCGTCGACCGGGAACACGATGTCCACCGGACGCTCGATCGACTGCTCGAAGTCCTTGCGACTGATTTCCAGAGCGCCGCCCGAGGGCACGCGATTGGCAATCACGACAACCTTGGTCTGCGGAGCGTTCGACTTGAGCCATGCGAGCACCCGGATGGTGTCGCGGGTGGCAGCGAGCGTCAGCTCGGCAACGACGACTGCAACGTGCGCGTCGTGGACCATGTGCGGATACTGGATCAGCATGTGGCGCGGCAGGTCGAGAACGGTCGACTCAAAGGCGTTCCGCATCTCTTCCTGAAGCTGGAAGAACGCGGTTCCGTCCGTCACCAGGGGCTGGTGGATCGGCGCTTCCGCCGACAGCACCGACAAGCGCTCGTTGGCGCGAACCATTGCACGCTCAATAAACAGGCCGTCGATGCGGCTCGGGTTCTCGATGGCGTCGGTCAGGCCGCGGCCCGGCTCGAGGTCGAGCGCCAGAGCGCCGGTGCCGAAGTGAACGTCGAGGTCGAGAAGGGCGGTCGAACGCCGCGCCCGCTCACCGAGCAGCCATGCCAGCGAAGTCGCCATCGTCGAAGCGCCGACGCCGCCACGAACGCCGATCACTGCCGACATCACGTGCGGCTTGTCCGCCTGAGCTTCGCCCCGGGGACCCGACAGGATCATCTGCGCATGCGCAAAGGTGTCACGCAGCTGATCGACCGTGAACGGCTTCAGCAGGTAATCGTGGATGCCGCTCGCGACAAGGTCGCGGTAGAGACGAACGTCGTTCACAGCGCCGGCCGCGATGACGATCGTGCCCGGCTCGCAAACCTCGGCGAGGGCGTTGATGTCGTTCAGCGGGTCGGCCGATTCCGACAGGTCCACGAACAGGATGTTCGGGCTTGCCGAGACGGACAGGGACTGAACCGCGTTGCGCAGCCCGCCCTTGTTCACCTTTTCCGGCGACCAGCCGTGCTCGACCGCAACCGGCCGCAGCATGTCGGCAGTCGCATCGTCGCAGACGAAAGCAGTGAACGGGTCACGCAAACCGGCGCGTCCCTGGAACGGAGCGTTCATCACTTAGATCCCTTCGTGTTGACGTCCAGGAGGCCCTTACTCCCCGTGGGCGGCGTCGAGCGATACAGCTGCACGGCCTTCGCACCCGTCATGGCGTCAGCGACGCCGGTGCCTTCCTGACCGTGAACCAGGTCCTCCGGATTGGCGACCATCATCGCCAAGTCGGAATTCACGCCACAACCGAAGTTCGAGAGAGAACGGTTGTTGAAATCGGGGGACGATGGCCGGCTCCAGTTCGGGCAGTTGGCCACAATCGCGCGGCGCCGCGAGACGACGACGCGGACTGCGCCGGGCTGCACCATGCCGGCAGTCACCGGGGCGCCAGCCTGGACCATCATCCCGTAGTTGCCGGCAACGGCCGCAACCTGTTCGCGGGCGACATAAGCGTCCGCGCCATCCACGTAGATCGAGTCGCCGTAGCCGAGGCCGAGACCCTGGAACCAGGAGTTCAGCCGTTCGGGCTCACCTGGAGCAAGGGTGCCGCCGGGCGCCGCTGCATCGAACACGTAGTCCGCTGCAGTGACCACCGGCTGGTTGACCGATTCGACGCCGCGATCCGCGAGGTCATGCGGCGTATAGCCGCAGCCGCCGGTCGCGATCGACGCGAGAACGAGAGTGGCGATCCTGATACGCATCTTTCTGTCCTTCCTGAGCGGGCAGGTCACAGCTTGAAGCCGGGCGCGGGGGCTGCTGCTGCAGCTCCTGCGATTCCTGGCATCGGAGCTACGGCGACATTGGGCGTCCCGCTGACACCGGTGAAAGTCTGGCCCTCGAGCACCTGCTGCGGATCCGTCGGGGCACGGTAACCGTCCGTGGGAAGTGGCAGGCGGCCGGACACCGGGCGCACCAGGTACGGCGTGACGACGATCACCAGCTCGGTCTCGTTGCGCTGGAAGCTCGACGACCGGAACAAAGTGCCCAGGATCGGCAGGTCACCAAGGAACGGAGCCTTGTTGATGCTGTTCGAAGTGTGGTTCTGAAGCAGTCCGCCGATCATGAACGACTGGCCCGAGCCGAGCTCGACCGTCGTTTCCGCGCGGCGGGTGGTCAGGGCAGGGACCTGCACTTCGCCGATCTTCACCGATCCGGCGTCGCTCAGTTCGCTGACTTCCGGGCGGACACGCATCGAAATGCGGCCGTCCGCAAGCACCACCGGCGTGAAGGCGAGGCCCACGCCATATTGCTTGTACTCGACGCTGACGGAGCCGAGGCCCTGCGAGATCGGGACCGGGAACTCGCCGCCGGCAAGGAAGCTCGCCGTTTCGCCGGAGAGTGCGGTCAGAGTTGGCTCTGCAAGCGTGGAAACCAGGCCGTCGGTCTGCGCCAGATCGAGCGAGCTGAGCAGGTCGAGCCCGAGCACGTGGCCAGCAAAGCCGAGAGACGTTGCCCCCGCTGCGCCCTTGAAACTGTTTGCGCTTCCCGAGGTGCCGAGGGTCAGGCCACTACCCTGCGCAATGCCGAACGAAAATCCGCCGGTTGTGTCGCGCGACAGCAAGTTGACGCCGACCTTTTTGAGCAGCGACCGGTTAACTTCCGCGATGCGCACCTTCAGCGTGACCTGCAGCGGCGTCGCGACCTTGAGCCGGTTGACCGGCTGGATGTCGAGCGCGTCGCCCTGCTTCTTGCCCGGGTTCAGCAGCCCGAGAACCAGCGCCTCCGCCTGTGCCGCGTCTTCCGGCGAGGCGACGGTGCCGTTCAGCACTGCGACCTGCCCGACGGGCGTAACCGTGATGTTGGTGTCCGGCATTGCCGCGTGCAGCACCTCGTTGATGGAGCTGACGTTCTGGCTGACGTGCACATTAGCGCCGTAAACCACCGAACCGTCGGCTGCCGTGGCGATGATCGTCGCCTGGCCGAAGCCCTTGCCGAACAGGTTCATCTGGCGCGGGCTGTTGACGAAGACGTCTGCAACACCGGGGTTCGACGTCCAGACGCTTGCAACGCTGCGGGGCAGGTTGAGCATCTGGCCTTCGCCGATCGAGAGCAGGACTTGGTTCGTCGGCCGGTAGGCGCCTGACGTATACGCCAGGGGCTGGGCCTTGGCCGGGGCCGGTGCAGCCGTCACGCAAAGCGCGAGGGCAACTCCAGTCAGGGCCGTGCCGAGCTTGGCCCGGCGGATGATGGCTTGAGTCTTCATGTTATCGAGCTCCAACCGGAACAACGGTGACGTCATTGCCACGAGCGATGCGGACGACAGGTCCAACAGGGGTCGGGGCGCCTGAGTAGGACGGACCGCGGCTTCCAGCAGGCCCACTCGGTGCCGAGCTCTGGGCGCTGCTGTCCGGAGTCCGGGCAGGGACCGTCCGCCGCTGGAAGCGGGAGACGTCTCCACCGGTCGTGAAGGTCGGGTTGCTGTCGAGCGGCCGATTGGCTGCTGCAAGGAGCATCTGACGCTCCTGCGCGGGGTTCATGCCGGCCGGCACCTTTATGTCACCGGCCGCAACCGCACGCTCAAGCTCCGACGTGTCGTCGGCGATCGAGCGCAGCGAGAGGGACAGCGTGCCAAGGCTCTGGGCAACCGAGATCTTCTCGGCGATCTTGGGCGTGACTTCCATGGTCACGTTCGAGAAGGTGCGAACCACGGTTTTGCCTTCGGCGTCCTTGTCGGTGATGCGCTGGTCGGTCGCGAGGACACGGATGTTGCGCACGATCGTCTCGGAAACCTTGAGGGGAGGGCCGTCACCACCACCGGAGACCTGCTGCGTCAGTACCATGTCGACGTGGTCGCCAGGGAAGACGAAGCCGGCGACGCCGGTCGACGAGTTCACCGGTACGGTGACTGCACGCATTCCCGGGCCAAGCGCCGCGGCGAGGAAGCCACGGTCCTGCGGTCCGACAACGGCGCCGCGAGTCAGGGGCTGGCCGGCTGTGATCTGATAGCGGACAACCGTGCCCAGCAGCTGCTGGAGGTTGGCGTCAGGCTGGCCTTCCGTATAGTAGGCGCCCTGCATGAGCTCCTTCGGCCAGGGCTGCCAGCTGAGGCTCTCCGCGTCGATGATGGTACCGACCGGAAGCGCCTTCTTGGCGACCAGGATCTTCGGCCCAACGGGGACGGCAGGCGCCGCGGCGGCCTGCTGGGCTCCCGCGCCGGCAAACATGTTCTTGGCCATCACTGCGGTGATCACCGCGATGACCAATGCTCCAACGAGCAGAGCAACCTTCTTCACATCCATGGCGCGATCGCCTCCCCCAGTCGGGCATTCATTGCAGCGTCACTCATCAGGCAAATTGGTTAAGAAACCGTTGGGCGAGAATGGCCAAACCGCCGATAGCGATGGCGACGCCGTACGGAATCTGCGGACGGCCCGTCCGGCGCCGCATGCGATGCAGCACCAGCAAGCCAATCGTCAGCAATCCTCCGGCCAGTGACATCAAGACGAGAAAGCGCAGCGTTGAAGCGGGCGAGAACCACAGCGCCAGCGCCGCGGCGAGCTTGACGTCACCGCCGCCCATCATGCCGGCGTAGAAGGCGGCCGCGAGCAGGGCGAACACTCCGGCACCAAGGGCTAGCTGGATCGCGACGCCGGGCCACAAGGGCAGCGCAATCGACAGCCAATAGACTGGCGCAAGCAGCGCGACGGTCAGGTTCAGCCGGTTGGAGATGGTGAACGTGCGCACGTCGATGACTGCCGCGACCACCAGGATCGCTGCGAGCGCGATAAGCAGAATGTCGGTTAATGCGCCGTTGAACATGACGTGCACCACTAGACGGCGCGGCTTTCCAATTCGTAACCGCGGTCCCGATGACTCACTTCGATGTCGCAATCGTCGGCGGCGGAATTGCCGGCGCCAGCCTAGGCGCCCGGATCGCGTCCGCCGTCCGCACCGTCATCTTCGAGGCGGAGGAGAATTGCGCAACGCATGCCACCGGGCGTTCGGCGGCGTTCTGGCTGGCACATTACGGCGGAACCCCGATCATCCCACTGAGCATTGCTTCACGACCTCTTCTCGAGAGCGGCTGGCCGGCCGGCGATCACTCGTTTCTGAGGCAGCGCGGGTGCCTTACCATTGCGCGCGAAGGGATGGACCTGCGCGACGCCCTCAGCGTCGCGTCCGACAGAGCGCCGCGGCGGGGGCATCTGCGACGGCGCGAACTCGAAGGTGCGCTGCCGGGCCTTTTGCCTGGGTGGGACTTCGGCCTGCACGACCCGAGTTGCGCAGATATCGATGTCGCCGGTCTCCACAATGCTTGCCTGGCCAGCTTCGGACGTGCCGGCGGGCGCCTGGTTCGCTCTGCTCCTTTGCGGCGGGCCGAGCGGCGCGACGGCCGTTGGCACATCGAAGCAGGTGCGGATCGCTTCAGCGCCGACGTGCTGGTCGATGCAGCCGGCGCCTGGGCGGACGACGTGGCGGCTCGCTGCGGAGTCGCTCCCCTTGATATCCGGCCGTATCGCCGAACGATCGTGCAGTTGCGCATGGGCAGGTCGGGCCTGCGTGATCTGCCGCTGGTCATCGATGCCCTGGGCCGCTTTTACTTCAAGGGCGAGGGGGACAATCGCCTGTGGGTCAGCCCGCATGACGAGACTGCGGCAGAGCCGTGCGATGCCGTTCCGGAAGAAATCGACGTGGCCACCGCCATCGATCAGCTGCAGTCCGTCGTGGATTGGCCCATCGAAGCTGTCGAGCATAAATGGGCGGGGTTACGGAGCTTCACCCCGTCGCGAGTGCCCGCCTACGGGTTCGACAGCGACGTTCCGGGATTCTTCTGGTGTGCGGGGCAGGGGGGCTTCGGAATCCAAACCGCGCCTGCCGCCTCGGCGCTCGCCGCAGCGCTCCTCATCGGAACGGAGCCCGAGCCGTTCGTCGCGGACATTGACCCCGCCGTCTACGCCCCACAGCAGCTGGGCTAACGAAGCTTGTCGGCCTCAGCGCAGGCGAGAGCGTCCACGCGATCATTCTCGGGATGCCCGCTGTGACCCTTGACCCACTTCCAGTCGATCCGGTGCGGAGCGGCGGCATCGAGCAGCTGCTGCCAAAGCTCGGCATTCTTGACCGGCTTCTTGTCCGACGTGCGCCAGCCATTGCGGCGCCAGCCATGGATCCACTTGGTGATGCCGTCACGGACGTAGACACTGTCCGTGAACAGCCGCACGCGGCACGGGCGCTTGAGCGCCTGCAGGGCCGCAATCGCTGCCATCAGCTCCATACGATTGTTGGTCGAAGGCGTTTCCCCCCCGGAGATCTCGCGCTCTTTGCCGCCCATCCTCAGGAGCGCCGCCCAGCCGCCGGGTCCCGGATTTCCGCGGCAAGCGCCGTCCGTGAAGATTTCGACCTCGGGAAGCTCCGTCACGTCAGGCGACAAGCTCGCGCGGGAGCTTGAAGACCATTCGTTCGGGTGTGTGGTCCGCCACTTCTTCGGTCACTTCGAAACGCTGGCGCAGCGCCTCCAGCACTTCGCGCACGAGGAGCTCGGGAGCCGACGCTCCCGCAGTGAGCCCCAGCGTCCGCGGCTCACCAAGCCAGGCCCAGTCGATGTCCGAGGCGCGCTCGATCAGCCGCGCGGGCACGCCCAGGCGCTCGGCGACTTCGGCGAGGCGCAGCGAGTTGCTGCTGTTGGGGGCGCCGATCACCAGCATACGGTCGCACTCGGCGGCGATCGCCTTGACGGCCGCTTGCCGGTTCGACGTCGCGTAGCAGATGTCCTCGCTCCGTGGCGCGCGAATCTGCGGAAAGCGCGCTTTCAGCGCCTCGACGACTGCCGCCGTGTCATCCACCGAAAGCGTCGTCTGGGTCAGGAACGCCAACTCGGCGTTCTCCGGGACCCGCACTTCGCCGACATCATCGACACTCTCAATGAGGGTCATCGATCCCGAAGGCACCTGACCGAAGGTGCCGATGACTTCCGGGTGCCCAGCGTGACCGATGAAGAGGATGTGCCGACCCTCCTCGATCAGCCGCTCGGCCTGGCGGTGGACCTTGGAGACAAGGGGGCAGGTCGCATCCACATAAGTCAGGCCGCGGTCCTGCGCCGCGGCCGGGATCGCCTTGGGCACTCCATGCGCGGAAAAGACCACTGGGCGGTCGTCGGGGACCTCATCCAGTTCGTCCACGAAGACGGCGCCCATGCCCTTCAGCTGCTCGACGACGAAGCGGTTATGAACGATCTCGTGGCGGACGTAGACCGGCGCTCCGAAGCGCTCCAGCGCGAGCTCCACGATCTGGATCGCGCGGTCGACACCCGCGCAGAAACCGCGTGGAGCTGCGATGAGTACGCGAAGTGGCGAAAGTGGGCTGAGGGGTTCAGGCACGGTGCAGGCCATGTAAGGCATCGCTTGCAGCCATAGAAGGGGCTTCCTATGAACGCGCAGCCTCCTATTCCGCCCTCGTAAGGACCGTGCCCTTGAAGCTTCGCCTCGTCGCCTTGCTCGCCGTCACACTGCTTAGCGCCTGCCGCCACGCCGGCGAACTCACGTCGGAAAACGGCGGGGGCATCTATGCGGTTCGCAGCGCTTGCCCGATCATCGGCGTCCCTGCGGGAACCAGCGACATCACGCTCTTCAACCCCGCCGACAGCCGGGACGCCAGGGCGATCGACGTGACTGCCACGATTTCGGACGTCCGGTCGACTTGTGCCGATTCCGGAAACGATGTGGTCTCGACGGCAACATTCACCGTCGTCGGCCTGCGCCGCGACGCGGGGCCTGCGCGGCAGGTGGTGCTGCCCTATTTCGACACCGCGCTTCAGGGTGGCAGCCGCATCGTCGCAAAGCGCGTCGGCCAAGTCGTGTTGAACTTCCCGGCCGGCAACATGCACGCATGGACTCGGGTCCAGGCATCGATTCGCGTCAACCGCTCGGTCGCGACCCTGCCGGAGAGCGTCAGCAAGTTCCTGACTCGCCCGCGCAAGGCTGGGCAAGCGGACGCAGCCGTTGATCCGCTCTCGGACCCCTCGATCCGCACGGCGGTGGCCGATGCCACCTTCGAGCATCTGATCGGCTTCGAAATGAGCGAGGACCAGCTTCGCTACAACGCAACGCGTTAGAAGTTCGCCATAAAGTCGCGTTGACTCCGGCACCGGGCGCAGCCAAGGCTCCCGGCGTCACCGGAGGCTAACCCTTCCGGAAAGGCCGCACGGGAGAGACTGCAGCCAACTGCAGCGCCGAAGGAGCAACCGCCCCCGGAAACTCTCAGGCAACATGGACCGTGCGTGCCTGACAGTCTGGAAAGTGCCGGCGCCGCTCTCGGGTGACGCAGGCCGCCGAAGGGGCAAAGCTCTCAGGCGCTAGAGACAGACGGGGGCGGCAGTCGAAGCGCTCGGGCGAGCGTTGGCAGTCGCACCCTATGCCGGAGCGCCAGGAATGAGCAGGGAAGTCCACAACGGCCCCACCGATGACACGCAGGCGAGGGGCACGCCCTTCAGCGGCGATCCCAATGGGGGCGAGGGCACCGAGCCCGAGACGCTCAACCGGCTTCCATTAGACGACTGGCACCGCTCGCGCGGCGCCCGCATGGTGCCTTTCGCCGGCTATGAGATGCCCGTGCAGTACGAAGGCATCATGGCCGAGCACAACTGGACGCGCGAGAACGCCGGCCTGTTCGACGTCAGCCACATGGGCCAGTTGCTAATCCACGGCCGCGACGCCGATATCGCCCTTGAGAGTGTCCTCCCGGCGGATCTTCGGTCGGCCAAGGACATGAAACCCAAATATTCGCTGCTACTCGCCGCGAACGGCGGCATCGTCGACGACCTGATGGCGACCCGCCGCGGCGACGACTTCTACGTGGTCGTCAACGGAGCGACGAAGCAGGGCGACATCGCCTATCTGGAGCAGAAGCTTCCCAGCCTGGTCATCGACTACATGAAGGAGCAGGCGCTGCTCGCACTTCAGGGCCCGCGCGCTGCCGAAGTGCTCGAAGTGATTGTGCCGGGCGTCTCGCAACTCGGCTTCATGGAAGCTGCGCCCTTCCGCGCTCTCGGCCAGCCGCTGTGGATCAGCCGCTCCGGCTACACCGGCGAGGACGGTTTCGAGATTTCGGTGCCCGCCATCGCTGCCGCAGAGCTTGCCGATGCCATAGCCGCAAGCGAGCTCGTCCGGCCGATCGGGCTCGGCGCGCGAGACTCGCTCCGGTTGGAAGCTGGCCTGCCGTTGTACGGGCACGATCTCGACGAAGAGACGACGCCGGTAATGGCCGGCCTCACCTTTGCCATCAACAAGCGCCGGCGCGGCGAGGGTGGCTTTCCGGGCGACATGCGTATTCTCGCCGAGCTGGAAAAGGGCGCGCCGCAGAAGCGCATCGGCCTCGAAATCGACGGACGTCAGCCGGTCCGCGAAGGAGCGCTGATCCTCGACGATGAAGGCGACCAGGTCGGGCGCATCACCAGCGGCGGCTTTTCGCCGAGCCTCCAACGCCCCATCGCGATGGGCTACGTCGCGAGCCACCTCGCCGAACCGGGGACGGCGCTGAAGCTAGAGCAGCGCAGCAAGCTGTTCGACGGTCGCGTCGCCACGATGCCGTTCGTCCCCCACCGTTATCACCGCAAGGGAGCCGCCTGATGAGTCTGCATTTCACGCGTGAGCACGAATGGATCCGGGTCGAAGGCGACACCGCGACGATCGGCATTTCCAGCCATGCCCAGGAGGCGCTCGGCGACATCGTGTTCGCCGAAGTGCCGGAAGCCGGCCGCCGCGTCACCAAGGGCCAGGAAGCCGCTGTCGTCGAGTCCGTCAAAGCGGCGTCCGATGTCTACGCGCCCGTGTCCGGAGAGGTTGTGGAGGGGAACCAGGCGCTCGCGGACGATCCCAGCGTCGTGAACAGCGATCCGGAAGGCGAGGGCTGGTTCTTCAAGATCCGGCTCGACAATCCGGGCGAGCTCGACGGTCTGATGGACGAGGGTGCGTACCGCGAGTGGATCAAAACCCTTTGAGCCAACGCGTCGCCTCGACCAGCAGTTGGAACGCGGCCGATTACGCGCGCGTCGGCGGCTTCGTCGCCGAACTCGGCGGAGCCGCGCTCGACCTGCTCGATTCCCAGCCCGGTGAGCGAATCCTCGATGTCGGCTGCGGCGAGGGAACTCTGACCCGCAAGATCGTCGAGCGAGGCGCAACGGTGCTCGGCATCGACAACTCGCCGGAGATGATCGCTGCCGCGCGTGCCAACGGCATCGACGCCGTCCAGCTCGATGTCGCCGACATGACCTTTGCGGGCGAGTTCGACGCCGCGTTCTCGAATGCGACGCTGCATTGGGTGCTGGAGAAGGAACAGGCCGCGCGCGCCATCTTCCGAGCGCTCAAGCCGGGCGCCCGCTTTGCCGGCGAAATGGGCGGCGAGGGGAACATTGCGAGCCTGCGCGAGGCCCTCGATGAGGAACTGATCATCCGCGGCTACCTGCCGCCCTCCGAAGCCGCGAACTGGTACGCTTCCCCCGACGAGTTCGCCGCAGTCTACGAAGCCCCCGGCTTCGAACAGATCGATGCTCGTTTGATCGAGCGTCCCACACCGATCGAACATGGCATCGCACAATGGGTGACGACCTTCCGGCGCGGCTGGCTCGACCGGGCGGGCGTTCCCGACGAGGAACGTTCTCAGATCGGCGCCGCCGTCGCCGACCGCGTCGGCTCCGACATGGCTGACTACGTCCGTCTCCGCTTCATCATGAGAAAGCCCAACTGATGCGTTACCTGCCGCTGAGCGATGCCGATCGCAGCGAGATGCTGCGTGTGATCGGCGCCGACTCCGTTGACGAGCTGTTCAGCGACGTGCCCGAGGAGCTTCGGCTCAAGCATCCGATCGAAGGCTTGCCAATGCATGCCTCTGAACTGGCTGTCGAGCGGCACATGTCGGCTCTTTCACGCAAAAACATGGTCGCAGGGGACGTGCCGTTCTTCCTTGGGTGCGGCGCCTACAAGCACCACGTTCCAGCAAGCGTCGACCACATCATCCAGCGCGGCGAGTATCTGACCAGCTACACGCCTTATCAGCCTGAGATTGCGCAGGGCACGCTGCAGATGATGTTCGAGTTCCAGACGCAGGTCGCTCGCCTGTACGGCTGCGAGGTCGCGAACGCGTCGATGTACGACGGTTCGACCTCCATGTGGGAAGCCATTCTGATGGCCCACCGCATCACGCGGCGGAACAAGACCGTGGTCTCGTCAGGCGTGCACCCGCACTATGTCGGCGTCGCTACCACCATGGCGAAGTTCACCGGCGATGCGCTCGACACCGCGCTGCCGGAGCTGAGCGCCGAGACCGACGTCGAGCGCCTCCTCGGCAAGATCGACGGCGAAACCGGTGCCGTGGTCGTGCAGTACCCTGACATCCTCGGACGGGTAACCGACCTGACGCCCATCGCCGAAGCAGCCCACGCCGCCGGCGCCTTGCTGATCGCTGTCGTAACGGAGCCCGTTGCACTCGGCCTGATCCGCTCGCCGGGCGAGATGGGTGCGGACATCGTTGTCGGTGAAGGCCAGGCCATCGGTGTCGGCCTGCAATTTGGTGGGCCGTACGTCGGATTGTTCGCCTGCCGCGAGAAGCACGTGCGGCAGATGCCGGGCCGGCTCGCCGGCGAGACCGTGGATGCCGAGGGCAAGCGCGGTTTCGTCCTGACGCTCTCCACGCGTGAGCAGCACATCCGCCGCGAGAAGGCGACCTCGAACATTTGCACCAGCTCGGTGCTGTGCGCGCTCGCCTTCACGGTTCACCTGACGCTGCTCGGCGAAAAGGGGCTGCGGCAGCTCGCGTCCTTGAACCACGCGCGCGCGTGCGAGGTTGCCGACCGGTTGTCCGCGATCCCAGGCGTCGAGCTGGTCAACGACAGCTTCTTCAATGAATTCACGCTGCGGCTGCCGGTGGAGGCCCGTCCGGCCGTCCACGCGCTTGTCGAGCGCAACGTGCTCGGCGGTGTGTCGTTGGGGCGGCTCTATCCAGGCGTGGAGGAGTTGCAGAACGGCCTGGTCGTCGCAGTCACCGAAGTCGTCACGGACGAGGACATCAGCGCGCTGGAAGCGGCGCTGAAGGAGGTGGTGCAATGACCGTCAATCCGTCTGGCTGGCGGCCCTCCGCGCCCGTCGATGAACAAGGCGAGGCCAGCACGGTAACCGGCAATCGCGCGCTAATGCTCGAGGAGCCGCTGCTGTTCGAGATCGGCTCGACCGAGCAGACCGGCGTCGACCTTGCCGACACGGACGTGGGCAGTTTGCGGTTGGCTGGGCTGGAACGGAACCGCTCCATCGGTATCCCCGGCCTGTCGGAGCCGGAGACCGTGCGCCATTACACCCGGCTGTCCCGGCAGAATTACGCAATCGACCTTGGCCTGTTCCCGCTCGGCTCGTGCACCATGAAGCACAACCCGCGTCTCAACGAGAAGGTCGCGCGACTGCCCGGCTTCGCCGACGTTCACCCGCTGCAGCCGCGCGAAACGATCCAGGGGGCCCTCGAAGTCATCAATGAGCTGGCCTTCTGGCTCCTCGACCTCACCGGCATGCATGGCGTCGCGATGAGCCCCAAGGCCGGCGCTCACGGTGAGCTGTGCGGAATCCTCTGCATTCGTGCAGCGCTGGAAGCGCGCGGCGATGCTCGGGAAGTGATCCTCGTTCCAGAAAGCGCTCACGGGACCAACCCGGCCACGGCGGCCTTCGCCGGCTATCGTGTCGAGAATATCCCGGCGACCAGCGAAGGCCGCGTCGACCTCGAAGCGCTGAAGAGCCGGCTCGGACCCGACGTTGCCGCGGTGATGATCACCAACCCGAACACGTGCGGCCTGTTCGAGCCGCAGATGAAGGCGATCAGCGACGCGGTGCACGCCGCGGGCGCATTCGTCTATTGCGATGGCGCCAATTTCAACGCCATCGTCGGCAAGGTGCGCCCGGGTGACCTCGGCATCGACGCGATGCACATCAACCTGCACAAGACCTTCTCGACCCCGCATGGCGGCGGCGGTCCGGGTTCCGGGCCGGTGGTGCTTTCCGAAGCGCTGAGCGCCTTTGCCCCGCTGCCCTACACCGCGCGGACCAAGGACGGCGTCGTGCACCTCGTCGAGGAAGAGGATTCCGACACCTTCGCGGAAGCCCACTTCGGCCGCAAGCTGCAGAGCTTCGGTCGTATGGTCGCCTTCCACGGTCAGATGGGCATGTTCACCCGTGCGCTCGCCTACATCCTGAGCCACGGCGCCGACGGCCTGAAGCAGGTCGCCGAAGATGCAGTGCTGAACGCCAATTACATCCTCCGCAGCCTCGAAGGCGTGCTCGACGCGCCGTTCGCCAGGAGTGGGCCGTGCATGCACGAGGCGATCTTCTCGGACCGCGGCTTCGAGGGCGGCACCAGCACGATCGATCTCGCCAAGGCTTTGATTGACGAGGGCTTCCACCCGATGACCATGTATTTCCCGCTGGTTGTTCACGGCGCCATGCTGGTCGAGCCGACCGAGACGGAGTCGAAGCGCAGCCTTGACGAATTCATCATGGCGGTGCGCTCGATCGCGGAGCGCGCGAAGGGCGGCGACCAAAGTCTCAAGGCAGCGCCGGTGCACGCCCCTCGTCGCCGCCTCGACGAGACTCTGGCAGCGAGGAAGCCGGTGCTGACCTACAAGGATCCGGAGCCGGCCCAAGCCGCCGAATAGGTAACGAGGGGAGAGGGGGCGCGATGGCCGATGAGCGGCGCTTCTACGAGGTTCCCAGTGCGGGCGAGCGGCGCTCGGCTCCGGCGGCACTCCGCAATCGCGAGCACATCGGGCAGGTCCTGCGCGAGTGGTTGCCGAGCTCGGGCCTGGTGCTCGAAATCGCGAGCGGCAGCGGCGAGCACGTCATTCACTTCGCCGAGACCTTTCCAAGTCTTGAGTGGCAGCCGAGCGACGTCCACCCCGATGCGCTTGCCTCCATCGGAGCGTGGCGATCGTTGTCCGGCCTCACGAATGTTCGCCCACCCGTGCGAATCGACGCGGCAGCCTCCGACTGGTGCATCCGAAGCGCGGATGCCGTGCTCAGCATCAACATGGTGCATATCAGTCCGTGGCAGTCGGCTCTCGGCCTGATCGGGGGCGCTTCCCGGCTCCTCTCTGCCGGCGCTCCACTCATCCTCTACGGGCCATGGCTCCAGTCGGGAGTAGAGGCCGCACCGTCCAACCGGGCCTTCGACGCCGATCTGCGTCGCCGCGACGCCGCGTGGGGCCTCCGTCTCGTGCAGGACTTTGCCGATGCGGCAGAGCCATGGTTCGAGATCGCATCTATTCGCGAAATGCCGGCGAACAATTTGATGCTGCTTTTCCGGCGCACTGCCGCGGGGTGTTAAATGAAGCTTTACCCTCGCGCGGGTAGGTAAGGCGCATGGACGAGAGCAGCATGACGCACAATCGGCGTTCGCGCCGTTCGCCGGTATTTCTGCTTGCGACGATTGAAGTCGCGGGCGGGGCGGAGACCGTAAAGCTTCGCAACCTCTCCGAAGACGGCGTGCTCGTAGAGGGCGATGTTCTTCCCGAAGAAGGCGCAACGACCTTGTTCGAACGCAAGGAGCTGCGCGTGCCGGGGCGCATCGCCTGGGTCCAGGGACGCTATGCCGGCGTCGCTTTCGACAAGCCACTAAAGCCGGAGGATGTGCTGAGGCACGTTCCGGCTCCTCGTCCTGCGGTCAAGGTCGATCATCGGCGGCCCGGCCTCGCCTCGCGCCCGCTTACGCGTGAAGAGCGCAAGTCGATTGAGCTGTGGATGGCGACCGGCCCGGTGTCCCGGCCCGGCGAGTGATCACCCCGCGGCCCGCAACCGGGCACGCTCGTCCTGAAGCCATGACACCAGTGCCGGCAGCGGCAGCACGCGATCGAATATGATCCCGTAGCAATCCTCCTCGCGCCAACGGACTTTCCCGCTGCACGGCTGAAGACCGAACAGGCTGACCGTCACCTCCGCGCCGACGCCGATCGCCGCCCGACTGGCAACCTTGATGCCACCCTGAGAGATGTTCACGGCCCTGCAGCGGTGCGTCACGGCGCCTTCGCGGATCCAGCCGGTGCATCCGATCTCGACACGCGGCATCCGCGGCCGAGGTCCTTCCACGGAGAGCGACAGCAGGTCGAGGACGTCGATCGGCTGCTCGAACTCGACGCCGACGAACCCGTCGCGCACCCAGCGGGCTACGCCGGTGACGGGCTCACCCTGCTTGAGTTCGACGGTCACCGCGCGACCGGCAGGCACCTCGCAATAGGCCCGGATCAGCATCCCACCCGCCGAGATGTTCTTGATGAGGCAAAGCTCGCGCCGTTCGCCGATTGTGATCGACCCGACGCGAAGCAGGCTCAGGTGGCGCTCGCCCGTTCGCCGGTCGGGCGCTGCAGGAGTGCCTTCTCCAAGCGAAAACACAGTCGTCTCGATCGGCTGTTCGTCCAAGTGAAGCTCCAATGGCGTGATTGCCGTGTTCACGGCACGTCCCCACTGCGCACGACTATGCGCGAAGAGCCTTACCAGTTCGTTGCCCAAAGAGCTGTTTGTCATCCGAAACGGACAGGTGTATCCTCCGGTCAGAGGAGGCCTGCCCAATGCCTCACGTGTTGTCGATCATCGGTTTTGCAGCGATCCTGATCCACGCGCCGGTCAGATCGCAGACCGTGGATTCACTGATGCCGACGGCGCCCCTCGCAGTTCCGATAGACCGCGCCAGCCAGACCGAGGACGTTCGGTTCGCGTCCGATCCGGCATTGCGGATGACGGTAGGTGTGATGGTCGGGGGCACGGGACCCTACCGGTTTGTCGTTGACACCGGCGCTGATCGGACGGTGGTTTCGAGCGAACTGGCGGCGAGACTGAACTTCGCGTCCGCCGGATCGGCCCCGTTGCACAGCATCGCGGGGGTCTCGCCGGTCGCAACGGCAACGGTCCCGACGCTGCAGCTCACGCGCAAGGTCGTGCGCAACATTGTGGCGCCGGTACTTCACGGTGCGAACATAGGAGCTGACGGCATCCTTGGGGTGGACGCGCTCCGCTCCCAACGGATCGTTCTCGATTTTCGGGCGCAGACTATGTCGGTTGTGCCCTCGGTTTCGGACTCGCGCGACGATCAGGACACGATTGTTATCGAGGGCCATCGCAAGAACGGTCGCCTCGTCATCACGGAAGCCAACGTCAATGGCATCCCGGTGACCGTCGTTCTCGACACGGGTTCGGAAGTGACCATCGGCAACGATGCACTGCGGGCGGCCTTGTTCAAGCACGGCCGCGGCAGCGCTTTCCGACCGGTGGAGCTCCAGGCGGTGACCGGTCAGATACTCTGGGGTGAGAGTGCGTCGGTCGACCAACTCGCGATCGGCGGAGCGACTTTGGAGAACCTCGACGTCGTATTCGCCACCGCGCACATCTTCTCGCAACTGAAGCTCGATCGAAAACCAGCCGTACTGCTGGGAATGGATGCAATGCGCGCATTCCGCAAAGTGTCGATCGACTTCGCTGCGCAGAAACTGCGTGTCGTCGTTCCCGAGCATAGCGCTCTGCTGGTCCAGCTTGCCTGGCGGAGCTGAGGTAAGCCGAGGCGTCTAGCGGCGGGAGAGCGGCGCGGATATGCAGAGGGCATGGACGCGCGCACTAAGAAGCACGAGGTGGTCGAAACGGAGGAAGAGGCGCTCGTCCTCGCCGAATCGATCTCCGCCAAGCGGGACCGGCTGCTCGCGTCGCTGACGCTGATCGCCGGCATCGGCCTGGTTGTAGCGATCCCGTTCGCGCTTCGCGAAGGCGCAGAGTTCTTCATGCCTGTCTCGGCGGCACTCGTGGTGGCGATCGCTCTGGTGCCGCTACTCGAGTGGTTTGAACGGCGCGGCATCCCGTCCAAGGCGTCTGCCGGTCTGTGCGTGATCGTCTTCCTGCTGATGGCCCTGTTCGCGATCGGGTCGATCCTGATCCCGGCGACAGACTGGGTTGCGCAGGTGCCAGCGCGCATTCCCAAGGTTCGGCAGGCGCTCGAGCCGGTGATTCAGCTCTACAAGCACCTGGACAAGTTCATCGACCGGACCACGGCGCAGATTGCGATCGCGCCGACGCCGGCGACCCACACAGTTGCGGTCGAGACTCCGCACTCGATGCTCGGCCTTCTCACCAGCTCTGCCCCGCATCTGCTCATCCAGCTGTTCTTCGCGCTGTTGGTGATCTTTTTCTTCCTCGCCGGCTGGACTGCCATGCGGAAGAAAACCATCGTCAGCCGCGGCAGCTTCGAGGGTGCGCTCACCACGGCCCGGGTGATCCAGCAGGTCGTCGACGCGACCTCGACCTACCTCGGCACGATCACGCTCATCAACGTCGGGCTCGGTGCGCTCACGGCAGCGGTGCTGTGGCTGCTCGGCATGCCTTCGCCGATCATGTGGGGCGGCATCGTCGCCGTCGCGAACTACATCCCTTACCTGGGGCCGATCGTTTGCGCCCTGCTTCTGCTGCTCGGCGGTCTGATGACCTATCCGGACGTGTGGGGCGCGTTGATGCCGCCGGCGGCGTTCATCTGCTTCCATCTCGTGGAAGCAAATTTCTTCACGCCTATGGTGGTCGGTCATCGCCTCACGATCAGCCCGCTGTCGATCCTTATCTCCCTTTCCTTCTGGGCCTGGGTCTGGGGCACGACGGGAGCTCTGCTCGCGGTTCCGCTTCTCATCATCATGAAGACCATCTTCTCGGCAGCGGGCACGCCGGACATCGCCGGCTTTCTCTTCGAACATGGCACGCTCACCCACGTCGGCGACCCGGACGAAGAGGAGGAGGACGCCAGGCAGGAAATGGAGCCCGCCATGGTTGACACCCCCAAGCCCGTTTCCTAGTTGCCGCCCACGCCAAAAACGCGGGTGTAGCTCAGTTGGTTAGAGCGCCGGCCTGTCACGCCGGAGGTCGCGGGTTCGAGTCCCGTCACTCGCGCCACTATTCGCAACATGAAGAAGTGGACTAGACGCTAGGCAATGGCCGCAGACGCGTCCGCCTATGCCGTCCTGGGCCTCAAGCCGGGTGCCGACTGGAACTCGGTCGAGCGCGCGTACAAGATTCTCATCAAGGCTCACCACCCGGACCGGCCCGGTGGCGACTCCGGCCGCGCGGCGGAGATCAACCGAGCTTATCGTGAGCTGCGCCAAGCGCGGTCCTTGCCGGCGGAAGAAGGCGACACCTGGCGCGGGCCCGAGCCACTCCTTGACTACCCGCGGCGTGACCACCGCTGGTTTGCGGCTGCGGTGGGAGTGACCGTTTGCGCTGGTCTCCTGGCGCTGCTGGCAGTTCCCGCCGCCAACCTGGTGGATGGTTACCGCATGCGTGCGTCGCCCGTGGCTGTGATCCACCCTTTGCGACGTCCTGTCGTCCGTGCGACGGACCCGATGAGTGAGCCGCTGAACGATGCTGCGATCCAGCAGGCGGTTGCCGCCGCGGCCCGTCTCGTGCGGACGAAGGACGAGGCGCCGCTGGCAGAGGAAAGCCGCAAGTGCCATGCCTTGCTTCGCGCTCGCCCGTCCCTCGCCCAGCTCGACCGCTGTGCGGCATTCGACGATGCCGTCGTGCAGCTGCAGGATCGCGATCCGCTTCATGATGACGGGCCGTTCGGGCAGGTCGCGCTGACGGGCAGGGAGATGAGCGGCGCCAGCCCGCTTTCGGACGATTATCTGGCGATCGACGGACGGCTCGATCGCATCAGGCTCGAGGTTGAACTGGCCCTAACGCCGCCGGAACCGCCAGCACCCGTGGCGGCAACGAACAATCTCGAGGACTAGGGCTTGACCGGGCTTGTGCTCGCTGCACCGGGGGCGGCGGTGGACCCCAGCGGCTTCTCGTCCTTTGCAGCAACTTCGCTGGAGAGTGCCCACTTCAGATTGTCGGTCGCCTCGAACTTCTTCGTATAGTCCTCGTGCGGCGCCTCCTCGGCCGCTTTGTGGCCGACAAGGTTGAAGCGAACGGCGACCTTCTTGTCGCCGCGCATGGAAGGTTCGAGCTGGATCGCTTCCGCGCCTGGGATCTCCGCGACGGCATTCACCACCGTGCTGCTTTGACCACGCGCTGCGGCATTGCTTGCAGCTGCCGCTACTGCAGCATCGCGCAACGCCACCGCATTGGGCTCACGCCCTGCATAGCGCTCGTTGAACGCTGCCGGACTGCCCCAAGTGCCGGCCCACCGGTAGAAGATGTGGGCGCCGACGACGGCATTCTTGGTCAGCGTCGAAGCCCAGTAAGGCACCACGTAATTCGCGTGATAGTGTGTTGCCCAGCCGACCGGTGCGAAGACGGCGCCATCCAGCGCCTGCTCGGCAATCAAATAAGCACGCCGCCAGCCAGCCGCGTCCGGCCGGCGATACAGCGACCCGTCGCAGGTGAAGGTGAACTGGCAACCCGTCGGGCGGGTCGAGCCCTCGTAGACAACTGCGCAAACGCTGGAGGGAAAAGCGGGGTGACGAACGCGGTTAAGCACCACCTGTGCCACGGCGCGCTCGCCGTCATCATCCTGACTGCCCGCTTCATAATAGACCGCGCTCGCAAGGCAGGAGAGGGCCTGCGTCTTCGCGGCGGCATTGCCCTTGAACGCGAAGGCCGCGGCCGCAGGGTTGGGGCCGTTGTCGACCGGAATGTCGGCATTGACCTTGAGCGCTTGGTCCGGTGCGAGCTGGCGCACCAGCAGCGGCGGCGCCGCGGGAAGCTGTGCCTCCGGATGTGCTGCGCTGCGACCCGGAAGCTCAGGTGTGGACTGTGCGGCGCCGCCGATCGCGACGGCCGCGGCCATGGCAAGCAGTCCGAACCCGAGCGTCTCGCGCGGGTAGACTCGCCAGGCATTCGCCAAGCGGAATTTCAGCCCCGTGAGGGGTTGGACAAGAGTCGCTGCTTTCGGCATTTCCCTGTGTGATATAGTGAAATAATACGCCCGGTTCAATCTCGGGGGGCTGGATCGGCCCTGCGAACACGCCCGGTGACGACCCATCTCACCAACGGTTTCAACGGTATAATCCAGACTATTCCCATGACAACGTAGAACAGCGCCTGAACCAAGATAGGCCAGCCTCCTACGGTCGGCGAAACGCTTGCGACGAGTACCGCCCAAACCGCGATGAGCAGAAGAATGATCGCGACGCCTGCGAGCGAGCGGCTGGAAGGAGGCGGGGAGGCCACCCCTGCGGCCTAGGCGCTTGGCTGTCCGCTGTCAGCACGAGACGTCAGCTTCGAGCAATCGTCACACGAAAACCCCCGGATGAGGATCTCATCCGGGGGCGTTCTTATAGGTCAGGTTGTTCGAGCCTCAGGCCGGTGTTTACTGGCCGCGCTCCGGTGCCGGCGTTGGCGGCGGAGGAGGCGGTGGCGGCGCAGGGCACGGATCCGTCGCCATGATCACCGAGCCGTCGGGGCAGGTTTGCGTCGCAGGAGCCGGCGGTGGCGGAGGAGGCGGCGGCGGAGGAGGCGGCGGCGGCGGGACCACCGCAGTGCCGAGGTTGAAGACCAGACTGGCGAGCAGGCTGTTGGACTTGTACTTGCCCATCAGCGTGTAGGAAGGCGTCGCTCCGCACGTCGTCTGGCAAAACCGACCGAAATCCAGGCGCGAGGTCTGGAAGTACTTGTATTTCAGGCCGAAATCGATGCTCGGGCTAAGCGGCGCACGAACCTCGACGAGTGCCTGCCAGGCGAATGCATTGTCTTCGTCGCGGAAGGCGAGTGCGCTCGTGGGCGTCAGCTCGGTGTTGTACTTGACGCGGGCATAGCCGCCCCCAACGCCGAATGAGCCAGTCACGCCCGGTCCGCCGACGTCCAGCAGGACGTTCATCATGCCCGAGCCGACAGTGCTGCGACCGCCTGCATCAGCGCGTCCGGTCAGGTTGGCGTTACCAACCGCTTCAGCAGCGGAAATGTTGATCGTGGCGCTTTTCAGCGAGGCCCGCTTGAGGGCTGCCTCCGCTTCGAGACGAAGCATGCCGAAATCGTATCCGGCGACGAAATCGCCTTCCAGGCCGTACTTGTGCGTAAGCCGAAGGGCCCGACTCGATGAGGTCGTTGCGTTGGTGTAGCGAAGCTGCAACATCTGCGGCTTCACAACCCCCAGGTCGATTCCAATGTAGGCCGATCCGTCGCGGGCATTTGCCGAAGTCGCGATGAAAGTGGAAGCGATTGCGGCCGCAATGGTCAATTTGCGCATGGTTTTCCTCCCCGTTTGCAGCAGGAACTGCATACAAGAGAAGTACACGAGGCCGCATTGGGCACAAGGTGAGCATCTCTCGCGACTGTTGCCCAAAGGCCGCAGTGGGGCCGATTTCATTGGCGAAGTGCCGTTGCGTGAGTCGTCTTCGACTCGGCGCTACGCGACTTCCGCAAACCACTCGATGCCATCCGGCGACGCGAAGCCCTGCAGCGGCACGTCCCAATCATCCGCTGGGATCAGGCCGGTGACACGTTGGTTCGCCCAGCCGATGCCGACCAGCCGAGCACCCGTCTTTTTCAGGCGGGTCAGGGCGCGGTCGTAATGGCCCTTGCCGCGGCCGAGCCGGGTGCCGCGGGAATCGATGGCCAGCAACGGCACCAGGATTAGGTCGGGCTCGACGACGGGCGCGTTCAGCTTGGGCTGCATCATGCCGAACGGCCCCGGCTGTAGCGGATCGCCGGCACGGAAGCGGAATGGCTTGGCCGGATGGTCGAACGCCGGAAAGGCGACGATCGAGCCGACCGCTCGCGCTTCCTCCATGGCGATCAAAGGTGAGATCTCGCTGCCGATGGGAGCGTAACCGCCTACGACGGCGCAGCCGGCACATAGAGAGGTGAGGTGCTCCGCGAGGCGCCGCTCAAGGAGAATCCGGTCGGCATCCGAAAGCGTGCGCACGAACGCCTTGCGCGCGTCGAGCGCAGCTTTGCGCAGCGTGTCCTTGGGCTGCTGCTGCATCTCAGGCCCCGGCTGAACCGGCGGCCCGGGCGTGAAGGGAGGTGACGGGACCACCATGGCCGTTTGCCCTAAAATCCTCTGACGCCAAAACGTCAGGTGGGCGCCGATTGCTCCGGACCAGGGTCCAAAGCAGGGTCAGCTCCCAAGTGGATTTAATCGCCTCAGGGATTTTCCGAAGGCTCGCACCGGGTAGTGCCCGTCATCCCCAATCTAGAGATTCGCGGCCTCGCGCTCAAGGGCCTCCGCGATCGACTCGAGGCGACCGGCAAGGGCATCTGCCCGGTTGGCGAGCGCCGGGTCTTCCGGTGCGGGTGGCGGAGGGGCTGCGGCTTCGGGCTTCTTCTCGATGAGCTGGTCGGCAAGAAGCAGCGACGCAAACAGGAACTGCCTGGCTTCCGACAGGCTTCCCAGTCCAGCGAGCGCCTCCCGGCTCTTGCCGTCGACGAGGCGAGCAGCCGACCGCAGGTTCTCTTCTTCGCCGTCGCGGCAAGCGACCTGGTAGGTGCGCCCGGCGATCGTCAGGTCGACCATGCTCGGCATCAGGCGGCGGCCTCGCGGATGAGTTCATCGAGTTCTTCGACAACTTCGCGCACTTTGGCCCGGAGTTCTTCGTCGCGCGGCGCCGCAGCAGGCCGGCGCGCGTCGAGCGCCCGCTCGATGCGTTGCAGCGCCCGCTCGGCGCGGTCGAGAGCGGCGGAAAGCGGCTTATCGTTCACGAAATCGCGGTAACGCAATCTGCAGCCGCCCCGCAAGCATTGACGCCTAACGGCTCACCGACCAAAGGGACCGTGTCGTCGGCCCGCCCGATCCAGCGCGTGGCCGCATCCTCGACGGAGCCCCGATGCAGCCCACCGACCGCCGCCTGGCCAATGCCATCCGGGCCCTCGCGATGGACGCCGTCGAAACCGCGAACAGCGGCCATCCCGGCATGCCGATGGGCATGGCCGACGCCGCAACCGCGCTGTTCACGCGTCACCTGAAGTTCGATGCCGCCGATCCGAACTGGCCAGACCGCGACCGGTTCATCCTGTCGGCAGGCCACGGATCGATGCTGATCTATGCCCTGCTCTACCTCACCGGTTACGAGCGGCCGACTCTGGAGGACATTAGGCGCTTCCGCCAACTCGGCTCCCCGACCGCCGGCCACCCCGAGAATTTCGAGCTTCCGGGCGTCGAAGTCACGACGGGTCCGCTGGGGCAGGGCGTTGCGATGGCGGTCGGGATGGCCATTGCCGAACGCCACCTCAACGCAGTCTATGGCGATGAGCTGGTGGACCATCGTACCTTCGTGATCGCGGGCGACGGCTGCCTGATGGAGGGTATCAACCACGAAGCGGTGGGCCTCGCCGGCAACCTCCAGCTTGGTCGACTGATCGTCCTGTGGGACGACAACAGCATCACGATCGACGGCTCGACCGAGCTGTCGCGGAACGAGGATGTCGTTGCCCGCCACCAGGCGGCGCAGTGGCACACGGTCGAATGTGACGGTCTCGACGCCGCCGATGTCAGCCGCGCGATTGCGGAAGCGACGGCGGACCCGCGCCCGAGCCTCATCCGCTGCCGCACGATCATCGGCTATGGCGCCCCGAACAAGCAGGGCACCGCCGCAACCCACGGCGCCGCTCTGGGCAAGGATGAGGTCGAAGCCGCACGGGCCGAGCTCGGCCTCGACCCGGAAGAATTCACTGTCCCCGACGACGTGCTGACGGCGTGGCGCGGAGCCGGCAAGCGGGGCAGGGTCGAACACGCGCTGTGGAGCGACCGGCTCGAGGCAAGCGGCCGCAAGACCGACTTCCTCGCGCGCCTCAATGGCAAGATCAGCGACGCCTGGCTGCGGCCTTATCTCGACAAGCTGCTTGCCGACCTGAAGCCTGTTGCCACGCGCAAGGCGTCCGAGATGGCACTCGAGGCGATCAACACGGCTATTCCGGCAACCATCGGCGGGTCTGCAGACCTCACCGGTTCCAACAACACGAAGACCAAAGCGCTGGAGCCGCTCACCGCGCAGAATTACGCCGGGCGCTACATCTATTACGGCATCCGCGAATTCGGCATGGCAACGGCGATGAACGGCATGGCACTGCACGGCGGCGTGATCCCGTACGGCGGCACGTTCCTCGTGTTCACCGACTATGCCCGGCCCGCGATCCGTCTTTCCGCACTCCAGAATGCGCGAGTCATTTACGTGATGACTCACGACTCCATCGGGCTCGGTGAGGATGGACCGACGCACCAGCCGATCGAGCACCTGCAAAGCCTACGGGTCATTCCCCAACTCGAAGTCTATCGCCCTGCGGATGCGGTCGAGACCGCCGAATGCTGGGCGCTTGCGCTTTCAAGCGAGCAACCCAGCGTCCTCGCGCTGACCCGTCAGAACCTGCGGCCAGTCCGTACCTCGGCCGCCGCCGAAAACCTCTCGGCTCGGGGCGCCTACCGGCTCAAGCCAGCCGGTAACCCGCGCAAAGTGATTCTCATCGCGACCGGGTCGGAAGTGGAGATTGCTCTGGATACGGCCGAGCGGCTCGAAGCCTCGGGTGTCGGCGCGGACGTCGTCTCGATGCCTTGCACCGAGCGGTTCGACGCCCAGCCTTGGGATTATCGCGAGGACATCCTCCCGGACGTCAGCAACCGGGAAATCCTGCGCGTATCGATCGAGGCGGGAACGACGCTCGGCTGGGAGCGCTACACCGGCCTGCACGGGCTTCGTATCGGGATCGACCGCTTCGGCGTTTCGGCTCCTGCGCCCGACGCATACGACTATTTCGGACTGACCCCCGACAAGATCGTCAGCCGCATCACGGACTTCATGAAGCAAAGAGGCATTCAATGACCAAAGTTGCAATCAATGGCTTCGGCCGCATCGGCCGCCTCGTCGCCCGCGCAATCCTCGAGCGGCCCGACTGCGGACTCGAGCTGGTCACCGTCAACGACCTTGCCGATGCGAAGGCGAATGCCTGGCTGTTCAAGCACGACAGCATCCACGGCAAGTTCCCGGGTGAAGTCACGACCGACGGCAACGACATCATCGTCGACGGCAAGCGCATCCATGTTACTGCCGAGAAAGACCCGGCCAAGCTGCCGCACTCAGCGAACGGGGTCGACATCGCGCTCGAATGCACCGGCTTCTTCACCGATCGCGAAGGCGGCGAAAAGCACATCCAGGCTGGGGCCAAGCGGGTCCTGATCTCCGCCCCGGCCAAAGGCGTCGACCTCACCGTCGTTTACGGGGTGAACGACGACAAGCTCACCGCCGAGCACCGCATCGTCTCCAACGCTTCGTGCACGACCAACTGCCTCGCGCCGGTCGCCAAGGTGCTGAACGATGCGATCGGCATCGAACGCGGCCTGATGACGACCGTGCACGCCTACACGAACGACCAGAAGATCCTTGATCAGATCCACAAGGACCTGCGCCGCGCTCGCGCTGCAGCGATGAACATCATCCCGACGACGACAGGCGCTGCCCGCGCGGTCGGCGAGGTTCTCCCCGAGCTCAAGGGCAAGCTCGACGGCTCCGCCGTCCGCGTGCCGGTTCCGGACGGAAGTCTGGTCGACCTGACCTTCACGCCGAAGCGGGACACCAGCCGCGAGGAGGTGAACCAGGTGCTGAAGGCTGCCGCAGAGAGTGACCGCCTGAGGGGCGTCCTCGTCTATTCGGAGGATCCGCTGGTTTCGTCGGACATCGTCCACACGCCGCAAAGCTCGACGGTCGACGGACTCGAGACAGCCGTCCTCGAGGGCAAGCTGGTCCGGGTGGTCAGCTGGTACGACAACGAGTGGGGCTTCTCGAACCGCATGATCGACACCGCGCACGCCATGGGCAAGCTGGGCTGAAGTGAGCCGGTTCAAGACCCTCGACGACCTGCCGGATGACCTCACCGGCAAGAAGGTCCTGCTGCGTGTCGACCTGAACGTACCGATGCAGGATGGTGCCGTCAGTGACGATACGCGGCTCCGCGCTGCAGTGCCGACGATCGCCGAGCTGAGCGATCGCGGTGCTATCGTGCTGCTGCTGGCGCACTTCGGTCGGCCCAAGGGACAGGTGCGCCCCGACATGTCGACCGCGCAGCTCGTCATGCCGCTTCACAGACTGACTGGCCGCTCCGTCCGGTTCATCGAGGACTGCCAGGGGCCGCAGGCGGAGCGAGCGATAACCACCATGCTGCCGGGGAACGTCGGCATCCTCGAGAACACCCGCTTTCACCTCGGCGAAGAGAAGAACGATCCGGAGCTTGCCAGGGCCATGGCTGCACTCGGCGACTATTATGTCGATGACGCCTTTTCAGCGGCGCACCGGGCGCACGCCTCGACGGAGGGCATCACGCACTTTCTGCCGAGCTTCGCAGGGCGTGCGATGGAGGCGGAGCTCAAGGCGCTGGAACGCGCCCTCGGCGATCCGCAGCGGCCAGTCGCAGCGGTCGTCGGCGGCGCCAAGGTCTCGACGAAGCTTGCCGTGCTCGGCCATCTGGTCGGCAAGGTCGATCACCTGATCATTGGCGGCGGCATGGCTAACACGTTCCTCGCGGCGCGCGGGGTCAATGTCGGCAAGTCGCTCTGCGAGCATGAGCTGACTGGAGAGGCCGAGAGCATCTTCGGCCGTGCCGACCAGGCCGGCTGTACCATCCACCTGCCTTACGATGTGGTCGTCGCGAAGGAATTCGCGCCCAATCCACAGAGCCTCAGGACCTGCAACGTGCACGAGGTCCGGGGCGACGAGATGATCCTCGACGTCGGACCGGCCGCTGTCGAGGCGCTTGCCGACGTCCTGAAGAATTGCCGTACGCTGGTTTGGAATGGCCCGCTCGGCGCCTTCGAAACGCCGCCGTTCGACACGGCCACGGTCGCACTCGCGAAAACCGCGGCAGCGCTGACGACGGACGGATCTCTGGTCTCCGTGGCCGGCGGTGGGGACACCGTGGCCGCGCTGAACCATGCCGGCGTTGCGGACGATTTCACCTTTGTCTCGACCGCGGGCGGTGCATTCCTGGAATGGATGGAGGGGCGAACGCTTCCTGGAGTAGCGGCGCTCGAGCGAGCCTAGTTGGGCGTTGTCGAAGGCTGACCGCCGGGTGCCGGCTCTTTCAGAAGCGGGATCAGCAGGGCGTTGAGATCATCGAGGTCGAATGCGCCCGAATGAGCGTATCGGAGGACGCCGCCCTTATCGATCACGTAATTGGTCGGCAGGGCCTGAACATCGCCGAACGGCCCCCGAATGCGATCAGTTGGCGAGATCGAAAGTACGTCGAACAGGTGCTTGAGCTGAGACTTCGGCACGCTGTCCTCAGTCGCCACGGCGAAGACCTTGAGCGGCCAGCCGCGCTTCGCGGCGGCGACATAATAGCCGTCCAGCAGCGGTAGCTCGGTCCGGCAGGGAGCGCACCAGGTTGCCCAGTAATTGAGCACCACCACTTGGCCGCGAAGCTGTGAGAGGTGAACGCGCTGTCCGTTCGCAAGCACCAGGAGAGCGTCGGGAGCCGGTTGCCCGACCTTAAGCCGCGAAGCGTCAGCACCGCTCGCTGCCAGCACAAGCGCGACGGCCGCAGCAATCATCCTAATGTTCATGACTCATCCCCCCGTGGGAAGCTTCACCCGATGCTGCCGCCCGTCAAGGCTTGTTGTTCAGGCCGCAGAGGCGGGCTAGGGGAGCCGCCAATCAGAGGGGATGCGTGGTGACAATGAATCACTCGGAAATGGCGAGCAGGATTGAACAGGGAGACGGCTTCATCGCCGCGCTCGACCAGTCGGGCGGGTCAACGCCGAAGGCACTCCAAGGCTATGGCGTCGAGGAAGGCGCCTGGGGCAGCGACGAGGAGATGTTCGGCCTCATCCACAAGATGCGCGAACGGATCATCACCGCGCCCTGCTTCGGTTCCGGAAAAGTCATCGGCGCAATCCTTTTCGAGCGCACGATGGACGGAACGGTCGCCGGCAAGCCGACCCCCCAGGCGCTTGCGGACCTTGGCGTCGTTCCCTTCATCAAGATCGACAAGGGGCTGGAGGCCGAGGAAGACGGCGTCCAGCTGATGAAGCCGATGCCCGACCTCGACGCGCTGCTGGTCCGCGCCAAGAGCCTTGGCGTGTTCGGGACCAAGGAGCGGTCGGTGATCAACGTCGCCAATCGCGACGGTATTCCTGCGATAGTGAACCAGCAGTTCGAGGTTGCGCGGCAGGTGCTCGGGCACGGGCTCGTGCCGATCATCGAGCCGGAAGTGAACATCAAGAGCCCGTCGCGGGACGAAGCGGACCGCATTCTGCTTGCCGAGCTTAGCGACCGTCTCGACGAACTGCACGAAGGCGAGCGGGTCATGCTGAAGCTCTCGCTGCCCGCGCAGGCCGGCTTGTACAAACCGCTGGTCGACCATCCCAACGTGCTTCGCGTAGTCGCGCTTTCCGGCGGCTTTTCGCGCGAGGAAGCCTGCCGCGAACTGGCGCGTAATCCCGGCCTAATCGCCAGCTTCAGCCGCGCCCTCCTGTCGGACCTTCGCCATCAGCAGAGCGACGAAGAATTCAACGGCTCGCTCGAAACGGCGATCGACCAGATCTACGAAGCGTCAGTCTCCGAACTTCCGGTCTGACCTTGGACGAAGTCACCCGCGATTTCGCGCAGGAGTTCGCTCTGGTGGAGCGGGGGCCGTGCAAGCTCTACCTGATCAGCCCGCAGGAGGTTGGCGGCAGCTTTCCCGTCCGGCTCAAGGCAGCGCTGGAGCCCGGTTTCGCGGCGGCATTCCAGCTTCGCGTGAAGCACGTCGACGAACATTCGCTGGCGAAGCTGGCCGAGCCGCTCCAGCGCATCTGCGCCGATGCGGAGGTCGCCTTTATCGTCAACGACAGCATGAGCCTGGCCAAGCGGCTTGGGGCTGACGGCGTTCACCTGGGCCAGGAGGACGGCGATATCCGTGCAGCCCGAGCGCTGCTCGGGCCGGACGCGCAGATCGGCAAGACCTGCCACGACAGCCGGCACCTCGCGATGGATGCCGGTGAGGCAGGCGCGGATTACGTCGCGTTCGGTGCCTTTTACCCGACGACGACGAAGCCTTCCGATTTTCGTCCCGACCCTTCGATCCTGACCTGGTGGGCGACCGTGTTCGAGATCCCGTGCGTCGCGATTGGCGGCATCACGCCGGACAATGCGAAGCCACTGGTCGAAGCCGGCGCCGACTTCCTGGCGGTAAGCCAGGCCGTGTGGGGCGAAGACGATCCCGCCGCTGCCGTTCGCGCCTTCGAAGGGTTCGTCAGCTCCTGATCCGGAACGCGGCGCGACGCGTCGCCGTTGATGGGCCGAAGGAGATCAAGATGGCAGACGACAAGAAGCCGATGCCCGCGGACGGGACCGACGGCGCAGGCGAAGCGGTCGCGAACGAGGAGAATCCGCCGAGCAGCGGCCGGCCCGACATGGACGAAAACGCAGGCCAGTCGGCAGGCGGCGCCTACCCGAACCCGCACACGGGCAAGGAGAGCGCCGGCTTCCACGGCGGTCAGAGCGGGATGGGCTATTTCGGCAAGGGCCAGCTCGGCGACAAGGACGTCGGGGAGACTCCGAATGCGCCGGCCGAAGAAGACTGATCAGCGGCCCAGCTGCCGCACCATCGACTTCAGCGTCTGGGCGTCGTGGATGGCGTTGCCGTGGATGTCGTTGTTGAAATAGCACCAGACGGCGCGGCCCTGGCGTGACTGGTCGAGGATCCAGTCGGTCCAGTTCAACAACCCCTCGTCGGAATAGCGTCCCCAATATTTGCCTTCGCCCCCGTGGAAGCGGACGTAGGCGATCGGCCCCACGGCGACGCGCTCTGTCTTCGAACCGTGCATGTCATGGACGCAGAAGGAAGCGCCGTACTGATCGAGAAGCGCGTAGGTTTCCGGCACGTACCAGTCCGGATTGCGGAACTCGAAGACGTTGATGAGGTCGGCGGGGACCGTCTTGAGGAAGTTCTCGAGTCGGACGAGGTCGAGCTTCAAGTTAGGCGGAAGCTGGTAGAGCAGGGGCCCCAGCGTGTGCTCCAGCCGCCGCGATAATGCTGCAAATTCCTGAACCTCGTCCGCTACTCCGGCGAGTTTCTTCAGATGCGTTATGAAGCGGTTGACCTTGATCGCGTAGCGAAACCCCTGGGGCGCTCGCTCGCGCCAGCCCTCGAATGTCGAGGCGAGCGGCAGGCGATAGAAGCTGGCGTTGATCTCGACGGTGTCGAAATCCTCGGCGTAGCGAGCAAACCACCGCTTCTGCGGAAGGCCTTCGGGGTACAGGATCCCGCGCCAGTGCTTGTAGACCCAGCCGGAGCAGCCGATGTGGATCGCGGCAGCGCTGTTGTCAGATACAGTTGTTCCGTTCATCGTTGCACCTCAACAACGCTTCTGCGCGAGGGTTGCGAGAACGCATGATGAGGATACTCGGTACTGCCATCGTCACTGCTGTGCTCACAGCGGTCGTGGTCAGCGCGTTCTGGATCTGGTTCTACAATTCGGTGGCTTCGAACCCGCCGACGGTCGCTCGCAACGGCCCCGTCGTGAGCGTCAAGCCGCAGAATGCCCCTGCGGTGCAGATCGCGGAGCAGATCCAGCTTGCGCCGTCCGGCCTTGCGCTGCCCGTCGTTGGCATTCGGTCACAGCAGCTCACTGACACCTTCGATGCCGCGCGGTCGCAGGGACGGCGTCATGACGCCATCGACATCATGGCCGCCGAGCGCACGCCGGTGATCGCCGCGTCCGACGGTACGGTCGAGAAATTGTTCAACAGCGTCCGTGGCGGGATGACGATCTACGAGCGCTCGCCGGACCAGAAGTGGATGTATTACTACGCCCACCTGTCCGCCTATGCGCCGGGGCTGCATGAAGGACAGCAGGTGAAGCGCGGCCAGGTGATCGGGCTCGTCGGCCACACCGGCGACGCAAGTCCTTCGGGTCCCCACCTCCACTTCGCCGTGAACACGATGGCGCCCGGCGAGCGGTGGTGGAACGGCACGCCGATCAATCCTTACCCGCTGCTTGCCGGGAAATAGGGCAGCGGCTAGGAGGCGCCCCAATCTGCCGGCTTCGCCAAGCGGTCCGGTGGCCGGCTATTTCCACCATCTCCCAAGAGAGACGACATGAAGATCAGCGGCGTGGACATCCGTCCCGGCAACATCATCGAATATGAAGGCGGCATCTGGCGCGCGGTGAAGATCCAGCACACCCAGCCCGGCAAGGGCGGCGCCTACATGCAGGTCGAGATGAAGAACCTCATCGACGGCCGCAAGAACAACGTCCGCTTCCGCTCCGCCGAGACGGTCGAGCGCGTTCGCCTCGACACCAAGGATTTCCAGTTCCTGTTCGCCGACGGCGACATGCTGACGTTCATGGACAAGGAAAATTACGAGCAGATCAGCCTTCCGCGCGACCTGCTCGGCGACGCCGCAGCCTTCCTTCAGGACGGCATGGACGTGGTGATGGAGCTCTACGACGAACGCCCGATCAGCGTTCAGCTTCCGGACCAGATCGAAGCGACGATCGTCGAGGCGGACGCCGTCGTGAAGGGGCAAACCGCCTCGTCCAGCTACAAGCCGGCGATCCTCGACAATGGCGTTCGCGTCATGGTGCCGCCGCACATTGGCGCCGGGACTAGGATCGTCGTCGACGTCTACAGCCAGGAATATGTCCGCCGCGCGGACTAGTCGCTCATGGTTGCCCACTCCGGATTGATCACCGTCATGACCCGCGCTGCCCGCAAGGCAGCGCCGCGCCTTCGCCGAGACTTCGGCGAAGTCGAGCAGCTGCAGGTCAGCCGCAAGGGGCCTGCCGACTTCGTCTCCATGGCCGACAAGCGTGCCGAGCAGACCATCGTCGAGGAACTTCGCAACGCGCGGCCCGACTGGGGCATGCTCCTCGAGGAAGGCGGCGAGATTGCCGGCAACCCGGAAAAGCCGCGCTGGATCGTCGATCCGCTCGATGGGACGACGAACTTCCTCCACGGCATCCCGCACTTCTCGATCTCAATCGCCGTCGAGGAGAAGAAGCCCGGCGGCGGTACCGAGATCACCCAGGGCCTCGTTTATCAGCCGCTCACCGATGAGAGCTTCTGGGCGGAAAAGGGCAGGGGTGCGTGGCTCCAGGATGCGCGGCTCCGGGTTTCGGCTCGCCGCGACCTTGCCGACGCCGCCATCGGTAGCGGAATCCCGCACTTCGGGCGGGGCGATGTGCTGCAGTGGGCGAAGATCTACGCCGCTGTCGGCCCGCAGGTCGCCGGCGTTCGCCGCTTTGGCTCTGCCGCGCTCGACCTTGCCTGGGTCGCCGCCGGGCGGATGGACGGCTTCTGGGAAGACAGTCTCGACCTCTGGGACACCGCCGCCGGCGTGCTTCTGGTCCGCGAAGCGGGCGGCTTCGTGACCGATTATCGCGGCGCCGACCGGGCCTTCGAGCGCGGTGAATATGTCGCGGGATCGGCGGCCATTCACTCAAAGCTGCAAAAGCTTGTCGCCGGAGCGCTGAGATAGCGGTTCAGATGGTTGCGAGGCGCTACTCGCTGGCCTAAAGCGCCGCCAAGTCTTCGAGCCCTGGAGTATCCCCCTTTGGCAAGCGTCGCCGCAGGCTACCTGCCGATCCTGTTGTTCCTGATCATCGCGCTGGGGCTGTCCTCGGCGTTCGTCGTGCTGCCGATGATCGTCTCACGGTTCACTGGCGCGCACCAACCGGATCCGCAGAAGCTGTCCGAATATGAGTGCGGCTTCCCGGCATTCGAGGATGCCCGCGCCGAGTTCGACGTCCGCTTCTACCTCGTCGCGATCCTGTTCATCGTCTTCGATCTCGAGGCCGCGTTCCTGTTCCCGTGGGCGGTCAGCCTCAATTTCACCAGGTGGACCGGCTGGGCCGCAATGATGGTCTTCCTGCTCGAGCTTGGCCTTGGCCTTGCTTACGCGTGGAAGAAGGGAGCGCTCGAATGGGAGTGATGCTCCGCGGTCCCGAGGACCGGATGCCGACCGAGGAAGAGCTGGCACGCATTGCCGGACTCGTTCCCGGCGAGGTGGATCAGGCGAAGCTTCTCGAAGTCCAGCAATCGCTGAACGAGAAGGGGTTCATGGTCACGACGGCCGAGGACCTGTTCACCTGGGCGCGAACCGGCTCCTTGTGGTGGATGACGTTCGGTCTCGCCTGCTGCGCGGTTGAGATGATCCATGTGAACATGCCGCGCTATGATCTTGAAAGATTTGGCGCTGCGCCGCGCGCCAGCCCGCGCCAGTCGGACGTGATGATCGTCGCCGGCACGCTCTGCAACAAGATGGCTCCGGCTCTCCGCCGCGTTTATGACCAGATGAGCGAGCCGCGCTACGTCATCTCGATGGGCAGCTGCGCCAATGGCGGCGGCTATTACCATTACAGCTACAGCGTCGTTCGCGGCTGCGACCGGATCGTGCCGGTGGACATCTACGTGCCGGGCTGCCCGCCGACCGCCGAGGCGCTGCTCTACGGAATCATGCAGCTGCAGCGGAAGATCCGCCGCGAAGGCACGATCGAGCGGTAATGTCCGTCAACCTGGCTCCCCATGTGCCCACGACGGCACCGAATGACGGCGTGGTCGAAGCGGCGACCGCGGCCATCGGCGCTGCCCTGATCGAGGCGCGCGAGGCCGTCGGCGAAGTGACGCTGGTCGTTCATCGCGACAGCATCGTCGATGTTTGCCGGACGCTCCGCGACACACCCGGCCTCGAATACCAGCAGCTGATGGAGATCGCCGGCGTCGACTATCCGCAGCGTCCCGAGCGCTTCGAAGTCAATTACCACCTGCTGTCACTCACGCTCAACCGGCGTATCCGGATCAAGCTCTCGACGGATGAGTCGACGGCCGTTCCGAGCGTGACCGGTCTCTGGCCGGTCGCTGGCTGGCTCGAGCGCGAAGTGTTCGACATGTACGGCGTGCCGTTCAGCGGCAACGACGACCTGCGGCGGATCCTTACCGATTACGGCTTCGAGGGGTTCCCGTTCCGCAAGGACTTCCCGCTCACCGGCCACGTCGAGATGCGCTATTCCGAGGCGGAGAAGCGCGTGGTGTACGAACCCGTCGCGCTGCCGCAGGACTTCCGCACCTTCGACTTCCTGATGCCGTGGGAAGGGCCGCAATATGTGCTTCCCGGCGACGAGAAGGCCGCTCCCGAACAGGCGGGCGCTCCTTCGGCCGCGCCTGCTCCTGCCGGCAACCAGCCGGAGAACGTCAAGACTCCCGTCAATTCGGACCGCACGTCGGAAAAGCCGGGCGAGGGCGGTGGCGGAAAGCCCGCCGACGATGTCGGGCAGGCGGAAGCGCTCAAGTCCAGTGACGCCAAGGCGGAGCAGGAAGTTCTGAAGCCCAGCGATACGCCCGATCCGAAACCGACCGGGCGAGGCAAGCGTCGGCCGACCGGGAGCGCCGGATGACCGACACGCGCAACGATCTCCTGACCGAAGGCGGCGGCACCGGCGCGCGGCCCAAAGCGCCGCGTCTTGTCGAAGTGAATGTCGGCGGCCGTGAGGGCGAGGAGTTTCGCGACGAGCTCGGCCATCCGCGCGATCCCGGCGACGAGAAGATCAGCAATTACACGATCAACTTCGGCCCGCAGCACCCGGCTGCACACGGCGTTCTTCGCTTGATCCTGGAGCTCGACGGCGAGATTGTCGAGCGCGTCGATCCGCACGTCGGGTTGCTCCACCGCGGCACCGAGAAGCTGATCGAGTACAAGACCTACGCCCAGGCGATCCCGTACTTCGATCGGCTCGATTATTGCTCGCCGATGTGCATGGAGCACAGCTTCGTGCTGGCGATCGAGAAGCTGCTCGGTCTCGAGATCCCCATCCGCGCCCAATACATCCGCACGATGATGGCGGAGCTGACCCGCATCAAGAACCACATGCTGAACCTCGGCAGCCACATCATGGACGTGGGCGCGATGACGCCCAACCTTTGGCTGTTCGAGATCCGCGAAGACCTGATGCAGCTCTACGAGCATGTGTCCGGCGCGCGAATGCACGCGAACTACTTCCGGGTGGGCGGAGTTCATGAGGACATCCCGCCCGCCGTGCTGAACAAGATTGGCGACTTCCTCGACAACCGCATGAAGCTGTTTGAAGACGCGATCAGCCTCGTTGCCGACAACCGCATCTTCAAGCAGCGCAACGTGGACATCGGCACCGTCTCCAAGGAAGACGCGATCGCCTGGGGCTTCTCCGGTCCGATGATCCGCGCATCCGGTATCCCGTGGGATATCCGACGCTCGCAGCCGTACGAAGTCTACGACCGGATGGAGTTCGACATTCCTGTCGGCACCAACGGTGACTGCTACGACCGCTTCATGGTCCGCGTGGAGGAAGTCCGCCAAAGCTGGAAGATCGCGCGGCAGTGTCTTCGCGAGATGCCGGCCGGTCCGATCGGCGCCACCAACAAGGTGTTCCCGCCGCACCGAGCCGAGATGAAGACCTCGATGGAGGCCCTCATCCACCACTTCAAGCTGTACACGGAGGGCTTCCACGTGCCCGCCGGCGAAGTGTACGTCGCGACCGAAAGCCCGAAAGGTGAGTTCGGCGTCTACCTGGTCGCTGACGGCACCAACCGACCCTATCGCTGCAAGATCCGCCCGACCGGCTTCTCGCACCTGCAGGCGATGGACTTCATGATGAAGGGCCACATGCTCGCCGACGTCACCGCCGTGCTCTCCGCCATCGACATCGTGTTCGGGGAGGTGGACCGGTGACGGTTGCGGTCGATATATCCGAACGCCAGCTCAAGATCATGCTGATCAAACTGGCTTTGACGCTCACAACGGTCATGGCGCTGTTGGCGATAGGCGTGTCCGTTCTTGCTGGCCGCGGCCAGAGCATCGCAATCAACCTTCTGCTTGTATGTCTAGCCTTTGGGTTCGTCACGAACGGGTTTTGGGCGGTCCTCAAGATTATCGATTGGTTCGAAGCTCGTCGCGGCAAGAGGAGTGCGAGCTGATGGCCGGCCAGGCTTCCATCGTCGACAGCGCCGAGCAGCGCGCCCGCTGGGAGGGCTTCCAGTGGACTGCCGAGAATTCGCGGTCGGCGCGCGAGATCATCGCCCGCTACCCCGAGGGACGGCAAGTCTCGGCGGTGATTCCACTGCTCGATCTCGCCCAGCGGCAGGTTGGAGCTGAGACGCAGACGCAGGGCTGGCTGCCGATTCCGGTGATGGAGTTCGTCGCCCGCGAACTCGACACGACCTACATCCGCGTCCTGGAGGTCGCGACCTTCTACACGATGTTCAACCTGGCGCCGGTCGGCCGCTTCCACGTCCAGGTATGCGGAACGACGCCGTGCATGCTGCGCGGCTCCGACGACGTGCTCGACGCCTGCTACAAGCGCGGCCTTCAGAAGGGCCACACCAGCGAGGACGGACTGTTCACGCTCACCGAAGTGGAATGCCTCGGTGCCTGCGCCAACGCGCCAATGGTCCAGATCAACGACGACAATTATGAGGATCTGACCGGCGAGAGCATGACCGCGATCCTGGATGCTCTCGCTCGCGGCGAAACGCGGAAGCCGGGCCCCCAGATCGATCGCCAGGCCAGCTGCCCGGTCGGCGGCCCGACCACGCTCAAGAAGATGGCCGAGCGCAATTACGACTATCGCCCGCAATGGACCGGCGCGACCGGGGAGGGGGCGCAGTGATCGGCCTCATCATCGCCGTGGTGATCGGCATCCTGCTCGTCGGCTTGCTGCTGAAGATCATCAAGATCGCCATCATCGTCGCGCTGTGCGTCGGCGTCGTCATGTTCGCGCAGAACAAGTTCGGGACGAAGCGGATCAGATGACGATCGTCGCCATCATCGTCGCCCTTGTTCTGGCGTTCCTCGCGTTCCGGTTCGTGAAGGGCATGATCAAGTTTGCCGTGCTTGCGGTGATCGTCCTGGTCGCCCTCTTCATCGCGCATCAGTCGGGGGCGTTCTGATGGGTTACACCGGGCCTCTCGCGGACAAGGACCGCATCTTCACCAACGTCTATGGCTTCCAGTCGCCGTACCTGAAGGCGGCGCAGGCGCGCGGTGACTGGGACAACACCAAGGCGCTGATGGCGATCGGCCAGGACGCAATCATCGATCAGGTGAAGGCGTCTGGCCTGCGCGGCCGCGGCGGCGCCGGCTTCCCGACGGGCATGAAGTGGGGCTTCATGCCCAAGGAGCCGAAGCCCGGCAAACCCAACTTCCTCGTCATCAACGCCGACGAATCCGAACCCGGCAGCTGCAAGGACCGGGAGATCATTCGCCACGATCCGCACAAGCTGATCGAAGGTGCGCTGATCGCCGCCTTCGCGATGCGAGCGCGCGCCGCTTACATCTACATCCGCGGCGAATTCATCCGCGAAACCGAGGTTTTACGGCGCGCCGTTGCGGAGGCGTATGAAGCCGGCCTGCTCGGCAAGAACGCTGCGGGCTCGGGCTACGACTTCGACCTGTTCGTCCACCGTGGCGCCGGCGCCTACATCTGCGGCGAAGAAACCGCGATGCTCGAAAGCCTCGAGGGCAAGCAGGGGAAGCCGCGCCTCAAGCCACCGTTCCCCGCCGGAGCCGGCCTCTACGGCTGCCCGACGACGGTCAACAATGTCGAGAGCATCGCGGTCGTGCCGACGATCCTGCGGCGCGGGCCGGCCTGGTTCGCCGGCATCGGTAACCCGAAGAACGAAGGCACGAAGCTGTTCCAGCTTTCCGGCCACATCAACACGCCCTGCGTCGTCGAGGAATCGATGGGCATCAGCTTCCGCGAGCTGATCGAGCGGCACGGCGGCGGCGTTCGCGGCGGCTGGGACAATCTGCTCGCCGTGATCCCGGGCGGATCGTCGGTGCCGCTGGTGCCGGCGGCCGAGATCATGGACGCGCCGATGGACTTCGACGGCCTCAAGGCGCTGGGCTCCGGTCTCGGTACCGCGGCGGTCATCGTCATGGACAAGTCGACCGACATCGTGCGCGCGATCAGCCGCATCTCTTACTTCTACAAGCACGAGAGTTGTGGCCAGTGCACGCCGTGCCGCGAAGGCACCGGCTGGATGTGGCGGATGATGGAGCGGCTCCGCGAGGGCGACGCCGAAGTCGCCGAGATCGACAAGCTGCTCGACGTTACCAAGCAGGTCGAAGGCCACACCATCTGCGCGCTCGGCGACGCCGCCGCCTGGCCGATCCAGGGCCTCGTCCGCCACTTCCGCCCCGAGCTCGAGCGCCGCATCGCCGAACGCACCGGTCGTACGATGCTGGAGGCAGCGGAATGAGGCTGGGTTCAGCTTTCATGGTGATTCCGCTCCTTTTCGGATCAACGCAGGCCCATGCCCTTCCAGGTCAGACCAACGCTGGACCGAGTCTGAGTGCCCTTCTCTGGGACCTTGGTCAGTGCGTCGTTCGCAAGAATCACGATGAGGTGCAGGCGTATCTCCTCGCCGATGCGCCCAGCGGCAAAATCGATCGCAACCGAGTGCCCTCGGATCGCGCATGTCTCAGCGTTTTCGACGGCAACTCGCAGGCCACTTTCACCGTCGACAGTTACCGCGGCGCTTTGGCCAACGCGCTCGTCCAGCATGACTTCGCCAGTGCACCGGCGCTCAATTGGCCGCGAGCTCGACAGGCAAACGCCGAAGCAAACAGCTCGCGAGGACCGCAAGGCAAAAGAGGAACTGGGACACGCGATCTGCGCCATAGGTGGGAGGCGGAGAACGCCAGCCTCGGCGAGTGCGTCGTTGGCGCGAATGCCGAAGACGCTCGTGTGTGGATTTTGACGGCGCCTGACAGCACCGAAGACTCGGCGCAAGCCAAGGCTCTTTGGCCTGCATTCGAGCAGTGCGCCAAAGCAGCATCGATCGTGCGTGTTGACTTCGACCGTGAAGTCATGCGCGGCCCCATTGCTCTGGCCTATGTCAGGCTCGCCAAATGACTACGACCACCATCATTATCATCATCGTAATCGTCATTGCTCTGATCGCCGTGCTCGCGTCGCGGGGCGGCGGACCGCGGGTGACCACGATCGAGCGCCGGGTGAAGCACGGCGAAGAGGATTCCGATGCCTAAGGTCACCGTCGACGGCGTCGAGCTGGAGGTCCCGCAGGGCGCGACCGTGCTGCAGGCGTGCGAGCTTGCCGGCAAGGAGATCCCGCGCTTCTGCTATCACGAGCGGCTGTCGATCGCCGGCAACTGCCGCATGTGTCTGGTCGAGGTGAAGCCCGGGCCGCCAAAGCCCCAGGCGAGCTGCGCTCTGCCCGCCGCCGACGGCCAGGAAATCCGCACCGACACCGCGATGGTCAAGAAGGCGCGGGAAGGCGTGATGGAGTTCCTGCTCATCAATCACCCGCTTGATTGCCCCATCTGCGACCAGGGCGGCGAGTGCGACCTCCAGGACCAGGCGATGGCCTATGGCCGGAGCGGTTCGCGCTTCGAAGAGAACAAGCGCGCGATCGACGACAAGTACATGGGGCCGATCATCCGGACATCGATGACGCGCTGCATCCAGTGCACGCGCTGCATCCGCTTTTCGTCCGAAGTCGCCGGCACGCCGCAGATCGGCATGCTGTACCGCGGCGAGGACAGCCAGATCACGTCCTACCTCGAACAGACTGTCACGACCGAACTTGCGGGCAATCTTGCCGACGTATGCCCGGTGGGAGCGCTGCTGCAGAAGCCGCAGACATTCGAGATGCGGCCGTGGGAGCTCCGGCGCGTGCCGGGCATCGACGTCATGGACGCGGTTGGCTCCAATATCCGGCTCGACGTTCGCCAGCGCCAGGTCATGCGTATCCTGCCGCGCATCAACGAGGACGTGAACGAGGAGTGGATCAGCGACAAGACTCGTCATCACGTCGACGCGCTGGTCCGCAACCGCCTCGACCGCCCGTGGGTGCGGGACAAGGGCAAGCTGCGCGAGACGAACTGGCAGGAAGCGCTGCAACTCTTCGCCAAGAAGCTGAAGAAGGCTGGTCCGAAGGTGGCCGCGATCGCTGGCGACCTGCTGGACGCCGAGACGATGTATGCTGCCAACACGCTGCTCGCCGCGCAGGGCTCGAACCTGCTCGAGGGCCGGCAGACCGGCATGACTTACGAGACCGGCAGTCTCTCCGCGGTGGCGTTCAATTCGACGATCGCCGGCATCGAAACTGCCGACGTGGTGCTGCTGGTCGGGTCAAACATCCGCTGGGAAGCGCCGCTGATTGCCACCCGCGTTCGCAAGATCGCGCGCAAGGGCGGCAAGGTGTTCGCGATCGGCCCGCAGGTCGATCTGGGCATCACGACGGAATGGCTGGGCGAGGATCTGGGCCTGCTTGGCAATCTTCCGAAGGCGGTTACGGACGCGTTCGCCGCCGCCGAGCGGCCGGCAATGATCGTCGGCCCCGGCGCGCTCGGAGCGGGCGCTCTTGGCGCCGCGCTGGCGCTTGCGGGGCCGCTTGGGCTGATCAAGGACGGCTGGAACGGCTTCAACGTCCTCCACACCTCCGCCTCGCGCATGGCATCGCTCGTCCTCGGCTACGCACAAGCGGGTGGCATCGCGGATATTGAAGCGGCGTCTCCGGAAGTGGTCCTGCTGCTTGGCGCTGACGAAGTCGCGCCGGAACGGTTCGGCGGCGCGTACAAGGTCTACATCGGCCACCACGGCGACGCCGGCGCACGCATGGCAGATCTCGTCCTCCCTGCTGCGTCATACGCCGAAAAGCACGGCACCTACGTCAACACCGAAGGGCGTGTGCAGCGCGGCGAGAAGGCGGCATTCCCGCCGGGCGAGGCCCGTGAGGACTGGGCCATCCTGCGCGCGGTCTCGGGCCTGCTTGGCTCGCCGCTGCCGTTCGATAGCTTCGACGAGGTTCGCGCCCGGATGGTCGCCGAATATCCGCAGCTCGGGCGCGACGGGCTGATCGACCTTCCGTGGTCGCCGCCCAAGCTCTCGACCAAGGCAGAAGGGTCGGTCCGCTACCCGATCGCGGACTTCTTCCTCACCAACGCGATTTGCCGGGCCAGCCCGACGATGCACCGCTGCTCGGAAGAGCTGGTGCTTGGGCTGCCCTTCGAGGAGGCGGCGGAGTGACCGACTTCTTCGTGCGCCACTGGCACATGCAGTACGACTGGGCGTGGTTCTTAGCCACGGTCATCGGCATCCTCGTCATCGCTTTACCGCTGATGCTGGCGGTGGCGATGATCATCTATGCCGACCGCAAGATCTGGGCGGCGATCGCGCTTCGCCGTGGTCCGAACGTCGTCGGTCCGTTCGGGCTGCTGCAGAGCTTTGCCGATGGCCTCAAGGTGTTCCTCAAGGAGACCATCGTCCCGACCAGCGCGAACAAGGGACTGTTCCTGATCGCGCCGATCGTCGCCTTCACGACGGCGCTGATCGTCTGGGCGGTGATCCCGTTCCAGGCCGGCGTGGTCCTTGCCGATATCAACGTCGGCCTGCTCTACGTGCTCGCTGCAAGCTCGCTCGGCGTTTACGGCGTGATCGTCGCGGGATGGGCCTCGAACTCGAAGTACCCATTCTTCTCGGCACTGCGGGCCGCCGCGCAGATGGTGAGCTACGAAGTGTCCATCGGCTTCGTCCTGATCACCGTCGTGCTCTGGGCCGACAGCTTCAACATCAGCACCATCGTACTCAGGCAGACCGGTCACGTGCTCGGGCTGTTCAACGGCTTCGGCTTCAACCCGCTGCTGTTCCCGATGGCCGTGGTGTTCCTGATCAGCTCGATGGCAGAGACCTTCCGCACGCCGTTCGACCTGACCGAAGCGGAGAGCGAACTCGTTGCCGGGTTTCAGACCGAATATAGCTCGATGAGCTTCGCGCTGTTCTGGCTGGGCGAATACGGCAACGTCATCCTGATGTGCGCGCTGAACTCGATCCTGTTCTGGGGAGGGTGGCTGCCGCCGCTGAATATCGGCTTCCTCTACTGGGTGCCCGGCATCATTTGGCTGTTCCTGAAAATGGGCTTCTTCTTCTTCGTGTTCAGCTGGGTTCGCGCGACCGTCCCGCGTTATCGCTACGACCAGCTCATGCGGCTGGGCTGGAAGATCTTCCTGCCGCTCAGCCTCGTCTTCGTTTTCCTGGTATCCGGATGGCTGATGCTCACCCGTTATGGAGCCGGCGCATGATCGCCTGGCTCAAAGCCTTCACCTTGTGGGATCTTCTGCGCGGTCATGCACTGACGCTGAAGTATTTCTTCAAGCCAAAGGCGACGATCAACTATCCCTACGAAAAGGCGCCGCAGAGCCCGCGCTTCCGCGGCGAGCACGCGCTTCGCCGCTATCCCAACGGCGAAGAGCGCTGCATCGCCTGCAAGTTGTGCGAGGCGGTGTGCCCGGCGCTTGCCATTACCATCGAAGCCGAACCGCGCGAGGACGGCAGCCGTCGTACCACCCGCTACGACATCGACATGGTGAAGTGCATCTACTGCGGCCTGTGCCAGGAGGCCTGTCCGGTGGACGCGATTGTCGAGGGCCCGAACCTCGAATTCGCTGTCGAGACTCGCGAGGAGCTTCTCTACGACAAGGCGAAATTGCTCGCGAACGGTGACAGGTGGGAACAGGCGATCGCCGCCAACCTTGCCGCCGATGCACCCTACAAGTAAGCGCGCCGCAACAGGGTCCCCCACTTGATCGCAGCAATCGCCTTTTACCTGTTCGCGACGCTCACCATCGCTTCGGCGATTGCGGTGATCTTCGCGCGCAACCCGGTCCACAGCGTGCTGTGGCTTATCCTCGCGTTCTTCAACGCGGCGGGGTTGATGCTGCTCGTGGGTGCCGAGTTCATCGCGATGCTGGTGGTGATCGTCTATGTCGGCGCGGTCGCGGTGCTGTTCCTGTTCGTCGTCATGATGCTCGACATCGACTTCGCGCAGCTACGCTCAGGCTTCACGCGCAACCTGCCGTTCGGGATTATCATTGCGTTGGTCCTGCTCGCGGAGATCGTCATTGCGGTGAGCGCCTGGAGGGCGGGCCCGGTCATCAGCGGCGGGCACGTCGCCGTCACGCACCAGCCGAACATCGTCGCGATCGGCCAGCTTCTCTACAGCCGCTACCTGTTCGCGTTCGAAGTCGCCGGTCTGATCCTGCTGGTGGCGATGATCGGCGCAATCGTGCTCACCCATCGTCAGCGCCGTGACACGCGTGCTCAGAACTCGGCCAGGCAGATCGCCCGGCGCCCGCAAGATGCGGTCAAGAACCTGAAGCCAGGAGTAGGTGAGGGGATGACCCTGTGATCGGCCTCGCGCACTATCTCACCGTTGCGGCGATCCTGTTCACGATTGGCGTGCTCGGCATCTTCCTCAATCGTCGCAACGTCATCCTGATGCTGATGGCGATCGAGCTGATCCTGCTCGCCGTGAACATCAACCTGGTGGCCTTCTCGGCCTACCTCGGCGACCTCACCGGGCAGGTGCTCGCGATGTTCGTGCTGACGGTCGCTGCGGCCGAAGCGGCGATCGGCCTCGCCATCCTCGTCATCTTCTTCCGCCGCCAGGGTTCGATTGCCGTCGACGCGGCTACGCGGATGCACGGCTGATGCACTCGCTCCTTCTTATCGTTTTCCTGCCGCTGGTCGCCGCCATCATTGCGGGACTCGGGGGCCGCTGGATCGGCAAGACGCCGGCGAAGGTGGTGACGACCGGCGCGTTGTTCATCGGCGCACTGCTGAGCTGGCCGATCTTCTTCCAGTATATCGCCGGCAACGCGCAGCCCGTCGTCGTGCCGGTTCTCGACTGGATCCGCTCAGGCGACCTCAGTGTGGACTGGGCGCTCCGGCTAGACTCGCTGACGGCCGTCATGCTGGTCGTCGTCACCAGCGTGTCCAGCCTCGTCCACCTCTACAGCTGGGGGTACATGGACGAGGACCCCAGCCAGCCGCGCTTCTTCGCCTATCTGTCGCTGTTCACCTTCGCGATGCTGATGCTGGTGACCGCCGATAGTCTGGTCCAGATGTTCTTTGGCTGGGAAGGGGTGGGTCTCGCGTCCTACCTGCTGATCGGATTCTGGTACTACAAGCCGTCGGCCAATGCCGCGGCACTCAAGGCGTTCGTCGTAAACCGGGTCGGCGACTTCGGCTTCAGCCTCGGCATCTTCGGCACCTTCCTGGTGTTCGGAACCGTCTCGATCCCTGCTATCCTGGCCGCAGCGCCGCACATGGCGGGATCGACGATCGGCTTTGCCGGCATGCGCGTCGACACCATGACGCTGCTCTGCCTGCTGCTGTTCGTCGGCGCGATGGGCAAGTCGGCGCAGATTGGCCTCCACACCTGGCTGCCGGACGCGATGGAAGGCCCGACGCCGGTCAGCGCCCTCATCCACGCGGCGACGATGGTCACCGCCGGCGTGTTCATGGTCTGCCGCCTGTCGCCGATGTTCAACGCCAGCGCGACGGCGATGCACGTCGTCACCTGGGTCGGCGCGATCACCTGCTTCTTTGCAGCGACGATCGGCACGTCGCAGAATGACATCAAGCGCGTCATCGCTTATTCGACCTGCTCGCAGCTCGGCTACATGTTCTTCGCCGCTGGCGTCGGCGCCTACGGCGCGGCGATGTTCCACCTGTTCACGCACGCCTTCTTCAAGGCTTTGCTGTTCCTCGGTGCGGGCAGCGTGATCCACGCCATGCACCACGAGCAGGACATGCGGTTCTACGGAGCGCTCCGGAAGCAGATCCCCTTCACCTTCTGGGTCATGGTCGCGGGCACGCTGGCGATCACCGGCGTTGGCGTCGACGTCGGCGGCGGGTTCGGCTTTGCCGGCTTCTGGTCGAAGGATGCGATTCTCGAGAGCGCCTGGGCGAGTGGCTCCGTGTCCGGCGTGATCGCCTTCTGGCTCGGCGCGATCGCCGCGCTCCTGACGAGCTTCTACAGCTGGCGGCTGATCTTCCTGACCTTTTTCGGCCAGCCGCGCTGGGCCGCGTCGGAGCATATCCAGCACGCGGTTCACGGTGAACACCACGATCATCCTGACGCGGAGCATGGCGACAGCTCGCATTCGCAGGCAACGCCGCCCGAGGGCACCGCCGGTTACCACCCGCACGAGAGTCCGCTGACCATGCTGATCCCGATCGGCCTGCTGGCGATCGGTGCGGTGCTCGCTGGACAGGCATTCCATAACATCTTCATCGGCCCAGAGCGCGCACCCGAGTTCTGGCGTGGTGCGGTCGCTTTCAGCAAGCACCTCGCGGAGGCCAGCGAAGACATCTCGGTCTGGATCAAATGGACTCCGACGATCGCGATGCTGCTGGGCCTGTGGATCGCCTGGAACAACTATATCCGTGATCCGCGCGCCGCAGGCGGCTTCGTCCGGACCTTCCCGCCAGTGCACCGCTTCGTGCTCAACAAGTGGTATTTCGACGAGCTCTACGGCCTCATCTTCGTGCGTCCGGCGATCTGGCTCGGCCGTCTGTTCTGGCACCGCGGTGACGAGAAGACGATCGACCGCTTCGGTCCGCACGGCGCTGCAGTGGCTGTCGCCGCCGGCAACCGCGTCGCGGCGCGGGTTCAGTCGGGGTACCTCTACTCGTACGCGCTGGTGATGCTGCTTGGGCTGATCGGTGCCGCCACCTGGGCGATCTGGTGGGCCAAGTGAGCGGATTGCCAGTGCTCACCATCCTGATCGCGGTGCCGCTGATCGCCGGCGTGGTTGCGCTGTTCGTCAACGCAAATAGCGCCCGCTGGATCGCGCTGATCGCGACGCTGATCGACCTCGTCCTCGGCGTCTATCTGTGGACCGCCTACAATCCTGACGGCGCCCAGTGGCAGTTCGTCGAGCGGCTGCCGCTTGGCGGCGGTGTCAGCTGGGCGCTCGGCATCGACGGCATCTCGATGGTGCTGATCATGCTCAGCGTGTTCCTGATGCCGATCTGCATCGGCGCCAGCTGGCGAGCGATCGAACGCCGGGTGCCGGAATACATGTCCGCCTTCCTGCTGATGGAAGCGCTGATGATCGGCGTCTTCGCGGCGCAGGACCTGTTCCTGTTCTACATCTTCTTCGAGGGCGGCCTCATCCCGATGTACCTCATCATTGGCATCTGGGGCGGCGCCGAGCGCATCAAGGCCAGCTACAAGTTCTTCCTCTACACGCTGTTCGGCTCGGTGCTGATGCTGATCGCCATGCTCTACATGACGCTCACCGCGCACACGACGTCGATCCCCGCCTTGATGGCGTACGACTTCGCGGTCGGAGCGCAGAAGTGGCTGTGGCTCGCCTTCTTCGCCAGCTTCGCGGTGAAGATGCCGATGTGGCCGGTCCACACCTGGCTTCCGGATGCGCACGTCCAGGCGCCTACCGCCGGCTCGGTGATCCTTGCCGGCGTCCTCCTGAAGATGGGCGGCTACGGCTTCATCCGCTTCTCGCTGCCGATGTTCCCGGAAGGCTCGGCGATGTTCGTGCCGCTAGTCTTCACCCTGTCCGGAATCGCCGTCGTCTACACCAGCCTTGTCGCACTCGTGCAGCGCGACATGAAGAAGCTGATCGCTTATTCGTCCGTCGCGCACATGGCGTTCGTGACCTTCGGCCTGTTCGCCATGAACCGGCAGGGCATCGAAGGCGCGATGATCGTGATGCTGAGCCACGGCCTCGTCTCGGGCGCGCTCTTCCTGTGCGTTGGCGTCGTTTACGATCGCCTGCACACCCGTGAGATCGAGCGCTACGGCGGCCTCGCCAACAACATGCCCGGCTACGCCTTGCTGTTCATGCTGTTCACCATGGCCAGCGTCGGCCTTCCAGGCACCAGCGGCTTCGTCGGCGAGTTCCTCGCCCTCATCGGTACGTACGGCGCCTCCACCTGGGCCGCGATCGTTGCGACCACGGGTATCATCCTGGGCGCGGCCTACATGCTGTGGCTGTACTGGCGGATCTCCTTCGGTGAGGCCCGCACGCCGGAGGCCGCCGCCCTGGTCGACCTCAGCGCCCGCGAATGGTGGCTGTTGGCGCCGATCGCCGCTGCCGTGCTGTGGATGGGTATCTATCCGGAGAGCTTCCTGCGCCCGATTCGCAAGGACGTCGGCCGCGTTCTCGTCAGGCTTGAGCGGGTGGCACCCCAGGGCGACTCCCGTCCAACGCCCGGGCATGCCGTGCCGGCCCGGACCGCCGAGCAAGGAACGCATTGATGGGCGGCTTCGCACCCATTCTTCCGGAGCTGATTCTCAGTGTCGGGGGCATCGTGCTGATGCTCGTCGCCGCCTTCGCCGGGCGGCGCGCTTCCGGTCTGACCAGCTGGCTGGCCATCGCGCTCCTGATTGCCGCCACCTTCGCACTGATCGGCGCTCCGTCGCACGCCGGACCGGTGTTCGACGGCCTGCTCTCCGCCGACCTCTTCGCCAGCTTCGGCAAGGCGGTCATGTTCCCCGCCGCTGCCGTTGCCATCCTCGCCGCTCATGGGTGGTTCGAGCGCGGGACCGAGCACAGCAGCGAATATGCGGTGCTGATCCTGTTCAGCGCCGTCGGCATGAGCGTGATGGTGTCCGCCACGAGCCTCGTGTCGCTTTACGTGGGCCTCGAACTGCAGAGCCTCGCCGCCTACGTCCTCGCCTCCTATCGCAGGAGCGACGAACGGTCGGCCGAGGCCGGCCTCAAGTATTTCGTCCTGGGCGCGCTCGCGAGCGGCATTCTGCTGTACGGGATCTCGCTGCTCTATGGCTTTACCGGCACGATGAATTTCAACGGCATCGCGGCCGCGTTCGGCCGCGGCGCGCCAACGCTCGGCCTGCTGTTCGGCCTGGTCTTCGTCCTCGCCGGTCTCGCGTTCAAGGCGAGCGTCGTGCCGTTCCACATGTGGACGCCCGACGTCTATGAAGGCGCGCCGACACCGGTCACCGCATTCTTCGCTTCGGCTCCGAAGGTTGCCGCGGTGCTCCTGGCCACCCGCGTCTGCCTGGAAGGGCTCGGACCGGCCACCGATGCATGGCGCCAGATCGTCATCTTCGCATCCCTCGCTTCGATCTTCCTGGGCGCAATCGCCGCATACGGCCAGACCAACATCAAGCGGCTGCTCGCTTACTCGTCGATCAACAACGTCGGGTTCGCGCTGATCGGACTTGCTGCGGCCGGGCCGCGCGGAGCGTCCTCCGTCCTGTTCTACATGGCCGTCTACATCGTCATGACGCTCGGCGCCTTCCTCTGCGTCCTGTGGATGCGCGACGCCGAGGGTCGGCCAGTCGAAACGATCGAGAGCCTCTCGGGCCTGTCGCAGACCCGCCCCGGTTTCGCGCTCGCCATCGCCACTTTCATGTTCAGCCTGGCCGGCATTCCGCCGCTATTCGGTTTCTGGCCGAAGTTGATGGTGTTCAACGCGGCCGTCGCCAGCGGCTACGTGGCGCTGGCCGTTGCCGGCATCATCGGCACCGTCATTGGCGCTTATTATTACCTGCGTATCGTCAAGGTCATGTATTTCGACGACCCGGAGGTTCCGTACGGTCGTGTCCGTCAGCCGCTGCAGGGCATCCTGATCCTGCTTGCGGCATTGTTCGTGTCGCCGCTTGGCTACCTGCTGATCGGTCCGCTCCAGGCCATCACCGATCGCGCCGCGGGGTCGATCTTCTGAGCCGCATCCGGGTCGTCGAGCAGACCGGCTCGACCAACGCCGACCTGATCGCCGACAGCGCCGCCGTTGAAGGTGACTGGCTCGTCGCCCTTGACCAGGCTTCGGGCCGCGGCAGGCACGGACGCGAGTGGGTTCCCGCAGCGGGCAATTTCTACGGCAGCACGGTGGTCCAGCTCCGCGATGAGGACCCACCTGCGCCGATGCTCTCGCTTGCGGCGGGGTTGGCCCTGATCGAAGCCGTGGACGTGGCGGTGCCCGGCCAGGCCTTGTCGCTCAAGTGGCCCAACGACCTCCTGCTGTCGGGCAGGAAGCTCGCCGGCATCCTCCTCGAGCGAAGCGGCCACCGGGTCGTGGTCGGCTTCGGCGTGAATCTGGCGTCGAAAGTGGACCTGGCCGACCGCCAGACGGCGTCGCTTGACGGTGCCATGAGGCCCGAAGCCTTCGCACCTTTGCTCGCTGGCAGCTTCAGCCGCCTGCTTGCCTTCTGGCGCACAGGGGGAAGCTCGGCGCTTGTCGATGCCTGGCAGGATCGGGCCCATCCGCGCGGCACCGAACTAACCGTCCACCTCGGGAACAGTGAGACCATCAGTGGCCGCTTCGGTGGACTTGAGCCCGATGGCGCCTTGCGATTGCTGCTCGACGGGGGCGCGATCGAGCTGATCCGTGCCGGCGACGTCGAGTTGTGAACAGTTACGCTCCGGTCTAGTCACCCGCCCATGCTGCTTGCCGTCGACGTCGGAAATACGAACCTCGTGTTCGCGCTGGTCGACGGCAGCACCATCAAGGCGCGCTGGCGGATCGCGACCGACCCCCGCCGCACCGCTGACCAATATGCCGTCTGGCTGCATCAGCTGCTCGAGCTTGAGGGATATAGCCGTGCCGACGTCGACGCAGTGATCATCGGCACCGTCGTCCCGCGCGCTCTTCACAATCTTGAAGTCCTCGCATCCAAATATTTCCACGTCGAGCCGCTGGTCGCGGGGCAGGGCAGGGCGGCCTGGCCGATCCTGCTGGACGTCGATGAGCCGCAGAGCGTCGGTGCCGACCGTGCTCTCAACGCGATCGCGGCTCATGCGAAGCACGCTGGCGACCTCATCGTGATCGACTTCGGAACGGCCACCACGTTCGATGTCGTCGACGCCTCCGGGGCCTACAAGGGCGGCATCATCGCGCCTGGCATCAACCTGTCGCTCGACGCGCTGGTGAACGCCGCAGCCAAGCTCCCGCGGATCGCCATCGAAGCACCGGCGGACAACCTCTCGGTGATCGGGCGCACCACCGAGACGCAGATGATCAACGGCATTTACTGGGGCTACGTCGCGATGATGGAGGGCCTGACCCAGCGCATCGAACGTGAGCTTGAACGGCCCGTGACGGTGATCGCGACGGGCGGCCTTGCGGACCTGTTCGACAAGCACACGGATGTGTTCGACGTCATTGAGCCCGACCTTACAATCCAGGGATTGAGCATGCTGCACCAGATGGGAACGAGTGAATCTCAATGATCCCCGGCGAGGAACTGATCTTCTGTGCGCTCGGCGGTTCGGGCGAGATCGGCATGAACGTCAATCTCTATGGCTGCCGTGGCCAGTGGATCATGGTCGACCTCGGTCTGACCTTCGCCGACCCGAGTTACCCAGGCATCGACCTCATCCTCCCGGACCTTGAGTTCATCGAAAAGCAGCAGAAACGGCTCGCGGGCATCGTCCTCACGCACGGGCACGAGGACCATATCGGCGCCCTGCCGTACCTCGGCGAGGAGCTGAAGGCTCCACTTTTTGCAACGCCCTTCACGGCAGGCTTGATCGCAGGAAAGCTCGAGGAGGAGGGGCTCACCGGCCACGTCAAGCTCAACGTCGTGGACCGCGGCGGCAGCATCGAGCTTGGGCCGTTCAAGATCACATTCGTCGCCCTGTCCCACTCGATCCCGGAGGGAAATGGCCTCTTGATCGAGACGCCGTTCGGCAACGTCTTCCACACCGGCGACTGGAAGATCGACGAGACTCCGGTGCTCGGCGAAGCGCCAAGCGTGGAGACGCTGAAGCGGATCGGCGACGAGGGCGTGAGGGCGCTAGTCTGTGACTCGACCAACGTCTTCCAGGACAGCTTCTCCGGCTCGGAAGAGAGCGTCCACCAGGGGCTGCTCGAGCAAGTCAAGAACGCCAAGGGGCGCGTGCTCGTCACTACCTTTGCGTCAAACGCCGCCCGGCTGCAGACGATCGGCCGCGTCGGCCTCGAAAGCGGGCGGCAAGTGTGCATCGCCGGCCGCTCGCTCGACCGCATCCTGCGCGTCGCTCAGTCGACCGGTTACCTCAAGGATTTCCCGCGGCCGATCAGCTTCGAGGAAGCCATGCGACTTCCGCGCGATGAAGTCCTGATCATTGCCACCGGCGGGCAGGGCGAACCGCGCGCCGCGCTTGGCCGCATCGCGCTCGGCAACCACGAATTGAAGCTGACCGGCGGCGACACGGTGATCTTCTCGTCGCGCATCATCCCCGGCAACGAAGTCGCCATCGGTCGCATCATGAATGCCTTGTCCGACCTGGGCGCCCGCATCGTCACCGAGCGGCAGGCCCATGTCCACGTCTCCGGCCACCCGGGGCGGCCCGAGCTAGTGCAGATGTATGAATGGGTCCGTCCGCAGGTCGTCGTGCCGGTCCACGGCGAGCCGCGCCATCTGGCCGAACATGCGCGACTGGCGCTGTCCAGCGGCATTCCCCACGCCATCGTCCAGAAGAACGGCGACGTCATTCGTCTCGCACCCGGCGATCCGAAGAAGATTAGCGAGCTCCATGTTGGGCAACTCGTCCTCGACGGGGACGTTATTCTCCCGGCCGACGGCGCAACCATCAACGAGAGGCGTCGGATCGGCTTCGGTGGCCTCATTGCGGTGTCCGTGCCGGTCGGCAGAAACGGCCAACTGGCCGGCGCGCCGCTCGTCCGGCCGTTCGGCGTGCCCGTCGAGGAAGATCGCGACGATTTCATCGCCGACGCCACGGACGCGGCCAAGCGGGCGTTCACACCTCCCGGCGACGAGGACAAGGTGCGCGAAGCAGTGCGTCTTGCGGTCCGCCGTTGCGCCACCCTGTGGACCGGAAAGAAGCCACTCGTAGACGTTACTCTGCTTCAGGTAGGCCGCTAACCCGCAGCCATGAAGTTCACGTCGATCATTGCGATCTATTTCCTGTTCATTTCAGCGACGGCCTTCGCGCTGCTGCCATTCGGTGTGAAGACCGACGAGGAGGTCGGGGCGCCCAAGGTCCCCGGCCAGGCAGACAGCGCGCCGCATCGCTTCGACCTGAAGCGGCATCTCCTCAAGTCGGCAGCCGTCGCGGCAGTGTTATTCGCGATCTACTATCTGAACTGGGCGAACGGCTGGATTACGCCGGACGACCTCGACATCTACCACCGGCTCTAGAGCAGCCCGGGCTCGTGGCTGCTACTCCTTCGGGTAGAGCAGCCTTTCGGGACGACGTTCCCGCGCATTCTTGAACAGCGAGTAGGTCTGGCTCACGTACTCGGTCACCCCGGTAATCGAATCGATGTAGTCGACCAGTTCAGGCGTCTTCTTCGCCTCGATCATCCGCACCGGCGCGGATGGATCGGGCCCTTCGAAGTGGACGTAGAACAGGGGCTCGCCGCGCTTCAGGACCAGGTCCTTGGACATGTCGTGCCATTCGAATGCCCACTGCAGCGCGCGCGGCCAGATATCGATCGGGAAGCGGCCATTGATCTGCACACCGGGGCGCGCCACCGGATTGTAGTTCAGAAATGGCGGATACTGGTTCACGTAGATCGGATGGTCCGAAACGAAGATGTACGACGTCATCATCTGCAGAACGGGCTTGGTGGGATCCCGCCACTCTTCCTGGGGCTGGAACACGACCATGTCCGATAGTGCGTTCGGGCGGATCGGGCTCTTGTCGAAGAGCATGTTCGTAATGCCGAGTTCGCCTTTGTTGTTGCTCAGGCGGAGGTGCAGGTCGATCGGGCAGTTGATGACGAAGTAGCGCCGGTCGAAGTCCAGGACTGCCGGGCACTGAGCAACCGATTTGGCGACTGGGTTCTTCGCCGTGCCGGTCTTGAATGGCTGGGGAGCATCCCAGATAACGCTCGTCTTGTTCACCTGCAGCAGCCAGCCGACGGTGTAACTCCGCGGCTTTGCAGGCTTTTCTTCAGCGTCGGGCTTTGGCGTTTCAGCTTCATTCGGGGCGGCGAGCTTCGAGAAAAACTTCATTACTATTGGGTCCACCCTCGTTTGATCGACTCAGCAAGCGCGGCGTAGAGCTTGCCCATGTCAGACGACATGAGCGTCACGGCAATAATCGCTCCGTCCCGCTCCGCAAGGACGCGCCGGAGCATTGCCTCGAAGTCGTGGATGTACCGGTTCACCGACTGCTGGAATTCAGGCTCGGCGTCGTAATGCGCACGGATAGCGCGAGTCTCGCTGCCATTCAGAAGGCGCACGGCCCGCCGCGTAAACACGCCGCGATTGCCCTTGAGGTAGGAGTCCCAGGCGCGCTCGTCGACCTCGTCGGACAGGATCTTGCCCACGTCGATCGCAGCCGAGTGCATCGAGTCGATCAGCATCGAGACCCTGCGCGCGAAGGCTTCACTGTCCTTCTCCCGCTGCTCCTTGCTGGTTTCCTCCATGTGCTGCTCGAGCGCTAGCGCGCTCTGGCCGAGGCTCATCACTTGCTGCGTGAGGCGTTCGGAAGCAGCACGGGCCGAGTCGACAGCGATCGCCGCCACCGTTTCCACCGACCGGAGACGCTCCTCGATGCTTTCGCGGATGACCTTTTCAAGCGCTTCGCGCGCGGCTTGTGACAGCTTGCCAGCGCTTGCCGGGATGATCGCCTCGATGCTCTCTCGGGCGCGTTCCGCGGCGTGGGATGCAGCGTCCTTGACCTGCATGAGCGCTGCAACCAGCGCCGGGGCCGTTTCGGCGCTGAGGCTGGCCGCTTCGCTTTGGGCACCGGCAATCGCCCCTGCGAGTTCCTCTATGCGCGACCTGGCGTTGCCGACCCCGTCGTCTACGTCGGCAAGCAGTCCAGCGAAACGCACATGCTGCTCGCCGATCTGGCTTGTCGCTCCGGCAATTCGTTCGCTCGCCTCGACGGCAGCGTCGCGCACCCAGCCGATGTCGGGCCGGGCCGCCGCAGCGGCTTCGATCAGGCGATCGGTGCTGCCCTGTGCTTCCCCGATTGCGGTCCCGACGCGCTCACGAACCTCGTCGGCGAGTTGCTCGATGCTCTCGCGGAGCAATGCGGTGCGTTCCGAGATCGCGCCGATCGCATGCTCCTGCGTGCCGGCCTGCGATCCGAGCTGGTCGAGCTCGGCGCGAGCCCGGGCGAGCGATTCGAGGAAGCGGTTGGCTCGCGCGTCGCCTTGGGATGCCAGATGCGTGAAGCGCTCGTCGATCATCGCGAGCCCGCGGTCGATCTCGGCAATCATCCGCTGTGAGGCGCGTTCCTGCTCGGCAACACGGCCGGAGAGGCCCTCGATGGACTCCGTCGCGCGATCGAGGTTGCCGGCAAGGCCTTCGGCGGCTTCGGCGCCGGCGCGGCCGATGCCAGCGGAAGCCTGGTGCACCAGTGCGGATACTGCAGCGGACTGTGCATCCATACCGGCGCGGATCTGGTCGAGAGTGGCAACGGTGCGGTCGAGCAGCAGGTCGAGCGCGCCGGAGAAGCTCTTCTCCGCCTGGTTGAGGCGGTCGGCGGCAGATGCACCGGCAGTGTCGATGGTCGCAAGGTGTTCGGTCAGCCGGCGTGTCGCCTCGTCGACGCTGGTCTCGGTGTCGCGGGTGTGCTGGGCAAGCGCGGCGACCTGCTGGCCAAGCTCGCCGGCCCTGGTGGTCGACTCGCTGGCAATGGTCCGCAGCTGCTCGGAGACGCCGCGCGCCGCAGCCTCGGCCCGGGGCAGGTCGTCGAGGAGCACCGCGATATCGGTTCGCGCCGATTCGGCGGCACGATCGAGGGCGCTGCCGTGGCGGGCGAGGCGATCGCTGCTCGATTCGAATTGCCGGGTGATCCCGGACAGGCGGTCGCTGGCATCATCGCCAAGCCGCATCAGTTGCTGCGCTACGGTTGTCAGTTCGGACCGGCTGTCGCTGATCCGCTGCGATAACACGGCCAAAAGTGCATCCAACGAGCGCGCCTCGGACCGCATTGCGATCACCGACTGCGTAAAACGCTCGCTTTCCTTGCGCCGCGTTCGGCCAAACATCAGCCAGACGAGGCCCAGCAAGGCTAGCGGACCGGCGGCGATCGCAACCCATTGTGCGATCAGCGGCGACGAGAGCGGCTGACCACCGAGCGAACGCCCGGCCGACCAAGCCGTGTAGGCGAGCCACAGCGCGGCAATGACCGTCAGTGCGGCACCGAGAACCTGCCGGCCGCCGGCGCTCTGCGCTTCGGCCCACTGATCGGTGTCGAACGTCGGCTGAGCGGCGATTTCACCGTCCAATTCGAGCGGTTCGACGTCTTCCGCTGGCGGTGCAAGCGGCTCGGAGCGCTGTGGGCTTGGGATCATGGCATGGCAGTTTACCATCTTTGCCCGTGGGCGAAAGCGATTAGAGAGGGGCCCGACGCTGGGTTGCCGAAGGGGTAGGGAATGGCATTAGGCGCGCTGCTTGGCGCCTATCTGGAGGACGATTCCGGCGGACTGCGTGCGCTCTTGCCGCTCGCCGGGCGGACCCTGCTCGAATATCAGGTGCGCTGCGCGGCTGCGGCGGGCGCTGCTCCGATCGTGGTGATGGTCGAGCGGGTGCCTCAGGCGCTTCAGGACGCGTTCGAGCGCCTGCGCGGCGACGGCTACGGCGTGTTCCCGGTCAGCGACGTCCACGAAGTCGCCACGCGGTTCGAGGCCGGGTCGAGCGTGCTGATGATCGGCGATGGGATTGCGCCACCCGCCCAGCTGCTGTTCGACCTCGCCGAAGATGCCGAACCCGTCATCGCGACGGTGCCCGACGACGCCTCGCACGAGCAGAACGAACGGATCGACGCGCAGTCCCGTTGGGCGGGCATCGCGATTGCGGATTCCCACATGCTTGGCGCGACGGCGGCAATCCTCGGGGACTGGGATCTTCAATCCACGCTGTTGCGGAGGGCGGTGCAAGATGGTGCGCGCCGCCTCGCGGTGGAGAAGGACTCCGAACCGCTGCTCGTCGAGACCGCAGAACAGCTCCAGGTCTTTCAAAGCCATCTCGTCGCCGGCTCGCGCCAGCCGCGTGACGACTGGGCCAGCCGGTTCGTTTTCGCGCCGGTGGAGGAGCTTGCGACCGCGCAGCTGATGGACACTTCGGTCAAGCCGGCGTGGCTGATGTGGGGAGCGCTGCTGCTGACGATCGCCGCGGCGGTGACGTTCACACGCGGGTGGCTGGGCGCAGGCCTGGTGCTACTCGGCTTGTCGGCTCCCCTCGACCTGATCGCCCGCCGCCTCGCGGTGCTGCGATTGCGGCCGCTGCCCGCGAGGTCCTGGGCTGCCCGGCTCCTCTGGCCGGCAGCGGGGCTGGCGCTGGGCGCGCTCGGACTCTGGGAGATGCGCCACAACACAGGTTGGGGCGCGCTCGTCACCGCTCTGGCGGCGGGCGCTTTTGCCGAGGCGACGCGGCTCGAAGGGCAGCCGGGTGCCGAATCCGACGTGTGGCTGTTCTCCCGTCGCAATGCGATCCTGCTCGCCGTTCCCTTTGCAGTTGCCGGTGCCTGGACGTCCTACCTGCTGACCTTGCTTGTCTATGCCGGTGCGAGCTTTTTCCTGGTGCAGCACGTGCGGCGGGCACTCGCTGGGTTGACCCGAAGTTAACCTCCGCCGGATAATTGGGGTCGAATGATGCCCGAGGAATGGCCGATCCGCGCTAGTCTTGAGGACCAGCCAAACGCACCGCCGGGCACAGGCGGTCGCGACCGTCTGCGGACTGTCCGCACAGACTTCTTCCTGAGCCCGGCGGACCGCCTGAGCGAGCAGGAGCGGGCGCTGATGACAGCGATGCTCCATTGCCTGGTCAGCGACGTCGTCGACCAGCTCCGCGCGGCTCTGCCGGTATCAGCGGCCGCGAACGACGACGGCAATCTTCCGCTGACGCAGCGGCTTGCCGAGGCCGGCCTCCTGGACCGCACCGAACTTGTTCGCCTGCTTCTCCGCCGAGCCGACGAGGAAAGGGTATCGAGCGCAGCCAGGTCCCGCAGCGGCCGCAGGGATGCCCGCGTCCTGCAAGGCCTGGTCAGTCATTCCAATGGCCAGGTGGCGGCCACCGCGATGTCGCTGATCATTGCCCGCGGGCGTCGCAGGGATCCCTTCGGCCAGTGCCTGCTGCACTTCGACGATCTCTCTGACAACGAAGCGTCGGCCCTCGTCCACGCCGTCGCGGCCCTCATGCGGTCGGATCTGTCGAAGACGAGCCGGCCAGCCGAGGTCGATCGCATGCTCGCTGCCGCAGCCCGCGAGGTCGTCGCTCGCCAGGATCGCGCCAACAGCCTCGACAGCCTGACGGCGTCACTCGTTGATTTGCTTCACCACGAGCAGGCGCTGACTGACGATCTGATGCTCAGCGCCGCCTTGGAGGGCGAGATGATCTTTGTCGCGCAAGCCCTCGCCAAACGTGCGGACATTCACGGCGGGATTGCCTTCGACGAGCTGATGTCCGGCGATTCGGGCCGGGCCATGGCGCTGCTGCGCATGGGCGGGGTCTCGCGCCAGTCGGCTGCCGGGATGCTTGCCGGCGTCGGCGACCTCCTGGGCCTCAGCGACCCGGGCACAGCCATTTCGATATTCGACATGATGGACGAAGCGGAAGTCGAGGACCGTCGCGCGTGGTTGACGACAGACCCGCAATACCGTCGTGCCGTGACAGTGATGGATCAGCATTGATGGCGAGCCTCCCGACCGAACAAGCTGTTGCTGGCCGCCTCGACGGCTCCGGCCGCCTGGTGAGCGCTGATCCCGAGCTGGAGCGGCTGCAGTGCGACGCCGGATCGGGGCTCGGCAAGACCCTGGCCCTGCCGCAGGTCGCCGCCATCGCCCAACTTGCGCGCAAGCTCGGAATCCCGGTGTCACGGCCCGCGGTCGTGGCATCCAACGATGAAGACATCGAACTGGTGGTTCGCGCTTCGCCGCACGGCGAAGACGTCCTGCTCTCGCTCGAGAACTGGACGAGCCGCCCCGCCGCCGGCCCGCGCCTCGCGTCCATCCTCGGCGGTGCTCCACCCGAGGCGACTCCGGCCGTTGAACCCAATCAATGGTCGGTCGACGATCAGCTTCGCCTGACGTCCATGTCCGACCGCCTCGCGGAATATCTCGGCGTCGACGTTGCCGAGGCGACCGGAAAGCCTCTGACGCGCGTGCTCCGGCTCGAGGAAGACGATTCAGGCGACTTGCCGCTGCTCCTTGCACTTGCAAGCCGAAGCAGCTTCTCGGGACAGGCCGCGCGTACCCGGTCTGATGACGGCAAGACGCTAGTTCTCAGCGGCGAGGTCGACACGGGCACCGACGGTGCTTTCGCCGGGTTTCGCGGCACTGCGCAGACCGGCGACGAAGAGCCGGCGGCTGCGCCGTCACGAAGCGCTGCGTTCGACCATGCCCTGGACGAAGCACTGCGTTCGCCGCTCGACCGCATCATTGAGGGCGCCGAGCGAATCCTCGATCGCGCCGACGGGCCGCTTCGCAACAATTACGCCGGCTACGGTGGCGACATCGCCGCGGCTGCCCGGCACCTGCTGTCCGTCGTGCAGTCGATGAACGAGGAGCCGGCGCAGGCGCCGTCCACGGTCGATCTGGCTGCACTGGCTGCGGAAGCCGTGGTAATGCTCGAAGCTGCCGCCGAAGAGCGGCGCGTGGAGATCCGTGCCGACGAGAGCGGGGCCCTGCCCGCAAGCGGTGAGGAGCGGGGCGTGATTCAGATCCTTGTCAACCTGATCGGCAACGCCGTCCGCCACTCGCCCGAAGGTGGCCGGGTCGAGCTGCACTTCTCGGCTTCCGCCGGAAGCTCTTCCGTGACCGTGTCCGATCAGGGGCCGGGCATCGCGCCCGCCGATCAGCAGCGGATCTTCGAGCGGTTCGAGCGCGCCGACGAGCAGCTCGGCGGCACCGGCCTGGGGCTTGCGATCTCGCGGCGCCTTGCCCGCTCGATGAGCGGCGACGTGACGCTGGAAAGCACGCCCGGAGAGGGCGCACGCTTTACCCTGACGCTGCCGAGCGCCTAGGCGGCGCTGCCGCGCTTTTCGACCGGAACGTAGTCGCGCTGCGGCTCGCCGACATAGAGCTGGCGAGGGCGGCCGATCTTCTGTTCGGGGTCCGAGATCATCTCGTTCCATTGGGCAACCCAGCCGACGGTCCGGGCCAGCGCAAACAGCGCCGTGAACATGTCGGTCGGGAAGCCGATCGCCGACAGGATGATGCCCGAGTAGAAATCGACGTTGGGATAGAGCTTTTTCTCGATGAAATACTCGTCCTTGAGCGCGATCTGCTCGAGCTCGCGAGCGACGTCGAACACCGGATCGTCGACGCCCATCTCCTTGAGCACTTCGTCCGCCGTCGCCTTCATGACTTTCGCGCGCGGGTCGAAGTTCTTGTAGACGCGGTGGCCAAAGCCCATCAGCCGGAACGGGTCGTTCTTGTCCTTGGCGCGGGCGATATATTCGGGGATCCGCTTCGTCGTCCCGATCTCCCGGAGCATGTTGAGTGCAGCCTCGTTGGCGCCGCCGTGCGCCGGGCCCCACAGGCAGGCGATGCCCGCCGCGACGCACGCAAATGGGTTCGCTCCGGAAGAACCCGCCAGGCGAACGGTTGACGTCGACGCGTTCTGCTCGTGGTCGGCGTGGAGGATGAAGATCCGCCGCATGGCCCGCTCAATGATCGGGTTGACCTCATACGGCTCAGCCGGAACGCCGAACGTCATGCGCAGGAAATTCCCGGTGTAAGTCAGGCTGTTCTGCGGGAACATGAAGGGCTGGCCGAGGCTGTACTTGTACGCCATCGCCACCAGCGTCGGCATCTTCGCAATCAGGCGGTGAGACGCGATCATCCGCTGGTCGGGATCGGTGATGTCCGTGCTGTCGTGGTAGAAAGCGGACAGGGCGCCGACGACGCCGCACATGATCGCCATCGGGTGCGCGTCGCGCCGGAACCCGCGGAAGAAGGTCGCGAGCTGCTCGTGCACCATGGTGTGGCGCGAAATGGTGTGGACGAAGCTGTCGAGCTCCTCCTGGTTGGGAAGCTCGCCGTGGATCAGCAGGTACGAGACTTCCATGAAGGTCGAGTGCTCGGCGAGCTGCTCGATCGGGTAGCCGCGGTGGAGGAGGACGCCCTTTTCGCCGTCGATGTAGGTGATCGCGCTCTCGCAGCTTCCCGTCGAGGTGAAGCCCGGGTCGTAAGTGAACATGCCGGTCTGGGCATAGAGCTTGCGGATATCGATCACTTCGGGACCGACGGAGCCGTCCAGGACCGGGTAATCGAAATTACCCGCCGGGGTGCTCAGTGCTACGGTCTTGTCGGTCATTCATTCGGCTCCACTAACTGGTCGGCGATACGGCTCAGGCTTTCGCCCTTACCCAGCAACACGAGGACGTCAAAAATGCCGGGCGAACTGGTGCGGCCCGTAAGCGCCGCTCGGAGCGGCTGCGCAAGCTTGCCGAGCTTGACGCCCTGGTTGTCTGCGACGGAGCGCACCGCCTGCTCGGTCGATTCCTTGGTCCAGTCCTCGACAACCGCAAGGGCGTCATGCGCAGCCCGGAGGAGGGGACGGGACTCGGGGCTCAGGAGCGCTGCAGCGGACTCGTCCAGCGCCAGCGGCCGCTCGGCGAACAGGAACGCGGCCCCGTCGCCGAGCTCGTGAATGGTGTGCGCCCGAGCCTTCAGCTCCGGCATGGCGTGCAACAGCAGCGCCCTGCGCTCGTCGGTAAGGCCGAGCTTGGCCGCTACCAGCTCGGTCAGGCGTTCGTCTTCCGCTTCACGGATGTAGTGTCCGTTGAGGTTCTCGAGCTTCTTGAAGTCGAAGCGGGAAGGCGACTTGCCCACATTCTCCAGCCCGAACCACTCGATCGCCTGCTCGCGGGAGATGATTTCGTCGTCACCATGTCCCCAGCCGAGCCGAAGCAGATAGTTGAACACGGCTTCGGGGAGGAGCCCGAGTTCGTCCCGATACGAGTCGACGCCGAGCGCGCCATGGCGCTTCGACAGCTTCGCTCCGTCAGGGCCGTGAATCAGCGGCACGTGGGCATAGACCGGCTCCGGCCAGCCCATCGCCTTGATGATGGCGAGCTGGCGGAACGCGTTGTTGAGATGGTCGTCACCGCGGATCACGTGGGTGATGCCCATGTCGTGATCGTCGACGACCACCGCAAGCATGTAGGTCGGCGTCCCGTCGGACCGCAGCAGGATGAAGTCGTCGAGCTCTGCATTCTGGACCGTCACGCGGCCTTGCACGCGGTCGTCGATGACGGTCTCGCCTTCGCGCGGCGCCTTCAGGCGGATGACGAACGGCCTGCCCGCCTGTTCGTCGGTGATGTCGCGCCAGGCGCTGTTGATGCGGAACGGCTTGCGCTCTCGCTGCGCAGCCTCGCGCTGAGCCGCAAGCTCTTCCTGCGTCATGTAGCAGCGGTAGGCGGCGCCGCGCTCCACCAGGCGGTGGGCGACTTCGGCATGGCGCGCCCAGAACTGCGACTGGTAATATTCGTGTCCGTCCCAATCGAGGCCCAGCCAGTTCATCCCGTCGAGGATCGCGTCGATGGCCTCGGTCGTGGAGCGGGCCTTGTCCGTATCCTCGATGCGCAACAGGAACTTGCCGCCATGGTGGCGGGCGAACAGCCAGTTGAACAACGCCGTCCGCGCTCCGCCGATGTGCAGGAAGCCGGTCGGCGAGGGCGCAAAACGGGTGACGACGGGCTTCTCGGGCGGCGAGTGATCGCTTGCGCTAGTCAATGTTTCTCCGCTTGCGCTTGGGCGCGCTTTGCTCTTTTTTGCATGGCGAAATGCAATGGATGAGCGCCCCTAACATAGCGGGTGCGCCTCTTCCACAGCGGGCTCGGGGCTACTGGAAGGCGCGTTTGAGCGCTTGGAACGAGAGGCTGGAAAGCCTGCTCGAGGCGGAGCGCGCCCAGCTTCCGCCGTGGCTCGCGGTCGGCTTCGGCGCGGGGATCGCCGCCTGGTTCGCCTTGGGCAGCCCGAAGCAGTGGTTAGCGGTGCTGTGCATCGGCGCCGCGCTGTTCCTGGCTGGGTTGCTGTCCGGAGCCGGAAGGGCGGGGCGATCGGCCGGAATCTTCTGTCTTGCAATGGCTGTCGGGTGCGCTCTCGTCTGGGCTCGCGCTGAATGGGTATCGGCGCCGCGCCTCGCGCGGCCCACGGTCGTTTCGTTGGATGCACGGGTGGAGACCGTGGAGCGGCTCGTCGCGCGGGGAACCGTCCGTTTGACTCTGATAACCGCCGACCCCGCGCTTCCGCACCGGGTGCGGGTTTCCATCGACGCCGACAAGGCGCCGGCGGGCCTTGCGAGCGGGAGCGAGGTGCGATTACGAGCGCGCCTGGCGCCGCCGCCTTCGATGGCGCTTCCCGGAACCTACGACTTCGCGAAGGATGCCTGGTTCCGGCAGATCGGGGCGGTAGGCAAGGCACTTGGACCCGTCGAGGTCACCACATCGCGTCCGCCGAGCGCCTCGATCGCGTCCGGCAGCGCCTCGGCGATCATGTCCGCGCCAGCCTTCCCACGGATGAGGCCGGGATAGCGGTCGCACTGGTCACCGGCGATCAGAACAGCGTCAGCGAAGCCGATGCCGCCGCCATGCGCAGCAGCGGCCTGACGCACCTGCTGTCGGTAAGCGGACTCCACATCGCTGCCGTAGTCGCCGCGGCCATGCTTCTGAGCCTGAAGCTCCTCGCGCTGAGCGAGCGGCTCGCGCTTCGCTTCAATCTCGTGCTGGTCTCCGCGGCGATCGCTGCCGCCGCCGGCATCGGGTACACCCTGCTGACCGGATCGCAGGTGCCGACCGTGCGAAGCTGTGTCGCGGCGGTGCTGGTCCTGCTTGGCATTGCTCTCGGCAGAGAGCCCATCAGCCTTCGTCTCGTGGCGGTGGGCGCGCTGGCCGTCCTGCTGTTCCGGCCCGAGGCGCTCGCCGGCCCGAGCTTCCAGATGAGCTTCGGCGCGGTGACCGCCATTATCGCGCTGCATTCGACGCGCTGGGCACGGCGGCTGCTGGAGCGGCGCGAAGAGGGGGTAATCGGCCGCACGCTGCGCGCACTTGCTGGCATCGTCCTCACCGGTCTCGCCGTCGAAGTCGCGCTCATGCCCATGGCGCTGTTCCACTTTCATCGCACCGGCCTCTACGGCGTGGGGGCGAATATCATCGCGATCCCGCTGACTACCTTCGCAATCATGCCGCTGGAAGGTGGAGCCCTGTTGCTTGACCTGATCGGCCTCGGGAAGCCGCTGTGGTGGCTGACGGAGCTTTCGCTGAAGCTGCTGCTAGGCCTCGCGAGGGCCGTGGCGGCGGTGCCGGGTGCGGTCGCAATGCTTCCGTCGATGCCGCCGTGGGCGTTCGGGCTGATGATCGCTGGCGGGCTGTGGCTGTGCCTGTGGAGCACGCGCCTGCGGCTTCTCGGGCTTGTGCCGATCGCCATCGGTGCGATCGCCGCCTGGGCGGCACCGGCGCCGGACGTGCTCGTGACCGGCGATGGCCGTCATCTGGTGGTCGTGGAAGACGGCAAACCCTTGCTCCTGCGCGACGCCGCTGGCGACTACGTGCGGCAGTTGTTTGCGGAAGCGTCCGGGTTCGACGGGCAGCCTGCGAACCTGGGCTCCACGGCATTCAGTTCGTGCACTCGCGACAGCTGTGCCGCCGTGATTCGGAAACCGAACGCGGAATGGCGGCTGCTGGCGACCCGTTCATCGACGCGGATCGGGTGGCAGACGCTCACCGGCGCCTGCAAAGCGGCGGACATCGTCGTCTCGGACCGGCGGCTGCCCCGCGGCTGCGCACCGGGCTGGCTCAAGCTCGACAGAACGTCGCTCCGCCAAAGCGGCGGCGTCGCCCTCTACCTCGGCTCCTCGCCGCACGTCGAGACCGTCGCCGAGCGCGTGGAGCAGCACCCCTGGCGCTACTGACGATCGCTCCGGAATGGCGTATGAGGACCGCCTCCAACAGGGGAGGTCAACATGCCGCAATATGTGATCGAGCGTGAAATGCCGGGTGTCGGTTCGTTAGGTCCCAGCGACCTCCAGGGTGCGTCACAGACCAGCTGTTCGGTCCTGCGTGACCTTGGACCCGAGATCCAGTGGGTCCACTCGTACGTCACCGACGACAAAATCTACTGCATCTACCGAGCCCCTAACGAGCAGATGATCCGCGACCACGCCGAGCGTGGCGGCTTCCCGGCCAACAGCATCTCGCAGGTTCGGAGCGTTATCGACCCGACGACGGCGGAGTAGGCCTAGGTCTCGCTCCAGACGGCAAGCTCGCTGCCCGCCGGATCGATGAACTGGAATCGGCGGCCGCCCGGGAACGAGAAGATCGGTTTGGCGATGGTGCCGCCGGCCTTCACGACGGCGTCGAATGCAGCCTCCAGGTCCTGCACGCGAACGACGGGCAGGGGGGCTGCAAGCGCCTCGTCAGGTTGTCCGTTGAGGCCGACATCGACATCGCCCGTCGTCGTTGCCGAATAGTCTGGCCCGTAGTTCGTGAACTCCCAGCCGAACGCCTTGGCGTAGAATGCGCCCGTGACTTCGTGCGCGGTTGCGCTCGGCAGTTCCACATAGTCGATGCGCGGTCCAGCCATTGCGGGGCTCAGTACCGGCGGATCAGGCCGGCGAGGCGGCCCTGGATGCTGACCTGCTCGGGGCGGTAGCGCTGGGCTTCGTAATTCCGGTTGGCGGGATCGAGGCGGATCATATTGCCCTCACGCCGGAACGTCTTGAGCGTCGCTTCCTCGTTGTTGATGAGCGCGACCACGATCTCCCCTTCGCGGGCCGTATCCACCTTGCGGATCAATGCGAAGTCGCCGTCGAGGATCCCTTCGTCGACCATGGAGTCGCCGGAGACTTCGAGCGCGTAATGTTCGCCCGGACCGAGCAGCGCCGCCGGAACAGAGAAGGATTCCGTGCCCTGCAGTGCCTCGATCGGGGTTCCGGCCGCGATCCGGCCATGCATCGGGATTTCGAGCGTGTCGTTCGCTGCCGCGGGAAGTGCAGGGCGAAGCTGGGCAGGCGGTGGCGCCGGCGTGTTTGTGGCCACGGTCTCCGGAATCTTGACCACCTCCAGCGCCCGGGCGCGATTCGGGAGGCGGCGGATGAACCCACGTTCCTCAAGCGCTGAAATGAGCCGGTGCACCCCGGACTTCGACTTGAGGTCAAGCGCCTCGCGCATCTCGTCGAAGCTCGGCGAAACGCCGTTGTCGTCGAGACGTTCGCGAATGAACATCAGCAACTCGCGCTGCTTGGCGGTGAGCATGTGGCGTTACTCCCCCGTTCCGTTATGGAACGAACGGAGAACGTGTAGGCAACATGACATTGGCCGTCAAGTCGCCTGCGCCCGGGTGTTTAACTCGCCGTTGTCGCCAAGCGCCGCTTCACGTCCGCGATGGCGCTCTCGTTGCGCTGCACCTTCAGCTCGGCACGGATGGCAGCGAGGAACTGACGTGCATAATCGTCTTCGGTTGCGCGCTGCAGCTCATGCGTCATGCTGCCGATTATTGCGGGTTGCGAAAGCGCGTTGCCGGGTACGATCTTGTTGACCTTGACGACGAAGAAGCCACGCCCCTGCTGGTCCGGAACGGCGCGGCTCTTGCCCTGCGTGAGCGAGAACAGGACCCGCACGGGCGGCGGCACGGGCTGGCTGCTCTGGGCGATCTGGATGCGGCGCGCGGAAAGCGGCTGAATGGGTGCGTTCACTCCGCTCTGCTTGACGGCATCGGCCAGCGACATGCCGGCCGAGGCCTTCGCCGCGATCTGGTCCGCTGCCTTGCGGGCGCGGATTAGCGCTTCCGTCTGGATCCAGTCGTTGGCCACCCGGTCCTTGATGCTCGCGAGCGGCGCGGGTGCTGCGGGGACGATCTGGTCCGGAGAGACGATCGCGTAGCCGCCGTCATTCGGAAGAGTCGCGATCTCCGGCTCGTCATTCGGCGCAATCTCGAAACCCGACTTCACGGCTGGCGCCAGGTTCGGGCCGAGCTTGAAGTTGGGATCGTTGCGCGAGGTGCCCTGCGCAGTGACGAGCGGGGTCGTGGTCACGGGGAGCTTCAGTTGTGTCGCGACCTCGGTGAAGTTGCTGCCGCCGTCGAGCGCGTTCTGCGCCTTGTCAAACAGGTTCTCGATCGTGCTCTTGCGCTTGTCGGCGGTCAGCTTCGCCGCAATCTCGGAGCGCGCCTGCTCGAGGCTCTTTCCGCCGATCAGCTTCACCGAATCGACCTTTGCGACCACCCAGCCGAAGTCGGACTGAACCGGGCCCACGATGGCGCCTGTCGCGGCGGAGAAGGCAGCTTGTGCGGCGCGCTCGCCCGCGATCGACGCATACGCCTGGCGGGTCTGCTCGGTCACGGTGGTGACGGCGGCATTGCTGCCCGCCGGGGCCGCGGCAGCCGCGATGGTCGCACCGGCCTTGGCACGGTCGGCGATTGCCTGCGCGGTCTTCTGGTCCGGCACGACTGCCTGGCTCAGCGTGCGGGTGTCCTTTGCCGCGTAAGTCGCCTGGTTGGCCTGGTAGTATTTGGCAATCTCGTCGTCGGTGGCCGTAATCGATCCGAGCTGACCCGGAGTGATCAGGGCAAAGCGCAGGGAGCGCTGTTCGGGAACCATGTAGCGGTTGCGGTTGGCCGCGTAGAAGCGCTGGATGTCCGCGTCGCCCGGCTTCAGCCCCTGGGCGAAGAGCGTGACTGGAAGCACTGCAGCCTGACCCTCGCGCGCTTCCATCAGCACTGCTGCATATTGCGTCGCGACGCCAACGGGGACGCGGGCCTCGGCGGCGAGTGGCACGATCAGGTTCCGGGCCGCGACCTGCGCACCCAGGATTTCGCGCACGTCGCGGTCGTTCAGGCGGCTCCGCGCCAGGAATGCCTGGTAGCCCTCGACACTTGGTTTGCCGTTCAACCCCCGCACGCCAGGAATCTGGCTGATCTCTGCGTCCACGAGCCGCTTGGAAATCGGAAAGCCAGCCTTGTCGGCGAAGGCCACGAGCGCCTTCTGGTCGATGAGCTGGTCGAGCATGAGGTCGAAGTCGCCGGCTATGTCCGCATAGGTTGCCGTCGGGTTCTGTTCCCGGACCTCCTGCAGCCGCTTCTGCATCGCGTCGTTCATTTCCTGCTCGGTAATCTGCGCGCTGCCGACCTTTGCGAGCGTCGAGCTGCCCAGTCCGAAGCCGAGCTTGCCGGAACCGAAGTTCGAAATGTCGCTTATCGCAAAGGATGCCAGGATCGCGATCAGAAAGAAGGCCGCGACCGCTTTGCCTACCTTGGATTTCGCGATTCGGCGGAATGTGGACTGCATGGAAGCCTGCTGACGAGGGGACAGGTGGTCGCTTTAGGGGTGGCGTCCGACAGCATCAAGGCGGACCGCTTCACCTCGGCGGCAGCGGCGGCTACGGGAAGCGGGGTCAGAGGGGGAATGCATGACGCTTCGGAAATTCGTTGCCGGTAACTGGAAGATGCACGGGCTTTCGTCGGATCTCGAGGAGCTGCGTGCGATTGCGGCTGCTGCTGGCGATTACCCGCAGGTGGATGTGGCGCTCTGTGTGCCCGCGATACTGGTCGAACGTGCAGCCCGAGCAGCGCCCGGGTTCACGATTGGCGGACAGGATGTCCATCACGCCGAGAAGGGTGCGCACACGGGCTGCGTTTCGGCGCAGATGCTGCTGGACGCCGGAGCCAAGTTGACCATCGTCGGCCACTCGGAGCGGCGTGATGCGCAGCGCGAGAGCAACGAAGAGGTGCGGGCAAAGGCAGGGGCCGGATTGAGCTGCGGCCTCGACGTGATCCTGTGCGTGGGTGAAAGCCTCGAAACCCGCGAAGCCGGTAACGCGCTCGCCCTCGTCACCGAACAGCTTGCGGCGTCCTTGCCCGTCATCTCGAAGCCGTCCGATGCGCTGGCAATCGCATACGAGCCGATCTGGGCGATCGGCACCGGACGAGTGGCGTCCTGCGAGGATATCGAGGAAATGCACTCGGCGCTGCGGCGATGCCTCGCCGATCACCTCGGAGCCGCGGCGTCCGGCGTGCGCATCCTCTACGGCGGTTCGGTCAAGCCTTCGAACGCGCGCGAGATATTTGCGACGCCCGATGTCGACGGCGCCCTCGTCGGCGGGGCAAGCTTGAAGGCAGCGGATTTCCTGCCGATCGTCGCGGCTGCTGCCGAGCAGAGTTGAAGTCATTCAGCGAGGAATAAGCCGGCGGTCGCTACACTCGCCCCAACGTTCCAGTTGAACTCGTTCATGGAGAAGTGATGGTGTTTTCAAAGTCGAAGGTCAGTTTCGCTCTCGCCGCATTCCTGCTCCCTGCGACCGCCGCTGTTGCCCAGGCGATCAACGTCGGCATGCAGGTCACCGATGCCAGTGGCGCTCCGGTCGGGACAGTGATCGGCGTGAACGGCGACAACCTCACCGTGAAAACCGACAAGCACCAGGCCGTGCTGTCGAAGGGCAGCTTCACTGCCGCCAACGGCAAGCTGCTGTTCGGCATGAGCCAGGCCCAGCTCAATGCGGAGATCGAGAAGGGCCTTGCCGCCGCTGACGCCTCGGTGCGCACTGGCGCGGTCGTGAAGGGCGCCGCCGGAACGCAGATCGGCACCATCGAGAGCGCCGACGCCGAGTGGGTGACCATCGCCGTCAGCAGCACGCAGAAGCTGAAGATTCCCCGCTCGGGCGTTCGCGGCAACCCTGACGGAACGGTGACCACCGGCCTCACCGCCGACCAGGTCCAGGCCGAGCTCCAGAAGGCCGCGACTCCCGCCAGCGGCGAGTGAAGCGATTGAAAGTCGGGGTGGCCGCCTATATTGGCGGCCACTTCCAATCAGAAAGCTTCCGATGTTCGCCTTCCTGCTGATCATCCAGACCCTTGTTGCTGCCTCGCTCGTCGCAGTGATCCTGATGCAGCGTTCGGAAGGTGGCGGCCTCGGCGTCGGCGGTAGCTCGTCGGGCTTCATGACCGCGCGCGGCGCGGCGGACTTCCTGACCCGGTCGACCTCCATCCTTGGCGGCGTGTTCATCGTCCTGTCGATCGTCATGGCGGCGATTGCCGGCGTCACCCGCCAGGCGCCGACGATCGATACCTCGCTTGCCAACTCGGTTGCGCACACGCCTGCGCCCGCCCCGCAGCCGACGCAGGTCACGCCGACGAACGAGGCTGCTCCGACCAACACGGTGGCGCCGTCGAACCAGACCGCGCCGGCTGTCCCGCTGGCCCAGTAAGCGCCTGTCCCAATATTTTTTTCGGCCTGCCGCTTGCCCAAGCGGCGGCTGCACCCCTAAGCCTCGATTCCCATGGCGCGGTTCATTTTCGTCACCGGCGGCGTGGTCTCATCGCTTGGTAAAGGCCTCCTCTCGGCGTCGCTGGGGGCGCTCCTTCAGGCGCGCGGCTACAAGGTCCGCATTCGCAAGTTCGACCCCTATCTGAACGTCGATCCCGGTACGATGTCGCCGTACCAGCACGGCGAGGTTTTCGTGACGGACGACGGTGCGGAGACGGACCTCGACCTAGGCCATTACGAGCGCTTCACCGGCGTCAGTTCGCGCCAGTCGGACAACGTCACGACCGGCCGCATCTATCGCGACATCATCGCCAAGGAGCGGCGCGGCGACTATCTCGGCGCCACCGTTCAGGTGATCCCGCACGTCACCAATGCCATCAAGGAATTCGCGCTCAGCGACATCGATGGCATCGATTTCGTGATCTGCGAGATCGGCGGGACGGTCGGCGACATCGAAAGCCTGCCCTTCGTCGAGACCATTCGCCAGCTTCGCAACGACCTCGGCCGCGACAATACCGTCAGCGTCCACACTACCTTGGTGCCCTGGATCGCCGCCGCCGGCGAACTGAAGACCAAGCCGACGCAGCAATCGGTGCGCGAACTGTCGAGCCTCGGCGTCCAGCCGGAAGTGCTTCTCTGCCGCTGCGACCGCCCGCTGCCGGAAAGCGAGCGAGAGAAGATCGCCTTGTTCTGCAACGTTCCGAAGTCGGCGGTCATACCGGCACTCGACGCGCGCAACATCTATGACGTGCCGCTTCAATATCATGAGGCGGGGCTAGATGACGAAGTCCTCCGCGCCTTCCACATCACCGATGCCCCGCCGCCGGAGATGTCCCGCTGGCGCGACATCATGGACCGCATCGACCATCACGACAGCGAGGTCACGATCGGCGTCGTCGGCAAGTATGTCGGCCTTCCGGACGCCTACAAGAGCCTGCGGGAGGCGCTCGTCCATGGCGGCATCGCCAACCGCGCCAAGGTGAAGATCCAGTGGATCGACGCCGAACTGTTCGAGCATCCCGAAGCCGACATCGTGGCCGAGCTCGAGCCTCTCCACGGCATCCTCGTCCCCGGCGGCTTTGGCGAACGCGGCAGCGAAGGCAAGATTTCCAGCGTCAAGTTCGCCCGCGAACGGGAGATCCCGTTCTTCGGGATCTGCCTCGGCATGCAGATGGCGTGCATCGAAGGCGCCAGGAACCTGGCGGGGATCACAGAGGCGTCGACGACGGAGTTCGGCGAAACGCCGGAGCCGGTCGTCGGCATGATCACGGAGTGGATGAGCCAGGAAGGGCTGCAGAAGCGTGCCGCCGATGGTGATCTTGGCGGCACGATGCGGCTCGGCGCTTATCCGGCCAAGCTCGACGGCAACAGCGTCGTTCGCTCAATCTATGGCGCCGACCACATCAGCGAGCGTCATCGCCACCGCTACGAGGTCAACATTCACTATCGCGACGCCCTGGAGGGCACTGGCCTTGTCTTCTCCGGCATGTCGCCAGACGACCAGCTTCCGGAGATCGTCGAGCGTCCGGACCATCCATGGTTCATCGGTGTCCAGTTCCACCCGGAACTCAAGAGCCGTCCGTTCGAGCCGCACCCGTTGTTCGCCGGGTTCATCGAGGCCGCCGTCAAGCAGTCGCGCCTCGTCTGAGCCTCCGCCTCGCGGAACAGCGTCGGAGCTGGACCGTTACGGCCCCGTAGCGCGTCCAAGACGAGGAAATTCACATGCTTCTGACCATCGCCATCATTCTTCTCATCCTGTGGGCCCTCGGCTTTGCCTTTCACGTCGGTGCCGGCCTGATCCACATCCTCCTCGTCATTGGCGTCATCGTCCTCATCTGGAACTTCGTCGCCGGCCGCCGCGCCGTCTGACCTTCGTTGATGGCGTTGCGAGGGCGGTAAACCGACCCTAAAGCAACGCCATGACCAACAGCATTTCGACGCGTCTGGCTGTGCTGGGCTCAGGCCCGGCCGGCTTCACCGCGGCCATCTACGCAGCGCGCGCCGGCCTTAGCCCGATTGTTATCCAGGGCATCCAGCCCGGCGGCCAGCTGACCACTACCACGGACGTCGAGAACTATCCCGGTTTCCGCGACGTCATCCAGGGCCCGTGGCTGATGGAGGAGATGCAGGCGCAGGCGGAGCACGTCGGCACCAAGGTCGTCTGGGACCACATCTCCGAAGTCGATCTATCGCGGCGTCCGTTCCGGCTGACCGGTGACAGTGATACCCAATATTTCGCCGACGCTTTGGTCATCGCGACCGGAGCGCAGGCCCGTTGGCTGGGGCTTCCGTCCGAGGAGCATATGAAGGGCAGGGGCGCGTCGGCTTGCGCCACCTGCGACGGCTTTTTCTACCGCGGCAAGAAGGTGGCGGTGATCGGCGGCGGCAACACCGCGGTCGAGGAAGCGCTCTATCTCACCAACCACAGTCATGACGTCACTTTGGTCCACCGCCGCGACAGCCTTCGCGCCGAGAAGATCCTGCAGGACCGGCTGTTCGCCAACCCGCACATCAACATCGTCTGGGATTCGGAAGTCGCCGAGTTCGTCGCCGGCGGGGAGCCGGAGGCGCTCGTCGGCCTGGATCTCCGCAATCGCCGCACCGGCGAAATCAGCCGGATCGAGGTAGAAGGCGCGTTCGTGGCGATCGGCCACAAGCCGGCGACCGAGTTGTTCGAGGGGCAACTCGACCTGGACGAAGACGGGTACATCAAGGTCGAGGTCGGAACGACCCGCACCAACATTCCCGGCGTGTTCGCCTGCGGCGACGTGATGGACAAGATCTACCGGCAGGCCGTGACCGCTGCCGGCACCGGCTGCATGGCCGCTCTAGATGCCGAGAAATATCTTGCTGCCCAGGAGTACGAGGCCATTGCCGCCGAGTAATCAGCGGCTTGCAGCTTTCCTCTCGTAGATAGCCTCAACGAAATAGAGGCCGTGCGGCGGGGCGTTCAGGCCCAGGGCATTCCGGTCGACCGCATCGAGCGCCGCTTTGATGTCGCCGGACTTCCACTGTCCGCGTCCGACCAGCGCCAGGCAGCCAACCATCGACCGGACCTGATGGTGCAGGAAGCTGCGCGCGCCCGCCGCGACGTGGATCTCGTCGCCGTGCTGGCTGACCTCCAGCCGATCGAGGGTCTTCACGGGGCTGTCTGATTGGCAGTGAGCTGAGCGGAAGGTCGTGAAGTCGTGTCGCCCCACGAGGTGTGCCGCTCCTTCGCGCATTGCCTCAGCGTCGAGCGGCACCGGGATATGCCACACGCGGCCCGAATCCAGCGCCGGCGGAGCACGACGGCTCAGGATACGGTAGAGATAATGCCGCCCGACGCATGAAAAGCGCGCGTGCCAGTCGTCCGCGACTTCAGCGACGTCCAGAACCGAAATCGGCTGCGGCCGCACGAGTGCGTTAAGGCCCTCCCGAAGCCGGTGCGCGGTCAGCGGCTTGGAGAGTTCGACATGCGTGCTCATCGCCAGAGCATGCACCCCGGCATCGGTGCGGCCGGCGGCAGTGAAGACGGCCTTCTCGCCGCTCATCCGCTCCAGCGCTTCTTCCAGCGACTGCTGAACCGACGGCCCGTGGTCCTGCCGCTGCCAGCCCATGAACGGACCGCCATCATATTCCACCGTCAGCCGCCAGCGCGTCACGGCAGGATCGTGCCCTTCGGTATGGCGAAACCGCGCAACAGCTCGTCAGGCGTCATAGGCGCGCGCCCGGCCCTCTGCACGCGCAGTGGGCGGAGGCCCTGCAGGCCGCAGGCAATATTCAGCTGATCGTCGAGAACCTCGCCCGGCATTCCCGTTACGTCCACGGGTGCAGCGGCGAGCAGCTTGATGCGCTCCCCACCGGCCTCGAACCAGGCGCCCGGCGCCGGCGAAAAGGCCCGCACCTGACGCTCGATCTCCTCGGCGGGCCGGCTCCAGTCGATTCGTGCTTCGGACTTGTCGACCTTGGAAGCGTAAGTCGCGCCTTGATCAGGCTGCGGGACCGGTGGGCCAGGGTGATCCAACCATTCGGTCAGCGCAGCCGCGCCGAGTCTCGCCATCTCGTCAGTGACTTGCCCGGCATTCTTCCCGCGAATGTCGAGCTCGCGTTTGAGCAGCATCGGCCCGGTATCCAGGCCCTCGTCCATCCGCATGATGGTGACGCCGCTCACCTCGTCCCCCGCAAGGATCGCGCGCTGGATCGGTGCCGCGCCGCGCCAGCGGGGCAGCAGCGACGCATGGACGTTCACGCATCCGGCCTTCGGGGCCTCAAGGATCGGCGCCGGGAGGATGAGGCCGTACGCGGCAACGACACCAATGTCGGCGTCCACGCCCCGGAAGAGCCCCTGTTCCTCGGCATCGCGGAGCGAGCGCGGCGTGCGAACCTCGATCCCCAGCTGCTCCGCCCGCTGGTGCACCGCTGTCTTGCGCTCGCCCTTGCTGCGGCCTGCCGGCCGTGGTGGCTGCGAATAGACCGCGGCGATGTCGTGACCGGCCGCGACGAGAGCGTCGAGGCTCGGCACCGCGAAATCCGGCGACCCCATGAAGACGATGCGCATCGCGCCCGCACTTGCGGGCGGCGTGTCCGCCGGTCAAGAAGTGCCACCATGGCGTCCCAGGAGATCGAAGCGCTGACACAGGCGCTGGCGCGACTGCCGGGGCTCGGCCCGCGCTCGGCACGCCGCGCCGTCCTGCACCTCATGAAGCGCCGCGAAACGACGCTGCAGCCGCTTCTCACCGCGCTGCAGAGCGTCGCTGATCGCCTCTCGACCTGCTCCATCTGCGGTAACGTGGACACCTCCGACCCGTGTTCGATCTGCCGGGATCCCCGCCGCGACGACAAGGCGCTGTGCGTGGTCGAGGAGGTCGCCGATCTGTGGGCGCTCGACCGCTCCCGCCTGTTCCCCGGCCGCTACCATGTCCTGGGCGGCCGCCTTTCCGCCCTCGAAGGCGTGCGGCCGGAGGACCTCACGATCGACCAGCTCGTCCGCAGGGTCGCCGAAGGCGGCATCGACGAGGTCGTGCTTGCAATGAACGCCACCCTGGAGGGCCAGACCACCGCCCATTATCTTGCCGAGCGACTCGAAAGCTTCCCCATACGTCTCAGCCAGTTGGCGCACGGACTTCCCGTCGGTGGTGAGCTCGACTATCTCGATGAGGGGACTCTGGCCCAGGCGCTGCGCGCCCGCCGCCCCATCGCTTGAAGCAACAGTCCCGAACGACTAAATCAGCACCATGGCCATTCGCCCCATCCTCGAAGTCCCCGACCCGCGCCTGCGCGAGATCTCGAAGCCCGTCGAAAGGTTCGACGAGGACCTGCGCATCCTCGTCGCCGACATGTTCGAGACGATGTACGACGCGCCGGGCATCGGTCTGGCGGCCATCCAGGTCGGCGTCCCCCAGCGCGTGCTGGTCATCGACCTTCAGGAGCCGGTCGAAGAGGACGGCGAGCCGGTCAAGGACCCGAAGGTCTTCATCAACCCCGAGATCCTTGAGCACTCCGATCAGGACGTCCCCTATAACGAGGGCTGCCTGTCTGTCCCCGACCAGTACGCGGAAGTCGACCGGCCCGACCGAATCAAGGCGCGCTGGAAAGACCTCGACGGCACTGTTCACGAGGAAGAGATCGACGGGCTGCTGGCGACCTGCCTGCAGCACGAGATGGATCACCTCAACGGCGTCCTGTTCATCGACCATCTGTCACGCCTGAAGCGCGACATGATCCTCAAGAAGATTGCCAAGCTCCGCAAAGAGCAGCAGAAAAAGGCCGCTTAGGCGCCGATCGAGGCATCCGCTTTCCGGCAATCCTCGGCACATTCACGGCACATCTGGGCACATAGCTTGCAATGCTCGTGGTCGTGGCTTTCGCACTCGGCCGCGCAGGCGTCACAAACTCGCGCGCACAGCTCCAGCATCTCGCGGATCACCTGCTCGTTCGATCCGGTTCGACGAAGCGCGATGCTGCACGTCGCCTCGCAGATATCGGCGCAGTCCAGGCACATGCGAATGCACTGGTGCATGTCCATCTTCTCGGCCGAGCATGCGTCGGCGCAGCTCAGGCACATCTTCGCGCAATACATGAGGTGATGAACCGCATCGCCCAGCGGCTGGTTGACGTGCCCCTGAACATCGGGGTGCAGTGAAATCATCTTGCGAATGGACATTGTTTTCTCCTCGCTCCGACAGGCTAACGTTCCGCTTGAGCGCTGGGTCCGCGCGGCTTACAGTTCCCATTCTGTTCCGGGGGAGTCACGGTGATGAGTGCGCTGTTTGCACTGCTGGTTGCGTTGGGCGCACTTGTGGTCGGGGTGATCCTTGGCTGGTTGCTGGCAAGCCGGTCGACGGGACCGCTGACTGGGGAACGTGATCAGGCGCGCGCCGACGCCGAGGGCTGGCGGCTGAAATTCAACGAAGCGGTCGTCAACCTCGCAGGCGAAGTGGAGAAGACCCGTCGCCTCGGTGATCTGGAAACCCAACTGGCGGCAGAACGGGGTGTCGCCAGCACGCTGAAGGCGGAAGTCGCGGCCTACCGCCGTGGCGAAGAGGAGCGCGAGAAGGCGTTCGAAGCAAGGCTCGCGGAGATCAAGGACGCCAAGGAGAGCCTGTCGGCCCAGTTTCAGGAGATTGCGGGGAAGCTCCTCGGCGATGCCCGCAAGACCTTCCTCGAACAGGCCGGAGAAAGGTTTACGCAGACGGTCACGCCGGTGGAGGCGCTTCTCAAGAGCTACCAGGAGAAGCTGCAGACGATCGAAAAGGAGCGGGTCGACCATTACGCCGGCCTTCGCGAGGTCGTGGATCTCGTGCGGACGGGGCAGGGGCAGGTGCGCGACGAGACGCGCAATCTCGTCAATGCTCTCCGCTCGGCTCCCAAGACCCGCGGTCGCTGGGGCGAGCAGAGCTTGCGCAACGTTCTGGTGCAGTCCGGGCTGGTCGAGGGCATCGACTTTCAGATGGAAGTCTCCGTCAACACCGACGACGGGCGGCTGCGCCCCGACGCGGTCGTGAATCTGCCCTCCCTGCGCAAACTGATCATCGACGCGAAGTGCTCGCTCAACGCCTTCCTGGAGGCTTGCGAGGAAGTCGACGAGGACCGCCGGGCGGCCTGCTTCAAGGCGCACGTCGCGTCCATCCAGCGGCATGCGCAGCAGCTCGGCTCCAAGGCTTACTGGTCGCAGTTCGGCGACGCTGCCGATTATGTGATCATGTACATTCCGGGGGAGCACTTCCTGACTGCTGCGCTCGAGCAGGATCCGGAGCTCTGGGAGAAGGCGTTCAAGGACCGAGTGCTGCTTGCTACGCCGACAAACCTGGTGGCCATCGCACGGACGGTCGCAAGCGTCTGGCGGCAGGAGAAACTAGCCGAAGCGGCCAGTGAAATCGCGAGCCTGGGCAAGGAGTTGCACTCGCGCCTTGCAACCATGAACGAGCATATGGCGCGGGTCGGCAAAAACCTCGCTACCGCGAACGGCGCCTATAACCAGATGGTCGGCAGCTTCGAAAGCCAGGTGCTGAGCCAGGCCAAGCGCTTCGAGGCGCTGGGAGCGGGGAGCGCCAAGGCGCTCGAGACCCCGCCAATGTTGGAGATCGCGCCACGGCCGCTCACGAAGCTGGGGCCGAGGCCGGACACCGACGAGGCGCCGCAGATCGCGGCTGAATAGGCGAAGACTTGCCAAATAGGAGTTTGGCTGCTCGTCTGCTGAAAGGCTTATCGGTCCTCAGGCAGGATGCGCCGCAACCGCTCCGTTACCGTGAACATTGGGAACATTCGACCCGAGGCTAGAGGCCGCCGCAGCCGTTGAAGCGGCGTCCGTCCACGTCGACCTGGACCTTGTCCGGGTAGGTGCGGTCGCTCATCCCGTCGCTGCACTGACCGTGAACGATGTTCACGTGGATCCGGGGCGTGTTGTAGATCTCGCCGGCGAACCCGACGATCACCTGCGGGCGAGGCTGTGAAATCGGCTGCGTGTCCGGCGCAGTGAAGGTGATCTCGCGCTCGTCGATGACCAGTCCCCAGAACGGCTCGGTCCCGGTCGCGCGATATGAAGCGGCAGCAGGGACGGGGGCAGGTAGCGGTGGCGGTGGCAGTGAAGGCGGCGGGGGCGGAGCCATGCAGCCGCTCAGCAGCAGCGTCGCGACGGCGGTTTCAAGTCTTTTCATGGGCGGACCGTTTAGCGCCAACTCGCCCGGATGGCGAATGACATGACGGCCGTGGCCACCGCAGCGTTCAAGCTGTCGGCCCGGCCCGCCATCGGAATCTTCACCAGCAAGTCGCACGCGGCCTCATACTCGGGCGGCAGGCCCTGCTGCTCGTTGCCGATTAGGAGGAAGCACGGTTCGCTATAATCTGCATCGAGATAATCGTGCGTGGCCTTGAGGCTCGTTCCGACCAACTGGCCGCGGCCGGAACGCAGCCACTCCAGGAACTCAGGCCAGCGCGCAGCGGCCACCTGCTGGGTGAACACCGCGCCCATGGAAGCTCGGACCGCCTCGACGGAATAGGGATCGGCGCAGTCGTCAATCAGGATCAACCCACCGGCGCCGACGGCATCACCGGTCCGCAAGATGGTCCCGATGTTACCAGGGTCGCGAAGGGCCTGGGCAACGATCCACAGCGAGGACGCGGACCGGTCAATCAGCTTCGGCGATGTCTCCGATTGCCGGTAGGCGCCGAGCAGCATCTGCGGATTGTCCTTCCCCGACATCTTGGAGAGGATGTCCGCGGACGTCTCGATCGCCTCGCCGCCTGCCGCTTCCGTCGCGGCGATGATCTCGGCGGCAAGCGGATGCTTTGCGCCTTCAGCCGAGAAGGCGATGATCTCCGGCAGCCTGCCGCTGTCGCGCGCCTCGGCGATGATCCTCAACCCCTCGGCCAGGAACAGCCCTTCGCTGCGCCGCGCCTTCTTGTCGCGCAGGGAGCGCAGGCGCTTCACGGTTGCGTTGGAGAATGCCGTGACCTGGCGCGGCATGCCTATTCCTCGCCGAAGCGGTTCTCGACGAGTCCGACGAGTTTCTCGAGCGCCGAGTCGGCGTGCATTCCATCGGAATGGATGACGATCGTGTCGCCCATTGCAGCGCCAAGCATCATCAGGCCCATGATCGACGTTCCGCACACTCGCGAACCGTCCTTCTCGACCTCGATCACGGCATCAAGGTCGCTGGCCATGGCGACGAACTTGGCGCTCGCCCGGGCATGCAGCCCCCGTTTGTTGACGATCAGGACCTCGCGGCTGACCGCGGTCAAGCAGCCGCTTCCCCAAGCACCTCGGAAGCGACCGAGATATACTTGCGGCCCGCCTCGCGAGCGGCCGCGACGGCCGCGTGGACGCTCATGACCTTGCGCGCGCCTTCCAGCCTGATCAGCATCGGCAGGTTGACGCCGGCGATGACCTCGACATTCTCGCTCTTCATCAGGCTGATCGCGAGGTTCGACGGCGTTCCGCCGAACAGGTCCGTGAGGATGATGACGCCCTGGCCCTGCTCGACCTTGCCGATTGCAGCGGCAATGTCCTTGCGCCGCCCCTCCATGTCGTCTTCGGGACCGATGCAGATGGCTTCGATCGCCTCCTGCGGCCCGACCACATGTTCAAGGGCAGTGACGAACTCGGCCGCAAGCCGGCCATGGGTCACCAGCACTAATCCAATCATTCGTTCAACTCGCCTGCCTCAGCATCTCGCCTGGGATCGGCCTCAATGGTGTCGCTCGGCGGCGAGGCCAGGTCTCGGTGGCGGACATTCGGAGAAAACCCCGATCTACGCAATCGCTCCGCAATCTCGACGGCGGCCCCGACGGAACGGTGGCGCCCTCCCGTGCATCCGAACGCGACGGTCACGTAACTTTTGCCCGCCGCCCAGTAGCGGGGAATCCAGTCGATGAGAAGCGCTTCGACGCGGTCCATCGTCTCGGACCAGGACGGCTGCGCGGACAGATATTCCTGCACCGCACCGTCTTCTCCGGTCAGCGGCCGCAGTTCCTCGATCCAGTGCGGATTGGGAATGAACCGAAGGTCGAAGACCAGGTCGGCAGTCCGAGCGACTCCGCGGGCGAAGGCAAACGAAGTCACTGTCAGCACCGGCTGATCGGAGTCGTCGCCATAGCGGCGGCGCAGTTCGTCCCGGAGGTCCGCGGGACTGAGGTCCGTGGTGTCGAGCACGCTGTCGGCGGCAGCGCGCACCGGCGCCGTCAGATCGCGCTCGCGGGCAATTCCGTCCTCGGCAGGGCGGTCGGGCGCAAGCGGATGGAGACGCCGGGTCTCGCCATAGCGGCGAATCAACTCGGCGCCGGAGCAGTCGAGGTAGAGGATCTCGGGGACGACACCGTCAATGCCCCGAACCAGTCCGGGCAGTGTCGCGGCATTGAAGCCGCGGCTCCGTGCGTCCATGCCGACGGCAACCGGGCTGACGCGGCACTCGCGATCGCTGCCGACGAACGCTTCGAGGAGGTCGACGGGCAGATTGTCGACCGTGTCCCAGCCCATGTCCTCGAGCGCGTCGAGCACGGTCGACTTGCCCGCCCCGGACATACCGGTGACGAGCAGGAGCCGTGGCAGCCGCCGCGCTCCGGACATCAGAACCGCAAGCCGTTTCGGTCGAGCGCCAGCGCCACTTTCGACGGCGCGGACGCAGTCATCGCGTCGATGCTGATGAGCGGCAGCGGCACGCCCAGGATCGGCCGGTCGCGGCTGTCGTCGGGAAGCCGCTGGACGTCGCCGGTAAGCTCGACAAGCAGTGCAACCGGAACATCCTCGATATGATCCATCTCGACGATGCCGATGCCGCGGATCTCGAGCTTGCCGGCGATCGTTGGCGGCGCCGAGGCAATCAGCCGGTTCGCTTCACGCTTGACGATCGTCTGGTCGTCACTGACGAGAATGAATCCGCGATCAAGCAGGCGAAGCGCCAGGTCCGACTTGCCGGATCCAGACATGCCGGTGATCAGGACCGCGCGACCGTCCAGCGCGACTGTGCTTGCATGCACCGTTTCCGCCGACAGCCTCGACCCCGCAGCGCTACCCGGCTGAGTCACGCGCGATCGGCCGCGGGCAAGCGGATGATGAAGCGGGCACCCGATGGCGCGTCGTCACGGTCTCGCACGTCGATCTCCCCGTCGTGGCCTTTGACGATTGCCTGGGCGATCGCAAGGCCGAGGCCGGAGTGCCGGCCGAAATTCTCACCTTCCGGGCGCACTGAATGGAAGCGGTTAAAAATCGCTTCGCGCGCCTCTTCTGGAACTCCGGGACCTTCGTCGTCGATGCGGATCCGGACTTCCTCGCCGACACGGGCGGCGGCAATCTCGATCAGTCCTCCTGCGGGCGAAAAGCTGATCGCGTTGTCGATGATGGCATTGATCGCCCGGGCAAGCCGGTCGGGCTTGCCCATCACCACAGCCGTGGCACGGCGAGGGCGGGCGAACGCGATCCTGGCGTCGCCCTTCTCGCGGCGGGTTTCCCAGCTTGCGACGAGCTGCTCGATCAGGGGCCCCAGATCGACCGGCTCGAAAGTGGCGCGCGCCAGTTCGGCATCCGTGCGGGCCGCTTCGCTGATGTCGCTAATCAGCCGGTCGAGCCGGACCACGTCGTCGCGGGCGATAGCGATGAGTCGGCGTTGCAGCGTAGGATCTTCGACACGCTCAATGCCCTCCACGGCCGACCGGAGCGACGCGAGCGGGTTCTTCAACTCGTGGGTAACGTCGGCCGCAAAAGCCTCGATGTTATCGATCCGCTGCCGCAGCGACTGGCTCATGTCGGAGACCGCCCGCGCAAGCAGACCGACCTCGTCGGTGCGCGAGGGCAGGCGAGGGACGCGGACCTGCCGCGATCGGCCGAGCCGCACGCGGTGCGCGGCAAGGGCCAGCCGGCGGATGGGTCGGGCGATTGTCCGGGCCAGGAACAGGGACAGGAATACCGACAGGACGATCACCGCCGTCATCGCCAGCGCGATACCTGTACGCTGTTTTCTGACCGTCCGCGTGAACGCGCGGTCGTTGTGGGTCACAAGCACGATGTCCTGCCCCACAGGGGCCGCCGCAGAGATCACCGGCGTCAGGTCGGGGGCGTTGCGCACTTCGCTGACGGTCTTGCGGCTCGATCGGGCGCGAACGGCTTCTGGCCAGGCATCGGCGCGGTCCACCCTGGGCTCCTGGAAGTCATCGAGCGGTTTGGCGCCTACGATGGTGTTGAACCCTTCATCGAGCGCCCGAGCGGCGTCCTTGGTCCAGCGCTGGGTCGTCGGGTCGACCAGCTCGTATGTGGGTCCTGTAAGCTGCCAGCTGTCCGCCAGCCGACGGCCATCCGGTCCGTAGAGCCGCACCCGGCTGTCGGTGGCCCGCGAGATGTCGGCCAGCAAGGAGGCACGTTCGGCGGGGTCGACGTGGGTGAGTGCTTCCGCGGTGGCCGTCGCTTCGATGCGGGTCTGCCGACTGCGTTCGGAGCTCAGGCGATTGCGGAACACGTCGAGGTACAGAGTGCTGAGCGCGACGAGGAACAGCGTCAGCACGTTCACGGCGAGGATTCGATGCGCAAGCGTCCAGCGCCCCGACCAGCTCAACTGCAGGTCGTCATCGTCCTCACTGGTCGTCGAAACGGTATCCGACGCCATACAGAGTCTCGATTGCATCAAAGGTGTTGTCCGCCTGCCGGAACTTGCGGCGAATGCGCTTGATATGGCTGTCGATGGTGCGGTCATCGACATAAACGTCTTCCTGATAGGCGATGTCGAGTAGCTGATTGCGCGACTTCACGACGCCCGGGCGTTGGGCGAGCGCCTCGAGGATCAGGAATTCGGTCACGGTGAGGGTCACGTCCTTGCCGTCCCATCGCACCTTGTGGCGCGCCGGGTCCATCGCCAGTCGTCCGCGCTCGATCAGTTGCGGTTCGGCGTCCTGGCTGTCGGCTGCCGCTTCGCCCCTCGCAAGCTCCTGGCGCCGCAGGATCGCTCGGATTCGTGCGATCAGCAGCCGCTGCGAGAAGGGCTTCGCGATATAGTCGTCCGCGCCCATCGCGAGGCCGAGCGCCTCGTCCAACTCATCATCCTTCGACGTCAGGAAGATGACCGGCATCGAGCTGAATTCCCGCAACCGGCGAAGCAATTCCATGCCATCCATATTGGGCATCTTGATGTCGAAAACGCCTAGTGCCGGAGGGCTGTCGGCGAATGCTTTCAGCGCGACGGCAGGATCGGAATAGACGCGCGTCACGAAACCTTCGGACTGCAAGGCAATCGAGACCGACGTGAGGATGTTGCGGTCATCGTCGACCAGCGCGATCACATCGCTCATTGCCGCCTCTCGCGCACCCCTGCCGGTTGAAGGCTCGGGCTTAGCAGAGGAGCGTCGCGAAACAAGGCAAGAGCAGCCGCGCAATGTTAGCGCTACCCTAAGCTGAAGTGCTCTCCACGCGGTCTATGCCGTTTTGACCGCGCAACTTTTTCGGGTTTATAGGCCCTCGCATACGTATGCGGCGGCAGGCTCAAATGGTCGCCGCCGCTTTTGACATTTGCAGAAGAAGGACGTTTGTCAGTGACCGATCGGGTTCCCCACAGCCGCCTCGACACGCAAGGGATTGCGACGGGAGCGGAGATCTTCTGGAATCTCACCACGGCGCCCCTGGTCGAACATGCCGTCCGCCGCGGCGAGGGCCTGTTGGCCAAGGATGGCCCGCTCGTCGTCCGCACCGGACTCCACACTGGACGGAGCGCGAAGGACAAGTTCACCGTCAAGGACGAACTGACCGAGAACGTCATCTGGTGGAACAACGGCAACCAGCCGATGGAGCCGGACGCTTTCGATCGCCTCCACGACGATTTCCTGCTGGCGCTCGCCGACAAGGATCAGCTCTACGTTGCCGACCTCTACGGCGGCTCGCAGCCCGAGCACCGGGTCAAGGTGCGCGTGATCAACGAGTTCGCGTGGCACAACCTGTTTATCCGCACGCTGCTGGTTCGCCCTGAAGCGCAGGACCTCGCGGACTTCGTGCCGGAGTTCACGATCATCGACCTGCCGAGCTTCCGCGCCAGCCCGGAGCGTCACGGCTCCCGCACGGAAACGGTGGTCGCGGTGAACTTCACCAAGAAGCTGATCCTGATCGGCGGCACGGCCTATGCCGGGGAAATGAAGAAGTCCGTGTTCGGGCTCCTGAACTTTCTGCTCCCGCCGAAAGGCATCATGCCGATGCATTGCTCGGCCAACATCGGGCCGAGCGGCGACACTGCGGTCTTCTTCGGCCTCAGCGGCACCGGCAAGACGACGCTTTCCGCGGATCCGAACCGCACGCTCATCGGCGACGACGAGCATGGCTGGTCGGACACCGCTGTGTTCAACTTCGAAGGTGGCTGCTACGCGAAGATGATTCGTCTTTCTGCGGAGGCAGAACCCGAGATCTATGCGACGACCAAGCGCTTCGGCACTGTGCTGGAGAACGTCGTCGTCGACCCGGTCACGCGCGAGCTCGACCTCGACGACCCGAAGTTCGCCGAGAACAGCCGCGGCGCTTACCCGATCGACTTCATCCCGAACTCGTCGGACGAAAACATGGGGCCAGTTCCGAAGAACGTCGTCATGCTCACCGCCGACGCGTTCGGAGTTCTGCCTCCGATCGCTCGACTGACGCCCGACCAGGCGATGTATCACTTCCTGTCGGGCTACACGGCCAAGGTCGCCGGTACGGAGATCGGCGTCACGGAGCCGGAAGCCACCTTCTCGACCTGCTTCGGCGCGCCCTTCATGCCGCGCCATCCATCCGTTTACGGCAACCTGCTCAAGCAGCGCATCGCCGAGGGCGGCGTCAACTGCTGGCTGGTCAACACCGGCTGGACCGGCGGCAAGTACGGTGTTGGCAAGCGCATGCCGATCAAGGCGACCCGCGCGCTACTCAATGCGGCGCTCGACGGCAGCTTGAATAATGCCGAGTTCCGCAAGGATCCGAATTTCGGCTTCGAAGTCCCGCTCGAACTGTCCGGCTGCACCGACCTGCTCGACCCACGCAGCACCTGGGCGGAGCCGGAAGAGTATGATCGTACCGCCGCGAAGCTGATCGACCTGTTCGTCGAGAACTTCGCAAAGTTCAGCGACCACGTCGACGAGGGCGTGCGCCAGGCCGCGCCGCGACAACCGGCGCCGTCCCAGACGCAGCAGCAGACGCAGACCACACTCGCATAGGCCCGGACGACGATCGGGCCACTCGAAGGACCCGATTGGTGACCGACTACCACCCGAGACTGTTTGCCGACGACGCTGAGGTGGAACGCTTGGGCGAAGGCTTGCTGGCGCGTAGCGTGCCACGGGCCGAGTGGACGCACGAAGCGCATCTTGCCGCGACGACCTATCTTCTGCTCCGCCGGCACGATCTCCATCTCGACCGGCAGCTGCCGGCGATCATCCGCGGCTACAACGAGAGCGTCGGCGGCGTGAATGACGACACGCAAGGCTACCACGACACAATCACCCGCGTGTTCCTGCACGGCGTTCGGCTGTTCCTGAGCGAAGCCAACCTCAGCGATCCGCTGCACGAAATGGTCAACGAGCTGCTGGTGTCTCCGATGGGCAAGCGCGACTGGCCATTGCAGTTCTATTCGCGAGAGCTGCTATTCTCGGTGGAAGCCCGACGCAGCTTCGTCGCCCCCGATCTCGCTGCTCTGCCCTAGGTTGAAGGCCCGGGAAGCCGGCCCTCCGGCTCGACCGTCAGACAGTTCCCATCGACCCCGGTAATGCGCACCCGCTCGCCGGCCGCGGCCGGACTGCCACGGGCGCTCCAGTCGCTGTCGCCGACGCGGACCCGCCCGCTATGCTCATCAATTGCTGTGATCACCGTCACGACCTTGCCCACCAGGCGTGCCGCGCGATTGTTGAGGAGCGGATCGGCGCTTTGCCGATGATTGACATAGAAGCGGCGTCCGGCGGCGACCGCGAGCAGCGCGTAGACGACGAACAAGGCAAGCTGCGCGCCAATGCCTAGTCCGAACAAAACCGTGAACAGGCCGGTGGCGATCGCCGCCGCTCCGACGAACAGGAGGAAGAAGCCTGGAGCGATGACTTCAGCGATCAGCAGGACGACCCCGCCGATCAGCCACAGCCACCCCGGGTCGATGCCGCTCATCATCGGGTTTCGGGCACTCCGGGCGACGGCTTGGCTCTCGCGACCGACGCGGATTTTGCGCCATCGCCGAACGCTTCCTTCGCCACCTCGGCGATTCCGCCGAGGGTGCCCATCAGCTGCGTGGCCTCGAGCGGGAACAGGATCGTCTTGGCGTTGGGCGAAGTGGCAAACATCCCCAAAGCATCAACATATTTCTGAGCGATGAAGTAGTTGATCGCCTGCGCACTTCCACCCTCGATGGCGTCGCTCACCGACTTGGTTGCATTGGCTTCGGCCTGAGCGGCGCGTTCGCGCGCCTCGGCTTCGCGGAAAGCGGCTTCGCGAGCACCCTCGGCCGACAGGATCGCGGATTGCTTCTCACCCTCCGCGCGCAGGATGGCCGACTGACGGGAGCCCTCGGCTTCCAGGATCACGGCCCGCTTCTCGCGCTCTGCCTTCATCTGCCGGGTCATGGCGTTGACGATGTCCTGGGGCGGGCGAATGTCGCGCAGCTCGACGCGGGTAATCTTCACGCCCCAATTCTCGGTGGCGTTGTCGACGACGGCGAGCAGCCGGGTATTGATCTCGTCCCGCTTCGACAGGGTCTCATCGAGGTCCATCGAACCCATGACGGTGCGCAGGTTCGTCGTCGAAAGAGCCATGATAGCCATGTAGAGATCGCTGACCTCGTACGCTGCCTTGGCGGCATCGAGCACCTGGAAGAACACCACGCCGTCCACGGCGACCATGGCGTTGTCCTTCGTAATGATTTCTTGCCCGGGGATATCGAGCACTTGCTCCATCATGTTTATCCGGCGGCCGACTCGATAGAAAAACGGCGTGACGAAATTGAAGCCCGGCTCTGCCACGCGCACGAAGCGGCCGAAATGCTCGATCGTGTAGCGATTGCCCTGGCGGACGATCTTCACGCTCATCATGATGAACAGGACGACCAGGAAGGCGATCACGGTCAGGAAGGTGGTCAGCATGAAATCCCCCGCATTATGCTGTCCCGATGATGCGACGCTCAAGGCTGTTGTGGAAAGCGAAATCGATATGACGCCAGACTTGTTCGCCATACGGTCGGTTCTGTTCCTGCCTGCGTCCAACAGCCGCGCCATCGCCAAGGCGAGGGAGGCCGGGTCAGATCTGGTGGTCCTCGACCTGGAGGACGCCGTGAGGCCGGCCGACAAGAATTCGGCTCGAGGTGCCGCGGTTGAGGCGGTCGCAAGCGTTTGGAAGACGCCGGTGGCGATCCGCGTGAACGGGGTCGGGACGGAGTGGCATTCGCTCGACGTTGATGCAGTCGCCCGCTCGAACGCAGACCTCATCGTCGTTCCGCGTGCGATCTCCGGTCGTCTCGTTCGGGGCGTTGCAGAAGCCGTCCGGAAGCCGGTGCTGGCGATGATCGAAACCGCCGCAGGCGTTCTCGCCGCTGCGGAGATTGCTAGTGAAGCGGCGGGCCTGATTGCCGGGACGAACGACCTCCGCGCCGACCTCCGGCTGCCGCTAGACTCGGACCGGCAGGCGATCTCGGCATCGTTGCAGTTGATCGTACTCGCCGCGCGCGCTGCAGGAGTCGCGGTGTTCGACGGCGTCTACAACCGACTCGACGATGCACAGGGTTTCCTTGCTGAAGCAAGCGCGGGCAGGGGCCTGGGGTTCGACGGCAAGAGCCTTATCCATCCCAACCAAATTGCCCCTTGTCACGGGGCATTCGCGCCCGGCGCGGAGGAGATCAAACGGGCGCGGCGGCTGGTCGAGGCGTTCAACGGAGGTGCCGAGCGGTTCGAGGACGAGATGATCGAGCGCATGCATGTCGAGCAAGCCAGACGAGTTCTCGCGCGCGCCGGCGCCTGACGCACTTGGCGAATCGCCCGTTCCTTGGCATGGGCCGATATGGCCGACCGCTCGCAAGCTCCCGAAATCCCGCTGGGCCTCACGTTCGATGACGTCCTCCTGCAGCCGCTCGAGTCGAGCGTGCTTCCAAGCCAGGCTGACACGAAGACCCAATTGACCCGCGGCATCCCGCTCAACATCCCGATCCTATCGTCGGCAATGGACACCGTGACCGAGGCCGACATGGCGATCGCACTTGCGCAGGTCGGCGGCATCGGCGTGCTTCACCGCAACCTCGACGTCGAGACGCAGGCGACTGCCGTTCGTCAGGTAAAGCGCTTCGAAAGCGGCATGGTGGTCAATCCGATCACCATGGAGCCTGACCAGACGCTGGCCGAAGCGTTGGAGCTGATGAAGACTCACCGCATCAGCGGCATTCCGGTCGTGCAGCGCTCCGGAAAGCTCTGCGGCATCATCACCAACCGTGATGTGCGGTTCGCGGAGAACCCGCGTCAGCCGGTGAGCGAGCTGATGACGAAGGAGAACCTCGCGACGGTACCGGTGGGGACGACTGAGGCCGACGCCCGCCGCATCCTTCATCAACGTCGGATCGAGAAGCTGATCGTCGTCGACGAAAGCGATCATTGCGTTGGCCTGATCACGGTGAAGGACATCGAGAAGTCTGTTGCGTCGCCGCTTGCGACCAAGGACGCCGAGGGCCGCCTGCGCGTGGCGGCGGCGACGACGGTCGGAGACGCTGGCTATGCACGTTCCGAAGCGCTGATCGATGCGGGCTGTGACTGCATCGTCATTGACACCGCTCACGGCCACAACATCGACGTCGCTCGCGCCGTAGAGCGGGTGAAGCGGCTGTCGAACGCAGTGCAGGTTGTGGCTGGCAACGTCGCGACGGCCGAAGCGGCTCAGGTCCTGGTCGACGCCGGCGCCGATGCGATCAAGGTGGGTATCGGCCCCGGCTCTATCTGCACGACGCGGATCGTGGCCGGAGTGGGCGTGCCGCAACTCACCGCCGTCATGAACGCAGCACGGGTCGGGGCTCGGGCCGGCGTGCCGGTGATTGCCGACGGTGGTATTCGGACCAGCGGCGACATCGCCAAGGCGCTGGCTGCCGGTGCCTCGACCGTGATGGTTGGCTCGCTTCTCGCAGGCACCGAAGAGGCACCGGGCGAGATATTCCTGTACCAGGGTCGCAGCTACAAGTCGTACCGCGGCATGGGATCGGTCGGTGCAATGGCGCGCGGCTCGGCGGACCGTTATTTCCAGCAGGACATCAAGGACCATCTGAAGCTCGTCCCGGAAGGCATCGAGGGGCAGGTGCCCTACAAGGGGCCGGTCCGTGAGATCATTCACCAGCTGGTCGGCGGCGTGAAGGCAGCCATGGGCTACACGGGGTCTTCAACGATCGCCGAGCTCCAGAAGCGGGCGCGCTTCGTCCGGATCACGAATGCCGGCCTGTCGGAGAGCCACGTCCACGACGTCGCGATCACCCGCGAGGCTCCCAACTATCCCACCCGCTAAGCAATGACGCCGGCGGCGCGGCTGCAGGCGGCGGCCGAAATCCTGGACGAGGTCATTGCCGCCGCTCGCGACAACGGGCCGCCCGCCGACACCATCGTCACCCGCTATTTCAAGCAGCGGCGCTATGCCGGGTCGAAGGACCGGCGGGCGATCCGTGAACTGGTATTCCACGCGATCCGGCGATCCGCAGAACGTCCGGCAAACGGGCGCGCGGCAATCCTTGGTTTGGCCGAAGATGAGCCCGAACTCGCTGGACTTTTCGGCGAGCCAAGGGGGCCAGAGCCGCAGGGGCCGGACGAGCCCGCCGCGCCTGCATCCATTATACCTGACTGGATTGTCCCCGAGTTGTCAGCGCTGGTCGGACGCGACGAGTGGGCCGCTCTACTGGAACGGGCGCCTCTGGACTTGCGCGTCAACCTGATCCGGGCACGGCGCGATGACATGCTTGGGCAGTTCGGTGGAGCGCAGCCGACGCCAATCAGTCCATGGGGCATCCGCCTGCCAACCGAGACTCGAGTTGACGATCACCCTGCATTCGTCGCCGGGCAGGTCGAGGTCCAGGATGAAGGCAGCCAGCTGATTGCTCTGACCTGCGCTCCTTCAGACGAAGAGACGATTCTCGACCTCTGTGCCGGCGCGGGCGGCAAATCGCTTGCCCTTGCGGCGGCTGCGCCGCGGGCACGGATTGTGGCGACCGACTCAAACCGTGCTCGCCTGGCGCAGCTTTCGCCCCGCGCCGCGCGTGCAGGAGCAGTCATCGAATCTCGACTCATCAACCCGCCGAACGAACCCACCGACCTGGCCGAACTGCGCGCGAGCTGCGATCTCGTGCTTGTAGATGCCCCCTGCTCCGGAAGCGGCACGTGGCGGCGGAACCCGGAGGGCCGTTGGCGCCTCACGCCCGAACGCCTCGGACGGCTGAGTTCGCTTCAGTCCCGACTGCTGGACATTGCCGCTGAGATGGTTCGTCCGGGCGAACGACTCGTCTATGCCGTGTGCTCGCTGCTGTCCCGCGAAGGAGCAGGCCAGGCCAGCGCCTTCCTCAGCCGGCATTCATCGTGGACCATCCATGATCCTGCGATCGGCGGCGGGCGCCCTGATGGGGGTGGCCGGCTACTGACTCCGGGGCACGACGGGACCGATGGCTTTTTCATCGCGGAGTTCCGTCGGCCGTGTTAATGCGTCGGGCTGAACGTGGAGTGAGATTGATGCGTCTGAGTGCTGTTGCCGCTCTGGTGGTCGGGTTTGCTTGCGTCGCGATTGCGCTTCCTGCGTCAGGACAGCGCGCCGACGTCCAGATCTTCCCGAAGTCGGTCGAGTACCAGCACCAGGGCGAAGCTCTGCTTGCCGCCGGCAAGCTCGCAGAGGCTGAGGACGTGCTTGAGGCTGCACTTGCAGCCGATCCGCGCAACCGCTGGGCGTTCGTCGACATCGCCAAGGTGGCCGAACGGCAGCGTCTGTTCGGCAAGGCCGTCCGGATGACCAACAAAGCCCTGATCCTGGAGCCGAACGATCCGGACGCAATCGCCGTGCAGGGCGAGGCAATGGTCGAGCTAGGCGCGATGACGCGCGCTCAGGCCAACCTCCAGAAGCTCCAGCGGATCTGCGCTCGCGGTTGCCCGCAACTGTCCCGCCTGTCCTCGGCGATCACGCGCGGCCGCAGCGTAGCCGCTGTAAAGGTCCCGTCGAACTCGAAGACTGACTAGCTTAGGGCTCTTGCCAGGCTGACCCACTCGGCGATGCCAAGGGTCTCGGCGCGGCGTTCAGGATCGATACCAAGCGACTGAAGAGCTTCGACTGCTCCGGGCAGCGCCTTTAGGCTGGATCGCAGCATCTTGCGCCGCTGTCCGAACGCGGCCTCCGTCACTCGCTCGAGCACCGTGGGCGACACACGATCAGGCGCCTGCTTGGGCACGATGTGAACAACGGCGGACGTGACTTTGGGCGGGGGGACGAACGCAGACCGGCTGACCGTCATCGCAATGCGCGCCTCCGAACGCCATTGGGCAGCGACCGACAACCGGCCGAACGCTTCGCTCCCCGGCCGGGCGACAATGCGATCAGCGACCTCTTTCTGGAACATCAGCGTCAAAGAGCGCCACCACGGCGGCCAGGCCTCGGTCGTCAGCCAGCGCAACAGCAGGGCCGTGCCGACGTTGTAGGGCAGGTTCGCCACAACGTGGGCTCCATCGCCGACCTCCGCGGGCTCATCGATCTGCATCGCGTCCGCTTGGAGGACTCGCAAGCGCTCCCCGAACAGCTGCTCAAGCTCTGCCAGTGCCGGGATGCAGCGGCGGTCGCGTTCGACTGCGACGACGCGCGCGCCGGTGTCGAGCAAGGCTCGCGTGAGGCCGCCGGGGCCGGGGCCCACTTCGTAAACCGTCTCGCCCTCAAGCTTGCCGGGCACGGCAGCAATGCGCGCAAGAAGCTGCCGGTCGAGGATGAAATTCTGCCCGAGGGCTTTGGTAGCGGTGAGCCCGTGCCGGGCGATCACGTCGCGCAGCGGCTCGGGGCCGGAACTCACGGAGTGTCGGACCGGTATGCGGTGCATTCGGCAGCCACCCGAAGCGCGGATGCCATTGGTCGCGGGTCAGCGCGGTCTTGCCCGGCGAGGCGGAAAGCGGTGCCGTGGTCAGGCGCGGTGCGAACGATCGGAAGGCCCAGCGTAATGTTGACGGCGTCCTCGAAGTGCAGCGCCTTGATCGGGATGAGAGCCTGATCGTGATACATGCACAGGGCTGCATCGTAGGTGCTGCGTGCCGAAGCATGGAACATCGTGTCGGCCGGATGTGGCCCGGTCACGCGCCAGCCTTCGGCGGCAAGCGCTGCGATCGCCGGCTCGATGACGTCCACGTCCTCGCGTCCGAGCGCTCCGCCTTCGCCAGCATGGGGATTGAGGGCGGCGATGGCGAGACGCGGCTCGGCAATGCCGAAGTTGCGCTGAAGACCGCGCAATACGGCGCGAGCACGCGACTCGATGAGCGCGGTTGTAAGCGCGGTCGGCACCTGCGACAGCGGCAGGTGCGTCGTCACGGGCACAGTCCGGAGGGTGGGGCCGGCTAGCATCATGGCGACGTTCCCCGATGAGACGCCGCATCGCTCCGCAACGAATTCAGTCTGCCCCGGATGGGCGAAGCCGATCGAGTAGAGCTGCTCCTTCGCGACCGGTCCGGTGACGACCGCTCCGGCCGAGCCTGATCGTGCGAGCCCGACAGCGATCTCGAGGCAGTCCAGCGAACAATGCGCTCCAGCGACGCTCGGATGACCAGGCACGTCCGCCTGTGCGGCCGACAGCTGGATAAGCGGCAGGCCGATGTCGAACGCCGTCGCCGCATCGCGCGGATCGTCGATCGCCGCGATTGGCCCGTCCCAGACGCTCTCGATGGAGCGCGCGTCACCAATGGCGACGAAGGGCATTAGTCCGAACTCGAACCGGTGGTCCCAGCATTTGGCGATAACCTCGGGGCCGATACCCGCTGGGTCACCCAATGAGACGGCAATCGGAAGGTCCGGACGTTGTGCCAAGGTGCTCTGGCGACGATCGCTCTAGCGGAAGTCGATGATGGCGTCACGGCGCAGGTCGCGCAGGTAGCGCTGCGAACGGCTGTTCACCCGCTCTTCGTTCAGGCGGTTGAAGACCTGGTCATAGCTCGGCGCGGAGGAGTCCATCTCGTCGCGGCCGCAGATGACCAGAACCCGGACGCCCTCATCGACGCTACCGAACGGCTGCGTCGCCTGCCCGACCTGCATCGGCAGCATTAGCTGCTGGAGCGCAGGAGGCAGGTCGCGCATCTTGATCTCATCCCTCTGGAGCAGCTCTCCGTGGAAATCAGCGGCGAGCTTGTCCGCACCGCCGCACCCGCCCACGGTGCGAGCAGAGTCTGCGAAGCGGGCGAGCACGGGCTCGGCCTGCGGCCGGCTCGTTCCCTTCGGGAAGCTGATCGAGACCTGCTTGAGGCTGAGGATAGCATCGCGCGGATCCGGCGTGAGGATCTTGCGGGTGTCCTCGACTGCGAGGATCGATACACCGCCGGGCACGGGGATCGGATTGCTGACGGTTCCCGGGCCCATGCTGCGAAGGACCGCGGCAAGCTGCTGCGGCAGCTGCTCCGGCCGAACCCAACCAAGATCGCCGCCGACGGCGGCGGTGGACGCTTCAGAATACTGGCGAGCATAGGCTGCAAACGATGCACCGTTCTTCAGCTGCTCAAGGATCTTGTTAGCGTTTGCCTGTATCTGCGGCTCGCTGGTAGGCGTTGCCGACAGGAAGATCTCACCGACGTGATATTCCTGCGTTCCCTTGGATGCATTCATCCGGTCAAGGATGGCCTTGACCTCGTCTTCGCCAACGCTGACCGTGTCCTCGATCTTGTCGCGCTGCAGACGCTGCCAAGCGATTTCACCCTGGATTTGCCGCCGCAGGGTATTGATCGACGAACCATTGGCCTGGAGATAGGTTGCAAGTTGGTCCGGCGTCTGCTTCACGTTTGCAGCTACCCGCTCCAGGGCCTTGCGAATGTCGCTTTCCTTCACTTCGATCTTGTCGGCCTTCGCGGCCTGAATCTGTAGTGTTTCGTCGATGAGGTTGCGAAGCACTTGCTGACGCAAGCGCTCGACCTCGTCAGCAGGAATTTTGCCATTGTTGGCGAGAACCAGCAGCGCCACTCGCTGGTCGACGTCGGTCTGAGTGATGACTTCGCCATTCACAATGGCGGTCGCCTTGACGACGGACGGCATCGCCGCCCCGAACAACTGCGGGTTCTCGGGCAGCTTGAGCGCGCTGGAGCTGTTGACCGGCTGCTCGGTGTCCTGCGTATCTTGAGCATCCTGCGCCACCGCCGCACTCGCGGCGGCAAGAGCGAGTGCTGCTACCCCGAAGCACGCGCGCGCCAAAGTCACTCGAAACTGTCCTGCCACGTTCGATCTATCCCTTTGAAATCCCGCCAGCGTGGCCGCAACCCTCTAGCAAGCCCCGCTGAACGCAGGCTTAGCGGCCAAGCCCCTTCAAGGCCAAGTGAAAGCTGAAGGTGCTACCCTTACGGAAGGTCCCGATTTGCTCATAGTCGCGCCGCCAGGAGAGGCCAAGCTGAATGCATGCGTCCTCATATTCGATGCCCAGTCGATTGCGGACCGGAGTGTAGCCGTCGGCGATCGACAGCGGGTCCTGCCTCTTGTCGGTCAGGTCGACAACCGTTGCACCGAAGATGGACCAATAGCGATGGAATTTGACCCGGCCCGCAAGCCGAAGCTCCTCGTGATCCCGGAGGTCCTCGATCGCGGTATCGATATTCCGGTCGAGCAATAGATAGCCGAGCTGAAGATACGTCTGTTGGGTGCCAAGCGTCAGGTCGACTTCGTTGCGGCGGACGGCGAAGTTGTTCTTGTCGATGCGGTACCGGTCGGTGATGTCGAGAAGCCGGCCAAAGCGCACCCTGGTCCTTCCCACGAAATCTGAGAACTGGTCGGTAAGTCCCGTTCCTTCAGGGAAGATCGACGGCCGGCTTGCAATTCGGTAGCTCTGTCCGATGTTGCTCGTGATCGAAAGGTTGGGGCGTTCAAGAGTCCAGTCCGCGCCATAGGTGATCCGGGACGCGTCCTCCCACCGGTCGTACCCCGGGAAGCGATTGAGCGCGAAGAGATTGCTGTCTTCCAGGTCGACGGAACGGGCGTCCTCGTTGGGGATATCGAGGTTCGGCGTGGCCGGGGTAAGGACCAGCTGCACGCGCGGAACCAGGGTCTGGATGCCCCCGAACGCAGGTCCGACGAACGGCCACTTCACGTCTGCAGCCAGTGCGAAGATGCCGCGGTTATGCCAGCCGTCGGTGCCTCGGTAGAGCGCCACGGCGGTGCTTTCCGCGTCATCGGTGTGGTAGATGTCGCCCCGGGCGTAACCCGTGAGCGTCAGTTCCTGACCCCAGCGCGTAAGCCTCCGCAGGTCCCATCGAGCGCTTGCAAATGCGCGTTGCGTATCCTGTCCGTCGATGCGGAGGATGGACAGGCTGTTGCCCTGAAGTTCGACGGTGCCGCCAAACACCGGATCCTTGCCGCGGAAGCGCGCGTCGATCGCCGGGAGGGCGATAGGGATCTGCTTCTGGACGTCGTCGACCCGCAAGCCCTCGAACGCCCAACCGGCGATGCTGATGTAGGAATTGGGCGTGATGCGCTCAACGTTGACCACGTTGCGCAGCCGGTCGTCGCGGGTGAGGTCGTAGCGCCGGGTGACCGTCTTGTCGGTCGCTAACCGAATGGAACTGGTGATGCTCCAGAATGGGTCTAGCTGGGCCTTGCCGTTGCCCTCGATGTAGGCGCGAACGCCGTGACCCTCGATGGTTTCGGTATCGTCCGGGTCGGCGCTCTCGATGCCGCCGTAGGTGACGAACCCGCCAATCTGGAAAGCGCCGAGCCGGTCGAGATGGCGGTACTTGGCCTCAAGTGCTGGCCAAACGCCCGTGAACAGATGAGGTGTTACCGTTAGATCGCGGTTCGGAGCGATTTGCCAGTGATAGGGAACGGCGAGTTCGAGGCCCTTCTTCGTCGAGTAGCTGATGTCGGGGACCAGCCACCCGGTCCCGCCTTGGTCGCTGGTGCCTACGGTGAAGATCGGCAGGAGCGGCAGATTGATACCGAACAACTGCAGGCGCCCGCCTTCGAAGCGAACGCGCTGCCCGTCGGGATCCTGGATCACCCGTGCGGCCGTGATCGACCAGCTCGGCCGTTTCGGGCAGCCGCCCGGCGTCGTGACGGGGCAGGGCGAGTAGATCGCATTGTCGAGGGTGACGACGTTGCCGGACCGCGTGCCACGTCTCGCGGCGATGCGGCCCCCGCTCTCGAGTACCATGAGCAGGTTGTTCACGGTCCCGTCGCGGAGGGTGTCGGTCAGGACTACATTGTCGCCGACGAGCTTGTCGCCCTGCGGCGTCAGCACCACCACATTGCCGAGCGCCCGGACTTCGCCGCTCTTGCGATTCCACACCACCTGGTCCGCGGCGAGGTAATTCCCATCGCGCTGCATTCGAACCGCGCCGGCGACCGTGACGACGTCGGCATCGCTGTCGTAGATGACGCTGTCGGAGCTGAAGATGATTTCCGGATCGGCGGCAGCTGGGGCGGGGGGCGCAGCCTGGGCGACTGGCGCAGCCGGTGAAACCGTTTGCGCGGCTAGGGGCCCGCTAACCGTGACGAGCATCGGCAGCGCCGTCCACCACGCGATCCTGTTACGCAAGCTGCTCGTCCCGCCGCCGGTTGTCGTTCACTCGAGGCGCCTATTGCACCTTGGCGATGCGGCGACAATCTCGTGCGCTCCTTTTGCCAAGGCGCAGCCTGCATCCTAAAGGCCTGCGCAAGCATCCCTGTTCGAAGGATTGTTCGTGATGGAAATTCGCTTCGCCGACACTCGGCCGGAGGGTGACTTCGCCCTCGTTCTTCCCGTTGCCGGCAAGGAGCGCAAGGCGCTCGGCTCGCTCGGCGAAGCGCAAGCCCAGGTGTCGGCAGCGCTGGAACGCCAGCGCTTCGAGGGCGAACCGACGAGCGTCGCCGAGCATTTCATCGATCAAGCCGGTCGTACGCGCCGTGTGCTCGTGGTTGGCTCCGGTGCGGGTGCGCCCGTCGCTGACGGCGCCGAGAAGCTGGGCGGGACGGTTGCTGCTCGGCTGCTGACCTCTGGCGAGGCGCGCGCGGTCATCGACCTGACCGGCCTGGGCTACGACGCAGACGCCGCGGCGCGGGTCGCCTTCGGCGCGGCACTCCGCTCATGGCGCTACGACCGTTACCGGACGACGCTCAAGGACAAGCAGAAGCCCAGTTTGACGGAGATCGTGATCGTCGGCGGCGGATCCGCGGCCGAGCAGCGCTACCGTTCGCGCTGGGAGCCGGTCGCCCAGGGAGTCGCGCTGACTCGGGAGCTGGTCACCGAGCCCGCAAACATCATCTACCCGGAAAGCTTCGTCGAGCGCGTGCGCTCCTCGCTGGACGGCAGCGGCATCGAAATCGAAGTGCTCGACCGGGCTGCCATGGAAAAGCTCGGCATGGGCGCTTTGCTCGGAGTGGCGCAGGGCTCGGTCCGTGAAGGCCGCATGCTCATCATGAAGTGGAACGGCGGCGGCAAGGGCGCACAGCCGACCGCCTTCGTGGGCAAGGGGGTCACGTTCGACACCGGCGGCATCTCGATCAAGCCGGCTGCCGGTATGGAATCAATGAAGTGGGACATGGGCGGCGCAGGCGCGGTCTCCGGTGCCATGAAGGCGCTCGCACTCCGCAAGGCCAAGGCGAACGTCATTGGCATCTGCGGTCTCGTCGAGAACATGCCCGGCGGCAATGCGCAGCGCCCTGGCGACGTAATCACGACCATGTCGGGCCAGACCGTCGAGGTCATCAACACGGACGCCGAGGGCCGCCTCGTTCTCGCCGATGCGATCACCTACGTGCAGCGCACCTTCAAGCCGGGCACGATCATCGATCTCGCGACCCTCACCGGCGCGATCCTGATCAGCCTCGGGCATGAGTGGGCCGGCCTGTTCTCCAACAACGAGGATCTCGCTTCGACCCTCATCAAGGTCGGTGACGAGTCCGGCGACAAGTTGTGGCGGATGCCAATGGGCGAGCCCTTCGACCGCCTGATCGACTCGCCGATCGCCGACATGAAGAACGTCGGCCCGCGGGAGGGGGGCTCCATCACCGCCGCCCAGTTCATTCAGCGGTTCGTCGACGACGGAGTTCGCTGGGCGCACATCGACATGGCCGGGAAGGCCTGGTCGGATAAGCCGGGGTCTACCTACGAGAAGGGCGCGACAGGCTACGGCGTGCGCTTGCTGGATCAATATGTCGCGGACGTGCTGGAGGCCTGAGGGCTTCGGTGCAGGTCGACTTCTACCAGCTCGCCGGGAGCCCTGCCGAGCAGGTCATCGCCAGCCTGGCTGACAAGGTGCTCGCCACCGGCGGACGACTGCTCGTTGTCGCCTCCGATGAGGGGCAGCTAGCGCGGCTCGACCGGATGCTCTGGGACATGGAGCCGACCGGCTTCCTTCCGCATGCGGTCGCCGGCGGGACCGACGATTCCCGCCAGCCGGTCCTGCTCTCGACGACGCCGGACGCGCCAAACGTTGCCCGCAACATCCTCATCGCCGACGGGGAATGGCGCGAGGCGGCTCTCGCCTACGACCGCGCTTTCTACCTTTTCGACGCAGCAACTCTGCAAGGTGCCCGGCTGGCCTGGAAGCTGCTTGCCGGACGGGAAGGGGTCGAACGCCGCTACTGGGCCCAGGAGGGCGGCCGCTGGAAGCAGCAGGCGTGAGTCTTGCCCCGGTGCGTCGGCGCGGCTAGGCGGCGCTCCACTCCATTACCAATCAACACCATTCAGGAGATCGCCCGGTCATGGCCGCGACGCGCACCTTTTCGATCATCAAGCCCGATGCCACCCGCCGCAACCTGACCGGCGCAGTCACCAAGATGCTGGAGGAGGCCGGCCTTCGCGTAGTCGCCTCGAAGCGCATCCAGATGACCCGCGAGCAGGCCGAAGGCTTCTACGGCGTCCATCGCGAGCGGCCGTTCTTCAACGATCTGTGTGCCTTCATGACGTCAGGGCCGGTCGTCGTTCAGGTCCTTGAGGGTGAGAACGCTGTCCAGCGCAACCGCGACATCATGGGTGCGACGAACCCGGAACAGGCGGCGGAAGGCACGATCCGCAAGACCTACGCCGAATCGATCGAGGCGAACTCGGTTCACGGATCCGACAGCGACGAGAACGCGAACATCGAAATCGACTACTTTTTCAAGCCTGAAGAGATCGTCGGCTAATCGGTCGGCAGGCAGGCTAGCGGCTGAGTCCAACCAGCCGCAGCGACCGGCCGCCGAACAGCCCGCCGCCTTCCCAGCGGTAGCGCAGCACATAAGTGCCGCCATCGCGCCGATCAGCGCCGGATTCGACGTAGCGTGCATCTATTCGCGCCTGAATGCCGAGCGTCTTGTCCTTGGGTTCCTTGTCGTGCCCCTTGAGGGCGGCCTGCACCGCACTCGCTTGGAGCTCGCCGTCGCTTCCGACTTCGATCGGAGTGGCGCCAGGAAGCGTCAGTGTCAGCGACTCGATCGCATGACCCGCTTCCACGGGCGTTATCGTCAGCGTGCGTCCGTCCTCGCCGGCTTTGGCGCGCAGCTTCAGAGGAATGGCCTGACGCTGCTCGACGATGCGGGTGGGCTTGTCCTGCTCGCTCCCCTTCCAGCTTAGCCAAACCCCCGCAGCCGAGACGATGAGAGCCGCCAACGCGATCAGCTCGCCCAGGTTGATCCAGCGGCGACGGCGCTGCGCGTCCGTTTCGCTCATCGGCCGCCGGCCTCAAGCAGGCGCCGAGGCGCCGCAAGCTCCCAGCTCGCCGCGATCCGGTCGGCGACGAGAGACCAGTCGACGGAATTGCCGGCGACGCTGATGCCGACCCAGCTCGGAAGATAGGCGGGCTTGCTGTAGGTCTCGGGATTGGCCTCGAGGAGCATCGCCTGCTCGTCCGGACTGCCGATGCGCACGCACACCATCGTCCTGCCGTCGCCGTGATGATTGTCGCGAAACTGGGCGAACTGCTTGCCGGTCACGAAGAAAGTCGGCTGGCCGTGCGACAACCGCTCTTCGGTTTCGGGCAGTTCCAGGGCGGTCTCGCGGATTTTGTCGAGGGGGTCGCTCATTGGTTCACGAACTCGCTTAGGACCTTGGCGTATAGATCATGCTCGGCAGCGAGCACGCGCTGCTCGAGCGATTGCGGCGTGTCGCCCGGCTGAATCGGGACTTCAGACTGGCCGAGCACTTCCCCGGCGTCCAGTTCTTCGGTGACGACGTGAACGGAGCACCCGCTGACTGCGTCATTTGCTGCGAGCGCGCGGGCGTGGGTGTCCAGCCCCGGATAGTTCGGCAGGAGCGACGGGTGGATGTTGAGGATGCGCCCGCGCCACTTCTCAACGAACCAGGGCGAGAGGATGCGCATGAAACCCGCGAGAGCGATCGTGCCGACGCCGTATTCGCCCAGCACTGCAGTGAGGCTGCGATCATACTCTTCCTTCGAAACGCCCTTGCTGTCTCGCGACCAGGTCGGAAGCCCGCGCTCGCGTGCCCAGCTTAGGCCATCCGCGCCTGGCTTGTTGGATGCGATCAGGACCACCTCGTAGCCATCGGCCTTTTCAACCAGCGCGCGCATGTTGCTGCCGCGTCCGGAGATAAGGATTGCGACACGCCGCGGGTCACGCATCGTGGGTCGCGGACCAATCCCCGCCCGAGTTCCACGTGCCGCCACTTCCGCTGACCGTGCAGCCTCGCTGGCCAGTCTCGATGCGGCCGATCTCGACGACTGTCTGGCCGGCAGCTTCGAGCGCCGCAGCGACCGCGTTTGCCCGATCGGAGGCAACGATCGCAATCATGCCGATACCGCAGTTGAACGTTCGGGCCATCTCCTCCGGAGCGATCTTGCCGCCATCCTGGAGCATCGCGAAGAGCGGCGGCAGCTGCCAGCGTCCGCTGTCGACGATAGCACGGCAACCTTCCGGCAGGACGCGCGGGATGTTCTCGAGGAGCCCGCCGCCGGTGATGTGCGCGAGACCCTTGATTCGCCCAGCCTGCACGAGCGGCAGCAGCGCGCGGACGTAGATGCGGGTCGGCTCCAACAGCGCGTCGGCGAGGCTGCGTCCTTCCTGCGCGGGGGACGGCATATCGAGGTCCCACCCGGCCTGGTCGATGATCCGCCGGACGAGCGAGAATCCGTTCGAGTGAACGCCCGAGCTTGCAATTCCCAGGATGACGTCGCCGCCTGCGACGTCTGCGCCGGTCAGCACCGAATCGCGCTCGACCGCGCCGACGCAGAAGCCCGCGAGATCATAGTCGCCGCCGGAATACATGCCCGGCATCTCGGCGGTTTCACCTCCGATCAATGCGCAGCCCGCTTGCCGGCAGCCGTCCGCTATCGATGCGACCACTGCCGCCGCGACCTCGTTGTCGAGCTTTCCGGTCGCGTAATAATCGAGGAAGAACAGCGGCTCGGCACCCTGGACGATCAGGTCGTTGGCGCACATCGCAACCAGATCGATGCCGACGCCGCTGTGGCGGCCCGTTTCGATGGCCAGCTTCAGTTTCGTGCCGACGCCGTCATTCGCCGCGACGAGCAGCGGGTCCCGATAACCGGCAGCCTTGAGGTCAAAGAACCCGCCGAAGCCGCCGAGCTCCGCGCCCGCGCCCGGCCTTGCAGTGGATCGCGCGATCGGGCCGATGGTCTTCACAAGCGCATTGCCGGCATCGATCGACACGCCGGCATCGGCATAAGTCAGGGGCTTTTGGCTCATCGGCAGCGGGCACTAGAGACAAGCCGCTTGGATTTCCACGCCGTTGTCGCCAAAAGACCGCCCGAATGTTCTCGCGCCGCTTCGCCGTCCCACTGTCACTGCTCGTCGCCGCCGCTGGTGTTTCGGCGATCGTGTACGCGCAGCTGGAGAGCGGCGACCGGGGGATATTGCCCATCGACAGCTCCGGAACGCTCGAGATCACGGGCATCCACGTCGATGTCGGCGGACCTGACGCCCAGTCGGCGCGCTACGCGGGCTGGCGCGTCGCCCAGCGCCAGGGCTTCCAGGCGCTGTGGGCGAAGATGCACCACCTGCCCATCAATCAGGCGCCGAATTTGCCGGACGGCACGCTCGACCAGATCGTCAGCTCCATCAACGTCGAGCGGGAAGAGATTGGGCCCAACCGCTACATCGCCGACCTCGGCGTCCTGTTCGACCGCGCGCGGGCGGCTCAGTTCCTGGGCGTCGAAGGTGGACAGGTGCGCCGCTCCGCGCCGATGCTGCTGGTTCCGATCCTCGTTACGGGGGGCACGGAGACGACGGTCGAGCTACGCAATGGCTGGCAGCGCGCGTGGGCCCAGTTCCGCACGTCCACGAGCCCGATAGACTACGTCCGGATCAGCGGCCTCGGTGCAGATCCGCTGCTGATCAACGCGGCCCAGACCGCTCGACCGGGCCGTGGCTGGTGGCGCAATCTTCTCGACCTCTACGGCGCTTCGGACGTGCTGGTGGCCGAGGTGCAATTGCATCGCGTCTACCCGGGGGGCCCGGCAAGGGCTCGCTTCATCGGCATGCATGGGCCGGACCGGGAGATCATCGGCGGTTTCACGCTGACGTCGAACAATGGCGACATCCAGGCCCTGATGGCGGACGGCGCGCGCCAGATGGACCAGCTCTTCGGGCAAGCCCTCGCGGCAGGGCGGCTGCTTCGCGATCCAACGCTTGACCTTCCGCCGCCGCCGGTCATGCCGGAGCAGCCCGTCGAACAGAAAGCGGCACCCGCGAAGGTCGCCAGCACGACCAATGCCTTCCAGGTTCAGATCACGGCCAACGACGTGAAGGTCTATAACTTCGCGATGGCCCACCTGCGGACCATGCCGGGGATCGAATCATCGACGCCGCAACTCATCAACCCGACAGGCACGAGCTACGTGCTCGTCAATTATCACGGCGACATCGGTCAGCTTGCGGCAGCTCTGAGTGGACGCGGGTGGCTCGTCGATTTCTCCGGCAGTGTAATCCACGTGCGAGCGCCTAACGGTGGTCCCCCCGCACCGCCACCGCCGCCTGCGCCGACTCCGGTCGCGCCGGCCCCAGCGACGCCGCAGCCGACCGCCGCACCACCGGGGCAGACTCCGTGAGGTCGGGTCCGGACCAGCAGCCCTTGCCGCTGGACTGGCCACAGACCGAGGGTGATGCGCGGTTCATCGTTTCGGACGCAAACCGCGCCGCTTTCGAGCATTTCCGCAAGTGGAGCCTGTGGCCGGTCAAGGCGACGATCCTCACAGGGCCGCGTCGATCCGGGCGGAGCCTCCTTGCCCGGAGCTTCGTCGAGCGCGTCGGCGGGCGGCTCCTCGACGATGCCGAATCGCGCAACGAGACCGAGCTTTTCCACGCCTGGAACGATGCCCAGGACAGCAAGCGACCGCTCGTCCTGATTGCCGACACGGTCCCGCCGGAGTGGAACCCGGCGCTCCCTGATCTTCGGACGCGCCTTGCCGTCACGCCGGTGATCCGGATCGATCACCCGGACGACGCGCTCTTTGCATCGCTCATACAGCTGTATTTCGCCGACCGCGGGCTTCACATCCCGGGCGATGCGCTGCGGTTCATGACGGAGCGCCTGCAACGCGACTATTTCACTGCCGAGCGCGCCGTCGAAGCCGTGGACCGGTTCGCAATCGCGGAGCGGGCGAGGCTCAGCCTGCCAACGATCCGCCGGGCTTTGATGGAAGCCCGGATGATTGGTGAGGCCGCGTGAAGCGGATCAGCCGCAGCTGATCTTGGTGATCTTGCGTTGCTCGTCGAGCCACACGGTCACTCGGTCCGCGCGGAATTCCATCGTCATCATGTAGCCTGGAGGCGCCCAGCGCAGGACGGCGGCCTTCGTCGCGGCCTGGATGGCGGCTCCGGTCTCGCTGTCTCCGGCTTGACCGATGAAACGCTCGGTGCCCGTCGCATCGCAAGTGTGGCCCGGCGTCTCGCCGTGGATCACCGACTGCGGCGGTGCGGCGGCGCAGGCGGCCAGCAGGGCAGGGGCGAGCAGCAGGACGTTACGCATCGACGGTCTCCTCCTGGGCGACGCGGCTCATCTTGAGCTTGCCGTTGACGATTGCAAAGGCGAGCCGTCCCTCGACGAGGTCGACTGCGTCCTTTCCGAATTCCTGGAAGCGCCAGCCCTGAAGAATGGCAAGGCCGGAGCGAACGCCCGCGGCGAGCGCCTCGAGATCATCCGAGCGGGCGATGAGGCGGGGCGCCACGCCCGCTTCCTTCGCTCGGATTTTCAGCAGCAGCTTGAGCAAATCGCTGACCAGAGCGCCGTCCTTGGTCAGGCCCGGGCGCTTGGGCTCGCGGTCGGGCAGGTCGTCGCCGGCAAGCGGCTTGGCTGAGTCGAGGGCGGCGATGAGCCGTGCACCGATGTCATTCGACTTCCAGCCTGCGGACAGGCCGCGGATACGCCCGAGGTCGTCCTGGCTCTTGGGGGGGTGGAGGACAATTTCGGTTAGCGTGTCGTCCTTCATGATCCGGCCGCGCGGCAGGTTCTTCGACCGCGCTTCCGTTTCGCGCCAAGCGGCGAGCGCCTTGAGCCGCCCGAGCACGGTCGGATTGCGGCTTGGAAGCTTCAGGCGCTTCCAAGCGTCCTCGGCCGGGAAGGCGAAGCTGGACGCATCGGCGAGCCGCTCCATCTCCTCGTCGAGCCAATCGCCGCGGCCGCTCTTGCGAAGCTTCTCGACCATGCGCGGGAAGACCGTCGCGAGATGGGTGACGTCCGCGATCGCATAATCGATCTGGCGCTTGTCGAGCGGGCGGCGGCTCCAGTCGGTGAACCGTGCGCCCTTGTCGAGGCTGTGGCCGAGGAGGGATTCGATGAGGTTCGAATAGCCGATCTGTTCGCCGTGCCCGAGCGCCATTGCGGCGACCTGCGTATCGAAGAGGGGGTAGGGCATCTTGCCCGTGAGGTTGTGAATGATCTCGAGGTCCTGCCCGCCGGCGTGGAAGACCTTCAACACTTCCGGATTGTCGACGAACAGAGCGAGCAGCGGCTTCATGTCGAGATCGGCTTTGGGATCGATCGCCGCGGCCTCGTCGGTGCTTGCGACCTGGATTAGGCACAGGTCCGGCCAATAGGTATTTTCGCGCATGAACTCGGTGTCCACGGCGATGAACGGATGGGTAGCCAGGCGATCGACAAGCGCCTTGAGCTCGTCGCTGGTGGTAATCAGTGGGTGAATTCTCATGAGTCTGCAGCGGCCATAGCCCCGCCCTCGCGGGTTGACAAAAAGTGAGATGGAAGGGAAGCGCGGGCCGGACTTTCCCACCACATTTCCGCTTGCGAGCCGACCTCATCATGCACGCCTACCGCACACACACTTGCGCCGGATTGCGCGCCTCCAACGTCGGCGAGACTGTCCGCCTGTCCGGCTGGATCCACCGCAAGCGTGACCACGGCCAGCTGCTGTTCGTCGATCTTCGCGATCACTACGGAATCACGCAGATCGTCTGCGACGCGGACTCGCCCGCCTTCCAGGTGCTCGACCGACTGCGCGTCGAATCAGTGGTCACCATCGACGGCACCGTCGTCGCCCGCTCCGCCGAGACCACCAATCCCAACCTCGCCACGGGCGAGATCGAGGTTCGGGCGACCAATGTCGAAGTTCAGTCGACGGCTTCGGAATTGCCGATGCCCGTCGCTGGCGAGCAGGATTACCCTGAGGAAATCCGCCTCAAGTACCGCTACCTCGACCTTCGCCGCGAGGACGTCCACCGCAACATCATGCTGCGCTCGGCGGTGATCGCGTCGATCCGCCGCCGCATGATCGAGCAGGGCTTCACCGAGTTCCAGACGCCGATCCTGACCGCCAGCTCGCCGGAAGGCGCGCGCGACTATCTGGTCCCCAGCCGCGTCCATCCCGGCAAGTTCTACGCGCTCCCGCAGGCTCCACAGATGTTCAAGCAGCTGCTGATGGTTGCGGGTTTCGACCGCTATTTCCAGATCGCGCCCTGCTTCCGCGACGAGGACGCCCGCGCTGATCGGTCACCTGGTGAATTCTATCAGCTCGACTTCGAGATGAGTTTCGTCACCCAGGACGATGTGTTCAACGCGATCGAGCCGGTCCTGTCGGGCGTGTTCCGCGAGTTCGCCAACGGCCGCACCGTCACCGAAGGCGGGTACCCGCGTATTCCCTACAAGGAAGCGCTGCTGAAGTACGGCACTGACAAGCCGGACCTCCGCAACCCGCTGCTGATCCACGACGTCGGCGAGGAGTTCCGCGGCTCGGGGTTCGGGTTGTTCGCGGGTCTTGTAGAGAAGGGCGCGGTCGTGCGCGCCGTCGCCGCTCCCAACACCGCCGAGAAGAGCCGCAAGTTCTTCGACGACATGAACGAATGGGCACGCAGCGAAGGCTTCGCGGGCCTCGGCTACGCAACCCGCAAGGGCGGAGAGTGGGGCGGCCCCATCGCCAAGAACCACGGCACGGAGGGCATGGATCGGATCGCCGAGACCATGGGCCTCGGCCCGGACGACGGCATCTTCTTCGCCGCAGGCAAGCCTGAGGAAGCTGCAAAGCTCGCCGGTCTCGCCCGGACCCGCGTCGCCGAGCAGCTCGACCTTGTCGAGAAGAACGCGTTCCGGTTCTGCTGGATCGTCGACTTCCCGATGTATGAATATGACGAGGACGCGAAGAAGGTCGACTTCAGCCACAATCCTTTCTCGATGCCGCAGGGCGGTCTCGAGGCGCTGGAAAGCATGGATCCGCTCGACATCCTCGCCTGGCAGTACGACATCGTCTGCAACGGCATCGAGCTGAGCTCCGGCGCGATCCGGAACCACCGCCCCGACATCATGTACAAGGCGTTCGAAATCGCCGGCTATACCCAGGCGGAGGTCGACGAGAATTTCTCGGGCATGATCAACGCCTTCAAGTTCGGCGCTCCACCGCACGGCGGCTCCGCTCCCGGAATCGACCGCATCGTCATGCTGATCGCCGATGAACCCAACATCCGCGAGGTGATCGTCTTCCCCATGAACCAGAAGGCCGAGGACCTGATGATGAACGCGCCGGCGACCGTCACCGCCAAGCAACTGCGCGAGCTGCACATCCGGGTTGTCGACGCCGAAGGCACGACTGTCCCAAAATCGTAAACCCGTCCTTCACTTCGTTGCCGGGCTCCAGATGAGCCGATATCGCGCGCTGCAGTGACCGAGGAACCGGCGCAACAGGAACGGGAAGCGGCGTTCAACGAAGAAGCGGGCCGAGCGCTCTCGGACCTGAAGCTGCGGCTGTCGCAGCTCCATTTGCCGCATATCGCCAACCGGCGGCGGGCGATTATCCTGTTCGAAGGGCCCGAGGGTGCCGGCAAGAAGTACGCGCTGAGGCAGCTCACCGCGGCGCTCGACCCTTGCCACTTCACCGTCCACTGCACCCGCCACGAACGCCGCGAGGCTTCCGAAGGCCACTGGCTCGCCCGCTTCTGGCGACAGCTCCCTGCGGCGGGAGACACCAGCATTTTCCTGCGCAGCTGGTATCGCCGCGTGCTCGACGATCGTCTCGTCGGCCGTATCGACGACAAGACCGCCGCGCGCGCGTTTGACGAGATCAACGAATTCGAGGCCCAGCAGCGCGACTACGGCACCGTGCTGGTGAAGCTCTACTTCGAGGTCAGCGCGGAAGTTCAGGAGCGGCGCTTGAGGGAACGGGCGGAAAACCCGTGGGCCGCGATCATCAACCGGGAGCCCGTGGTCGAAGTCCAGCAGCCGGAATATGCCGATGCGCTGCAGCAGCTTCGGGCCAACTCCGACACGCGCTGGTCGCCGTGGCGCATGATCGACGGCAATGACGAGGGGCTAGCTGCTGTTGCAGCGCTTTCGGTGATTGCCGACGCGCTCGCTGCCGGACTGCCGGCCGTATCGTCAAGTTCAGCGAACCCGCCCAGCCGCGCGGCCTAGTTCGCGTCCGGATAGCGAATCGTCAGCACTTCATAGGCTTTCTCGCCGGACGGCAGCCGAACCGTCCGTTCGTCACCAACCCGCGAACCCACGAAAGCGCGGGCGAGGGGAGCGCTCCAGCCGATCAGTCCGTTGCCTGCATCGGCTTCATCGTCCCCAACGATCGTGATTGTGCGGCGATTGTCTTCCTCGTCGGCAAGCTCAATGGTCGCGCCGAAACGCACCTGGTCTCGCGTCGGTTGGTCGCCTGGGTCGACGACCTTGGCGGCTTTCATCACTTTCGCGAGATAGCCGAGCCTGCGGTCGATCTCGCGGAGCCGCTTGCGGCCGTAGATGTAATCGCCGTTCTCCGAGCGATCGCCATTGGCCGCTGCCCACGAGATCGTCTCGACAATCTTGGGCCGCTCGATCCCGAACAGCTCTTCATATTCGGATCGGATTCGAGCGAAGCCGGCTGGGCTGATGAAACGCTGCGGAGCGCTGCTCATCAACCGGGCTGACTCTTTCCAAGGTATCGCGAGACGTGCAGCGCGGCGCGCTGGTTACCTGGTCCCCGCAGCGAGTCATAGACCACCGTGTTCTCGATCACGCGCTGAACGTAGGCGCGCGTTTCAACGAACGGAATTGCCTCGATCCACTTGAGCACGTCGACACTGCCGCGTGGATCGCCATAGGCCCGGACCCACTTGCGGACGTTGCCGGCGCCGGCGTTGTAACTCGCCACCGCCAACGGCACGTTGCCGTCCCAGCTGTTCAGAAGGCGCTGGAAGTAAGCGGAGCCCAGCATGACGTTGTAGTTCGGGTCGGATCCGAGCCGGTAGCTGTCGTAGCCGACGCCGAGCTTGCCGGCTTGTTCGCGAGCGGTGCCGGGCATGAGCTGCATCGTCCCGCGCGCGCCGGCGTGGCTGACGGCATAGGGATCGAACGAGCTTTCCTGCCGCGAAATGCCGTGCGCCAGCGACCAGACGCTTGGCGACAGCGACGCCCGGAGCGTCGGATAACCCTGGCGGACGTAGTACATGGAGCCCTTGGTGCGGGCCATGCGCGCGACCCAAACCGGCAGGTCGTCGCGCCCAACCTGCTGCGCCAGCTCTACCGCGAGGCCCCGGTCAGCGTCGTTGTCTAGAGACTCGGCCAGCGCTCGGATGAAGAGGGCGCGCTCTTCCGCCGTCCCTTGACGGCTCATGATCCGAACGGCCTGAACGAGCCGCCGGTTGTTGAATGCTCCGCGCTGGGCGGCAGTGGTAGTATATTGCGGCACGACGGCGTTCGGCGCCGTTACCGAACGGCCGAGCCGTTCCAGGGCAAGCTGGCCGTAGAATAGCTCAGGATAAGCCGCTGCCTGCGAGAAATACGCGTTCGCGGTCTGGAAGTTGCCGGATGCGAGCGCGGCACGGCCGGCCCAATAATAGCCTTTGGTGGCGACCTGCAGCGACCTACCGCCGTGCGCGTAATTGTCGAACATCGCCATGGCGCTCGCAGGGCGCGACATGCGGTCCAGGGCGATTGTGCCACCGAGCCAGACCAGGCTGGTGTAGTCATCTCGGACGCCCATCGGCTGCGACGCGAGGTCGGCGCCCGGGGGCAGGGCGTCTCTCAGGTGGCTCGCAATCGCGAACGCAGTGGACCAGTTGCGCGACTGCGCAGCGTCGTTCGCGAGCGAGAGGAGCAATTCATAGAACCGCTCCACGTCAGCGGGGCGGTAAACGAACTTGTGCGGCCGCGCCGCAAGCTGCTGCGCCGCTTCCGAATAGCCTCTAGCGCGCAGATAACGCGCGCGGTCCATCATCAGGCCGGCGTCCGTCGTGACGCTGTTGATCACCGGCTGGTAGAGCGCTTCGGCGTTGCTTGAGCCGCTCTGCATGGCGATACGAGCTGCAAAGGCCGCGCGGCGAGCCGGACTGGTCGTGCCGAGGAACCGCTGGGCGTTGGTGTAGTCCTTGGTGAATAGCAGGGCGTCGGCGCGGCGATCGTTGTCGACGGTTGTGAAGCTGCCGCCGTAGCGCGCCCAGATTGCCTGCTCGTCGGTGCCCGACAGGTCTCCGGAAGCCCAGGCTTCGCGGGCTGCAGCCAGCGCCTCGGCCATGCGGCCGCTTGCAGCATAGGAATCAGCCAGTCGGGCATAGCCGTTGCCGGTGGTTGGCGGATCCTTCGCGTAGAAGGCGAGCACGCTGGCTGCATTTTCACCCGGCCGCATCGCCCGTTCGGCCCAGCGGCGCATCGAGGTTTCACCCGGCCAGTCGGGATTTGCGATCAGGAAGCGCGCATAGTCGCCAAAGCTGTAGCCGCTGCTCTGACGGAGGCGGCGCCAGTCGCCAATGGATGCGCTAACGGTGGGCTGAGCATAGGCAGAGGCCTGCTGATACGCCGCCGGCGTGCCGTATGGCCCCGTCTGCGCGGAGGACGACGCCGCAGTCGCAAGAAGGAACGGCAGTATACCAGCTGAACGCCACATGCTGGACATGTTGCAGTCCCCCTCCTTATCAGGCCGTGAACAAAGGGCCTGACCCTCTGTCGAATACTCTGCTGGACGGAGGTAAGTTCATGTTTTTTGGGTCGATACCGGCTCTGGTCACCCCATTTTCCGCCGGGCGTGTCGCGGAGGACACATTCCGGGCGTTCGTCGACTGGCAGATCACGGAGGGCAGCAATGCGCTCGTGCCCTGCGGAACGACGGGCGAAAGCGCGACACTGACGCGCGACGAACACCGGCAGGTGGTCGCGACGGCGGTGGAGGTTGCGGCGGGCAGGGTACCCGTAATTGCCGGGTGTGGAAGTTACTCGACGGCAGCAGCGATCGAGATGATTCGGGCGGCGGCCGATGTCGGCGCTGACGCCGCGCTGGTGGTCGTTCCCTATTACAACAAGCCCAGCCAGGCGGGCCTCGCGGCGCATTTCCTCGCAGTGGCCGACGCGTCTCCGCTCCCCGTGGTCGTCTACAATGTCCCGTCGCGCACCGTGGCCGATATTTCGGTGGAGACGCTCGGGAAGATTGCGAAACATCCAAAAATTGCAGCCATCAAGGACGCTACTGGCAATCTCGCGCGCGTGACGGCGCAGCGGCTGGCCTGCGGCAGCGACTTCGTCCAGCTCAGCGGCAACGACGACATGGCGCTCGGCTTCAACGCGATGGGTGGCGTTGGCTGCATCTCGGTCACCGCCAACGTCGCGCCGCGGCTTTGTGCCGAGTTCCAGAATGCGACCCGCGAAGGCCGGTGGGACGACGCGCTGAAGCTGCAGGACCAGCTCTATCCGCTCCACGCAGCACTATTCAGCGACTCCTCGCCGGGGCCGACCAAATACGCGCTGACCCGCGTCCGGTCAGGCTTTCCTGCGGATCTCCGCCTGCCGCTCGTCGAACCATCCGAGCCGTCTCGCCGGGCGGTCGACGCGGCACTCGAACATGCGGGGCTGGTCTGACCCTTCATGGCCAAGCCGCCCGCCCAACCGTTCGACAAGCAGAAGATCGTGGCCGAGAACCGGCGTGCGCGTTTCGATTATTTCGTCGAGGACCGCTTCGAAACTGGAATCGCGCTCACCGGCACGGAGGTGAAGGCCCTCCGCCAGGGCGAGGGCTCGATCGCCGAAAGCTACGCCACCGTCGAAGGCGAGGAAGTCTGGCTCGTCAACAGTCACATCCCCGAATACAGCCACGGCAACCGCCTGAACCATGAGCCGCGGCGCCCCCGGAAGCTGTTGCTGAAGCGACGCGAAATCGCCAAGCTTCACGGCGCGGTGACTCGTCAGGGGCTCACGCTCGTTCCCTTGTCCGTTTACTTCAACGGGAACGGCCGTGCGAAGGTCGAGCTGGCGCTGGCGCGGGGCAAGAAGGTCCATGACAAGCGCGAGACGGTGAAGGAACGCGATTGGAAACGGGAGCAGCAAAGGCTGTTGCGGCACAATGCCTGATGCTGCGCCGGCGGTGAGGGTGAACTGGGTCCGGCGCCATATTCCGACGCGTGATTCCATTCACCGCTACCGGCTGTTGCGGCCGTTCGCGAAACAGCTCAGCCAACCTGCTCTATGGCGGATGACCCACCGCTCGGTGCCGCGTGCCGTGGCGCTCGGCCTCGGCGTTGGCGTGATCATCCCTTTTATGCACACCATCATCGCGGCCGTTCTCGCGATCCCGCTGCGAGCGAACGTCGCGATCGCCGCCGCCTTCACGCTGGTGGTGAACCCGATCACGATCCCGGCCATGTATTATGCCGCCTATCGCATCGGCTCGTGGGAGCTTCACCACGACGCGGATCTTGTCAGCCCGGCGGCGGCGCAGCGCTTTTCGAGCGAGCTCAGCCGGTTCCTGTTCTGGATTCACCAGGCGTCCGGGCCGATCGCGGTTGGCATCCTGACCATGGCGGCAGCCGCTGCGGTGACCGGATATCTGCTTTCGGCAGTCGCCTGGCGGTGGTGGCTTCGCAGCAAGTGGCGCCAGCGGCGCCAAGTTCGCCTGAACCGCGGCCTTTAGCGCAGCGCCATGCTCCACCAGGAATTGCATGAAATCGAAGCGAGCTCGCTGAGCCGCTATGGCCGTTGGCTTCCTGCCGTGCTTGCCGCTGCCGCAGGCGTGACCGCCGGAGCCCTGCTTCTCCTTGCCGGGCAGCCGCTGATCGCCCTCGTTGCTCTCGCTGCAGGGGCGGGAATGGCGGCGGTGCTCGGCGTTCGGCGCGATCGTGCCGAGGCGCCGCGCGAGCCCGTTTCGCTGGGCCCGGACTTCTCACTGGTCGGCGCGGCGCTCGAGCTTTCGGCACAGCCGGTTGCGCTCACCAGCAGCGAAGGCAGCCTGCTGATGGCCAACGCTGCTTACCGCGAGCGTTTCGCCGGCGAGCCGCCGCTCGGCCTTGCCGTGGACGAGGAAAGCGGAAGCGCGCTCGCTATGGCCCGTACCCTTGCATGGCGCGACGGCGGGGGCTGCGTCGCAGGTGTCGTGACCGGATCGGGCAAGGTCCAGGTCGAGGTTGAACGGGCAGGAAGCACCGGCGACCTGCTGCTGTGGCGGTTCCCGACGCGGGGCATACCGGACCCCATCGGAGAGGGAACTCGCTGGCTGGGCAGCGACGCCGGTAATCGCCTAGCCACCGCTGGGGTCCTGACGGCCATAGTCGACAGTGATGGCCGCATTGCCGCCGCCAATGGACTGTTCCGCCACCAGGCCCTCTCCGGCGCATCGGAATCGGAAAGGCCGCTCCTTACCGATCTCGTCGAGACGCTCGGCAACGGCTTCGCGCACATCAAGCCGCATCGCGACACTGCGCCCCTCTATCGCCTGATCCACATTCCCTTCGACTCGGCCGAGGACGGCGGGGCCGGGACGGTGCTCCTGATCGAGGAGACACAAGGCAACGCGCCGGTCGATTCCGGCCACTTGCAAGCGCTTCTCGACGTGCTCCCGATCGGTCTTGCACTAGTCGATCGTGATGGACGCTTCCTGACCATGAACCAGGCCTTTCGCCATGCCGCCGGGATCAAGGGCGCGACAACGCCCAGCTATCCAGGTGACCTTGTGGTCAAGGAGGACAAGGCCGCCGTCGCCGACACCGTCCGCCGGAACGCGCGTGGTCCGGCGATGTCCGGCGACCTCGCGGTGCGGCTGGCGCGGCAACCCGGGGAACCGGTGGCGCTGACGATTGCCGGACTCCGCGGGCTCGGGGACGCCGCCGTCCTGCTGCTCCTCAAGGACAATAGCGAAGAAGCCAAGCTCAAGCGGCAGATCGCCCAGGCGACGAAGATGCAGGTCGTTGGACAGCTCGCGGGCGGCGTCGCCCATGACTTCAACAACATCCTGACGGCCATTATCGGCCATTGCGACCTGATGCTGATGCGGCACACGCCCGGCGACAGCGACTATGACGACATTCAGCAGATCAAGTCGAATTCGAACCGCGCCGCGGGTCTGACTCGCCAGCTCCTCGCATTCTCCCGGCAACAGACGCTTCGGCCGCAGGTGCTTCAGCTCCCTGACGTGGTCTCGGAAGTCTCCCATCTGCTCAAGCGCCTGCTCGGCGAAACCGTCGAACTCGTCGTCAAGCATGGCCGCAACCTGGGGCCGGTCCGCGCTGACCCTGGGCAGCTCGAGCAGGTCATCGTCAATCTCGCCGTCAACGCTCGCGACGCAATGGCCGAGAAGGGCGGGGGGACGCTCACGATCCAGACCTATTTCGTGAAGGCCGACCAGGTCGCGGAGCTTGGCTCCGATATTCTCCCGATCGCCGACTACAGCGCGCTGTCGGTGACCGACACCGGCAGCGGCATTCCGCCAAGCGTGCTCGGCAAGATCTTCGAGCCGTTCTTCACTACCAAGGAAGTGGGCAAGGGCACCGGCCTTGGCCTCTCCACGGTCTACGGGATCGTCAAGCAGTCGGGCGGTTTCATCTTCGCCGATTCAAAGGTCGGCGAAGGCACTCGCTTCGTCATTTACCTCCCCGTCCACCGCGAGGAAATGCAGGCCGCCAAGTCCCGGAAGGCGCCGAAGCAGAAGGCCGACGAGCTTTGGGGCAGCGGGACAGTGCTTCTCGTCGAGGACGAACCGATGGTCCGCGCCGTCGCCGAGCGCGCGCTGACGCGTCACGGCTACCAGGTGATCACCGCGGACAATGGCGAGGAGGCGCTCGAGGTTCTCGCCCGCAACGAGCCGGTGGACTTGCTGATCAGCGACGTCGTGATGCCCGGAATGGACGGTCCGACGATGGTCGCAGAAGCGCGCAAGACCAGGCCGGACCTCAAGATTCTCTTCATGTCGGGCTACGCCGAAGAGCAACTTCGCAACTCGATCGAGGTCGACAACTTCAGTTTCCTGCCCAAGCCCTTCTCGGTTCAGGATCTTGCCGACGCGGCGAAGCGGACCATGGCCCCCAAATAAAAGCTTGCACGAACACGCCCGCCATTTAATCGAATCGCGCATGTCGGAAGGCCGCTCCATTTTGATCGTCGAGGACGAGCCTCTCATCGCGATGATGCTAGAGGACTTTCTCGAATCCCTCGGCCATTCGGTCGCCGGGAGCTGCGATACGGTCGAGTGCGCGCTCGACCATGTGGAGAAGGGCGGCTTCGACCTCGCCATCCTCGACGTGAACTTGAAAGGCGAAAATGTCTGGCCCGTCGCGGCCAAGCTGCGCGAGCGCAATCTGCCGTTCGTGATTGCGACTGGCGGTCACGTCGACCCGCCGCCGCCCGAATTCAACAATGCTCCCGTGATCGAGAAGCCCTACACGGTGGACCGGGTCACTCCGGCGATCGACGCCGCGTTTGCCGCGTAACGGCTTCCGCCTCGTCGCACCTTGCTAGGTCGATGCAGGCAATCCATATTATTGAAAATTCAGGAGCAATCCTCCGCGGGGACTCGTTAACACTCCAGCAGAGTTGATTGTGACATAAAGCGGGCTAGCATGCCCCTAACCACGGTCGCTCGCGGCCGGTACGCAAGGACGGGAATGACCAAACTTTCTGGCGGCGACGGCAAGAGCACCCTCTACTGCTCATTCTGCGGCAAGTCGCAGCACGAGGTTCGCAAGCTTATTGCGGGCCCGACCGTTTTCATCTGCGACGAGTGCGTCGAACTCTGCAACGACATCATCCGCGAGGAATCGAAGTCCGCGCTGGTGAAGACCCGGGACGGTGTTCCGACGCCGGCGGAGATCTGCAAGGTCCTCGACGACTATGTCATCGGGCAGGACCGCGCCAAGCGCGTGCTCTCCGTCGCGGTTCACAACCACTACAAGCGGCTCTCGCACGGCTCCAAGCCGGGCAACGAAGTCGAGCTTGCCAAGTCCAACATCCTGCTGATCGGCCCGACGGGCTGCGGCAAGACCCTGCTTGCGCAGACGCTCGCCCGCATTCTGGACGTGCCGTTCACGATGGCGGACGCGACAACGCTGACCGAGGCCGGCTACGTCGGCGAGGACGTCGAAAACATCATCCTCAAGCTGCTCCAGGCTTCCGACTACAACGTCGAGAAGGCGCAGCGCGGGATCGTCTACATCGACGAGATCGACAAGATCAGCCGCAAGTCGGACAATCCCTCGATCACCCGCGACGTCTCGGGCGAAGGGGTTCAGCAGGCGCTGCTCAAACTGATGGAGGGCACGACCGCTTCGGTCCCGCCGCAGGGCGGCCGCAAGCATCCGCAGCAGGAATTCCTGCAGGTGGACACGACGAATATCCTGTTCATCTGCGGCGGCGCTTTCGCCGGGCTCGAGAAGATCATCGGTGACCGCCTGCAGGGCAAGTCGATCGGCTTCGGCGCGCACGTTGCCGCTCCTGACGAGCGCAAGACCGGCGAGACGCTGAAATATTGTGAGCCGGAAGACCTTCTGAAGTTCGGCCTGATCCCCGAGTTCATCGGCCGCCTGCCCGTCATCGCGACGCTGATGGACCTCGACGAGGAAGCGCTGGTCAAAATCCTGGTCGAGCCGAAGAATGCGCTCGTGAAGCAGTACGCTAAGCTGTTCGACATGGAAGATGTTGAGCTGGAGTTCACGGACGACGCTCTGCACGCGATCGCCAAGAAGGGCATCGAGCGGAAGACCGGCGCGCGCGGACTGCGCTCGATCCTCGAAGGCATCCTGCTCGACACGATGTTCGACCTGCCCTCGATGGACGGCGTCGACGAAGTCCACGTGGACAAGGACGTGGTCGAGGCCCGCAAGGAGCCGGTCCGCGTCTATTCCAAGAAGGACAAGACGGGCGACGCCGCCTGAAACCGGCGTCGCTCCTGATCTTCTAGCGAACGATCGGCCGGCCGATCAGCTGGCGTTGAACGCAGCCATCATCTGCGACCCGAAGCGCTCCACCAGGTGCGCGTCGCGATTGTAGGGATCAGCCAGGAAGCGAACGCCGTCGGCGCTCGGCTGCACCGTCAGGTACGTCATGTACACAGGGACGGGGCGCGGAAGATCGACTTCCTGCTCCACCTTCGGGTCGTCGCCGCGCGGCAAGCTGCCGTTGAACAGCCATTTGCCCAGGCGTTTGTAGTCCTCGAGACGAACACAGCCATTGCTGATCCAGAGCTCGTTCTTGGTGAAGTGCTCCTTCTCAGGCGAGTCGTGAAGATAGATGCCGAAGTAGTTCGGAAGCATGAACTTCATCATGCCCATTGAGTTCGCCGGACTCGGCAGGCGGCGAAGCCGGACGTCCAACCGACCGTCGACGACAGCCTGCCAATCGATGCTGTGTGGATCGAGAACCTGCGGGTGATCGGTGAAGTCTGACAGCACCTGATATTCGCGGTCCGTCAGGTAGCTGATGCCCTGGGCAACGACGCGCGGCCCGATCAGGTTTCGAGCGAGTTCGGGCGGGACGTTCCAATAGGGGTTCACGCTGGCATATTTGATGTAGGCGGCCATCATCGGCGTCGCGGTCTCGGACTTGCCGACCACGACCTTCATGCTGTCGACCTGGCGGCCGTTCTCCCACATGCTGAGCCGTGCCGAACCGGCATCGACGAGCACGTACTTGCGCTGCTCTTCGGGTGCGGGAAGGCGGCGCGCGCGCTCCATGTTGATGATGATCAGCTGCTCGTAATATTGCGGCCCGCGGTTCAGTGCTTCAACCGTTCCGGCGCCGGCAATGCCATCCGCCTTCAGACCGTGCACGTCCTGGAACTCCTTGACGGTGGCCGCCAGGGAGGCGTCGTAGCTACTCCCGTCAGCAAGCCCGAGACGGGTGCGCAGCGCGGCGACGCGCTCTCCAGTCGAGCCGGGCTTCAGGGTCGGACCTTCCGGCACTTGCACGTCGGGCAGGTTGGCCCAGCGTTGGCGATACTTCACGAAGCCGCGGCGAAGGTCGGTGTAGACGGGGTTCATCGACACGAACATGTCGAGCGGCGCACCGCTCCAGTCGTTGAACGCGATATTGTGCAGCAGCGCCCGATCGTGGATCGCGCGAGGAATGAGCTCCTCGTCGATGTAGATCATGTCCACGCCCTGCTCGATGGAGGGCGGCAGGTCGATCGGCTCAAGAGCGGGCGACCGGGGCTGCGAAGCGACCGGCGCCTGCCACGGCATGGCGGGCGGAGCCTGCGGGCGGGCCATCCATGGTTCCGCCACAGGCGCGGGGACCGGGGGTGGAGGCGCCATCGGAACCTGCGCCGAGACAACCGTTGCGGTCAGCGCGCTGAGCGCGAGCATTGAATGTTTGAATTTCACCCCGGCATCGTAACCGCTGAAACTGAACGGTTACAGAATCCCGCGACCAATAGGGCATTAAGCGCGGTGGCTGTGTCTTTCGATGCACAGCGGCCGAGCCGCATCGGGGCGCGTGTGAAGAGCTTATTCTCCCTCTAGTGGAAGCGTGTCCCGTTCGCCGACGGGCGCACCGAGCTTTCGAGCGACCTCCTCAACTTCTTCGTCGCTTGGCGCCTCCGCAAGCTCTTCGCCGGGAGCGAGCGCGTCATCTGGAATGCCAGGCGACGTGCCTGCGATCGTCTCGTTGACTGCGCGCTCGTTCGGTCCGTTGCTGATCTTCTCGCGGTCGTCGGCCATTCGGTCCTCCCACTCTTCAAGCCATTAGAGCGGACTTCCACCGGCGATTGTTCCGCCGGTTTGTTGCGCGACCGGAGGCCGACGCCCATATGTCGCCAATGACTCGTTCTCTTCCTATTCTGCCCCTTCGCGACATTGTCGTTTTCCCGCACCGCATCGTCCCGCTGTTCGTCGGCCGCGATAAGTCGGTCTCGGCGCTCGAGGCCGCCATGGCGACCGATCGCGAACTATTCCTCGTCGCCCAGCTCGACCCTGCCGAGGACGATCCCGATCGGGACGCGCTCTATGACCTCGGCGTCATCGCGACCGCGATGCAGCTCCTGAAGTTGCCCGACGGCACGGTCCGCGTGCTCGTGGAGGGCGTGAAGCGGGCACGGCTTGTGAACCTCGAGCCCGGTGACGGTCACCTCGTCGCGGAGATCGAGGAAATCGACGAGGAAGACTCCGCTTCACCCGAGGCGCAGGCGCTAATGCGCTCCGTCATCGACCAATTCGAGAATTACGCGAAGCTCAACAAGCGCCTGCCCCCCGAGACGGGCATTCAGCTCGGCGAGATCGAGGATCCCTCGGCGCTAGCCGACGCTGTCGCGTCCAATCTCTCGGTCAAGGTTGCCGACAAGCAGGCGCTGCTTGGCGAGCTGAACCCGGCCCGACGCCTCGAGATGGTGTTCGCCTTCATGGAAGGTGAGCTTGGCGTCCTACAGGTCGAGAAGAAGATCCGCAGTCGCGTGAAGCGGCAGATGGAGAAGACGCAGCGCGAATATTACCTCAACGAGCAGTTGAAGGCGATCCAGCGCGAACTGGGTAACGAGAATGAGGAAGGCGGCGACGAGCTTCAGGAGCTTGCGGAGAAGATCCGCAAAACTCGCCTGTCCAAGGAGGCGAAGACTCGCGCGAATGCCGAGCTGAAAAAGCTGAAGGCTATGGCGCCGATGTCCGCCGAGGCGACTGTCGCCCGCAATTATCTGGATGTCCTGCTCGGTCTGCCCTGGGGCAAGAAGTCCAAGCTCAAGAAGGACATCCCCGAGGCGCAGCGGATTCTCGACGAGGACCACTACGGTCTCGAGAAAGTGAAGGACCGGATCGTCGAATATCTCGCCGTCCAGGCCCGGACCAACAAGCTCAAGGGCCCGATCCTCTGCCTCGTCGGTCCGCCGGGCGTCGGCAAGACCTCGCTCGGCCGCTCGATCGCACGGGCAACGGGACGTGAATTCGTCCGTCAGTCGCTGGGCGGCGTTCGTGATGAAGCCGAGATCCGCGGTCACCGGCGCACCTACATCGGTTCACTCCCGGGCAAGATCATCTCGAACCTTAAGAAGGCCGGTTCGTCCAACCCGCTGTTCCTGCTCGACGAGATCGACAAGCTCGGTCAGGACTTCCGCGGCGATCCCGCCTCCGCGCTGCTCGAGGTTCTCGATCCGGAGCAGAATAACCGCTTCCAGGACCACTATCTGGAACTCGACTATGATTTGTCGGACGTGATGTTCGTCACCACGGCCAACTCGCTCGACATGCCGCAGCCGCTGCTCGACCGCATGGAGATCATCCGGCTCGAGGGTTACACCGAAGACGAGAAGGTCGAGATCGCCAAGCGCCACCTCATCCCGAAGCAGATGGAAGCGCACGGGCTGAAGACTCACGAGCTGACCTACTCCGAGGGCGCGCTGCGCGGCATGATCCGGCACTACACCCGTGAGGCTGGCGTCCGCACCCTCGAGCGGGAGCTTGCAAAGGTCGCCCGCAAGTCGCTCCGCCAAATCCTCGAAGGCAAGACGGAGCGTGTGGAGCTCACACCGGAGAACCTCGGCGACTATCTTGGCGTCCGCAAATATCGCTACGGGATGGGTGAGGAAGAGGACCAGATCGGGGCAGTGACCGGCCTGGCCTGGACCGAAGTCGGCGGCGAGCTTCTGACGATCGAGGCTGTCACCGTTCCCGGTAAGGGCCAGATCAAGACGACCGGCAAGCTCGGCGAAGTGATGCAGGAGTCCATCCAGGCTGCGATGAGCTTCGTGAAGGCTCGCGCGCCGGCTTATGGCGTCAAGCCGTCAATCTTCGCGCGCAAGGACATCCACGTCCACTTGCCTGAGGGCGCCGTTCCCAAGGACGGCCCGTCGGCAGGCATCGGCATGGTCACGGCCATGATCTCGACGCTGACTGGTGTGGCGGTTCGGCGCGATGTCGCAATGACGGGCGAAGTGACCCTACGGGGCCGCGTGCTTCCGATCGGCGGGCTCAAGGAGAAGCTGCTGGCGGCACTCCGCGGGGGGATCACCACGGTTCTCATCCCTTCCGAGAACGAGAAGGATATCGCCGAGCTTCCCGCAACGGTGAAGGACGGCCTGGAGATTATCCCCGTCTCGCACGTCGATGAAGTGCTTGCGCGCGCTCTTGCCGAGCCGCTCGAGGCGATCGAATGGACCGAGGCGGACGAGCATGCCGCCCAGCCGCCCCTTCACGGGGGAAGTCCCGAAGCGGGAGCCGCGGTTCGCCACTAATCTTTGACTCCGCGACGGAGTCTGGCCTTAAGGAAATAGTGCTTCGTGCGTGCGAGTCTCGGCGGAGCCGAGGGGAGTGCCCGTACATGAACAAGCAGGAACTGATTGGGCACGTCGCCGATCGCGCGGGACTTAGCCGCAGCGAGGCGATCCGCGCCGTCGAAACGATGCTCGAGGTGATCACGTCGACGCTCAAGCGCGGTGACGAAGTGCGGCTGGTTGGTTTCGGCAATTTCTCGGTCACTCGCCGAAAGGCATCGACAGGGCGCAATCCGCGCACTGGCGAGCCGATGCAGATCAAGGCGACGTCGCAGCCGAAGTTTCGTCCCGGCAAGGTCCTGAAGGACGCGGTCCAATAGTCGGCTAGACAGTCATGGCGGCGGGATATATCCGCCGCTTCCGCGAGCAGCTTGGGCGCGGGCGCGTAGCTCAGTGGTAGAGCACACCCTTCACACGGGTGGGGTCGTAGGTTCAATCCCTACCGCGCCCACCAGCGCTTCCTCCGGATGACGCTGGCTTTACTTGCCTTGCACCGGTTCCAACCTTAAGTGGCCCGCGCGGGCACGGGAAAGCTTCCGGGCACGCACCTTGTGGCGGTCGTAGCTCAGCTGGTTAGAGCATCGGTTTGTGGTACCGAGGGTCGGGGGTTCAAGTCCCCTCGTCCGCCCCATCATCTTCTTCCGCAACGATAATCCGAGTAGTCATGACCACCCCCTGGGGCTTGCCCGACTTCGACGCCCACGAGGCGCTTCACTTCATCGACGACGAAAAGACCGGCCTGAAGGCGATCATCGCCGTTCACTCCACGCATATCGGCCCAGCGGCCGGCGGTTGCCGATTCTGGCACTACGCGGCGGACGAGGACGCACTCGTCGATGCTCTGAGGCTGTCCCGCGGGATGAGCTACAAGAACGCGATGGCCGGGCTGCCGCTCGGTGGCGGCAAGTCGGTGATCCTGGCCGACGAGGCACGCAGCAAATCGCCCGAACTTCTGCACGCGTTCGGCAAGGCGGTGGACAGCCTCGGCGGCAAGTACATCACGGCCGAGGACGTCGGCATCAGCGTTGCGGACATGATCGAAATTTCGCGCCAGACGAAGTTCGTCGCCGGGCTGCCCGCCGAGGGCGCGCACGTAGGTGGCGATCCCGGTCCGCACACGTCGCTTGGCGTGTTCCTGGGCCTTAAGGCGGCGGTCAAGCGCGGGCTGGGCAAGGACAGCGTCGAAGGCTTGCACATCGCACTTCAGGGCGCCGGGAGCGTTGCCAGCGGCGTTGCAATGCATGCGGCGGCCGAGGGCGCCCGGCTGTCGATTGCAGACGTGGACACGGGGAAGGCTCAAAAACTCGCGGCCCAGGTGAACGGGACGGTTGTGGATCCCGATGCCATCCTGGCCACCGAAGCGGACGTCCTCAGCCCCTGCGCGCTCGGCGCGATCTTCGACGAGCAGTCGATTGCCGCGCTCAAGGTGCCGGTCGTCGCCGGCGGCGCCAACAACCAGTTGGCAACTGCCGAAGACGGTGCGCGCCTCCACGCGCGCGGCATTCTCTACGCACCCGATTACGTCATCAATGCCGGCGGCATCATCAACGTCTCGACCGAATATCTGGGCGACGGCGACGCAAGCCTGGTCCGCGAACGTATCGAGGGGATTCCCGTCCGCCTCGAGCAGATCTGGAGCGAGAGTGCGTCGAGCGGCCGCGATCCCGCTGCGGTTGCCGACAGCATGGCGCAGCGGCTCATCGGGCGCGCCTAGAAGCACCCGCTTCGTTCCGCGTCACGACGTGCTAGGGAGAGACGCCATCATGCACTTCCTCGCCAATCCAGCACGGTTCCTGCGGATCGCCCGGCCGGCCACGGCTTGGCTACTGGTCGTCGGCGCAGTGCTGGCGGTCGGCGGCATGACCGCAGGGCTGACCCTGACGCCGCCTGACTACCTGCAGGGCGACACCGTACGCATCCTCTATATCCACGTGCCCGCCGCCTGGCTCGGCATGGCCGGCTGGGGCGGCATCGCCGCGGCATCGATCAGCCAGCTCGTCTGGCGGCACCCGCTTGCCGCAGTTGCCGCTCGCGCCTTCGCTTCGCCCGGCGGTACGTTCGCTGGCGTCTGCCTTGTTACCGGCTCAATCTGGGGACGGCCGACCTGGGGCACCTGGTGGGAGTGGGACGGCCGCCTGACTTCGATGCTCATCCTGTTCTTCCTCTATCTCGGCTTCATTGCTCTCGCGAGCGCAGAGCGCGAACGCGGCGGCGAGGGGCGGATCACGGCGATTTACGGGCTGGTCGGAGCGATCAACCTGCCGATCGTCCATTATTCCGTTCTGTGGTGGCGCACGCTGCACCAGGGCGAGAGCATCGGCGTGACCGGCACTACGATCGACAATTCCCTGCTGTGGCCGCTGCCGCTGACGATGGTGGGCTTCACCTGCCTGTTCGCTGCCGTAGTGCTGATGCGCATGCGCGCCGAGCTTGCCGAGACGAAGGTCGAAGCGCGGATGCGTCGGACGGTTGCGGCATGAACCCCTGGACGTTCGTTATTGCGGCTTATGCGGTAGCTGTCGTTGCGACTGCGGGGCTGGTCCTGTGGGCCTATGCCTCGATGCGCCGGGCAGAGGCGGCGGCAGACCAGCTCAAGCACCGATGAAGCCGAAGAACCAGCGCCTGGTCCTGGTCGCCTGCGCAATCGTAGCGGTGCTCACCGCGGTGCTTCTGGCGATGTGGGGCCTGCGTGACCGCGCTTCCTATTTCTACACGCCTGCGGACGTGGTCGCGGGCAGGGCAGAACAGGGCCGGGCCGTGCGCCTCGGCGGAATGGTCGAGAAGCGCTCGGTCCAGCATGCCCCGGACGGCGTCACCATCCGCTTCATCGTCACCGACGGGACTGCCCGAACGCCCGTCGTGTACCGCGGCATCCCGCCCGAGCTGTTCCGTGAAGGCAGCGGCGTCGTTGCGGAGGGGCAGCTGCAAGGCGGCATATTCGTCGCCGAAACCATCCTCGCCAAGCATGACGAGCGCTACATGCCGCCGCAGCTCGGCAATCAGGCGTCGGAGCACAAGGCCGGGAAGACTCTCGAGCGGTGATCGCGGAGGCCGGCCTTGCCGCGCTGTGGCTCGCCGCAGGTCTGGCGGCGCTGCAGCTGTTGCTGTCGATCCCGACAGTCCGAGGAAGGCTGGATGGCGTGGGCACGATCCGCGCCGTCGCCGTGGTGCAGGGTGTCCTGACGCTGATCGCGTTTGCCATGCTGCTGATCGTCTTCGCGCGGACGGACCTGTCCGTCGCGCTGGTCTTCGAGAACAGCCACAGCGCCAAGCCCTTCATCTACAAGGTGGCGGGAGCGTGGGGAAATCACGAGGGCTCGATGCTGCTGTGGGTGACGGTGCTTGCGGTCGCGGGAGCTGCTTTTGCACTCCTTGCGCGGCGCACCGGAGAACGCACCCTTATCGCCGCTCTCGGCGCCCAGGCAGCGCTCGGCCTTGGCTTCTACGCATTCCTGCTGATCGCATCGAACCCGTTCGCGCGGCTCAACCCGGCACCGCCGGAGGGCAGGGGCCTCAACCCGCTGCTCCAGGACCCCGGCCTCGCCTTCCATCCGCCCACGCTCTACCTCGGCTATGTCGGACTCTCGATCGCGTTCAGCCTTGCGGTCGGAGCGCTCATCACCACCGAAGTGGATTCGCGGCTCGCCCGCGCCATGCGCCCGTGGGTGCTTGGCGCCTGGATCCTGCTGACGCTCGGCATCACTGCGGGCAGCTACTGGGCCTATTACGAGCTTGGGTGGGGCGGATACTGGTTCTGGGACCCGGTGGAGAACGCGTCGCTAATGCCGTGGCTTGCAGCCACCGCGCTCCTGCACTCGGTCAACGTCCTGGCAGCCCGTGCAGCCCTGAAAGCGTGGACGATGATGCTGGCCGTACTCGCTTTCTCGATGTCGATGGTCGGGACCTTCCTCGTTCGTTCGGGAGTGCTGACGTCGGTACACGCGTTCGCGATCGATCCCGAGCGCGGCACGTTCCTTTTGGCCCTGCTCGGCCTTTACGTCGGCGCGGCTTTCGTCCTGTTCGCGATCCGCGCCCCGCGCCTCCGGGAAGGCGCCCCGTTCGAGCTGGTGAGCCGCGAGAGCGGGCTGGTGATCAATAACCTGCTGCTCACCGTCATCCTCGGCATCGTGTTCGTCGGGACGCTCTATCCGCTGTTCGTCGAGGCCATCACCGGCGAGAAGCTGTCAGTCGGCGCGCCCTATTTCAACGCGGTCGCGGGACCTCTTGCGCTGCTCCTTGCCGCCGTCGTCGGCGTCGGACCCCTCTTGAGCTGGAGGCGTGAGCGGCGGCCGGTGCTGCAGAAGCTGACCATTCCGGCGCTGCTCGCGGTCACGGCGCTGGTCATCACCTTCATCCTGTCGCCCCGCCTGTCGATCCTCCCGAGGCTGGGATTCACGATCGCCGCATTCCTCGCAGCCGCCGCTCCCTTGCCGCTGATCGGCCGCAACCCGTTGCGAGCGCCGCTCGCGACCTGGGGAATGGTGGTGTCGCACTTCGGGATTGCCGTTGCCCTTGTGGGCATGGCCGCCAATGGCGCCTTCACCTCGGAGCGGCTAGCCGTTGCGAAGCCGGGCGAGCAGCTCAGCGTGGGTCCCTGGCTGGTCCAGTTCGATGGAGTCACGCCCACCGCTGGCAAGAACTTCGCGGCGATGCAGGCCGAGCTTCGGGCATCGCGAGGTGAGGGGGCTGTGACGCTTCAGCCGCAGACCCACTATTTCTCTGATCCGCCGATGGAGACCAACGAAGCGGCCATCCGGACCTTCTGGAACGGACAGCTCTACACTGTGGTTGGCCGCGAGGATCCGTCCGGCGGCTGGCAGCTCCGGCTGTGGTGGAAGCCGTTCGTCACGCTGATCTGGGCCGGCGGTGCGCTGATCGCCCTTGGCGGTGCGCTGGCGCTGATCGGCCGGGCGCTTCGCGGCTGGCGCAGGGGCCGTGGCCGTTCGGAACCGGACTGGCGGGAGCGCTACATTTGAGCCGCGCCCTCCGCTTTGCTCCGCTTGCGCTGCTGGCCGTGCTCATCGCCGGACTGATCTGGCGATTGGCAACGCCCGTGGAGACCGACGTGCATTCGCGCCTCGAAGGGCAGCCGGTGCCAGGCTTCGCGTTATCGGCGGCACTTCCGGGCAAGCCAGGCCTTTCCTCGGCCGACCTCGCCACAGGCCGCCCGCAACTCGTGAATGTCTTCGCAAGCTGGTGCGTGCCCTGCATCACCGAAGTGGGCGTGCTCGCGCAGCTTCGCGCCAAAGGTGTGTCGATCGATGGCATCGCCGTTCGCGACGAAGCACCGGAACTTGCCGAATTCCTCCGGCGCAACGGCGATCCCTACCAGCGCATAGGCAGCGATCCGCAGAGCCGCGTCCAGATCAGCCTGGGCTCGTCCGGGGTGCCGGAGAGCTTCATCGTCGATGGCCGGGGCATCATCCGCTACCAGCATATCGGGGCGATCGAGGCATCCGACGTCTCGATGATCCTGGCCAAGCTGGAGCAAGCACGGTGAGGCTCCCCATGATCGCCCTTGCGATCGTCCTTGCGCTGGCGCTTGCCTCCCCGCTGCTCGCCGACAGCAACCTGCCGCCGGCTTACTGGTCCAACCGCCAGCTGCCCGATGGACGGCAGGAAGCGCGCGCCGACGCGCTGATGCAGGAGATCCGCTGCCTCGTCTGCCAGGGCCAGTCGATCGCCGATTCCGACGCCGAACTCGCGGGAGACATGCGCGACCTCATCCGGCGCCGCATCGCCGCGGGCGAGAGCCCGGCGCAGGTGCGCAGCTGGCTCATCCAGCGATACGGAAGCTGGATCAGCTATCGTCCGACGAGCGAACCTGCAGCCTGGCCGTTGTGGATCGCACCGCTGGTCCTGCTCCTGGCGGGCGGCCAGCTGATCCGGCGCCGCATTTCGGCCAAAGGATCCGCATGACGGGCTGGTTCGTCCTGCTCCTCCTGCTGGCGCTGGCGGGTGGCGGGCTGTGGCTGCTGCGGGTACGCGGCGCCATGCTCCAGGCTTGCGCGGCCGCGCTTCTGATCGGAGCGGCAGGCTACGCGTTCCAGGGGCGCCCCGGGCTTCGGGCCTCGCCCGCCGACACTAAGCTCGAGCATCAGGTAGTGCCGCTCGCGCAGGCGCGGCACGCCTTCTTCGGCAACTTCTCGCCGCAGGAAGCATGGCTCGGCATGTCGGACGCCCTTGCCCGCTCCGGCAACACGCAGGACGCCGTGGGCATTCTCCAAAACGCAGTCGGGCGCCACCCGGAGGATGCCGAGCTCTGGGTAGGCCTCGGCAACGCCCTCGTCGATCACGCGCGTGGCCTGACGCCCCCCGCGGAGTTCGCCTACAAGCGCGCCGCCAAGCTCGCTCCCGGCCATCCCGCACCCGCATTCTTCTATGGTCTGGCGCTTGCTCGCTCTGGCGATACGCGAAGTGCCGTCGCGCTCTGGCAGAAGACCCTCGCCACTGCTCCTCCCGACGCGAGCTGGCGGCCTTTGGTCACTGGTGGGATCGCTGCCCTCAGCGGGCAGCCGCTTCCCGGCTCTGCTCCTCAGCCCGGGCAATCGCTGCCGGACGCGTCTCGGCGATAAGCCGGGCGCGGAGCGGCAAGCCGTCGTTCGCCCGGGAGCCGACCACCTCGTCCGGAATACAGGCTGAGCTTCGCTTTTTGACACTGGCACACAGGTTCAACAGCTTTGTCTCAGTCGCCCCGCCCAGTCTGCTCCTGGAGCGCGTCGATCTTCTTGGAGGCGTCGGCCTTCGAAAGCTTGGGATCGAACTCTTCGCCCGCTTCTTCGCTCAGCGTCTGGAGGTAGGAAGCCTGGGCGCCGGTCATCGGCTCGTCACCCGTGACCCAGTGGTCCGGGTCCTTGACGGCATTGCCGGCCGGATGCTGCTTCGGATCGTCGGAAACTTGCGTCGACATTGATGCACCTTTTCAATTGCTTGGTTGGTGCACCAACGTCGATGTTCCTGTTGTGTTCCGCTATGCGGCGACGGGATCGAAGGCGAGGTCGAGAGCTTCCGCAACCGCCTGGTGGCGGATCTTCCCGCCGGAAACGTTGAGGCCGTTCGCCAGGTGCGGGTCCTGCCGCATCGCTTCGTCGGCGCCCAGGCTGGCGATCTTCAGAGCGAACGGAAGCGTCGCATTGTTGAGCGCGAACGCACTGGTCCGCGCAACGGCGCCCGGCATGTTGGCGACGCAATAGTGGATCACGTCCTCGACCTCGTAAACCGGGTCGGCATGGGTCGTCGGCCGCGAGGTCTCGAAACAGCCGCCCTGGTCGATCGCGATGTCCACCAGTACCGAACCGCGCTTCATCGTCTTGAGCATGTCGCGCGTGACCAGCTTGGGGGCTGCTGCGCCCGGAACGAGGACCGCGCCGATGACCAGCTCGGCCTTTTCCACGGCGCTCGCGATTGCCGCGCGCGACGCATAGGCCGTCTTGATCTGGCTGGAGAAGAACATGTCGAGCTCGGCGAGCCGCTCCATGTTGATGTCGTAGATCGTGACGTCGGCGCGCATTCCGACCGCCATCTGGGCGGCGTTCACGCCGGCAACGCCGCCGCCGAGGATCGCGACCTTGGCGGGAGCGACGCCGGGCACTCCGCCGAGCAGCACGCCGCGGCCGCCCTGTTCCTTCTCGAGGTAATGCGCACCGACTTGGACGGACATGCGTCCCGCAACTTCGCTCATCGGCTTCAGCAGGGGCAGCGAGCCGTTGCGCGCCGTCACCGTCTCATAGGCGATGCAGGTCGCGCCGGACTTCATGAGGCCCTCGGCCTGCGGCTTGTCGGCGGCGAGGTGGAGATAGGTGAATAGGATGTGCCGAGGCTCGAGCAGCGCAATCTCCTGCGGCTGCGGCTCCTTGACCTTGACGATCATGTCCGATGCTTCGAACACCGCGGCAGCGTCCGGCAGTATCTGGGCGCCCGCCTTTTCGTAGGTCACGTCCGGGCAGTCGATGCCGTTGCCTGCGGACGTCTGAACGAACACCTCGTGTCCCGCGGCAGTCAGTTCGGCGACCGACGCCGGCGTCAGGCCGACCCGATACTCATGGACCTTGATCTCCTTCGGCACCCCGACGCGCATTATTCGTTCGCTCCACTGTGATTGCTGCGCCGGCCTATAGACGGGCGATCCGCCCCTGTCCCCACCCATTGTCCGGCGCCTGCAGATTGCAGCGCCCGAACGGCAGTGCTAGTGGAGCCGCCCCGTCACCGAGGTCCTCGGCAACGGCTACAGGAATGCGAAGCCGCGGTCTGTCGAGCCAGAAGCTGAAAACATGAACATCACGGCAACTGGAGGTGCCGGCGCGGAGGCGCCGCAGGACCTTGCGCATGGCCACGCGCATGGCCCGCTGTACAAGCTTGCGATCGGCGCGATCGGCATCGTGTTCGGCGACATCGGTACCTCGCCGATCTACGCCTTCCGGGAGACCTTCGCCGGCCACCACACGCTGATCCCGGACCGGCTGCACATCTACGGCGTGCTGAGCCTGATCTTCTGGTCAATGATGATCATCGTCAGCCTGAAGTACGTGACGATCATCATGCGCGCCGACAACAAGGGCGAGGGCGGCAGCTTGGCGCTGCTGGCGCTCATCAACCGCACGCTGGGCGGCAAGAAGCGCTGGACCGGCGGCATCGTCATGCTGGGCGTGTTCGCGACGGCCCTGTTCTACGGCGATTCGATGATTACGCCGGCGATGTCCGTCCTGTCGGCGGTGGAGGGTCTGACCACGGTCAACACCGGCTTTGCGCCGTTCGTGGTCCCAATTGCCGTCGCCATTCTCATCGGCCTGTTCGCCATCCAGTCGCGCGGCACCACCAAGGTCGGACAGTTATTCGGCCCCGTGATGCTGCTCTACTTCGCGTGCATCGCGGTTCTTGGTGTGATGCACATCAAGGACCAGCCGAGCGTGGTGCTTGCGATGCTCAACCCGCTGAACGCCGTCTATTTCTTCACATCCGACTTCATGCGTGCCTTCGTTGCGCTCGGGTCGGTCGTCCTGGCGGTCACCGGCGCAGAGGCTCTCTATGCGGACATGGGCCACTTCGGCCGCAAGCCGATCCGTGTCTCGTGGCTCTACTTCGTGTTGCCGGCGCTGCTCCTGAATTACATGGGGCAGGGGGCGATGATCTTGTCCACCGACGCCGCGACTGCCCTCGCGAAGGTCAAGGACCCGTTCTTCTACCTCGCACCCGACATGTTCCGCCTGCCGCTGGTCCTGATTGCGACCGCCGCCGCCATCATCGCGAGCCAGGCCGTCATTTCCGGCGCTTTCTCGGTGACGCAGCAGGCCATCCAGCTCGGCTTCGTTCCGCGCCTTCGCATTCGCCACACCAGCGAGAGCGCCGCCGGGCAGATCTACATCCCGCTTATCAACTGGGCGCTGATGGTGATGGTCACCTTGCTGGTGATCAGCTTCCGTTCGTCCACCAACCTCGGCGCCGCATACGGAATCGCGGTCACCGGCGCGATGCTGATCGACTCGGTCCTGATCGCGGTCGTCCTCCGGCAGATGTGGAACTGGAACCGCTTCGTCGTCGCTGGGCTGCTGACGCTCTTCTTCTTCGTCGACGGCGCATATCTGGCGGCGAACCTGCTGAAGATTCCCGCTGGCGGCTGGTTCCCGCTGCTGGTCGGCGCGATCGCCTTCACCTTCCTCACGACCTGGGCGCGCGGCCGCAAGCTGATGATCGACCGCATGAACGAGGCCAGCCTGCCAATGGAAATCTTCATCAAGTCGGCCGCTACCAGCGCTGCCCGGGTGCCGGGCACGGCCGTGTTCATGACCAGCTCGGCCAGCGGCGTGCCCCATGCGCTGCTGCACAACCTCAAGCACAACAAGGTGCTTCACGAGCGGGTGATCCTGCTCACCGTCCGGATCGAGGACGTGCCCTACGTCAGCGACGAGAAGCGCGTGGAGCTCAAGGACTATGGCTCCGGATTTTACCGAGTGAAACTGCGCTACGGCTTCATGGACGAGATCGACGTTCCCGCGGCTCTTTCGCAGCTCAAGGGCTGCGGCCCTGTCTGCAAGATGATGGACACGAGCTTCTTCCTCGCCCGGCAGACTCTGCTTGCCTCATCGCGGCCCGGGATGGCGATCTGGCGCGAGCGGCTGTTCGCCTGGATGCTGCGCAATGCTGAAAGCGCGATGGAATTCTTCAAGCTGCCGACCAATCGCGTCGTCGAGCTTGGCAGCCAGGTCGAAATCTGAACCTTCATTGCCGCCCGCGCATTCGGGCGGGCATGGCAGACACCGTTTCCTGGGTTGCAACGGCCGCGACCATCATCGCCGCCTGCATGACCGCGTCCAACCTTGGCTCCCGCATCACCGGCTACGGCTTCGCGGTATTTACCGTTGGTGCCCTGTGCTGGATCGCATCAGGGCTGATGAACCACCAGCCGGCGATCGTCTGGACCAACATCGTCCTTACCGTGCTAGACCTGTTCGGCATCTGGCGCTGGCTCGGGCGCCAAGCCAAGGTGGAGGAGGGCGCCAAGGCCGCTGCGAAGGCGAGCGAGCGCACGCCCGGTGAGGCGCTGTTCCCGGTTTCCCTGCTTACCAGTGCGCCCGTCGAGTGCGGCGGTGTCCAGGTGGGCTCCTGCGTGGACGGCATGGCAAGCTGCTCGAGCGGACGCCTGTCCTATGTCGTCGTCTCGCAGGGCGGGGTAGCCGGCGTCGGCGAGACGCTTCGGCGGCTGCCCTGGACTGCTGCCCACGTGAACGGCGAGCGCCTCATCGCGAAGCTCGGCCGCGGCGACCTGGACGACCTGGAGCAGCTGCCGAAGGATCACTGGCCGGGAAGCTAGAAGTTCAGGACGTCGGCTTTAGGTCCCGCACGCGGCGCCGCCCCAGTGTCGGTTCGACGGCAAGCCTCGCATCGGCCATGATCTGGGAACGCAACTCCGCCCGCTTCTCGTGGATGCTCGCGATGACTGGTCCCATCGCCAGCCCGACATCGACCAGCACGGCTTCCGACAGTTGCAGCGACGCCTCAAGTGTTTCGGGCACCGCGTCGGTGACGCCTGCCTTGTACAGCTGGGCGGCATGGTGGGCGTCGCGCGCCCTTGCGATGATCGGCAGTTCCGGCACCCAACCGCGGACCCGTTGCGCTATCCTCGCTACGAGGACCGGATCATCCATCGTCAGCACCAGCGCCGCGGCATTGCCGAGCTTCAGCTGGTCGACGAGCTCGCCGCGCGCGACGTCGCCGAACAGGACGCGGTAACCGTCCTCCCGCGCACGGCGAACGGTGTCCACGTCGCCGTCGACGGCCAGATAGGGCTTCTCATGCTCGACGAGCATGTCGGCGACCATCTGCCCGACGCGGCCGAAGCCGAAGATGATCGTGCGTCCCGCAGCGACGGCATCGTCGGGAACATCGACGGGGGCGGCTTCGACCCTTCGGCCAATCCGCTGCCCGATCCATGCCAGGAGCGGCGTGACCGTGAGGCCGATGGCGGTGACGGTCGTCCAGAATCCCGCCTCCGAGGCCGATAACAGTCCGGCACCGGCAGCAGCCGTCAGTACGATCAGGGTCGTCTCCGAAGGGCTTGCCATGCTGACGCCGGTCTCGACGGCCACTGCGAGCCTGGCTCCTGACAGGCGCAGCAGCCCGCCGGTGATCGCCGCCTTAAGCGCGACCACGATGGCGGCCGCCCCGAGGATGAGCGGCCAATCACGGGCAAGCGCAATCAGGTCGATGCGCATGCCAATCGTAATCAGGAAGATGCCGAGCGCGAGTCCCGCCAGAGGGGCGGTGATTGCTTCGACCTCGGCGTGATAGTCCGTCTCGGCGATCAGCACGCCGGCGATCAGGGCGCCCAGGACCGGCGACAGCCCGACGGCCGCAGTCGCCATGCTCGCGAGGATCACCGTGAGCAGGCTGATCGCGAGGAACAGTTCGGGGTTCTTGGTCCGCGCCGCCTGGCCGAACAACGGCGAGAGGGCGAAGCGCCCGACCGCGAGGATGACGACGATGACCAGCACGCCAAGCAGTGCCGTCCGGCCGAGATCGTCCATCTGCGCGTGCCCGCCGATGAGCTCGATCAGGAATAGCAGCGGAACCAGGGCCAGGTCTTCGAAGACCAGCATCGCGAAGGCCGTCTTGCCGACCGGGCTTTCGATGCCCGTGATCGGCAGCACCAGCGCGGTGGAGGAGAGAGCGAGAGCGATGCCGAGCGCGATCGCTGCTCCCGGCGCTGTCCCGGTGACCAGCAGACCGCCCGAGATCAGCACGGCGCAACCCAGGAGCTCAGCGCTGCCCATCCCGAACAGCGTCTTTCCCATGTTGCGCAACCGGCGGAAGCTGATGTGCAGCCCGGCGGAGAAGAGGAGGAGAATGATGCCGAGTTCGGCGAATGGCTCGATGCCGTGCGGATCGCTGATGGAAATGGCTTCGAGCCACGGGTGCGCTCGGGCCATTGCGCCGAGGGCGAATGGCCCGGCAAGAATGCCGACGATGATGAAACCGATGACCGGGCTAATCTTGAGGCGAGCGAAAGCCGGGATAACGATCCCCGCGGCGCCAAGGATGGTCAGTGCGTCGCTGAGTCCGGATCCAGTAGCGCTGACCGCGTCTTGCATACGAGCTTTAGAGCAGGTCGCGCGACCAGTGTCATCGCCGGGCGTTCAATCCGCGGAGGTGTTCGATGGCCAAGGATCTGAAGACAGGCGACCGCGTCAGCTGGAATTCCCACGGCGGCACCGCCGAGGGCAGGGTAGTCAGGAAGCTGACTGCGCCGATGACCATCAAGGGCCACAAGGTCGCCGCATCGAAGGACAATCCCGAATTCCTGGTACAGACCAACGAGGGCAAGCAGGCGGCGCACAAGCCGGAGGCACTGCACAAAAGCTGACGGCTCTTTCAATGTAGGACATCGTCTGCCACGCTGCGCGGCGGCATGACGTCAAACGACCTGACGCACCCCGCACGGCAGGCGAGGGTCGGTCCCCGTCAGCAGCTCCGTCAGTGCGAACATTTGTGAACATTCGCCGTGACTGACCTGGTCGTCGTGGGTGGCGGGCCGGCGGGGATGATGGCCGGGCTGCTGTTCGCGCGCGCGGGTTGCACGGTCGAAGTGCTTGAGAAGCATGCCGACTTCCTGCGCGATTTCCGAGGCGACACCGTTCACCCCTCGACCCTCGAGCTGCTGCGCGAACTCGGGCTTCTCGACGAATTCCTGAAGCGCCCGCATGACGAGGTCCGATCGATTACAGCGCGGGTCGCGGACCGCCGAATCACCGTTGCGGACATGAGCCACCTGCCGGTCGAGAGCCGCTTCATCGCGATGATGCCGCAGTGGGAGTTCCTGGACTTCATCGCCCAGGAAGCGCGGCACTACCCAAACTTCTCGTTGCGGATGGAGGCCGAAGCCGTCGATCTCGTCCTGGAGGCCGAGCGCGTGGTCGGAGTGCGTCTGGAAGACGGCAGCGAAGTGCGCGCCCGGCTTACGATCGCCGCCGACGGCCGAAGTTCGGTCCTGCGCACCGCTGCAGCTTTCCCGAAGCTTGATCTCGGCGCACCCATCGACGTCTTCTGGTTTCGCCTGCCGAAGGAGAAGTCGCCGACCAATGACACCGGCGCGACGTTCGGGTCGGGCAGCATGATCGTGGAGATCGACCGCGGTGACTACTGGCAATGCGCCTATGTCGTTCCGAAAGGCGCTGCGGACGAGATCCGCGCCCGCGGCCTGGAGGCGTTCCGCTCGGACGTCGCCACTGGCGCTCCGGACCTCGCCGGTGCTGTCCACGCCTTGACGTCCTGGGACCAGGTGAAGCTGCTCGCGGTCTCGCTGGACCGGCTGGAGCGATGGTCGAGGCCGGGTCTTCTGGCGATTGGCGACGCAGCGCACGCGATGTCGCCGGTTGGCGGAGTCGGAATCAATCTCGCGATCCAGGACGCGGTCGCTGCAGCGAACATTCTCTCCGGTCCGCTGGCCCGCGGCGAGGACGTCGATCCGCTACTCGCGAAGGTCCAGGACCGGCGCGCGCTTCCAACCAAAGTTGTCCAGGCAGCTCAGAAGGCGGTGCACGACCGGATCCTGACGCCGCTCGTCATCCGCAAGGCGGTCCTTCAGAAGGTACCGCTGCCCCTGCGTTTGTTCGACCGTTTCCCCGTACTCCGCCGGATACCGGCTCGGCTCGTCGGCCTGGGTGTCCGGCGAGAGCATATCCGCTCGCCGGACGCCGGGCTCAGGCGGTAACTGCTTCGTTGGCCATCGCCGCTTCCAGGTTGGTGACGATCGCCTCGAAGAATTGTTCGGTCGTCATCCATGCCTGCTCGGGGCCGACCAGGATCGCGAGGTCCTTGGTCATCTGGCCGTTCTCGACGGTCTCGACGCAGACGCGCTCGAGCGTCTCGGCGAAGCGGACCACCTCGGGCGTGTCGTCGAACTTGCCACGGTACTTGAGGCCACCAGTCCAGGCGAAAATCGAGGCGATCGGGTTCGTCGATGTTGCCTTGCCCTGCTGGTGCATCCGGTAGTGGCGAGTGACCGTGCCGTGCGCAGCCTCGGCCTCGACGGTCTTGCCATCGGGTGTTGTCAGGACGGAGGTCATCAGGCCGAGTGAGCCGAAGCCCTGCGCGACCTGATCCGACTGGACATCGCCGTCATAATTCTTGCAGGCCCAGATGAACTTGCCGCTCCACTTCAGCGCCGAAGCGACCATGTCGTCGATCAGGCGGTGCTGGTACTCAATGCCAGCAGCTTCGAACTTCGCCTTGTATTCGCTATCGTAAATCTCCTGGAAGATGTCCTTGAAGCGGCCGTCATAGGCCTTGAGGATCGTATTCTTCGTGGACAGGTAAACCGGCCAGCCGCGGTCGAGCCCGTAGTTCAGGCAGGCATGCGCGAAGTCGCGGATGGAGTCGTCGAGGTTGTACATGCCCATCGCGACGCCGGAACTCGGGAAGTCGAACACCTCGTGCTCGATGACCTCGCCGCTCTGGCCTTCCCACTTGATGGTCAGCTTGCCGGCGCCGGGAACGCGGAAGTCAGTCGCCTTGTACTGGTCGCCGAAGGCATGACGGCCGACGACGATGGGATCCGTCCAACCCGGGATCAGGCGCGGTACGTTGGACATCACGATCGGCTCACGGAAAACCACGCCGCCGAGGATGTTGCGGATCGTCCCGTTGGGCGACTTCCACATCTTCTTCAGGCCGAATTCCTCGACCCGTGCCTCGTCCGGCGTGATCGTCGCGCATTTCACGCCGACGCCGTGCTGCTTGATGGCATTTGCCGCGTCCACCGTGACCTTGTCCTCGGTCGCGTCGCGGTTCTCGATCGACAGGTCGTAGTAGAGCAGGTCGACGTCGAGGTAGGGCTGGATCAGCCGCTCGCGGATCCATTGCCAGATGATCCGGGTCATCTCGTCTCCGTCGAGTTCCACGACGGGGTTCTTCACCTTGATCTTGGCCATGTGCGTTCCTGCGATTTTGGGGTTGGCGGCGCCTTAAGATGGGCAGGAAACGCGCGCAACCGCGCCGTTGTGCCCGCGTTGGTCCGTCTTTAAGGGATCGGCGATGGCAGAGCTCGACAAGCACGACACGCCGCTGCCCACGACTACGGTCAAGTGGCGCTTTCCGTCGATCCATCCGGAGGGCCGCAAGTACACCGTGATCGCAGTCGCGATCGCGCTGATCGCCTACTTCGCGGTGAGCCACTTCATCGCCTGGCTGCTGATCGGCGTGGCGATCTGGGTCGCGACCTTCTTCCGCGACCCGATCCGGGCGACTCCGCGGGGGGACAAGTTCATCGTCGCGCCGGCGGATGGCCTCATCACCATGATCGTGAAGGTGCCGCCGCCGCCTGAGCTGCGCGGTGCCGACGGTCTTGCCGACTGTGAATATACGCGCGTTTCGATCTTCATGAGTGTGTTCGACGTGCACATCAATCGTTCGCCGATCACGGGGCGCGTGAAGCGGATCGTCTACGTGCCGGGCAAGTTCGTGAATGCCGACCTCGACAAGGCCAGCGAGGACAATGAGCGGCAGCACCTGCTCGTCGAGAGCAGCGAGGGACTCCGCATCGGCTTCACGCAGATCGCCGGCCTTGTAGCGCGGCGCATCCTGTCCTTCGTCAGGGAAGGCGACGTAGTCGAAGCCGGCCAGCGGGTCGGTCTGATCCGTTTCGGCAGCCGGGTCGACGTCTACCTGCCAGCGGGCACTGCGCCGCGGGTGATGCTCGGCCAGCGTTCGATCGCGGGAGAGACCATCATCGGCGAGGTCGGAGTGGAGACGGCGCTCACTGGTACCAGCCAGTGAGCGACGAGCGGGAACCGCGAGGCATCCCGTTCCGAGCCATGGTCCCGAACGCGGTGACAGCGCTTGCGCTGTGCTTCGGTCTTACTGGAGTGAGCCTCGCAATCGGTGGCCACTGGGATCGGGCACTTGGCTCGATCATCCTCGCGGGAGTCCTCGACGGCATGGACGGCCGCATCGCGCGCCTGTTGCGGGCGGAGAGTCGCTTCGGTGCCGAGCTCGACTCGCTCAGCGACAATATCGCGTTCGGTACGGCGCCAGCGCTGATCCTGTTCCTGTGGTCGCTCCGGATGGCGCCAAAGTTCGGGTGGATTGCCGCGCTTGCGCTCGCGGTCTGCTGCGCGCTTCGTCTGGCCCGCTTCAACGCGCGGCTCGATGCCGCCGAGCAGCCGCACAAGTCCGCCGGGTTCAACACCGGCGTTCCGGCACCCGCCGGCGCCGGTCTCGCCTTCATCCCGATCTACTTGTGGCTGATTACCGGTGACGAACTGTTCCGCCGGTGGGAGCTGGTGATGGCGTGGACGCTGTTCATCGCCGCACTGATGATCTCGAGCCTTCCCACCTACAGCTGGTCGAGCATCCGCATCCGCAGGGACTGGCGCATGTTCGCTCTCGCGGGAGTGGCGCTGTTCGGGGCGGCCCTAATCGTGGCGCCGTGGCCGACGCTGCTCGCGCTGGCGTCGCTCTACCTGGTGATGATCCCCGTCGCTCTTGCGAGCTATGCCCGGGTCAAGCGGCGGCGCGCCAGCGGGCGCGTGCGCGCATAGGCTGCTGCAGCCGGACGCGGGTCCGGATCCGCGCTGGCGTGAAGCTCAGCCGCGGCTCCTCGCAACTGCCCCTGAGGGCGGCGAGGATCTTCGCGCCGCTTTCCTCAAGAACCGCCGCACCCACGACGACCAGGAGCCACAATGTGCTGAGGAAGGCGAGGGTACCAAGAGCTGCAATCATTGCTTCGTCCTTGCTTTGAGCGCCCAACCGATTCGGACTTGTTTCGTTCCATCCGAGGTTGGGAGTTCCCGGTGAGGCGGTGCAATGTTCCCTATATGTTCTCACCTGTCAAGCGGCTGGCATGCGCTTGAAAAGCCGGGCGCGTTCGGTTAGGGGCGAACGCATCCCACAGGCGGAGCTAACATAGCCGGTGCCGGCCGCTAGGTCGGTTACACGGCTCCGCCGAGGTAAAACCGGAAGGAGAAAGACCTATGGCGACCAACGTCGTCACGATGCAGCAATTGCTCGAGGCTGGAGCGCACTTCGGCCACCAGACCCACCGCTGGAATCCCAAGATGAAGCCGTACATCTTCGGCGACCGCAACGGGGTCCACATCATCGACCTGTCGCAGTCCGTGCCGCTTTTTGCGCGTGCGCTCGACTTCATCCAGCAGACCGTCGCCCGTGGGGGCAAGGTGCTGTTCGTCGGCACCAAGCGCCAGGCGCAGGATCCGGTCGCCGAGGCGGCGCGCGCATCCGGGCAGCATTTCGTCAATCACCGCTGGCTCGGCGGCATGCTGACCAACTGGAAAACGATTTCCAACTCGATCAAGCGGCTCAAGAGCCTCGAGGAGCAGCTGTCGGGTGACACCGCCGGCCTGACCAAGAAGGAAGTGCTGCAGCTCACCCGCGAACGCGACAAGCTCGAGAAGAGCCTCGGCGGCATCCGCGACATGGGCGGCCTTCCCGACGTCATGTTCGTCGTAGATACGAACAAGGAAGAGCTCGCGATCAAGGAAGCCAACGTCCTTGGCATCCCGGTCGTCGCCGTCCTCGACTCGAACAGCGACCCGAGTGGCATCGCGTTCCCGGTTCCGGGCAATGACGACGCCAGCCGTGCGATCCGCCTTTACACGGACTCGGTTGCTCAGGCGGTTACCGAAGGCCGAGCCGGCAACGCCCAGGCGCGTGGGCAGGACGTTGGCGAGATGGCCGAACCGCCCGTCGAAGCCGCGGTCGCGTAACCACCGTTCCCTCCCGGATACGGGAGGGGCCGGGGACGGGCCTGTTAGTTCAGGCCCTCACACCCCAGATTCCCTCTACAGCCTCTTCCGCCAGCGGGAGGGGAGATGAAAGGACATGAACATGGCTGAGATCACGGCCGCGAGTGTGAAAGAACTGCGCGAGCGCACCGGCGCCGGCATGATGGATTGCAAGAAGGCGCTCGCCGAGAACAACGGCGAAATGGAAGCGTCGATCGACTGGCTGCGTGCCAAGGGTCTCGCTGCAGCGGCCAAGAAGGCGGGCCGCACCGCTGCCGAAGGTCTCGTCGGCGTTGCCGTCGAAGGCAACCACGGTGCTGCCGTCGAGGTCAATTCCGAGACGGATTTCGTCGCCAAGAACGAGCTGTTCCAGGACTTCGTCCGCAACGTTGCTCGCCTCTCGCTTCAGCACGGCACCGACGTTGAGGCGCTCGGCGCTGCTCAGTATCCTGAGGGCGGTACCGTCCAGGAGAAGCTGACCGACAACATCGCCAAGATCGGCGAGAACCAGTCGCTCCGCCGCGCCGCGGTGCTCGAAGTCAGCGAGGGTGCGGTCGTGTCCTACGTCCACAACCAGGTCGCGCCGGGCCTCGGCAAGATCGGCGTGCTCGTCGCGCTGGAGAGCGCGGCGCCCGCGGAAACGCTGGCTCAGCTCGGCAAGCAGATCGCCATGCACGTTGCAGCTGCGCACCCGCAGGCGCTTTCCGCGGAAGACCTGCCGGCGGACCTGGTCGAGCGCGAGCGCTCGATCGCCATGGAAAAGGCAAAGGAAAGCGGCAAGCCGCAGAACATCGTCGAAAAGATGGTCGAGGGCGGCCTGGCCAAGTTCCGCAAGGAAAACGCGCTGCTCACGCAGCTGTTCGTCATGGACAACAAGACCCCCGTTGCCGAGGTCGTGGCGGCCGCAGCCAAGGAAGCCGGAACCGGCATCCAGCTGACCGGCTTCGTCCGCTTCCAGCTTGGCGAGGGCATCGAGAAGAAGGAAAGCGATTTCGCCGCGGAAGTCGCAGCGGCTGTCGGCACCAACAAGGCCGAGCCGGTCGCTTAAGAAGGACAACTGCCGCTTGGCAGTTGGCAACGGGGCGGCCCGGCCATAAAGGCTTGGCCGCCCCTCGTTTATCTGAAGGACGGCTTTCCCGGATGACTCGCCCGCACTTCAATCGAATCCTGCTCAAGATCTCTGGCGAAGCGCTGATGGGGCAGGGGCAATTCGGGATCGACCCTGAGGCCGTGGCCGGGCTCGCAAGCGAGATTGCTGCCGCGAAGGCCGAGGGGCACGAGCTTTGCCTCGTTGTCGGCGGAGGCAACATCTTTCGCGGCATGGCTGCGGCGGCGAAGGGCTTCGACCGCGCAACCGCCGACTACATGGGGATGCTGGCGACGGTGATGAACGCGCTCGCGCTTCAGAACGCGCTCGAAAGCCAGGGAGTCGACACCCGCGTGCTGTCGGCAATCCCAATGGCCAGTGTCAGCGAGCCGTACATCCGCCGCCGTGCGCTCCGGCACCTCGAGAAGGGCCGCATCGTCCTTTTCGCCGCAGGCACCGGCAATCCCTATTTCACCACCGACACTGCAGCAGCCCTGCGTGCTGCCGAGATGAGCTGCGACGCGCTGTTCAAGGGCACCAGCGTCGACGGAATCTACACTGCCGACCCGAAGAAGGACTCGGGCGCAACCCGCTACGATAGCGTGACCTTTGGTCGCGTCCTGAGTGATGACCTCAAGGTCATGGACGCTGCCGCGGTGGCGCTTTGCCGAGACAACAACATCCCGATCGTCGTGTTCAGCATCCGCCAGCAAGGGAACCTCGCGAAGGTGATCGCCGGCGAGGGGACCGCGACGATCGTCCAGAATGGGGAGTGAACAATGGCCGCCTTTGACAAAGCAGACCTCCAGCGCCGGATGCACGGCGCCGTTGATGCGCTGAAGCACGACTTGGTTGGCCTTCGCACCGGGCGCGCCTCCACCAATCTGCTCGATGCCATCAACGTGGAAGTCTACGGTGCGCAGATGCCGCTCAACCAGGTAGCCAGCGTCTCCGCTCCCGAAGCGCGTCTGCTCACCGTGCAGGTCTGGGACCGTTCGAACGTCGGACCTGTCGAGAAGGCTATCCGGTCGGCCGGGCTAGGGCTCAACCCGGTCACGGACGGCCAGATGGTGCGCCTGCCGATCCCCGACCTGACCGAGGAGCGGCGCAAGGAGCTTGCGAAGCTCGTCGGTCAATATGCCGAAAAGGCACGCATTGCGGTGCGCAACGTCCGCCGGGACGGCAACGATCACCTAAAGACCGACGAAAAGAAGCACGAGATTTCCGAAGACGAGCGCAAGCGGCTCGAGGGCGAAGTTCAGAAGCTTACCGACGATACGATCAAGGAGATCGACGAGCTGTCGGCGAGCAAGGAAAAGGAAATCCTCGGCAAGTGACGTCCCGCTCGGGTCCCGAAGCCCCGAGCGCGATGGCGGGCCCTGCCTCGGCTTCGCTCGAAGGTGGCGGCCAAGGCGCGGTCCCTCGCCATGTCGCTATCATCATGGACGGAAACGGTCGCTGGGCAGCGCGCCGCGGCCTTCCTCGTGTCGCCGGGCACCGGGCGGGTGCCGAGGCCGTGCGGCGCGCTCTCCAGGCAGCGGCCGATCGCGGCGTCGAGGTCCTGACGATCTACGCCTTCTCCTCGGAGAACTGGCGGCGCAGCGATGAAGAGGTATCCGACCTCACGGCGCTGATGCGCTTCTACCTGGAGCGCGAACTCAAGACCCTGGAGAAGGAGCGGGTCCGGCTGCAGCTGATCGGCGACTATCACGCCTTCGGGCCGGATCTCGTCGACCGGCTCGAGAAGGCGGTGGATCGGACTGCAGGCAACACGCGTCTGAAGTTGGTGATCGCGCTGAACTACGGATCGCGCGCCGAGATCACCGCGGCGGCGCGACGCCTCGCGGAGCAGGCCGCGTCGGGCGCGCTTGTGCCCTCCGATATCGACGAGGCCCGCATCGAGAGCGAGCTTCAGACGCAGGACTTGCCGCCGCTGGACCTGCTCATCCGTACCTCGGGCGAGGTTCGCCTCTCGAACTTCCTCTTGTGGCAAGCCGCTTACGCGGAGTTGCTGTTCCTGGACATCATGTGGCCCGACTTCGACGAGGGCGTCTTCGGCGAGGCTCTCGACCGCTTCGCGGCGCGCCAGCGGCGGTTCGGCGGGCGATGAGCGAACTCGTCGTCCGCACGCTGGCGGGTGTCGTGATGATCGCCATCGCGCTCGTCGCTGCGGCTGTGGACGGCTACGTGCTTGCCGTCCTCGTGGCGCTGATTGCCACCGCGATGTTCTACGAGTGGCGGCAGATCAGCCGGGGTTGGGGGTTTGGCTGGACCCTTGCAGGATTCGTCTACGCGGTCCTGCCGGCGGTCTCTCTCCTCTGGATCCGTGAAGGAGACAGCCACCATCTCGACCTGCTCCTGTGGGTTTTCATCGTCACCTGGTCGACGGACATCGGCGCCTATTTTGTTGGCCGCGCCTTCGGCAGGAAGAAGCTGGCGCCGACGATCAGTCCGGGGAAGACGGTCGCCGGCCTCTACGGCGCCGTTGCGGCTGCGACGATCCTTGGCGCTACATGGGTCCTGTTCCGCGGCCTTGGTCACCCCTTGATTGTGCTCGCTCCCGTGTTTGCCGCCGCAGCCCAGGGTGGCGACCTGTTCGAGAGCTGGATGAAGCGTCGTGCCGGGGTCAAGGACTCCGGTCACTGGCTGCCGGGCCACGGCGGGGTGCTGGACCGGCTGGACGGCCTAGTGCCGGTCGCAGTGCTCACTGCGGCAGCGCAGCTGGCGCGGCTCACGTGACGCGCAAAGTCGCGATCCTCGGAGCGACGGGCTCCGTAGGCAAATCGACGGTCGATCTCATCGAACGTTCGCCGGACCGTTTTGGCGTTACGACCGTGACGGCCGCCACGAACGTTGACGCTCTCTCGGACATCGCGCGGCGGACTGGTGCCGAGCTTGCCGTCATCGCCGACGAGAGTCGCTTGCCGGAGCTTCGCAGCCAGCTCGCAGGCACGTCCTGCCGGGCCGAAGGCGGCCGGGCAGCGCTCATCGATGCCGCAAGAGCAGAAGCGGACGTCGTAATCGCTGCAATCGTCGGCTGTGTTGGCCTCGAGCCAGTCATGGCAGCAATCGAGGCAGGCCGGACTGTTGCGCTGGCGAACAAGGAGGCGCTGGTCACCGCCGGCGAGCTCATGACCAGAGCGGCCGCGGCTAGCGGCGCGACGATCCTGCCGGTCGACAGCGAACATAACGCTATTTTCCAGTGCCTTGCATGCAGCAGTGGCGGTGATGTCTCACGGATCATCCTGACGGCGAGCGGCGGGCCATTCCGGACCGCCAGCAGCAGTTCGATGGACGTCGCTACGCCCGAACAGGCGGTCGCCCATCCCACCTGGTCGATGGGGGCGAAGATCTCGGTCGACTCCGCGACTCTGATGAACAAGGGGCTGGAGCTCATCGAGGCTCACTTCCTGTTCGGTCTGCCGTCGCGCCAGATCGACATTCTGATCCACCCGCAATCGGTCATCCATTCGCTCGTCGAGTTCATCGACGGATCCGTTCTGGCGCAGCTCGGCAGCCCCGACATGCGCATCCCGATCGCCTATGCGCTCGCCTGGCCCGAGCGGATGGAAACCCCGGCGGAACGGCTTGATCTTGCAAGGGTCGGAAGCCTCGCCTTCGAAGCTCCCGATATCGGGCGCTTTCCTGCACTGCGTCTCGCCCGGGAAGCGCTCGAAGCAGGCGGGGCCGCGCCGATCGTGCTCAACGCTGCGAACGAAGTGGCCGTCGAAGCATTCCTCGGAGGTGCAATCCGCTTCACCGACATCGCCGATACAGTGGGGGCCGCGCTCTATGAAAGCAGCAATCTGCCTCCGGCTTCTATCGCCGACGTGCTCGCGATCGACCGCGACACCCGTTCGCGGGTTCAGACGGCGTTGAAGGCGACCTGCATCTGATGCTTCACCAACCGCCACTCTGGCTTGTCCTTGTCGCGTTCATGTGCGCGCTCGGACCGCTCGTTTTCTTCCACGAGCTTGGACATTATTTGGTGGCGCGCCTGTTTCGAGTTCCTGCCGAGACCTTTTCCATCGGCTTCGGGCGTGAGCTGTTCGGTTGGACAGACAAGCAGGGCACCCGATGGAAGGTCGCCTGGCTGCCGCTCGGCGGCTATGTGAAGTTCGTCGGTGACATGAACGCCGCGAGTGAGCCGGCGGACCTTGAGGACATTCCAGAAGAGCTTCGGGAGCGCGCCTTCCAGTTTCGCCCCGTCTGGCAGCGCTTCCTGATCGTCTTCGCGGGCCCGATGGCCAACTTCATCATCGCGATCCTCATCTTCTCGGCATTCTTCGCGTTCGTCGGCGTTCCGTCGACCAATGTCGTGGGTGGCGTTCAACCGGGGAGCGCTGCCGCGGCGGCAGGGCTTCGGCCGGGGGACCGCATCCTTTCGGTGGCCGGACGTTCAACTCCGACATTCGACGACATCCGGCAGGTCGTCGGCGTACGCCCCAACGACACCGTCGCTCTCGACATCGTCCGCGGCGGGCAGCAATCGAAGATCAACGTCACGCTGAGGGCGGACTCCAGCCCCGATCCGTTTGGCGAAAAGATCCGGCGCGGCCTGCTGGGCGTCTACCCGACCACACAGGTGCTGGAGCCCGTCTCACCTTTCCGGGCGGTGCCGATGGCCGTCCAGTACACCGGGCGGCTGACCCGCTCGATCGTCGACGGAATCCTTCAGATCATTCGCGGTCGTGTCTCCGCCAAGGAGATCGGCGGCCCGATCAAGATCGCGCACATCGCCGGCCAGGGTGCGACCCTCGGCCTGCTGCCGTTCGTGTCGCTAGTCGCGCTATTCTCAATTAATCTGGGATTCATCAACCTCTTGCCAGTTCCAATGCTGGATGGAGGTCATCTCTTTTTCTACGTCGTGGAAGCGGTTCGGCGCCGCCCGGTTAGTGCCCGGGCAATGGACTGGGCATTCCGCGGCGGGCTTGCAGTCATCCTGGCCCTGCTTGTCTTCGCAACGGTCAACGACCTTGGTTCCATCGGTGTCTGGAACGGGCTTGAACGCTTGATTGACTAGGAGGCTTGGGGCAGGGGCTGAGTTCGCATCTGGCGGCCTGGGGGCGTCGCCGGGCCAGAAGCATCTTTAAAGGCGGGGACGCGTGATTTCAGGATCCAAAAGCTTCAAGCGGCGCGCTGGCGCATTTCTCCTCGTCGGGACCATGCTGGGCGGCTGGGCCGCGCCAGTGATGGCGCAGGAGACCACGACGCCGGCTCCGCAGCCCGCGACTCCGCCACCCGCCAATGCGACGACGACGTCGCAACCTGCCGACACGACGGCTGCACCTTCCACCGCGGCAGCGCCGACGGCTGTCCCTGCACCACAGCAGCGAATGATCCGGTCGGTCGCCGTTCGCGGCAACCAGCGCCTTGAGCCTGAAACGATCCGTTCGTACGCGAATCTCCGGCCGGGCGAGAATTACACGGCCGAGACGCTCGATCAGGCCATCAAGGACCTGTACGCGACGCAGCTGTTCGCCGACGCGACGATCACCGGCACCGAAACCGGTAACCTCGTCATCAACGTCCGCGAGAACCCGGTCATCAACCGCATCACCTTTGAGGGCAACAAGCACCTCAAGGCGGACAAGATCAATCCGGAGATCCGACTTGCGCCGCGGCAAATCTTCACGCGGTCCGCAGTGCGGACGGACGTCGACCGCATCCTCGAGCTCTACCGCCGGCAGGGTCGGTTCGGAGCCCGGGTGGAGCCGAAGATCGTCCAGCTGGACCAGAACCGCGTCGACGTCGTCTTCGAAGTCTATGAAGGCGACCTTGCCAAGGTGCGGGCGATCAACATCATCGGCAACAAGACATTCGCCGACGGTCGCTTGCGCAAAGAAATGTACACGAAGACGTCCGGAGGTCCGCTCGGCTTCCTGAAGTCGAACGACACCTACGATCCCGACCGTCTCGCCGCAGACCAGCAGAAGCTGCGCGCCTTCTATCTCACGGAAGGCTACCCGGACTTCCGTGTCGTCTCCGCCCTTGCAGAGCTCACGCCTGACCGCCGCGATTTCGTAATCACTTATGTGCTCGAGGAAGGCCCCCGCTATCGGCTCGGGAAGATTGAGGCGACCAGTGCCCTGCGTGACTTCCCGGCTACGCGCGTCAAGAGCATCGTCAGCCTGCAACCCGGTGGTTGGTTCAACGCCAAGGCAGTCGAGGACTCGGTCACGAAGCTGAACGAGGAGGCCGGCAACCTCGGCTATGCGTTCGCCGATATCAGCCCGGCGTACGAGCGTGACGCCGAGCACCACGTGATGAACATCACGTTCAGGGTGAACGACACGCCGCGGCAGTATGTCGAGCGCGTGGACATCACCGGGAACACGAACACCCGCGACAAGGTCATCCGGCGCGAATTCCGTCTCAACGAAGGCGATGCGTTCAACGCGCTGAAGGTCAAGCGCAGCCAGGACCGCATCCAGAGCCTCGGCTATTTCCAAGAGAAGCTCGAGGTTAAGCAGACAGAAGGTTCGACGCCCGACAAGGTGATCCTCGGGGTCAACGTCGAAGAGAAGTCAACCGGCCAAGTGTCGCTTTCGGGCGGCTATTCGAGCCTTGAGAAGTTCGTGATCCAGCTGGGCATCTCGCAGAGCAACTTCATGGGCAAGGGCCAGACCGTCGACGCCTCCGTGAACTATTCAGCCTATGGCAAGTCGATCGAAGCTGGGTTCACCGAACCCTATTTTCTGGACAAACCGATTCTGCTTGGCGGTCAGCTGTTCCGTCGCGATTACAAGAGCTTCAACTACCTTTCGAATAACCAGCGGAACACGACGTACTCGCAACTCAGCACGGGCGGCGTTCTCAGGCTTGGCTTCCCCGTTACAGAGTTTGTCTCGTTCGGCACGCGCTACTCGCTCGTCCAGGACAAGGTGTCGTTGGACAAGTCTACCTTCTACACCGATCCGGACGGAACCGGACCTCTGCCTGCTGTCTGCGACCCTCTGAGGGCAGGTCGCTATCTATGCGACGAGCTCGGTACCCGTCTGACGTCCTCGCTGGGCTACACGGCTCTGTACGACAACACTGACGGAATCCGGCCGACACGTGGTCAGCGCATGAGCCTTTCCCAGGACGTCGCAGGGCTTGGTGGCGATGTCCGCTATGTTCGTACCCGCGGCGATGCCACCAAGTATTGGGGGTTTGGCGGTGGCTGGGTGTTTTCGGCTCACGCGGAAGGCGGCTACATCCAGGCATTGGAGAAGTCGCCAGGACCTGGCCGCGACGCGATCCGCCTAACCGATCGTTTCTTCGGACCAGAGCTCCGCGGCTTTGACGTCCGTGGAATCGGACCACGTGTCGAGCGCTTCAACTACGACAGCACGGGCGCGTTGCTGGACAAGGGAACGATCACCGATGCGCTTGGCGGGCGAGCCTATTACATGGGTCGCTTAGAGCTTCAGCTGCCGGTATCCGGATCGCTTCAGAGCCTCGGCCTGCGTCCCTCGGCGTTCCTTGATGTAGGATCGCTCTGGGCGCTGAAAACGCCTCAGCTGACCGACATCGTCGCCTCGTGCACTCCGAAGGCCGATACCACCGGCCTGACCAGCTTCATTAGTCCGGCGGCAAACTGCAGCGTCGATTACGCGGGCGTGGTGCATGACCCGACCAAGTTCAACTCGGCGCCTGGTTTCCGAGAGGTCTTCATCGGCAATTCGCCAAAGCCTCGCCTGTCGATCGGCATCGGTGTGAACTGGACATCGCCGTTCGGCCCACTTCGCATCGACCTTGCGAAGGCTCTGCTGAAGCAGAAGGGCGACGACACCAAACTGTTCAATTTCAACGTAGGAACCCAATTCTGATGCTCAAGACTGCCCTCATGGCCGCCGCTGCGGCCGCAACGTTCGTTCCGGTTGCTGCCTCCGCTCAGGCGCTGCCGGGTGCCATCACCGCCGTCGTGGACCTCGACCGGGTGAGCAGCCAATGCACTGCCTGCAAGTCAGCCTCAGCTACGCTTCAGGGCCAGGTGAATGCTCTTCGCTCCCGCCAGCAGTCACTCGGTGCGCCGCTCCAGGCTGAAGGAAAGGCAATCCAGGCTGCAGTCGATGCCCTGCCGCGAGGCAAGGAGCCCGACGCAGCACTCCAAGCCCGCATTCGCGCATTCCAGACGAAGCAGCAGTCCGGCGCGCAAGAACTGCAGCGGCAGCAGACGCAGATCCAGCGTAACCAGGCTTACGTGTCAGAGCAGATCAGCGCCAAGCTCGCTCCAATCTACCAGCAAGTCATGCAGCGCCGCGGCGCCAACGTCTTGCTGGAGCAGGGCTCGACGCTGGCAGCTATGGCGGCACTGGACGTGACCAACGACGTTCTCGCGGCTTTGAACGCTGCGCTTCCGTCTGTCTCGGTCACCGCTCCGGCAGCGCCGGCGCAGCAGCAGCCGCAGGGCCGCTAAGCCGCGCAGATGAGCGACGAGCCGGCAAGCGAGGCCGCTTCCGAGACTGCCATGGGCCCGCTCGACATCAAACGGGTCATGGCGGCGCTTCCGCATCGCTATCCGATGCTGCTGGTCGACCGGGTCGAAAGCCTCGAGCGTGACAAAAGCATCGTCGCGATCAAGGCGGTGACGATCAACGAGCCCTTCTTCCAGGGGCACTTCCCGGCGCGACCAATCATGCCGGGCGTCCTCATCGTCGAGGCGCTGGCCCAGGCGGCGGGCGTGCTTGCGGTAGAGTCGCTCGGCCTCGCGAATAGCGGCAAGCTCGTCTACTTCATGGCAATCGACGGAGCGAAGTTCCGCACGCCGGTCGAACCGGGCGTCCTTCTTCGGCTTGAGGTCGACTTCGTCCAGAAGCGAACCAGCGTGTGCAAGTTCTCCGGGCGAGCCATGATCGACGGCAAGCTCGCCGCCGAAGCGAACTTTACCGCAATGATTGCGGATCCGCCCGCGGCCTGAGCTGCCAGTCGGAGCTGCTCCGGTCGATGCGAAGCGACTCCGAAAGCACTGGTGAGGCGATCATGCCCCCGGGCGGCAGATCGGCGTGGATCTCGCCCCGATCGACCAGCAAGACGCGGTCGAAGGCTGCCATGCGCTCGATGTCATGAAGCACGACGATCACCGCAGTCCCGCTGTCTGCGATCAACCGGAGCACCTCCAACAGACGCAGCACCCAATAGGGCTCTAGGTTCGACAGCGGCTCGTCGAGAAGCAGTACGCGTGGCCGCGAAGCCAGCACGCGAGCGAGCAGGACCCGCGCGCGCTCACCTGTCGAGAGGCGGTTGACGGTCTTGGCGGCGAATGGGACAAGCTCAAGCAGGTGGATGAGCTCGTCCACCCGCTCTGGGTCCGCCGATGCCAGCCCCAGCGCGATCACGTCCCGGACCGGGATCGGCCAGACGACGTCGCGTGAAGCCGGCAAGTAGCCGAGCAGCGCCGCTCGCCTCGCAGGCGAGACCGTCCGAAGGTCCTCGCCCGCGACACGAACGTTTCCGCCCGTGCCTTCCAAACCCGCGCAAGCACGAAGGAGGCTGGTCTTGCCTCCGCCGTTTGGACCGATCAGGGCCACGAACTCGCCGGCACCCACGAAGAGGTCGGTGCGAGCGAGACGCCCGGTGATCGCGGCTCCTTGGACTTCCAGAACTGACGTCATGCCGTCACCTGCCGGCGCAGGGTCACCACGATCCAGATGAAGAGCGGCGTCCCCGCGACGGTGGTCAGGACTCCGACGGGGATGGTGCGTCCAGCGGGGCCGAAACGCACTGCGAGGTCGGCAAGGACGAGCAGCGCGCCGCCGATCGCCGCGGCGGGCAGCAGCGCCCGTCCCGGATGCCCTCTCACCAGCAACCGCGCAGCATAGGGGGCGATCAGTCCGACGAAGCCGATTCCCCCGCAGACGGATACGCAGGCGCCGACTGCAACCGCGCTCAACGCGACGACTTCGATTCCGATCCGGCGCGGCGGGAAGCCGAAGGAAGCAACGACATCCCCGCCGAGGGCCATGAGGTCCAGCGCACGCCTGCGGCGCAGCAGGAGCAAACAGGCGAGTGCGGCGGGAAGGAGGGCTACTCCGGCCTGCGGCAGGCTGCGGTCCACGAAGCTGCCCATCAGCCACTCGAAGCTGTCGTAGAATGCGAACGGGGAGGGTGCGAGCGCGAGAAGCAGGCTCGTTGCCGCGCCAGCAGCCAGGGAAATCGCGAGCCCGGCAAGCAGAAGGGTCGGCCCCGCGGCGCCTCGGCCAGCAAGCCCAAGCAGAAGTGCGAGCGCCAGTAGCGCTCCCGCCCCACCGCAGGCCGCAAGCGCCAGAGGGCTGGCCACGCCGAACCAGTAAGCCGCCAGCACTGCGCCAAGCGTCGCACCGCTGCTGCTTCCCGTTATGTCCGGCGAGGCGAGGGGATTGGCGAATAGCGCCTGCAGCGCCGCTCCGGTCATTCCGAGCACCGCTCCGTAACCCAGCGCCAGCAAGGTGCGCGGCAGACGCAGTTCTGTCAGCAGCAACCAGGCTGTGGATGGGTCCGACCTGTGCAACTCCAGCAATGGACCGAACGGAAGCAGGAGATGCGCCAGCGCGAGCATCATCATGCCGATGCCCACGATCGCGGCCTTCATCGCCTCGACCTGCGAAGCCGCTCGATCTCGGCAATCATCAGCGGACCGAGGCACGTCCAGGGTCGACCATCCGTCGCGACCTGCCGGCTTCTCGCGTGACGGACGATGGGGTTGCGCAGCCACCTAACACCGGATGACATCTGCCCTGACCGGTAGTCGCTTCTTATCAGTGTGTTGGGAGGATTTGTAAGGAGCGTCTCCAAAGTGAGGCGGCCGCCTGGCAATGAGCGCTGGCGATACCCGGCAAGCCGCAGCCATTGCGCTCCAAACGAACCCGCCGCGAGACTGTCGCCGCTGCCCGAGACGAAGGCTGCGTCGACAGGGGAGGGCGCGCTGTCCTCCAGAGCTCTCAACCGAGCGACCCACGGTTCCGCTCTCGTGGGCCGTCCCAGGGCTTTGGCAACCATCCTCAGATTGGCTGCAACGCCGGCCAAGTCGGAGGCGTACGGCACGTCGACCGATCGCAGTCGGAGCCTGCCCGCAAGAAGGGCGCTCGCCCGCCCGCCGCCACCCATCGTCAGAACGAGATCGGGCCGGAGAGCCAGCACGTCTTCGACCGATCCCCGGTTGCCGCGAAAGCCCCGTGCCGTTCTCCAGAGCGGTGACTCCAAAGGATCCCGCGAAAGGTAGCTTACGCTGGCGACTTGCCGCGGCTCTGCCAAAAGCAGCAGATACTCGTCGGTGCAGAGGTTCAGCGACGCAACCCGCAGCGGCAGGCTAGCCGCCAGCAAGGCGAATGCCGGCATAGACGCTCCTCCCCTGGGTCCGGTAGCCAAACGCATCCTGGTAGTGCGCGTCCAGCGCGTTGGCGGCGCGGGCAAAAATCTGCACGTGCGGTACGATCCGGTAGGCCACGCAGGCGTCCGCGAGCCAGTAGGCGTGCAGTGAGACCGTCCGGCCAGGGAAGACGTCGAAGTTCATGTCGGACCGTGCGCCGGTGTACGCGACGGACGCGCCATAGCTGAACATGCCGCGGCTGCCGTCTACGGTAATCGAGCCGCTGTGCTTCGGGCGACGAACCTCGCGCACTTGGGGCGCCGCAACGGCATCGGGCTCCGTGGCGTTTAGGTACGCGTAGTTGCCGCTCACCCTCAGCACCGCACCGGCTCGCCAATGCACTTCGGCCTCGATGCCGGAGCGATGGCTGGAGCCGTCGCGGTTAGCAGTGCTCGAAAGGAACGTCGTCGGGTCGAAGACGTCGATGATCTCGTGGTGCAGACGCTGACGGTAGCCAGTCAGCGATGCCTGCACCGTGCCTCGCTCCAAACGAACAGAAGCTTCGAGGCCGCGTGAACTCTCCGGCTTAAGAGTTGAGGTTCCCACGAAACTTCCAGGGAAGAACCCGTACAGGTCGAAGAAGGTCGGCTGCGCGATACCTTCTGCGTACCCCCCCGTCATGGTGAACCCGCCACCCAGCCTCGCGAGCAGTGAGGCGCGCAGAGTGGTCGCATCCGCGAACCGGTTGAACATGTCCCTGCGTACGGCGATGTCTCCAGTCACCGCGTTCGCCTTCGCGCGCCACTCGACAGTCAAGGAATGATGGTCGCGGCTCCGGTCCTGGTTCGAAGCGCCCCCGTAGAGGGTGTCGCGGGCGTGAAAGCCTTCATGTTCCGTCTCCGCGGCCGCAATGACGGTCTGCTCGAGGGCGCCAGTGGCGAAGCGATGCTCAAGCTGGGCATCCAAACTCCGTCGGATGCCGCTGGTTCGGTTTAGGAAATCATCCGCCAGGTAGTTGCGGTTCGACGAGCCGAGCAGGGACGCTCCAACCCGGCCGCTCCACGCCATTGCAGGACTGCCGACGTCCACCCAAAGGCGTCCGGCAGCCATCCTGTTGCGGCTGTTGTCCAGGGTGTCGGCGTGGAGGAAAGTGGCCGGATCGAAACCGTCGAACTCGCTCCGGCCCTTCAGTGCGAAGCCCGCAGCCCCCAGTCGGACGTTCGGAGAAGTCGCGTACGTGCCATGGAAGCGCGCCGAGAGGTTGCGGTACCCGTCCTTGTCCCCAGTGCCGTCGAAGCTGTCGATGCCCGTTGCCCCCTGCCAGCCCACCGCCGCAGCGAATGTCTCCTTGCCCGAGGTTCTCGAGACGCTCCCCGACGCTCGCTCGAACCCCAAGGAGCCGGCTTCCAGCGCTGCAGTGTACTCGGAATCTGCGACGGGGGCCCCGTTCACCGCAACGACCCCGCCGACGGCGTCCGAACCCCACAGGGCCGACTGAGGGCCTCGCACGACCTCGATCCGTGAAGTGACGTCGGCGTTGAGCAGGTCGAACCGGGGCTGGTCGCCGGTCGCCGGGTCGTTGGCGCGGATGCCATCGATGAAGAGCAAGGTGTGGTTCGCCTCCGCACCGCGAATTCGCACTTCGGTCAGTGAGCCTGCGGGGCCGGACACGCTTACGGATGTCGAAGGGATCAGCCGCAGCAGGTCCGGTACGAGCGCTTGGCCGAGGTGCTCGATGAGCGCCTGATCGAGAACGGTGACGCTCGCCGGCGTGCTTGCCGACGCTTCAGCCACGCGTGATGCAGTGACCACGATCTGGTTGGTGTCGAATGGCGGGACGGGCATGCGGATCCTCCTGTTGACGAACATGCCGTCACAAGAGGGGACTGCCCTCCGCTCCATGGCTGCTCCCGGCCGCGGAAACGAACGACGAACCAAGGCAAGTGTCTGACTCGAAAGGCCTGGAGGCCTGTCCTACAGTTGCGGGCACAGCGCCGGCTTGAACCGGCTTCCTTCTTGGCCGGCGGCCGTGACCGCCGGACCCTGGTCCGTCACCGAGCTAAGTCGCCGCGCGGAACCTTGTCAAGAAACGCCTCGTCGGCTAGGGGCGCGCGACAGTTTGCTGCTGGTCGGAAACCAGCGGCCCGATCCAGGGAAATTAGCGATGAAGTCCGGCGTTCACCCCGAATATCACACGATTACCGTCGAGATGACCGACGGCACGCGCTTCGAGACCCGCTCCACGTGGGGCAAGGAAGGCGACACCCTGCACCTCGACATCGATCCGAAGGTGCACCCGGCATGGACCGGCGGCAACCAGAAGCTGCTCGATGCCGGCGGCCAGGTTGCGCGCTTCAACAAGCGCTTCGGCGGGCTCACCCTCGGCAAGAAGTAATCTCGGTTGATCCGCGAAGCACCGCGGATCGAGACTGAGCGGCTGGTTCTGCGCCACTGGCGGCGAGACGATTTCCGCCCGTACCATGCGATCATGCAGCACCCCGACGTGCACCGGCACTTCGGGTCCAAGCCGATGTCGGCCGAAGAGTGCTGGCGCAGGCTCGCCGCTTCTGCGGGCATGTGGCAGTTCAACGGCTTCGGAACGTGGGCAGTCGATCTCAGGAGCAACGGGAAGCTGGTGGGCAACGTCGGCCTGCTGACTGCCTGGCGCCAGATGGAGCCGATGTTCGGGGACGAACCCGAAATGGGCTGGATCATGGCCGCGGAGGCTCACGGTCGGGGCCTCGCGTTGGAAGCTGCCCGCGCAGCGCTTGACTGGGCGGAGACGAACCTCAAGCCGACGCCCATCTGGGCCATCATCGCTCCAGCGAACGCACCCTCGATTTCGCTCGCCGAGAAGCTTGGGTTCGAGCGCACCGAGGAAACTCGCTACCTGGGCGAGCCGACGCTCGTGTTCCGCCGGCCTCCCTGGGCCGCTGCCTAGAAGGCGCTCAGCCCGGTGATCGCACGCCCCATGATGAGTGCGTGCACGTCGTGCGTGCCCTCATACGTGTTGACTGTCTCGAGGTTTGCCGCGTGGCGCATGACGTGGAACTCGGCAGAGATGCCGTTGCCGCCGTGCATGTCACGCGCGACGCGGGCGATCTCCAGTGCCTTGCCGACGTTGTTGCGCTTGATGAGGCTAATGGTCTCCGGGACCAGCTGACCTTCGTCGAGCCGCCGCCCCACGCGCAGCGCCGCCTGCAGGCCCAGCGTGATTTCCGTCACCATGTTGGCGAGCTTGAGTTGCACGAGCTGGTTGGAGGCGAGTGGACGACCGAACTGCTTACGGTCCAGCGTATACTGCCGCGCAGCTTGGTAGCAGGCTTCTGCCGCCCCCATGGACCCCCAGGCGATGCCGTAACGGGCGCGATTGAGGCAGCCGAACGGGCCCTTCAGCCCTTCGACGTTGGGAAGCAACGCGTCCTCGCCAACCTCGACGCCATCCATCACGATCTCGCCGGTAATCGACGCCCGAAGGCTCAGCTTCTCCTTGATCTTCGGCGCCGAGAGCCCGCCCATGCCCTTTTCGAGCACGAAGCCGCGGATCTTCCCGCCATGCGCATCCGACTTCGCCCAGACGACGAAAACGTCGGCGATCGGCGAGTTGGTGATCCACATCTTGGTGCCGGAAATGCGGTATCCGGCGGCCGTTTTCTCCGCTCGGGTGCGCATGCTTCCGGGATCTGACCCCGCGTCCGGCTCCGTCAGGCCGAAGCAGCCGACCCATTCGCCGCTTGCCAGCTTGGGCAGATACGTGTTGCGCTGATCCTCGGAGCCGTAGGCGTAGATGGGGTACATCACGAGGCTGGACTGGACCGACATCGCCGAGCGGTAACCGCTGTCCACACGCTCCACCGCGCGGCCGATCAGCCCGTAGCTGACGTAGCCGAGGCCGGCTCCACCATATTCCGGCGGGACCGTCGCGCCGAGCAGGCCGAGCTCACCCATCTCGCTCATGATCTCGCGGTCGAATCGCTCGTCGAGATAGGCCGAGGTGACCCGCGGCAGCAGCTTCTCCTGAGCGTAGCCCTCGGCGGTGTCCCGCACGAGGCGCTCCTCGTCAGTCAGCTGGTGGTTGAGATCGAAGGGGTCTGCCCAGTCGAACGGCAGGATGGCAGGCTCGCCCACGCGTTGCGGCTCCGAAACATTGCAGGAAGTGGCGGGTCTTAGCTGCAGCACAGCCGCCGCGCCACCCCCGAGCCGCACCTCGGCTTACATCGAAAGGAGGCCACTCCCGACGATCTCCGACGGAGCAACGGAAGCGGACCAGCCCGAAGCTAGTGGTGCATCGGCCGCAGCGCCGAGCGTCGAGCTCGTCCCGAGAGTTTGCAGCTCACGCGGACTCGCGACGCAGGTCGACGAGATCGCCAGGAACGCGACGCCGACGGAGGCGATGAGGACGAGGAGACGGTTCATTGCGCTTCTCCCTTTCTGTACCGGGTTGTTGAGGATCGTTAGTTCAGCTGGCCGAGGCCCAGGGCCTTCATTTCGGCGAGCTTCTCCGCCGAGGTTGGGCGAAGCCCATGCCTCTCCAGCTTCAGGACGAACTCCGGCGTGACGTCGAGCGCCTTAAGTTCGACGAGCGTATCCACTGGCAAGTCGGTGTAGCCGATCCGCGCGAAGCTCTGGATGAAGGCTGGCGTGATGTTGAGCGCCGCGACTTGCACGAGCTCGTCGGCGCTGAGGTTGGGGTATCCCGCATTGGCCAGCCTGGCGATCAGCTCGGGGTCGACGCCAACCGCCTTGAGCTCGGTGATCTCGTCGGCGTTGAGGTTGCGGTAGCCAGCACGTGCGAGCGCATCGATATAAGCGGGCGACACGTCGAGAGCCGCGAACTTGACCAGGTCGTCGAGGGACCCAGGCGCGTAACCGCGGGATGCCAGCTCGGCGATGAAGTGACGATTCACCCCGACAGCAGACAGCTCGACGAGCTTTTCCACGTCAGGCCGGGGGAAGCGGCTCGCCGCAAGTGCATCCACGAGGTCGCGTGTCGCGCCCACCATCGTCAGTTCATAGGCCTGCTCCGCGGTCGGACGGCCGATGCCGCGGCCCTCGAGTAGAGCCGTGAACGCCGGATTGGCCGTGAAGCCGCACTGGCCGCTCGCGGTAGTGGCACCGCCGATGCCGGAACAGTCCACTCGGCCGGCGTCGCGCACCAACGCGAAGCGGATCGGCCGCTGACCCGCCTGGCGAAGCGACGCGACGTCGAGGCCCGGAAGATCGCCTGCCGTGAAGTTCGACGTCATGTTGCCATCGTGACGGTCGGCGTGCCGGAAGAGGTTGAGCTGGACGCGGTTGGCGTCCGCCGCCCGCAAGCTGAATGACAACGGACCGCCGGGAGTGGCCACTGCGCTGGAGACGGTGATCACGGAGAGGATCAGCGCGGCGCAGAAAGCAAGTGCTCGGGTCATTTCGTTTCTCCTTCGCATCATGCGGGCAAGGCTCGCCCGTTCGCCCGGTGAGGGCGTTCGAAAGTCACTCAAACTTGAAGCCGTTAGTTCGTCAGTAGGAGCTTGATCAGCCGCCCGGTGTTCGCGGCGGTGCCGGAGGTAAGGGAGGGAGCGCGGGTCGCGGCCGCCGGCCGTCCTTCAAGGCACGCAACGCCGTGAAGTCGCCGAGATCCCCATCGTAGCCGGCCAGGCGCATCTCCCGAACGAACTCGCCGGTTATGCCAACTGCGCGAGCACCCGTGAGGTCGCTGAGGTCCGCGTCGCCGAAGCCGGCGGCCCGCATCTCCCGAATGTAGCTGCCGTCCACACCGACGGCGCGTGCACCGGCGAGATCACCGGCGTCGAAGTCCCGGAGGCCGGCGGCGGAGAGGTCGTGCACGTAGGAAGGCGTGACCCCGACCGCTTTCATGCCGACCAGGTCGTCCGTGTCGGCATCGCGAAGCTCCGGCGCGCTTGCCCGCATCGCGGCGACGTACTGCGGAGTCATGCCGACGGCTTTCATCGCAATGGCGTTCTGGATCGCATCGTCCTTGTTGTGGAACGGAGCGGCCATGGCACCGGGGATGTCTTCGTCTTCGTCAGTATAGGTGGTCGTCGTTGCACCGTTGGGCGCGCGGGCAACGACCTTGCGGCGGCCCTGCCCATCCGGCGGGTAGACCGTCACGGTAGCGCCGCTGGGAGCACGGGCCACCGTCACTCCGTTGACCGACTTCACGGAGGCGCCGCTCGGGCTGACCGTCTCGAAGTCGGCGCCGTCGACTGCCCCGTTGGGATTGATTGCAGCGACCGCGCTCTCGACCGAAGTCGACACCCCGCGCGCAATGATGCTCGGCAGATCGGTCGGACCACTCTGCGGATAGTAGGGCGACGCCATGTCGACGTCTGTGCCGCCAGCCAGCCTGGTTGCGCTGTGGCCGGCAACGGTCGCCTGCTTGGATGGCGTCAGAGTGAGAGCGGCCAGCGGAGCTGCGATTGCGACCGCTCCGACGAATACTCCAAGCGCGAACGGACGGGCGACTGGGCCACGCTGCGAGGCGCTGTCCAGCACTCGGGCAACGCGGCGGGCGAGCGAGCTCCGGGACGGAGCGACACCATGCGCGCCGAGCAGGATGCCGGAGCATTCGTGCCGAGCGACGCCAACGAGCAGCTCCGCATAATCGGTGTCGGGGATGTTGGACGCGAGCACCGCGTCGTCGGCCGTTTCCTCACGCAGCTGGTGCGCTTCACGGGCGAGCAGCCAGACGAGCGGGTTGAACCAGAACAGTGCAGTGGCGACGCGGGCGAGCAGCAGCTTGGCCCAGTCAAGCCGTGCTACGTGGGCTAGCTCATGGGCGATGATCGCCTCGGCTTCGCCGGAAGCCTCGACGGCCCGCTCGTTCAGCAGGATGACGGGACGCATGAGGCCCCAGCTGATCGGCGATGCAAGCTCGTTGCTGGTGAGAAGGGCGGTCCCGTGCTTGAAGCCCATTCGTCGCTGGGCGCGCGCAAGTGCGCTCAGCCAGTGTCCATCGACAAGAACGTCGGCCCGGGCACGCAGCGCCAGCAGACGGCCGAGCGCGAGCAGGACAATGAACAGGAGGATTGCCGCAGGAACGGCATAGATGGCCGTGGTGACCGCAGCTGCGCTTATGGTCGGTGCGGAAGCTTTGGCGTGGGTCGTTGCAAGAGTCGCGCTCTCGCCACTTGCCGGCTGGGCGGAGACAGCGGAGATCGCCTTGGGAGCATCTACCTTGGCGTACAGGGCAGGGGCCTCGACCGGCAGGCTCGGGAGCACTAGCGGCGCAAACGCGATCGTGACCAGCGCCAGCAGGCCGATGTGCGCCACCCAGGAGCGCTCGGCCGAAGACCGGCGCTTGAGAAGCGCGAGAAGAACTAGGGTGAGGCCGGAAATGAGTACCGACTTGAGAGCAATCGCCAGCAGCGCCTGCATCACTTCTCTCCCTTCGCCTTGCGAGCGCGAGCGATCATCGCTTCGAGCTGCTCGAGTTCGCTGCCTTCCAGCTTGTCGGACATGCCGAGGAGCGCGGTGGCGGCTCCGGCAGCGGACCCGTTGAAGAAGACGCGGACGATTTCGCTGAGCGCCGACTTCTTGGCGGCCGTTTCCGACACGGTCGGACAATAGAGATAGCCGCGCTCCGAGTCGGAACGCTGGACGAAGCCTTTGTCCTCGAGCCGCTTGAGCATGGCGCGCACTGCCGAGCCGCTGAGCTGGTCAGGGAGGGCTTCGCAGATGTCGGAAACGAGCAGCGGACCCCGCTCGTAGAGAACATCGACAATCTGCCTTTCGCGAGGTGGAAGCTTGCTAAGCATTACGACTCCTTGGCGCTACGTTTGTAGCGTGTGCTACAATTGTAGCGCCATTGCAAGCACAAATTATGCGCCGCGGTCGCAGCCCTGCCGCGGGCCAGGAGTGTCCATCATCGATCGCGGAGCTGCAACTGGCGGAGAGGGTGGGATTCGAACCCACGGTGAGCTTGCACCCACGGCGGTTTTCAAGACCGCTGCCTTAAACCACTCGGCCACCTCTCCAGGCCAGCCTGCGCCGCTATCGCTTGGCGCGGCGGACTGTGCAAGTCGCGCGGTGAACCCGGATGGCGCTCTGCGGGTTTTGCCCTAGCCTCGGCAGTATTGAGGAGGGCGTATTGAGAGTTCTGCAGGGTTGGGGGGTAGCCGCGCTTGCGACGGCGAGCCTTGCGTCAGCTACTCCGGACGGCGGGCAGGTCGTCGGAGCCTACGGGCAACCGGCCTTTCCTCAGCCGATGTATGCGCAGCCGGCGGCCGTCGCCGACCCCTGGCAGACGTACAAGCTCAGACTGACGATCCTCGCGCGGCAACAGGGCGTCCGGCCCGCAACAATCCAGGCCACGATTCCCGGCCTGCAGATCAATCGGCAGGTAATCAACCTCGATCATGCCGAGATCAGGGTGGCGACTAGCGGCGGACCGCGCTCGATGCGTCCCTACATGCAGGACCACGTGACCCCGCGCCTCATCGCACGCGGGCAGGACCGCTATTCGAACGACTATAATTACCTGCGCAACATTCAGGCCCGCTACGGCGTCGATCCCGCCGTGCTGATGGCCATTTACGGCCACGAGACGAGCTACGGCACCGTGACGGGCAGCCTCGACCTTCTTGGGACGCTGGCGAGCCTCGCCTACGGCGGGCGCCGCCGTGACATGTTTGAGAAGGAGTTCATCGCCTCCCTGAAGCTGATGGACCAGGGCGTTCCGCGCTGGATGCTGAAGGGCAGCTGGGCCGGCGCGACCGGCTATCCGCAATTTCTCCCGACGGTCGCGCTTCGTCTGCGGGCCGACGGGGACGGGGACGGCTATGCCGACATCTGGCGCAATGAAGTCGACGGCCTCGCCTCGATCGCCTCCTATCTGCGCGATGCCGGGTGGAAGCCCGGCGTGAGTTGGGGCGTCGCCGCCCGCGTTCCGCCGACCCTGAATCGCACGGCAATCCAGTCGCGTCTGACCGCGCCGAAGTGCCCGCAAGTCTACCGCCGGCACTCCCGCTGGCTGACCGTCGGCCAGTGGCGCTCGCTGGGCGTCGTGCCTTACCGGCAGACCCTCCCGGACACCGAGCTCGCCACTCTGATGGAGCCCGAAGGGCCAAGCGGTTCAGGCTATCTACTGACCAACAACTATCGCGCGATCCTCGATTACAATTGTTCGAATTTCTACGCGATGTCGGTCGGGCTGCTGGCGGACGCGATTGCACGGCGATAGACTGGTCCGGCTGCACAGCCGACCACAGGACATCGTTCACACTCCATGACCCGCACTATCATCCTTGCCACCGCCGCCTCGCTCCTGTTCTCCAGCGCAGCACCCGCTGCAGCCCCGCAATTCGAGACGCCCGCCCGAGTGGCGTATCTGATCGACCTGTCGTCCGGCGCAGTGCTCTATTCCAAGAATGCCGACGTCCGCATGCCTCCGGCATCGATGGCGAAGATGATGACGACGGACGTCGCGTTCGAGTTGATCGACAAGGGCCAGCTGCCGCTGAACAAGATGTGCACGGTTCGGCCGGAGACATGGCAGAAATGGCACGGCCCGCAGGCTGGTTCGACCATGTTCCTGAGCGCCAACGAGCAGGTCAGCGTCGAGAACCTGCTCAAGGGCATCGTGACCCTGTCCGGCAACGACGCCTCCGTTGTGCTCGCAGAGTGCATTGCGGGGACGGAGCAGGCCTTCACCGAGCAGATGAACGCGCTCGGCAAGCGCATCGGCCTTACCAACAGCCACTTCGGGACCGCCAATGGCTGGCCCGACAACGGCGTCACCTATGTCACCGCCCGCGACCTGGCGACCCTCGCCCGCTGGGAGATCGAGCACCACTACAAGCTCTACAAGCAGTTCTATTCGCTGCCTAACTTCACCTGGGGCAAGACCCTAGGGTCGGGCCAGGACATCACCCAGCAGAACCGCAACCCGATCCTCGGCCATGTCGCTGGCGCCGACGGACTGAAGACCGGCCATACCGATGAAGCTGGCTATGGCTTCACGGGCTCGGCGATCCAGAATGGCCGCCGCCTCGTCGAAGTGCTTGCCGGGATGGCCAGCTGGAACGAACGGGTGCAGGAATCGACCCGGCTGATCCAATGGGGATTCAACGCTTGGACGACCAAGCCCCTGTTCCAGTCCGGCGCCAAGGTCGGCACGGCCAACGTCCAGCTTGGAAGCGATTCCGAGGTGTCGCTGGTCGCGCCGCGCAACCTGGCCGCAACCATCCCTGCGGGTCTGGCGAATGGCCCGCTTCGAATGCAGATCCGCTACCAGGGGCCAGTCGCAGCGCCGATCGCGAAGGGTCAGCACATCGCGGACCTGCTAGTCTTCACCGGCGACACGCAACCGCAGGTGACGCCGCTCGTCGCGGGCGAGGACGTCGGCAAGGCCGGGTTCTTCGGCCGGATCTGGCTGGGCATGAAGCAGCTGCTCGGGATGGCCTGATTTGGGCGAGACTCGACGCGGCCTGTTTATCAGTCTCGAAGGCGGCGAGGGGGTCGGCAAGTCCACCCAGGTGCAGGCGCTTGCTGGCGTACTGCGCGAACGAGGGGTCGACGTGGTGCTGACGCGCGAACCAGGCGGCAGCGATGGCGCCGAGGCAATCCGCCAATTACTGCTCAACGGAAGCGAAGAGCGCTTCGGACCCGAGGCGGAAGCCCTGCTGTTCGCCGCTGCCCGGGCCGACCACGTTCGCAAGACTATCAGGCCGGCCCTCGACAGCGGCCGCTGGGTACTTTGCGATCGCTTCCTCGACAGCTCGCTTGCCTACCAAGGCGGCGCGGGCGGTCTGGGCATCGAGGCAGTTCGCGCGATCAACGCTTTCGCTCTGGGCGACACGTTTCCCGACCGGACCCTGGTCCTCGAGTCTAACCAAGGGGCGGAACGCGCACGCGCGCGGGACACCGACGGAAGCGACCGCATCGGCGGCCGCTCCGATGAGTATCACCACAAGGTCGCCACAGCCTTCCGGCTCATTGCAGCCGAAGAGCCCCAGCGTGTGAAGTTGATCGATGCGTCGGGCGGCCCTCCAGAGGTCACCGCGCGGCTGCTGGCAGCCGTCGAGGATTTGCTGGGGTGATCGTCGGACAGGACCGCGCGGTTGAGCAATTCGCGAGTGCCTGGGCATCGCGCAAGATCCACCACGCATGGCTGCTCGCCGGAGCCAAGGGTGTGGGGAAGGCAAGCTTCGCCAGCGTTGCAGCCCGGCGCGTGCTGGCGGAGGCTGCAGGGCCTGCCTTTGATCTGCCGTCGCTCGACACGCCTGAGGATCACCCGATCGTGAAGCTTATCGCCGCGGGCAGCCACCCGGACATGCGTTGGCTCGAGCGTCTCCCGAAGGAAAAAGGGGAGGGGCTGGCGCGAAACATCACCGTCGAACAAGTTCGCGGGCTCGGAGAGTTCATGACCCTGACTCCCGCCTTCTCACCATGGCGCGTGGCCGTCATCGACACGATCGACGAACTGGAAAGCTCGGCCGCCAACGCCCTCCTGAAGATTCTCGAAGAGCCCCCGGCCAACACGATCTTCTTGCTCGTCAGCCACGCGCCGGGCCGCCTCCTGCCGACAATCCGCTCGCGGTGCCGTAGGGTCGATTTCCAGCCGCTGGAGGATGACGCCATGACGTCAGTTCTCGCGCGTGAAGCTCCGGAGCTCGGGAGCGCGGATCGCGAAGGGATCGTCGCCATGGCCGCAGGGTCGGCGGGACGCGCAATTGCTCTCGCCGAGCTCGGCCTCGCGAAGCTGGAGGATACCGCTTCGGCGATCCTGCGGCATGGCGATCCGACGAACGCGCTGCGGTCAGAACTCGCATCCGAGCTCGGCAAGAAGAGCGCCGCGGATCGCTACGCAGCATTCCTGGACTTGGCACCGTCGCTGATCGCGAGGCGCGCACGCGAACTGAGAGGCGAGCAGCTTCAGCGTGCTCTCGACGCCTATGGCAAAGCTCGCGAGTTGAGCGGCGTCGCACGGCGGCTGTCGCTCGATCCTGCAGCAACAGTGTTCCAGGTCGGCGGCATCCTCGCCGGCGTTGCTCAGCCGCTTCCTTGAAGCCGTAGACAGCCACGGCTAGGGCCGGGGCAACAATGTCCGACCCTTTCTACATCACCACTGCAATCAGCTATCCGAACGGGCCGCCCCACATCGGCCACGCCTATGAGGCGATTGCCGCCGACGCGACCGCCCGCTTCCAGCGGGCGCAGGGCCGCGACGTGCGCTTCCAGACCGGCACCGACGAGCACGGCCTGAAGATGGCGCAGGCTGCCCGTTCGGAGGGCGTCGAGCCGCGGGCCTTCGCTGACAAGATGTCTCGCCTTTTCCAGGAGATGTGCGACGTTCTTAACGTCTCCTACGACCGGTTCATCCGCACATCGGACGAAGACCATTATCGCGCCAGCCAGGCAATCTGGACCGCCATGCAGGAGCGAGGCGACCTGTACCTCGGCCGGTACGAAGGATGGTATTCGGTTCGCGACGAAGCCTATTACGAAGAGAGCGAGCTGGTTACCGGAGAGGGGGGCGAGAAGCTCTCGCCTCAGGGCACGCCGGTCGAATGGACCGTCGAGGAGAGCTGGTTCTTCCGGCTCTCAGCGTACCAGGACAAATTGCTCGGACTCTACGAAGCGCGGCCTAATTTCATCCGCCCGGAAAGCCGCCGCAACGAGGTTGTCCGTTTCGTCGAAGGCGGCCTGTCGGACCTCTCCGTGTCACGGACCAGCTTCTCCTGGGGCGTGCCCGTGCCGAACAGCCCAAGCCACGTCATGTACGTGTGGCTCGATGCCCTCACGAACTACATCACCGGTCTGGGTTATCCCGACGATACAGAGCTGTGGCGCCGATACTGGCCCGCCGACATCCACCTGATCGGCAAGGACGTCGTCCGCTTCCATGCTGTCTACTGGCCTGCCTTCCTGATGTCGGCCGGGCTGGAACTGCCGAGGCAGGTTTACGGCCACGGATTCCTGCTCAGCCGCGGCGAGAAGATGTCGAAGAGCGTCGGCAACGTCGTCGACCCGATCTCACTTGCAAGCACGTTCGGCGTCGACGCCCTGCGCTATTTCCTTCTGCGCGAGGTCACCTTCGGGCAGGACGGCAGCTACAGCGCCGAAGCCATCGTCAACCGCGCCAATGCCGAGCTTGCGAACAGCTTCGGCAACCTCGCGCAACGGACCTTGTCCATGGTGTTCAAGAACTTGGGCGGAGTCATTCCCGAACCCGGCCAGGACGGAGCTGACCGCGAGCTGCTGCATCTCGTCACAACGGCGGCCCAGCAGGAGCTGCCACAGGCGTTCGAGCGGCTGGCGTTCTCGGCCGGCATCGAAGCGTGGCTGCGGGCAGTGTTTGCCTGCAACCAGTATGTCGACACCCAGGCACCGTGGGCGCTGCGCAAGACCGATCCGGACCGCATGGCGGCGGTGCTGGGAACCCTAATCGCGGCAGTCCGGCAACTCGCGCTCGCGATCGCTCCGGTCATTCCGGCTAGTGCGGATAAGCTGCTCAGCCAGATCGCCGCCGGAGATGGCGGCACGCCAATCGCGCAACCGACACCATTGTTTCCGCGTCTTGAGCTGGAGGCGGAAGAGGAGACGGCGCAGTGAAGCTGATCGATAGTCACTGCCACCTGAACTACGAAGGTCTGGTCGAGCGCCAGGACGAAGTCCTTGACGCCGCTCGGGAGCGCGATGTCGCCGGTTTCCTCAACATCTCCACGCGGCAACGGGAATGGCGCGACGTGATCTCCGTCGCCGAGCACAACGCAGATGTATGGGCAAGCGTCGGCGTGCATCCGCATGAGGCCGACGCCCATCCCGACCTCGGCGCTGCTGCGTTAGTCGAAGGTGCGAACCACCCGAAAGTCATCGCCATCGGCGAATGCGGCCTCGACTACTATTACGACAAGTCCGACCGCGACGCCCAGCGCGAGCGCTTCGAGGCGCACATCGACGCGGCCCGGCAGACCGGCTTGCCCTTGGTGGTGCACACACGTGACGCCGAGAACGACACGGCCGAGATCCTGGGCGCAGCGGTCCGGCACGGTGGAGTGACCGGCGTGCTCCACTGTTTCACCGGCTCTGCTGAACTTGCCCGCAAAGGCCTCGATCTGGGCTTCTTCATCTCTCTCTCCGGCATCGTCACTTTCAAGAACGCCCAGGACCTGCAGGACACTGCCAAGTGGCTGCCCGCAGACCAGATGCTGGTCGAGACGGACTCACCCTTCCTCGCTCCCGTCCCGCACCGCGGCCGCAAGTGCGAACCGGCATTCGTCGCGGACACCGCCGCGTTCGTTGCCGACCTGAGGGGTGAGGGGATCGAGGAGCTGGCAGAAGCGACAACGGCCAACTTCTTCCGCCTTTTCAGTCGCGCAGCGGCCGGACCAACCGCTTGAAGGTGAGAATACTCGGATGCGGGACTTCCACCGGCGTTCCGAAAATCGGGAATGACTGGGGCGCGTGCGACCCCGAGGAGCCACGCAATGCGCGCCTGCGGTCATCAATCCTGGTCGAGAGTGGCGGCGGACGCCTCCTGGTCGACTGCGGACCAGACCTCCGCCAGCAGTTGCTGGCTGCGCGGGTGGGCGGGCTGACGGCGGTGATCGTCACCCACGATCACGGCGACCACGTGCACGGCATCGATGAGCTGCGACCGGTCTCCCAAGCGCTCGGCGCGGCGGTACCGCTGTACAGCCGGCCTGAGGTCCTTGAGCGACTTCAACAGCGTTTCGCCTATGCTTTTACCGGCAGCAGCTTCTATCGGCCCGTGATCGAAGCGCGCGAACTGGGTCCGGAGCTCTCGTTCGGCTCGGCAGCCGTGCGCTGGGTCGTTCAACCGCATGGATCGACGACATCGCTTGGACTGCGCTTCGATGAGCACGACGGATCGCTTGCCTACGCGACGGATTTCAACCACTTAACGGACGAAATGGCTGCGCTCTACGAGGGCGTCGACGTCTGGATAGCCGATTGCCTGACACGCAAGCCGCATCCGACGCACGCCCATCTCGACGGAGTGCTTGGCTGGGCGCGGGAATTGAAGGTGGGACAGGTTTATCTCACCCACATGGGCAACGGGCTCGATTACCGGACGTTGCTTGCGGAACTGCCGGACTGGGCTGTGCCGGCGCATGATGGGCTCGAGATCGTCCTGCAATGACCAACGACCTGATGCTCGGCGGCGTCTACATCCTGATGGCGATCATGCTCGTGCTCGGCAGTCTGATGTCGCGGCGCGAGCCGCTCGCCAAGCTTCTGACGATGGCTCTCGCGTGGGTCGCAATCTTCGCAGCCGGCTTCGTGCTCTTCACATTCCGTGACAACTTCGGTTGGGTAACCCAACGGCTGAAAGCGGAAGCGTTGGGCACACCGGTGGAGCAGGGCCGCGAGACCCGCATTCCAATGGCCATAGACGGGCATTTCTGGGTGCAGGGCCGCATCAACGGGCAAGCCGCCAAGTTTCTCGTCGACAGCGGTGCAACGATGACGACCATCGATCGCGAGACCGCGGAACAGGCGGGAGTGGAAATGTCGCCACGGCGCGACCAGCTCGTCCGCACCGGTAACGGCATCATCCGCGTGCGCAGCGGCCATGCTGAAACGCTCAAGGTCGGCGGAATCGTCCGCCAGGACGTCGGAGTCCAGATTGCCGACAACGACAACCTCAACGTCCTTGGAATGAATTTCCTGTCGTCCTTGAGCCGGTGGGGCGTCGAGGGACGCTGGCTGATCCTCGAGCCCTGAACATGGTGCAACTTTACATAATGCATATTATCATACTTGCGGAGTTGCAGCGATTGCTAGAGGCCCCCCGTGCAGCTTGATCGCCTCGTGGCCATCATGCGGCGGCTTCGCGATCCCACGACCGGCTGCGAATGGGACCGTGAGCAGAGCTTCGCGACCATCGCGCCTTACACCATCGAGGAAGCGTACGAGGTCGCCGACGCGATCGATCGCAACGACATGGATGCGCTTGCCGACGAGCTCGGTGATCTGCAGCTTCAGGTCGTCTTCCACGCCCAGATGGCTGCGGAAGCCGGCAGCTTCAGTCTCGACGACGTGATCACGCGCATCTGCGACAAGCTGGAGCGCCGGCACCCGCATATCTTTGGAGATGCCGAAGCCAGTCCGGGCTGGGAGGAGCTCAAGGCGGCAGAGCGCAAGAAGCAAAACGACGACAGTGCCCTGGCCGGCGTCGCTCTTGCGCTTCCGGCACTGGAACGCGCCGCAAAGCTACAGAGGCGCGCCGCGCGGGTCGGCTTTGATTGGCCGGACTGTTCTGGGCCACGGGCGAAGATCGACGAAGAACTCGCAGAGCTCGACGCCGAGACTGCACACGACCGCCAATCGGAGGAGCTCGGCGACCTGCTGTTCGCCATCGTGAACCTCGCACGTCATCTCAACATCGAGCCGGAAGCAGCTCTTCGGCATGCGAGCGCCAAGTTCGAACGGCGCTTCCGGGACATTGAGAAAGCGCCGGGCTTCCTGACTATGTCGCTGGAGCAGAAGGAAGCGCTCTGGACCGCTGCCAAAAAGGCTCAGGCGGACTCCAGCGCCTGAAACCGTGCCCAGTTGTCGGGCGACAACCGCACGGACAACTCGATCGCGTCGGCGTCGACGTGCTGCTTGATCACGTCGCCCCGGCTGTGCAGCCAGGCGATCCTGCTGCCGTCACCTGCAGCGATGCGGATCTGACGCACCTGCTCGCCGCTGTGCAGCTTTCCGGCCATCAGTTCGCGTAAGGTGTCGAGCCCTTTTCCGCTCACGGCGGACATCGGCACGACGTCCTCGCGGCGGCGCGCCTCCTCGATCAGACGGTCGCGTTCTTCCCCACCCAGCAGGTCGATCTTGTTCCAGGCCTCAATCCGCGGCGGCGCCCCCTCCTCCGCCAGATCCAGCGACTTGAGAACGTCCTCGACATCGTCGCGCTGTGCCTCGCGATCTGGATGGGCCATGTTGCGGACGTGGACCAGGAGGTCGGCGGAGCGCACCTCTTCCAGCGTCGCCCGGAAGGCCGCGATCAATTGCGTCGGCAAGTTCGAAACGAAGCCGACCGTGTCGGACAGGATCACCTTGTCGAACCCGGGCAAGTGAATATCCCGCATCGTTGGATCCAGGGTTGCGAATAGCAGGTTCTCCGCGAACACAGCTTCGCCAGTCAACTTGTTGAAAAGCGTGGACTTTCCGGCGTTTGTATAGCCGACGAGCGCAATCACCGGCCACGGTGCCCGCTGGCGTCGATCGCGATGCAATGCCCGCGTCCGCTTCACCTGGTCGAGCTCGCGGCGGATGCGCGCCATCCGGTCGCGGATCATCCGCCGGTCGGCTTCGATCTGGGTCTCGCCGGGGCCGCCGAGGAAGCCGAACCCGCCGCGTTGGCGTTCGAGGTGGGTCCAGCTGCGCACCAGACGGCCTGCCTGGTAATCGAGATGTGCAAGCTCGACCTGCAGCCGCCCTTCGGCAGTCGCAGCGCGCTCACCAAAGATCTCGAGGATCAGGCCCGTCCGGTCGATCACCTTCGCGCCTGCTTCCTCTTCCAGGTTCTTCTGCTGGATCGGTGCAAGCGCGGCATCGACGATCAGCAGGCCTGCGCCATGCTCCTTCGCGATGCCGGCGATCTCCTCAACCTGACCTTTGCCGAGCAGAGTGGCCGGGCGGACTGTGCGCACCCGGAACGCCTTGCCGGCGACCACTTCAATGCCGATCGCCTCGGCAAGCCCGGCAGCTTCTTCGAGCCGGGCCTCCGCCGAGCGGCGCGCCGCCTCCCGCGCCAGTTCGGGCACGACGAGTACCGCCCGCTCGCCGCGTGCCACCTCGATGGCTCCATTGCCGTCGAAGTTGCTCATTCTTCCTCCGGCTCCTCGCTGCCGTTCTGGTTGAGTTTCAGCGGCTGTTCCGGCTGCAGCGTCGACAGCGCGTGCTTGTAGACCAATTGGATCTGCCCACCGCGTTCAAGGAGCAGGGAGAACTGGTCGAAGTCGGTCATCGTTCCCTGCAGCATCACCCCATTCACCAGGAACAGCGTCATGCGCGCGCCGTCGCGGACCGCTGTCGTCAGGAAGAGATCCTGAAGGGCGGCCTTGGCCCCCGCCCCGGCTTCCTTGGATGTCGTTGCCACCGTGAAGTCGGGCGGCGGCTCCGAAGGCATGATCGTCGAGATCGAATGCTTGTAGACCAGTTGCGATGTGCCGTCGCGGCGGAGCAGAAGCGAAAAGGAGTCGAACCAGGTCACAACCCCTTGCAGCTTCACGCCTTTCATCAGGAAAATGGTGACGGGCAGCCGGGCGCGGCGAATGCTGTTCAGGAAATGGTCCTGCAGGCTCAACGATCGCCCGGCCATTACGCGCTACTCCTACTCCTCCCCTTCCCTCTTGTCGCCGATACCCAATGCCTTGAGCTTACGGTGCAGGGCGGAGCGTTCCATGCCGATGAACGACGCGGTGCGCGAGATGTTGCCTGAGAATCTGCGGATCTGAATCTTCAGATACTCGCGTTCGAAGGATTCCCGAGCCTCGCGGAGCGGGCTGCCCATGATCGCCATGGCGGTCGTCGAGCCCGCCGGAGCGCTCTGGTTCTCCAGGACCTCGGGCGGCAGCAAGTCGACGTCGATGCAGGCGACCCGCTCTCCCGGAGCGAGAATGACGGTGCGCTCGATGATGTTCCTGAGCTGGCGGACGTTCCCGGGCCACTCATGCGCCTGGAGCGCAGCGATCGCCTCGTCCGAGATGCTGGGTGTCGGAATGCGTCGCTCGGCCGCGAAACGGGCGAGGAAGTGGTTCACGAGCTCGGGGATGTCCTCGCGGCGGTCTCGCAGCGGCGGCAGCCGCACGGGGACCACATTGAGGCGGTAGTAGAGATCTTCGCGGAAGCGGCCGGCTGCAATCTCCTCCTGCAGGTTCCGCCCGGTCGCGGACAAGACGCGAACGTCGACCTTAACGGGGCGCTGTCCCCCGACGCGGTGATAGCTCTGATCCGTCAGCACGCGCAGGATCTTCGCCTGCGTCGTCAGCGGCATGTCGGCGATTTCGTCCAGGAAGAGTGTTCCGCCGTGCGCCTGCTCGAGCAGGCCAGGCCGGATCTTCCCGTCTTCCTCGCTGCCAAAGAGCTCTTCCTCAACGCGGTCCGGACTCATCATGGCCGCGGGAAGCACGACGAAGGGCGCGCGGGTGCGCGGGCTCCAACCGTGGATCATCCTTGCGGCGATCTCCTTGCCGACGCCCGCTGGCCCCGCAATCAGAACTCGGCTGCCGGTCGGGGCGACGCGCTTCAACGTCGCCCGGACGGTGTTGATCGCGACCGAAGATCCCTGCAACTGATCGTCATGACCGACCTGCCGGCGCAGGTCTTCGTTCTCGCGCCGCAGCCGATCGGTCTCCGTCGCCCGGTCGACTAGGTAGATCAAGCGTTCAGCCTCGAACGGCTTCTCGATGAAGTCGACAGCACCCTCGCGAACCGCAGCGACTGCCGTGTCGAGATTGCCGTGGCCCGAGATCATCAGGACCGGGATGCTCGGGTCCATGCGCTTGATAGTCTGCAGCAGCTGCAGACCATCAAGGCGCGAGCCCTGCAGCCAGACATCCAGCAGCACCATGGATGGACGCCGCTCCTCGATCGCCTCCAGCGTCTGCGAGCTGTCGGCAGCGGTCCTGACCGCATAGCCTTCATCTTCAAGGACACCGCTGACGAGTTCGCGGATGTCTGCCTCATCGTCCACAACCAGCACTTCAAGCGCCATCAGGCCCTACCTTCACCATTGTTCTCATTGTCCAACTCGCCGTCCGCCGCCTGCTGGCCGCTAGCGACCGCAGCGAGCCTCTCGGCGTCCAGGGAAATCCGCACGTGCGTTCCGCCGCCAGGTCGGTCGAGGAAGGCGATCTCGCCCATATGTTCCTCGACGATCTTCTTAACGATCGCGAGCCCTAGACCCGTGCCACGTACGCGCGTGGTGACATAGGGTTCGGTGATCCGCTCCCGGTCCTCGGGCAGGCCGATACCGGTATCGAGCACGTCGATGACCACGTGGCCATCCTCCCGCCGCAGCCGGACGTCGACGCGGTCTCCGGCGAGGCTGTGCTCACCGCGGCTGCGCCGGCTTTCAATGGCTTCGACGGCATTCTTTACCACGTTCGTCAGCGCCTGGCCGAGCTGCCGTCGGTCGCAAACGATCGGAAACTCGCCCTCTGCGGGGTTCAAGGTGAAGGTAATCGCCGGATGGGCCACCTCGTGCAGGAACACCGCCTGGCGCGCTATCTCGTGGACGTCGGCGTCGCTGAACGCCGGCTTCGGCATCCGGGCGAAGTCGGAGAATTCGTCGACCATCCGCCGAAGATCGCCGACTTGGCGGACGATCGTCTCCGTAAGCCGCTCGAACGTGTCCTTGTCCGACTGGATCTCGCCGCCGAACCGGCGCTGCAGCCGCTCGGCCGCGAGCTGGATGGGCGTGAGCGGATTCTTGATTTCATGGGCGATGCGACGGGCAATGTCGGACCAGGCGGCGCGGCGCTGGTCGGTCAGCTGGTCGGTGATGTCGTCGAACGTCAGCACCGAGCCGTCCTGATAACGGACGCGCTTGACCGCCAGTGTCCGCTGAACGCCTTCGGTGGCGACCAGCACGTTGGCTTCGGAATCGTGCCCGCTCAGGAATTCCCCAAGCTCCGGCGACACCGTTTGCAAGGCCTTGCCTTCGACGGCTGAGCCCTTCTCGAGCAGCGTTTCCGCCGATCGGTTCAGGAGAAGGATCCGCTGCTGGGCGTCCATGGCGACGACGCCGGCGGTGACGCTCGAAAGGACCGCCTCCATGAACGCGCGGCGCGTCTCCAATTGAGTGTTGGCGCTCCGGAGCTCGTTGGTTTGCTCTTCGAGCCGTCCCGTCATGCGATTGAACGCCGTGGCGAGCGTCTGAACCTCGTCCTCTGTCTTGCTCACTGGTACCCGCGCCGAGAAGTCACCCTCCTCGATGCGGCCAGCAGCGCTCACCAGTTCACCGACCGGCCGAACCAGGCGATCGGCAAGGCGAAGTGCGGTGAGGATGGCCAGACCGACGATGATCAGTGCTCCAAGCAACAGAGCAGCATTGAATCTGAGTTGGTTGGTGCGCGAACGGTCCCTCAGGGTGTGATAGTCCTTGAGCACCGTGTCCGCACGCTTGAGCTGTGCACCAAGTTGCGGATCAATCCAGTGCGCGGCGTACAGGTAGGTATCCTTGTCGTAGTCCAGCGGGGCGATGACAGCCAAGCGTCCAGGGCTGTGGGCATCGACGCTCTTTAGCTCCGGATGCGCCTTGAGATCCTTGACCGCTGTGACGATTCTCGTAGGTGTAACAAGAGCTTCCCCTCCCTTATTCACGCCCAATGCGAGACCTAGCGTCTGCACCATGCCGTCATCGCCAACCCTGATGATCGCTGCCTCGTTCAGTCCCCGCTGATAAGTCTGGTAAGCCAGGAAGGTCACGAACTTGGGGTCGTCGATGGCGACCCGGTCGAGGCCACTTGCAAGGTCGCCAGACATCGTCGTGACTTCATCGCTGACGCGGCCTATTTCGTACCGATACTCCGCACGGGCCACCTCAGTGCTGTTCTCAAGCATGTTGCGGGCGCGGTTCGAGAACCAGAATTCAAGACCGCTCTGAAAAAGCAGCGAGGCAAAGATAGCCACGAGCACCGTCGGGACTGCCGCTATAACCGAGAACAACGCAACGAGGCGGATGTGGAGCCGCCCGCTGCCCAGTCCGCCTGCCTCGGCTCGTCTTAGCGCAACCTTGCGAGCGTAGAGAGCCATGAGAGCAATCGCCGGCAGCAGGATCGCGACCAGCACCAGTGCGATGATCGGCGCCTGGACAGTCGTCCCCGGCTCCGCTCCGCGCCGTAACAGCGCGACGCTCAGGGCCACCATGGCGACTAAGAACAGGGCGAGCAGAGCCGAGACCCGGTCGTAAAAACGCCCGCTCGCCCGCTCCCGCTGGAGCCAGCTTTCCCGCTGCAGATTCACCGGCGATTCGGCGGTACGCGCATCCATTCGCCTCGGTCGTAGCACGACCGTTGCATCAACAACACACTTGTGTGGCGCTTATCGAAATTATGCGGCGGAACGAGCGAGCCAGGGCGAATAGAAGTCGTTCAGCATGCGGATGACCACTGCGGGATCGTCCTGCTGGTTGACGCTGTTGCGCAGCTCCGCCGAGCCGGGCAGCCCCTTGGTGTACCAGCCGATGTGCTTGCGGGCGAGGTTCACGCCGGTGTGGGTGCCGTAAAGCGACAGCATCGCCTCATACTGCTCGAGCATGACGGCAAGCTGTTCATCCAAACTCGGGTCGGGCTTGGCGCCGCTGCTGCCGAGTTCGCTCATGATCTGCCCGAGCAGCCATGGCCGCCCATAGGAGCCTCGTCCGATCATCACGCCGTCAGCGCCCGAGAGCCGGAGGGCCTCGTGAGCATCCGCCACCGAGCAGATGTCGCCGTTGACGATCACCGGTATCGAGACCGCATCCTTCACGCCGCGCACGAAGGCCCAGTCCGCCTCGCCCTTGTACATCTGGCAGCGCGTGCGGCCGTGGACGGTGATCATCTGCACGCCGAGATCCTGCGCGATGCGCGCGAGTTCGGGCGCGTTGAGGCTGTCGTGATTCCAGCCCATCCGCATCTTGAGCGTCACTGGAACGCTGACGGCCTTGACCGTCGCGTCGATGATCGCGGCGGCCAGCTTCAGGTCGCGCATCAATGCGGAGCCAGCCTCCCCATTCACCACCTTCTTCACGGGGCAGCCCATGTTGATGTCGATGATCGCCGCCCCGCGCTGGACGTTCAGCCGCGCCGCTTCGGCCATCACCTTCGGTTCGCAGCCGGCAAGCTGCATCGAGACCGGCTCTTCGGCAGGATCCCACAGGGCCTTCTGAATGGATTGGCGCGTTTCACGCACCATCGCCTGGCTCGCGATCATCTCGCTCACGGTCAGCCCTGCCCCGTAGCGCTTTACAACGCGCCGGAAGGGCAGATCCGTGACAGCCGTCATCGGAGCCAGGATTACCGGCGACGCGACCTCGATCGGGCCGATCTTGATGGGCTTCAGCGTCTGCATGAGAGCCCGCGCCTTTACAGGAGGCGCTCCGCAGGGGCAAGGCGCGGACATGAGCGTGACTGCGCTGATTGTGGCTGCGGGCCGCGGAGAACGCCTCGGCGGCGGAGTCCCCAAGCAGTACCGGACCCTCGCCGGCAAGCCGGTGCTGCGTTGGGCAGTCGAGCCATTCCTCCGGCACCCGGCCATTCGCGATGTGCGGGTGGTTGTCGGCGCTGACCAGCAGGAAGCGGCAGCTTGCGCACTCGGCGATGTTCATGTCGGGCCACTGATAGCCGGAGGAGCGCAGCGAGCGGATTCGGTTCAAGCCGGGCTTGCGGCGGTTCAGACCGATGCAGTCCTCGTACACGATGCGGCACGCCCCTTCTGCCCGGCTGCAGTGATCGACCGGCTGCTTGCTTCGCTGGAGTTCTTTGAGGGGGCGGCGCCTGTGCTGCCCGTCCGGGACACGCTCGCACGAGGAGGCGATCTGCTGACCGAGCCGGTGGACCGCCAAGGCTTGGTTCGCGTCCAAACGCCCCAGGCGTTCCGCGTCGATTGCCTGAGAAAGGCTTATAAGTCCTGGTCAGGCGAAGCGCCAACCGACGAGACCACCGTGGTTCGTGCGGCCGGGCTCAGCGTCGGCGCAGTCGAGGGAGATCCGGCGCTCGACAAGCTGACGACGCCCGCCGACTTCCGCCGCGCAGAGGAATGGCTTTCGGGTCGGCTCGTCCCCCGCACCGGCATGGGCTTCGATGTTCATGCCTTTGCTGGCGAAGGACCGATCATGCTCGGCGGCATCGCCGTCCCGCACGCACGTGGCCTGGCAGGCCACAGCGACGCCGACGTCGTGCTCCATGCGATCACGGACGCCCTCCTCGGCGCCGCTTCGCTGGGAGACATCGGGCAGCATTTCCCGCCTTCGGACCCGCAGTGGAAAGGCGCTGCTTCGGACCTGTTCCTCCGCCACGCCGCAGAATTGGTCCGCGCGGCAGGCGCCGTCATCGACCATGTCGATTGCACCGTGATCGCCGAGGCGCCGAAGGTCGGCCCGTATCGCCACGCCATACGTTCGCGTATTGCCGTCATCCTCAACCTCCCGGAGGCGCAGGTGAGCATCAAGGCGACGACGACCGAGGGCCTGGGCTTCGCTGGCCGCCGGGAAGGCATGGCAGCGCAGGCGATCGCCAGCATCCGCATGCCTGCGCATGGCTGACGCCCTCATCTCCCCGCAGTTGGTCGAGAAGGCGCGCGAGGTCGTCGAGGCCAATCGAGCCGCCGGCAGGCGCATCGCAGTCGCTGAAAGCTGCACGGGCGGGCTGGTGAGCGCCGCGATCACGGAGATTGCCGGCTCGTCCGAAGTCTTCGAGGCTGGCTATGTGACCTACTCCAATGCCGCCAAGATCGGGCAACTGAAGGTCAGCGAGGATGTCGTGGACACGTTCGGCGCTGTCAGCGTCGCAACTGCATGGGCGATGGCGCGCGGCGCCCTACTCGCTTCGGAAGCGGATGTTGCGGTCGCAGTCACCGGGATCGCCGGTCCGGGCGGAGGAACGCCGTCCAAGCCGGTAGGTACCGTCGTGTTCGCGAGGGCGGAGCGCGACGCAGACCCGGCCAGGATCGTCGCCGACCAGAAGCTCTTCGACGAGCCGGATCGCGCCGGCGTCCGCCTTCAGGCGGCGCTTTGCGCGCTCGAGCTGTTGATTCCGTAAAGCGCCGCCGCGCGCTGCTCGAAGGCGGAAGTCATCCGCCGCAACGCCCGGTCGAACATCGATCCGGCAAGCGTTTCGAACAGCCGTGACTTGAATGCAAAGTCGACTGAAAAGAACAGGTTAGTGCCATTGTCTGGCGCCCGTTCGAACCGCCATTCATTGCGCAGGTACTTCAATGGGCCTTCCACGTAATCGACGACGATCCGGTCGGGCCGCTCCTTGGTGACGCGGCTGGTGAACCGCTCCTTGAAGGCATTGAAGCCCACCACGAGGTCGGCGACTGTCTCGGTTTCGCTAGATGAACGAACCCGCACTGCCACCACCCACGGCAGAAACTCGTCATAGCGCTCGACATCGGCGACGAGGTCGAACAGCTGTTCCGGCGAATAAGGGAGGTGCCGCGTCTCGCTATGCCGCGGCATTGCTACCTTCCCTGGCGAACTTGGCGGCGCGGTTCTGCTGCATCTTCTTGAAGTCGTCGCCGGCATGATAGCTCGATCGCGTCAGCGGAGAGGCCGCGACGAGCAGGAAGCCCTTCGCTCGGGCAATCGCCGCATAAGCGTCGAATGCCTGCGGAGTGACGAACTCCTCCAGCTTGGCGTGCCGCGGCGTTGGCTGCAGGTACTGACCCATGGTCAGGAAATCCACGCCGGCGGAGCGCATGTCGTCCATCACTTGGTGGACTTCCAGCCGCTGCTCGCCAAGACCGACCATCACGCCCGACTTGGTGAAGATGCGGGGGTCGTGCCGCTTGACGCTCTCCAGCAGGCGCAGCGAAGCATAGTAGCGCGCGCCTGGCCGGATGGTCGGGTAGAGCCTCGGCACCGTTTCAAGGTTGTGATTGTAGACGTCCGGGCCCGCATCCACGATCGCCTCGACGGCCGCCTCGCTCTTGTTGCGGAAGTCTGGCGTCAGGATCTCGATGGTCGTCGTCGGCGTGTTGCGGCGAAGCGCCTGGATGACCTTGACGAACTGCGAAGCGCCGCCATCCGGAAGGTCGTCACGGTCGACGCTGGTCACCACGATATGCTCCAGGCCGAGCTCGGCTGCGGCGGTCGCCACATGCTCGGGCTCGAGCGGATCGACCGCCCGCGGCATCCCCGTCTTGACGTTGCAGAAGGCGCACGCCCGCGTGCAGGTGTCGCCAAGGATCATCACGGTAGCGTGCTTCTTGGTCCAGCACTCGCCGATGTTCGGGCAAGCCGCTTCCTCGCACACGGTTGCCAGGTTCAGGGAGCGCATGAGCTTGCGGGTCTCGGCGTAACCGTGGCTCGTCGGAGCCTTGACCCGGATCCAGTCCGGCTTGCGCTGGCGGGGCAGTCCTGCGGGGGCGTTCATGCGGGGCAGATAGCGATTGCAGTGCGCCCTTGCCACCCCTGCCCTGTAGCGGTTAGCCGCAGGCCATGCCATACCTCTCCAAGCTGATCGAAGGTTACCGCCGCTTCCGCGACAAGGACTGGGCCCGGGAGCGTGAGCGCTGGTCCGAACTGGCCGAGGGCCAGAGCCCAAAGGTCATGATTCTTTCGTGCGCCGACAGCCGGGTCGATCCGGCGCAGATCTTCGACGCCCGACCGGGCGAGATGTTCGTTGTTCGCAACATCGGCGCCCTCGCCCCCCCCTACGAGACCAGCCGCGGCTTCCACGGCGTGTCAGCGGCACTGGAGTTTGCGGTCGACCAGCTCAAAGTCGGTGAGATCATGGTGATGGGACACGGCCTGTGCGGAGGTTGCGCCGCCGCGCTGACCGGCCAGTTCGAGGACACGCCGCCCGGCGAAGGGCACTTCATTGCTGACTGGGTTAAGATGCTCAGCGGCGCTCGCGATCGCGTCCGGGCGCGGCATCCAGAGCTGGACCGGAACGCCTTTCTCGACATGGAGCAGGAGGCGGTGAAGGTTTCGCTCGCGAACCTGCGCACGTTCCCGTGGATTGCAGAGCGGGAGCAGAGCGGCGAGTTGAAGTTGCACGGCGCCCACTTCTCCATCGCGGAGGGGCGCCTGTACCTGCTGGACGAGGCAGAAGAAGACTTCCGCCCCGCCTGACAGGATTCCCAGAAACGGAAGCGGCAGCCCGAAGGCTGCCGCTCGCCTTAACTAGCAGCGTACGTCGTAGCTGTAGTGCGGCTGGTTGTACTGATCGACGTAGTAGCAGTAGCCGCGCGTGTCGCGGTAGTACTGACGGCCGTTGACGGTCGCGCCGAGCACGCCGCCGAGGACTGCGCCCGCAATGGCGCCCGTGCCCGTGCTGACGCCCGGGAGAACAGCACCCGCGATCGCGCCGGCAGCGCCGCCGATTGCCGCGCCCGCGACCGTGTTGCCGGCCCGCGAGTTGTTGCCGTAGCCGCTCTGATATCCGCCGCCGCCGCCGTAATACGGGTCATAGCCATATCCCGGCTGAGTGGCGCAGCCGGTCACCGCTACGCTGGCGACCAGTGCTGCCGCAATTCCAATGTTCCTCATCGTCCAGTCCCTTCCGATACACGCCCCCTGTCAGGCATTATTGCTTCAGAAGGCGTTTCGTTCCCGCATCGATCAACTGTTGTTGTTCCGCGGCACCGTTCGGCGTCGGGGTGTGGCCATTCCGCGCCAGCGCGATACACAGGCCCTGCAAGACAAGGGACAACACCATGCCGGACCGCCACGGCGACACCGAACAGAATATTGCGCTGCTGATCGACGCCGACAATGCCTCGCCGGATCACCTCGACGAGGTGCTGCTCGTCCTCGGTGAACTTGGCACGATCAACATCCGCCGCGCCTACGGCAATTGGGCCAAGGCGAGCCTGAAAGGCTGGGGCGAACTGACCGGCCTGCATTCCATCGTGCCGATGCAGCAGTTCGATGTCGTGAAGGGCAAGAGCGCGACGGATATGCGCATGACCATCGACGCGATGGACCTCCTCTACCGCGGCAATGTCGACGGTTTCGGCATCATGTCTTCCGACAGTGACTTCCTGCCGCTCGCGCAGCGCATCCGGGAGGACGGGCTCCAGGTCTATGGCTTCGGCACCGCGAAGACCCCCGTGTCCTTCCAGCAGGCCTGCTCGCGTTTCTTCGATGTTGGCGCCCTTGCTCTCGACAAGGAAGCGGATTTGGAACAGCCGGAGACGACCGCGGGCCAGCGCCCCGTCGACACCGAGCTGCTGCAGGTGCTCGGATCGGCCTACAAGGCGTCCAAGCGCGACGAGGAAGGCTACACGCCGCTTTCGGAACTCGGCCAGCGCGCCAAGGCCGTGTCAAGCTTCGCAGCCCGCAACTACGGCTTCACTCGCCTGTCCGACCTCATCAAGGCGGTGCCCAATTTCGAAGTGAAGGCCGGCGCTGACGGCGGCCTCCTGGTCAAGCGCCTGCGTTGATCTGCGCCCTCGAAGCGGAGGTTACCTGTTGTCGGCTCGCCACAGTGACCGACTAAGCAGCACGCGCCCGGAACTTGTATCTGCAACAGCGGTTCTGGATTCACCTAGATTATAGGACCTGATCCCCGTCAATCATGCCTGCCCGCGCAACCCCCCAAGAGCTCGTCGATTCCGCCGTCGAAGCTCTCCAGAATGGCAGCAACTGGCGTCCGGTACTCGATGCCATACCTTCGCCCGTCTATGTCACGGATGAACACGGTTCGGTCACCTACTGGAACCGGTCTTGTGTTGCTTTCGCAGGTCGCGAGCCGCAGCTCGGGCAGGATCGCTGGTGCGTGACGTGGAAGATCTACACCACGAGTGGTGATCATCTTCCGCATGACCAGTGCCCGATGGCCGAGGCGATCCGCAAGCGCCGCCCGATCCGGGACTCCGTGGCCGTAGCGTTGCGCCCTGACGGCACCCGGGCCGCATTCCGACCCTATCCCACACCGCTGTTTGGGCCGGACGGAAGCTTCAAAGGCGCGGTGAACATGCTCGTCGACGTCACTGAGGAGCAGGAAACGGCACTGCGCGGACAAGCCGATCATTGCCGGCGTATTGCTGATGCAATGTATGACGCCGCGACACGCGAGATGCTCGCAACGATGGCGAGCGGGTTCGAGCGCACCGCTAACGAACTGGCCGACACTCTCTCCGACTAGGCAGCCGGCGGTACCGCCATTTCTATTTTCAGCGGCGGCACTTCCACGATCGCATATGTGCCGGACGCGATCTCGATCTTCGCGTCATTCAATCCGGCCAGGATTTCGCGGCTCATTGCATCCTTGATGGGCCTGATCCCGTGGTCAGGGGCGAGGAAGCGGACGGTCAGCTCCAGCCAGTTGTCGGTCATGCGCCAGTAGACGCGCGGATCCACGTCCCCGATGTCGATACCGAACGCGTCTTTGAGGCGATGCACCTCCTTGTCGCCAATCTGCTCGTGCGTAAGCGCGTGACGGCGAGCCGAAGCGAGCAAGATCTGCTCGACGCGGTTGCTGTCGTCGCCATATTTCACCGGCAGGTTGATCTCGTCCCAGATATACGGGAAGTCGCGGGTGTAGTTGTAGACCGGCTCGTCGAAGATCTTGTCGTTGGTCACCGTTACGATGCGGCCCGTGAACTGCCGGCTGCGGATCCACATGGACGGCGCATCGCCCTGCTCCTTCGGGGACTGGCCCATCTCCATGATCCGGGTCTGCATGAAGCTCAGGTCGAGCACGTCGCCCCGGACGCCGCCCATGACGATGCGATCACCGACGTTGAAGTTCTTGCCGCGCAGGATCACAAAATAGCCGGCAACCGCAGTGATCACCCGCTGCAGGGCGAAGGCGACGCCCGCACCCACCAGTCCCAGAGCCGTTGCGAGGCGGGCCGGGTTGTCGAACCAGATCGACAGGATGCCAAGCATGACGATTCCGGCAAGCACCAGGCTCACGCCCTGTTTGGCCCAAAACTGAAAGCGCGTGCCCGCCCGGCTGCCGATGAACAGGTGGAGGATCGCGCGCAGGATCTTGGTCAGCAGCCACGCACCAAGCAGGAACACGATCGTCAGCACGACCTTGTGCAGGTTCTGCGAGGTCGCGCCGATCAGCGGGACGCCGAACAGGTGAATGCCTTGAGCTGTCGAGTTCACCCATTCGTGAACAGGGGGAGCGCTTTCTGGTTCCCTCCGGAAGGGACGTCAGAAGCCGCGGAACATGCCGCCTTCGTCGGCAGCGTCCGCGAACTCGTCAAATTCCATGTTCCCGAGCCGAACGTTGTTTTCGACGCCCCAAAGCGCGGACGGAACCGCGCGAAAAGTCCGTCCGGGCTTTGACGACAGATCGACGCAGGCGATGCTGCACTCGCAGTCGTCGAGCGTGTGTGCGTCCACCACGAACAGCACTCGCGCCGATCCCCAGCGCCCGGCATCGATCAGCGCTTTGGGCGATTTGCCATCCAGTGAGGGATCCTCGAGGGGTTCCAGCTCGGCCCGGAAACCCTCCGGCGTCTCCGCAGTCGCCAGTGCGAGGATTTCGCCCCACTTTCCGTCCGAGCTGAAGTCCGTCCGCACCAGCGGCGAAGCGTCCTTCATCGGGTGAGCTTGCGATACGTGATCCGGTGCGGCCGGGTCGCTTCTTCACCAAGGCGGCGCACCTTGTCCTCCTCGTAGGCTGCGAAGTTGCCCTCGAACCACTCGACATGAGCGTCGCCTTCGAAGGCGAGGATGTGCGTGGCAAGCCGGTCGAGGAAGAAGCGGTCGTGGCTGATGACGACCGCGCAACCGGCGAAATTTTCGATCGCTTCCTCAAGCGCGCCGAGCGTCTCGACATCGAGGTCGTTGGTCGGCTCGTCGAGCAGCAAAACGTTGCCCCCGCGCTTCAGCATCTTGGCGATGTTGACGCGGTTGCGCTCACCGCCGGACAGCTTGCCGACGTTCTTCTGCTGGTCCTGGCCCTTGAAGTTGAAGGCGCCGACATAGGCGCGCGTCGACTGGTCGTGACCGTTGACCTTCATATAGTCGAGCCCGTCAGAGATCTCCTCCCAGACGTTCTTGCTGCCATCCAGGTGATCGCGGCTCTGGTCGACATAGCCGAGATGCACCGTCGGGCCGATGTCGATCTCGCCGGTGTCCGGCGTCTCCTGGCCGGTGATAATCTTGAACAGCGTCGATTTGCCGGCGCCATTAGGTCCGATCACTCCGACGATGCCGCCCGGCGGCAGGTTGAACGAGAGGTCCTCGAACAGCAAATTGTCGCCATAAGACTTGGTGATGTTCTTGGCCTCGATCACCTTGCCACCGAGGCGCTCCGGGATCTGGATGAGGATTTCGGCCTTGCCCGGCGTGCGGTTCTCCTGAGCCGCGACCAGCTGGTCGAACTTGGCAATACGCGCCTTCGACTTGGTTTGACGCGCCTTCGCGCCCTGCCGAATCCAGGCGAGCTCGTCGCGGATCGCCTTCTCGCGCCCGGACTCCTCGCGCTCCTCCTGCTGAAGGCGCTTCGCCTTCTTCTCGAGATAGGTCGAATAATTGCCTTCGTACGGGAAATACTTGCCGCGATCGATTTCGAGGATCCAGCTCACCACATTGTCCAGGAAGTAGCGATCGTGGGTGATCATCAGCACCGCACCGGCATATTCCTTGAGGTGCGCTTCCAGCCACTGGACGCTCTCGGCGTCGAGGTGGTTGGTCGGCTCGTCCAGCAGCAGGATGGACGGCTTCTGGATCAGCAGGCGCGTGAGCGCGATCCGGCGTTTCTCACCGCCTGACAGGTTCTCCACCGGCCAGTCGGACGGCGGACAGCGCAGCGCTTCCATTGCGACCTCGAGCTGGTTGTCGAGCGTCCAGCCATCGACCGCGTCGATCTTGCCCTGGAGCTCGCCCATCTCCTCCATCAGCGCGTCGAAGTCGGTGTCGTCCTTGGGGTCGCCCATCTCGGCCGAGATGGCGTTGAAGCGGTCGACCATGTCCGCGACTTCACGAGCGCCGTCCTTGACGTTCTCGAGCACATTCTTGCTCGGATCGAGCTGCGGCTCCTGCGCCAGATATCCGACGGTGATGTTCTCGCCGGGCCAGGCCTCGCCCGAGAAATCCTTGTCGAGCCCAGCCATGATCCGCATCAGCGTCGACTTGCCGGCGCCGTTCGGCCCGACGATCCCGATCTTGGCGCCGTGGTAGAACTGCAGGTTGATGTGGTTCAGCACCGGCTTCTGGGCGCCGGGGAAGGACTTGGTCATGTCCTTCATTACATAAGCATATTGAGCGGCCATGGGGTCGCGGACGTCCTTCAGAAGTTCGGGGTTGCGCCCGAGTTAGTGGACTGCGCGACCGATTTCCACCCTTAGAACGGCAGCTTGAACCCAGGCGGCAGTGGCAGCGTGCTCTGCATCTTCTGCATTTCGCCCGCCGCCGCAGCGTCCGCCTTGGCCCGCGCATCGTTAATTGCAGCGGCGATCAGGTCTTCGACCATCGTCTTTTCCGAAGGCGCAAGCAGGCTCTCCTCGATGTTGACGCCGAGGATTCGACCCTTTGCAGTCGCGCGGATGGTCACGAGGCCGCCGCCGGCGAGCCCTTCCACCTCGATCTTGTCGAGATTGTCCTGCGCCTTTTGAAGCTCACTTTGCGCATTTTGCGCAAGTTTCATGATCTCGTCGAAGTCCGGCATTTCGGGCATTTCAGGCGCCTCTGCTTGAGTAGGATTCTAGCTCCGCATCCGGGAACGCGTCCATCACGGCACGAACATTCGGATCGGCAAGTACATCCGCGCGAACGCGCTGCTCGGCAATTTTCTCCTGATCGAGGAGCGACGGCTCACCCGCTTCGTCGGAAAGGCTCACCTGCCAAGTCGCGCCGGTCGCTGCTTTCAGCGCAACCGTCAGGTCTCGCGGCCAATCCGCCCCAAGCGGGCGCGTCGGCTTCAGAACGAGTTCCGGTGGCGCGTAGCGGACAACGCCGACGAGGTCATGAAGCTGTTGCGCAAGCAGGTGCTTCCCTGCTTCGGATATCGTCTTCACAAGAGATCTGAAATCGGCAGGGAGCTGCGCTGCGGGCGCGGGCGATTTGGCGCTCGCTGCCGGAGCGCCGCCCGCCGAAGCGACAGCGCCGCCGCCTGCTAGCCGGCTCATCAGGGATGCGGGGTCGGGCAGGTCGGCGGCATGGATCAGGCGCAGCAACGCCATTTCGGCCGCTTCGCGAGGGTCAGGCGCGACCGCCACGTCCTCCAACCCCTTGAGAAGCATCTGCCAGAGCCTGTGCAGCGTTCCCCAGGACAGTTGCGCCGCAAGCCGCTGTGCGGACTCCAGTTCCTCGCTCGACTGGAGCGCGTCTGCCTTGGCGCCGCCTTTGGTGCGCGAGGCTGAGTGCAGCGCCTCCATCATCCCGCGCAGGAGTTGCGCCGAATCGATCCCCAGCGCGTGCGCCTCGTCCAGTTCGGCGAGTGCTGCCGGGACGTCACCGGCTAGCGTGAGTTCCAGCAGGCGGCGAATCCGGCCGCGATCCGCAAGCCCAAGCATGTCGCGGACCTCATCGGCGCTAACGACGCCCGCCCCATGCGCGATGGCTTGGTCGAGAATGGAAAGCCCGTCGCGCGCCGACCCTTCGGCCGCCCTGGCAATCATTCCAATAGCTTCGGGCTCTACTTCGGCACCCTCCAGACCAGACACCTGCGCGAAATGGTCGGCGAGGGTCTCAGCCGGAATGCGACGCAGGTCGAAGCGCTGGCAGCGCGACAGCACCGTGACCGGTACCTTGTTCACTTCCGTCGTCGCGAACAGGAACTTCACGTGCTCAGGCGGTTCCTCAAGAGTCTTTAGCAACGCGTTGAAAGCGTTCTTCGAAAGCATGTGGACTTCGTCGATGATGTAGATCTTGTAACGCGCACTGACCGAAGCATAGCGGACCGCATCGATGATCTCGCGGATGTCTTCGACGCCGGTGTGCGACGCGGCGTCCATTTCGATCACGTCCATGTGCCGCCCTTCAGCAATCGAGCGGCAAGGTGCGCAGACGTTGCACGGCGTGATCGTGGGGCCGCCCTGCCCGTCCGGACCAACGCAGTTCAGGGCCTTGGCAATCAGCCGGGCAGTTGAGGTCTTCCCGACGCCGCGAACGCCGGTGAGGAGGAAGGCATGGGCGATACGGCCGCGCTCGATGGCGTTCGCAAGAGTCTTGACCATGGCGTCCTGGCCGATGAGTTCGGCGAAGGTCTGAGGCCGGTATTTGCGGGCAAGCACGCGATAAGCGGGGTTCTCCGCCGCCTTTTGAGGCTGCTCTGGCAAGTCGAGCCCAAGGCCCAGCGATTCGGCGTCGTCCATCACGGTCGGTCTAAGGGTTCACGGCCGTTAATGCGAGAAGGCTGGGCGCTGCTGTGCCACTGTGCGGGAAGGTGGAAGCCGACGACCCGGCACGAAATCGTTGTGGCTGCTTCCTTCCGGACCTGACCAGGTTGGCGACAGCGCCGTCCGCCGACTTCCGCGCGGGCATATGGGCGAGCGAGCGGTCTGGCGCAAGTTCATGTGCCGGGCGGTTGTTCTTCACTGAAGGTTCAACCTATGGAGGCGAGGCAACAGGCGCCATCACGTAAGGACGTTGTCATGCCCGCACCCATCTTGCTCCTTGCAGCCGTGGCCGCAGTGCAGCCGGTTGGCACCTTACCTGTCCAGCGCCCAGCAGCACCGCCTGCAGTCGGACGCGGTCGTGCTTTCATCAGCCCCATGGGGGAGCCGTTTCGCACGTCCGCTGATGGGCTCGCCGGCTGGGTCCAACAGGGAGATTCGAACCACGACGGCTTCCTGACGTCCGACGAGCTAAAACAGGACGCACAGCGGTTCTTTCTGACGCTCGACGCAAACCACGACGGCGAGATCGACCCTGATGAGCTCGATCACTACGAAACCGTGGTAGCGCCAGAGGTCCGCGTCGGAATGGGCGGGAGCGACGGCCTCGAGAGCGGCGACGATGAAGCCGCTGGCGGGGGGCGCCTCGGAGTGCTCAGCATCCCGGAGCCCGTTGCAGCGGCAGATACCAACCTGGACCGCGGCGTTTCGACCCAGGAATTTCAGACGGCCGCCGAGAAGCGGTTCCGTTTGCTCGATCTCAACAAGGACGGCCGTCTGACGCTCGCGGAGCTCGATGTGGCGCGCTCGGGTGCGCGATCGAACGCTCGCCGCTCGCACCGGACTCAGGAGCCAGGCAGCCCACCACCCACCATGCCAACGTCCGAAGTCCCGCAGATGCCCGGAATGGGGCGCTACTAGCGTCCCATCCAGTTTGTGGCAGCCGGCGGTATGCGCACGCTGAGGCTCGCCAACTCCTCGTGCAGAACGATCTGGCACGCCAGACGTGACGTGCGGACCGCGTGCGCGGCGAGGTCCAGCAGGTCTTCTTCTTCCTCCTGCGCCGGTGGCAGCCTCTCGAAGTCGCCGGGATCGACGATCACGTGGCACGTTGAGCAGGCCATGACGCCCTCACAAGCGCCCTCCAGCGGCTCTCGAGCGGCCCAGGCAACATCGAGCAATCTCTGGCCAGCTTCGGCTTGAACTTCCTTGTCCAGGGTCCCGTCCGCCCTGAAAAATCGCACCGTGATCACGCCGCGATGTTCTCCTGGGCAAGGGCAGCAGCGTCGATCCGCGACAGAGCGTCGACGAGATCGGCCTCCGTGGTGTTGCGGCCGAAGCCGATCCGAATCGACTGTCGGGCCTGCTGCGGCGTCAGCCCAAGCGCGCGCAGGACATGGCTTGGCCTGCCGGAGCCGCTGGCGCACGCCGAACCGAGCGAGAAGGCGATATCGCGCAGATCGGAAACTAGTCGAGCCGCATCAAGGCCTTGCCGCCGGATGTTGAGGTTCCCACGATAGCGATGATCGGCGCTACCATTGATCGTCCACTCCGGCCCAAGCGTGTCCAATGCGCGTCTGCAGAGCTTCTCGACGTGCGCCTGGTCTTCGTCCCGCCGTTCGAGGGCAAGTTTCGCAGCGGCACCGAAGCCCACGCACAGTGCCGGCGACAGCGTGCCGGACCTTAGCCCCCGCTCCTGCCCGCCGCCGTGGATCAGCGGCGCCGGCCCGGCCCCATTGCGCATCCACAAAGCGCCGATCCCTTTCGGACCATGCATCTTGTGTGCTGAGACGGCGATCAGGTCCGGCCCTTCCGGGATCGTTACACGCCCGAGGCCCTGCACGGCGTCGCAAAGCATCAAGGCGCCGGCGGCGTGAGCGCGTGTCGCAATCTCTGCAACCGGCTGGATTACACCGATCTCATTATTGACGAGCATGACGGCAACGATTGCAAGGCGCTCATCGAGTTCCCGATCGAGCAGTTCGAGATCGATCAGGCCCTCGCTCGACACCGGCAGCACCGTCAGGTCAGCACCCTGTCCCGCGAGCCACTCGCAGGCGTCGAGCACAGCCGCGTGTTCCGTAGCCACAGTGACGATCCGATTGCGGCCTCGCGGTGCCCGCTCCATCGTACCCTTCAGCGCCCAGTTGAGCGCCTCCGTCGCGCTTCCGGTGAACGCGACCGAGCCGCCACTCAGGCCGATTGCCCGTTCGACCTGCGCTCTCGCCACCTCGATGGCAGCTGCTGCCTGCCGTGCCTGCGTGGACGGCGAGTGCGGGTTAGCGAAGTTGTCGGCGATCCACGGCGCCATCGCGTCGGCCACCTCGGGCGCTACAGGGGTGGTCGCTTGGTAATCGAGGTAGATCATGCGGCGCGTGCCGGTGCGCCTTCGGCAATGCGGCGCCATTCACCGAGGAAACGTTCGATATCGGCCTCGCTCGTCAGCGGCCCAAAGCTCACGCGCACGACCGATGACGCGATCTCGGCTGCAATGCCCATCGCTGCAAGCACTCGGCTCGGCTTCATGCTGCCCGACGAGCAGGCGCTGCCCGCCGACACAGAGATGCCCGCGAGATCGAGCTGGACCAGCTGGCTCGAGCTGGCGACCCCCGGCAGGGCGTACCCGCCGATGAACGGGCTTCGCTCGGATGCTCCAGCAATGACGATCGCACCGGATGCGGCGAGCGCCTCCTCGATGTTCTCGCGAAGGGCCGAAAGCCGCGTTCGAGCGGCAGCGAAGGCTCCGCTGGTAAGTGCCGCCGCCATTGCCGCAGCTGCAGGCAAGTTCTCCGTTCCTCGTCGATAGCCGCGCTCCTGCCCACCGCTCGGACGGAGCATGGCGGTGTCACGCACCAGCAGTGCCCCGCAGCCCGGCGGCGCTCCGAATTTGTGACCGGAAATTGCAATGAAGTCCGCCTCCGGCAGCGGCAGCTTGCCGGCGCTCTGGGCGCAATCGACCAGGAGCAGCGATCCTGCCGCGTGCACTTGATCCAGGATTTCGCCGATCGGCTGAATGACTCCGGTTTCGTTATTCACGTGCTGGACGGCGATGAGGGCAGGATCGTCCGCAATCGCCTCGCCCAGCGCCGCCATGTCGATGCGCCCGTTGGCAGTTACCGCTATGACCTTGGCCCGGCCCATCGCGGCCCCGACCGCGTCATGCTCCGTGGCGCCATAAGCCCGGCCCGGCACCTTCGTACGACTGGCGGCGATTGCGAGCCCCTCGGTCGCGCCCGAGGTGAAAATGACGTCATGGCGCCAGCCCAGTGCCTCGGCCACACTCCGGCGAGCCGTCTCGAGAGCGGCTCGCGCCGCTCGGCCATCCGCGTGCGGCGAGTTCGGGTTGGCCCAGAGTGCAAGAGCCTCGGCCACCGCGGCACGCGCCTCCGGCAGCACAGGAGTGGTCGCGGCATGATCGAGATAGAGGCGGTCGGAAGCCGTCAAAGCCAGTCAGTTCCTGCTGATTGCCACATCAAGGGCCGCCCCTATATAGGAGCCGCCGCCGCGGCGCACCCGTCGGCAGGCCGACTTTTCTCTTGCGCGAGCATCCTGCAGAATATGCCCGAAGTCATTTTCCCTGGTCCCGAAGGCCGCCTCGAAGGCCGGTTCCATCCGGGCACCCGTCCCCGAGCGCCCGTCGCGCTGATCCTTCACTCTCACCCGCAGGCGGGTGGCACGATGAACAACAAGCTCGTCCAACTGCTCTACCAAACATTCGTCCGGCGCGGCTTTGCGACGCTCCGCTTCAATTTCCGGGGCGTCGGCAAGAGCCAGGGCCTCTTCGACAATGGCGTCGGCGAGCTCTCGGATGCCGCGAGCGCCCTCGATTGGGTGCAAAGCATTCATCCCGAAGCGGAGACGACCTGGGTTGCCGGGGTCAGCTTCGGTGCGTGGATCGGAATGCAGCTGCTGATGCGGCGCCCGGAAATACGCGGCTTCATCTCGATCGCGCCACCGGCTAACATGTACGACTTCAGCTTCCTCGCGCCCTGCCCGTCTTCGGGAATCATCATCCAGGGCGAAGCAGACGAGGTCGTTACTCCGAGCGCAGTCCAGAAGCTCGTCGACAAGCTCCGCACGCAGCGGCACATCACCATCAATCACGACGTGATCCCCGGCGCCAACCACTTCTTCGCCAACGAGCTCGACCTGCTGATGAAGTCGGTTGACGAGTACCTCGACATGCGCTTGGCGACGGACCCCAAGCGGGTGGCTATACCGTCCAGATCATCACGTTCGTAACCAGCACGGCGGCCGCGACGATCATCAGGACGCCGCGCAAGCGGGTCTGCCGATCCGTCGCGAGCTTGGCACCCGCGACGAGCAGCATGAAGCTCGCGATGATGGCGAGCGCGAGTGCGCCTGACGTGACCTGATCCATGAACTACGCGATTTTCACCAAGGTTTAACCGCCCTCGGGCACATTCGCGCGCATGGCAAGAATCGACCAGGCGCGTCTCGAAGAGGCGTTCGAGCGGATTGAGGAGACGATCCTGCCGTGCATCTCGATGATGCTCGACACGCTGATCGACGCTTCGGAGTCCGTTCCCGGCGATGATCGCCGCTTCCTTGCTGCCGAACTCAAGACGCTCGCTGCGGAGTTGGAAGAGCTCACCCGCGCCGTCGAGCGCTCCAGCCCCGCCCAACTCGACCCCGGTGAGTACAAGGCGCGCGGCGCCGCTTAGCCGCCGACAATCCGGGCATGCAGCGCCGGATCGATGTTCCCGCCGGAAACCAACGCCACGGTGACGCCGTCCACGGGAACCTTGCCCGTCAGAAGTGCCGCCAACGCCGCCGCTCCGCCGGGTTCGACGATAAGCCCGTGACGTTCGAACGCGAAGCGGACCGCCGCCTCGACCTCTTGCTCGGTGACGCTTAGCGCGCGTGCGCCCCGGTCTTTCAAGATCTCGTAGGTTAGCTCCGCGACCCGCGGCGTCTGGAGAGCGTCGCACAGGGTGGGCGATGCATCGGAGTCCACCGGCACGATATGACCAACTTCAAGAGAGCGGCCCATGTCGTCCCAGCCGGCCGGCTCGACGATGACGATCTCCGCATCCGGGCAGGCCAGAGCGATTCCCGACGCCAGGCCGCCGCCGCCGCAAGGGATCACGATTCGGGTCGGCGCGCCCTGCCCTAGCTCAGCCAGCTGATCCAGGATCTCGAGCCCCGCGGTGCCCTGCCCGGCGACGACAGCGGGATCGTCGAAACTCGGGACCACGATCCCACCGGTCTCAGCGGAAATCTTGCCCGCGATCTCCTCTCGGCTCTCCGTGCGCCGGTCGTAAAAGACGATCTCCGCCCCTTCTCCGCGCGTTCCGTCGATCTTTACCTGCGGAGCATCGGCGGGCATCACTATCACGGCCCGGATGTCGATCCGGCGGGCGGCTATCGCCACGCCGCGCGCGTGATTGCCCGATGAGAAGGCGACAACGCCGCGTTGCCGTTCTTCATCGGTTAGCTGCAGCAGGCGATTGGTCGCCCCGCGCAGCTTGAATGCACCCCCCCTCTGAAGGCATTCGCACTTGAGCCAGATCTGCCCGCCCGGCACATCGCTTTCCATCAGCGGCGTCCGCTCCACCAGGTCGGCAAGCCGCTTACGCGCAGCGAGCACGTCCTCGCGCGTGACTGTCTCATTCAAGTCTTTGATCTTTCAGTCCTTTCGACCAACTGTTGCACAGCAACGACAGATCTCGCCGCGCCGGATCAACGCGGGGGCAAAAAACCTTTACTTGGGGGTACCCCCTCCATATATCGCGCCCCGCTGCCCCATGGGACTTCCAACCGCAAGGCAGCTTTGTCCAAACTACCCCGTTGGAGGTCCCTTGAGTTGCACACGCACCATCGCGCGCTGGGGCTAGCTGCCGCCCCGTCCGGCCGCGGAAACGCTGCCGATCTCCTCAAGCTGCGTCCGGCCGAGCCGGTCTGGTTGCTGCGTCCGCATGCTGCGCGCCGCGCCGCGCACTTCTTCGTCGACAAGTTCCCGGGTCGCTCGTTGTATGCGGTGAAGGCGAACCCGGCGCCGGAGCTGCTGCGCATCCTGTGGGATGCCGGCATCACGCACTTCGACGTGGCCTCGATCGGCGAAGTCCGGCTGGTCCACGACACGCTGCCGGAGGCAGTGCTGTGCTTCATGCACCCGGTGAAGGCCGAGGAAGCCATCGCCGAGGCCTATTTCGAGCATGGCGTGCGCACGTTCAGCCTGGACACCATGGACGAGCTGGAGAAGATCGTCTGCGCGACGGCTAGCGAAGGCGTTGCTGCGACCGATCTCAACCTGGTCGTCCGCATCCGCGTCAGCTCGGAGCATGCGAAGCTCAGCCTGGCCTCCAAGTTCGGGGCCGACCCGGTCGACGTGAAGGCGCTGCTCTTCGCGGCTCGCCAGGCGGCCGACGCGCTCGGCATCTGCTTCCACGTCGGCAGCCAGGCGATGACGCCGGCGGCCTTCGCTGAAGCCATGTCGCGGGTTCGGGACGCGATCGTCGATGCCGCCGTCACGGTTGACATCGTGGACGTTGGCGGAGGGTTTCCGTCATCCTATCCTGGCATGGAGCCGCCGCCGCTCGAGACCTATTTCTCGGTCATCCACTCGGCTTTCGAAGCGCTGCCGATCAGCTACTCGGCCGAGCTGTGGTGTGAGCCGGGACGGGCCCTGTGCGCCGAATATGCGAGCCTTCTGGTCCGCGTGGAGAAGCGCCGCGGCGATGAGCTCTACATCAACGAGGGCGCGTACGGCGCACTCTTCGATGCAGCGCACATCAACTGGCGCTATCCCGTCGAGCTGGTCCGCGACCACGAATCCACCGTCCGGCCAATGCCGTTCAGCTTCTACGGTCCCACCTGCGACGACCTCGATCGCATGGCCGGCCCGTTCGAGCTGCCCGCCGACATCGGACCGGGCGACTATATCGAGATTGGTATGCTCGGCGCCTACGGGTGCGCGATGCGTACCCAGTTCAACGGCTTCGGCGTGGGCCTGTCCCGCGTCGTCAGCGACGAGCCGATGGCGAGCCTTTACGCCGGCATCGGTGAGCGGACCCGCTCGAACGTGGTCACGCTCTAGACGAGACACCCTCCGGCCAGCGTGCCGGAGGGAAGCGGAGGGTGAGGCTGTCCCCTCCAAACGAGAACGACATGCCTTGCCTTGGTCTCCCCCGCGTCGGCGGGCGAGCACTATTGGAGTTGGGAATGAACGCCGAAACCAAGATCAACGACACCCGCAAGCAGGAGCTGCTGTCGAGCCCGGTCGAGCATATCGACATCACCAAGTTTGACGCTCGCCCGATCGTCGACGCGATGGGCAAGATGAGCTTCACCAGCCGCGACCTCTCGCGCGCTACCGGCATTTACAACACGATGCTGGAGGACAAGGACTGCTCCGTGATCCTCGTGATCGCGGGCTCGACCTCAGCCGGCGGCTGCATGGACCTCTATGCCGAGCTCGTCCGCTCGAACATGGTCGATGCGATCGTCGCCACGGGTGCCACCATCGTCGACATGGATTTCTTCGAAGCGCTTGGCCACAAGCACTTCCAAGCCAATGAAATCCCTGACGATGACACGCTGCGCTCGCTCTATATCGATCGCATCTACGACACCTACATCGACGAGGAAAAGCTGCAGGATTGCGACCACACCATCGGTGCGATCGCCAACAGCCTGGAGCCTCGCGCCTACAGCAGCCGCGCGTTCATCCGGGAGATGGGCAAGTGGCTGAGCGAGGGGAACGCCAAGAAGCAGGGCAGCCTCGTCCAGCTCGCCTACGAGAACGACGTGCCGATCTTCTGCCCGGCGTTCGTCGACAGCTCGGCGGGCTTCGGGCTCGTCAAGCACCAGGTCGACGCCATGAAGGCCGGCAAGCCCTACATGGTGCTCGACGCGATCGCCGACTTCCGTGAGCTGACGAACCTCAAGATCGAAGCGGGCACCACTGGCCTGCTGATGATCGGCGGGGGCGTTCCGAAGAACTTCACGCAGGACACCGTCGTCTGCGCCGAGATCCTCGGTCACGATGACGTCGAGGTTCACAAGTACGCCGTTCAGATCACGGTTGCCGACGTTCGCGACGGCGCCTGTTCCTCCTCGACGCTTCAGGAAGCGGCGAGCTGGGGCAAGGTCTCCACGGCCATGGAGCAGATGGTTTTTGCCGAGGCTACCTCGGTGCTGCCGCTGCTCGCCAGCGACGCCTACCACCGCGGCGCCTGGAAGAACCGCGAGAAGCGCCGCTTCGCGAAACTGTTCGACTAAGGTCGCCGTTGCCTAAGCACCGGAACTGAAGCACCCTCCCCTGGCAACGGGGGAGGGTTTTTTCATGGAGCACAGTCCATTACTCGGACCGATCGTCGCGCTGGTCGCGTGGTCGATCGTCATGTTCGTGTGGATGGCGGCCAAGCGAGCGCCGATGCTGCGCGGCCGCGATCTTCCGGACGGCAGCCGCGGCGCCGACCTCGAGCGCGCCATGCCCGGCAAGGCGCACTGGCCGGCCCATAATTACGTGCACCTGATGGAGCAGCCCACGGTCTTCTACGCAATCGTGCTCGCGCTGATCATCATGCGCTTCGATTCGCCAATCAACGTATATCTCGCCTGGGGCTATGTCGGCTTCCGGGTCGTGCACAGCGTCGTGCAGTCAACCGTCAACGTCCTGAAGGTTCGCTTTCCTTTATTCCTCGGCGCGACGCTCTGCCTGCTTGGCCTCACCACGCACTCTGCACTGAGGCTCATCCTCGGCCACTGAAGCAGGCGGCAAGTTCGACATGAGTCGACCAGCGGAACTGCCCCACGGGGAGGACCCAGTCGAGGCTGTAGCCGCCGTCGGCCAAGACCCGCGCGTCACGGGCGAAGGTCGCCGGGTTGCAGCTCACATAGGCAATCCGCCGCACTGTTGACCCGGCCAATGCGCGAACCTGTTCTTCCGCTCCCGCTCTCGGCGGATCCAGGATGACAGTTTCGAAATGCTTCAGCTCGTCGGCTGCGAGCGGCCGCCGATAGAGGTCGCGGTGTTCGACGGCGATGCTTGGAGCTGCCCGCTTCAGTGCCGCGGCAGCATCGCGGGAGGCTTCCGCCGCGTAGGCGGCGCCCGCCGCAAGCGCGAAGGTCCCAAGCCCGGCAAAGAGATCGGCGATCCTCCCTCCGCCTGAGACTGCCTCACGCACAGCCTCGACCAGCGCAATCTCGCCGTCCGCAGTCGCCTGAAGAAAGCTCCCGACAGGAAACGTCACCGGAACACCGGACAGCGTGATCGTCGCCGGTCGAGGCTCGAACTGCGTCTCCGGGCCGAGCCCCTGGTCCAGGCTCATTCGAGCCACCCGCCACTCCGTCGCGAAGGACGTCAGCGCCTCGATCGCCTGCAGTCCTTCGACCGCAACACCCTTCAGAAGGACGTCGGCACCCTGGTCGACGAGCGTGAGCTGTACCTCCGCCGTCCTGCGCGGCTCCAGCAGTTCGCTTAGAAGCTGCCGCAACGGCGCGACCAGTGCGAACAGCTCGGGCCGGAGGATATGGCACTCTCGCATATTGATGATGCGGTGCGACTTCTCGGCATTGAAGCCGAGTGCAACGCCCTTGCCCACCTTCAGCGCCCGCAGCGTCGCTCGCCGCCGGCTCTTCGGGGGGGACAGGTGCGGCGTCCGAAGCTCCGTCGCAAGTGCGTGCTGGGCCAGCGCATTCTCGACGCGTGACACAAGGTACCCTTGGTAAGCCTCGTCGTCGGCATGCTGGAGCTGGCACCCGCCGCACTCCGGAAAGTGACGGCAAGGCGGCTCCTGGTGGTGCTTCCCAGGTGCCAGCGCACCATCGTCGAGCGACGCATCTCCGGGCACCCCGAAGGGAACGTGCCGCCCGCTTTCGGTCACGCCGTCGCCGCGCGCCGCGATGCGAACTACCAGTTCGTTCATGCGAGAAGGGCGAGTGCGCGCGGAATCGCCTGCACCAGATCGTCCGCGATCATCGCCGGTCCGGCGATCTCCGCCGCTCGCCCGTGCAACCACACCCCCGCGCAGGCTGCCTCGAATGCCGGAAGTCCCCTCGCGCGTATTGCGGCGATCACTCCCGCCAGCACGTCACCCGTTCCGGCACTAGCGAGCCACGCAGGGGCCGGAGGCGCAAAGGCCAAGCGCCCATCTGGCGAAGCGACCAGCGTATCCGGCCCCTTGTAGACCACAACAGCGCCGCTCACGCGCGCTGCGGCTAACGCACGCTCCGGCTTCGAGCCGGGCAGCTGGCCGAACAGCGTCCGGAACTCCCCTTCATGGGGCGTGATGATCGCGTCCTGACCTTTCAGGCGCTCCGGCTCGCCGAGGTGCGTGATCCCGTCGGCATCGATCACCTTGGGCGCCCGTGACGTCAGCGCCAGCGTCAGCACCTGGGGGATGTCGCCCAGGCCCGGCCCGACGAGCAGGCAACCGATCCGTTCGTCGTTCACAGGTGCCGTATCCATCTGCACCACGGCATCGGGCAAACCCTGGATCGGTTTCGACGTACTCACCCGCACATACCCTGCGCCTGACCGCGCCGCAGCGCTCGCGGAAAGGGCTATGGCGCCGGGCATGGTCCCGGCAAGCGCATGCACCAGCCCGCGCGTGTACTTGTGTGCGCCAGGATCAAGCCGCGGGAGCTCGGGAGCGTAAATCTCGTGCCATGCGGCTTCCGCCGCCACCCCGATGTCGGCCAAGGCCACGCGGCCGCACTTCGTCATCGCCGGAAACAGTAGGTGCGCAGGCTTCAGAGCCCCGAAGGTGACCGTCAGATCGAACCTTGGGACGCGCCCCAGCTCGGCGCCGCTGTCCGTCTCCACGCCGCTCGGCACGTCACAGGCGACGCGCACGACTGCGCGATCGCAGAGATGTTGAAAGGCCAAGAAAGCATTTTCTTGCAGGCCTCTCTTCAGACCTGTTCCGAACAGCGCATCAATCAACAAGGGAGCGCTGGCGGTCTCATTCGAGAGCGGCTCGACCTGGCCGCTCCATTGCTCTCTCGCCCATTTCGCCGCGTCCGTCCTTGGCTCGGCAAGTGCTGCCACCCGGACCTCGACGCCCAGCTCAGCCAGATGGCGCGCAGCGACATATCCGTCGCCGCCATTATTACCGGGCCCGCACAGGATCAGCGTTTCTCGCGGCCCCACGTACCGGTAAGCTGCCTCGGCAAGCGCCGCCCCGGCCCGCTCCATCAATTGCTCGACAGTACTTCCCGCCGCGATTGCGGCATCTTCGGCAGCGCGCATCACTTCGGCGGAGAGGATCGGGCGCGGCGTCATCGCAGCGCCCCTATCGCAAGTTGGTCGGCAGGCGCCACCACTCGCTCGGGACCCTGTCGGCCGCCGCATCGCGCGACGCTTGGTCCGCGAACAATCCAAAACAGGTCGCCCCCGATCCCGACATCCGCGCGAAGTCCACGCCCGGCTGGTCCCTGAGCCAGGCGAGAACCTCCTGGATCTTGGGCACTTCCGCGAGGGCCGGCGGCTCCAGGTCGTTCCTGCCCGCGCGCCAATCGCCGAGCGGGCCACGATCCACCCCGTCCCAGCCCGCAAAGACTGCCCCTGTGGAAAGCGCCACGCGTGGATTCACCAGGAGGACAGGCGTGCCCGACACGTCAGAGCAATCGGCCGGGGTTAGTTGATCCCCCGCTCCCTCCCCCCTCGCAGGCAAGCTTAACAGGCACGCCGGCACGTCACTTCCCAATCCAGGCGCAACTTGCACAGCGAATGCCGGGTCGATGCTCCAGAGCGCGGTCAACAACCGCAGCGCCGCTGCAGCATCTGCTGATCCGCCGCCGATTCCCGAAGCGACGGGCAGATTCTTCTCGAGCCGAATGGCCGCTCCGTGGGTAACCCCCGCCGCAAGTCTGAGCGCCTCGGCAGCCCGCAAGACGAGGTTGTCACCCTGCGAGGACAGCTCGGCCGCAAACGGTCCCGAGATTTCCAGCGACAAGTCTTCCGCGGCCGCGGCGCTCAGCCGGTCGCCGTCCGTGCAGAACGCAAAAATCGTTTCGATTGAATGCCGCCCATCGGGCAACCGTCCGCGCACGTGCAGGGCGAGGTTTAACTTGGCCGGCGCGATCTCCCGCGCCGGGCTCAAGGCGCGGCGTTGCCCGGAGCGAGGCCCGACGCGAGTTTCGCCTTCACTCGGCCGGCGATCTCGTCCTCAGCCGTGACCAGTGCCGCAGCCCAGGCAAAGCGCGCTTCGAGATGCTCGCCATTGCTGAACAGCGCGTCGCCGAGATGCTCCTGGATTTCGGCCTGGTCGGGATCCTTCTCGGCCGCGCGCTGCAGAGTGGATATGGCGTCGCCGACCTTGCCGCGCTTGAACTGCGCCCAGCCGAGCGAATCCGTGATCGACGCATCGTCGGGCGCAAGTGCGCTCGCCTTGCGGATCATCGCTTCGGCAGCGTCGACGTTCTGGCCGCGCTCGAGCTCCGCATATCCGAGGAAATTCAGCAGCAGCGGCTGATCCGGCGCGATCGCCAGCGCCTGCTGGAGCGCCGTACGAGCCTCCGGCCAACGGTTCGAATTCTCCAGCGCGTTGGCCTGTACCAGCAGCAAGGGCCACAATTCCTGCTTCAGGCCCTGCGACCGCGCGACCGCCACGGCCCGCGCATAGACTCCAGCAGCTTCGCTCTGCCGCTTCATTGCAGTGTAGACGTCCCCAAGCCGCGTCAGGTCGTCCACCGTCGGCTCTGGACGACCCGCGAGAGGCGCCGCGAGCGCGTAAGCCTCGTCGAACCGCTTCTCGTCGGTGAGAATCCGCACCTGAAGGTCGCGAATGCGGGGAGCCAGGGGATCGTCGTCCGTGACGCCGCGCAGGACGTCCAGCGCCTGGCCCGCGTGGCCGGCGTCGTTGTACACCAGCGCAAGCAGCATGGTCGCGCTGCTGTTGCGCGGATCGGCGTAGCGCGCCACCTGCACAAGCGTCAGCGGCGGCGCTGAGTGCTGCAGCTTCGCCACTTCGCCCGCGAAGGCAATCAGCGTTTCGCTGTAGGCCTTGGCGCCCGTGTCGATGGTGCTGTTGTTGCGCTTGCGCTGGCGGATGCGCTCCTCGGCCGGGCGGGTACCGGTGCCGAGACCCTGCACCATGGCCAACGCATTCGGCTGGTCGCCGGCGGCAAGGAAGCCATCCGCGTATGCCAGCCGCAGCCTGGCCTCCCGCGAACCGGCGCTTGAGGCCGCGCGTTCCGCAAGCGGAGCTGCTTCCGCCGTGCGCCGAAACTTCAACAGGATGAAAGCGCGTTCTTCTTCCCGCATGGGCGCAAGCAGGCTGCTCGCCGGCATTGCGTCGAGCACTTGCAGTGCCCGGGCCATGTTGCCGCGGTCCGCCGCCGCCCAGGCGCTGACCAGCGGGGTGAGGAAATCGAGGTTTCCGCCGCCGCCCGGAGCCAGCCAGGTGAGCGCACGTTCGTCGCGGCCACGCCGCAGCTCTTCCGCAGCCAGCAGCAGCCGGGCATCGGGAGTGAGCTGCGCCGCCGGCATTTGGCTCGCAAGCTGCAGCGCCAGGTCCATCCGGCCGGCACTGACCGCTTCCGACATCGCCTTGTGCGCAAGATCGCCCTGGCCCGGTTGAGAGACGGCGAGCGATGCAAGCAACGTCGCCGATCGCGCATGGTCGCCGTCCATTGCTGCGGCCCGCGCCTGCAGGTAGGTCAGCCCAGGATCGCTGGAGGCGACCCGAAACCGGGCCAGCGACGGCGCCGGAGCCATGAGGAGCGCGGCAAGCGCACCTCCCGCCAGCCACTTACATGTTCGGGTAATTGGGGCCTCCGCCGCCTTCGGGAGTGACCCAGTTGATGTTCTGGGTCGGATCCTTGATGTCGCACGTCTTGCAGTGGACGCAGTTCTGGGCGTTGATCTGCAGGCGCGGCTCGCCATCGGCTTCCTCGACAAACTCATAGACTCCCGCCGGGCAGTAACGCTGCTCGGGCCCGTCATACACCGGCAGGTTGATGGCGGTCGGTATGTCCGGGTCCTTGAGCGTCAGATGAACCGGCTGATCCTCTTCATGGTTCGTGTTGGACACGAACACCGACGAGAGGCGATCGAAGGTAAGCACGCCGTCCGGCTTCGGATAGATAATCGGAGCACTGTGGTCGCGGCGCCGGAGCCGCGTGTGGTCGGCCTTGTGCTTGAGCGTCCACGGCAGACCCAGTCCAAGGTGGCCCAGCCACATGTCGAGCCCGGCATAGAGCGTTCCGGCGACCCCGCCCCAGTGCGCGACTGCCGGCTGCGCATTGCGGACCGTCTTCAGCTCCTTGACGATCCAGCTCTCGTGAAGCGCCTCAGGGTAGGAATCGAGCACATCGGCGCTCCGGTCGTCGCCGATGGCGGCAAACGCCGCCTCGGCAGCAAGCATCCCCGACTTCATGGCCGTATGCGTGCCCTTGATCCTCGGCACGTTCACGAACCCTGCCGAGCAGCCGATCAGCGCTCCGCCCGGGAACGCCAGCTTGGGGATGGCCTGATAGCCACCCTCGTTGATCGCACGCGCCCCATAGGACACCCGCCGGCCGCCCTCGATCTCGGCACGGATCGCGGGATGGGTCTTCCAGCGCTGCATCTCTTCGAAGGGAGAGAGGTAGGGATTTGAATAGTCGAGCGCGACGACAAACCCGAGCGCGACCTGATTGTTCTCCTGGTGGTACAGGAACCCGCCGCCCCACGCGTCCGTGAGCGGCCAACCCTGCGTATGGATCACTCGGCCGGGCTTATGTTTTTCCGGAGGAACGTCCCACAACTCCTTGACGCCCAGTCCGAAGACCTGTGGCCCGCTCTCGTCTCGAAGTCCGAAGATTTCGGTCAGCCGCTTGGTGAGATGGCCGCGCGCCCCCTCGGCGAAAAAGGTATAGCGAGCGTGCAGCTCCATGCCCGGCTGGTAGTCGGCGCGGTGGCTGCCATCCCTGGCGATTCCCAGGTCGCCGGTGGCAACGCCGCGGACCGCGCCATCTTCAGTGTAGAGGATCTCGCCGGCCGGAAACCCCGGAAAAATCTCGACTCCAAGCTCCTCCGCTTGTCCCGCCAGCCACCGGCACAGATTGCCGAGGCTCAGCGTGTAGGTGCCGCGGTTGCGCATGAATGGCGGCATCAGCAGCTCTGGCATCTGCCACTTGCGGCGGCCGCTCAGGATCCAGTGGTAGTTCTCCGTCACCGGCACCGTCAGCGGTGCGCCCCGCTCCTTCCAGTCTGGGATCAGCTCGTTGAGCGCCGTCGGATCGACGACTGCACCCGACAGGATATGAGCGCCGACCTCGCTGCCCTTCTCCAGGATGCAGACCGAAAGGTCGCGCCCGGCGGCGTTTGCGAGCTGCTTGAGGCGGATCGCAGCGCTAAGCCCCGCAGGGCCTGCGCCGACGATGACCACGTCGTACTGCATGGATTCCCGCTCGGTCATTGTCCTCCTGTCGCGTCGTCCACACAATTCGACTCATCTGCCCTGCCAATTCCTTGACCATGGCGTCAATGGCAGGCGAGGAAGTCGGCGTGGGTGGGGACCTTGAACCGATCGGCGCAGCGGAGGCGCGAAGCGCTCTAGCCTGGTGGCTCGAGGCTGGCGTCGATGTCGCCGTACAGGAACAGCCGCGCAACTGGCTCAAACCTGCGCCGCCGGCGGTCCCACTGCCGAACGCCAAGGCGCCGGAGCCCGTCGCCGAGCCGCTGCCCGAAACATTGCCCGAGTTCCGCGAGTGGCTGTCGTCGAGCAGCCAGCTGCCCATGGCGCGTCCAGGCGCGCGCCGCATTCTCCCGCACGGGCCGGACGAAGCCGCAGTCATGCTTCTCGCCGAAGCGCCCGCTCCCGAAGATGCCGCTGCCGGCCAGCCGATTGGCGGCGATGCCTGGCAGCTTGCCGAACGAATGCTCAAGGCCATCGGACTGTCCCTTGAAGAAGCCTACAGCGCCTCGCTATCCTGCGTTCACGCGCCCGGCGCCCGGCTCGGGCCAAAGGAGCGGGAAGCGTGCGGCGAGATCGCCCGCCGCCACGTCCGCCTCGCCAAGCCGCAGCGCCTACTGCTGCTCGGCGACGGTCCTTGCGTTGCGCTGCTCGGCAAACGTCTCGTCGAAGCGCGCGGCCACGTTCACAAGGTCGAGGGCGTGCGCACTGTCGCCACCTTCCACCCCCGCCATCTTATTAATCGCCCCTTAGACAAGTCCTTGGCATGGAAGGACTTGTTGTTGCTGATGGAGACCGAGTCTTGAAGTCGGGACTGATTGCTTTCGGAGCGTTGATTTGGGCCGCGCCGGTGCTTGCGCAGTCGGCGCAGGACCCGCTCGCGCCGCTTACGGCCCAGCCCGCCCCCCCTGCGACTCAGGCGCCGGTCTATCAGCCGGCACCTCGCACGGTGCCGAATCCCTACGCGATGCAGCCGACCTATTCTCCGGTCGTGCAGGTTCCCGGCGCACCGTCATATGCCGCGCCCCCACCGCAGCCGGTCGCGACAGTGGTCGTTCCCCGCAACTGGCGCGGCGTTTTCGACGCGATCGACTCCGGCAATTGGGCGTCGGCACAGGCCGGCATCGCAACTCTGCCGCCGAGTATTCTCACGCCAGTCGCCAAGGCCGAGCTCTATACCGCCAAGGGCTCGCCGACCGTCGACCTTTATTCGATTCAGACGCTGCTGGCCCAGGCGCCGGAGCTCCCCCAGGCCAACCAGCTGGCGCTCATGGCGCTGCGCCGTGGCGCAGTGACTCCGCCGCTGGTTATCCCGGAGCGTCCCACCGTGAACCTTGGCTCGGCCCCGGTCCGCTACCGCGCTCGCCCCATCCAGGGTGAGCCGTTCGCGGACCAGCTCCGAACCGTTCTCGACCCCTTCATCAAGGCCAATGATGCGAGCAGCGCCGAAGCCGCCCTGCTGACCTACACGCCGCAAATGTCCGCCGAAGCGCGGGCGGAGGCCGGGCAGCGGGTCGCCTGGGTCTATTACGTAGCGGGTCTCGACATGGATGCCCGCCGCGTCGCGGACACGTGGCGCGTCGGCGCGACGGGTGAATGGGCGGCTCAATCCGCATGGGTGTCCGGTCTCGCTTCATGGCGTCTCGGCGATTTCGAAAGCGCCTCCCGAGCATTCCGCCAGGTCGCAGCGCTCAGCGACCAGCGCGAGCTTCGTGCCGGAGGCTATTACTGGATGGCGCGCGCAGAACAGGCATGCGGCCGCCCCCGCTCTGTCGAACCCATGCTCCGTCAGGCCGCCCAGTCGCCCGAGAGCTTTTACGGGCTGCTTGCACGCGAGACGCTCGGAATGGACACCCGGCTGCCGTCCGAAGCCAGCCTCTACCGCGACCCCGGCGTCGATCAGCTCCCGAACGTTCAGCGCGCCATGGAGCTGACCCGGATTGGCGAGCCTGCCCTCGCCGAGGAGATGCTGCGCCATCAGGCAAAGATCGGCTCCCCGGCCGAGCATCACGCGCTCATCGAACTTGCCAAGCGCCTCGACCTCCCGGCGGCGCAGCTTTGGCTCGCGAACAACGGCCAGCGCGGAGCCGTTGCCCACACCGCCGACCGTTACCCCAATCCCCGCTGGAGCCCCCCAGCCGGCTGGCGCGTCGATCCGGCGCTCGCCTTTGGTCACATCGTGCAGGAGTCCGCGTTCCGCCGGACAGCGATCAGCGGCGCCGGTGCGGTCGGCCTGATGCAGGTCGTTCCTGGCACCGCCGGCGACATCGCACGTGCTCGCGGCACGACTCTGGGCTCACTCACCAACGCCGAGACCAATCTCGAATATGGGCAAAGCGTCATCGAGCGCATGCGCGGGTCCGCGTACACGGCCGGTCAGCTTCCCAAGGTCATCGCGTCCTATAACGCCGGGCTGACTCCTGTCGCCCGCTGGGCATCGATCAATGACAAGGGCGACCCGCTGCTGTGGATCGAGTCCATCCCCTACTGGGAGACCCGCTACTACGTGCCCGCGGTGCTGCGGAACATGTGGGTCTATCAAGGCCTCAGCGGCGAGCAGACGACCACTCTAAAGTCCATGGCCGAGCATCGCTGGCCGGCCTTCCCGGCGGGCATGAGTCGCATCCGCCAGTAGCGTTCGTTCTTGTTCTGTTCTGGATGGCGGCATAGGATGCTGCCATGCCGGTCGAGTCGAGCAACGGACGTGGGGCAACCCGCAACGTCACCCCCACGCGCTTCAACCTGAAGGAGCGCATTGCCGAGGGCGAATGGCTGGACGAGGTCGAGGCGCTCGACGGCGTCCCGCGGCGGCGGACAACTGTCACGATCGAGCATCCCCGTTCGATCCTGACGCGCAATAGCTCGCCCGACATCGGCTTCGACCGTTCGGTGAATGCCTACCGGGGCTGCGAGCACGGCTGCATCTACTGCTTCGCACGGCCGACCCATGCCTATCACGACCTGTCCCCAGGCGTGGATTTCGAATCGCGTCTGTTCGTGAAGCCGAACGCCGCGCAGCTGCTGCATTCCGCGCTCTCGCGGCCCGGGTACGAATGCCGTCCGATCGCCATGGGCACCAACACCGATCCCTATCAGCCAATCGAGGAGCGCTGGCGTGTCACCCGTTCGCTCATCGAGATGCTGCTAGAAACCCGGCACCCGTTCACGATCACGACCAAGTCGGACCGCGTGCTGCGCGATCTCGACCTGCTCAAGCCCGCCGCCGAGCTTGGGCTCGCGGCAGTCGCGATTTCGATCACCTCGCTCGAGCCGCAAACCGCCCGAACTCTGGAGCCGCGGGCCCCGCAGCCGCGCAAGCGCCTCGCTGCGGTGAAGGCGCTTAACGACTCCGGGGTGCCTTGCTCGGTGGCGATTGCCCCGGTCGTGCCGCAGATCACAGATCACGAGCTGGAGCATATCGTCGAAGCGGCTGTCGAGGCGGGCGCTGCCGGCGGATTCTACCTGCCGGTGCGCCTGCCGCACGAGGTTGCGCCGCTGTTCCGCGCCTGGCTCTACGAGCACTACCCCGACCGGGCGGCGAAGGTGATGGCGACCATCAACTCGCTCCGCGGCGGCCGCGATAACGACCCGAATTTCTTCAGCAGAATGCGCGGGCAAGGACCATGGGCCGACCTGCTCCACACGCGTTTCGCGATCGCCTCCAAGAAATATGGGCTGCGCCAGGCGAAGTTCCCGCTGCGGAGCGATCTCTTCCGTCCGCCCGAAGGCAATCAGATGCGACTACTCTAATCCGAGAGCCGCGGTTTCGAGCCGGACCCGAAACGGCAGTAGCGGCGTTGAGCGGAAAACCAGGAGGCAAACCATGCGCATCGCTCTTCTCATTCCGTTGCTTCTGCTCGGCGCCTGCAACGTCAGCAAGGACGGCAACGCCCTCACGGTCCAGTACGACCAGAACACCGCGGAAAACACGGCCGCCGACATCGGCAACGCTGCGCAGAACATCGCAGGCGACATCGGCAACGACGTCGAGAAGACCGGCGACAAGATCGACAACAAGGTCGTCGTGAGAAACTCGACGGACTCCGACGGCAACACCACGACCACGACGACCACGACGACAACCGAAAACAAGACCACGAAGTAGCATAAGGGGCGGGAGCCGCGGCGGCTCCCGCTTCCGCCTATGAAAAGATGGTCGGGGAGACAGGATTCGAACCTGCGACCCTCTGCTCCCAAAGCAGATGCGCTACCAGACTGCGCTACTCCCCGACGATTTCCGCGCGGTGGGCCCGGCAGGATTCGAACCTGCAACCTAGCCGTTATGAGCGGCCGGCTCTACCGTTGAGCTACAGGCCCGGCCCCGCGCCTGCAACCGGATAGACGGGCTGGAACGCGCCGCCAAGTCAGGCGGAGGGAAGTATCAGGGTTATGCCGGCGCGGGTGGTCGCGAGGTCCCCGCCGGCTATGCGCGCCAGACCACGCACCAGCCGGAGCGTGAAGCCCACCCGGAGCTCCGTCCCCTCCCCTGCCGATGTCGCGTCGAACAACTGCTGGTCGGTTGCGCCCCGGAGCGAATGCGGGCGGCTGATCGAGAACCGGCAGGTGCCATATGCCTCCGAGACCGTGAGCTGAAGCCGCTCTTCCGCCCGCGCATGTTCGATGATCGTCGCGCACAGTCGATACAGCAGCCGGTCGAGCAGCTCGGGTTCGACCCGGCACGCGCCGACTTCCGCTCCGCTCGAAACGTCCAGCTCGACGTCGCGAGCCGCGGCTAGCTCCCGGAGCGAGACGGACAGGCTTTCCACCTGCTCGGCGAGGTGGCTGCGGGGGTCGGCGGCAGCGCTCGAAGAATGAAGCTGGGCCGCGAAGTCGAGGTCGTCGATCGCGCCGAGCAGCAAGCGTGCTTGCCCGACGATGTCACCGGCGCGTTCGCGATACCGGCGATCAGCAGGGCCCAGATACTGTCCCTCAATGATCTCGGCGAACCCAATGATCGCGTTCAACGGCGTCTTTATCTCGTGGACTAGTTCGCGAAGCGACTCCCGGTCGGCGAGAACGTCGCCCGCGGCGTCCGGCTCTGCGCTTTGGGGCGGCACATCACGGATCGCGATGCCGCGATAACCGGCAAAGCGGCCATCGGCGGGGTCGAAAGCGGGCACGCCACTCACCTTCCACTCGCCGGACGCCAGGCCTTCACCGGCAATCACCAGCGAAGCATCGCGGAACGGCGCCCGCATGGAAAAAGCTCGAGCCATTTCCGCGTCAACGCGACCGCCGCTTTCGTCGTCGCTGCGGGCAATGGACCGCCCGATCAAGGCACCGCGCGGAACTCCATCCACCCAGGCGATCAGGCCGGACGGCTGGCATTCCCAACGGAACAGGCCCGGCGCTCCAAATACGGCCGGCTGTGCGACCGCCGGCGGCGCATTCTCCTCGAGAGGGGCACGCCTGCGCCGCAGGTCTTCGATCCGGGCGATCAGTTCGCTGAGCGAAGGAGCCGGCGAGGCTGGCGCGGGCGCAGCACCAACCATGCTCTCCGGCTCAGGTCGTGGATGAACTTCCGCCACCTGCTCAGGCTCAGGCTCAGGCTCAGGCTCAGGCTCAATCACGTCCTCGGCGGCCTCCAAAGCCGTCTCTGCAACTTCCGCCTCTGCAACCTCGAGGCCCACTGCCGTTTCGGCCAGGACCTCACCGTACCGCGTAATCTCGGTTTCGAGCAGCGTCAGGACGTTCACACCTTCAGAGGATTGTTCATCAGCTTCGGTGGCTACCGGACGATCCGACGCTTCTGCTTCAACCGTGGCCGCCGGCTCCGGCTCGGCCTCAGTCTCAATCTTCGGCTCGGCCTCGGTCTCAAGGTCCGGCTCGGGCTCGGTCTTAAGCTCCGGCTCGGCCTCGGTCTCAAGGTCCGGCTCCGGCCCGGCCTGCGCTTGAATTTCCGGTTCCGGCGCTGCGGCTTCCGCTGTGTCAGCGATCTCGTTCGTCGGGGCGGCTTCCACTTCCGACTGCAAGGTTGCGACAAATCGGCGGGTCTCGGGGTCCGCGGACTCCAGAAGGGCCGTCCACTGCGATGGCTGAAGGTTCGCAGCGGCAAGGATCGGGGCGGAAACGGACAGCTTGTCTGCAGCAAAGCATTCGAGAAGGCCGAGCGGCAGTGGCAGGGCCGCAATCGAGCGGGCTGCGGCAGCACGCAGTGGCTCGTCGACCTGCGCCGCTTCGCTGCGGATCGTTGCAAGTGCTCGCATCACGGCCGGGCTGGCCAGGTTCGTCCCCTGCCTGGCGACGAGGTCGACCAGCTGGCGCCAGCGCACGGCGACGTCGTGCCGGTTGCCCGCAGGCTGGTTCAGAACCGTTAGCAGGCGATCGTCGAACCTCACTCTTTTCCCTAATCCTCGCGAAGAACGAAGCAGGCTCTAGGCGACTGGCCCGCCGCCGCTAAGTAGGGACTCTTCACTCGTCTCCAAATGGTACAGGCCGCATCGCAGGCGGGACACCGCGCCGCCAGCAGGCGACCGAGCAAAAAGCTGCTCTAGCCATCGCCCGAACGTCGCGCGCGCGTACACGCGCGGGGTGGCGCTGGAGCTGTTGATGCACTAGATCGTGGGTGGGGGTTCCGGGGGTCTGCCACGATCCCCCACAAGCACATCCAACCGACAGGATTTCTACTTGGCCACCGTACCGCCCACCAGCGACAGCGACATCAATCCCACTCCTCCCGGCGGCGGCAGCGACATCGCTCCGATCTCCATCGTCGAGGAGATGAAGACCAGTTACCTCGACTATGCGATGAGCGTCATCGTCAGCCGCGCGCTGCCCGACGTTCGCGATGGGTTGAAGCCGGTCCACCGCCGTATTCTCTACGCCTGCCAGGAAGCCGGCTACGTCGCCGGACGACCCTACCGCAAGTCGAGCCGCATCGTCGGCGACGTCATGGGTAAATATCACCCGCATGGCGACAGCGCGATCTACGATGCCCTCGCCCGGATGACCCAGGACTGGTCGATGCGGGTGCCGCTGATCGACGGCCAGGGCAACTTCGGCTCCATGGACCCGGATCCGCCCGCAGCCATGCGGTACACGGAAGCGCGGCTGGCCAAGGTCGCGAACTTCCTGCTCGGCGACATCGACCGGGATACTGTCGACTTCACACCGAATTACGACGCGTCGGAGAGCGAGCCGCAGGTCCTCCCCGCCCGCTTCCCGAACCTGCTGGTGAACGGCGCCGGCGGTATCGCGGTCGGCATGGCGACCAACATTCCGCCGCACAATCTGGGCGAAGTGCTCGCCGCCTGCCGCGCATATATCCATGATCCTGCGGTCAGCTCCGAAGCGCTGATGGACCATGTGAAGGGCCCGGACTTCCCCACCGGCGGCTTCATCCTCGGCTTGTCGGGCATACGCAGCGCCTACACGACGGGCCGCGGCTCGGTGATGATGCGCTCGCGCTATCACGTCGAGGAAGGCCGCGGCGACCGCCGCTCTATCGTCCTCACCGAAATCCCCTACCAGGTCGGCAAGAACGGCCTTGTCGAGAAGATCGCCGAAGCCGCCAAGGACAAGCGGATCGAGGGCGTCTCCGACATCCGCGACGAGTCAAATCGCGAAGGCGTCCGCGTCGTCATCGATCTCAAGCGGGACGCCACTGCCGAAGTCGTGCTCAACCAGCTGTGGCGGCACACGCCCGCCCAGTCGAGCTTCCCGGCCAACATGCTGGCGATCCGCGGCGGCCGCCCGGAGACGCTGACCCTCCGCGACATCATCGAGAGCTTCGTCAAGTTCCGCGAGGAGGTCATCACCCGCCGCGCCAAGTTCGAGTTGCTCAAGGCACGCGAACGCGCTCACATCTTGCTTGGCCTGGTCGTCGCGGTGACCAACCTCGACGAGGTTGTCCGGCTAATCCGCGGTTCGGCAAGCCCGGCAATCGCCCGCGAGAAGCTGCTCGAGCGGGAGTGGCCGGGAGACCAGATCCGCTCCTACATCGCACTCGTCGAGGCCGTGGAGCCACAGGCAGCGGGCGAAACCTACCGGCTCAGCGAGACCCAGGTCCGCGCCATCCTTGAACTCCGCCTGCACCGCCTGACGGCCCTTGGCCGCGATGAGATCGGCAATGAGCTTGAAGGCCTCGCCAAGAGCATCGGCGAGTTGCTCGAGATCCTGGCCAACCGCGCTCGCCTCTACGAGGTCATGCGCGAGGAGTTCGACGAGGTCGAAGCCGAGTTCGCGACCCCACGGCGGACCGAGCTGGCGCCGGCCGCCGATGGTATCGACGACGAGGACTTGATCGAGCGCGAAGACATGGTCGTGACCGTGACTCTCGGCGGCTACATCAAGCGCAGTCCCCTCTCCGTGTTTCGCGAGCAGAAGCGCGGCGGCAAGGGCCGCGCCGGAATGGCGACCAAGGAAGAGGACGCGGTGACGACGCTGTTCGTCACGTCCACCCACAACCCCGTGCTGTTCTTCTCCACGTTCGGTCGCGTCTATCGGATGAAGGTTTGGAAGCTCCCCGAAGGCGGCCCGAACACTCGCGGCCGGCCCATGGTCAACCTGCTGCCCCTGGCGGCGGGGGAGTCGATTTCGACCGTTCTTGCTCTGCCTGAGGACGAAGCCGAATGGGGCGACCTGCACATCATGTTCGCAACGGCGAACGGCACGGTACGGCGCAACAGCATGGCTGCGTTCACCAACATCCCCACGGCCGGCAAGATTGCCATGCGATTTGGCACCGGCCCCGCCGAAGAGGTCGAAGGTGACGACAGCGACGAGCAGGCGGACACGACCGACCGGCTGATCGGCGTGGAATTGCTCTCCGAAGGGGACGACGTCCTGCTCGCCACCCGACACGGCAAGGCAATCCGCTTCAAGGCGACCGACGTGCGAGAGTTCCAGTCACGCACTTCGACGGGCGTCCGCGGCGTTCGCCTGCTTCCCGGCGATGAAGTCATCTCGATGTCGATTCTCCACCGCGTCGGCACCACGCAGGAGGAGCGCGAAGCTTATCTGCGCTTCGCCCCGTGGAAGGGCGAGAAGGAAGGCGATTGCCCGATCTCGGCCGACCGGATCGCCGAGCTTCACGAGAAGGAACAGTTCATCCTCACCGTGACGGAGAACGGCTACGGCAAGCGCTCGTCCGCCTACGAATACCGCCGTACCAACCGCGGCGGCCAGGGAATCACCAACATCGACACCTCGCAGCGCAACGGCTGCGTCGTCGCCAGCTTCCCGGCCCGTCCAGGCGAACAGCTGATGCTGGTGACGGACCAGGGCAAGGTGATCCGCACCACCGTCGGCAGCATCCGGATCGCGGGCCGCAACACCATGGGCGTCACGATCTTCAAAGTCGCCGACAACGAGCACGTGGTCAGCGTTGCGAAGATCGAAGAGAACGATGAGGAGGATCTCGAGATCGAGGGTGGCGACGAGGAAATCGCGCCGACGGAGGACGCGGTCATCGGCGAAAGCGAACTCCAGAAGCCGGCCGACCCGGAAACCGAGTAAGCAACTCGGCGCTGCGACGAGCGGCGGAAACCTCCGTCGCTCGCTCCGCGTTCTCTTGTTCAAGAATGATCAGGAGGAAATGACCACATGCCCCTTCCCAACAACGCGCTCGTACTCGTCGCCGATGGCCGCAAGATGCTGTTCTTCCGCAACCAGGGCGATGAGAACCAGATCGATCTGCGCACCGAAGCGCATGATGAGCGCGAAGACCGGAAAGACCGCGACCTGCGCACCGATGCGCAGGGCTCCAAGACCTCGTCGTGGGGCGGACAACGCGACACGACGGGAGAGACGGACTTCCATCAGCAGGAGGAGGACCTGTGGATCGAGCAGGCCGCCGAGGAGCTCAAGACGCGCGCCCTCCGCAACGACTTCGAAGCGCTCGCCATCGTCGCACCTCCAAAGGCGCTTGGCCACCTTCGCAAGAAGCTTCACAAGGAAGTCGAGAAGCGGATCGTCTGCACCGTCAATAAGGAGATGAGCGGCCGGCCCATCCCCGACATCGAGGCGCTGCTCGACGGACATACGCGCGCCGAAGAACTCCCGACCGCCTAAGCGCCGTCGGTCGAATCGACTGGATACAATTGAGCCCGGCCTTTTGATGGGCCGGGCTCAATTTATGAGGCGCTTAGCCGCGCTCGCCGGCCCGTCCGGTCGACGGCATCGGCGGCGGCGGCGGAGCCGGCATGTTCACGTTCAGCATCTGCGCCTGGTTCAGGTGCATCTGGATGATCGGAACAGCCTGGCCTGCGACCGCGCGAAGCGCCGGGACGTCGCCGCTGGCAGCGTAGTTCTGGTGCAGTTGCAGCGCCTGCTGGTGGGCCGCGATCTGCGCGTTCTTGAACGCAACGTCGAAGCCCGGCCCGGAGCCTGCAGAGCGAAGCTGGTCGAGCATTGCCTGATGCTCGGGAAGCAGGGTCGGCGGCGGCGGGGTGATGCCGGCGGACTGGGCCGTGCTCGCCAGCAGCTGCGTCGTGCGGGTGTGGTCCGCCACCAGCAAGCCGCCGAAGTTCCGCACCTGCGGATTCTGCGACATCTGCTGCGCCATCTGGCCCGACTGGATCTCCAGCTGGTCGCTGCTAGCGGCCATCGCCAGATACCCAGGCGCCATCAACGGGTTGGTCATGTCGACCGCTGCAGGAGGCGGCGGCGCCTCTGCGGGCGGTGTGGACGTCGAGCATCCGGCAAGCGCAATGGCGCCGCCGAGCAAGATTGCCAGGTTCCTCATGTTTGCTCTCTCCCTTGTTGGAAACACGTTCCAATCGAGGGAACGGCCATTGCCAGCAGCGGTTCCTACGGCTGTCCGGCGCTCCGCGGTCGCCAGACGCGCACGTAGTCGACCTCGAACCGTTGCGCGAGCGCGGCGTCGTCCAGGCCCGTAGCCGCCGCCCAGTCGCCGCCGATCGCCAGATTGAGGATCAGGTAAAAGGGGGTGTCGAACGGCCAGGCACCGCGTCCGCCCGGCTGATTATTCCGAACCCGCATGTAGGCATGGTCATCCACGCCGATGGTGATCGCGTTCGGTTGCCAGTCGAGCTGATACCGGTGGAACGCCTCGCAGCTGGTAGCCAGCGGATAGTCCGCGCCACGGCCGGTCTGAATCTGATGGTTGAACAACTTGGTGTGCAGATTGGCATGGACGACATGAGGTTGCGAACCGACATGCTCCATGATGTCGATCTCGCCCCCTTCGGGCCACGCCGCCGAGCCCACCGGCATCATCCAGATCGCCGGCCAGGTTCCCTTTGAGCACGGCAGCTTCGCCCGCACTTCTACGAAGCCGTAGCGGAAGCTTGCCTTGCCCTTGGTGACGATCTTCGCCGAGCTGTATTTCTGTCCGCCCCAGTCACTCAGCCTGCGGATCGCAGCCGGGTCCTTGCGGAGTTCGATGACCAGCTTGCCGTCGACCAGACGGAGGTTCTGGGGCCGGTTCGCCGCGTAATATTGCAGCTCCCCGTTGAACCAGCCCGTCTTGTTGTGCGAGGTGTCGAAGCTCCACTTGCTACGGTCGAGCGCCTTGCCGTCGAATTCGTCGCCCCAGGCCGGGCGGCCAGCGGGCGCGGCCATCCGCTGGCTGATGGCGTAGTTGTTGGCCGAGAGCGTCTGCGCGGCGGCTGTCAGGGCGAGCGTGATCATGTCAGGCGTACAGATGCACGACTTCGGCATCCTCCGCGAGGGCATTCAGCAACAGCGTGCGATGGCAATGCGCGGGCTCCCGTTCGAAGCACAGCAGCGCGGTTGGCTTTTCGGCGGCGAGGTCGAGCATCTGCGCTCCCTGGCCGATCGCTTCGGGAAGCTCGAGCTGACCGGCATATATGCGCTCGAGTTCCTTGTGCCGTCCCGCCCGCGCGGCCGCCCTGCCCTCCGCCGGCGTGCCGAGCGCCTTCAAGTGCACATATTCGATGCCAGCTTGCTCCAACGCTCCCCGCAGTGCCGACTTGGAGAAGCCGGGCCGTCGCGACAGCGGCAGAGCGCGGACGTCGATCACCCGCTTCACTCCGGCCTGCGTGAGAGCCGCAAGGAAGTCGGCAACCGTGGTCGCCTCATAACCGATGGTGAAGATGCGCATCGCCGCTGGATAGCGCGACTGCGCGCGACTAACAGCCCTGCATGAGCTTCGACATCCAGATCATCGGCGGCGGCCTCGCCGGCTCGGAAGCCGCTTGGCAGCTCGCCGAAGCGGGCGCTCGCGTCCGTCTCAGCGAGATGCGCGGCGGCGGCGGCATGACGCCCGCGCACGAGACTGACCGACTTGCCGAGATGGTCTGTTCGAACAGCTTCCGCTCCGACGATGCCGAGCACAACGCGGTCGGCCTGCTCCATCAGGAGATGCGTGACCTCGGATCGTTGGTGATGGCCGCCGCCGATAAGCACCGGGTGCCCGCCGGCTCCGCACTGGCCGTCGACCGCGAAGCCTTCGCTGCCGAAGTGACCGCCCGCGTCGGACAGCATCCGCGGATCACGATCGCCCGAGAGCGGATTGACACTCTCCCCGATCACCCGACGATCATAGCCACCGGGCCGCTCACCGGCTCGCGCCTTGCCGAGGCGATTGCGGCGGAGACCGGCGAAGGCGCCCTCGCCTTCTTCGATGCGATCGCCCCGATCGTTCACCGCGACAGCGTGGATATGGACATCGCCTGGATGGCGGCCCGCTGGGACAAGGGCGGCAAGGACTACATCAACTGTCCGCTCGACAAGGCGCAGTACGACGACTTCGTGGCCGCGCTGGTGGACGGCGAAAAGATGCCGTTCCACGATTGGGAGAAGGACACGCCCTACTTCGAAGGCTGCATGCCGATCGAGGTGATGGCGGAGCGCGGACCAGAGACCCTGCGGTACGGCCCGATGAAGGGTGTCGGCCTCGACAATCCACGCACGGGGCGCTGGCCCTACGCCGTCGTCCAGCTTCGGCAGGATAACGCGCTCGGCACCTTGTGGAACATGGTCGGCTTTCAGACGAAGCTGAAGCACGGCGAGCAGGTCCGCATCTTCCGGTCGATCCCGGGGCTCGAAAATGCCGAGTTCGCACGGCTCGGTGGCATTCACCGTAACAGTTTCATCAACTCGCCCAGGCTGCTGGACAGCGAATTGCGCTTGCGATCGAAGCCGAACATCCGCTTCGCCGGCCAGATTACCGGCTGCGAAGGCTATGTCGAAAGCGCCGCAATCGGCCTCATCGCTGCCCGCTTCACGGCTGCCGACTTGAGCGGCGAATCCTTGCCTTCACCACCCGTCGAGACGGCGCTCGGAGCATTGCTCGGCCACATCACCGGCGGCGCCGAAGCCGAGACCTTCCAGCCGATGAACGTCAATTTCGGCCTGATGCCGCCGCCGCCCGGACGCGCTCGCAAGGCGGATCGCAAGAAGGCCTACACCGAGCGCGCTCGCGCCGCGTTCGCCGATTGGATGAACGCCGCGCGGGTGCCGGAGCCCGCCTAGTTTTCGAAGCTCATCGTGGAGATCAGCTCGGTCATCCGGAACAGCCGGGCCCGGATCGCCTCCGGGACCGTGCCGGGCAGCCGCTCCGCAATCGTGTCGCGGGCCTGGAAATAGCTCGCCTTCACGCGCACCAGTTCCATCGACCAGTCCGGGAAGCTGCGCGCCTCCACCGGATGTTGGTCGCGCACTTCGAACCCACTGTGGCGGCGATCGCGGCGAAGCCGCTGCACGAGATCCTCGATCGCATCCGGCACCCCTTCGATGATCTGCAGGAAGTGGGTTCCGTTGAACACCAGCAGTCCAGTGATGCCGTCGAGCGCGTTAAGCTCCCTGGCGGACCGGTGGATGGCTTCAAGATCGGGGGCTTCGAGGTCGAGGCGAGCGAGGCTGGTGTACGTCAGTGAGGCGAGATTCATCCGCACGCCGTAGAGCCATTTTGCTCGTCCTCAACCGGTAACGAACTGTTAGCGTTGAAATTAACAACTGCACCGCTTGCGCTTGGGAGCAGGAGGCGCCGTGGTCGCATACTCGGCCGCAGTCAGCCATCCGGTGCGATCGGCGTCGGCGCCCTTGAACTTCTGGATGCTTCGTGCCGCCCATTCCTCGAACGACAGTGCGCCGTTGCCGTTGACGTCGAGCTTGGCGAAGGCCTTTCGCCGCGGCGCGAAGATCTCCTCGGACTCGATCTTGCCATCCTTGTTCTTGTCGGCCCGCGAGAAGCGCTTCTCTTCGCGGGTGGCGGCGGTTGCCTGCGGCGGCTCGAACGGGACGGAGGCGGCGAGCAAGGCCGGAGCCCCAGCAGCAGCGCGGGGGGCCGGCGCATCCGGCAGCGCGGAGGTCGGCTGCGCCGCGTGCGACTGCCACATCAGAAAGGCGCCGGTCAGGAGAAGGAACGCAGCTGCAGCGCCCGCAAGAAAACGCAACATCGAATACTCCCAGGAAGCAGGAGATTCGGCACCGCGGCAACCTCCGGATCGGAGGAGCCTCTGTCAACTGCGGTTAGAAGCGCCCGGTGATGCGGTGCCGCATCAGCGTCCACGCGCGCCCGGGCGTGGCTTCAGGTTCAAACGGTGGCCCTCCTCTGCGCAGGTCCCGCCGCGCAAGAGCGCCGAAGGCGGTCAGCGGGCGGACGTGGCGCCGAGCCGTCATCGTACGGGGATTGTCGCCGGCACTCAGGTCCGGAAACCCGCGCCGTGCAAGATCAGCGGTCACGTAGGCCTCGGCAGCGGCTTCGACCGTCTGATCGAACTCGGCGCCAAGCAAGCGGGCAGCCAGGCCGAACAGCGCGGGTCCGCGGGACCTCAACCCGCGCTCGAACAGCTCGCGCTCGTCGGTGTGAAGCAGCAGGGCCCAGCTTTGCTCGAGCGCGGCTAGATCTACGCCGCTGATTTCGAGTGGCAACAACTCTGACGCGACCGCCTGCAGCCGCGGCTCGGGTGGCGGCGGAGAAGTGTCGAGCTTTTCCAGTGCATCCCGCCACCAGACCAGCTTGATCGCGGCAAGCGCTGGCTGGCTTGCCGTCACCACCACCGTGGCCATGGCGTCATCAATGTCGAGCAGAGCATCGAGCGCTGGCCGCAACGGCTCCGGCCAGTGCAGCCGGATCAGATCGCGATCGCGCTTCGGTGCTTCAGCGATAGCAGACGGTCCGCGCCGCCTCGACCACGTCGGAGGCCTTGATCAGCGCCAGCTTCTCCAGGTTTGCCGCATAAGGCAGCGGCACGTCCACGTCGGTCACCCGAAGGACGGGCGCGTCGAGGTCGTCGAAACCTTCCGTCATGGCCAGCGCGATGATTTCCGAGCTGATCGAGCACGTCGGCCAGCCTTCCTCGACCACGACCATCCGGTTGGTCCGCTTGAGGCTCTCCAGCACCGTCGCCGTGTCCAGCGGCCGGAGCGTGCGCAGGTCGATGACTTCCGCATCGATCCCCTGTCCGGCCAGTTCCTGCGCAGCCTCCAGAGCGACCCCCACGCCGATCGAGTAGCTGACCAGTGTCAAGTCTTTGCCCGGGCGAACGATCCGCGCCTTGCCGATCGGAAGCACGTAGTCCTCGAGCTGCGGAACATCGAAATGCTGGCCGTAGAGGAGCTCGTTCTCAAGGAACACGACCGGATCGTCGCTCTGGATCGCGGCCTTCAGAAGACCCTTCGCGTCCGAAGCGCTGTAAGGCGCGATCACGATGAGTCCCGGGACGCTGGCGTACCACGGTCCGTAATTCTGGCTGTGCTGCGCGCCGACGCGTGCAGCGGCGCCGTTCGGCCCGCGGAAAACGATTGGGCAGCGCATCTGGCCGCCCGACATGTAATTGGTCTTCGCCGCCGAATTGATGATGTGGTCGATGGCCTGCATCGCGAAGTTGAAGGTCATGAACTCGACGATCGGCCGCAGCCCGCCCATCGCGGCTCCTGCGCCCAGCCCGGCGAAGCCATATTCCGTGATCGGAGTATCGACGACGCGCCGCGGCCCGAACTCCTGGAGCAGGTTCTGCGTGACCTTGTACGCGCCCTGGTACTCCGCGACCTCTTCGCCCAGGACGAAAACGCGCTCGTCCTTGCGCATTTCCTCCGCCATGGCGTCACGCAGTGCGTCGCGGACCGTGGTGCTGACCACTGGGGTGCCGGCGGGCACCTCCGGGTCATCGCGGGTCCTGGCAACGTCCGCGACGAGGTCGCGAGCAGCGGTTTCCATCAGCGGCTGCGCGCCGGCTCGCTCGACTGAACTCTGCTCGGTCTTTTGGTCCGACGGCGTCGGCGTACCAGCTTCGGCTTCCGGCGCAGGCCCATGATCCTTGGGCTGCCCTTCAGCCGCAGGCGGGCCATCGCTCGACACTTCTTCGCCTTCGGCGGCCAGAAGCGCGATCGGCTGGCCGACCTTCACTCCGTCGGTGCCCTCGGCGACCAGGATCTTGGCGATCGTGCCTTCGTCCACGGCTTCGAACTCCATGGTCGCCTTGTCGGTCTCGATCTCGGCGAGGATGTCGCCGGACTTCACTTCGTCGCCTTCCTTGACCAGCCACTTGGCGAGCGTGCCTTCCTCCATGGTCGGCGAAAGCGCCGGCATCTTGAGCTCGGTCGCCATCAGTAGCTCTCCACCAGCACGTCGGTGTACAATTCGGCTGGATCAGGCTCCGGCGCTTCTTCGGCGAACTTCGCAGCAGCGACCACGATGTCCTTGATCTCCTTGTCGATTGCCTTGAGTTCGTCGGCACTCACGCCGAGCGCTTCGAGATCGCGTTCGGCGTGGGTGATCGGGTCGCGGTGCTCGCGAACGTCCTGGACTTCCTCGCGCGTCCGGTACTTGGCCGGATCCGACATCGAGTGCCCGCGATAGCGATAGGTCATGAACTCGATGATGATCGGGCCCTTGCCACCGCGGGTCCAGTCGAGCGCCTCCTGGGCAGCCGCGCGGACCGCGAGCACGTCCATTCCGTCGACCTGCAGCCCGGGGATGCGGTGTGCTTCACCGCGCCGGTAAAGCAACGGCTCCGCCGCGGCGCGCTGCAGCGAGGTGCCCATCGCATATCGGTTGTTCTCGATCGCGTAGATGATCGGCAGATCCCACAGCTTGGCCATGTTGAATGCTTCGTAGACCTGGCCCTGGTTGACCGCGCCATCACCCATGTAGGCAAGGCACACGCCGCCGTCGTTGCGATACTTGTGCGCGAAGCCGAGCCCCGTGCCGAGCGGCACCTGGGCGCCGACGATGCCGTGGCCGCCGTAGAAGCCGTGGTCGACGCTGAACATGTGCATCGAGCCGCCCTTGCCCTTGGAGATGCCAGCGGCCCGACCGGTCAGCTCGGCCATGATGACCTTGGGGTCGATCCCGTAGGCAAGCATGTGCCCGTGGTCGCGATAGCCGGTGATGACGCTATCCTTGCCGACGGTCATCGCCGACTGGAGCCCGACCGCCACGGCTTCCTGGCCGATGTAGAGGTGGCAGAAACCGCCGATCAGTCCCAGGCCGTAGAGCTGCCCCGCCCGCTCCTCGAAGCGGCGAATGAGCAGCATCTCACGATAGAAGGTCAGCATCTCCTCTTTGGATGCCTCGTAGCGCCCCGGCTGCGACGGCCGCTCGAACTGCGGCGCGACGGGCGTGGATGATGCAGACTGGGATTTCGCTGAACGCGCCAAGGGGAAAGCCTTTCGAACGGCCGGGAAGCCGCGGCTCTATAAGAAAGCGTGCCTCATGCGGCAACTAGTCGAGGCTAACAATCACCTCGTCGGGGCGGACCAGTCCGAGGTCCTTGCGGACCAGTTCGTCGGCCATGTCGGGATCCGCCTTGCGCGGATCGAGAAGCGCGGAGTGGTGGCGGAGCTGCGCCTGCTGTTGTTCGAGCTGTGAAAGCTCGGCCTGCCGCGCGGTGAGCGCGCGATGATAGCCGCCCCAGGCAAGCAGCCCGTTGGGACCGGCAACCGCGTGTCCCGCGAAGGTGCCGACGACAATCAGCGCCAGGGCCGGCACAGCCGACCTGCGGATCAATCCAAGGCTTTTCGAAGCACCCCCCATGACGTGACCAGAAGAATCACGAAGGGCATGCGAACGCAAGCCTTATTGAATGGAATCGTGGATTAAATTGTGGATGACGCCGGTTTGTACGCCCGGATCGCCGCACGTCCGGGGTAGCGGGCGGTTTCGCCAAGCTCTTCCTCGATGCGGAGCAGCTGGTTGTACTTCGCGGTGCGGTCCGACCGCGCCAGGCTGCCGGTCTTGATCTGCCCGCAGGACAGAGCAACCGCGAGGTCGGCAATCGTCGAATCTTCGGTCTCGCCGGACCGGTGCGACATGACGCTCGTATAGCCCGACGTCTGGGCAAGCCGCACCGTATGAATGGTCTCCGTCAGCGTGCCGATCTGGTTGACCTTGATCAGCACCGAATTGGCGAGGCCGTGATCGATGCCCCACTGGAGCCGCTTCACGTTGGTCACGAACGCGTCATCGCCGACGAGCTGCACCCGATTGCCGATCTTTTGGGTCAGCATCGTCCAGCCTTCAGCGTCGTCCTCGGCCATGCCGTCCTCGATCGAGGCGATCGGGTAATCCGACGCGAGCGCCGCATAGTAATCCGCCATCTGCTCCGGCGTCAGGCTCGCCCCCTCCCCGCTGAGCTCGTACTTGCCGTCCTTGAAGAACTCGCTTGCCGCCGGATCCATCGCCAGAAGCACGTCGTCGCCGGCCTTGTAGCCTGCGGTCTCGACGGCACCGAGAATGAAATCAAGCGCTTCGCGCGCGGACTTGAGGTCGGGCGCAAAGCCACCCTCGTCACCGACAGCCGTCGACAGCCCGCCTTTATGAAGCGCCGCCTTGAGCGCATGGAAAATCTCCGCCCCGCAACGCAGCGCTTCGGCGAACGTCGGAGCGCCCGCCGGGACGATCATAAACTCCTGGAAGTCGAGCGGATTGTCGGCGTGCGCGCCGCCGTTCAGCACGTTCATCATCGGCACCGGCAACAGGCTCGCGTCCACTCCGCCGACGTAGCGGTACAGCGGCAGCCCGACCGATTCGGCGGCAGCCTTTGCGGTGGCCAGGCTGACGCCGAGGATCGCGTTCGCCCCGAGCCGACCCTTGTTCTCGGTGCCGTCGAGGGACATCATCTCCGCATCGATGCCCGCCTGGTCCTCGGCGTCCAGCCCGAGCACCGCCTCGGCAATCTCGCCATTCACCGCCTCGACGGCCTTGGTGACGCCCTTGCCACCCCAGCGGCTCTTGTCGCCGTCCCGCAGCTCGACCGCCTCGTGGACGCCGGTCGAGGCGCCGGAGGGAACTGCGGCGCGCCCCAGGCTGCCGTCTTCCAGAGTGACGTCGACCTCGACGGTCGGGTTGCCGCGGCTGTCGAGGATCTGGCGGGCGTGCACGTCGACGATGATGGTCATGGCGAACTTCCTTGCGGTAGCGTAACAATGTCGGTGTCGCCCCAGCCTAATAGGCAGAGCGTTCGATCGTGCAACTTTCGCTTCGGAAGTCAGGAACGAGCATCCGGACTTCGGGGTTGAAGCGGCAAGAAGAGGAGACTGGAATGGCTGACAACGAAACCGCTCTGCCCGAAGGCACCGACACCGTGATCGCCGGCGCGTCGCAAACCGGCACTGTCGAGGTCAACACGACCCTTGTTGAAGAGCGCGAAATTCCTGCCCCCACTGGTGACGCCGAGCGTCCCTCGATCGGCAGCGGCAGCGCCGAGGGCGGCCTTGCCGACCGGCTGCGCAGCGGCCGCGAGCGGCTGATGAGTCAGGGCGGTGACCGCGCCCGCGGACTTGTCTCGCAGGGCCTCGAGCGCTCCTCCGAAGCGCTGGCCAGCGTCGGCCGGATGGTCGGCGATACTGCCACCGGCCTCGATGACCGGCTCGGCAACGAATATGGCGATTATGCCCGCCGCGCCGCCTCGGCGATCGAGAACGTCGCAAACAACATCGCCAGCAAGGACCCCGACGAGCTGATGGACGACGCGCGTGGCTTCGTCCGCAACAGCCCGGGCGTTGCGCTCGCTGGCGCTGCTGTCGTCGGGTTCGTCCTTGCCCGTCTCGTCAAGAGCGGCCTCGGCACGACTGGCAACGACGAAGGCGACGAGCGCGACTGATGCTCAAGGTTCCCGACCACGGTCCGCCGTCTGGCGCCGAACGCCCCGTCGGTGAGCTGGTTCACCAGCTCATCGAGGACGGCAAGGCCTATGCGCGGGCCGAGGTCGGGCTGGTCAAGGCCATCGCGACCGCCAAGGCGAGCGCCCTCGCCCTTCCTGCGGGGCTGTTTGCTGCGGCGCTGTTCATCTCGATGGCGGCGCTCAACGCGCTTGCGTTCGGGGTTGTACTTGCGCTCGCCAAGTTCGTCGGGCCGCTCGCCGCCGGCGTCATCGGCATGGTTCTGTTCCTGGCGCTCGCGGGCGGGCTCGTCTGGTACGGTCTCGGCCGCCTCAAGAGGGACCTATGACGGACACCCCGCAAGTCGCCGCTGCTCGCATTGAGGCAGAGCGCACACGCGCCCGGCTGATGAGCACGGCCCAGGAATTGCAGGAGCGGATCAGCCCACGCACCCTGGCCCGTGACGCATGGGAAGGCGCCAAGAGCAAGGGCGCCGACCTCACCGAGGATGCCGTTGACGCCGTTCGCGCCAGACCGGTTGCGAGCGGAGGAGCGGTGGCCGCAATCGCCATTCTTCTCGCTAGGCGGCCGCTGATGAATCTCGCGGGCAAGGTGGCGAACGGAGTGACGGGCAAGAACCGCAAGGCTCGGAAGAAATCGAAAAGCAAAGACACGGAGACAGTTGAATGACCGACTCACGCAGCAGCACCGAGACCGCCAGCACCGGCAATCCCCGCCAGCGGGCGATCGAAGCTTATGAAAGCGCCCGCGGCAGCGTGTCGAACAGCGTCAGCGACGCGCCTCTGATCGCGCTCGCCGGCGGGCTAGCCGCTGGAGCGCTCATCGCGGCCATTCTGCCGCGCACCGAGACTGAGGACCGCCTCGTCAAGCCGACAGCCCGCCGCGTGCGGGACAGCGCCAAGGCCGCTGCGACCGCTGCCCGCGAGACGGGCACCCAGCGCCTGGGTGAGCTTGGGATCAGCCGGGAGAAGGGCGAGGAGACGATCCGCTCGCTCCTCGACAGCGTCACCGATGCCGCCAAGGCGTCAGCCCGCGCTGCCGCCGACGCCGCGAAGACCGGCAGCTGATCCGCAGCGTTCGCAGCCGCCGGAAAATCCTGCTAGCGGGCCGCTCATGAGCAAGCTTCACCTGGTATTCGGCGGCCGCGTCAAGGACCCCCGCGGCCTCGACTTCGACCTCGGCACCATCGACCTGGTCGGCATCTACGACAGTTATGCCGCGGCGGAAGACGCGTGGCGCGGGCGCGCCCAGCGCACCGTCGACGATGCCGAGATGAAATATGTCGTCGTCCATCTGCACCGGCTCCTCGAGCCGGAAGGCGGCGGAACCGCTCGCCCGCGCAGCAACGCCGACGCTCAGGCGGAGCGGTAGCGCCAGAGCAGGAGCGGCCGCTGCAGCAGCAGGCCGACCAGGAAACCGCCGATGTGCGCCGGAGTGGCGAGGAGCATGCCCTCGCCGCCCGCCATCCAGCCCATCATGAACTGAAGCACCACCCAGGCGACCAGCAACCAGGCGACGTTGATCCAGCGGTTCAGTCGCGCAGAGGACGTGACCCGCTTGGCGCGGCCAAAGCTTAGCGCGAATGCACCGATCACCGCGCTGATTGCGCCGCTTGCTCCGACCATCGGCACCAAGCCAGTCGGGTCGGGCAGCCACTGCGCGAGCGCCGCGGCATAGGCTCCAACGAGATACAAGGCGACGAGTCCGCCCTTGCCCAGCACCCGCTCCACCGCTGCGCCGCACCAGGCGAGCATCAGCATGTTGAAGCCGAGGTGCACGAGCCCCGAATGAACGAGGGTTGCGGTCAGCGGGGTCAGGAATGCCGGAGCAGCCGGAGCTATGCGAACGAGGCCGCTCACCCGCGCCGGGATGAACCCTAGCGCACCGACCGCCTGATCCTGCAGGCCAAGCAGCACCGTGATCAGCCACGCCGCGCAGGTCAGCACGAGGATGGCGACCGTTGCAGTGCGCGGAATGCGCTTGGCGGCGTCCCCTAGAGGAATTCGATCTTCTCGATCTCGTAGTAGCGGTCGCCCGACGGCGTCGAGACTTCGACTTCTTCGCCGGCCTGCCGGCCGATCAGGGCGCGGCCGAGCGGCGAATTGTAGCTGATCCGCCCCACGCGGGCGTCCGCCTCGGTTTGTCCGACCAGCTGATAGCGAACCGTTTTGTGGTCTTCGTCGAGCATCGTGACGGTGGCGCCGAACACGACCTTGTCGCCCGACAGCGTCGTCGGATCGATCACCATCGCCCGGCTCAGCTTGTCCTCGAGGTCCGCGATCATCATTTCGATCTGGCCCTGGCGCTCCTTGGCGGCGTGATATTCCGCATTCTCGGAGAGATCGCCGTGTGCACGGGCGACCTCGATGGCCTCGACCACTTCGGGCCGTTCGAGCCGCAGCCGCTTCAGCTCGTCGGTGAGCATCGCGTGCCCTTCAGGCAGCATCGGCACCTTGTCGGCACTCGCCATGTGGATCCCTTTATCAAAAACTCTGCCCGGCGTGCCCGTGGCGGGCTCGCCCGAATGCAGATCGTCGGTGGAGGCTAGTTTACGGAAGCGGAATAATAGGACTGGAGCGACGCGACTTCAAGCGCGTGCCCCCGCAGGGCCTCGATCGCGCGAGCCGTGGCGAGGCTGGCCGACGCCGTCGTGAAGTAGGGCACCTTCTTCGCCAGAGCCGTTGCCCGGATCGAATGGCTGTCCTTCAGCGACTGCCAGCCCTCGGTCGTGTTGAACACCAGCTTCACCCCGCCATCCAGCAGCCGGTCGACGATGTGCGGCCGGCCCTGCGCGACCTTGTTGACCGTCTCCACTGGCAAGCCCTTGGACTGCAGGTGACTGGCCGTCCCGCCGGTCGCGATGATCGAAAAGCCGAGCTCCAGCAGCTTTTCGACCGCCGGCACGATATGATCCTTGTCGGAGTCCTTGACCGACACGAACGCAGTCCCGCCCTGCGGGATCATGATTCCGGCGCCGAGCAGCGCCTTGGCGAACGCGACGTCGAAATTCCGGTCTAGGCCCATGACTTCGCCGGTGCTCTTCATTTCCGGTCCGAGCACCGGATCGGTGCCTGGGAAGCGACCGAACGGGAAAACCGATTCCTTGATGGCAATATAGTCGAGCTCGCGTCCGACGGGTCCCAGCGACGCCAGAGCTTCGCCGGCCATCACCCGCGCCGCCATCTTTGCAACGGGGCGGCCGATCGCCTTGGCGACGAAGGGCACCGTCCTGCTCGCGCGCGGGTTCACCTCGATGAGGTAAACATCCTCGTCCTTCACCGCATACTGGATGTTCATCAGGCCCTTGACCTTGAGCGCCAGGGCGAGCTCGCGTGTCTGCCGCTCGATCTCCCGCACGATCTCCGGCGACAGGCTGTACGGCGGGATCGAGCAGGCGCTATCGCCCGAGTGCACGCCCGCTTCCTCGATGTGCTGGAGCACGCCGCATACCGCGACATCCTTGCCGTCGCAGATGGCGTCGACATCGACCTCGATCGCATCGCGCAGATAGCGGTCGATCAGCACCGGGCTCGACCCGGACACCGCGACCGCAGTCGCGATGTAATGCTCGAGCTGGGCCGGTCCGTCGACCACCTCCATGCCGCGCCCGCCAAGCACATAGGACGGCCGCAGCAGGACCGGGTAGCCGATCCGCTCGGCGACGAGCAGCGCTTCCTCGCGGCTGCGCGCGATCCCGTTGGCCGGCTGCTTGAGACCGAGCTGGCCGACGAGCGCGGCAAACCGCTCCCTGTCTTCGGCAAGATCGATGCTGTCCGGTGAGGTGCCAAGGATCGGCACGCCCGAGGCCTGAAGCTCCGCGGCAAGCTTGAGCGGCGTCTGCCCGCCAAGCTGCACGATCACCCCAATCAGCTCTCCCCGCTCCTGCTCGCGGCGGACAATCTCCAGCACGTCCTCGGCGGTCAGAGGCTCGAAATAAAGCCGATCGGACGTGTCCGGGTCGGTCGAGACCGTCTCCGGGTTGCAGTTGACCATGATCGTCTCGAGGCCCGTGCCGCCCCGGCCAAGAGCGAAGGCCGCGTGGCAGCAACAATAATCGAACTCGATTCCCTGGCCGATCCGGTTGGGACCGCCGCCCAGAATCATCACCTTGCGGCGGTCGCTGACGTCCGCCTCGTCCTCGGCCTCGCCGAACAGCGGTGCCTCGTATGTCGAATAAAGATAGGGCGTGGCGGCATCGAACTCGGCGGCGCAGCTGTCGATGCGCTTGAAGACGGGCCGGACGCCAAGCCGCAAGCGGTGCTCGCGAACCTCCACCTCCGTCGTGCCGCCGGTCATGCCCTTCACCGCGTCGTGAACGACGCCCGATGCGCCCGGCGCACGCGCCACATGGGCCGAGCGCACCGCGAGCTGGGCAAGCCGCGCGTCGGAGAAACCCATCGCCTTGAGCCGCCGCATGCTCCGGGCATCGCTCGGCAAGCCGCTGACCCGGACCTCGTCCTCAGCGCGGACGATCTCCTCGAGGCGTTGCAGGAACCAGGGGTCGAAGCCGGCAATCTCGTGAATGCGCTGGACTGTGAAGCCCTGGCGAAGCGCCTCCGCTGCGACCAGCAGTCGGTCGGGCGTCGCCCGCGCCAGCGCGCTTTCGATCGTTGCCGGGTCGGCATTCTCGAGAGACCGCACCCGGTCCAGCCCGCACAGCCCCGTCTCGAGGCCTCGCAGCGCCTTCTGCAGGCTTTCCGCAAAACTGCGCCCGATCGCCATGACTTCGCCGACCGACTTCATCGACGTGCTGAGCAGCGCCTCGGCGCCCTTGAACTTCTCGAACGCGAAGCGCGGGATCTTCGTGACGACATAGTCGATCGTCGGCTCGAAGCTCGCCGGCGTTGCGCCGCCGGTAATGTCGTTGGCGATCTCGTCCAGCGTGTAGCCGACTGCCAGGCGGGCTGCGACCTTGGCGATCGGAAACCCTGTCGCCTTCGAGGCGAGCGCCGACGACCGCGACACGCGCGGGTTCATCTCGATCACCACCATTCGGCCAGTCTTCGGATCGACCGCGAACTGGACGTTTGAACCCCCTGTTTCGACGCCGATTTCCCGAAGCACGGCAATCGACGCCGAGCGCATCCGCTGATACTCCTTGTCGGTCAGCGTCAGTGCCGGCGCCACGGTGATGCTATCGCCGGTGTGAACGCCCATCGGATCGATGTTCTCGATCGAGCAGATGATGATGGCATTGTCCGCACGATCGCGGACTACCTCCATCTCATATTCCTTCCAGCCGACCAGGCTCTCGTCGATCAGCACCTCGGTGGTCGGCGAGGCCTCGAGACCGGAGCGGATGAAATGCTCGAACTCGTCACGGTTGTAAGCGATACCGCCGCCCGTCCCTCCGAGGGTGAAGCTGGGACGGATCACCGCGGGCAGGCCGACGTGCTCGAACGCGGCCCAGGCTTCCTCCATCGAGTGGACGATGGAGGACCGCGGGCTCTCCAACCCGATCTTGTCCATCGCGTCGCGAAATTTCTGGCGGTCCTCCGCCTTCTCGATAGCCTGGGCATTGGCGCCGATGAGCTCGATTCCGAGCCGGTCCAGCGTTCCATCCTCGAACAATGCTAGCGCGGTGTTGAGTGCCGTCTGCCCGCCCATGGTGGGAAGCAGCGCGTCGGGCCGCTCCTTCTCGCAGATCTTTGCCACGATCTCGGGGGTGACCGGCTCGATGTACGTCGCGTCCGCCAGTTCGGGATCGGTCATGATAGTGGCCGGGTTCGAGTTCACGACGATGACCCGATAACCCTCGGCTTTCAGTGCCTTGACGGCCTGACTTCCCGAATAGTCGAACTCGGCCGCCTGCCCGATGACGATCGGACCGGCACCGATGATCAGGATGGAGGAGATGTCGGTCCGCTTAGGCACTGGCGAAATATTCGCTGAAGACTGCCGCCCACTTCTTGCCGTTCCCGGCCCAGCCGTCCTTTTCCGGCTCCATTTCGTAATAAGCCATGCGATCGGGCAGCGCGCGCTCGGGCTTGGGATTGCGGCTGACCATCAGCAAGTCGACTGGCCGGCCGACGAGTTCTTCGAAGGTGCCGCGAAGGCCGTCCGCTTCCTCGACGCTGGTGTCGGTCAGGCGCAGCTTCCAGTTTTTCTCTTTCCACGGGAGGTTGGGTTGCGTGTCCGACAGCACCGCGACCACGCGGTCCAGCTTGCCCATCTTCTCGAAGCGCGACGACGTGTAGCGGAACTTCGACTGGAAATCGCCGAACAGCCGGTACCCGGGCTTCGAGAGGTGCCGGCTGACGTGCCAGTAGAGCACGTCGTGGGCTCGCAGGCGCAGCCGGTCCTGGTCGGCCACGAAGCCGGTGTGATCTTCAGGGAAGAAGCTGCGGTCGCGGATCATGCCCGAGAGGCCTTCAGCGCTGCTGATCAGCCAGTCGAAGGGCAGGCTGGCCTTGGCCAGCGTCTCGTCCCCGGTCAGGCTGCGGAGCAAGTCCAGATTCCCTTCGATCTGCCTGGCCGTTTGGCACGAATGGCCCAGGCTCATGACGGCAACACGCTCACCCATTGCAGACATTGTTACGCAACTCTCCTGGTGTCGAAGTGGGCGTCGCACACTGTTGAGCGGCGAGCCAAGGGATGATGGCTGAAGATGTTCGCCCGTAGCATCAGCTGCGCGGCTCCATTGCAATGTTGACGATCACCAGCCGCAGATGGTTGCGCCGGGCCCAATCCAGAACGCAGCCCCGTTGCGAACGGCTGGCGCCGGGGCGCATCAGGAACAGCAAGCGCTTTTCGCTCTCGTCCTGCATGATCTCGCCGAAGGAGAGGCCGCAGCCCTGCGCGATGCTGTTGAGCTGTTCATCGCTATGCATCTGCGCGGTCGCGCAGCCCGAGAGGGTGAGCGACATGCCCACGACGAGGCTGGCGATACGCAGGCGTGACATCGGAGCGCCGCTACTCAATCCATCGCTCCGACGAACTTTTCGAATAGGTAGAAGCTGTCCTGCGGGCCGGGGCTCGCCTCCGGGTGATATTGCACGCTGAACGCCGGGCGATCTTTCAGTTCGATCCCGCAATTGCTTCCGTCGAACAGGGACACGTGGGTCTCGCGGACATTCTCCGGCATTCCATCGCACTCGACAGCGAAGCCGTGGTTCATGCTGGTAATCTCGACTCCGCCGTCGGCGAGCCGCTTCACAGGGTGATTGGCGCCGCGATGGCCCTGGAACATCTTGGACGTCCGCCCACCGACGGCCAGCGCAAGCAGCTGATGGCCAAGGCAGATGCCGAACAGCGGCTTTTTCGTCTCCAGCATCTGCCGGATGACGGGGATCGCATATTCACCGGTGGCGGCGGGATCGCCGGGCCCATTCGACAGGAAGAAACCGGCGGGCTCGTGGGCCATGATCTCGTCGAAAGTCGCGGTTGCCGGCACCACGGTAACCCGCGCCCCGGCCTCAACGAGGTTGCGGAAGATGTTGCGTTTGTTGCCATAATCGACGGCAACCACATGCGGCCGGCTCTCGTCATGAGGGCCAAGGTCGTACCCGTGACCCCACGCCCATTTGCCGCCGCTCCAGCGCTCGACTTGTAACCGGCTGACTTCCTTGGCGAGGTCCATGCCTTCAAGTCCCGGCCACTCGCTTGCCAGCTTGCGCAGGGCATCGAGGTCGAATTTCCCGTCGGCGCGATGCGCGATCGCAATGTTGGGCGGCCCCTGATTACGCACGAGCCGGGTGAGCGCGCGCGTGTCGACGCCCGAGATGCCGATGCGCCCCCACTTGCGCATCCACTCCGCGAAATTCTCGTTGGCCCGGTAGTTGGACGGCCCGGTCACCACTTCTCGAACCAGACAGCCGAGCGCATGGGCATCGGCCGCCTCGATGTCTTCGTCGTTGGCGCCGACATTGCCGATGTGCGGGAAGGTGAAGGCGACCACCTGCTTGGCGTAGCTGGGATCGGTCATGACCTCCTGGTAGCCGGTCATCGCGGTGTTGAAGCACAGCTCGCCGACCGCGTCACCCTCGGCGCCGAAGCCCTGACCCCAGACCGTTCGCCCGTCCGCAAACACCACAACTCCCGTTGCGCCCGCAGGTTGGGCGGATGTGTCGGGGCGCGCGTCGGCCATGGGCGGGAGAAGCCTTCCGTCGTCGGGGTTTGCAGCAATGTCGCTAAGGCGCCGTCGCTAGGCACATTCACCTCTCCGGTCAACGGCTGGTCAGCCCGGAATTGCACCGCTAGGGCTGATCGTTTCCGGCAGACGAGACTGACACAATGATCCGCGACGAGATCAAGACGGCGCTGGTGACGGCCATGAAGAGCGGCGACAAGGACACCGTCGGAACGCTCCGCCTTGCCCAGGCCGCAATCAAGAACCGCGACATCGAGGCGCGCACCGGCGGCGCTCCGGCCGACGACGACGTGCTGGTCACCGAAGTGCTTCAGAAGATGATCAAGCAGCGGCGCGAATCGGCCGAGATCTACCGCAAGGGGAACCGCGAAGACCGGGCGGCCACCGAAGAGTCCGAGATCGCCGTCATCGAACGCTTCCTGCCGAAGCAGCTCAGCGATGATGAAGCGCAAGCGCAGATCCGCGCCATCATCGCCGAAACGGGCGCGTCCAGCATGAAGGACATGGGCCGTGTCATGGCTCTGGTGAAGGAGCGCCTCGGCACTTCGATCGAGCCTGCGCGCGCCAGTGGGCTGGTCAAGGCTGCGCTAAGCGCCTGATCCGATTCGCTGCTGTGGATAACTTCCCCGCCGCGCTTGCGGGCCGGTGAGTCGCAGTGCACTGATTTGGGTCTCTGAATGACCCTCTCCCCCGCCTTCCTCGACGAGCTTCGCGCTCGAACGGTGCTGTCCGCGGTTATCGCGCCATCCGTGAAGCTCACCCGCGCCGGCCGCGAGTGGAAGGCCTGTTGCCCCTTCCACAATGAGAAGACGCCCAGCTTCACCGTCAACGACGACAAGGGTTTCTATCACTGCTTCGGCTGCGGGGCGCACGGCGACGCGATCCGTTTCCTGACCGACAACGGGGGCATGCCGTTCATGGACGCGGTGAAGGAGCTTGCCGGGAAGGCAGGCCTCGACGTCCCGGCCCCCAATCCACGCGCCCAGGAGCGGTCGGAGCGCGCCTCCGACCTCACCGACGTCATGGGCGAAGTCGCAAGGTGGTACGCCGAGCAGCTCCAGGGCATCGCCGGCGCCGACGCCCGCGAGTACCTCAAGCGCCGCGGCATCGACAGCGCGACCGTTCAGCGGTTCGGCATCGGTCTCGCTCCGGACAGCCGCAATGCGCTGCAACGGGCGCTGACCCACCTCGGCGAGGACAAGCTCGTCCAAACCGGCATGCTCATCAAGCCCGAGGAAGGCGGCAAGGACAGCTACGACCGCTTCCGGGGACGGCTGATGATTCCGATCCGCGACCCGCGCGGCCGCGTGATCGCGTTCGGCGGGCGGATACTCGGCGACGGCGAGCCGAAATACCTCAACTCCCCCGACACGCCGCTCTTCGACAAGGGCCGCACGCTCTACAACATCGACCGCGCAAGCCCCGCCAGCCGGTCCGCCAAGCGGCTGATCGTCGTCGAAGGCTACATGGACGTGATCGCCCTCGACCGCGCCGACATCGCCGAAGTCGTCGCGCCCAACGGCACTGCCGTCACGGAAGCGCAGCTCGAACGCATGTGGCGGCTCGATCCCTCGCCCCTGCTCTGCTTCGATGGCGACAGCGCCGGCCGCAAGGCGGCCATCCGCTCAGCCCTTCGCGCCCTGCCCCACATTGCGCCCGAACGAACGCTGCGCTTCGTTGAGCTCCCCGCCGGCCAGGACCCCGACGATGTCGTCCGCTCCGGCGGACGCGAGGCGTTCGAAGCGCTGCTAGGCCGTGCCGAGGCCCTCGACGTCCGCCTGTGGCGTCATGAGCTCGAAGCTCAGCCGCTGACCACGCCGGAAGCGCGGGCCGGCCTCCGCCAGCGCCTGATCGACCACGCGGCCGCAATCGGTGACCAGCAGCTCGCGCATCTCTACCGCCAGCAATGGCTCGAGCGCTTCCAGTCCGAAGTCGCGCCGCGTCGCCAGCAGTCCGGTTCAGGCCACAACGGCACCTCGCGCGGCACCTTCAAGAACGGCCGCTTCACCCCGCCGCTCCCCCCCATCGGCGCCAAGGCGCGCGCCATCGCGTCGAGCGGCATCGACGCTCCAACCGCCCGCGCGCTGATCCTCGGCTTCACCAACTATCCCGAGGAGTTGCCTGCCCATTGCGAACAGCTTGCCGCCCTTCCGATTGCCGACCGCGGCACCGCCCGCGCGCGGGACGAGCTCGTCAACGCCGCCTTCTCCGGCGCCGCGCTTGATCGTGACGGCCTAGCCACTATCTTGGGCACGGATGGAGCAACGGGCACCAAGGGCCTGCGCGCCATGGGATTTTCCTTCACCCGCCGCGATTGCGACCCGGAACGCGCCCGAAGCGATCTGGCTGCAGCGGTGGAGATCATCGCAGCGGCTGAGGAAGTCGACACGGCCCTCGAGGCTGCAACCGAACGGCTGAAGCGGGAATTGACCGACGAAGCCCTGGAAGAACAGCAGCGCCTGATCGAGGCGCAGCAGGGATTGAGACAACGGCTGGCGCACCTTGCCGGCACCGACTAACGGGCGACACGATGGCGAAAGACGATACCCAGGAAGTGGAAACGGCCGACGCGGGCGATGCCCCGCTGCTCGACCTCAACGATGCGTCGATCAAGAAGCTGATCGCCCGCGCCAAGAAGCGCGGCATCGTCACCTATGAAGAGCTGAACGAGGCGCTTCCGCCCGACCAGATGTCGTCCGAGCAGATCGAGGACGTCATGTCGGCGCTCAACGACATGGGCATCAACGTCGTCGAGACCGCCGAGAGCGACGACGACGAGGACAAGGAAGACGAGCCCGAGGCCGCTCCCGACGAGGAAGTCGACCCGCTCGACGACGGCGGCCCCCGCCCGGCGGCCGCGGTCAAGAAGGAAGCCGTCGACCGCACCGACGATCCCGTCCGCATGTACCTGCGCGAAATGGGCGCCGTCGAGCTTCTCTCCCGCGAGGGCGAGATCGCGATCGCCAAGCGCATCGAGGCCGGCCGCGACACCATGATCTGGGGCCTGTGCGAAAGCCCGATCACCTTCAACGCCATCATCGGCTGGTCGAACGCCCTCGACGAGGGCCGCATGCAGCTGCGCGAGATCCTCGACCTCGAGGCGATGCTCTCCAAGGGCCCGACCGCCGAGCAGATCGCCGCGACCGAAGAAGGCGGCGAGGACGGCGAGATCAGCGAGAAGGCCGCCGGGCCGTCGATCAAGGAAGAAGAGGACGTCCCCGACCAGCCGGACGCCGACGCCAGCGACGACGACGAGGACATGGTCGACCGCCGCGCCCGCCCCGCGGCGGAGGAGGAGGAAGAGGATAACACCCTCAGCCTCGCCCAGATGGAAGAGACGCTCAAGCCGCAGGCGCTCGAGAAATTCGCCACCATCACCGCGCTCTACAAGAAGTTCTCCAAGGTCCAGGCGACGCGCATGGACTCGCTCGCCGGCGCCCAGGATTTCGCGCCCGCCGAGGAGAAGAAGTACCAGAAGCTCCGCGAGCAGCTCACCGCCGAGGTCGAGAGCGTCCAGTTCCACGGCAGCAAGATCGAGTATCTGGTCGAGCAGCTCTACAGCTACAACCGCCGGCTCACCGCACTCGGCGGCCAGATGCTCCGCCTCGCCGAGCGCCACAAGGTGCCGCGCAAGGCCTTCCTCGACAATTACATGGGCAATGAGCTCGACGAGACCTGGCTCGACCGCGTCGGCAAGATCGACAAGAAATGGACCGCCTTCGCCTCCGCTGAGCGCGACACCGTCGACCGCATTCGCACCGAGATCAGCGACATCGCCCAGCAGACCGGCACTTCGCTCGGCGAGTTCCGGCGCATCGTCAACATGGTGCAAAAGGCCGAGCGCGAAGCCCGCATCGCCAAGAAGGAAATGGTCGAGGCCAACCTCCGCCTCGTCATCTCCATCGCCAAGAAATACACCAACCGCGGGCTGCAATTCCTGGATCTCATCCAGGAGGGCAACATCGGCCTCATGAAGGCGGTCGACAAGTTCGAGTACCGCCGCGGCTACAAGTTCTCGACCTACGCCACCTGGTGGATCCGGCAGGCGATCACCCGCTCGATCGCCGACCAGGCGCGCACCATCCGCATCCCGGTGCACATGATCGAGACGATCAACAAGCTGGTCCGCACCGGCCGCCAGTTCCTGCACGAAACCGGCCGCGAAGCCACGCCCGAGGAGCTTGCCGAGCGCCTCTCCATGCCGCTCGAAAAGGTCCGCAAGGTCCTCAAGATCGCCAAGGAGCCGATCAGCCTCGAAACCCCGATCGGCGACGAGGAAGACAGCCACCTCGGCGACTTCATCGAGGACAAGAACGCCGTCATCCCGGTCGACGCCGCGATCCAGTCCAACCTCAAGGAAACGGTCACCCGCGTGCTGGCGAGCCTAACGCCGCGCGAGGAGCGCGTGCTTCGCATGCGCTTCGGCATCGGCATGAACACCGATCACACCCTGGAGGAAGTCGGGCAGCAGTTCTCGGTCACCCGCGAGCGTATCCGGCAAATTGAAGCTAAAGCCTTGCGGAAGCTCAAACACCCGTCGCGCTCTAGGAAAATGCGGTCGTTCCTAGATCAATAGCTGGCAAGGCTTTCCTGCTCAGATTGAGGCGGAGCCGGAGGCAACCGGAGGTTGCCGGAGACGACCGACGTAGGAGGTCAACGCGCTGCGGAAGTTGAAGCATCCGAGCCGGAGCCGGAAGATGCGGTCGTTTTTAGACCATTGAGCCCTTGCGACCTCTGCCTTGGTAAGGCTGAGGTCGTGAGTTCAATCCTCACCGGCAGCACCATTTTTTCAATGACTTAGCAGAGGCCAGGGCGGGTCAAATCCGGCCCACGTAGGACGCGTAGGACGCACGGTTACTCGCCACCGTCATTGTTCACGTCATAGGACGGCTCATCAGCAGTCGGCTCAGCTTCCACGTCGCCGCTGTCATCAATTGCGCCTTGAGCATTAGCCACCACACCAGCCGCATTCTCAACCGCATTCGAAGCGGCATTAAGCGTCGCGTCTGCCACCGCACTTGCGTTCATGTCAGTGGCATTCATGTCATAGGCGTTCATGTCAGTGTCGTAAGCCGCTAAGCCTAGCTGAGCGGCATTGGGGCAATCTTTCCAAAAAGCGCTGCGGCTGTATCTGTTATCGCTGTCGCCAATCCACAGGTCTTTGATGAGCCGGTTGAACACGAAAGGCTCATAGCCACCGTATGCGCCGTAGCTGTTCTTTGAGTTGTATTCGCCGCAAATTACGTGGTCATTCGCTTTCACGTTGCGCAGTTGAACCGATGACGGGTCTTTGAGCGAGGACCCATCAAACGCCGCCTTAAGGTCGCTGTCATTCTCAGGCTTGCCGCTGCAACTCGCCAGCAGCAACGCACTCAGCAACAACGCACGCCTCATTGTTCCCCCTCATGCTTAGGCTTGGCACATGCTCATAAAGTCAGCTTCGCCAAGGATCCGGAGCGCCTGGCCCTTAGCAATAAGCGCTTCTGCCTTGCGGTGCTTGCTGCTCTTTTCGTTACCGGCCAGCTTATCTAGGTCTTGGTCACCAACCACCAGTAACGTGGTATGCTTGGTCACTCCTGGCTCGACCGCCGCACCAGCTTCATGGGCCAGGTCAGCCGCTTCGCTACGGGTCAACTGCAAGGCACCAGTGAACACGATGGTTTCGCCAAGAAGCGCCCCGTCACCGTCACCTTTGCGACGAATGGAAGCGCCAGAGGCCGGGTTCAGACCCTTGCGGCAACGGTCAATCCATTGGCCAAGGTCGAAACCGGTTTCTTCAATTGCTCTGACAAGAATGAGGCCAGCCGTGCGAGCATCTGCCAGCGCATCATGGTGCTGAAACTCAATTCCGAACCGGCGCGCCAAGTTGGCCAGACCATAGCCCGAATGAGCCACATCACTCCAAGCCCGCCGCGCCACCTGTGCCGTGTCCAACCAGTTGCAGGGGAGTGGGTCTAACCGGTGCTGCCCACATGCTTGCGCTAACGCCACGCGGTCAAAGTGAGTGTGGCACGCAACGATTTGGCCGGTGGTTTGCTGGCAGAGCCAGCCATGCAATTCACTGAAGCGCGGAGCGCCAGCAACGTCATCCTCAGTTATGCCGTGAATGGCGACGTTGTAGGGGTCAAAATAGTCACGCGGGTCAACGTAGCGAACCTCAGCACCAACCTCTTCGCCGTCTTCGAAGGCCACCACGCCAATCTGGCATATGCTGCTCATGCGGGGGTTCGCTGTTTCCAAATCCACAGCGATGAAGCGCATTAGCTGACGCCTTCCGCTGGTAAGTAAGCGAACGGGCCAAGCTCACTGGCAATGTTGTTATGGAGCGTCCCGGCCAAGGCTTCAGCTTGCTCAGGAACCTTGGCCTTCTTGCAGAGAGTGGTAGTCAATTTGGCAATGTCGTCAGCGTCGGTCAGCTCAGCCAGCCACCTGTCACACAACTCAACGTCACGGTGCTGGTTTTCCCGTATCAGCCGCTCAAGGTCAGCGCTCCCGTAACTCTCAACTGGCTTCCTCAAGTCAGCCTCAGCCTTGCGCTTCCAATCACGATAAAGCGCAACCCGCGCCAAGCGGTGAGCAACGCCATACGGGATTGCGGCAGCGGGGTTGCCTTCACGCTGAAGGTGCAACCGCATTGCGTTCAGCAGGTCAATTGCAAGCCATTCGTCACGTTGATGCTTCTTCAGCAGCCGTTGGAATATCTGCCAAGCTTGATCGCCTTGGCCAGCTTTCTGAAGATACTTGGCCCGTCTAATCTCACTGGTGCAATCCGGTTCGCCAGCTTCCGCAACTTCTAAGTCATGGATGCGCTGTAGGTCAGCGGCAGCAGCTTCATAATCGCCAGCTTGCGAGTGGGCAGTTGCGGCATATCGCGCCCGCACGATTTCCGGACTTTCCGGTGACCAATATGTGCCACGTTCGGCCACATCGGTTTGCGCATTTCCGCGACCAAAGAGCCGCGCCAGGAGCTTAAGCATCGGCTTCAGGTGTATAAGGCGCGTTCGTCGCCCGCGTTCCAGCTGTCACTTCATTGATTGCCGCCATGCTATCAGTCAGCAGGATTAGCCGCTGCTCCGCGAGCGAGCGCTCAACCAACGCTTGGAAGTCATCAGACACGCCAGCAGCTTCAGCTAGCCGGTATTCCTCAGCAAGGGCCTGGCGTGCCGACTTCAATTCGTCCTCTTTGTGATTATCCCAATTCTCCAGCATAATTCGGACGTCGATAGCTGCCGCTTCGTAGCGGGATAACTCACCCTGAGGGTCTAGCTCTTTCAGTCGCGCATCAATTTGCGCAATCTGGCCATGCAGCACTTCAAGGAACGCTTTACGGCGGGGAACAATGTTCATCTCAATGAACAACTCAACTTCCGCGTCCAAGCTTTCGCCGAGCACGCGGCCAAGTTCTTGAAGCTCAGCCGCCCGCTCTGCCTTCTCGCGCCGCTTCTTTAGGAAGTTGAACATGACGCCCCCCGGTTGATTTTGGTAAGGCTACCAGCGCTTCGACTATGTGCAAACCGCCACGGTGAGCGCCGGAATAAGGTCCGCACCAGCTCGACTCGCTCGCTCCACTTCGCTTACGCTCGCGCGCTCAGCGCCGCACCCAAGCCTCTTCCGTCCGCTCCACCGTCATCCCCAGCTCCCACGGCCGGCACAACAGCCCCGCCGCATCCGGCGGGCCGTCCAGCCAGTCCGTCCAGGCGCTCCGCGGCAGGATCGCGGGCATGCGGTCATGCACTCCGACCACATGCTCGCACGCCTCGGTCATCACCATTGAATAAGCCGGGCCCCATTCCGCCGTGTCGCGCCAGATGCCGGCGACGACGAACAGCTCCTCGCCGGGCAGCGAGAACCAGGTGCGGGTCTTGGCGCCTTTCTCCCCTTCCGCCTCGCAGAAGGCGGTGACCGGGATCAGGCAGCGGCGCTCGCGGAAGCTGTGGCGCCACATGAAGCTGTCGAGCTTGTCGGTGCGGCAATTGTTGACCGGCTTAGGTCTTAGCGGCTGGCCGTTCTTGCCCTTCAGCGTCAGCGGAAAGCCCCAGCTCATCTGCCGCACGCGCAGCCCTGCCCCGCCATCCGGCGCGACCACGATCCCGGGATAGCCCGGATAGACCGTGTCCCCGGCATTGCCCGCCGGATCGGCGATGGCGTCGAACAGCCGCGCAACCTCGTCCACTGTCTTCGTCATCTTGTAGAGGTTGCACATGCGCCTGGCAGTTTAGCGGCGCGAGGACACTCGGCAATCCGGACAGGTCAGGTGCGTCACGAGAGCGGATGGCGCTGTCCTACACCTGGCTCGATGTGCTCCAAGATTGCCGATGCGTCGCCGCCGCCTGCCCCTTCCCTGCTCATGTGCCGCTCGCACCCAGGCAGGCTCGCGCGAGCAAGCGCGTAGGGGCGTCACCTTTGTCACCTTCGGGCGGCGGGCAGACTGCTCCGTCACCGCGAACATTGGGAACATTCGCGGGGGCAAACGAAAAGGGGCAGGAAGCCGCTGGCTTCCCGCCCCTCTCGTTCAACTCGGTGAGTTGGCTTAGATCGCGGCGGTCGTCGTCCGCTGCTGGCTGGCGTTGTGCCCGCCGTTGCGGAACAGGATCTCGCGGGCGGTCTCGAGGGGAACGCCGGCGCGGTCCGCGTCGACCGACAGGAAGATCCCGCCGCTATGGATGCGGTCCTCGTAGTAGCTGGCGTCTTCGTTGCTGACGCCATGATCGGTCAGGAGGCCGGTCAGGCCGCCGCCGACTGCACCGACGCCGGCGCCGATCGCTGCCGCTCCGGGAATTGCGCCCGAAGCGATCGCGCCTGCTGCTGCAAGCGGGCCGACGCCCGGGATCGCAAGCGCTGCAACGCCGAGCAAGGCGCCGCCGACCGCGCCGCCGATCGCGCCCTTGGCGGCACCGCCTTCGTGGACTCCGTCATCGTCGCCGTCGTTGCTGCCGCCAATGCTGCCGCCGCTGCTGCTCTGCTCGCCATGGCGGCCGACGATCGAAATGGCGTCCTGGTTGATGCCCGCGGATTGCAGTTCGGAGAAGGCGCGTTGCGCTTCGTTCTCGCTGTCGAACACTGCGGATGCGATACGCTCACTCATGTGGAATCCTCCTGAAGGGAATTGGTACGGGCGAAATCTCGCCCGCCATCATCCAACCCTTTGAGGGAACAGCCGTTCCGGGCGTTGGCCGCGCGACGGCCAGTCGGGTGCAATTGCACGACCGGCCCCCCACGCCGGCTTCGTCAGCCCGGATCGGCTGCCTGGCCCGCAACCTCTTGCAGTTTGTCCCACGCAGCTTCGAACACGCCGTGCTTGGTCGGGGGCACCAGGTCGCCGACCCGTTCGGAAATCGCGGGATCGCCCTTTTGCGTCCGGACGAGGTGCAGATATCCAGGCTCGAATTGGCCCGCCTTCTGGAGCCCGGGAAAGTCGAGCACGGTCAGCATCTTGTTCTCAAGGTCGATCAGCCCGTCGGTGCGAAGCTGCTTCAGGACGCGGTTGACGTGGACTGCAGTGAGCCCCGTCGCCTCCGCCAGCTCCTCCTGGGTCATCGGGAACGGGATAGTGTTGTCACTGACGACGCCAACGATCCGGTATCGCACCAGCAGTTCGCAGAAGAGGTGCGCGATGCGCTCGCGGGCATCGCGGCTGCCGTGATTGACGATGGACTCCCGGAGCACGGCGGAATCCGTCATCGTGCTCCACCACATCGCGCGAGTGACGTTCGAGGATTGCGTCAGCAACACTTCCATCCGCTCCGCGGGGATCAACAGGCAGGTGGTGTCGGAAATCGCGATGATGTCGTGGTCCATCGCTTCGAGGACGAACACCTCGACGTCGCACAGATCGCCGGGAACCAGGAACGCCATGAACTGCCGGCTGCCGTCCGGAAGCGTCTTGGATCGCGCGGCAAGGCCGTTCAGCACCAGGTGGATCTCGTCGATCTTCTTGCCTTCGGGCATGATCGTTTTGCCGCGGCGGAATGATTCGCTCGGGTATTGAAGCAGTTCCTCCAGTTGCATGCGCTCCGACGGTGCGAAGCGCGTGAACTGCTCGAGTTTCAGCGTGAGCGGGTTGGGCACAGGTCTCTCCTTAACCCATGTTATAACACGCAGCTATCGGTTGCGAGCCGAAGCTATCGAAAAACCGTCGCACGCGCATGCTCACAACACCATTACGCCGCCGCGAGTGCACTCCGGATCGCCTCGGCTGTGTAGGGCTTCGTCACGGTCGGCACCGACCGCAGTTCTTCGGGATGCTGCGCGTCGCCATACCCCGTAGCGAAAATGAACGGCACGCGGCGCTCGGCCAGAACGGCCGCGACCGGATAGCTCCGCTCGCCCCTGATGTTGACGTCCAGAACCGCCGCGCAAGGCGCGCACGTTTCAAGAAGCGCGAGGGCCCCGCGCACGTCGCCGGAGAGGATCACCTCCTGGTAGCCGAGTTCAAGGAGCATGTCCTCGAGCGTGAACGCGATGATCGGCTCATCCTCGAGCACAAGCACCGTGTTGCTGGAGGGTGCCCCGCTCATGCCTTCGGCAGCGGCGCCCGGATGCTGCAGATGAGCCCGCTTGGCGCAAAGTCGAGAGCTACGGTGCCGTGAAGCTGCGCCGCAAGTCCGCGCTCGATCATCCGGCTGCCGAACCCGCGCTTGGTGGGCACGGAAACGGGCGGTCCGTCCGACTCCCTCCATTCAAGATCGAGGAAAGGCTCCTCGTCCACCCGGTCGACCTCCCAGCTTACCGACACCGCCCCTTCGGGGACCGAGAGGGCGCCGTACTTCAACGCATTCGTGCAAAGTTCGTGCACTGCCATAGCGACCGATACGGCAGTCTGTGGCTCAAGGACGATCTCCGGTCCCGTGACCTCGACCCGCGTTGCCGCCTCGCCCGTCGCCGCTGCGACTGCAGTTGAAATCGTGTCGGAAAGCGAGGCTTCTTCCCAGTTCTTGCGGGTCAGCAGGTTGTGGGCGGTCGACAGCGCTTCCAGCCGCGCCTCGAACACGCGGCTGGCGGTCTCAGGTGCCTTGTCGGCGGAGAAGGACTGCTGCGCCAGGCTTTGAACGATGGCCAGCGTGTTCTTCACACGGTGGTTCAGCTCGTTGATCAACAGGTGCTGGTGCTCTTCGGCCTTGCGCCGCCGCTCGATTTCAAACTGCGCTTCCTGATACAGGCGCGCGTTGTCGAATGCGATCGCTGCTTGCGAGGCAATGCCGCCGATCAACTCCTCGTGAGACTGGGAGAACACGCCCGGTCGCTTGTTGCCGAAGAAGAGGCCGCCGATCACCTCGCTGGAGCGCGATTTGACCGGCACGGCGAGATAGCTGCGCACCGGCAGATGGTTCTTCGGCATCCCGAAGTGCGGATCGTTGTGCCCGTAACGCGGATCCTTGGTGATGTCGTCGGAGCGGACGATCTCAGTCCCGTCGAACGTCGGCTTGAATACCTGCGTCGCGCGCGGGTGGCCGAAATCGTCAAACTGCGAACGGTCCGCTCCGGCGAGCTTGTACAGCGTCAGCCGCTCGCCGTGCTGGTCCGTTACGTTGTAGAAGAAGGCGCCGAAATCCGCGCCGATCAGGTCGACACCCGCATCGGTCACGCGCTGGACGATACTGCTGATGTCGAGGTCGCCGGCAAGCGCCGATCCGGTGCGGTTCAGCGTCTCGAGATTGCGCGCATGGGACGCCAGCGCATCTTCGGCCTTCCGGCGGTCAGTGATGTCATAAACCACGCCGGCGAAGCGGACGAGGTCTCGGGCGGCGTCAAAGATCGCCTCGCCGCGCCGGGCGACCCACCGCACCTCGCCCGTGTCTTGGCGGATCACTCGATACTCGACGTAGCCTAGCGATTCGGCGCCGATCTCTGCCCGCCCGGTGAGCACTCGCGAGCGATCATCCGGATGAATCGCGCCGAGCGTTTGGTCGAGCGACACGCACGAGGCGACTGGAATTCCCCAGATGCGGCAGAATTCTTCAGAGACCGCGACCGTTCGCGTGGCCGGATGAAGCTCGAACGATCCAATACCGCCAGCCTGTTGTGCAAGGCGGAGGCGATCCTGGGCGATTCGCAAGGCAGTGACGTCATAGCCCGTGGCGAAGATGCCCGTGACGGAGCCTGAAGCGTCCTTGATCGGCTGATAGACGAAATCGACATAGGCCTCCTGCGCCGGCTGGCCGGGCGAGCGCTGGAGTTCGATTGGAAGCTGATGACCCACGAAGGGCTCTCCAGACGAATAAACGCCATCCAGAAGCTCCAGGAAGCCCTGCCCCTCGATTTCCGGCAGCGCATCGCGGACGCGCTTACCGAGAATGTCGCGGTGACCGACGAGCTGCATGTAAGCCTTGTTCGCCAGTTCGAACACATGCTCGCGCCCGCTGATCAGCGCCATGAACGCCGGCGCCTCACCGAACAATTGCTCCAGACGGTGCCGCTCGGCCGCATTCTCACGGACCGCGAGCACCTTTTCAGTGGTCTCGGTGCAGGCGCAGAATACACCCGTAATGACGCCCGCGTCGTCTAGCGCCGGTGAGTAAGAGAAGGTGAACCAGGTGTCCTCGTCGTACCCGTGACGGTGCATGCGCAGCGGCAGGTCCTCGAGCCAGGTCGCTTCTCCGGCAAGCGCGCGCTCGGCCAAGGGGCCGATGTCTGACCAGATCTCCGGCCATATCTGCTGGAATGGCGCGCCAAGCGCCGACGGGTGCTTTGTCCCGAGAATAGGGGCGTATGCATCGTTATAGATGAAGGTGAGCTCGGAGCCCCAGGCGATGAACATGGGGAACCGGGAGCCAAGCATGAGCCCGACGATGGTCTTCAGGGAGCTCGGCCACGCGTCCGGAGAGCCAAGCGGGGATTGCTGCCAGTCTACTTGTGAGATCAGCTCGCTAACCGTGGGTCGGGCGTTCCCTGGGATATCCGGCAAGAAGCTATCTCTCTAACGCAGGCGGCAGCGAACTGGCTCGCAGCACGCGAGTAACAGCTTGTTGCGAAAGCGCAATTACTTGCAGGAGAATGGCCGATCGTCCGGCGTGAGTTGCAAACGGGTGGGCCCGCAGGGCTGACCCGAAGATGACCCGCCGTGCTAGTTCAAAGAACTTGGCCGACCTTCTCGCCGTCGCGGAGGACGTCGCAAATCGGGCAGTCCGCGCTTTCCTCTGCCTGTGCAACGGCCTGACGATCCGAGTCTGCAAGGATGTGCTTACGTTTGATCACGATCCCGCCGACCTTGGCGAGCTTGTTCACCCGGTACAGTTTCATGCCCCAGCACCCCCGACGAAACCGGCTCCTAGATGTCGCAGACCACGGCGCCCGGCAAGCGATTCCCGCAAGCTAGCCCAACGATTTTGCCTGCAGCAGAGGTTTAGGGTTTCCGCGCCTTCGATCGGCCGGGAAACGGCACCACTTTCGATTCGTCCATCAGGCTTGCCAAGGCGGTCGCGACCTCGTTCCGGCCGAACGGTTTGGCGAGCCGCGGCAGGTGGTGAACTTCGTCGGTCCTGCCCGTGTATCCGGTGATGAGGAGGACGGTCAGCTCAGGGTGGATTTCCTTCACCTGCCGGGCGAGTGCACCGCCGTCCATTCCAGGCATCATGTAATCCGTGACCAGGATATCGACGTTCAATCCTTCGTCGAGGCGCTTGAGTGCCTCCGGGCCGCTGCCGGCTTCCTCGACGTCGTGGCCAAGGTCGCGGATCATCTCGGCTGTGGCGGTGCGAACGATCTCTTCGTCGTCGACCAGCAGCACCGCAAGGCGCCGCCCCACCGACCTCACCGGCTCGGCGATCCGGCGCGGCTCGGTCCGAATGCCGTCCTCGGCGACCGGAAGGTAAACGTCGACGCGAGTGCCTTCGCCAGGCTCGCTGGTCAGGGCAAACCCGCCGCCAAGCTGTGCAGCCAGGCCATGGACCATCGACAGGCCAAGCCCGGTCCCGTGCCCGAATTCCTTGGTCGAATAAAACGGCTCGATCGCCCGGGCCGCAACCTCAGGACTCATGCCGGTGCCAGCGTCGATCACCGACAGGCGGATGTAGAGGCCGGGCTTGAGCCGCGGCTCGGAGCCGGGACCCATTGCCACTTCTTCCGCGAGGATCGTCAGCGGCCCACCCTTCGGCATCGCGTCGCGCGCGTTCACCGTAAGGTTCAGGATTGCGAGCTCAAGCTGGTTCGGATCGATCATTGCCGGCTGCAAATGCTGTGCGCAGCGCAGCTTCACTTCCACGGCGGGTCCGACGGAGCTGTCGATCAGCTCGCGCATGCCAGTCAGCAGAGCCCCAATGTCGACGGCCTCGGTTCGCAGCGCCTGCCGCCGAGCGAAGCCCAGCAGCCGTTGCAGCAAAGTCTTGGCCCGGTCCGCCGCCTGGAGTGCGTTGGTCAGCAGGCGGGCCGAGCGCGGGTCGCTGTCACCATATTTGCGCTGCAGAAGGTCCAGCGCGCCCGTTATCGGCGTCAGAAGATTGTTGAAGTCGTGCGCCACGCCGCCGGTCAGCTGGCCAAGCGTCTCCAGTTTCTGCGCTTCATGCAGCTGCGCGACCGCGGCAGCATGTTCGGCGGTACGCTGCTCGACCCGGCGCTCGAGGTCGGCGGCCAAGAGGTTCAATTCCTCGAGGCGAGCCCGCGCCTGATACTGCCGCCGCCTCGTCCGCTGGGCCGACTGCGCCAGGCTGACGAAGGTCGTCGGATGGAACGGCCGCTCCAGGAAAGTGACGTTGCCAAGCACGTTAAGCAATCGCGCCGCCTGCGGGTTGCGCTCCAGCCCGCCGCCGCGCTGAGTGAGGACGATGAACGGGAAGTCGGACCACTCGGCCTGCCCGTCGAGCCAGTCCGACAAGGCTCGCAGGTCCGTCCCGGCCAGCGACTCCTCCGTAAGCACAGCGAAGCCCGCGCCCTCGAACAGCTGCTCTGCAAGCTCCGCGACATCGGCGACGGGCGCCGTCGGGACGCCGGCTTCGGCCAGCATCGCGCTCGCGACGATCGCGTCGCGGCCTTGAGGCGCTAGGATCAGCGCCCGTTCGGAGACGTCCGGTGTCACTCGCTGTTGGTTTCCAGAAGCTTCGGCCGATCCTCGACTAGTTCGGGGACGCCGCGCAGCACACCCTGGAACCCCATCAGCGGCTCACCCAGCGTGATTCCGTCGGCGTTGATCTGATATTCGCGGATGGTGTCCTCGTGACTGCTGGTCCGCTTCTTGATGACCGAGATCGCCCGCCGAACCCTCCCGAACGCCTCGAAGTAGCGGAGGAGAACGACGGTGTCCGCGAGATAGGTCACATCGACCGGTGCCTTCATGTCGCCCACCAGCCCATGCTGAGCGACCGTCAGGAATGTCGAAGCGCCTTGACGGTTAAGGTATTGAAGAAGCTCATGCATGTGCAGGATCAGCGCCTGCTCGCCCGGCATCGCCGCCTGGTAGCCGTTGAGGCTGTCGATCACGACCGTGCGGGCGTGCCGCTCCTCGACGCAGCCGCGCACCCGCTCCGAAAGTTCGCCAGGAGTAAGTTCGGCGGCGTCGATCTGCTCGATAATGAGGTTGCCGGTGCCGATCATCGCGTCGAGGTCGATGCCCAGCCCCTTCGCCCGATCGTTGAGCAAGCCAAGTTCTTCGTCGAACACGAACATCGCGGCTGTCTCGCCGCGCTTCACCGCGCCAGCTACAAACGTCAGCGCCAACAGCGACTTGCCGGTGCCGGCGGGGCCAAGGATCAGGACACTTGAACCGCGTTCGACCCCGCCGCCCAGCAGAGCATTCAATTGATCGGATGGCGTCTGGATCACATCGCGGTTGAACGGCTTGCGATGCTCAGCCGAAACAAGGCGGGGGAAGACGCGCACGCCGCCGGTCGCAATGATGAAGTCGTGGTAGCCGCCGCGATAACGCTGCCCCCGGTACTTGATGACGCGCAGCCGGCGGCGCTCGGCCCCATACTCCGGTGACAGCTCCTCCAGGCGCATGACGCCGTGGGCAACGCTGTGCATTGTTCGGTCATTGGCTTCGCCCGACAGGTCGTCGAGCATCAGCACCGTCGCTCCGCTGCGTGCGAAATAGTGCTTCAGCGCCAGGATCTGGCGGCGATAGCGCAGCGACGACTGGGCGAGCAGCCGAATCTCGGACAGGCTGTCGAGCACGACGCGCGTGGGCTTGACCTGCTCGAAGGCCTTGAAGATTCGGCGTGTCGTTTCGCCGAGCTCAAGATCCGAAGAATAGAGCAGGCTCTGCTGCTGCTCTTCGTCGAGCAGGCTTTCCGGCGGAACGAGTTCGAAGATATCGACACCATCGAGCGACCAGCCGTGTGACGCCGCTCCAGCGCGCAGCTCGTCCTCCGTCTCCGACAGGGTAATGTAGAGCGAGGGCTCGCCATTGGCAGCGCCTGCCATCAGGAACTGCGTGGCGATCGTAGTCTTGCCCGTTCCCGGGCTCCCCTCGAGGAGGAACAGGCGACCGCGGGCAAGCCCGCCGACGGTAATGTCGTCCAGCCCCTGTACGCCCAGATTCGCCTTCTCGGTGGTGTCAGTCACTCAGGTTCCTTCACATCGCGACCACGATCAACGCAGCTATTGCTGTTTACGATCCGCCGAGCCCCTAGCATCCCCGTGAAAAGACGCCGTTTAACCAGGTTTCAGTGTTGCATGGGCGAAACGTCGGGAACGTCCCCCCAGGCGGTTCGTCCCAACGGTCCATGCCTGAGCAACTACCCCAGTCACGCAACCGTCGAGGCTGCTTCACGATCCTTGCCATCCTGGTGGCATTCCTCGGCCTCTACATGCTCGTCAGCTTCAATGCGCAGCCGGGCAACGACGTCGCGCAGAACATCCAAACGGTGCCGGCGCCCTGACAGCGACGGATGGCTGGTGAACCTTGTCATGTTGTCCTTTTCGGAGACTCGATCTTCGACAACGGCGCCTATGTACGCGGCGGACCGGATGTCGTTGCCCAGTTGCGACAGGTGCTCCCGAGAGGATCAGAGGCAACGCTGCTCGCCGTCGACGGAGCTGTAACCTCCGACGTTCCGCGCCAGCTTGCACGGCTTCCCAATAACGCCAACCTCCTGGTCGTCAGCGCCGGCGGCAACGATGCGCTCGGCGACGCTCACCTGCTTCGCCAGCCGGCAACAAGCATCGGAGAGGCTGTAGCGGTGCTGGGCCGAGCGCAGGGAAGCTTCGCCAGACGATATCAGGCCATGGCCGACGCCGTGACTGCACTTGGGGTCCCTGCTGCCATCTGCACCATTTACGATGCCAACTTCCCGCCGCCAGAAGGTCCTGTCATCCGGACGGCACTGTCGCTGTTCAATGACGTGATCACCCGCGTGGCCTTTTCCGCCGGCTTGCCGCTCATCGATCTGCGCCTCCTTTGCAATGAGCCTGCCGACTACGCGAATCCCATCGAGCCATCGGTGCAGGGCGGAGCCAAGATCGCAGCCGCCATCGCAGCGCTCGCAAGTGGTACCACCCCGGCAAAAAGCTCGATGGTCATTGCGTCCACGTAAGGCGAGGAGTGGACGGCGCACTCAGGTTTCATTGGCCGTTCAACTCGCCCGCGGCTAAGCTGACGGCACGCGACGCCACCTGATCCGGAACTCCCTCGCCGCCGTGCTGCAGTACCAGCTCCTTCCTTCACAGCAGCGAGCACCGCTTTCGCGCCGCGCCACAGGCCTGGTTCTGGCGCTTGCCATCAACCTGCTGCTGCTTCTGGTCCTGCTTAGCCTTGGCGCACGGCACGCAGAGAAGCCCACGGGCTCGCCGGCTTTGGTCGTCGATCTGCTTCCCCACGCGGACAATCGTCCGCCGCCACCGGCAGCAACCAAGGCGCCGGCGCGGACGCCGGAGACCGAGGCGCTACATGTGCCGACGCCCAAACCGCCGCCGATTATCATCCCGGCAAAGCCCACCATCGCGCCACCGCCGCCGTCGAACTTGCTTGAACTCAGCAATGCCGATCTCGCTGCCTCGGATATCGCCCACATGCCGCAGGCCGGCATTTCCGCTGGCGATTCCGAAGAGGTTGGACGAGGTCCGAACGGCGAAGTGCTCTACGCTGCGGAATGGGCGCGCCGCCCCACGAACGCGGAGCTTGGCGGCTACCTGCCGGCGAACGCTCCGGACGGTTATGGTCTGGTCGCCTGCAAGACGATCCCGCAAAACCGCGTCGACGATTGCATCGAGCTCGGTCAGTCGCCGCTCGGCTCGCATCTGGCTAGCGCGGTGCGGCAGGCGGCCTGGCAATTCCGGGTTCGACCGCCGCGACGAAACGGCCGGACGCTGGTCGGCTCGTGGGTGCGGATCCGGATCGATTACGAGCGCGGCTAGCGCTTCGCTCTAGCTACTCGGCGGCGATGGCCCGTTTCTGGTCGGCAGCGCCGGGCACCGGCTCCGCAGGATCGTTGCCGATCTTCACGACCCGGTTGTGCTCGTCGACGTGCACGACGCGCGGGTTCAGTCTCCGAGCCTCGGCTTCGTTGAGAACGGCGTAGCTCATGATGATGACGAGGTCGCCCGGGTGCACCAGGTGCGCCGCGGCGCCGTTGATGCCGATCAGCCCGCTGCCGCGCGGCGCCGGAATCACGTAAGTCTCAAGGCGCGCGCCATTGGTGATGTCGACGATCGCGACCTGCTCGCCTTCCAGCAGGTCGGCGGCGTCGAGCAGGTCGGCGTCGATCGTGACCGAGCCTACGTAATGGAGGTCCGCCTGCGTCACCGTCGCGCGGTGGATCTTCGACTTCATCATCATCCGCATCACTGGACGGGTTCCTCAAGAATTCGGGCGGCGCCCGTAACAGATTGGGTGTGCAATGCCAGTCGGCAATAGCTCAGTCGGTCCCGCCCGCCGGTTGAAAGCGCAGGATACCTGCGATCCGCGTTCGGTGCTCCGGGTCGTCGGACGAGTGCCTTTCCCCATCGTTCACGACCACTTCCGGGAAGTCGAACGGCGATACGCCCTCCAGGCATGCCACGTTGACGCCAAGCTGGTCCGGGTTGGAGCGGCGCTTGTGGTGCGTGTAGATGCCGCAGATCGAGCAGAAATGGTGTTCGGCGACGCGGGTGTTGAAGCGGTACGTGGCGAGCTCGTCGGCGCCTTGACGGAGCTGGAAGTCCGCCGGCGTGGACGTCACGGCAACGGCGCCGCGCATCCGGCATATCGAACAGGTGCAGCGCCGTGCCGAAGCCATTCCTTCCGTTAGCGTAACGCTGAATTGCACGGCGCCGCAGTGGCAGCGTCCGTCCAGGGTGACCGGTCCGCTCGACGAAGTATCGATCAGGCCGCAACCTTCTGCAGAGCGTCCCTGACCGCGTCGAGCGCCTCATTCGCCTTGGCACCGTCGGGCCCGCCGCCCTGGGCCATGTCGGGCCGCCCGCCACCGCCCTGCCCGCCGAGCGCCGCTACCGCAGCCTTGACGAGGTCGACCGCGCTGCGCTGGCCGGCGATGTCATCGGTGACGCCGACCGCAACGCTGGCGCGGCCGTCGTTGACCGCCACCAGAGCAGCAACTCCGGAACCGAGCCGTTGCTTCATCGAGTCGACGGTGGAGCGCAAGCTCTTGGGATCAAGTCCTTCCACGACTTGCCCAAGGAATTTGAAGCCGCCGACATCTTCGAGAGCAGGAGCGTCGGACTTGGTCGAGGCCCCGCCCATCGCCAGCGCCTTCCTGGCATCGGCAAGCTCCCTTTCCAGGCGCCGACGGTCCTCGACAAGCGCAGCAATGCGCGCCGGGACATCGTCCGGCGCGCTCTTGATCGTCGCCGCGGCCTCGCGGAGCTTCGCCTCGCGATCGTTGAGCCATTTACGCGCCTCCTCGCCGGTCAGCGCCTCAATCCGGCGAACGCCCGACGAGACTGCGCTTTCGGAGACAATCTTCAGAAGCTGGATGTCGCCGAGTGCTCGGACGTGGGTGCCCCCGCACAGCTCGACCGAATAGTCGGCGTCGGTAAGCCGTCCCATGGACAGCACACGCACTTCGTCGCCGTACTTCTCGCCGAACAGCGCCATTGCGCCGGCGGCGATCGCCTCGTCGGGCGTCATCAGCCGTGTGGTGACCGGCTCGTTCGAACGGATCTGCGCATTCACCTCCGCCTCCACGGTGTCGATCTCCTCGCGGGTCAACGCCTTCGGGTGCGAAAAATCGAAGCGGAAATGGTCGGGCGCGACCAGGCTGCCCTTCTGGGTGACGTGCGTACCCAGGTGCCGGCGAAGGGATGCATGCAGCAGGTGGGTTGCGCTGTGATTGGCGCGGATGCGGTCCCGGCGTGCGCTGTCGACCTGCTGATGGACGGTTTCGCCAAGCGTCAGTTCGCCCGCCGTGACCTTCGTCCGCAGCACGTGGAGCTTGCCAAGCGGTTTCGTCGTATCCGCAACTTCACCGACGAAGCCCTTGAGCGTGGTGAGCTTTCCGCTGTCGCCAACCTGGCCGCCGCTCTCGCCGTAAAAGGGCGTCTGATTAAGCAGCACGTCGACCGAATCGCCGATTTCCGCCCGCTCGGCCCGCTGGCCGTCCTTGACGATTGCAAGCACCGCGCCTTCGGCTTCGTCGCCGGCGTAACCGGTGAACTCGGTCGCGCCATGTTCCTCGACGAGGTCGAACCAGATTTCTTCGGACGCCTTGGCTCCCGAACCCTTCCAGGCTGCTCGCGCCGCCGCCTTCTGCGCAGCCATCGCCCTGTCGAAGCCGTCGCGATCGACGCCCAGCCCACGCGCGCGCAATGCGTCTTCGGTAAGGTCGTACGGGAAACCGAACGTGTCGTAGAGCTTGAACGCGGTCTCTCCCGGCAGCGTGCCGCCTTGCGCCAGGCGCGTCGTCGCCTCGTCGAGCAGCCTCAGCCCGTTCACGAGTGTCTGTCGGAACCGGGTCTCCTCCTGCTGCAGCGTCGCTTCGATCAGCGGCTGCGCGCGGATGAGCTCGGGGTATGCTGCGCCCATCTCGGCAACCAGCGCCGGCACGAGCCTGTACATCAGCGGCTCCTTCGCCCCGAGGAGGTGGGCGTGGCGCATGGCACGGCGCATGATGCGGCGAAGGACGTAGCCCCTGCCCTCGTTCGCCGGCAGCACGCCGTCCGCGACCAGGAAGCCGCTTGCCCGCAAATGGTCGGCGATGACGCGGTGGCTGGCCTGCCGGTCACCCGCCGCAGTGGTGTGCGTCAGCGCTTCGCTCGCTTCGATCAGCGCTCGGAAAGTGTCGGTGTCGTAATTGTCGTGGACGCCCTGCAGCACAGCGGCGATCCGCTCCAGGCCCATGCCGGTGTCGATGCTCTTCTTCGGCAGCTCGGAGACGATCTCTCCCGCCGCCTGCTCGTACTGCATGAAGACCAGGTTCCAGATCTCGACGAACCGGTCGCCGTCCTCGTCGGGGCTGCCTGGAGGACCGCCGGGGATGTGGTCGCCGTGATCGTAGAAGATCTCGGAACAGGGACCGCAGGGGCCATCGTCACCCATGGCCCAGAAATTGTCCTTGGTCGGGATGCGGATGATCCGGCTGTCCGGCAGGCCGGCGACCTTTTTCCACAGGTCGAACGCTTCATCGTCGGTGTGGTAGACGGTGACGGTCAGCCTGTCCGGGCTGATCCCCCATTCCCTGGTGATCAGGTTCCAGGCGAGCTCGATCGCCCGATCCTTGAAATAATCACCGAACGAAAAATTGCCGAGCATCTCGAAGAAGGTGTGGTGCCGCGCGGTGTAGCCGACATTGTCGAGGTCGTTGTGCTTGCCCCCGGCGCGGACACACTTCTGGGAGCTGCTGGCGGTCATATAGGGACGGGTCTCGAGACCGGTGAAGACGTTCTTGAACGGCACCATGCCCGCGTTGACGAACATCAGCGTCGGGTCGTTCTGCGGCACGAGCGGGGCCGACGGCACCCGCGCGTGCCCGTTCGTCTCGAAATAGTCGAGGAAGCCGCGGCGGATGTCGTTGGTCGAGGTCATGACTGCGATGTAAATGCTGTGCTGCAGTGCGGCAAGCAGCGCGGCTTGTGACTTGGCACGCGCCTTCCTGCGCGGCTAGGCAGCAGCGATGGCCCGCCGACCGAAGAAATCCACCATTCCACGTTACAAGCGACGGCGCGAGCGCTCCGTCCTCGGGCGGATCGTCGGCTGGATCCTGAAGCTGCTCGTCGCTCTGTTCCTGATCTCGATCCTGTGGGTGCTCGCCTACCGGTTCGTGAACCCGCCAATCACTTTCACCATGCTCGGTGACGTCTTTGCCGGGCGCGGCGCGCACAAGGAGTGGATGCCGATCGGGCAGATCGACCGCGATATGGTGCGGGCATCGATCGCCGCGGAGGACAGCAAGTTCTGCAGCCACAACGGGTTCGACATCGAGGCGATCGAGGACGCCATGAAGCGCAACGCTTCGGGCGGCCGTATCCGCGGCGGATCGACAATCAGCCAGCAGACGGCGAAAAACGCCTTCCTCTGGCAGGGCGGCGGCTATGCCCGCAAAGGCGCGGAGGCGTGGTTCACGTTCCTGATCGAGCATCTATGGGGCAAGCGCCGGATCATGGAGGTCTACCTCAACCTCGCCGAGACGGGGATCGGCACCTACGGCGTGAACGCCGGTTCGCAGCGCTATTATGGCCATGACGCGAGCGCTATGACGGCGCTGGAGGCGGCGCGCATTGCTGCCGTGCTGCCCTTGCCGAAGGAGCGCGGAGCGGTCGCTCCCAAGGGCTTCACTCGCCGTTACGGCAACACGATCGCGGCGCGGATCGGCGTGGTCGGCCGGGACGGCCTCGACGCGTGCGTCTACCAGGGCAGCACTCCGCCGGCCGCGAAGGCGCCGCCACGCGTGAAGACCAAGACGCGGCCGCTGCCGGGAGCGGAATATGAAACGGCCAAGCCGCAGCCGCCCGTATCGGACGTCATCAAGGACCTCCCAGCGGCGACGGACGAGCCGCTGATCGCGAAAGAACCCGCACCTGCAAACACGGCCGGGCCAGAGGCTGCGGTGCCCCCAGGCGGCGACACCAACGCATTGTAAAATGCGCGCTAAACCGAGCCCTGCGAGCGTTTCGCAACAGGAACGCTGGCCCTCTCCTGAGTGTTGATGCGGCAAATTCAGCCAAGGAGATAATGAATGGCTACGCGTACCCAAGGCCGCGGCTCGAACCGCAGCAGCAATGGCGAAAACGGAAGCTCGGGCACCCGCGCTCGCAGTGCTGACAAGAGCAGCAGTTCGACCCGGTCGAGCAGCAGCAGCCAGAGCAGCCGCAACGACCGCAGCGCCTTTTCGTGGGGTGAGAACGCCGGGCCGCTGCTCGGCGCTGCACTCGCCGGCGTCGCAATCGGCTTCGCTGCCAATTACGGCCGCAAGGCGCTCATGCAGGGCATGGAAGCCGCGGTCGGCGACTGGGACGCGATCCTCGCCGCTGAACACGACCTGGCGCTCGGTATCTTCGACAAGATGCTGGCGACCGATTCCACCCAGACGTTCAAGCGCAAGATGCTGCTGATGAAGCTCACCCATGCGCTGGACAAGCATGCGCACCAGGAAGAGATGGTGGTCTACCCGGCGCTCCGCGATGCGAACGAGACCGTCGACGCCGACCACCTCGAAGGTGAGCACGGCTACATCAAGACGTTCATCTACGAACTGAACGAGATGGGCGCGGATTCGCCGAGCTGGCTTGAGAAGGTTCGCGAGTTCCGCCAGCTGGTATCCAGCCACGCCCACATGGAAGAGGAAGAAGTCTTCCCGCGGTTCAAGCAGGACCTCACCGAAGAGCAGAACGCGCGGATCACAAGTCTGGTGAACCGCGACGGCTTCTGGATGGCCTGAGCTTACGTCCTCCCCTGCTCAGGCGGGGGAGGACACTTATCCAACGAGCGCGAGCCTCGGCGGCTCCTGAGCCGAGAGCTCCACCGCGTCCTCACCGGTAATCCGCATGATCGACTGGGCGAGCTCCCCGTCGAGAGCGAAGTCTCGCCCGGCGACGACAATCGCTTCTCCGCCCGCTGCGAGCGGCACGTGGAAGCGGACGACCCCGTTCCCGCCACGGCACGCAGAAAGCAGTTGCGTCACCTCGTCCACAAGCCCCGGACCAGTCAGGCGCACCGCCATCTGCAGACGCGTCCGCTTTGCCAGGTCGCTTAGTGCCTGAATGTGCTTGATCGTCACTCGCGGCGTCTCGTCCCCTGCCCTGCGGTCGAGTTCGACCGTGAGCAGACCGCACGATTGGCTTCGGGCCGCCGCTTCCAAGGCTGCGCAGACGTCGTCGTCGAACGCCGTTGCAATGAACTGGCCCGAGGGATCACTGAGCGTCGCCATCAGATAACGGCGGCCCCGTGCTGACGTGCGCCAGCGCGCGTCTTCGACGAGACCCGCCATGCTTGCGGTCGCGCGTTCGCCTTCCGGGATCTGGATCTCGGCAATTTCCGCGAACGTGCGCACGCGATGCGCTGCAAGGAGGTGCTTCTGTGCGTCGACCGGGTGCGCCGAGAAGTAAAAGCCGAATGCGTCCCGCTCTCCAGCCATCCGCTGCGCGACTGTCCAGGACGCGTCGCGCGGAAGGCGGATCGGAGCGGCTTCGGCGCCGCTGCCGCCGAACAGGCCAGCCTGCCCCGTCGACCGCTGCTCGTGGGCGCTCGCTGCATGCGCAAGGATGGTCTCCGCGGCGCCGAACACCGCTGCACGATCGGGATTGATCGTATCGAACGCTCCGGCTCCCGCGAGGCTTTCAAGCTGACGGCGGTTCAGCAAACGCGGGTCGATCCGCTCGGAGAAATCTTCGAGCGACTTGAACGGCCCGCCCCGGCTGCGCTCCTCGACCAGCGCTTCCATCGCCTTCTCGCCAACGCCCTTGAGCGCCCCCAGTGCATAGCGGACGCTGTTCCCTTCCTCGGCCGGCTCGACGGTGAAGTGCGCGTGGCTGGCGTTGATGTCTGGCGCCAGGCAGGTGACGCCGCCGCGGCGCATGTCCTCCACGAACATCGCCAGCTTGTCGGTAAGTGCGACGTCGAAGCTCATGGACGCTGCGTAGAACTCAGCGCGGTGGTGAACTTTCAGCCAGGCCGTCTGGTACGTCAGCAGTGCGTAGGCGGCTGCGTGGCTCTTGTTGAAGCCATAGCCGGCGAATTTGTCGATCAAGTCGAACAGTTCGTTGGCCTTGGCCGCCGCAATGCCATTGTGCTCGGCGCACCCCTCGACGAAGGTTGCGCGCTGGGCGTCCATTTCCGCCTGGATCTTCTTGCCCATCGCGCGGCGAAGCAGGTCGGCGCTTCCAAGCGAGTAGCCGGCGAGGATCTGCGCGGCCTGCATCACCTGTTCCTGGTAGACGAAGATCCCGTAGGTCTCCTTCAGGATGCCTTCCAGCAGCGGGTGCGGGTACTCGATGGTTTCCTGGCCGTTCTTGCGGCGGCCGAACATCGGGATGTTGTCCATCGGACCGGGCCGATAGAGCGCGTTGAGCGCGATGATGTCTTCGAACTGGGTCGGCTTCACCGCGGAGAGCGTGCGCCGCATGCCCTCGGATTCCACCTGGAACACGCCGATCGTGTCACCGCGCTGGAGCAGTTCGTAGACGGCAGGGTCGTCCCAGGCGAGCGCACCGAAGTCGACCTCGACACCTTGTTCGGCAAGCAGGCGCTGGCCTTCCTTGAGCACGGAAAGCGTCTTGAGGCCGAGAAAGTCGAACTTCACCAGGCCCGCCGCCTCGACATATTTCATGTCGAATTGGGTGACGGGCATATCGGAGCGCGGATCGCGGTAGAGCGGGACCAGCTCGTCGAGCGGTCGGTCGCCGATGACGACGCCCGCGGCGTGGGTCGAGGCATGGCGCGGCAGGCCCTCCAGCTTCATCGCCAGATCGATCAGGCGCTTGACGCCGCGATCGCTGTCATACTCGGCCTTGAACTCCGCGACGCCATTCAATGAACGCTCCAGCGTCCAGGGGTCGGTCGGGTGGTTGGGGATCAGCTTGGCGAGCCGGTCGACCTGCCCGTAGCTCATCTGCAGGACCCGGCCGGTGTCCTTGAGCACGGCGCGCGCCTTCAGGCGCCCGAAAGTGATGATCTGGGCCACCTTGTCGCGGCCGTACTTGCGCTGGACGTAGGAAATGACCTTGTCGCGGTGGGTTTCGCAGAAATCGATGTCGAAGTCCGGCATCGACACGCGCTCGGGGTTGAGGAAGCGCTCGAACAGCAAGCCAAGCGCGAGCGGGTCGAGGTCGGTGATGGTCAGCGCCCAGGCGACTACTGATCCGGCACCTGAGCCGCGGCCCGGGCCGACCGGAATGTCGTTCGCCTTCGCCCATTTGATGAAGTCGGCGACGATCAGGAAATATCCTGCGAAGCCCATGCGGGTGATAACGTCGAGCTCGAAGTCGAGCCGCTCCGTATAACGCTGAAGCTCCTCGGCGCTGCGGCCCTGAAGCCGCGCCCGGAGGCCGGCGAGAGCATCGGCGCAGAGTTGCTCGTCCTCGTTGTCGCCAAGCCGCGGCAGGATCGGCTTGCGTTTGGGTGCTGCGACCGCGCAACGGCGCGCAATGACGGCCGTATTGGCAAGCGCTTCGGGCAAATCGTCGAACAATGCCGCAAGTGCGGAGCCGTCCTTGAGCCATGAGTCGGGCGATGACGTCGCCCGGTCCCCGCTTTCGACATAGGCCGACCCGGCAATGCACAGCATCGCGTCGTGCGCGGCGTGAAAGCTGGGATCGAGATATGCCGCGGGATTGGTCGCGACGATCGGCAGGTCGCGACTGTAAGCGAGATCGATCAGCGCCTCTTCCGCAGCATCTTCCACCGGGTCGCTACGACGGGCGATCTCGACGTAGAGCCGCGCGGGGAAGAGCCGCTGCAACCGTTCGAGGTACGCACCCGCCTTGTGCGCCTGGCCGTCGGCAAGCAGTCGGGCGAGCGCCCCTTCGGAGCCGGCGGTCAGCGCGATCAGGCCGCCACTCAGGCCGTCGAGCGCTGCAAAGGCGACATGCGGTTCCTGCTCGACCGGTCGCTCGAGATGCGCCGATGAAACCAGCTTGCACAGGTTGGCGTAGCCCGTCTCATCCTGCGCCAGCAGAACCAGCCAGTCGATTGCGGCCTCGCCACCGATCTCCGGCGGGCGTGCGACGGCGAGGGATGCGCCAACGATCGGCTGCACGCCCTTCGCGATGCAGGCGTCGCTGAACGGCATCGCCCCGTAGAGGCCATTACGATCGGTCAGGGCGATTGCCGGGAAGCCGAGCTTCGCCGCGCGTTCGGCGATCGTCTTCGGCTCCATCGCGCCTTCGAGCATCGTGAAGGAGGAGAGGACGCGCAGTGGAACGTAGGGCTGAGTCACGCCCCGATTATGTGGCGCAGAAGGTCGTCAGGACAAGCACGGCGGGGCACGTTATCCCCACCTATCGAGCGCCTCAGCGGCCGCCCTGCCAATTGCCTTCCATGATGTCGCGGATCTCGCGCATGCGCCCTGTATAAGTGTCGCCGATGCACGCGCGGGTCGGGCAGCGGTCGCGGTAGCGAAGGAAGCGCGTACGAGTCTGCTCGAGGAGCCGCCGCTCTTCGGAACCCGCCTGGTTCATGGCGCGACCGAACTGCGCCGCCATGTTGCGGTCGAGCGCAGCGAGCCCGGCATCAGAGCACACGGCCTTTTCCCCGGACGTATGCGCGTTTGCACAATTAAAACTCGGTCGCGCCGTTGCGGGGCGATCCGCAGCGTCCTGTGCCGGCGGCGGCGGGGCTGCAGGAGCCGGTGCCGCCGGAGGCGGCGGCGCGGAGCTCTCGTCTTGCGCCGGTGCTGTTCCCGCTGTCGGCGCCTGATCGCCAGCCGGAGCCTGCGCTTGCCCGCTCCGCGAAAGAGTGGCGAGCGGAGTAATGATCGCATCCGCATTGCGAAGGAGGATGACATCGCCGCTGTCGTCCGCCGCGCGCTGGATCGTGTAGTCGACGTCCGACATCAGCGTATGGCGACCGCCGACGACGGCAACGCCGGGCGGCAGATCGAGCGACAGCGATCCCGAGCAATTGATTGCGCCTGTCCCCTTGTCCTGGCTCTCCATGACGGGGTTTTCCATCCGCAGCACGGCGTAGGCGGAGAGCCGATCGTAGGCAGCCTGGTCGCTGCCGCGAAGTTGTGCTGCCCGGCGGAACAGCTCGCGCTTGATGAGGTCGTAGGTGGGCTGTGCCGCACAGCGCTTCTCCGGGTCTGCAGAGGTGGTCCCGGCCACCAGATTGTCGCCGAGCTTGTCCTGGTTCCCGTTCCGCGTACTCGCGAAAACCGCGACGATTACCAGCAAGGCGAGCACGCCGAGCAAACCGATCATGGTTGGATTGAGCCGGCGCATCGGGCGCTGAACGTTCGGGTCCCGCGCCGGCTCCATCATTGCAACCTTCCTTCGTGCAAGCGAACGACGCGGTCCATCTTCGCGGCGATCCGCTCGTTGTGGGTGGCGACGAGCGCGGCGCTGCCTTCGCCACGAACGAGGTTCAGGAATTCCGCGAAGACGATGTCCGCGGTTGCCTCGTCGAGGTTGCCCGTCGGCTCGTCGGCGAGAACGAGCGGCGGCTTGTTCGCCAGGGCTCGAGCGACGGCCACCCGCTGCTGCTCGCCGCCCGACAGCTTCGACGGACGATGATCGAGGCGATTGCCAAGACCCAGCGCCGACAGCAGGCCATTGGCCCGCTCCGCGGCGGCCGTGGTCTCGGCTCCGCGGACCAGCTGCGGAAGAATCACGTTCTCGCGGGCGTTGAACTCGGGAAGCAGGTGGTGGAACTGATAGACGAAGCCGAGCATCTCGCGTCGGACGCGTGTGCGGCCCTCGTCGTCGAGGCCTGCGGCTTCCTCCCCGCCAAGGCGGATCGAGCCCTCGAATCCGCCTTCCAGAAGACCGACGGCCTGCAGCAGCGTCGACTTGCCCGATCCGGACGGGCCCAGCAGCGCGACGATCTCCCCCGGTTGTACGCCGAGATCGACGCCGCGGAGGACATGGATGGTGACGTCCGCCTGCGTGAAGCTGCGCGTCAGGCCGCGCGTCTCGAGGACGGGGTCACTCATAGCGCAGCACCTGCACCGGGTCGGTGCTCGCGGCCTTGTAGGCGGGGTAGAGCGTGGCGAGGAACGACAGGATCAATGCGATCAAGATGATTGCGGTGACTTCGAACGGATCGCTCTTCGACGGCAGGTCCGTAAGGAAGCGCACCGAGGGATCCCACAGGTTCTGCCCAGTGATCGTCTGGATCGCATTCACGACGCCCTGCCGGAAGAACAGAAAGATCGCGCCCAGGATGATGCCAAGGACGATGCCCAATGAGCCGATCGTCACGCCCACCGTCACGAACACCTTCATCATGCTTCCGCGGCTCGCGCCCATCGTGCGGAGGATGGCGATGTCGCGCGTCTTTGCCCGCACCAGCATGATCAACGACGACAGGATGTTGAAGACGGCCACTAGGACGATGAGCGAGAGCACGACGAACATCGCAACCCGCTCCACCTCTAGTGCTTCGAACAAGGCCGAGTTCATCTGCCGCCAGTCGACAATTGCGCCCTGCCCGCGCACCTTCGGTGCAAGCGGCGCGAGGATCTCCTGCACGCGATCCGGATTGTCGGTCTGAATCTTGATGTCGCCGACCGCGTCGCCGAGCATCAGTAGCGATTGCGCCTCCTGGATGGGCATGACGACCATCTGCTTGTCGTAGTCGTAGATGCCGACCTCGAAGATGGCGCCGACTGTGTAAGTCACGATCCTTGGTACCGTGCCGACCACGGTCGAGCGGCCGTCGGGACTGATCAGGCTGATTTCCGCACCCGGATAGGCGCCGAGCTGTTCGGCAAGCCGGGATCCGATCGCTACCTTGCCGCTGCCAGGTACGATGGACTTGAGATCGCCCGCTTGCACGTTGTCGGCGATGGTCTTGTTCGCGAGCAAATCCTCTACGCGCATTCCCCGAACGAGGACGCCTTCGACGCGGCCATTGCCGGAAGCCATCAGCGGCTGCTCGATGAGCGGCAGTGCCGATGTCACTCCAGGAGTCTTGCGGGCGGCGTCCACGATCTCCTGCCAGTTGTTCAAACGGCCCTCGAAGCCTTGCACCACCGCGTGGCCGTTCAGCCCGACGATCTTGTCGAACAGCTCGGCGCGAAAGCCGTTCATGACGCTCATGACGATGATCAGTGCTGCGACCCCGAGCGCAACGGCAATGAGGCTGATGCTGGCGACTAGGAAGATGAACCCCTCGCCCTTGCCCGGCAGCAGGTAACGTCGAGCGACCATGCGCTCGTAGCGGTTCAGGATCACCCGGTGAGCCTCGCCAGCGCTGACTCTATGCTGAGGTCCTCGCGCTCACCCGTGCGCCGGTTCTTGAGCTCGACTGTCCCGCCGGCGATGCCCCGCGGACCGACGATGAGCTGCCATGGCACGCCGATCAGGTCCATCGAGCCGAGCTTGACCCCACCACGCTCGTCACGGTCGTCGTAGATCACATCGATCCCGGCGTCCTTGAGCTTGGCGTACAGATCATCGGCAGCCGCGATGGTTGGCTGGTCGTCGGCGCGCATGGTCACGATCCCGACTTTCCACGGCGCAATCGATTCCGGCCAGACAATGCCGGCATCATCATGGCTTGCCTCGATGATCGCGCCAACGAGACGCGAAACGCCGACGCCGTAACTCCCCATCATCGGCGTGACCATCGCGCCGTCGCGGCCGGAAACCTTCATGCCCATGGAAGCCGAATATTTGTCGCCGAAGTAGAAGATGTGCCCGACCTCGATCCCGCGCCCGGTCCGTCGGCGGTCCGCGGCGACTTCGCTCCAGCGCGCTTCGTCGTGGGTCTCGTCGGTTGCGGCGTAGGTCGAGTTAACGCGATCGAACAGTCCCTGCAGCCCGGCTTCGTCACCGTAGCGCAGGTCAGCCTGCTGCCAGTCGAACTCCTCGTAGGCGGCGTCGTAGAACACCTCGCTCTCGCCGGTGGGCGCAAGCACGATGAACTCGTGGCTGAGATCGCCGCCGATGGGTCCTGATGCCGCCTTCATCGGCACCGCGCGGATGCCGAGCCGCTGAAACGTCCGCAGGTACGCGAGCATCTGGGTGTAGTAGCTCTGCCGTGCTCCGGCCTCGTCGAGGTCAAAGCTGTACGCGTCCTTCATCAGGAACTCGCGGCCGCGCATGACCCCGAAGCGCGGGCGCACCTCGTCGCGGAATTTCCACTGAATATGGTACAGCGTGCGGGGAAGGTCGCGGTAGCTCTTTACCTCGTCTCGGAAGAGGACTGTGATCATCTCCTCGTTGGTCGGGCCGTAGAGCATCTCACGGTCATGACGATCGCGGATACGAAGCATCTCCGGCCCGTAAGCTTCATAGCGGCCGCTCTCGCGCCACAGGTCGGCCGACTGAAGGGTCGGCATCAAGAGCTCCTGCGCTCCGGCGCGGTCCTGCTCCTCGCGGACGATCTGCTCGATCTTCTTGAGCACCCGGAAGCCAAGCGGCAGCCAGGCGTAGATGCCGGCTGCGGTCTGCCGGACCAGGCCGGCCCGGAGCATTAGCTTGTGGCTGACGATCTGCGCGTCGGACGGCGATTCCTTGAGGACCGGGAGAAAAGCTCGGGACCAGCGCATGGCGTCGCGCTCTACGGTGGCGACCCAGCGCTTGCAACCGTAGCGGCGGCTGTGGCGGCGCCGACACAGCCGTGTGACAAAAGACTCCGCTGCCGCTGTTCGACAGTGACAGCCCTGCGAAGGCCGCATAGCGTCCGCAACTCCGAACAACAGACCCTTGGGTCAGGGTTCGGGGATTGCAGCCGGCGTCTGGGGAAGCTGGCGGCGGTCATATCCAAGGGGGCTGACGAGCAATCGTCACGCAGGGCGCCCGGATCGGAAACGATCCGGGCGTTTGCTTTAGCCGGTTGCCGTGACCCCTTCCTCCATCCGCGCCACCCGGAGCATCGCCAATGCCGCGGCCGCGAGCACGAGCGCAGCCGCAAGCATCGTCCAGATCGGCTGGTCCGGAAACAGGGCCTTCATGATCGTTCCCATGACCGTCGCCACCAGCAGCTGCGGCAGGACAACGAAGACGTTGAACAGGCCCATGTAGATGCCGAGCTTCCGCTGCGGCAGCGCGGACGCGAGGATCGCATACGGCATCGCCAATATGGACGCCCAGGCGATGCCGATCCCGACTTCCGACAGTTTCAGCCACGCGGGATCACGGATCACGAAGAAGCTCGCAAAGGCCGCAGCGCCGCAGAGCAGGCAGACGATGTGCGTGCGCGCTTTGCCGATGCGCGACGAGAGCCAGGGCAGCAGCGTCAGCGCCGCGATCGCCGCCACACCGTTGTAGATCGCGAAAAGCTCTCCGACGCGGTTTGCTGCATCCTGGAACGTCGGGCTGGCGGCATCGCTCGTCCCGTAGAAACGCTGGGCGACGACCGGCGTCGTGAAGATCCACATGATGAACAGGGCCGACCAGCTGAAGAACTGGACCAGCGCCAGGCGCTTCATCACGCGCGGCATTCCCGCGAAGTCGCCGACAATGTGCGCGAGCATGTTCGTGCGGTTGCCGGCCCGGGCAAGTCGGATCGCAATCACGCTGGCTACCCCGTAGGCGATGAGCAACGCGCCGAGCAGGTACATCTCTTTCTCGAGATCCAACGCGAGCACGCCCGCGACCACGATCAGTCCGGCACCGATCCAGGCGAAGCTTGAGCCCAGCCGTCTTTTGCCGAGCAACGCGATCACTTCATCGCTGACCGGATGATCGGCCGGGTCTCCGAAGCGCGCAAGTTCGTCCGGTGAATGTTCGTGGGTCGTCAGCACGGTCCACAACACGGCGAGGAACAGCGCTGCTCCGCCGACCCAGAAGCTCAGGCGGACCGTATCGGGAATTCCTCCCGGGCCCGCCACGTTTGACACGCCGAGCGCATCGAGCAGCCTCGGGAATTCCGAGCCAACCACCGCGCCCGCGCCGATGAAGGCCGTCTGCACCGCATATCCCGACGCGTGTTGATCCTTGCGCAACATGTCGCCGACGAAGGCGCGGAACGGCTCCATCGAGATGTTGAGGCTGGCGTCCAAGGTCCATAGCAGCAGTGCAGCCATCAGCAGCTGTCCCGACAGCGGCATTAGCAGCAGCGACAATGTCGCGAGTAGCGCTCCAGCAAGGAAGTAAGGACGCCGCCGGCCCAGCCGGCCCAACCAAGTTCGGTCGGACAAATGCCCAACGATGGGCTGCACAAGGAGACCGGTCAGCGGCGCTGCGATCCACAGCGCCGGGAGATCATCGACGCTTGAGCCAAGCGACTGGAAGATCCGGCTCATGTTCGCGTTCTGAAGCGCGAAGCCAATCTGGATACCGAAGAAGCCGAACGAGATATTCCACAGGCCGGCAAGCGATTGCCTTGGCTTGTCCAACGTCACGGCTTTGTCCATCCGGCCCTCCCCTGCCTCGAAGCTGGCAGACAACCGGCAGCTGCACAATCGCTGCTAATCGGCCGTCAGCTATCTACGCCACTGGATTCCCGGACGACCAGCTTGACCGAAAGCAAGCGGTTGTCCGCCTCGCCGCTTTCGATCGCGCACAACAGCGTTTCGATGAGCGCTTCGGCCGCGGCGCGTGCGTCCTGGCGAACCGTGGTCAACGGCGGACTCGAGAGGCTCGCGACAGGCGTATCATCGAAGCCCACGACGGCAACGTCCTGAGGTACAGAGCGGCCGTCCCGCTGCAGCGCGTGCATCGCACCGATTGCTGCAACGTCCGATGCCGCGAAGACCGCGTCGAATTGGGCGCCGCGTGCAGCAAGCTCCTGGATAGCTGCCCGTCCCGCAGCCTCGCTCGGATCGGCGTTCACACGGAGGCGCTCGTCCCGATCGATCCCGGCAGCGGCCAGGGCTCGCGAGTAGCCCCGCCAGCGCTCGAGAAATTCGGGGTAGCGCGGCTCCGCCGTTCCCACGAAAGCAATGCGCCGCCGTCCGCGCTGAAGGAGGTGCGCCGTCGCGTCGAAGCCACCTTGCTCATTGTCCGAAGATACCGTCGCCCCGACCTGGGCGTCGCCCGCCGAACCCCAGCGGACGAAATGAGCGCCGTGGGCGATCAGCTTGCGGAGCTTGGGCTGGGACTCGATGTAGTCGCCGTAGCCCAGGAGGATGATGCCGTCGGCCTTGCGGCTGTCTTCATAGTCCACGTGCCAGTTCGACGAGAGCTGCTGGGTCGAGATCAGCAGGTCGTATCCGTGAGCCGCGCAAGACCGCACCATCGGTCCGAGCAGCGACAGGTAAAAGGGATTGATCAGGGCCCCGTCCGTCGAAGGCTCCTCGAAGAACAGCAGGGCCAAGGTGCGCGATTGCTGCAAGCGCAACCCGGAGGCGTTCTTGTCCACCTTGTAGTTGAGCTGCTCGGCGGCAGCGAGCACCCGAGCGCGTGTCGCTTCGCTGACGGAAGGATTGCCGCTGAGCGCGCGCGACACCGTTGGCTGCGACACGCCCGCAAGCGCCGCGATGTCGAAAGAGGTGGGCCGCCTCTGTGTCATGGCCGCAACGCTAGCATGCTGAATACGTATGTATAGCAGCCGTAGCCAGCTTCCGCGCAGCGAAACGTCTGGTATCCCAAGCGCCGGGAGAGGGGTTTTCGTCGCCCCGCTATTTACCGTCCGGCGCACGCCGGTTGCTTGGGGGGAATATCGATGATCAGCGTGTCTTTGCGCTCGCACATGTTTGCTGCAACGAGTTCGCTGGCGCTCGCCACCGTTCTTGGGTCGACGCCGGCGATGGCTCAGGAGGTCGCTGCGCCGCTGACCGCCGCCGCGCAGACACCGGGTGATGCTGCGCCGCCAAGCGCCAGCGATCCCGCAGCGGCTCAGAACGCCGTCGTGGTGACGGGTTTCCGCGCCGCCCTGCGCAGCGCGACCGCCAAAAAGAAGAATTCGGAATCGGTTGTTGAATCGATCACGGCCGAAGACGTCGGCAAGCTGCCGGACAATGGCATCGGCGAATCCATCGCGCGCCTGCCCGGACTTGCCGCGCAGCGCGACCACGGACGCGCGAGCGTCATCTCCATCCGCGGCTTCGGCCCCGACTTTTCGACGACGACGCTCAACGGTCGCGAACAGACCACCAGCAACGACAGCCGCGCGGTCGAGTTCGACCAGTATCCGTCGGAAATCTTGGCGGGAGTGGACATCTACAAGACCGCGCAGGCTGACCGCACCGGCGGCGGCCTCGTTGGCAACATCGACCTGCGCACGCTGCGGCCGCTGGATGTCGGCAAGCGCGTCATTGCAGTTGGTGTGCGTGGCGTGCACGTCGACCAGAAGCTGCTGCCGAACAGCCACAGCAATGGCGGCCGCATCTTCGGCACATTTGTCGATCAGTTCCTGCACGACACCGTCGGCGTTTCGTTGTCGGCTGCTTACTCGACCGACCCGTACCAGACCCGCGACTGGAATGCCTGGGGCTACGGAGGCTTCGGCTCCGTTCCCGGCGCGGTGGGGATGAACGGCGTGAAGAGCTGGTTCGAAGCGGGCCTTTACAAGCGCTTCGGTGGCAACGCGACGGTGCAGGCACGCCTCAGCGAAAACCTGATGATGACCTTCGACGGCTTCTACTCGGACGTGAAGAACGGCACCGACCAGAAGGGTTGGGAAATGCCGATGAACTGCGGCGGCGGCTGCGGGCACGACAGCATCCGCGACGTTACGGTGGAGGACGGCCTCATCACGGCGGCGACGGTCGACGGGACCCCGGTCATCGAGAATTATCGTGAGGACGATCACGCCAAGCAGCGGGCGCTCGGCTGGAACACGCGTTGGGACGGGCACAACGGCTGGAAAGCCATGGCCGATCTCAGCTGGTCGCGGACGACGCGCCTCGACGACCGCTTCGAGACTACCGCCGGCCTGATCAACGGGCATCTCTCAACCGGGCCGACGGCCACTGTTTCCTATCACTTCACCGATCACGGTCCCGTCTTCACGAGCAACTACGACGGTGCGAGTCCGAACCTGGTCCTGACGGACGTTGAAGGTTGGTCGGGATCTCCGGTTCAGGCCGGCTATGACAAGATCAAGCACGTCCGCGACGACCTCAAGGAAGCGCGCGCCGAAATCGAACGCGAGGTTGGCGGACTTGTCCGGTCGATCAAGATCGGTGCGGATCACACCTATCGCACCAAGCAGCTGATCCAGGACGAGGCATTCCTCGCGCCACCAAATGGCGCGCTCCAGGCAGCGATTCCGACGGATTTGCTTCAGCCCAGCTTTGAGCTCGATCGCGGTCTCGGACCGATCCTTTCCTACGACCCACGCGAACTCGTCGCGAACGGAGTTCTCGTATTCGTGCCGAACCCGACGGGCGGACTTGGCCAGGACTACAAGGTTCGCGAGAATGTCTGGACGCCCTACGCAATGGCGTCCCTCGACGGCGAACTCGGCGCTGCAAGGCTGACCGGCAACATCGGCGTCCAGGCAGTCCGGACGTCCGTCAAGTCGAGCGGCCTTCAGCCGACGATCAGCGACCACTATTGGATGGTCCTGCCAAGCCTAAACCTCAATTTCCGTTTCCCAAGCGACGTGGTCGTCCGCTTCGCCGCGTCGAAGCAGATGATGCGCCCGCGGATGGACCAGCTGAACAATCGCGTCTCGGTAAGTGTCGACAACACCCAGTCGCCAGCGATCTACACCGGGAACGGCGGCAACCCGACGCTTCGGCCCTACCAGGCAAAAGCTCTCGACCTGAACGTCGAGAAGTACTTCGGCACCAAGGGCTATTTCGCCATTCAGACCTATTACAAGCATATCGACAAATACATCGATACGCAGGCGACCGACCCCAACTTTGACTTCAGCAACTTCCCGAAGCCCGTCGGCGTCACTCTGCCCACCTCGCCGATCGGGATCTTCAATGGCCCGATCAACACACGCGGCGGCTACCTGTATGGCGGTGAGATCGCGGCCACCCTGCCCTTCGACGCGATCACGCCTTTCCTGGCAGGCTTCGGCATCACCGGCGGTGTCGGCTACACCAAGTCGAAGGTCGAGCGCTTCAATGGCAGCAGGACCCAGATTCCCGGATACTCCAAGTTCGTGGCCAACCTGACCGCCTTCTACGAGAATAACGGCTTCAGCGTCCGCGGCAGCATGCGCCATCGCTCCGGGTTCCTGGGCGAATTCCCGTCGTTCAACGGTGCTCCGGAACAGCAGTATGTGCTCGGAGAAACGATCTACGATGCGCAGATCGGCTACGACTTCTCCACCGGTTCGTCGCTCTCCGGCCTGTCGCTGTACCTCCAGGGGCAGAACCTGACGGACGAGCGTTCCGCGACCATCGGCGTGATCGACCTCCCTGGCTCTTGGTACAAATACCAGACCTACGGGCGCCGGTTCATCGCCGGAGCAACCTTCAAGTTCGGCGCTGCTCCGCCGCCGCCGCCGCCGCCGCCTGCGCCGCCACCTCCGCCGCCTCCGGCCGCTCCGGCGACGCAGACCTGCGCGGATGGATCGGTCATACTGGCGACGGACTCATGCCCGCTGCCGCCACCCCCGCCGCCGCCCCCAGCTCCAGCGCCCGAGCGCGGCTCCTGATCCAAGCGGTCCCGGCGGCCTTCAACGGCCGCCGGGCTTCCGTGCGTCTGCTTAGATGAGCCAGTCCTCGCCTCTCGAGATCGTAATCGCCGGCGGCGGGACGGCGGGCTGGGTTGCTGCCGCCACATTCGCGCGCTTCGTCGGCAACAGCGCCTCGATCACGCTAGTTGAATCCGATGAGATCGGCACCGTCGGGGTTGGCGAAGCGACCATACCCCAGATCCACAATCTCATCATCGGGCTCGGGCTCGATCAGGCAGAATTCGTCCGCGAGACGAACGCGACGTTCAAGCTCGGCATCGCGTTCAACGATTGGGGCACGCAGGGCGATTCCTTCATCCACAGCTTCGGCCAGACTGGCCGGGGCGTTGGCCTGATCCCCTTCCGCCAACTATGGCTCCGCGGCCGCTCGCTGGGGGTGGCGGGCGACTACGGCGATTACAGCTTCAACGTCGCGGCAGCGCGGCTCGGCAGGATGGCCAAGGGCGACGGCCGGCCCGGCGCAATACCCGACCTCGCCTATGCCTATCACTTCGACGCATCCCTCTTTGCGCGGATGTTGCGCCGATATGCTGAAGAACGCGGCGTGCAGCGCATCGAAGGCAAGATCCAGAGCGTCGAGCGCGATCCGGAAGCCGGCGACATCGCCAGTCTGGCTCTCGACGGCGAGCGGCGCGTTGCCGGCAACTTCTTCCTCGATTGCACCGGCTTTCGGAGCCTGCTGCTCGGACAGGCTCTCGGGGTCGGTTACCTGGACTGGACACACTGGCTGCCGTGCGATTCAGCGCTGGCGGTCCCGTGTGAGTCTAGCGAGGCATTTCGTCCCTGCACCCAGTCGACAGCACGCGAGGCAGGCTGGCAGTGGCGGATCCCCTTGCAGCACCGCACGGGCAACGGTCACGTCTATTGCTCCTCGATGATGTCGGACGACGAAGCGACTGCGTTGCTCCTGTCAAACCTCGATGGTGCTCCCCTCGCCGACCCTCGCCCGATCCGGTTCACGAGCGGCCGCAGAGAGTCGTTCTGGTCGCACAACTGCCTGGCCCTTGGTCTGGCCGCGGGTTTCATGGAGCCGCTGGAATCGACCAGCATCCACCTCGTGCAATCGGCGCTCGGGCGGCTGCTCAACGTCCTGCCCGGCGACACGAACGAGATGACCGCCGCGCGCGACACGTTCAACCGGTTGTCCGAGGTCGAGTGGGCGCGGATTCGCGACTTCATCGTGCTTCACTATGTAGCGAACCGCCGTGAGGGCGAGCCATTCTGGGACCAGTGCCGGAACATGGCGATCCCCGAGACGCTCGCGGCCAAGATCGAGCTATTCCAGGAAGCCGGGCTGTTCATCCGCGAGGAGGATGAACTCTTCCTCGATGACAGCTGGGGCCAGGTGATGATCGGCCAGGACATCATGCCCAGAAGCTGGTCGCCGCTCGCCGACAATGTCCCGGCGGGAGATATCGGTCCCTTCCTCGAGAGCCTCGCGGGCGGCTACCGCGCCAAGGCCGAGACCTTCCCAACCCATCGTCAATTCGTCGCTGCGATGGTCGGCGATCGCGCGAAGGAGCTTCAATGATCGGACGCAACGGACGAGCGATAATCCTCGGTGCAGCCCTGGCCGGATGTGCGGCCGGCGCTCAGGGAGCGCCAGCGAGCTATCGAACGCGGCTTCCGCAGGACGAGGTCATTTACTTCGTGCTTCCGGACCGGTTCGAGAACGGCGATCCGTCTAACGATCGCGGCGGACTCAGCGGCGGTCGCCTGACCACCGGTTTCGACGCGACCTCCAAGGGCTTCTACAACGGTGGCGACATCAAGGGTCTGATCGAGCATCTCGACTACATTCAAGGGCTCGGAGCGACGGCCTTGTGGGTCGCGCCGGTCTTCAAGAACAAGGCGGTGCAAGGCCCACAAGGCCAGGAAAGCTCCGGCTATCACGGCTACTGGATCACCGACTTCACGCAGGTCGATCCCCATTTCGGAACGAATGCGGTCTTCAAGGCGCTGGTCGACGCGGTCCACGCGCGGGGCATGAAGTTCTACATGGACATCGTCGTCAACCACACCGCCGATGTCCTGTCCCCTGCCGAATGCGCAGGACAACGGCCCTGCTCCTACCGGAGCATCGCCGACTTTCCGTATCAGCGTCGCGGCGGGGTGAGCGGCGCACCGATCAACGGCGGCTTCGCTGGAGAGCGCGATGAGAGCTCGGCCAACTTCGCTCGGCTGAAGGACCCAAACTACGCATATACCGTGACGGTCCCGCCCGCCGAGAAGGACATCAAGCGCCCCGCCTGGCTGAACGACCCGATCTACTACCACAATCGCGGCAACAGCACGTTCGCCGGGGAGTCGAGTACGCTCGGCGACTTCTCCGGCCTGGACGACGTGTTCACCGAAAATCCGCGCGTCGTACGCGGCATGATCGACATCTACGCCGCGTGGATCGACCAGTTCGGCGTCGACGGCTTCCGGATCGATACTGCGCAGCACGTCAATCCGGAGTTCTGGCAGCAGTTCGTGCCAGCGATGCTCGCTCGGGCGAAGGCGCGCGGAATCCCCAACTTCCACATCTTCGGCGAGGTTTCCACCGACGACATGAACCCGGCGCACACCGCCGTGAACACGCGCGTCGATAAACTTCCGGCGGTGCTGGACTTCCCCTTCACGCACGCAGTGATTGATGTCGTCGCAAAGGGGGCCGGTACCGACGAGCTGGCGAAGCTCTTCCGTGGCGACGCGCTCTACGAGGGCGGCGCGCAGGGAGCGCTGCAGTTGCCAACCTTTCTCGGCAATCATGATATGGGCCGGTTCGGCATGTTCATCCGCAGGGCGCAGCCAAACGCCAGCGACGCAGAGGTGCTCCAGCGGGACCTGCTCGGACACGCGATGCTCCTGACGCTTCGCGGCGTGCCGACGATCTACTCGGGCGACGAACAGGGCTTTGCGGGCACGGGCGGCGACCAGGACTCACGGCAGGACATGTTCGCCAGCAAGGTCGCGACGTACAACGAAGACAAGCTGATCGGCACCAGTGCGACCAACGCAGTGCCCAACTTCAAGCCGGACCATCCGCTATACAGGCACATCGCCCAGCTCTCGCGAATCCGCACCGCTCATCCGGCGCTGACGCGCGGCCTGCAGCTGATCCGCTTTGCGTCGGACAAGCCGGGCCTTTTCGCGGTTTCGCGCCTGGATCCGGCCAACGGGCGCGAAATGCTCCTAGTCTTCAACACGTCGACCAGCGCACTCCACCAGCACGTCCGGGTTGAGACGCGCTCGACGCGGTTCGAAGCTCTTGCGGGACCTTGCCCGCTTGCGGCAGCGGCGCCCGGGACCGTCGCCGTCGATCTGCCGCCACTCGGTTACGCGGTTTGCAATGCTCGCTGACGAGGTCCAGCGCCCCGCGATCAGCGGCACTACCGCGCCGTGGTGGAAGGGTGCCGCCATCTATCAGATATATCCGCGCAGCTTCGCGGATTCGAACAGCGACGGAATCGGCGATCTTGCCGGGATTGCCGCTCACCTCGACTATGTAGCGCGCCTGGGCGTCGACGCGATCTGGCTGTCGCCGTTCTTCACCTCGCCCATGCACGATTTCGGTTATGACGTGGCCGACTATTGTGGCGTTGACCCGGTGTTCGGAACGCTCGGCGACTTCGATGCGCTGGTCGACCGCGCGCACCAGCTGAAGCTCAAGGTCATCATCGACCAGGTCTATTCGCACAGCTCCGACCAGCATCCGTGGTTCCAGGAGAGCCGATCGAGCCGGGATAACCCCCGTGCTGACTGGTACGTCTGGGCAGATGCCAAGGCGGATGGATCACCGCCGAATAACTGGCAGTCCGTCTTCGGCGGTCCCGCATGGCAGTGGGATGCGCGTCGCGGACAGTACTACCTGCACAATTTCCTGCCCGAGCAGCCGGACCTCAACCTCCACAACCCGGAGCTGCAGGACGCAATCCTCGGAGTTGCGCGCTTCTGGCTCGAACGCGGCGTGGACGGTTTTCGGATCGATGCGATCAACTTTGCGATGCATGATCCGCAGTTGCGCGATAACCCACCAGCGGCGGGCGGCGGCAAGCGCACTCGGCCGTTCGACTTTCAGCAGCACCTCTACAATCAGTCGCATCCCGCGATCGTCGCCTTCCTGGAGCGGCTACGCGGCGTAACCGGGGACAGCTTCACACTGGCGGAAGTCGGCGGCGATTATCCGCTGTCGGAGATGCAAGCGTTCACTCAAGGCCAGAACCGTCTCAACAGCGCCTATGGGTTCGACTTTCTCTACGCAGAGCGGCTGACGCCGATGCTGGTGGCTCGCGCGCTCCGCGACTGGCCGGACTCGCCCGGGATGGGCTGGCCGACCTGGGCCTTCGAGAACCATGATGCGCCCCGCGCTGTGTCCCGCTGGTGCAGAAACGATGACTGCGCCCAGTTCGTCCGGACCAAGACGCTCCTGCTGTCGGCTCTTCGTGGCTCGATCATACTCTACCAGGGCGAGGAACTGGGTCTTCCCCAGGTCGACGTGCCCTTCGAGCAGCTCCAGGATCCCGAAGCGATCGCCAACTGGCCGCAGACGCTGAGCCGCGACGGAGCGCGCACTCCGATGCCGTGGAGCGCCGACGCGCCGAGCCTAGGGTTCTCCGACGGGACTCCCTGGCTCCCGGCCGCCGACACCCACCGCGGACTCGCAGTTGATCTGCAGGATGGCGACCCTGCGTCCACACTCGAGTTCACGCGCCGATGCCTCGAGTTGCGCAAGTGCAATCCAGCGCTTCGCGCCGGCTCGCTTCGAGTAGTTGATGCTGGCGAACGGAAGCTCGTATTCGATCGCGTCGCCTGCGGGCAGCACCTGCGGTGCACCTTCAACTTGTCCGAGACGCACGTACCGCATTCCCGAACCGGCGAGGTCCTCATCCGGAGCGGCACTGTTGCCGACCATGCGCTCGGCCCTTACGCAGCGCTGATCGAGGTGATCGAATGAATCTGTCCCGGCTGTTTGCGTGCCTTCTGTTTCTTGTCGCCGCTCCCGCTGCTGCCCAGACGGTGCAGCAGGCTCCACCAGCGCTGAAGGCTGTCGCGAGCGTCGATTCTCCGTCGCGCATTCTGCACGTGGACGTGACGATCAATCCGGACGGCCGCGTCGGCTATAGGGTGACCCGTCTGGGCAGGCCGGTGATCGATGAATCCCGGCTCGGCTTCCTTTTCACCGATGCTCCCGAGATGCTTCGGAACTTCACCTTCGCAGGCCAGACCGTACGGAGCTTTGACAGCAGCTGGGACGAGCCGTGGGGCGAGTATCGCATCATCCGCAACCGGTACAATGAACTCACCGTCGATCTCGCGGAGTCCGGAGCGCTCAAGCGCCGGATGATCGTCGATTTCCGCGTTTACGACGATGGCATTGGTTTCCGCTATCAGATTCCGAGGCAACCCAACCTTGTGCAGGCAAACGTCGCCGACGAACTGACGGAGTTCAACATCTCCGAGCCCGGCACCGCCTGGTGGGACGAGGCACTCGAGTGGAACCGCGAGGAATATCTCTACCGGACGACACCGATCGAACAGGTGGGCACGGCCCAAACGCCGCTGACCATCCGCACCGCTAGCGGGCTGCACCTCTCAATCCATGAGGCGGCGCTGGTCGACTATTCCGGCATGGACCTGCGGCGGGTTCAGGGCCGGGTGTTCAAGGCCAGCCTCATGCCCTCGTCGACGGGTCCCAAGGTCACTCGCGACGCACCGTTCACGACCCCCTGGCGCGTGATCATGATCGCCCCGGACGCGCCTGCGCTCTATAAGTCCGCGCAGATCATCCTCAACCTCAACGAATCCAACAAGCTCGGCGACGTCAGCTGGGTGAAGCCGATGAAGTACGTCGGCATCTGGTGGGCGATGCACCTCGACCAGGCGACGTGGAACTCGGGTCCCAAGCATGGCGCGACTACTGCGAATGCCAAGCGGTATATCGACTTTGCCGCGGCCAACGGGTTCAAGGGCGTGCTCGTCGAAGGCTGGAACAAGGGCTGGGACGGCACCTGGTTCGGCAACGGCTGGGACTTCAGCTTCACTCAGCCCTACCCCGATTTCGACCTCGCCGGCGTCACGGCTTACGCCCGCAGCAAGGGCGTGGAGCTCATCGGTCATCACGAAACCGGCGGCAACATCGCCAATTACGAGAAGCAGCTTGGGCCCGCTCTCGACCTTTACCAGCGGGTCGGCGTCCACAACGTTAAGACCGGCTATGTCGCCGACGCCGGCGGCATTCAGGCGCTCGGTGCCGACGGCAAAGTTCATTTCGAATGGCATCAGGGCCAGGTTGCCGTGCGCCACCACTTGAAGGTGGTCACCGAAGCGGCCAAGCGGCGCATCACCATCGACGCCCACGAGCCGGTAAAGGACACCGGGCTGCGCCGGACCTATCCAAACTGGGTATCTCGCGAAGGGGAGCGCGGGATGGAGTATAATGCCTGGGGCGAGCCCAAGAACCCGCCGGAGCATGAGGCAAACCTGGTGTTCACGCGCATGCTGAGCGGCCCGATGGATTTCACGCCCGGCATTCTCAGCCTCAAGGGCAAGGGTGACACGCAGATCCTTTCGACGCTCGCCAAGCAGCTTGCGCTCTACGTCGTCATCTACTCGCCCATCCAGATGGCCGCCGACCTGCCCGAGAACTACGAGGCCAACCCAGCGGCGTTCCAGTTCATCAAGGACGTGGCGGTCGACTGGGATGACAGCCGTATGTTGGCTGGCGAGGTCGGCGACCTGGCGGTGTTCGCACGCAAGGCGAAAGGCTCCCCGGAGTGGTTCCTCGGTGCCGTTGGCGACGAGCAGGAGCGCCGTTTCGACGTCTCGCTCAGCTTCCTTCAGCCTGGACGCCGTTACGAAGCGCAGATCTACCGCGACGGCAACGATGCCGATTACCGGACCAACCCCCGTTCCATCGTCATCGAGAAGCGCGTCGTCATTTCCGCCGACCGTCTCGCCGAGCGCATTGCTCCGGGCGGCGGAACGGCCGTCCGCTTCGTGCCCATCGCTCGCTGATGGCTCCTCCGCCGCGGTCGGTCGTCATTCTCGGCGGCGGCACCGCGGGGTGGATGGCAGCGAACCTGCTTCATCAGCGGTGGGCCGAGCACGGGACGGCGATCACGCTAATCGAATCGAGCGACATCGCAATTGTCGGCGTCGGCGAGGGCTCGACGCCGCAGCTGAAGGCCTTTTTCGACGGGCTTGGAATCGCCGAGGCGGATTGGATGCCCCGCTGCAATGCCACCTACAAGGCGGGTATCGAGTTCGCTGCCTGGTCCGACCGCCCGGGGCACGAGCGATACTTCCACCCCTTCCCCACCGAACTAGACGGCTTCACGCAGCCCAAGTTCTTCTATGCGACACGAGCGCGGCGCACGGGCCGGGACGTGCCGGCGCACCCTGATGCCTTCTACGTCCCGACGCGGATCGCTCGCGAGGGCCGTGCTCCGATCGCGCCGGCGAACTTCCCGTTCCTGGTGAGCTACGGGTATCACTTCAACGCCGAACTCTTGGGCGGGTTTCTGCGTGAGGTCGCCACGGCAAAGGGAGTCGCTCATGTCGACACCCGGATTGCCGAAGTAGAGCTCAACGAAAGTGGCGATGTTGCAGCCCTCCTCGCGCAGGATGGCCGCCGGTTCGAAGCCGACCTGTTCATCGACGCCAGCGGTTTCCGTGCGGCAATCATTGAGGGAGCATTGGGCGAGCCCTACCGGTCCTTCAGCGAAAATCTGTTCAACGACCGCGCGGTGGTCGCGCCGACACCCCGGCCAGACGGCGAGATCATCGCCTGCACCGTTTCGACGGCCCTGTCCGCCGGCTGGGCCTGGCGCATCCCGCTCACCAACCGCGTCGGCAATGGCTACGTCTACTCGTCGCGTTACATCGACCCTGAAGCCGCGGCGACAGAGCTACGCGCCCACCTGGGGCTCGGCGCCGATGCAGAGGTTCGGCACTTGCAAATGCGCTGCGGCCGCCTGGAGCGCAGCTGGGTCCGCAATTGCCTGGCCGTCGGGCTGTCACAGGGGTTCGTTGAGCCGCTCGAGGCAACAGCGCTGCACGTCGTGCTGGCGACCGTCGAGAGCTTCATCGACGCCTGGGCGAAGGACGAGCGCGTTGGTTTCAACGCCGCCATGGCCCAGCGTTACGAAGGCATCCGCGATTATCTGGTTTGCCACTACCGGACGGCGCTTCGCAGCGACAGCGCCTATTGGCGCGACGCCACGCGGATGGAATGCCTCTCGGACACCCTGAAGGACATCATCACCGCCTGGTTCACCGGAGCTGACCTGGAACGCGCCGTGTTCGAACAAGGAATAGCAGCCTACTACCCGCCGCTCTCGTGGCACTGCATGCTCGCCGGCTACGGCAACTTCCCCGAGCCCGGCCGGCTCGTATCGCCCGGCCCGGAAATCGCGCCGATTGACATGGATGAGGTGAACCGATTTGTCGGCGGCTGCGCGACGAACTTCCCCGCCCACACCGACGCTCTGGCTCGCCTAGCGAGCTGACAAGCGTTCACCGGGCACCGACGCCGTCGCTGACGCGGCCGCGCTCAGTAGGCAGCGATCAGGAACAGGTAAGCGAACATCGCAATCGTTAAGATCCACATGCTGGCCAGGCCCAGCCGGACTCTACCCATGGACAACACTCGCCCGGCGTTGCTGGGCGTACAACGCAGCAAGCTCCTGGTGGACACGACGTGCCGCGATGTCGGCGGTTCGCTTGGCAGCCGCTCGTTCCGCCAGTTCGCGCACCCGAAGGTAATCTGGAGAGACGGGCTCATTCGGCTGATCGACATCTTCGCCAGTGCAATGAAAGCTGACGATCGGCCCACCAACACTTACATTTGCCATGATTTATCCGTGAATTGCGAAGCAGTTTAGCTCCACAATCATCGTGGACTGGACCGGTTGCGTGCCCTTAACCCGTGTTACGAAGATTGTTCGGCCGGAACTGCCTTGCCGGTTAACCACCGACGGAAATGGTAGCGGAGGAGGGACTTGAACCCCCGACACGCGGATTATGATTCCGCTGCTCTAACCAGCTGAGCTACTCCGCCACACTCGGTGCAAGCGCGAGGATCACCCCCCGCAGCGGCGCGGGATATAGGTGCGCGGCAATGGTCGGTCAACGAGAGGAACCGCTTACGGCTGCTCTCGTTCAAGCGGGCAGACAAAGAGGACGCAATGGACCCCCTGACCCCCATCGATACCCTGTGCCGCATTATCCTGCGCGCCCGTGAATATGAGGCGCAAACCGCCAGCGACTATGACCCGGAGGAAGCCGCCGACAACGTCGATGACGAGCAGGAAGGCACGCTCAGCGTCCTCGAAGACGACATCAACACCAGCGTCGAAGAAGAGCTTCGCGCCGCGTTCGAGGACCTCGGCGAGGACCAGCTGGCCGAAGTGATCGCCTTCTGCTGGGTCGGTCAGGGCACCTACGATGCAGCCGATTGGGATGAGGCGACGGAAGAGGCGCAGGCGCTCGTCGGCGGAGGAGTGGACGGCGCGCTCGACGAGCTTTTGGACATGCCGATGCTGGCCTCGGTGCTGGAGTCAGGACTCGCCGCGTTCGACCTCAGCTGTCAGGGCGTCGGCGACCTCAGCTAGCAAAGGTCAGGCAGCTGTGCGCAGCTGCCCATCCGCATCGATGGGATCGCGCCCGATGAGTGCATGCCATCCCTTGCGGATGCCGTACTGCACGGCCCAGCCGAGCGCGTAAGTCGCGACGATCGGCGCGAGCGCCCGAACCGCACTCTCGGCAACGGTGCCAGCGATCGCGCCCTTGATCCCGCTGTCGCCGTCCTGGCGGTCAATTGCGGCGCCGATCAGGGCGCCGAGCAGGTTTGCCATGGTTCGTCTCCTTCGCCGCCAAGACGAATTCCAACAGCAGCGGGTTCCCGCGCTAGCGAGACTTCTCCGCTCTTGCGACGACCGCTCGAACCACATTGGCCGGGATGGCGAAGCCGATGCCGACATTGCCCTGCCCCGAGTCAGGGCTGAACAGGGCCGAGTTGATGCCGATCACTTCGCCCTTTGAATCAATCAGAGGACCGCCCGAATTGCCGGGATTGATTGGCGCATCTGTCTGGATGAAGCGGCGCGTGTCGTCATTGCCTAGCCCGCGATTGGTGGCGCTGATGATCCCGGCGGTAACCGTCTGACCCAAGCCGAACGGGTTGCCGATGGCGAGCACAGGATCGCCGACTGCCAGGCTCGAGCTGTTGCCGAGACTGAGCGAGGGAAGGCGGCTGGCTCGGATCTTCAGGACTGCGAGGTCGACATCCGGCGCAAGGGCCACGGGATCTGCCGGGAAGTGACGCCCGTCATTCAGCCCGACCTCAACCGCCCGGGCATTCTGGACGACGTGGAAGTTGGTGATGACGAACCCGCGTGCGGCGTCGACGATCACGCCGGAACCTGCGGCCATAGCCGGCTGCAAGGCCGCGTCGGGAACTCCGAAGTAGCGGCGGAAGAATGGGTCCTGGAGAAGAGGGTTCTGCTCGGCCGGCGATGGCTGCAGGACGGCGATGGTCACGACTGCGGGCGCCGTCTTGCGAACCAGCGGAGCAAGACTGGAGGAAGCGTCCGCGCTCGCGGCCGGAGGCGCGGAATTGCTCCCGATCGGCAGCATCCGGGCGATCACGCCACCGATCACCGCAGCGATAATCAGCAGCAATAGCAGGAGGAGCGGACGCGTCTGGGCTGTGCGGACCATCTGCCTATAGAAACGCCGAAGCCGGACTCCGTTCCGCCGATGCCACTGGTCAGCAGTGGTCAATCTGGGGCAAGCGATTGGGCCCCATGCTTCACCTTCGACCGCTTCTCCTTGCCCTGCGTATAGTCTTGGTCATCGGAGCTGCGGTGACCGCCAGCACCGTCCACGCTCAGTCCTTGGAGCGGCCGAAGGTGATGAGTACTGCCGAGGCAATCCGTCAGGACGCTGCAATCTACGCCGTGCAGCACCAGGTGAGCCTTGCCGAAGGCGTCCGCCGGCTACGGGTTCAGGCGGCCAGCCCAGAAGCGACGGACAGGATTGCGGTTGAGTTCGCGGACCGTCTGGCAGGCATCTCGATCGATAACGGCCCGAGCTATCAGATCATCGTTCTGCTGACGGGCGATGAACCCGTCGCCTCGAGAATGATACAGGCCGGTGGCAGCGATGTGCCGGTCGTCTTCCGCACCGGCGCCCGCGCTACCCACGCGCAAGCCATCACGGCATTGCGGCGACACCTCATCGACCTGCGTTCTGAAATGCCTGGCGCGAGAGGCGCCGGCTACGACCAGCGGACCGGGGAAGTTGTCCTGCTCGTCAGAAGCGAGGATGCGGAGCAGTTCGGAGTGGCCGCAATCCGTGGCCGCGCGGAGCAGATCGGCGGCGTGCCTGTCCGCGTCGACATCAACGACCTGCGCGAGTCCAACATGAGCGTCGCAGGCGGCGGGCTGATCGACGGCCTCAACCCCGTCGACGGTCGCCGCTACCGCTGCACAAGCGGGTTCATCGTCACCGATGGATCGCGGGATGCGATCGCCACCGCCGCTCACTGCCCGGACGAAGTCACCTATCGGGATGACCAAGCAGCGGCCATACCCCTCGCCTTCTCCAGTCAATGGGGCGTTGGCTACCAGGACGTGCAGATCAATGTCAGCCCCGAGGCCGAGCAGCCCGTTTTCTACTCCGACCGGAAGAGTGGATCGCTGCGCAAGCTCGCCACGTGGCGAAACCTGGCAAGCACCCGGGCCGGCGAGTTCCTGTGCCACTGGGGAGAAAGCTCCGGCTACAGCTGCGCCGACGTGCAGCTGACCGACTATGCTCCGCCCGGCGCACTGTGCGGAGGTCCGTGCGAGCCGACGTGGGTGACTGTGCCGGGGCCGAGCTGCATGGCGGGCGACAGCGGTGGTCCGGTGTTCAGCGGCACTACCGCATTCGGGATCGCCAAGGGGATCAATCGAACCCAGTGGGGCCGCTGCAACTTCTATTACTACATGTCGACGGATTACCTCCCGCCGCCCTGGCGCCTCTCCGTCGCGCCGCCGCCCTCACGTGAAGCGAAGGGCTCGTCTGCTCGCAAATGAATACGAATGCTGCAGCGCAGCAACGCACTTGCAGCACGAGGTGGAAATTCCCAACTTGTAGCCGTTGATCCGGCTCCCGTGGCGCTCACGGAACGGGTCGCAACAGCCAAGCCGTTGCTTCTCCAGCGGGTTTTAGTTTTGGCACGGCTTTTGCTTATGAAAGAGCAGATAGCTTTGCCACGGAGTTGAACATGCAGGACGCCGCCCAGACCCGCTACATCCCCCTGCCCCTGCGGGACCACACGATCCTTGGCGTGTGCGAGGCTATGGGCGAGGACTTCGGGTTCAATCCGACTTTCCTGCGCGTGCCGCTCGCGGCCTGCGTGCTGTTCAGCGTCAAGTACGCGATTGCCGCCTACCTGGTACTCGGCGTCGTAGTCCTCGCCTCGCGGCTCATCTTCCCGAACAAGAAGACGATTGTTGTGGCGGCTGCTCCCGAGGGGCTTCAGCCCGCCGCCAACGCCGATCAGGCGCGTGAGCGCGAGGAACTGCAGATCGCTGCCTGAGGGATCGTCAGCAGAAGGTTACCGGCGCGTAAACCTCGTCTTTACGCCCTTGCGTTAGAACCCCTCGGATTAGGCTTCGCCTGACATACATCAGTCGAGGGGAAAGGGATTGGCGATCAATCGCTCCGCAGAGCAAGCACCGCTCAGCGTTGCCGAAATCCAGCTTGCGCGCGTCGCGAGCGAGGGATGCGCGCGCCATCCGCACCTGCAGACCCTCGTCGACGCGACCGGCCGTCATGCCGGTCGTGATTTGTCGGACGCGGTGCACCTGCTGTGCAGCCTTCATGGACACTATCCCGGCCTCATCGAAATCGCTCTCCAGCGCTGCCCGGAAGGCGCGGCTCAGGAGTGGCTCGTGCGTGCATCGGAAGCATTCGAGCGCGAGCGCCTCTACCTCGTTCGCCTGACCGCCGCAGTCGGCCCGTTGCCCAGCACGCCAGGTGCCGCGGAAACGGAATCAAGCCTGCTCGGCGGACGCCGCGCTCTCGAGACGCTTGCCCAGTCGGAACGTCAGGGCTGCGCATTGGGCTCTGCCACCGCGTTGGTTGGCGACTGGTGGCCGATCCGCCGCGTCCTCGATCGCGCTGCAGTTCGCGCGGGTGTCGAGACCCCTGCCCCATCACTTCCAGATGAAGCGTCGGTAGTTCGCGTCATCGGCAGCGTCGCTGGCACGCCTTCCAGCGGCCGAGCGCTCGCCTTCGGCGGCGAGCAACTCCTTCTCCAGCATCGCGCACTCTTCGACCTGCTCGAAGCACGCGCCGAGGCACGCGCCGACTATTAAGTCGCTGGCCTTCCGGGCCGCTCCTGCTGAACCAGGTCTGTAAAAGAAATCGCCGCCCGCAGCTGCTGCGGACGGCGACGTTTTCAACTGGAACTCGGGAGATCAGTCGTCCCTGTAGGCCAGTTCGAAGTTCCCCCACCGGCGGCCGCCGAAATAGAGCGGCACGAAGACGTTCTTCACCGGGATATACTTGTCGCCAAGCTCCATGCGGTAGGTCGCAAGGGTCGCAGGCCGGTCGCTGGCAAGGGCCGCCCTCGTCGTATCGTCGATCAGGATGCGCTTGTTGCGGCAATGCTCGTCGTTCCACACGGGATCGGGTCCTTGCGGGTGGCTGCGCTTGCTTAGGTGGGTCGGCAGATAGCCGTTCATGTCGCCGATCGCCGAACCGATGATCCGCCCATCCGATGATTCGACGCGGTCGAGAATTGGCTGGATCAGGTGGTCGGCCGGGTCATTGAAGCGGACTGAATATTGAACGGGGTTCGTGCCTTCGACGAGCTGGTAATCGGTGTCGAACACGTCATCCAGGGTCAGACGGCCTTCACTGACCGCCTTCTCGACGACGGCCATGATCTGCCGGCCCGCTTCCTGGGCCTTCAGGATGAAGGGCGTGTCGTCGATCTCCGCGCCTGAGTTGGCGAGCGTGTCGAGCATGGTGTTCGACAGCATTTCGAGGTGAGCGAGGCGCTTCTCGGCGCTGACCAGCTCGGTCCCGTTGGCGCGGGCGTCCGACGCGAAGTCGGTCAGGCCGGCCTTCACGCGGTCGACGCTGGTCTGAATCATGCTCGTGGAATGAGCGATGCCCTCGGTCTGGCGGTCGACCATCCCGACGATCTCGCTGACTTCGCGAACGGTGTCGCTGATGGTCCCGAAGCCGGACTGCGCGGCGCGGCTGCGCTCGACGCCGGTCTTTATCTCAGTGGTGACGGCACCCGCTTCCCGCGTTAGCTCGCCGATGGTTGAGGCGATCTGGCTGGTTGCCGCCCGGGTGTCGTGGGCGAGCTTCTTCACTTCCGCCGCAACGACTGCGAAGCTGCGGCCCGCGTCACCTGCACGCGCCGCCTCGATCGTCGCATTCAGCGCCAGCATGTTGGTCTTGCGGGCAATGGTTTCGATGGTCGAGGAGACCATCTGAACCTGGTTCATCGCCGAAGCGAAGCCGGCCATGCGCTCGCCGAGCTGGACGACCAGTTCCGTGAGGCCCTTGAAGCCGTCAATCGTGTCCTCGATGGCGTCGCGGCCTGCCTCGAGCTTCGCCTTCGCCTGCTCGGAGAGCAGCCGCGCTTCGTCGGTCGAATCCGACACGCGCGCCTGGTCGGCAAGCAGACGGGTCGTGACTTCCTCGAGCTGGTCGAGCGTCTGCATGTGGTCGTTGATGCGGCCTGCAACGCCCTGGACGTAGCCGGCGACGTCGCTGCATTCCATCGACAGAGAGCCGCAGTCCCGCGCAACCGCACGGATTGCGTCTTCAGTGACTTGCTCGATCCCCATTGTCGCCATGTCGACGCCCGCTCCCGAAAGGTTCGGGACGGAGATACGAAGAACGTCCTACTTCTTCGTTAACCACGCGGCCGCGGGTCAGTAGATGAGGTGGGCTGTGCGGTCCTCTTGCCAGTCGCGTTCGTCGGGAATGGTGATCGCATCGAGGTCCCCCGGCGCAGCCTGCAGATCGTCCACCCACTCGCGCAGCAACGGCGAGCCGTTGATCACGTCGATCGCGAGCTTGTCGAAGACGTATTCGTAGGGGAAGTCCCGCCACAGATCGTAGTCGGGATAGAGCCTGCGGACCGCCTTGAACGCAAGCGCCTGCAGCCGCCACGGCCTGAACGCCCGGTGATCGTAGAACGGGCCTTCGGCGTGGATGAAGACGCCATTGTTGAGCTCTCCGGCATGCTTGTGGAACGTCGGCTGGAACGCGATCTCCCGAAGCTTGCAACCGGCCAGCCAATCGGGTGCGAGCGCCTGCATTTCGCCGATGAGGCGGCGGGGCTCTAGATCAGGCGCACCGAACAACTCGAGCGCGCGGGTGGTACCCCGGCCCTCGCTAAGCGTCGTGCCTTCGAGCATCACGGTGCCGGCGTAAGCGCGGGCCATGTTGAGGTTCGCCGCGTTGGGGCTCGGGTTGATCCACACGCGGTCTTCGGGCCAGCCGAAGCCGGGCGCCTGTTCCGGAGCCCAGCCATCCATCTCGATGACGCGGTAGTCGACGTCGAGGTCGAAGTGGCGGATGAACCAGTGACCAAGCTCGCCGAGGGTCAGCCCGTGCCGCATCGGCATCGGTCCAGCGCCGACGAAGCTGTCCCAGCCGGGACGGAGGGTCAGACCTTCGACGGGGCGGCCTGCCGGGTTGGGCCGGTCGAGCACCCATACGCTTTTCCCGTGCTGCGCAGCGGCCTCGAGTACGTAGAGAAGCGTCGTGACGTAGGTGTAGATGCGGCAACCGAGGTCCTGAAGGTCGACGAGGATCGTGTCGAAGGTGCCCATCGACTGGCCGGTCGGGCGCCGGACTTCGCCGTAGAGGCTGAACACCGGCACGCCGTAGGTCGGGTCGGTGAAGTCCGGCGACTCCATCATGTTGTCCTGGAGGTCGCCGCGGACGCCGTGCTGGGGGCCGAAGACCGCCGACACGTTGAGGCCCGATGCGACCAGCGCGTCGAGGCTGTGGGTCAGGTCCTTGGTGACGGAAGCTGGGTGGGCGAGCAGCGCGACGCGCTTGCCTTCGAGCGGGCGGCGAAGCTCTGGATCGGCAAGCAGCCGATCGATACCGAACAGGGTCATGAATGCTGCTTAGGCAAGCTTCGCCGTGAAGCAACCGGAAGCGTGGAAATCCGGCTTCTCGCCGGGGTGCGCGAGTGCCCAGTAGGACTTGGTACCGTCCTTTTCCTCCAGCACTGCCGAAAGCCCCAGATCCCAGTCGGCGTCCGCCTCCACTGAAATTGTGGCGCCGAGCGCAAACCAGGTGAGATTGTCCTCGAACCGGACGTACGGCGGCGCGGCTAGTTCAGCGTTGCCCGCGCCTTTGCGGTGTCCGCTAAAATCGTAAGCTGCCCAGTGTCCTGAGGGTGCGAAGTTCCACTCGCGATACGCGTCATCGCCGCTGCGGCGAAGGAACGCTTCGAAGCAGGTGGTGCGCCAAAGCTCGTCGGTTCGGCCCGGCCTGTCTGCTTCCGGGATGACGAATCGCTCGGCGGGGGCAGCCACTCCGAACCAGATGTTGGTCGTCGCGGTCGCGCCGAACGCTGCCGAATGCTCGACGCGCGCCCAAACCTCGAAGCCCGGCTTGGATGGCGGCGTCGTCGGATGCGGCACGAGGGTGAGTTGCATGGCGATGCAGTAGCAGGCGCGAATGCATGACGCTAAGCGGCAGGGATGACGTCTTACCGGTCAACGCTTCTGAACCTGCTCGACGAGCGCGGCTACATTCACCAGGTGACGGACGCGGCGGCGCTCGACGCCTTGGCCGAGCGTGAAGTCGTCACCGGCTACATCGGCTTCGATGCGACTGCTTCGAGCCTCCACGTCGGCAGCCTGCTCGTGATCATGATTCTCAGGCGGCTTCAGCAGGCCGGCCATCGTCCAGTGGTGGTGATGGGCGGCGGCACCACGAAGGTGGGCGACCCGTCGGGCAAGGACGAGAGCCGGAAGCTTCTAACTGACGAGCAGATCGACGCCAACATCGCCTCCATCCGCCGCGTGTTCGAGCGCTTCCTGACCTTCGGCGACGGCCCGACCGACGCAATCCTCGTCAATAACGCCGAATGGCTGGACGGGCTGGAGTACATCCCGTTCCTGCGGGAGGTCGGGCGCCACTTCACGATCAACCGGATGCTGACCTTCGACAGCGTCCGGCTTCGGCTCGACCGCGAGCAGCCGCTGACCTTCCTCGAATTCAACTACATGATCCTCCAGGCGTACGACTTCCTGGAGCTCTCGCGGCGCGTGGGCTGCCGCATTCAGCTCGGCGGATCGGATCAGTGGGGCAACATCGTCAACGGTATCGAGCTCACGCGCCGAATCGACGGCACGGAGCTGTTCGGGGTTACCTCACCGCTGATCACGACGGCCGACGGTGCGAAGATGGGCAAGACGGCGCAAGGTGCGGTGTGGCTCGATGCCGACCTGCTCAGCCCCTACGATTACTGGCAGTTCTGGCGGAACGTTGCGGACGCGGACGTCGGCCGTTTCCTCCGATTGTTCACGGACCTCCCGCTTGACGAGATCGCGCGGCTCGAAGCGCTGCCGGGCGCCGAGATCAACGAGGCGAAAATCGTCCTCGCAACCGAAACCACAGCCTTGCTTCATGGACGCGACACAGCAGTGGCGGCGCGCGAAACGGCACGGGAGACGTTCGCGGGCAGCGGCACTGGTGAGGACCTGCCGACGCTGTCGATCGGCGACGGCATCAACATCGTCCAGGCACTCACCGCTCTCGGCTTCACGCCCTCGAACAAGGAAGCCAAGCGCAAGATCGCGGAGGGCGCCGTACGCCTGAGCGATGTCACCGTGAACGACCCGGGGCTCCTGCTGACGCCGGGAACGGAGCCGCTGAAACTCAGCCTCGGCCGCAAGCGGCATGCGCTGCTGGTGCGTTAGCCGCTCCTGATCAGGCCGACGGCCTGATCGCGTTCGAACAGGTAAAGGCACGTCCGCGCAGCCTGGCCACGGGGCCGGGCCAGGCCGCCGTCCCGTTCGAGGAGCAACTGGGCATCGCTGGTGGCCACGGGCGCGAGCTCAAGGACATCTTCGGGCGTCGCGATGCGGAAGCCGGCCTCGCCCGACTGGCGCGTGCCGAGGATCTCGCCTGGCCCGCGAAGGCGAAGGTCTTCCTCGGCAATCCGGAAACCGTCGCTGGTCTCCCGCATCAGGGCGAGCCGCGCGCGGCCGACCTCCGTCAGCGTCTGACCCCTGATCAGCAGGCACGTGCTCTTGCCGGTGCCGCGACCAACGCGGCCGCGGAGCTGGTGAAGCTGGGCAAGCCCGAACCGCTCCGCGCCCTCGATGATCATCAGCGTCGAATTGGGCACATCGACACCTACCTCGATCACCGTCGTGGCAACTAGCACCGCAAGTTCCGCCGCGGCGAACTGCGCCATGACGGCATCCTTGGCCGGACCCTTCATGCGCCCATGCACGAGTCCTACGCGATCGCCGAAGCGAGCCTTCAGCACTGCCGCACGTTCCTCGGCCGCCGCGGCGTCACTCTTCTCGCTTTCTTCGACGAGCGGGCAGACCCAGTAGGCCTGTCCTCCGCTCTCGATATGCCGCCCCAGACCGTCGATCACGTCGGCCACACGCTCGTCACTGATCACGCGGGTTTCAACGGGAGTTCGTCCCGGGGGCATTTCGTCGATGCGGCTGACGTCCATCTCGCCATATTGCGTGAGCGTCAGCGTGCGCGGGATAGGTGTCGCGGTCATCACCAGCAGGTGCGGCGGCCGTTCCGCCTTGGCGGAAAGCAGCAAGCGTTGCGAGACTCCGAACCGGTGCTGCTCGTCGATGACCGCAAGACCGAGGTTCTTGTAGGCGACCTTCTCCTGGAAAATCGCGTGAGTCCCGACGAGGATGTCGATGGAGCCATCAGCGAGGCCCATCAGCACGCTCTCGCGAGCCCTGCCCTTCTCCCGGCCGGTCAGTATGCCAAGGCGTACCCCGATGCTGTCGAGCTGCTTGAGGAGCGTCGCATGGTGCTGACGCGCCAGGATTTCGGTTGGCGCGAGCAGCGCCGCCTGAGCACCGGACTCGATCGCAGCAAGCATCGCGAGCAGCGCGACCAGGGTCTTGCCGGAGCCGACGTCGCCCTGAAGCAGGCGCAGCATCGGCACGCTTTGGGCCATGTCGCCGTGGATCTCGCCCACCACGCGCTGCTGGGCGCCGGTGAGTTGGTAAGTCAGGCTCAGCCGACCCGTCAGCTCGCCGGTTCCCGGCAGCGGCACCGTTCGCCGGCGCCGCGACGACTGTCGAAGAAGCAGCAGGGCCAACTGGTTGGCGAATATCTCGTCATAAGCGAGCCGACGCCTCGCGGTGTCGGCACCTGGCTCACGATGGGCCTCCGCAAGCGACATCCGCCAAGGCCGCCACGCCTCTCGTGCAATGAGACCTGGCTCGATCCACTCGGGAAGCTCGGGCGCGCGCTCGACGGCCGCTGCCGCGAGCTCGCCCATCCGGCGGTTCGTCAGCCCCTCGGTCAGCGGATAGACCGGCTCCCGAACAGCAGGCTGAGGCCCCTGCCCGGGCTCGGCAATTTCCGGGTGGATGATCTGCCACTCGTCCCCATAGGCTTCGAGCTTGCCCGCGATGATCCGCTTCTCGCCAATCGGGACGCTGCGCTTGGCCCAGCCCGGGTTGTTGAAGAACACCAGGCTGATCGTGTTGCCTTCCTTGTCCGAAGCAAACACCCGCAGCGGACCTCGCCCCGAACGCGTTTCCCGCAGCTGGAAAGGGGTCAATTCGAGGATGATGACGCGGCCGAGCAGCGACGGGCTGGCAGTAGGCACGGCAAGCCGCTCGATGACGCCCGTCGGCAAATGGTAGAGCAGGTCGAGCACCCGCGTCACGCCAAGCTTTTTCAGCAGCTTGGCGACCTGCGGACCCACGCCCTTGAGTACCTCGACCTCGGCGAACAGCGGGTTGAGGATTTCGGGGCGCATGTGCGGTTGTTAGCGTGTGATCCGGCGCTCGCAATGCACGCCGCGCGTGACTACATGCCTGCCATGCTTTCCGACCCGGAACTGAAGCGCCTCGCCTGGCGCGCGCACCATCGCGGCACACGCGAAGCGGACGCCATGATCGGCGGTTTCTTCGACGCGCGCTGCCAAGGGTGGACTGCGGCGGAGCGGGCATTGTTCGCCGACCTGCTGGATGAGCAGGATGTCGACATCATGTCATGGGCACTAGGAACCGCCCGCCCGCCCGAGCGCTTCGCTGGTCCAATGATCGAAGCGATGCAGCGGCTCGACTACATCAGGATCGCACGATGACCGAGCCGCTCCAGCGCGTGCTCGGCGCGTCCGAGCCGTTGACTCTCGCCGGCGTTCCGCAGGGCTTCCTTCCGTGGCTTGCCGCCGATCTGGCGCGAGCAGCGCATGGCACCGGCAAAGGTGGCCGCGCTGTCGTGGTTGCGGCGGATGAAGCAGCAATGCGGGCCCTCGCAGAGACGGTTCCGGTGTTCGCCCCGGAAGTGCAGGTCCTGACCCTGCCGGCGTGGGACTGCCTGCCGTATGACCGCGCCTCCCCTGCCCTGCGGGTCATGGCGGAACGGCTGGCGACCCTGAGCGCCCTGCAGGCCAAGCGGGACAAGCCGCAGCTACTGATCGTGACCAGCAACGGCGCAACGCAGCGCGTGCTGACGCCGTTCCGTGTGCGTCAGCTGACGCGGCGGCTTGGTGAAGGCGAGCGGATCGACCGCGAGGCGCTCGTCGCGCAGCTCAACTCTCTCGGCTTCCAGCGCTCCGACACTGTCGCGGAGCAGGGCGAATATGCCGTTCGTGGGTCCCTGATCGACGTTTTTCCACCGGGCGAGGAGCAGGCGCTTCGCCTCGACTTCTTCGGCGACGAGATTGACAGCCTGCGCCGTTTCGACCCGGCAGATCAGCGCTCCACGGACAAGGCCGGCTCATTCACACTCATGCCGGCGTCGGAGGCGCTGCTCGACGAAGAGAGCATCAAGCGCTTCCGGTCCAAGTACCGCGAGAAATTCGGAGCGACCGCAACCGGCGATCCGCTCTACCAGGCGCTGTCCGAAGGCCGCCGCATGGCCGGCATGGAGCATTGGCTGCCGCTGCTCGAAGAGCGGCTGGCCACCGTCTTCGACCACCTTGGGGAGGACGACATCGTCGTTCGCGACGGCTCGGTCGACAAGACGCTGCAGGACCGGACCGAGGCGATCCACGATTACTACCAGAACCGGGTTCGGGCGATGGAAGCGCAGCCCGGAAGCTATCGCCCGCTTGAGCCGGCGGCGCTGTACGTCCCGAAGGACGAGTGGCAGGCGGTTATCGCCAAGCGTACCGTTCACCGCGCCTCCGGCTTTTCGGAGCCCGAATCTGCTCGAACCATCGACTTCGGCGTAGAGCCCGCGCGGGACTTTGCGCCCGAGCGGGCGCAGCAAGCGAACGTCTACGAGGCTGTCGCCAAGCACATCGGCGACCTGCGCAAGCGCGGCCACAAGGTGATCCTGGCCAGCTACACCCGCGGTGCGCGAGAACGGCTTTCCGGGCTGCTCGAGGACCATGGCGTCAAGACGCACAAGCCGGTCGATAGCTGGCAGGAAGCACTCGGTTCGAAGACGCAGCCGGCGCTGATCGTGCTGCCGCTGGACCATGGCTTCAGCACCGCCGACGTCGCGGTACTCACCGAACAGGACATGCTCGGCGACCGGCTCGTTCGCCGCCGTAAGAAGCGCAAGGCAGCCGCGGCCTTCCTCGAGGAACTGGCGACGCTGACGCCCGGTGACCTCGTCGTGCACGCCGACCACGGCATTGGCCGCTACGAGGGCCTGACACAGATCCCGGTCAGCAAGGTGCCGCACGACTGCGTTGCGCTTGAATATGCGGGCGGCAACAAGCTCTACGTTCCGGTCGAGAATATCGAGCTCCTGACCCGATACGGCAGCGAGAACGAAGGGGTCACGCTCGACAAGCTTGGCGGCGAAGCCTGGCAGCGGCGCAAATCCAGGATGAAGGAGCGGATCCGCGAGATCGCGGGCGAGCTCATCAAGACCGCCGCACTACGCGCGACCCGCGCCGGTGTCGTCGCCGAACCAGACGCCAGCTACCCGCAGTTCGTCGACCGCTTTCCTTACGAAGAAACGGACGATCAGGACCGCGCGATCGAAGAGGTGCTCGGTGACCTCGAAGCCGGCAGACCGATGGACCGGCTGGTCTGCGGTGACGTTGGCTTCGGAAAGACCGAAGTCGCGCTGCGCGCCGCCTTCGTCATGGCAATGTCAGGCAAGCAGGTCGCGCTGGTGTGCCCGACGACCTTGCTCGCGCGCCAGCACTACACCAACTTCGTGGAGCGGTTGCACGGCTTCCCGATCAACGTCGGCCGCCTCTCGCGCCTGGTTGCCCCTGCGGAGGCGAAGAAGACCAAGGAAGGCCTCGCCGACGGCACCACCGATATTGTCGTCGGCACGCACGCGATCCTCGGGAAGGGCATCAACTTCAAGCGCCTGGGCCTTGTGATCGTCGACGAGGAGCAGCATTTCGGAGTGGCGCACAAGGAGCGGCTCAAGGCGCTGAAGACGGACGTTCACGTCCTGACGCTGACCGCGACTCCGATCCCGCGCACCCTGCAGATGGCGATGAGCGGCCTTCGCGAGCTGTCCGTGATTCAGACGCCGCCCGTCGATCGCCTGGCGGTCCGCACCTACGTCAGCCCGTGGGACCCGGTGGTCGTCCGCGAAGCCCTGCTCCGCGAGCATTTCCGTGGCGGGCAGAGCTTCTTCGTCGTGCCGCGCATCGCGGACCTCGGCGACATGGAAGAATGGCTTCGCGAGCAGGTTCCCGAAGTGAAGTTCGTCACTGCTCACGGGCAGATGGCGCCGACCGAGGTCGAGGAGCGGATGAGCGCCTTCTACGATCGCAAGTATGACGTCCTGCTGTCGACCACGATCGTGGAAAGCGGTCTGGATATCCCGAGCGCGAACACTCTGGTTGTCCACCGCGCGGACCGCTTCGGGCTCAGCCAGCTTTACCAGCTGCGTGGACGGGTCGGACGATCGAAGACTCGAGCCTACGCCTATCTGACGACGCCAGCGGACCGGCAGATCACCGAGACTGCGGAAAAGCGCCTGCAGGTGCTTGCCAACCTGGACAGCTTGGGTGCGGGCTTCCAGCTCGCAAGCCACGACCTCGATATCCGCGGCGCGGGCAACCTGCTCGGCGACGAACAATCTGGCCATATCAAGGAGGTTGGCTTCGAGCTTTACCAATCCATGCTCGAAGACGCGATCATCGAGCTGAAGGCTGGTGGCGGTCCGAAGACGGACGAGTTTACGCCCCAGATCAGCGTCGACGCGCCCATCCTAATTCCGGAGACCTACGTACCGGATCTCGACCTGCGCATGGGGCTCTACCGCCGCTTGGGCGAGCTCGAGGATCGGCCGGCGATCGACGCATTCGCTGCGGAGATGATCGACCGTTTCGGCGCCCTGCCGGACGAGACCGCCAACCTGATGAAGATCGTCGAGGTGAAGCTCAATTGCCGCCAGGCAAACGTCGCCAAGCTCGACGTCGGCGCAAAGGGAGCCGTGGTCACATTCGCCGACAGCGGCTTCGGCGACCTTGCCGGGCTGCTCGGCTACGTGGACCGGCTGAAGGGCGCGGCCAAGCTCCGCCCGGACAGCAAGATGACCGTAGCGCGCGACTGGCCGAGCGCGGATGCACGGCTCAACGGTGCGGTGCAGCTCTCACGCGGTCTCGCCAGGGTCGCGATCGCCGGCGAGAAGAAGGAAGCCGCTTAGGGCCGGTCAGGCGGCGGCTTCGACCTGCGTTGCCGCGACGAAGCGCCAAAGCTCGGCTTCGCTGAGCGCGCCCGCGGCCAGGAAGCCTTGATAGCAGTCGCAGCCCCATTCGATGAGCAGCGCCAACTGGCTCGTGCTCTCCACGCCTTCGACGACGACCGTCAGGTCGAGTTCGCGGGCAAGCTGAATGAGTGCGCGCAGGACAATCCGGTCTCTCGCGCCGCCCACGATGTCGCAAACCAGGCGGCGGTCGATCTTGATGATGTCGAGCGGCAGGCTAATGAGATAGGCAAGGCTGGCATAGCCGGTGCCGAAATCGTCGACGGCAATGCGGATTCCGGTTTCCCGGAGCTTCACGAGGCACTCGGCAGCGGCAACCTCGTCGGCGAGAAGCGCACTCTCTGTAATCTCGATCGTGACGCGACCCGGATCGATCCCGCAGCCCGCAATCTCCGCCAGCAGCCACTGAACGTGGCCGGTCCGCGTGATCTCCTGGGGCAGCAGGTTGATGGAGACTCCGAGATCCTTGAGCGGACCGGACCATGTGGCAGCGCAACGGAGCGCCTTGCGTTGGACAACGCGGGATAGTTGCTCCTCGAGGCCAGCTCGGGCGGCGCGCTCGAAGAGCAGGTCCGCGGATTGCGCGATGGGAGAGCGCGCAAGAGCCTCCGCACCCAGTATTCGGCCGGTCGTGGGCTCGATCTGTGGTTGGTAGAGCACGTCCACCTGCTCGTGGGCGATCAGGCTCTCGAGCAGGGGATCGGCGGTGGAGGTGAACGGGCTGGAACCGGCGCCGTCGGCCGACCCCTTGCTCCATTGCAATACGCTGGACCAGGTGAACATGGCAGCAGAGCTATGCGAGTAGTCTAGGACGCGAAACAGCCCTCTGGAGCGCGCCTCGAAACGGGACAGTGACGCGGACCGGCGTTCTGCTTATGCTCCGCGGAGGTCGAAGCAGACAGAGGACCTGGATTGCCCGCCGACGCACCCCACCCCAGCGAATGCGAGCCGACCGATCTGAGCGCGCACGGGATCGGTTTGGTTTCATCCCATACCGAAGTCGCGCGAGCGGCGGACGCGATCCTCCGCAGCCGTTACCGCTTCGCGGACGTAGATACTGCGGAGACGCTTGTCGCCCTCGGCGGCGACGGCTTCATGCTGCAGACGCTGCACGCCATGCTCGCCAACGACAAACCGCGTCCGGTGTTCGGGATGAACCGTGGGACGGTCGGGTTCCTGATGAACGAGTGGCGGCTCGACCGGCTTGCCGAACGGATCGAGGCAGCAAAGGCGATCCGGGTGGCGCCTCTCGAGATGCGCGCGACGACCGTGAGCGGCGAAATGTTGGTGCACGCGGCGATCAACGAAGTGTCCCTGCTCCGTGAAACGCGTCAGACCGCCAAGATAGAGATTTCGGTCAATGGCCGCGTTGCGCTGCCCGAGCTCGCTTGCGACGGCGTACTGGTCGCCACCCCGGCGGGCTCGACTGCCTATAACCTCTCTGCGCGGGGGCCTATCCTGCCGCTGCAGGCCCGGATGCTCGCTTTGACTCCCATCAGCCCCTTCAGGCCGCGCCGCTGGTCGGGCGCGATCCTTCCCGACGACACCGCAGTGTGCTTGCGCATCCTGGAGGCGGAGAACCGGCCCGTTTCGGCCGTGGCGGACCAGATCGAAGTCCGCGAAGTCGCGAAGGTCGAGGTCCGCCTTGATCGCGAGCGCTCGCTGAGCCTGCTGTTCGATCCCGAACACGCGCTCGACGAGCGAATTGCTCTGGAACAGTTCGCCACCTGAGCGCCTCTGAAAGGCTTGCCTTTGGGTCAGGCTCCGCTAATGAGCCGCCGTCGCCCACGACTGCGGTCGTAGGCTGCTCCCCGGTAGCTCAGCGGTAGAGCGTTCGACTGTTAATCGAATGGTCGCCTGTTCGAATCAGGCCCGGGGAGCCATTTTCACCTCGTCCCGAACTACTGCTCGTGGCCCGACCGCCAGAGCGCCGAGGTCAGCGGATCGAAGATGTACTGCAGCGCCGTACGCTTGCGCACCGTCAGCACGATCTCGACCGGTAGACCGGGCCGTAGCTCGCCGTTTCCGAGCACGCGGCGGACCCTGTTGAGCTCGGCCTCGGGAACGACGATCTCGGCGCGGAAGTAAGCCCGGCCGCTCTTTTCGTCCTTGAAGCTGTCCGCCGACACCGTGCTGACCGTACCCTCGAACAGCGGCAGCGAACGGTTGTGGACGCTGACGAAGCGGACCTGCGCCGTCTGGCCGCGGAATACGTCGTCGGCATCCGAGGGCTGCAGCTGGGCCTGGATGATCAGCGACTTGCCGTCCGGAACGACGTCCATCAGAGTCTGGCCGGGCGCAACTACGCCGCCGACCGTAAATACCGTGAGTCCAACGACCTGACCGCTGGCCGGCGAGCGGACCTGGGAGTGCTGGAGCTGTTCGCGAACGGCGATGAGCTTGGGCAGGGTTTCCGAGAGCTTGGCCTGGGTGTCCTTGAGGTCGCCTTCGATCTGCGTAATCTTGTCGCGCGACAGGCTGAGCGACTGCATGCGCGTCTCGCCAATGCCCTGACTGGCGCGGGCATATTCGGCGCTCATCGCGCCCTCTTGCCCGTGGAGGTCAGCCTGGGCGCGTTCCAGCTCGCGAACTCGGTTGATGGACGCCCAGCCCTTGGCGGCAATCGCACGCAGGCCTTCGAGCTCCTGCTCGATCAGCTTCTGCTGCCGGACAACAGCGGTACGCTGCTCGACATAGCCGTTCTGTTGCTGCGAGAGCTGGCCGGCACGCTCGTGCAGCACTGACTGCTGCGCCGACATCGACGCCGTGCGTGCGCGCATTTCGGAGAGTTGGAGATGCATGACCTGGTTGGCGATCGCCCGATCCTCGGGGCTCAGGCTGCTGAACTCGGGAGGAGCGCTGAAGGAGGAGCGGCCGTTGCGCTCCGCCATCAGCCGCGCGCGCTGCGCCAGCAGGGTCAAATAGTCGCTGGTCAACGCACGCTCGGCGGCGAGGACATCCGGCGCCGTGAGCTCGACGAGAACCTGACCGGCCTCGACGTGCTGCCCTTCCTTGACGTGGATAGCCTTGACGACGCCGCCGTCCCGATGCTGCACCGACTGACGGTTGCCTGCGACGGCAATGGTGCCGGAAGCGGTTACGCCGGCATCGAGCGGCGCCAGAGCTGCCCAGCCGAGCAGCACGACAAAGAACAGCACGGCAATAATGACGCCGGTGCGGATCTCCATCCGTGGGTTGCCGGCCTCGAGATCGACCGGTGCCGGAAGTACAATCGAGTCGCTCACGCGGCATTCTCCGAAGTCTTGGGACCGGCGAGGCGCGCCACCACCTCTTTGGCGGGGCCGATCATCCGCGGCCGCCCTTCATCAAGCACGAGCAGCGCGTCCGCGGCATCGAGGACACCGCGGCGGTGCGCGATGATGATGACGGTCGCCTTGCGGGCACGGGCCGCCTTCACCGCCGAGAGAAGCGCCATTTCGCCGTGATTGTCGAGAAAGGCGTTCGGCTCGTCGAGCACGAGGATGCGGGGCTGCCCGTAGAGCGCGCGGGCAAGCGCGATGCGCTGGGCCTGGCCGGCGGAGAGGCCGGAGCCCATCAGCCCGAGCGGTGTATCGTAGGCTTGGGGAAGCTGCAGGATCATTTGGTGGACGCCGGCCTCGCTCGCAGCAGCGACGACAGCGGCGTCGATCTCCCTGGCTTCATCGACCGTCTCGGGGCGCTGGAAGCGGGAGATATTCTCCTTGATCGTGCCTTCGAACAGCGACGGCTCCTGCGGCATGTAGCCGACGTAGCGTCCAAGCTCGTCCTGATCCCAGTCGCTGATCTTGGCGCCATCGACGCGAACCGCACCGACGGTCGGCTGCACCGCGCCGACGAGAAGCTTGCCCAGCGTCGTCTTCCCGGACCCGCTGGGCCCGATGACGCCGAGGATCTTCCCGGGCTCGGCATGGAAGCTGATCCCGAGCAGCAGCGTCCGGCCGTCGCGATTGCGCAGGCCCACTTCCTGGACCAGCAAGTCGCCCTTCGGCGCAGGCAAGGTAGTGAAGATGCGCGGCTCACCCACGCTCTCGAGCGCGCGAGCGAGGCGGTGCGCGGCGGCACGAGCGGAAGCGAGCGACGACCAGGCACCGATGATGTTCTCGATCGGCTGCAGAGCCCGGCTCAAAAGCACCGACGCGGCGATGATCGCGCCGGAGGAGATCGATCCGCGCAGCGCGAGAAGGGCGCCGAGGCCAAGCGCGGCAGACTGGATGAACAGGCGGAAGAAGCGGCTTGAGGCCGAGAGCCGGCCGCCGGCGAACTGAGCGCCCACCGTGTTGGTTACTGCGAGGCGGCGGTGATCGAGTTGCCGATCGACAATTGCGCCGGTCATCCCGAGTGCCTTGATGGTCGCCCCGTGCACGGCGGCGGCCTGCTGGGAATTGTGGGCGGCAGCCATTGCGGCGGTCGCGACTTCAGTCTTCTTCTGCGTCGCGCGGCGGTTGAAGGCGGCAAGCATCACCAGGATCACCGCAGCCACGACGGCCAGCATCCCGATCCAGAAATGGAGCATAAAGGCAACGATCAGGAACAGCGGCGTCCACGGCGCATCGAAAACTGCGGCCACGACCGGCGCGGCGAGCGCTGCACGAACCGAGTCGAAGTCGCGCATCGCCTGCCCGGCGGCAGCGGAATCGGCGCCCATCATCTGCTGCAGGATGCGCGGCGCAAGCAGTGCGTCCAGGCGAAGGCTGGCGCGGATGAGCAGCCGGTTGCGGATCATGTCCAGCGAGGAGAGAGTCATCAGCGCGATCGCCAGTGCGATGGTGATGAAGAACAGGGTCGCCTTGCCGCCCGTCGGCACAACCCGGTCATAGACCTGGAGCATGTAGAGCGTCGGCGCGAGATAGAGGATGTTGATCAGCAGGCTGAAGCACGCGGCCGCAATGAAGTGCCCGCGACACTTCGAAAGTGCATCGGCAAGAAGCGGCGGGAGCTCGATACCTCCAAGCTTCACGAATGGTCTCCGCGAACGCAGACGCGCGTCGCCAATCGTGTGAGATTCATCAAACCCATCAAACTCCCCAACCCGCAGCGTCGTCCCGATCCGACGCCTGCTCTGCAAAGCCGCTTCGGTTAGCAGAATCAATACAGATTAACAGGTTATCGCTTTCGGGGACATTACAACCGCATGTTCAGGCGCCTGCCGTGCCGACGCTGGTGACGTCAAAGGCGGGCAAACATCACCTGCCCACGTTGCCGGACCTCGTAGCCAAGAGGTTCCAAGAGTGCCCTGAACTGACTTGCAGGGCTCTGGCCGTTCCGTTCCGGGCTGACGTCGATGGCTACGCGCGGCGGGCGCATGTCGCCTAGGCCTGAAAACACCTCCAACTCGACGCCTTCAGCCTCGATCTTCAGAAGATCGATGCGCTCGACCCGATTTGCCGAGCAGTAGTCCGCGAGCGACCACACTTGAATGGAGCGGCGTTCGACCACAACGCCATCGTCCGGCTGGAGCAGCGAATGCTCAACGCTGTTCGCCGAGACGTTCAACGTCAACTCGGCCGACCTGTCGTACAGGCCGCATTCGACTAGCTGGACGTTCTTCGCTCGAGAGATGTTGCGCCGGGCGCAGACGGCATTGTCGCGGTCGGGCTCGAATGCGAAGACCCGGCCTGCCGTTCGAGCAGCGCTCAGCGCAAATCCGCCGACGTAGGAGCCGCAGTCAACAACGAGGTCACCGGGCTGGACGTCTACGAAGCCGGGCAATGCGTATTTGCGCCGCAGCCATTCGACGTAGCCGAAGGTGATCAGTGCGAGCTTCACCAGGGGAACGGGTCTCGGGAACGCCAGCTCCTGCCCGCACTGGCGAGCGAGCACCGCATCATCCTCCAGCTCGAAGATGGTGGGAGCGAGCGTGGCAGCCGAACGGGAGAACTCGGAATATGTCGCAAGCCGCTCCGATTCGGGCAGATCTGCGGCGATGGCGCGGATCCGCCGCTCTTCCTTGAGCACGGCGTCTGGCTGGTTCGGGAAGAACAGGTCCGTCACTTGCTCGCTTCGTTCATCATGGCGTCCAACCCTTCGGCACCTCGCCTTGCGAGTTCAAGCGCCAACTCCTACCCGTTCGCGTGCCGCGAGCGGCGTTGCGCGCACAGGAAGTGCATTCGGACACAAAGGCCAGCTTCGTATCGTGATCCTCAACTGGTTCGTTCGTCACAAGCGCTTCGGAAGGTTCAAGGCTGCGTTCGATCGGCCAACCTTGCCGATGCGGCCACTCAGCACCTTCCCGCGGGTAATTCATCTCTATTGGGATCAGGGCTTCGACGGAGCGCCGGACATCGTCTCGACTTGCGTGGAGAGCTGGCGAGAGCGCAATCCGGGTTGGACCCTTCGCTTCTGGGACGCGGCCGCGGCGGAGCAGCTTGTCAGCCGGTCGTCACTCCCGGCGGGCCTCAAGACGACCCCCTATTCGGACATGCTCCGAACGGAGATCCTTCACCGGCACGGCGGCGTGTGGGCGGACTCGACGGTCTACTGCTTGCGGCCACTCGACTCATGGCTGCTCCACATCATGTGCCAGACCGATTTCTTCGCCTTCAGCCGGCCGGGGCCTGACCGCGCGATGGCGACCTGGTTCCTGGCAGCGCGGGCGGGCTCCAACGTCGCGGGCGAGTTGTCGGCAGCGGTTCGCCGCTTCTGGTCCCGCCAGGACCAGCCGACACGAGTCTATCACTGGTACCAGTATATCTTCGAATATCTGGAGCGGACTTCGGCTTCATTCCGCAAGGCGTGGGCGACCGCGCCCAAGATCAGCCCGGCAGGGATGCTGATGGTCCAGGGACGGCTGGTCAGCGGCGCCACGCCCACGGAAGAAGAACTCGAGCTCTGGCGCGCGATGCCGATGCAGAAGCTGACCTACAAGCATCCGATCGACATCGAGCGGATGAAGAGCATCCTCGACTAACCAGTCAGCCTTCGATGGCGGCCATGAGGCTTGCGTTGCCGCCAGCAGCCGTCGTGTCGATGCAGGTTACCCGCTCGGTCGCGAACCGCGCCACGTAGTGCGGACCGCCGGCCTTCGGCCCCGTTCCGCTGAGCCCCTCGCCGCCGAACGGCTGGCTTTCAACCACAGCGCCGATCTGGTTGCGGTTGACGTAGAAGTTGCCCACCCTCGCCCGGCTCTCGACAAAATCGCGAACCGTGTCGATGCGGCTCTGAAGGCCAAGAGTGAGCCCGTACCCGGTCGTGTTGATTGCCTCGACGACCTCGCCGAGCCCGTCCGAAGGAAATCGGATCACGTGCAGGATCGGACCGAAATTCTCGCGGTTGAGTTCGCTTAAGGAGCCGATCTCGTAGAACGCGGGAGCGACGAAGCTTCCGCGCGCCGCCGAGTTCGGGAGCGGCAGGCGAGAAACGCGACGCGCATGCACTTCGAGCCAGTTGAGGTGCTCGTCCAGCGCCGTTCTCGCCTCTTCATCGATGACTGGGCCGACATCGGTCGCCAGGTCGCGAGGGTCCCCAACCTTCAGCGCCTGCATGGCGCCCGCGATCATGCCGATCATGCCGTCCGCGACATCTTCCTGAACGAAGACGACGCGGCATGCCGAGCAGCGCTGGCCGGCGCTCTGGAAGGCCGATGAGATCACGTCGCGGGTGACCTGCTCCGGCAGTGCCGAGCTGTCGACGATCATCGCATTCTGACCGCCCGTCTCGGCGATGAACGGGATGATTGGGCCGTCGCGCTCGGCGAGTGTCCGGTTGATCAGCCGCGCAGTGTCCGTCGAGCCGGTGAAGGCAACGCCGGCGAGCAGCGGATGTGCGGTCAGAGCGCCGCCCACGCGCCCATCGCCGGGTGCGAGCTGGACGACATCGCGCGGGATTCCGGCGCGGTGCATCAATTCGACAGCCAGCGCACCGATCAGCGGTGTCTGCTCGGCCGGCTTTGCGATCGCCGTGTTCCCGGCAGCCAGCGCGGCGGCAATGGGGCCGGTGAATATCGCCAGCGGGAAGTTCCACGGCGAGATGCAGGCGAACACGCCGCGGCCGTGCAGCCGCAGTTCGTTCTGCTCGCCCGTCGGTCCCGGAAGCATCAGCGGACCAGTGAACTGCCGCCTCGCCTCTGACGCGTAGAAGCGCAGGAAGTCGACGGCTTCGCGCACCTCGAGGATCGCGTCCGGAAGGGTCTTGCCGCCCTCTCGGATGCACAGCGAGAAGAGCTCCTCGCGATGGTCTTCGTAGAGGTCTGCCGCCCGATCCAGCAGCCGCGCCCGCGCCTCGCCGCCGAGCGCGTCCCATTGCTGCTGCGCCGCATGGCCCGCCCTGACCATCGCGTCGACGTCAACGGAGCTCGCTTCGAACACCGTCCCGACCTCGACGGTGCGATCGTGCGGCGACGTGACCGCCCTGGCCGTTCCCTTCCCGCGTGTCGGCTTCGCTTCCCATCGCCTGCTTCCAAGCGCCGTGAGACAATCCGCCAACGGCGCGCGCACCAATGGGTCGGAGAGGTCGACGCCAGCGCTGTTGCGGCGCCCGGGGCCGAAGACATCACGCGGCAGGGCAATCTTCGGATTGCGCTTCGAGCCGAGCGCGTCGAGCTCCGCGACCGGGTCGCGGACCAGTTCGGCGATGGAGACATGCTCGTCGGCGATGCGGTTCACGAAGCTGGAGTTAGCGCCGTTCTCGAGCAGTCGGCGGACGAGATAGGCAAGCAGCTCCTTGTGACTGCCGACCGGCGCGTAGATGCGCACGGCAGTGCGGCCGTCGCCGATTGCGTCCTCAAGGCTGACGAGTTCGGCGTAAAGCCCCTCACCCATGCCGTGGAGCCGCTGGAACTCGAACTCACGGCCGGCAGCCAGCGCCTTCACCTGCGCGATCGTGTTGGCGTTATGGGTCGCGAAGGCGGGGTAGATGACGTCCGTGGCGTCGAGCAGGACCTTGGCGCAGGCGAGGTAGGACACGTCCGTCGCGACCTTGCGGGTGAACACGGGATAGTCGGCCAGGCCGCCGACCTGCGCCGCCTTGATCTCGGTGTCCCAGTAAGCGCCTTTGACGAGCCGAACCATGAGCTTGCGGCCATGCGCGCGGGCGGTCGCGGCGACCCACTCGCACAACGGCGCGGCGCGCTTCTGATAGGCCTGGATGGCGATCCCGAACCCGCCCCACCCGTTGGCGAACAGCTCGTCGTCGGCAAGCAGCGCCTCGAAGACGTCGAGCTGCAGTTCGAGCCTGTCCGCCTCTTCGGCGTCGATCGTGAAGTGGACGTCGGCCCGCGCGGCCTTGAGCGCCAGCTCGCGAACGACTGGCAGCACTGCGGCAACCGCTTCGTCTTGCCGGGTGTACTCGAAGCGCGGGTGCAATGCCGTCAGCTTCACGGAAATTCCGGGTGAGCGGCGGAAGCCGTCGGCTGCATCGCGGGCAATGCGGTTGAGCGCAGACCGATATGCCTCGGCGTAGCGCCCCGCGTCTTCGTAGGTCTTTGCGGCTTCTCCCAGCATGTCAAAGCTGTGGCTCAGCCCCTGGCGGCGTTCCGGTTCGGCGCGGCTCAGCGCTTCGTCAATCGTGCGCCCGAACACGAAGTTGCGGCCAAGGATCTTCATCGCCTCGCGCACGGCCGTTCGGACGACCGGCTCGCCAAGGCGGCCGACTGCGCGACCGAGGGCGGCGCGCCAGTTGCCGGAACGGTCGTTGGCGCCTTCGAGCACCTTGCCGGTGAGGAGCAGCGAGAACGTGGCAGCGTTCACGAACGAGGAGTCCGACTGCCCGAGCTTGTCCGACCAGTCCGGCCCCGCGAGCTTGTCGGCGATCAGTTCGTCGGCCGTGCGCGCGTCGGGGATTCGAAGCAGCGCCTCGGCAAGGCACATCATCGCAACGCCCTCGTCGGAGCCGAGATCGTAGGCGTGAAGGAAAGCGTCGAGCCCGGAAGGCTTGTGAGCGCGAACGCCCGTCACCAGTGCGCGGGCGATCGCCCCTGCTTCGGCGGCGGTCTCGGGCGAAAGCCGCGCCTGAGCCAGGCGCTCGCTGACGACCTGCTCTTCATCCGGCCGGTAGGCGCGGCGAAGCTCGCTTCTGTCCACCGGACCGGTCACGCCGGCGGCTGCGGTTACGCGACCTGCCCGTGGCAATGCTTGTACTTCAATCCGGACCCGCAGGGACAAGGCGCGTTGCGGCTGACCGGCGCTTCAACGACGCCGCCGCCATCACGCTGCGGCAAGGAGGGCTGCGGGATGTTGAGCTCGGGAGGTGGCGCGAAGCGGCCCGTCGAAGCGTCGATGTCTGCCGTGTCGTCGTCGCCCGAGAACGGATCGAAGTGCTGCGTGATGAAATCGGGAAGCACCGGCAGCGGCGCTTCCTCGAGCTGCAGCTGCGCGTTCATCAGCGTCCGCGTGACTTCCTCACGGATTGCGACAAGCAGGCGCTCGAACAGCAGGAAAGCTTCCTGCTTGTACTCGTCGATGGGCTTCTTCTGCGCGTAGCTGCGCAGGTGGATCACCTGGCGCAGCGCGTCGAGCGTCGACAGATGCTCCTTCCAGTGACTGTCGAGAGTCTGGAGCAGGATCTGCTTCTCGACGTCGACCCACCGCTCCGGATCGACTTCGCCGAGCTTCTGCGCCATCCCGTCGTCGGCAAGTTGCTGAAGCCGCTCGGCAATCAGCTCGGGCTCGACAGCCTCTTCCTGGAGCCATGAGTCGATCGGCGGCTCCATCCCGAAGATCACGCGAACGCTCTCCGTGAGCGTCTCGACGTCCCACTGCTCCGGGTAGGTGCCTGGTGGGCAGTTGACGGCGACGATCGACGCAACGGTCTCCGCACGCATGTCCGCGATGGTCTCCGACACGCTTTCGGCATCCATGATGTCGGCACGCTGCTCGTAGATGACCTTGCGCTGATCGTTCATCACGTCGTCGAATTCGACGACCTGCTTGCGGATGTCGTAGTTGCGCGCCTCGACCTTCTTCTGCGCGGTCTCGATCGCCTTGGAGATCCACGGGGAGACGATCGCTTCGCCGTCCTCGAGGTTCTTGTTCATCAGACGCGAGAACATCGTCTGCGGACCGAAAATGCGCAGCAGGTCATCGTCGAGGCTGAGGTAGAATTTGGACAGGCCTGGATCGCCCTGGCGGCCCGAGCGGCCACGCAGCTGGTTGTCGATGCGCCGGCTCTCGTGACGCTCGGTGCCGAGCACGTAGAGTCCGCCCACTTCGAGCACGCGCTGCTTCTCGGCGGCGATCTCCTGACGCACCACCTCGGCCCGCGCCTCGTACTCCGGCGTTCCGACGACGAGATCCGGAGTTTCGTCGAGCATGCGGAAGTCGAGGTTGCCGCCAAGCTGAATGTCGGTGCCGCGGCCAGCCATGTTGGTCGCGATCGTGACGGCGCCCATGCGGCCGGCCTGGGCAACGATGTGGGCTTCCTGTTCGTGGAAGCGCGCGTTGAGGACCGAGTGCTTTATGCCCTCGGCGTGAAGGAATTCCGACAGCATCTCGGACTTTTCGATCGAGACAGTGCCGACCAGCGCCGGCTGCCCGATCTCCTGCTTGACCTTGAGCTCCTTCGCGATCGCCGCGAACTTCTCCTGCATCGTCTTGTAGAATTCATCGTCTTCGTCGACGCGCTGCACTGGCACGTTGGTCGGAATGGCAACGACATTCATCTTGTAGATGTCGAAGAATTCCGGCGCCTCGGTCATCGCCGTGCCGGTCATTCCGCCCAGCTTCGGGTACATCCGGAAATAGTTCTGGAAGGTGATCGAGGCGAGCGTCTGGTTCTCTGGCTCGATCTGGACGCCTTCCTTGGCTTCCACCGCCTGGTGGAGGCCGTCCGACCAGCGCCGCCCGTCCATCATTCGGCCGGTGAACTCGTCGATGATGACGACCTTGCCGTCCTTCACGATGTAGTCGATGTCCTTCTTGAACATGACGTTCGCCTTGAGCGCCTGGTTCAAGTGGTGGACGACCTGGGTGTTCGCGATGTCGTAAAGGTTGCGCCCTTCGATGAGCCCTTCGGCCTCGAGCATGCGCTCCGACTTCTCGGTGCCTTCTTCGGTGAGGACGACGCTCTTCTGCTTCTCGTCCTTCTCGTAATCGGACGGCAGCAGCGTCTTCACGAGGCGGTCCACAGAAATGTAGAGGTCCGACTTGTCGTCGGTCGGACCGGAGATGATCAACGGGGTGCGCGCCTCGTCGATCAAGATCGAGTCAACCTCGTCCACGATCGCATAGTGGAACGGCCGCTGGACCATCTGGTCGCGCGAGTATTTCATGTTGTCGCGCAGGTAGTCGAAGCCGAGCTCGTTGTTCGTCGCGTAGGTGATGTCGCAATTATACGCATCACGGCGCTGCTGGTCGGTAAGGTTCGGAATGATGACTCCGACCGTCATGCCGAGGAAGCGATAGACCTGGCCCATCCAGCCTGCGTCGCGGCTGGCGAGATAGTCGTTGACGGTGACAACGTGGACGCCCTTGCCCTCGAGCGCGTTCAGATAGACGGCGAGCGTGGCGACCAGGGTCTTGCCCTCGCCCGTCTTCATCTCGGCGATTTCGCCGCGGTGAAGAGCGATGCCGCCGATCAGCTGGACGTCGTAGTGCCGCTGGCCAAGCGTCCGGGTCGCCGCTTCCCGCACGGTCGCGAACGCTTCCGGGAGTAGGTCCTCCAGCTTGGCGCCGTTCGCGAGCCGTTGCCGGAACAGGTCGGTCTGGCCGCGAAGCTCATCGTCGCTGAGCGCCGAAATAGTGTGTTCGAAGCCGTTGACCGCCTCGACATACTTGCCGAGGCTGCGGACATAGCGATCGTTGGCCGATCCGAAGATGCTCTTTGCCACTGCGGCGAACATGGAAATTCCTTAAAAGCCCGCGTCCTCGCGGAAAGGGCAAAAGCCTCTCGCGACACTGGGGAAACTGCGCTCGGCGATGTAAGGAGCGGCCTAGCCGTAGTCAATTAAGGGAGGCGGTATGGGACTGACTGGCGGGTGCATGTGCGGCACCGTGCGCTACGAGCTCAAGAGCGCGCCCTATGACTGCGGCTGGTGCCACTGCCGGACCTGCCAGCTGACGAGTGGCGCCCCGGCCATGGTCTTCGCGAGCGTTCCTGAAGGCGACCTCGTCTGGACGCAAGGTGGGGACCGCGTGAAGGAGGTACCCTCGTCCAGCTTCGGGCATCGCACCTTCTGTGGCCAATGCGGCACGCCTTTCCTGATGAAGGTGGATCATCAGCCCGAGACGGTGGACTTCAGCGTCGCCACTTTGGACGACCCGCAAGCAATCGCCCCTGGCTTCCATATCTTCTGGAGCAGCCGGATCGACTGGTTCGAGCTGCAGGACGACCTGCCGCGGTACGAGAAGTTCAGACCGGACACTCGGGGACTGGAAGGAACCGAGCCGCCGCAGTGACAGACTAGTCCGTCAGGTTGCCCTCGAGCCACTGCTGGATCTGGCTGCGTGGAGCAGCGCCAACCTTCTGGGCGATGGGCTGCCCACCCTTGAAGAGAAGCATCGTCGGAATGCCACGAACGCCGTAGCGGCCGGGCGTGTCCGGGTTCTCGTCGATGTTGAGCTTGGCGATCGTCACCTTCTCGCCGAGTTCCTTAGAGATGTCCTCGAGGGCGGGAGCGATCATCCGGCACGGCCCGCACCATTCAGCCCAGAAGTCGACCAGCACCGGGCCGTCGGCGCCAAGCACATCGGTGGAAAAGCTCTGGTCGGTGACCGTCTTGGTGCTCATGGCGCTGGACTCTCCTGGCAAGGGTCGGAAGTGTTAACGGCCATATGGGCAGTTCATGTGCTGCTCTCAAGACGGCAGTTCGAATAGCTGCGGTCCGCCGGTGTAGAGCAGCGCCGCCTTGATCGCCCGGCCGGGGAAGATGACACGCAAAGCTTCGGAATAAGCAGCCATTTGCGCACGGTGAGCAGCGGGGATCGCCGCTTCGCCTGTCGGCACCCGTCCAGTCTTGAAGTCGAGAACCGAGACCCGACTGTCCTCGACGAGCAGCCGGTCGACCGTGCCGGCGATCACGCGCCCGTCGGGCAGCGTCGCTGCAAGCGGCGCTTCGGCAAGTGAGCCGGGGCCGAACAGAGGAGCCAAGGCTGCATCTTCGAGAACGCGGCACACTTCCTCTGCGATCTCTTGGCGTTGATTTGCGGAAGACAGCTCCTGCGCTCGGTCCAGCCAGCCCAAGGCGGCGGTGCGCCGCTGGTCCGGCGCAACGTCGGCGAGGCGCTCCAGCAGCTGGTGGATAAGCGTGCCTCGCTTCGCGGCCATCCGCATTGCTTCGCTCGGAGGAGGTGAAGGCTCGCGATCCTCGGCCATCGCCGATGGAGCGAGCGGACGGGGCGGCCGGGCCTCGGGTGGAGCGGCGGTCCGCGCCCAGCCGGGGACATCGGGTAGCGCAATCTCGCGACGAGCGGCCTTCGGCCGGCCAACGTTTCCCGCGACGGTGCCGCGATAGCGGAGGACCTTGCGGTTCTCGCCGTCCTGCTCCCACTCCGCTCCCAGTGCGGTGAGTGCCCGTTCGACGCGTGTGTGCCAGCAATTGTCGGACAGTTGCGTGCGTGGCTTCACGCCCGCGACGACGAGCCGCTCCGCAGCGCGCGTGAGCCCGACGTAAAGCAGCCGCCAATGCTCTTCGAGGTCGCGAAGCTTGTCGTCCGCCATGACTGCGTCGAACGGTGGCATCGCCTCGGTCTTGCGAGGACGAAGCAGCGGCACCTTGGCCCCGCGGATCGGCAGCTGGACCGTGCTCGAGGGCCCGCCCAGACGCTCGGGATCGGAGGTCGAGTCCGCCAGGATCACGACTGGCGCTTCGAGACCCTTCGCTCCGTGCACCGTCATCACCCGCACCGCATTGCCCGGCGCGGAAGGGTCGCGCTTTATCTCGACGTGGCCTTTGGAGAACCAGGCCAGGAAGCGATCAAGCGATGCCGTTTCGCCCCGCTCGAACTCCAGGGCGCTCGCCAGCAGTTCATCGATCGGGTCGCGCGCGGACGTGCCCAGCCGGCCGTAGAGCTTGCGCCGGCCTTCGAGCGGCCCCGTCAGCACCGTTTCGAGGAACTGATGCGGCGTGGTGTAGTCGGCTATCGTCAGCAGCGATCCCAGTACAGATCGTGCCACTGCGAAGTCCGGGCGCTCCTCGGCACGATCGCGCAACGCCGCCCACAAGGCACCCTTGCGGCCATGCGCCAGATCGAAGAGTTGCTGCTGATCCCAGCCCACCAGTGGCGACACAAGCAGGTTGGCGAGGTTCAGGTCATCGAACGGCTGAACCGCGAAGGTGATCGCGGCAAGCAGGTCCTTCACGGCCAAAGGCTCCTGCAAATGCAGGCGATCGATGCCGGCGACCGGGACGCCTTCGCTGAACAGCCTGGCGACGATGAGCGATGCGAGCTCGCCACGGCTGCGGACAAGGATCAGCACGTCGCCGGCTGTCATCGGCCGCTTGGTCGTCGCGAGGACCGGCGCTTCGTCGAGCCAGCGCCGAACCCGCTTGGCGAGGGCGGTCGCATAGTGACGGTCGGTCTCGTCCACCCACCCCTCCTCGCCGACGTCGCCGTCCACTTCCGGCGTCTCGAAGGGCTTCCACAACTCGACGATCCCGGGGCGCCCGGCGAAGTGGGCGCGGTGAGGGTTGGGTGCGTCCCGTACGCCCATGTTGCGGTGCCCGACGTCGTCGATCACCGCGTCGACGACATCGAGCACCGCCTGCGCGGAGCGGAAACTGGCGTCGATGGAGAGGCTTCGAAATTGCGGCGGCGAGAAGGCGCGTTCGTCAGCTTCGTCGACCGCATCGCGCAGCGCCTCTGACTGTTCTTCAAGCCAGTCGGCGGCTTCCTTGAACTCGTCCGGGTTGGTGCCCTGGAAGCGAAAGATCGCCTGCTTGAAGTCGCCGACCATGAACATGGTCCGCTGCCGGCGTTCGGAGGCGCCGATGCCGCTGAAATACTCGCCCGCCAAGGCCTGAATGATTTCCCACTGGTCGCGGTTCGTGTCCTGGGACTCGTCGACGAGGATGTGGTCCGTGCGCTGGTCCATCTTGTAGCGCACCCAGTCACCCATACCGGGCTGTCCAAGCAGCCGGCGAGTCCAGGCGATCAGGTCATTGAAGTCAGCGACGCCGGCGCTGCGCTTTGCAGCGGCATAGGCTCGGCCGAACGCTATCCCGGCGCGAAGCCCCGCCGCCATCTCGCTGGCGAGGCGGGCACCGCGCTGGATGCGAAGCAGCTCGGCGACAGCTTCGGCAAGGCGCTCCGCGTGGCTGTCGTAGGCTGCGTCCGCCTTGCGCTGGCCCGCGCTCACTTTCCGAAACTCGCCAGAGCCGGTGAAGACAATCAGCGCAAAGTCCGGCAGTGCTTCGGCACGTTCGGCGGGTGTGAGCGCGAGCCAGGCTTCGACCTTCGCTGCGAGGTCCGCGCCGGTCGCGGTGCCCCAGGTCTTGTTGGCGTCGGCAATCGCCCGCAGGAGATCGCAGTCGAAGCGATCGTCGCGGCAGTGGCTCGCAAGATAGTCTTCGACCGAGCCCTCCGGCAGGCCCATCATCTGCCGCAGCAGCGGTTCGATGGCTGCCGGATCACCGAGTCCGGACAGCGCGTCCCCTGCCCGCGCACAGCGCATCAGATAATCGACGGCGCCGCCTTCGCCCAAGCGCAGGCTGAGGCATTGCACGTCCGAGAGCAGTTGCCCGTCGCCACCCGCCTCGGCTCCGGCGAGCAGGTTTGCGAGCGTGGTTCGCGCCAGCTCCTGCTCAGCCCGGCCCTCGATCGGCTGGAAGCCTGGCGTGATCCCCGCTTCGGCCGGAAAGGATGCAAGGAGCGTCTGCGCGAAGCTGTGGATCGTCTGGATGCGCAGGCCGCCGGGTGCATCCAGCACACTCGCGAACAGTCGCCGGGCGGCCTGGCGGGTCAGCGGATCGTCGCTCTCGCCAAGCGCGAACAGATCCTTCCTAAGCTGCGGCTCGGGCATACGCACCCAGGCCGCGAGCCGACGGCCGATGCGGTTCGCCATCTCGGCGGCGCCCGCTTTCGTGAAGGTGACGCAGAGGATGGTTTCGGGCGCTACACCACTCAGCAACAGCCGAAGCACGCGCCCGGTGAGGACCTGCGTCTTGCCTGTGCCGGCCGAAGCGGAGAGCGCGGCACTGATCGCCGGATCGACGGCGCGGGCCTGTTCCCCTTCGAGCACCGGCAGGGACTGGAAGCGGCGGCTCATGACCTCGGCGCTTCCAAACGCGCCTGCGACCCCATAGACATAGGCGCGGGAGAGTCAGTCAGGAACCTGCGATGAGCGAGACCAATCAAAGCGACGAGGCCTCCGACGGCCGCCGCAACAAGCTGGTGAAGGCCGGAATGGCGGTGGGCATCGGCTCGGCCGCAATCGTCGCGGCGCTGCTTTATGCATCGACCGTCAAGAAGTCGCCAAGGAAGCGCTAGGCTCATCCGCGGCCGTACCATTCTTCCAGCCGCATGAGCTGGTCGTATTCGCCATAAGGCGCAAAGGCGGGGTTGAGCTTGGCCGTGAAGGCCTCGTTCCCGGTCAGCCAGCGCGTCGCTGCATCCTCGAAGTTCCGCGCCGCGTGCTCGAGGAACTCACCCGTCCCCATGTCCTTGTCAGGACAGACCCGCCGCCCGAACTGGTCGCCATGTTTCGTCAGGGACCAGTATTCGAAGACGCGGGGCGCCCCGTCGATGTCGCGGAAGCCGTTGGCGGCCGCGATGAGCCCGAGTAGGCCGAGCTGCAGCGAGAAGCCGGCTTTCACCGCCTTCGGTGCAGGCGCCTTGCCGGTCTTGTAGTCGACGATGGCGAGGTTGCCGTCTGCCAGTAGGTCGATGCGGTCGACCTTTCCGTAGAGGAGGACGCCGTCGAGCGTGGCCTCACCTCGCTCCTCCGCAGCGCGCGGGCGGCGGCCGTCGGCGCGATTTTCCTGTTCCTGGGCTTCGACCCAGCGGATGGCCTCGATCAACCGTGGCGACCACAGCGCGCGAAGCATCGGGTGGATCGTGTCCTGTTGAAGCAGCGCCCGCGCCCGCGGGAGCAGGCGCTCGGGGGTGCAGTCGTCCGCCTGCAGCCACTCCTGCAGTACCTTGTGGACTGCGGTGCCCTTCCACGCCGCGGTGTGGTCGGCATCCACGGCATCCAGGCTCGGCAGCTTGAGGATTTCCCGCGCGTAGAATGCAAACGGATCGGCCTTGAGCCGGTCCACGGCCGTGACCGAGATCTTGCGGGGCCGAGCGTCCGCGGGTGGCCGGGGCGCGGGACGCTCGGCAGGCTCGACAGTCGCGGGGGCGTCGAGCGCCTCGACCAGACGCTCAATACGCGTGTCGCGCGTGACTCCGCCGGTCATCGCCTCCAGCCGCAGCCATAGCCGCGACGCTACGGTCGGCGAGCGGCCATCGCGCCGCCCGCGCGTGATCAGCACGTTGGGTGCGCCAAGGGCACTCGCGAAGTCATGCGCCGACAAGCCGATACGGAAGTCGAGCCCGGGCAGACCCAGGTTCGCGCGAATCTTTGGTGCGAGCCACGGGTCCGGTGTCGGAGCGGCTGGCCACACACCCTCGTTGAGGCCTCCGAGCACCATCAAATCGGCATGCTGGAGCCGCGCCTCTAGCAAGCCCCAGATGAAGATGCGCGGGTGCCCGCCATAGGCCGGGCGCACGCGCTCGCCCTCCAGCAACTGCCGGAGCAACGGTACGGCGTCCTCCGCTTCGACCTGGAGTAGCCCGCCGCTCTCCTGCGCCCCGAGCTCGGCAATCAGCTCGGCGGTCAGGCGTCCGTCCTGGCCGCGCCACGGCACTTCCCCGGCAAGCGACTGTGCGCAATCGACCAGCTTGGCGGCGAACTCTCGAAGGCCAATCGGACGGGTGAACATCCCATCGAGCGCTGTCAGCCTTACGCGGAGGACCTGCCAATTCGATGAAGCCTCCGGCGACTTCGCGCGGAAATAATCGTCAAGGCCGGACAGCCCTGCCGCGGGCCGCGGCCCGCGAAGAGCGATATCGAGCAGGCGCACCCTGTCCAGCCACGCGAGGCGATCTGTCCCCTCGCCGCCGACAAGTGGATGCTTGAGCAGCGCGAGCAGTGGCACGGGCGCAAATTCTTCCGCTGCTGCCCCGGCAATCGCCAGCAGCAAAGTTCCGGGCGCCGTCTCCGACAGCGCTCGCCCGGCGCTGTCGTCGGCGTCCACGCCCCACCGCTTCAGCAAGGCCGAGACCCGCCGCGCTAACATGCGATCGGGTGTTACGAGCGCAGCCGTCCTCCCGGGGGTCTCCAGCGCCTGGCGCAGCGCGATGGCGATGCCCTGGGCTTCCGCCGCGGGGTCCGCAAACTCTGCCGCTCGCACTCCTGTCAACCGCCGGTCGGGAGGCGCCAACGTGCTCCACTTGTCGCTGAACGCCGCCGATGTCATCGCGTTGGTGACTGCGCCCCCTCGGGCCGCTGGCGAGGCCGCGCGACCTGAACTTGGCCACGGCTCGACCTCGTCTCGGCTTACTCCCATCCGGTCAAGGAGGAGCTTCAGGTGGTACTGCGGATGTGTCTGCTCGCGCAGACCTTCGTCGGAACCTAGCACCTCCCACTCTGCGCCTGGCATTGCCCCTTGCAACGCTAGCGCCGGCAGGACGACCAACCCTCCCGGCATCCGCGCAACTCGGTGAAGCACGCGTGCGATCGCCGGCGCAGAGGTCGTGATACCGGCGGCGATCGTGAACCCGTTGGGGGGACGGTCGCGCCAGCGCTCGGCAAGTCGGCGCAACAGGCGATTGCGGCGATCCGCCAGGTCGATGCGGCCCAAGGTTGCCAGCCGCGCGGGCCACTGCTCCATGATCGCCCGCAGCCTGTGAAGCGACAGCTGCCAGTGAGCGGCGAGGTCCGGTGCGTCGGCCGCCGCTTCGGCGAGCCGGGTTGGCGCCACTTCCTCGACCAGCAACGCGTCGAGCGTGCGGGCGAGGTCGTCGGCGAGGCGCATCGCTTCCGCACTACTGCCAACTTCCGGACGGACCAGCTCGGCAAGGCTCAGAAGCCGTTCGAGCGGATCGATGGCCGGCGGAATGGCGGCAGAGTCGTCGATCGGGTCGAGCGCTCCGCCAATGCGCTCGTCGATGTCGGGGTCGCCGACTGGAATGAGGCGCGGCAGGAGAAGGCCGCTGCCGCTCGCGCGGACGAATGCATCGGTGACGGCCCTGACGGCGCGGTTGTTGGGCAGCAAGATCCGCCCTCTGGCAAGCCCAAGAGGTTCGCGGCCGAAGCGCTGGATGAGTCCTGCGGCAAGAGCATCGGCGAAGGACCGATGCGCGGGGATCGTGTAGACCGACGGTGCGCCCGGGCGCACCGTCGCCGGCTCAGACATTCTGGAGTGCCGCTTCGGTCACCTGGATTGCGCCTGGCGTCCCGACGTCAAACCAGAGGCCGTGGTGCACGGCGCCGAAGCAGCGGCCCTCCTCGATCGCCCGGTCCCAGAAGACGTTGGTGGAGAATGGCCCCTCGGGCGCGTCGCGCAAAAGACGTTTCGAAACCATCTGGATGCCCGTGAACACGAACGGCGCCACGTGGCTCCGCGCCCGCCGCCGAAGCCGGCCCTGCCGGTCCATGTGGAAGTCCCCCATGCCGCCATGGTTCTCTGCCCGCGCCAGTGGCACCAGCAGGAGCAGCGCGTCCATCTTGCGATCGTCCCAATGGGAAGCGAGCAGGCGCAGCGTGTCGGCGGGCCCATCGACCCACAGGTTGTCGCTGTTGACGGCCAGGAATGGGTCGCAATCGATCAGTGGCGCCGCCTTGACGAGACCACCGCCGGTCTCGAGCAACAGGGAGCGCTCGTCGGAGATTGCGACCTCAAGACCGTGGTTGCGGTTTGCCAGATGCGCCTCGACGGCGTCGGGCAAGTAGTGGACGTTCACGACCACCTTGCGAACGCCGGCAGCCTTGAGCCGGTCGAGCACGTGGTCGAGCAGCGCCTTGCCAGCAACTTCGACGAGCGGCTTCGGACGCGTCGCCGTCAGGGGGCGCATGCGCTTGCCGAGACCGGCCGCCATGATCATTGCGGTGTGCGGCACCTCGGCCGGCACTTCGGCCCGCAGCCGCAGGGCGCGATGGGCGGTGCTCATTGGGCGTCCTCCCACGGCGCCCGCCGGTATTCCGGCGGGACGTTCGCATCGAACCACTCGCGGACAGGCTCCAATCCCGGAGTCTCCAGATCGCGCTCGAGCAAGCCCCACATGCGCGGCTGGAAACGCCGATAGCCCGGCTTGTTGTCCCGCTTCCACAGGCGCGTGAAGACGCCCAGGATGCGCGTGTTGCGCTGCGCTGCGAGTGCCCAGTAGCCGCGCTCGAATGCCTCGCCCGAACCCGTCGCGCCCACGTAGCGGTCGATCATCGCGCGCTCGATCTCCGGCGAAACGTCGCGCCGGGCATCTTCCAGCACCGACGCGAGATCGTATGCCGGATGGCCGGCAAGCGCGTCCTGGAAGTCGAGCAAGCCGAAATGAGCGACGCCGCTCCGTCCCTCAACGAGCATGACGTTCTCGGCGTGGTAATCGCGAAGCACGGTCACCGGCCCCAGCCCGTCGTTTGCAACCGGCTCCAGCACTTCTCGCCAGGCCGAGCAGTACTCGCCTTCGTCGACCGTCAGACCCACAGCGGGGCAGTACCATTCGGTGAAGAGGGTTAGCTCATTGAGCCATTGTTCAAGGCCATGCGGCGGCAGGCCCGCCATCGGCGGATGGCCATGGAGGTGGACCAGGACATCGGTCGCGCGCTCGTAGAGCTCGCGTTCGCGTCGAGGATCGGCATCAAGGGTTTCGCGGAGCCGCCTGTCGCCAAAATCGCCGAGAAGCAGCAAACCCCGCTCAAGGTCTCGGGCGAGGATTTCCGGAGCGCTGAGGCCCCGGCCCACCAGCCACTCGGCGACGGCAATGAACGGGCGCGGGTCTTCGTGCGGCGGCGGCGCATCCATCAGCACGGCTTGGCCCTGGTCGCCGATCACCCGAAAGTAACGGCGGAACGAGGCGTCGCCCGCAAGCGGCTCTACGCGCGCCCCGGCCCAGCCTGACGCGGCAAGGAAATCGGACGCATATTCGGGGGGAGTCATGGGACCGGCCATCGCCCCTCCCATGGCGGCGGCACCTTCGCTGTCAAGCGCCGCGCGCCCGCTTCACCGAACTCGAGCGACAGGGCGAGCGCATTCGGCCAAGCGCCCTCTCCCGCCTGATCCGGCCATTCGATCAAGAGTATGCCCTCACTCGCTGCATCGAGTCCGATTTCGTCGAGCTCGGAAGGGTCCCGCAGGCGGTAGAGGTCGGCGTGCCAGACGGGCGGCTGCAGCACTTCATAGGGCTGAACGATCGCGAAGCTTGGACTTGGCACCTCGCCGTGATGGCCAAGGGCCGCAATAAACCCGCGGGCGAAAGCGGTCTTACCGACGCCTAGCGGTCCCGACAGCGTGATCACGTCTCCGGATCGCGCGACGTTTGCCAGCGCTGCGCCTGCAGATACCGTTTCCTGCTCGTCGTTGAGGATCATCTGGGCTTTCGCGGGATGGTCAGGGTGACACTCGTGCCCTTCCCCTTTGCCGAGTCCAGTTCGACCGTTCCGCCATGCGCTTCAACGAACTGCCGCGTGAGCGGCAGCCCGAGGCCGAGCGCCGCCTCGCCGCGCACGCCCGCCTCCACGATCCGGTCGAAGCGATCGAAGACGCGCGGCAGGTCCTTCTCCGCGATCCCAGGACCATTGTCGGTGATGCGGACCACAGCTTGTTCGTCATTGCCATCCGCCTCGAACCGGATACGGCCCTTGCGGTCGCTGTAGGCCATCGCATTCTGAAGCACGTGCTCGAGCGCCTCGCGCAGCCGCCGCGCATCGCCGAAGACGAACCCGGCCGCAGGAGAGATTTCTGTCTCCAGCTTCTGCGCCTTCTCGGCCGCGCGGCCTCGCGCAGCTTCCGCCGCGGTCCGGCACAGGCCGGCGAGGTCGATCCGTTCGCGCTCCAGGATCACGCCTCGCGTGTCGCCGGTCGTCAGGTCGAGAACGTCGTTGATCAGCTTCGACAGGCGCTCCACCGACTCCAGGATCGCGCTGACATAGTCCTTGCCTTTGGCGGTGAGGTCCCCCGCATAACCGCCGGACAAAAGCTCCGCGAACCCGCCGATCGAAGTCAGCGGCGTGCGCAGTTCGTAGCTCATGTTGGCGACGAAATCGGTCTTCACCCGGTCGGCTTCTTCAAGCGCGGTCGCACGCTCGCGGAGCGCCTCCTCGATGCGGGTTGAATCGGTTACGTCCACCATCGTGAAGAGTGCGTTGCCGTCCGGCAGCGGCACTGCTGCGAACTGGAAGTGGCGGCCATCGGTCATTGAAATGCGCCCGGTCGCCGACTGACGCTCGTTCGTAGTCTGACGAACCATTTCCCGGATCTGCGGTGCAGCCGTTGGATTGACCAGCTTCCGCGCCATCGCGGGCACCAGCTCGTCCACGCGCGGATGGCCATTGAGCCAGTCCTCGTCGAGTTCCCAATGCTCGATGAAGCGCCGGTTCCAAAGATAGAGCCGGCCATCGCTGGCGAAGACGCTTATCGCTTCGAACAGATTGTCGAAAGTGGCGGCTCGGACCCGAAGCAGGGTGTCCCGTGCGGAGGCAAGGCGTAACTGCTCGGTGCGGTCCTCGGCAAACAGGCGGAGCCCGCCGTCCGGAAGCGGTTGGGCGACCACCCGCAGATGGTCGCCATTGGGCAGCATCCATTCTTCTTCCACGGCTTCTTCGGGACTGCTGAACCAGCCGCGGCGCTCGGCCTTCCATGCGGGGAAGTCCCGCACTTCCGGGAGCCGATGGTTCTCCCGCATCCGCTCCAGCACCCGGTCGAACTCGGGCGAGTCCGCCAACCACTCGGGATCGACCTGCGCCATTGCGGCGAACGGCTGGTTGAAGAAGCTGAGCGTTCGGTCGGCATCGAACTGGGCGACGCCCGCCGTCATGCGATCCGCCAGCTCCCGCTGCGATTCGATGTTGCGGTGGAGCTCGGTGCGAGCCTCTTCCAGGTCCTGCACGTCGATTGCGAACCCGGCCACAGCGCCGGTCGGCAGTGGCACGTTGACCAGCCGAAGCATGCGGCGCTCGCCGCGAATGATGACTGGTTGCATCCGCGACTGGCTGTGCCCACTCTCAAGTGCGTGCTGGGCAGCGGCGGCTGCGCTATCCTGGCCCTCGCCATCGATCAGTTCGGCGGATCGTGCGATGACGTCGGCGGCATCGCGAGCTTCCACGGCCTCGACGAAGGCACTGTTCACCAGCCCCAGCCGAAGGTCCGGCCCGCGGTACCACATGGGAAAGGGAGCGGCCTCGATGAGGTGCGCAAGGGAGTCCAGCGCGGCTTCCGTCTGGCGCAGGCGGTCGGCCATTCCGGCGCGCTCTTCCTCGCCTGCGCTGGTGTCGAGGAACCACAGGAGCATGGTGGCAGCAGGCTCTTCAGGAGGTGCCGGGCCGCCTCGCACGTCGAACACGCGGCCGGAGCCGCTGGCGCGGATCTTGAGAGCCACGCGGCCAGCAGAAAGGCGCGCGGTATCGAGGGCTGCTTCGAGCTGATCGAGGTCGTCTTTCGCAATGCCGGAGTCCTCTGTCGAGAGGTCCGTCAGGCGAGCTGGTGTACCGATCAGCCCCAACTCCCGCGCGAGGCGGCCGTCGACTTCGACGCTGCCGTCGGGCCGGACGACAAGTGGCCGGGCGGGCGCAGCATCGAGTAGCGCCGCGGTCGAACGGGCACTTGCAAGCACCAGCTCCGCCAGGCGGAACCGCCGGGCAGCCGCGATCGCGACAGCGGCGGCGATGCCGACCCAAAGCAGGGCCAGGCAAACCATCGCCAGCGTGGTGCCCGTCAAGGCAGTCATGAAACCGGCGGCCCGCTCCCCATCAGTCGTTCATAGGTCGAAGCCGCCGACAAAAGAAAGGGCGAGAAGCCGATGACTTCCCGCCCTTCCTTTACGGATGATTGCCCTAGAAGTGCAGGCCGGCTCCCACGCGGAAGTACCTGCCGAGCACGCCCGGGAAGTAGGTAACCACGCCACCACCTGCGGGCACGTAAGCGGGTGCGCCCTTGTCGAACAGGTTATCGACCAGGAACCGCAGGGTCATGCGCTTGCCGATATCGTACGACACACCGGTGTTGACGTAGACAACCGAGTTCCGGTGCGGCGTGTCGTAATACTCGCTGGGCTGGTCCGGATCGACCAGAACACGGCCCGTGTAGTTGAAGGACGCGAACAGCTGCAGCGGATCATTCTGGTAGTTCAGGTTCAGGACCGCCGAAGAGTGCGGGTAGCCAATCCCACCGCTGAGGTGGACCGGATCCGACGTCGGCGTGCTCTTCTGCGTCAGGCTCTTCAAATACTGGTACGACAGGTTAACCCCGATGCGGCTGTTTGCGCCTAGGAAGGGGGTGGCCCTGCGATAATCAAGCGCTCCGAGGACACCCTTGTAGTGGTAGCTCGCCGCGTTGAAGTAGCGCGTTTCGATGAAGTCGAGCTGCCCCGACGCGTCGCGTGAGATCAGCGGGCAGAACTGATTGTTCGGGAAGTCCGGCGCATCGTAGCAGGCCTCGGCCACGTCGGTGCCCGAGTAGGACGTGATCGCGTCCTTGAGCTTGATGTTCAGGTAATCCGCCGAGACCGTCAGACCAGGGATGAACCGCGGGCTGAGCACCGCTCCGAGCGAGATCGCGTTCGAGCGCTCGTTCGAAAGGTCGACGTTGCCGGCGATTGCCTGGTGGAACGACCGCTGGTTCGACAGCGACGCGAAGTTCGCCGGAAGGCCAGCAGCCGCGCAATTCGCCTGCCGGTTCGCGGGAGACGGACCGGAGTTGAGATTGTCTGCATCGCACGGGTCGACCGCGAAGCCGAAGAACGCGCTCGACGGGTTGAAGATTTCCGTGATCGCAGGCGCCCGGATTGCGTGCGTGTAGTTGGCGCGGACTGCAATGTCCCGGATGATGCCCCAGCGGCCTTCGGCGGTGTACGTCCAATCGTTACCGGCGATGCTGTGGTGCACGTAGCGGGCAGCCCCGTGCAGCTCGAGGCTGCGGACCGCCGGAATGCCGTTCGACGGACCGATGATCGGCGCGCGAAGCTCACCGAAAAGTTCCTTCGTGCTGAAGTGCCCCTTCACGGGGAACATCGGAACGGAACGGCCATACTGGACGCGATCATTGGTTGGATCACCGTCGCCGTTTTCATCCGTCGTTGGGTCCGGGTCGTCGCCACCCGCGTAGAACTCGCCGGGATTGAACTTGGTCGACTCACGGCGCGCTTCGGCGCCAAGCGCCAGGCTGAGGTCACCGCCAGGCAAAGTGAACAGCGGTCCACTGAGCGAAGCCGTGAACACACGCTGGGTGTTCGTTCCGGTCGGGTCCGCAATGGCCGTGACATAGTCAAGAGCCGCCTGCGAAATCCGCCCGTTGCCGAACAGATTCAGCGGCGCGCAAGTCGAGCTGAGCGTCGGCATCGACGAGTTCGTGTACCCCGGCGCGCAAACGATGTTGCCGCTCGCGTCCGTCATCGGATTCACTGCGTTCTCGAAGTTCTGCTGGACGAGTACCGGCTCATGACCAGTGGTCTTCGACCGCCCGTAGTTCGCAACCACTTCCCAGTTGAATGTCCGACCGCCGATCCCGAACGAGCCGTCGACGCCACCCACAACTCGGTACAGGTTGGTCGCGGAGCTCGCCCGACCCGATGTGATATCCGTGTTGCCGCGGCTGTAGTAGAAGTAGTCCTGCGTTCCGACGACGCCGACGTTCTGATCGCTGAACGGGTTCGTGTTGATCGAGTTTTGGATCAGTGCGCGCTGCTGCGCGGTCAGGAACGGGTTGTTGATGTTCATGATGATCGGACCGTCGGGGGCGCCGGCGGCGCCGAAAAGGCCCGAGTTGTAGACCGGCTGCTCGCGCAGGTTGGTGCCCTTCGAGTAGGCATACCAACCTTCACCGAACAGGCGGATGTTGTCCGTGATCTGGAATTGGGTGAGGATGTTGGCGTTGTAGCGCTTCGTGTTGGTCAGCAGCTGCTGTGTGTTGAACAGGTTGAAGCCGTTGCCGCCCGAGAAGTCGATGTTGAAGTCACCGCACGGAACGCAGCCGATGGCCTGACCGAAATCGATGGGGACGAGCTGGCCGCCCGGCGAGAACTGGAGCTGGTTGCCGCTCGCGTCCGTGACGCCGAAGTTCAGCGACGGGTCGCCGAACACCAGGTACTGCGACTGCTCTGGACTAAGCGGGAAATCGAGGCCGAACACTTCGCCGCCAACGGTCGGAATACCGCTCTCGCTGATCGCCGGGATACGACGGTTCGCATAGGTGCACTGGGTGTGCGACGAGCCAGCCGGGCAGTCGCCGTAGAACAGACCGTTCCGAGTCACGGCACGATCGTTGTAAACGAGACCGGTGCTCTCGTTGTACTCGCCTGCGATGGTCACGTTGGCGCGCCCGTCGAGGAAGTTGTGGCCGGCGAGTGCGCGGACACGCCACTCCGGGGCGTCTTTACGCGAAGAGAAGCCCTGCTGCCCGTCAAGGTCGATCCCTTCGAAGTTGCGCTTCAGGATGACGTTGATGGTGCCCGCAATCGCGTCCGAACCGTAGACTGGCGCGCCGCCAATCGCGATGGTCTCCACGCGGTCGACCAGCTTGGTGTTGATCGCGTTCAGGTCAACCTGCGTGCCCGCCGCAGTCGGACCGAAAATCGATGCCGTGTTGGAGCTGACGAAGCGGCGGCCGTTGACCAGAGTCAGCGTGCGCTGCGAACCGAGCCCGAGGAAGTTCACGAATGACTGGCCCGAGCCGAAGGAGCCGGCCTGTCCACCCACTGGAGAAGCGCCCGGGACGCCGAAGGAAGGTTGCTCGTTGAGCGCCTCACCCACGGTCTGGAAGCCGCGCGACTCGATCTGAGCGCTGTCGATCACGACGACAGGCTGGTCGGTCTCGAAGTTCGGCCGCTTGATACGCGAACCGGTTACGACGATTGCCTGGTCGGTTGGCGCGCCGCCCGTCGGGACTGCGTTTTCGCCTTGCGTTTCCACGCACCTCTGACGCTGGGCGGCGTCGCCGATCGTCGAGCACTCGACGGCGTCGTTTACGCGCTGCGTGTTGACCTGTGCCTGCTCGGCCTGAGCGAAGGCAGGAGTGGCGAAGGCGGCGCCGAGCGCAATCGCCGACGCGGACAAGCGGAAGCGGACAACCATCTGAGCAGCAATCATTTTTCGAAGGTCCTCTAATCTGGAGGAAAAGTCCCTGACCCTCCAACTTTTGCGTGGCAATCCTACTCGTCGGCAATCGCAACTGATTTTCGCAGCGTGTCGTATTGTTGCAACAAACATCGATGGCGCGTCCCGCAGCCGCCATTCAATTTGTGGAACGATGGACGAAGAGCGGCGGCTTCCGAGTGGCAAGCACGCAACACTCGCGCGGTTGCATGAATGCTTCTTCAGCCTTGCATTGACAGCCGGTGTTGGAGCCGCAAATCTGTTCGATCATTTAAGATTCATCAGTGCGGCCAGGGGCCGCGCGTGCACTCAGGGGAACCAAATTATGCGCCAGCCGACCCGTGGACGCGGAATGATCCGTGCGAGCCTGCTTCTGAGCGCATCCACCGGCAGTTTGCTTGCTGCACAGCCGGCTTTCGCGCAAACCGCTGGACAGGCGGTGCCTCAGAGTCCCCCGGCAGACCAGGTGCCGCCGGCTGCCGACCAGCAACAGGCGAACCAGACGCCCCCAGGCGGCAATCCGGCGAACAACGGCGGCGACACTGGTGCAACCGAAGACTCGCGTGCAATCGTTGTTACCGGAACTCGCATTCGCCAGCCGGAATTCACCAGCCCGGACCCGGTGTCCCGCATCGATCCGGTTATTGCGCAACGGGAAGGCAAGCTCAGCACGGCCGAGACCCTTCAGTCGTCACCGATTGCGGCGGGTTCGACCCAGATCACTTCTGCTCTGTCTTCAAATTTCGTGACCAACGGCGGTCCGGGGTCGCAGACCATCGACCTTCGCGGTCTAGGACCGAACCGCACGCTCGTCCTGTTGAATGGCCGTCGCGCAGGACCGGCGGGTACTCGCGGCGGCGTTTCTTCGTTCGACCTCAACGTGCTTCCGCAATCGATCGTGAAGCAGGTGGACATCCTGAAGACTGGCGCTTCATCGATTTACGGTTCGGATGCGGTTGCGGGGGTCGTCAACCTGATCACCAAGACGGACTTCGAGGGTGTGCAGGTCGATGGCTTCGTCAATGCCCCGCAGCACCTAGGCGGCGAGCAGTTCGACGTCAGCGTGCTTTGGGGCAAGAAGTTCGGGCATGACCGCGGCCACATCATGGTTGCAGTGGATGCGTTCCATCAGAACGAACTGGCCCGCAAGGACCGCAAATACCTGGACTGCCCGGAAGCTTACATCTTCAACAAGAGCGGCAAGCGTGCCGATCTGATCGATCCGCGCACCGGCAAGTACCACTGCGAAGACCTGCCGGTCGGCCAGGTCTGGACGTACGATCAGGAATATCTGTACGGCTACGGCGCGGGAAATCTGCACTTGGCGGACGGCACCTACGTGGGCCCCGTCAACCTGATGCAGTTCCAGTATCCCGGCGAACACCTTGGAGTTCCGCCGATTTCAGGCTGCGGCGACGTGCCGGGCAATTGCTTCGGTACTCCGCCGGGCTGGTTCCCTACGGGTTACGATCCAGCCTCAAGCGCAATCCAGAATGATTACAATCCGTTCGCCGGCGAGCAGACGATCATTCCCAAGACGTCTCGGTACACCGTTTATGCGGATGGTTCGTACAAGTTCAGCGATGCCATCGAGATGTACGGCGAGTTCCTGGCCAACCGTCGTAGCACTTATCAGAATGGCTGGCGCCAGATTTGGACGTTCGGTGGCACGAGCGACTATTATCCCACCTATTGGGCGCCCGGATGGACCGGTCAAAACCTGCTCAGCCCGACCGCACTTACCAATCACGCGGACTCAAGCCAGCGAGTGGATTATTGGCGGGGAGTGGGCGGGATCCGGGGCGACCTTGGCGGCTTCCTAAAGGGTTGGTCGTACGACGCTTACGTCCAGTACAGCCACAACAAGGGCATCTATAAGACCGAGCAGTTCCTTCAAGACATTTACGACGTGTCTTTCTTCCAGAGCGCTTCGTGCGTCGGGACAAACCTTTCACGCTCCGGCAAGGCCTGCATGGACGTTCCGTGGACCGACCCGTACTTCTTGTTGGGTCAGGAATCCGCCGAGCTCGCCGACTACCTATTCGATTGGGAAAAGGGCAAGACGATCTACACCCAGCTCTCGGGTGAAGCGTCTATCACCGGCAGCCTCTTCCAACTGCCTGGCGGACCGGTCGGGCTCGCCTTCGGCATCAGCGGCCGCCGCGACGCGCTCAATGACGTTCCCGGTGAGATCACGCAGGCCGGCAATGCTTGGGGCAACACCACAGCAGGCGTATCGAAGGGGCATTCGGTCTCGACCGAAGCCTACGGTGAGCTCCAGGTCCCGCTGATCCGCGAGCATCCGTTCTTCCGCGACCTGTCGCTGAACGCAGCGGCGCGCATCACCAGCGTGAAGACGACCCGTGCGTCGGATAACTTCAGCGACAGCGACAACGGCAACTGGACCTACAAGCTCGGCGCAAACTGGGCCGTCAACAACTGGCTGCGCTTCCGCGGCACCTATGGAACCTCGTTCCGGTCGCCGGCTCTCTTTGAGCAGGTGAAGTCGCTGGAAACGAGCTTCCCGAGCGGCCGCACGATCGATCCCTGCGTCAACTGGCAGTTCAACCTCGACCAGGGCAATATCGATCAGAGGATTGCGGATAACTGCGCCTCACAGGGTATCCCGGGAACCTTCGGAGGGGCCTCGATTACGCCCACTTCATTCTCGATCGGCGGATTGGGTGAACTAGACCCAGAAACCTCGAAGGCGTGGACAGCAAGCGTTATTCTGACGCCCCGCTTCAGCTTCTTACCGCGGACTCGGGTGAGCCTGGCGATCGATTATTTCAACATCAAGGTGAAGAACGAGGTCACCCAGCTGGGGCCGCGCAACATCATCTTCGGATGTTATGATTCGCCCGATTTCCCAACCGACCCGCTCTGCAGCCTCTTCGAACGCGGGACTACTGGCAATCCGTTCGCCATCACGACGATCACCGACCGCTACGTGAACATCGCCAACCAGAAAAATTCGGGCGTCGACTTCACTTTGGTGGTTCAGCAGAACCTCGGACGGCTCGGTTCCTTGACACTCACCGGCAACGCAACTCGCCAGATCAAGGACTCGATCGTTCTCCTTCCAGGAAGCCCGGCGGTAATCAACAACGGCAATATTGGAGATCCGAAGTTCGTAGCCGATTTGAATGCGTCATGGAGGCCGGGCAATGGCTGGACGTTCTTCTGGGGCACCGAATGGTACGGCAAAGCGTCGAACAATCGGCTGTACGAGGAGCGCAACGGCGGCTCGCTCTGCAACGATGACAATCCGTCACCGATCTGGGGAGTCTATTGCGAGAGACTGACCGTTCCAAACGTGTTCTATCACGCGGCTTCGATCACGAAGGAGTTTCCGAAGTCAGGTCTGGAACTCACGTTCGGTGTCCGGAATATTTTCGACACGCGGCCGCCCCGGGTCAGCACCATTGGCGGTTCGGGTCTGCCGTCCCTGATCGGACCGGTTGTCGGTACTTCGCAGTACGACTTCCAGGGTCGCAGAGCCTTCCTGAATTTCTCGAAGAAGTTCTAAAGCCACAGACGCAAAGCAACGGGACGGCAGGAAACTGCCGCCCCTTTTTTTGTGACCGAGCGACCGTTATCACGGGGTGGAATGCCCAGAATCGTCATGAAACCGGACAGCCTCGACCAAGCGACAATCGGCTTTTCGCCCGAACCGCTGAGAGAGCCCCTGTTTCTGAACAGCATCCAGAAGAGCGGCAGTCACCTGCTCAAGAATGTCATTCGCATGTTCGTGCCGGTGGAGCAGCAATACCGCAAACAGTTCATCCAGTGGCAGAACCTGCAGGAGCACCTCGCTGCGTTCGAGCCTGCCCGCAGCTTTATGAGCTACGGTCACCTGTTCTTCTCCGACGCATCCGCGATCGAACTCTCCGAAGTGCGGAAGATCCTGCTCTTCCGCGATCCGTACGACTGGGTTCTCTCTCGCGCCCGCTTCTTCCTGGCAGACCAGTTCGTCGGGAATACGGATTACCTCAAGCAAGGGCGCCTAAGCGTCGATGACCTGCTCTCATTGATGATCTTCGGCATCACAACCAAAGCGCCGTCCCTGGCCGACATGTACGAATTTAACGTCGCCGCATGGTTGGGTTCTCCCGACGTGTTTCCCGTCAAGTTCGAAGAGTTGCGACGCCACGCCCGGAATCTCGACGCGCCAGAAGCGGAGCAGTTTTTTGCAACGCTGCTAGCAGCGGCCGGCATCGCCAAGCTTCCGCCGAACTGGCGGGAGCGTGTGCGGGTGGGCGCAGACCCTGCCCAGAGCGGCACCGCACGCGAGAACCTGTCCGGAATTCGTCTCGAGGTCCCCAACGAGTTGCCGGAGCGACACAAGCGCCTTGTTGATTATGCGGTACCTGGCCTTCGCGTCCTGTTGGGCTACGAGACTTCGCACGCGGCACGGTCGTGAACGAGAGAGGTCTGCAGGCTTTTCCCGCCCTAGCGGCCGCTGCAGTCGAGCTTGACCGCGGCCACTTCGACGTCGCGGCAGCCCAAGTCATTCAGCATCTCCGCGACAATCCCGACGAACCGCGCGGAACGGCGCTGCTCGGTATGATTGCCGTCAAGACGGGGGCGCTCGTGCAGGCTGAGCAGTTCCTTCGGCGCGCCCTCGCGCTCGGCTTGCAGACGATAGAAGTACAACGGGAGCTGTCCTCTGCATTGTACCAGCAGGAACGCCTGGCCGATGCGCTGAACGCGTTCAGCTATCTCCAGGAGCGCACAACCGACCCGCAGATCGCGGCCACGCGGGCGATGATCCTCCACAAGCTCGATCGGAATGCAGACGCGATCGCCGCCCATGAGGCCCTGCTCCAGCGGACGTCGGATGTTGCTCAATATTGGATCGCCTACGGCCACAGCCTCCGTGCTGCGGGCCGCACCGAGGATGCCGTCGCAGCATATCGAGAGGCGATCGGCGTCGACTCCGAATGCGGCGAAGCCTGGTGGAGCATTGCCAGCATCAAATCCAAGGTGCTGTCGGATGCCGATATCGTGGCGATGGACGAGGCACTCGGCATTGCGATTGATGCCAGGAACATCGTGCCGCTTCATTTCGCGCTCGGCCGCGCATGGCACGACCGCGGCGACTTCGCGCGTGCATTCCAACATTACTCCGAGGCGAATGAACTGCGGTCAAGTGAGCTCAACTACGACCCGAGGGAGCTGTCCGACGAGGTGACGGAATTCATCCGGGTCTTCGCCTCGACCGCAGACAGGCCAGCACCAGCGGCAGAACCAACTGGGCCCGTTCCGGTCTTCGTGATCAGCATGCCGCGCTCCGGCTCCACGCTCCTTGAGCAGATGCTGGATCGGCACGAGCGGATCGAAGCGGTCGGCGAATTACCCTATGTGCGCGCTCTCGTCAGATCTGTCGTGGAGATCCACACTCGCCGCGAGCCGATCAAGGTTCCAGAGCTTATCGGCCGCTTGAGCGAGCAGGAAAAACAGGCGCTGGGGGCAGACTACATGCAGCGCGCGTCGCTCCATCGACGGACAGATGCGCCGTACTTCATCGACAAGATGCCGATGAACTGGAGCGACATTCTGTTCATTCGTGAGATCCTGCCGCAGGCGCGCTTTATCGAGATTCGACGCAACGCGATGGACTGCTGCTTCTCCAACTATATCCAGTTCTTCTCGCGCGTGCACGCGTCATCGTTCGACCTGACGCACATGGGCAGCACCTATCGCGACTATGCCCGGCTGATGGATCATGTCAGCTCTTTGAGCCCCGACTTCATTCATCACGTCCGCTATGAACAGCTCATCGAAGAGCCCGAGCAGGTGCTTCGCGGTACTCTTGAGCACCTCGGCCTCGACTGGGACGAGGCCGTGCTGACCTTCTACGCATCCGACCGCGTGGTTCGCACGCCGAGCGCCGAGCAGGTCCGGCGCCCCCTCAACCGTGAGGGAGTCGGCGTCTGGAAGGCCTACGCGCAGTGGCTCCAACCATTGCGCGAGGCACTTGGGCTGCTCTCCGACGCCTGATCAGTAGCGGTAGTGGTCCGGCTTGAACGGCCCTTCCTGCGACACGCCGATGTAGGCGGCCTGCTTGTCGTTGAGGGTGGTCAGCTTCACGCCGAGCTTGTCAAGGTGGAGCCGGGCGACCTTCTCGTCGAGGTGCTTCGGAAGCACGTAGACGTCGTTCTTGTACTGCTCGGTGTTCGTCCACAGCTCGATCTGCGCCAGCACCTGGTTGGTGAAGCTGGAGCTCATGACGAAGCTCGGGTGCCCCGTTGCGTTACCGAGGTTCACCAGGCGGCCCTTCGACAGGACGATAATCTTCTTGCCGTCCGGGAACTCGACCTCGTCGACCTGCGGCTTGATCTCGGTCCACTTCATGTTGCTCAGCGCGCCGATCTGGATCTCGCTGTCGAAGTGGCCGATGTTGCAGACGATCGCCATGTTCTTCATCGCCCGCATGTGGTCGAGCGTGATCACGTCCATGTTGCCGGTCGCGGTGACGAAGATGTCGGCACGCTGGGTCGCCTCCTCCATCGTCACGACTTCATAGCCTTCCATCGCCGCCTGAAGCGCGCAGATCGGATCGACTTCGGTCACCAGCACGCGGGCGCCGCCGTTGCGGAGCGAAGCAGCCGAACCCTTGCCGACATCGCCGTAGCCGGCGACGCACGCGACCTTGCCGGCGAGCATGACGTCAGTCGCCCGGCGGATGGCGTCGACCAGGCTTTCCTTGCAGCCGTAGAGATTGTCGAACTTCGACTTGGTGACGCTGTCGTTTACGTTGATCGCCGGGAACGGGAGCTTGCCCTGCTTGGCGAGGTCGTAGAGCCGGTGGACGCCAGTCGTCGTCTCTTCCGACACGCCCTTGATGGTCTGGACCGTCTTCGTGAGATAACCAGGGCGCTCGGACAGGAACTTCTTCAGCGTGGCGACGAAGATTTCCTCTTCCTCGTTGGACGGGGTGAAGAGTGTCTCGCCGCCTTCGGCACGAGCGCCCCACAAAGCGAACATCGTCGCGTCGCCGCCGTCGTCCAGGATCATGTTGCAGGTCTCGTCATGACCCCAGTCGAAGATCCGGGTGACGTAGTCCCAATATTCCTCGAGGCTTTCGCCTTTGACGGCAAAAACCGGGATGTCGCGAGCCGCGATCGCGGCGGCGGCATGGTCCTGCGTCGAAAAAATGTTGCACGACGCCCAGCGAACCTCCGCGCCAAGCTCGATCAGGGTCTCGATGAGGACGGCAGTCTGAATGGTCATGTGCAGCGAACCGGTGATCCGCGCGCCCTTCAGCGGCTTCGAGGCGCCGAATTCCTTGCGCAGGGACATGAGGCCCGGCATTTCGGTCTCGGCGATCTCGATCTCCTTGCGGCCGAAGTCGGCAAGGCCAAGGTCCTTCACGACATAGTCGTTGAAACGGGTTTCAGCCTGCGTCGCCACGTCGAATTCTCCAAATGCAATGATGTGCGGCGCTGGCCGCGGGTCAGTGCAGCCGTTACCCGCGCGAGCCTTCAAAGGCAAATATAAAGAATTCTTTATATGTCTATTGCGAGACGACGCGTCGCCTCAGGCGGCGCCAGTCTCGCTGACCAGCAGGCGCGGATCGATCCCTTCCGACTTGAAGGCTGCAGCCCAGCGCTCGTCGGTCGGCGTGTCGAACAGGATGCCGGCATCGCCCTGCGCAGCGAACCAGCCGTGCCGCGTCATCTCCTGGTCGAGCTGTCCCTCGCCCCAGCCTGCATAGCCAAGCGCGGCGATCCACTTGGAGGGACCCCGCCCCTCCGCGATCGCCTTCAGCACGTCCATGGTACCGGTCATGGCGAACAGTGGCCCTGCGGGACCGTTGACCTGGAGCGTGTCCTGCCCACCCCAATCCGTCGAGTGGAGGACGAAGCCCCGTCCAGGCTCGACCGGGCCCCCGTGGTGAACCGCGCAATCGGGCGCCTGGCCAGGATCAATCTCCAGCTGCTTCAGAAGACCGCGAAAGCTGATGCCCGCCCGTTTGTGCCCGATGCCGATGCCGATCGCGCCATTCTCGTCGTGCACGCACAGCGCCATCACCGCCCGCTCGAAGCGGGGATCCGCCATTCCGGGCATCGCCAGCAGCAGCTTGCCGGAGAGGAATGCAGGGTTGTCGACCACGGAAGCGACCATGGTCCGCGTCGGCGGCACGGGCAACCCGGTTCGACACGGCTCGCCGCAGGCTTGAAGGCGACCGTCGGGCGCGCCTATCTGCCGCTCATCATTTCTCCAGGAGAGCACACCATGACCATCCAAGTCGGCGACCGCCTGCCGGACGTGCCGCTTACCATTGCCGGCGCCGAAGGTCCTCAGCCGACAACCTCGGCCGAGTATTTCGGCGGGAAGCGCGTGGCTCTCTTCGCCGTGCCAGGTGCATTCACGCCCACTTGCTCAGCGCGCCACCTCCCTTCCTATGTCGAGAAAGCGTCGGACCTGAAAAGCCGGCAGATCGACGAGATCGCCTGCATCTCCGTCAATGATCCGTTCGTGATGGCAGCCTGGGGCGAGCGCGACGGCTCCCGCGACATCACCATGCTCGCCGATGGCAACGGCGCCTTCGCCGACGCGCTCGGCCTCGCGATGGACGGAAGCAAGTTCGGCATGGGCAAGCGTTCGCAGCGTTACTCGATGATCGTCAACGACGGTGTCGTTGAGCAGCTCAATGTCGAAGGCCCCGGCGAGTACCGGGCGTCGAGCGCCGAGAACATGCTGGAGCAGCTACAAACCGCCTGAGCCCGGTTCCGCCTGCTGGTCGCTACTCCGGCTCCCCTTGGCGCTCCGTCGCGCCGAGGGGGCAACGGTAACGATGCTGAATCGTTGGGCGATCAACGTTCAGTAAACCGAAAAAAGGAGACCAGCATGGCGAAGACAAATCAGGGCAGCAGGAATCGCGGCGGAAACAACCGCAATGGCGGCGGCAGCAACAGCAGCGGCAATCGCGGCAGCAGCGCAAGCGGCAGCCGCAGCAATGGCGGGGTTATGGAAATGGCCCGTAATCGGCCGATCGCAGCGGCGGCGGCGGCCGCCGGCGCAGCAGCGGCAGGCCTCTTCCTGTGGTCGCGCCGCGCGCAGATCAGTGACCAGCTCAGCAACCTCAGCGACCAGATCGGCGAATGGACCCAGAACATGAGTTCGGGCGAAGGCTCGAGCGGCTGGAGCGGTGGCGACGGCACCGGCGGCCTGACGACCGGCGGCAGCTCCGGCATGAGCGAGACCGGCTCGGGCAACGCGAGCCTCGGCGCAACCACCGGTGGTGGCTCGACCTCGAGCCCGAGCGGCCGTGGCCAGGTCAATCAGTCGCCGGTCGGCTAACCTGTCTGGCGCATTGATAAACAAAGGGGCGTCTTCACGGGCGCCCCTTTTCTTATGCGGCTAGGAAGGCGGCGATTGCTTCCCCAAGCTCTCGCTTCGTGACGGAGCTCATGTGAGTCCCGGGGACCTCCACGAAAGTGGCGTTGGGAATCGCGCTAGCGAGCGCCTCCGCGGACCCGTTGTCGTCGTCTTCACTGCCGCACACCACCAACGTCGGCATGGTGAAGGCTTGCAGCCATTCCATGAATGCGTCCTCGAAGCTCTCCAGAAGCTGAGCGGCCGCGATGCGGTCGACGTGCTGGCTCTTCATGAACTGTATCGACAGCCAGTGCGGGTCGCCGCGGTGGACCGTGTCAAACATCGCGATCGCCTCGACGAAGAAGGTCTTGCGCCGCTTCCACTCGCGCAGACCCTCGACGCCAGCACCGCCGAGGATTGCCCGCCTCGGCCGAAGCCCCTCGCCGACAGCCTCCACGGTCGTTCGCGACCCGAGCGAAAAGCCGCCCAGATCGAAGTCCGTCAGCTGCAAGTGCGCGACGAGTTCGCGTAGATCACGGGCGAGGATCCCTCGCGGGTAGAATTGCTCCCCGTGCGGCTTACCGCTCAGGCCATGCGCCCGCAGGTCCGGCATGACGACGCGAAACCCGGTGGCCGCAATCCGCTCGGCATGCCCGAATTTGATCCAGTTCATCTGCGCGTCGGAGAACAGCCCGTGAAGAAGGACGACGGGCCTGCCCTCTCCCAGCTCGTGGTAGGCAAGCTCGACTCCGTCGGACGCGGTCCAGAAGTGCGTTGTCGGGTCGATCATCCTGGGAAGCTGCCGGTCACTGCCTTCCACTTTTCGACGAGCTTGTGGTGGTCTTCGGTGCGGATTTCCGGCAGCCCTTCCGTGTTGAGCCAGGCGCGGTGGATGCTCTCGGCCCCGAAATGATGCTTGGGCACGAAGCAATCTGGATCATCGAACGTGGCGACGCTGAGGTCCATGTTCTCACCATCGTCCTTGAACTGAAAGCCAAGGGACGTGCCACACTCCCGGCAGAAGGGCCGGTGCGCGATCGGCGAGCTGTCGTACCAGTCGGGCTCGTGCTCCCACGTGACATCCGCTCGCTTGACCCCCGTAAAGGCGATCGAAACCGAACCGGTCGCGCGCTGGCACATGCGGCAGTGGCAGAGGTAGGCGTCGTTGCTCGCGATGTTCGCAGTGAAGCGAACGCGGCCGCACGCGCAGCCCCCACCCATGCTCTCGCTCATTGCGCAGCCGGTGCTGACGTCGGCGGCATCGAGACGTGCTCGTGGACGATCTTCCAGCTGCCGTCCTTCTGGCGCTGGTAAACGTCGGTGAACCGAGCACTGACGGTCGGCCGGGCAGCGCCGGCGGCAACGGTAAACACTTCCGTTCCGGAGCTCACGAACGCATCCGGTCCGACGATCTGAATCTGGCGGTCCGGTACGTGGTAGTCAGCCGGCTTCATGCTGACGAAGCTTTGCGCCCAGCTCGTCTGCACCTTGCGGTCGGTGCTTGCTGCCGGATGCGATGCGTCGATCATCACTGCGCCGTCGGCATACTGGTTCATGATCGCGTTGAGGTCGCCGTTGGTGAAGCTCGCCTCGGCCTGCTCGGCGATGCGCGTCGCCTCCGCCTTGCTGACAGCAGCGTGGCCGGTCTCGGCAGCCTTGCAACCGGCGAGCGCAAGCAGACCGATTGCCGATGTCGCTAAATGACGCATGCCGTGCCTTCCTGATCAGGGCGGGAACGCTAGTGCCTCAGGCAGCCTTCTTCAAATGTTTGCGCCCGAGCAGCTCGGCGATCTGCACCGCGTTGAGAGCGGCGCCCTTGCGGAGATTGTCGCTGACCACCCAGAGGGAGAGGCCATTTTCGACCGTCGAGTCCTCGCGGATGCGGCTGACGTAGGTCGCGTAATCGCCCACGGCTTCGACGGGGGTCACGTAGCCGCCGTTCTCGCGCTTATCGACCACCATCACGCCGGGCGCTTCTCGCAGGATGTTACGCGCCTCGTCCGCCGAAATCTCGTTCTCGAACTCGATGTTGACGGCTTCGCTATGCCCCACGAAGACCGGCACCCGCACGCAGGTTGCAGTCACCTTGATCGCGGGATCGAGGATCTTCTTCGTCTCGACGACCATCTTCCACTCTTCCTTGGTCGAGCCGTCATCCAAAAAGTCGTCGATGTGCGGGATGACGTTGAAGGCGATCTGCTTGGTGAAGAAATCGGGTTCGTTGTTGTCGCCGACGAAGATGTTGCGCGACTGCTCGAACAGCTCGTCCATGCCCCGCTTCCCGGCGCCGGAGACCGACTGATAGGTGGCCACGACCACCCGCTTGATCTTCGCCGCGTCGTGCAACGGCTTCAGGGCGACGACGAGCTGCGCGGTCGAGCAGTTGGGGTTGGCGATGATGTTCTTGCGCGTGTAGCCGGCGATCGCGTCCGAGTTCACCTCTGGCACGATCAGCGGGACGTCCGGGTCCATGCGATAAAGCGAACTGTTGTCGATGACCGTGCAGCCGGCCTGCGCCGCCCGCGGAACATGGATCTTCGACACCTCGGACCCCGCCGCGAACAGCGCGATGTCCCAGCCGGCGAAGTCGAAATGCTCGAGGTTCTTGACCCGCAGCTCTTCGCCGCTGTCGCCGAAGTCGATGGCGTCACCCGTCGAGCTGGCCGATGCAACGGCTGCAACTTCATCGACGGGAAATTGCCGCTCGGCGAGGATGTTGAGGATCTCGCGCCCAACGTTGCCGGTGGCCCCGACGACCGCGACCCGATAGCCCATGTTCAAATCTCCAGTTCGACCGTGTCGCGCCTATCGCAGCGAGCAGCCGATTGCGAGATGGGAAGTCGGCGTTGCCACGCCAAGGCGCAGGGCGGTTGGCGTGCCTATTGCGGCGCCGACATCCCGTGAGATGCCAGGAACCGCAAGATGGTGTTCCAGCGATGGGCCAGCATCTTCGGACCGCCGGAACGGTGCGTCTCACCCGGATACAGCATCATCTCGAACGGCACGTTGTCGTGCTGCAGCTTGGCGATCAGCTCCGAGCTGTTCTCGAAGAAGACGTTGTCGTCCGACATGCCGTGGATGACCAGGAGCGGATCCGCGATCTTGCCGGCATCGGCGATGGCGTCCGACCTGCCATAGGCCGCGGCGTCGGCCTGCGGTGTCCCCATGTACCGCTCGGTGTAGGCCGTGTCGTACAGCTCCCACTTGGTCACCGGCGCACCGGCAATGCCTGCTGCGTAGAAGCCCGGGTCGGCCTCCAGCATCTTGAGCGTCATGTAGCCACCGTATGACCAGCCATCGATAGCGATTTTGGCCGGATCGACGAAGGCGAGGCTCTTGAGGTAGGCGGCGCCGGTCTTCTGGTCCTGGACCTCGACGAATCCCATGGCGCGGTAGATCGGCTTCTCGAACTCCACGCCGCGATGTTCCGACCCGCGATTGTCGATCTCGAAATAGATGTAGCCCTTGTCGACGATCGCCTGCTCGAGCGGTCCGCCCCAGCCCTTCGTCACTGTCTGGGAAGTCGGGCCGCCATAATGCTCGAACAGCACTGGGTAGCGCTTGCCGGGCTCGATCGGCGGCGTGATCATCTTCCAATAGAGCGTCGTTCCGTTCGCAGCCTTGATCGTGCCGAAAGTCGGCGCGCGGTGACTGGCAAGGTAAGGCGCATAGGGGTGATTGGCGTCCAGCCTGTTCTCTTCGACCCAGGTCAGGCGCTGGCCGCCCTCGTCCGCAAGATAGGTCTGCGGCGGCTGGCTCGGCGAGGACCGGGTGACGAGCAGCGTCTGGCCCTTCTTGTCCATAGAAGCGCCATTCGCGAACGCTGCATCGGTGAGCCGCTGGGGCGCCCCGCCCTGCAGATAGTCGATCGAATAGACCTGCGGCGCGAGGACGTCGTCCCTGGTGCCCGTGAAGAACAGCCGGTGCGTCTTCTGGTCGACCCCGGCAAGGTCCGTCACCACCCACGGCCCTTGCGTCAGCTGCGTCCAAGCGCCGTTCGCAAAGCGATACAGATGACCGAACCCGTCGCGCTCGGACCACCAGATGAGGCTGCCGTCGTCGAGGAATTTGTAGTTGCTGGTCAGGTTGATCCAATGCTGCGGCACCGCCGTCTCGCTGAACAGAACGCGGCTTTTGCCCGTCGCCGGATTGACGGCGAGCATGTCGAGCCTGGTCTGCGCGCGATTCTCGCGCTGGACGTAGAGCGTCTTCTCGTCGGGAGCCCAGTCGACCCGAGCCAGGTAGATGTCGCGGTCGGGCCCGAGGTCGACCTGCACCCTCTTGCCGGTGACGGGGTCAACGATGAACAGAGATACGTCGACATTGCGACCGCCGGCCGCGGGATAGCGCTGCTCGAAGGTCTTGGTCCCGGAGGCGCCGATCGCCGCGCGGGTGACGACCGCCACGGGTGACTCGTCAAACCGCTCGACTGCGATGTGCGAATCCTTCGGCGACCACCAATAGCCGGTCTGCCGGTCGAGCTCTTCCTGGGCGATGAACTCCGCCTCGCCCCAGTGGATGAGCTTGCCCTGCTGCGGAGTGAGCGGCTTGATCTGACCACCCACCTTGCCAGCCCACAGGCGGTTGTCGCGAAGGAAGGAGACGTACTTCCCGGTCTCGCTGAGCACGGGGTTGAGAACGTCGCCCTGCCCTGTGCCCTTCAATGGTGTCACCGATCCGTCGGTCCGAGCGAGGTAGAGCACGCCATCGAGCGGCACGAGGATCGACTTGCCGTCTGCCGACCAGTCGTAGGTGACAATGCCCTTCAGGCTGACCGTCCCCTTGCGCTCGCGCTGCATCTTCTCCGCTTCGGAGATCTCCTGGCCAGTGCCAAGCTTCTCCGAGTCGACCAGCATCGTCCAGCTGTTGGTCTGGCGGTCGAACGCCCACAGGTCGTAGCGCTGGAGGTCGTCGGTCCGGTTGCGAAGAACCGCCAGATAGCGGCCGTCCGGCGACAGCTTGGGCGAGCGCGGGACCGGGCCGTTGAGAGACGGGCTATCGAAGACTCGCTCGATCGAAAGCATCGGCACCTGCGTGGCTGGGGTTCGCGCCGTGGGCTGCCCCGTCTGGGCGCCTGCGACCGATGGCTGAGCAAGCATGGCAAACGCGCTCGCTGCAGCGAGAAATCTCAGCAACTTCATGGAACGCGCTCCCCACGCAAACGAAAAGGGCGCCCCCGAAGGAGCGCCCTGATTGGTTAGAACGGCATTCGTCCGCACTGCAAGGGACTCAGGCCTTGCTCTCGCTGGCCGAAGCTTCGGTCTGGGCGCCCTGCCCGCCGCCGACGTCCTTGCGAACCTCCCGGCGCTCGGCGATGCGGGCCGACTTGCCGGTGCGGCCGCGCAGATAATAGAGCTTCGCGCGACGAACGTCACCGCGGCGCACGACCTCGATCTTGTCGATGATAGGCGAGTAGAGCGGGAAGACGCGCTCGACCCCCTCGCCGAACGAAATCTTGCGCACCGTGAAGCTGGAGCCGACGCCCTTGTTGGCGCGGGCGATGCACACGCCCTCGAAGGCCTGCACGCGGGTACGGTCCCCTTCGATCACCTTGACGCCGACGCGGAGCGTGTCGCCAGGACGGAATTCAGGAACGGGCTTGTCTACGGTGAGCGCGTCGATGGCTTCGCGCTCGAGGGTCTCGATCAGGTTCACTTCAATTCACCTTCGTATCTCGTCGCCGCGCGCCAGAGGGCGGTGCCTGCGATACGCCCCCGTGGCGCTCGATCAGGTCCGGCCGCCTTAGCCGTGTATCTTCGACCGCGCGTTCGTGTCGCCACGCCGCGATCTTCGCATGATCCCCCGATCGCAGCACCTCGGGGATCGTGCGCCCTTCCCATGTAACAGGCCGGGTGTAGTGCGGATATTCGAGAAGCCCCTGTTCGAAGCTCTCTTCCTCACCGCTGGAGGCCGCGCCCATTACCCCGGGGAGCAGCCTTACGCAAGCATCGAGGATCACCATTGCGCCAAGCTCGCCGCCGGAGAGGACATAGTCGCCAATCGAGACCTCCTCGACTTGGCGAGCCTCGAAAATCCGCTCGTCGAAACCCTCGAAGCGCCCGCACAGCAGGACGACGCCTGGGCCACCCGCAAGCTGCCGAACACGCTCCTGCGTTAGCGGCGCACCCCGCGGCGTCAGCGCAAGCATCGGCCGCTCGTCCGCAACGCTGTCGATCGCTGCGGCAAGGACGTCCGGCCGAAGCACCATCCCTGCCCCGCCGCCGGCCGGGGTGTCATCGACGCTCCGGTGCTTGTCGGTGGCGAAGTCGCGGATGTTCTTCGCCTCGACGCTCCAGATGCCCTGCTCGAGAGCCCGGCCGGCGAGGCTAGTCCCGAGCGGGCCCGGGAACATCTCCGGATAGAGGGTCAATATGCTGGCTCGGAACGGCATGGCGGAACCGCCGCTATCACAATCCATTGGGCGAGGCATGGATGATCCTGTTCTCGACTGCCTCGTCATCGGCGGCGGCCCGGCCGGCCTCACGGCGGCGATCTATCTCGCCCGCTTCCACCTCGACATCCTGGTCGTCGACGGTGGCAAGAGCCGGGCTTCGTGGATCCCGTGCAGCCACAATCACGCCGGCTTTCCGGATGGCATCAACGGTAAAGAACTTCTCGAGCGCATGCGGGCACAGGCGTGCAAGTACAATGCCAAGGTGCAGACCGAGTTCGTGACCAAGCTCGAGCGCGACGAGGAAACCGGACTCTTCACCGGGACGTGGGGATCCGGCTGCCGCCAGGCGCGGACCATCCTGCTTGCAACAGGCGTCACCAACCGGCGTCCGCCGATGGATACCGAACTGCATGACGACGCCATGTCGCGCGGCCTCATCCGCTACTGTCCCATCTGCGACGGCTATGAAGTGACCGACAAGAAGGTCGGCGTGATCGGCAGCGACACACACGGGGTGGCGGAAGCCGTCTTCATCCGAAGCTACACCGCCGACGTGACGCTGATCGCGCCGGACACCGCGCTCCAGTTGAGCAGGGAAGATCAGGAGAAGCTCAAGGCCGCCGGCATCACCTGTGTTGACGGGCCCGCAAATGCCGTAGCGATTTCCGACGGCTTCATCGTCGTGGAGACCGGCGAAGGCACCCACGCCTTCGACAGCGTCTATCCGGCGCTCGGCTCGGACACGCACACGCAACTCGCCGAGATGGTCGGCGCGGACTTGTCAGGCGACGCATGCGTGAAGGTCGACGACCACCAGCGCACCAGCGTTCCCGGCCTCTACGCAGCAGGTGACGTCGTTCTCGGCCTCGACCAGATCAGCCACGCCATGGGCGAAGGCGGAGTGGCGGCCACGACGATACGCAACGATCTGGCGGGGCAGGCACCGCGCTGGCGTGAGCCGGTCCGCGCACTCGTCGCGGCTGAAGACGGCAGTTAGCCGTATTGCTCATGTAATACACCGCTGCTAATCGATGGGCAGGAGGCCCGTCTATGCGCGTTGGTGTATTGATTGCCTTGATTGCGTTGGTCTCCGCTTGCAGCTCCTCGCCGGCACCGGTGGAGTCTGGACCAAGACTAACCGCCAAGCTGGCAGCGACCTGGCCGGCACGCGCACCGGCCCGGCAAGCTGCATTCAGCCGCGATGGACGGTTGCTCGCGACCAGCGACGCCTCAGGACTGATCACCGTTCGCGACACTGCCAACTGGCACGTCGTGAAGCAGCTCTGGCACCCAGGCGGCGCAACGGCGGTAGTCTTCAGCAAAGGCGGGGCAGCCCTTGTCACTGCCGGCTACGACGGCGCAATCCGCCTGTGGGATCTGGGGACGGGTAGACAGACCGGTGTTCTTGCCGGGTCGGGAAAGCCGATCTGGTCGCTGGACGTGTCGCCGGACGGTTCGGAGTTGGCGAGTGCCGGAGAAGACGCGATCGTGCGCATCTGGGACCTGTCGGCGCCCGCGTCGCCTCACTTACTTCGTGGCCACGAGCGCAACATCTGGGAAGTTCGTTTCAGTCCGGACGGTGCTCGCCTCGCTAGCGGCAGCTTCGACGCCACTGTCCGCCTTTGGGACGCCGCGACGGGGCAGCCCGTGAAAAGTATCACGGGTCACACCCAGGCGGTCGTTGGCCTCGATTACGGCCCGGAGGGCAAGCTGCTCGCCACCGGCAGCGACGACTCTACAATCCGGTTCTGGCGGGGCACCGATGGTGCGCCGTTGCGGACCATCAGCAACGGGATGCACGTAGATAAGGTCGCGTTCAGTCCCGATGGCCGGTGGCTTGCCAGTGGCGGCCATGCCCGGGGTGCCATCGCAGAGCTCTGGCACCAGCTTACCGGCGCTGGCGGCGACGGCGACTCCGTCCGTGTTTGGCGGACGAGCGACGGCGCACTTGTCGCGAACCTGCCGCACCCGGACGATGTCATCTTCGTCGCCTTCAGCCGGGACGGACGCTGGCTCGTCACCTCCGGCGAGGACAATCGCTTTCGCTTGTGGGAAGTGCGCGAAGGTCGCTGACTATGCGAGGAATTCCGGGTCGAGGATGACGCGGCCATCCACCATGTCTGCAACGCCCGGTAGGAACGGGATCAGCGAGCGCTTGCCGTCTTCCGTGGCGATCTCGAGGAGGTCGCCCGCGCCGTAATTCTCCACCGCGACCACCGTGCCGACGGGATGACCGGCAGCATCCTCGGCCGGCGTCCCGATCAAGTCGGCGTGGTAATATTCGCCCTCTTCGAGCGGCGGCAGGGCCTCACGGTCGACTTCGATCAGCGAACCCCGCAGCGCTTCGGCTGCTGAACGGTCGTTGACCCCCTCAAGGCGAGCGACGGCAGCCTTCCCCGCGTCCCGGACCGAAATCAGGCGTCGCTCGACCCCGCCGACAGTCACAATCTTGTGGACGGCCAGGCTCTGCGCAGTCTCGCTGAACAGCTTGAGCCTGACCTCGCCTTTGATGCCCTGCGCTCCGGCGACCGCAGCGAGAGCGATGCGGCGCTCGCTGCGGTCCTCCGTCGACATGCTCAGGCCTTGGTGTCTTCGACAGCGCCTTCCGCGGGCTCCTGGGTCGACTCGCCTTCGCCGGATGCCTCCACCGCCTGCGGCGACTCGGAGGTGGGCGGAGCGACGTCGTCGCTGCCTTCTGCCGGTTCGGCAGTGGACTCGCCCTGGTTGTCGGCTTCGTCAGCCGGAGTTGCCTCGGCGGGAGCTTCTTCAGCCGGCGCTTCCGCGACGGGCTCGGCTGCCGGAGTTTCCTCGGCAGTGGCTTCGGCTACGGTTTCGGCTTCGGGCGTCGGCTCGGCAGTTGCAGCCTCGACCTCGGCGGCGACAACGGCCTCGGCCTCCTCCTGCGGAGCGGCGGCAGCTTCGGCGGCCTCGGCTTCGCGGGTGGCGCGCTGCTCGGCGCGCTCCTTGGCCTTCTCGCCAGGCGTGCCCTTGTTCGGGTTGGTGCGAGCTGTCCGCTCGCGGATGCCGGCGGCGTCGAGGAAGCGAAGGACACGGTCCGACGGCTGTGCGCCGACCGAGAGCCAGTGCGACGCGCGCTCGGCGTCGAGCTTCACGCGCTCCGGAGAGTCCTTGGCGAGCAGCGGATTGTAGGTGCCAATCTTCTCAATGAAGCGGCCGTCACGCGGGCTGCGGCTGTCGGTGACCACGATGCGGTAGTAGGGCCGCTTCTTGGCGCCGCCACGGGCGAGACGAATTGCAAGAGCCATTTCTTATTCCTTTCAGTGCGTTTTGTTATTTCTTTGAAAACTTGTCGAAGCCGGGCGGGAGGTTGAACGGGGAACCGCCGCCAAGTCCCGGAAGCGCGGCTCCGCCGCCGCCGCCAAGCCCCGAGAGGCCACCAGCTCCGCCGGCGCCTCCGAGTCCCCCCAGACCACCGCCGCCGCCAAACATCGCGGCGAGCTTGCCGAGGCCGCCCATCTTCTTGAGCCGCTTCATGACGTTGGCCATTTCCTGATGCATCTTCAGGAGCTTGTTGATCTCCTGAACAGTCGTTCCGCTGCCCTTGGCGATGCGGATCTTGCGCTTGGCGTTGATCACCTCGGGCTTCGCGCGCTCCTTGGCGGTCATCGACGAGAGCATGGCTTCCATGTGAACCAGCGCCTTGCTGTCCGAAGCCTTTGCCGCAGCGTCCTTCATGCCCTTCAGCCCGGGCATCATGCCCGCGAGCGCGCCGATGCCGCCCATCCGCTGCATCTGCTTGAGCTGCGCCCAGAGGTCGTCGAGGTCGAACTTCCCCTTGGCCATCTTGGCCGCGATCTTCTCGGCTTCTTCGACCTGGATCGTCTCTGCCGCTCGCTCCACGAGGCTGACGACGTCGCCCATGCCGAGGATTCGGCCGGCCACGCGATCGGGGTGGAACGCCTCGAGCTTGTCGAGTCCCTCGCCAACGCCCGCGAACTTGATCGGCTTGCCGGTGACTGCACGCATCGACAGCGCCGCGCCGCCACGAGCGTCTCCGTCCATCCTGGTCAGCACGACACCCGTCAGCGGCACTTCCGCCGAGAAGCCTTGCGCGACATTGACGGCATCCTGGCCGGTCAGCGCATCGACGACGAGGAGCGTCTCGGTTGGCTGCGAAGCCGACGCGACGGCCTTCATCTCGGCCATTAGCTGCTCGTCGACGTGAAGGCGTCCGGCGGTGTCCAGCAGGACCACGTCATAGGCCTGCAGCTTGGCGGAGTGCAGCGCCCGCTTCGCGATATCCACGGGCTGCTGCCCGGCGACGATCGGTAGGGTGTCGACGTTTGCCTGGCGCCCAAGCACCGCGAGCTGCTCCTGAGCAGCCGGACGAGCCACGTCGAGCGAGGCCATTAGCACCCGCTTGCGCTCTTTCTCCGAAAGCCGCTTGGCGAGCTTGGCCGTGGTCGTCGTCTTGCCGGAGCCCTGGAGCCCGACCATCATGATTACGGCCGGCGGGCTGACTGCGAGGTCGAGCTCCGCGGTGTCGGCGCCCAGCGTCTCGACAAGGGCATCGTGAACGTACTTGACGACCATTTGCCCGGGAGTGACCGAGCGCAGCACTTCCTGGCCGACGGCTCTCTCCGTGACGCGATCAACGAAATCGCGGGCGACAGGTAGCGCTACGTCGGCCTCGAGCAGGGCGACGCGAACCTCGCGCATGGCAGCACGCACGTCGGCCTCGGTGAGCGCGCCGCGCCCCCGCAACCGGTCGAATACGCTGCCGAGCCGATCGCTCAACGTGTCGAACATTCAAGTCTCCTGCGATGCCGAGGCGCCCATATGGGAAGCCCAAATGCAAATTACGCCCGCGGACGAAACCTCGTCGGCGGGCGTGCACCCTCGGGCGCTCGGCATCAATGTATGTCCGTTAAGACGCCGCAGCGCTTAGCCGCTACCGGCCTCGAGTTCAACCGTCACGACAGGCGTGGCTTGCCCTTCGGCTTGCGTGGGCGGGATGGGCTGCCGGGCCCGCTCGGTTTGTCCGGAGCGTCACCGGTCGGACCGCCCGTGCGGCGCGGGCCGCGCGGCGGTCCACGGCGGTCCGGTGAGCCCGGCGCATGGCGGGGCCTCTCGGGGACCCGGTCCATCGGCCGCGATTGCTGCATCTGCTGCCGCGGTCCGACGGCATAGCCTTCCTTCAGCAGCTGGGTGAATGCCGATCGCGTGCTTTCGGCGATCGCGTCCTGAAGCTCCTTCGGCAGGTCGGCGAACGTCACGTTCGGGTGGATTGCCTGCACATCGCGCAGCAGCTGGTTTGGCAGACCGCCGGATGCGCGCTTCAGCGAGGCGAGGCCGTCAAGGACCGCCGAGAAGATAATCGATTGCATTACGTCTTGCGCGGCTCTCGCCATTTTCGTTTCGTCCTCACCGGTGGACTTGAGCCCAGCCGCTCCCTAAGTCGCCGCAGCCCATGAGCCCGTCAGCCCCCAGCAGCGCGCAGCTTGCCGTCCTCTACGAGCACCCGCAGTGGTTTCAACCCCTGTTCGCGGCGCTCGATCGGCATGGCTTGCCCTATGTTCCCGTGCAGCTTTCCGGCCATTCGTTTGATCCGGCGAGCCTGACCGCCCCAGCTCCGCTGATCCTGAGCCGCGTCGCCCAGTCGAGCTTCCTGCGCGAGCCCGAACATCCGATCTTTTACGCGGCAGCGCTGCTCGACCATTGGAGCCGCTCCGGCGCGCGGGTGCTGAACGGTACCGAAGCTCTTGCGATCGACTCGTCCAAGGCGCGGCAGCTCTCGTTGATTTCCTCTCTTGGCTTGGCGATCCCGCAGACGCGGATCGTTCACCGCGCGCGGGATCTCGTGGATGCCGCAGAGTGCATGGCCTTCCCCTTGCTGGTAAAGGCGAACATCGGGGGATCGGGCGCTGGGATCGTCCGCTATTCCTCCCTTGAGGAACTGCGCGCCTCGGTTGCCGATGGTACGGTGCCCACGAGCGTCGACCAGGTTCTCATGATCCAGGACTACGTCCCTGCGCGCGACGGCACGATCCTGCGCATCGAAACACTAGGCGGCAGCTTCCTCTATGCCATCGAAGTTGAGAGCGGCGGCGACAATTTCGACCTCTGTCCCGCCGATGCCTGCGTGGCGCAGCCTGGGCGACCCGCCATCCGCATGACCGCTGTGACACCCTCGCCCGAGATCGTCCGCGCAGCCGAGCGCATTGCGCAGGAAGCGCACCTGGACCTGGGCGGTGTCGAGCTCGTGTTCGACGATCGTGATGGGTCGGCACGGTTCTACGATATCAATGCCATGTCCAACTATGTCGCGGACCCGCTGCACGTGCTCGGCTGGGATCCGCACGACAAGCTCGTGGGCTATCTTGATTCCCTGTTGAAAGGCAGAGTGGCGGCATGAGGTTCGGTTACTGGATGCCGGTGTTCGGCGGCTGGCTCCGCAATATCCCCGACGAGGGGATGGAAGCGAGCTGGGACTATGTGAAGCGCCTGACGCAGCGCAGCGAGGAGACCGGCTGGGACCTGTCGCTGATCGCCGAATTGAACCTCAACGATATCAAAGGCGTGGAGCAGCCTGCCCTCGACGCATGGTCGACCACGGCAGCGCTTGCGGCGGTCACCTCGAAGATCGAGCTGATGGTTGCCGTACGCCCCAACTTCCACCAGCCTGCGCTATTCGCCAAAGCGGCGGCGAACATCGACAATATCTCGGGTGGCCGACTGGCGCTTAACGTCGTCTCCTCCTGGTGGGCGGACGAGGCGACCCAATACGGGCTTCAGTTCGACGCGCATGACGACCGCTACGCACGCACGACCGAGTGGCTCCAGGTAGTGAACGCGCTCTGGACGCAGGAGCGCTCCAATTTCGCCGGCGAACGCTATCAGCTGAAGGACGCGATCTGCGAACCGAAGCCGCTCCGGAAGCCCCGCCCTACCATTTACGCCGGCGGCGAAAGCGAAGCCGCGAAGACGATGATCACCACCCTCTGCGACGCATACGTCATGCACGGCGACCCGGCCGACGCGATCAAGTCCAAGATTGCCGACATGGAAGAGCGTCGTGCCAAGACTGGTAAGGGTCGGATGCAATACGGAATGGCTGGGTTCGCCATCGTTCGCGACAGCGAATCGGAGGCAAAGCGGGAACTCGAGCGGATCACTCAGCTGCCGCCAACTCCCCCCAAGGGTTTCGACAATTTCGACCAATGGCTATCCGGAACGCAGCTGGAGCGAGAGCTCAAACTGCAGGAATATTCTGTTTCCAACAGAGGCTTGCGACCGAATCTTGTTGGAACGCCTGAGCAGCTTAAGGAACGTATCGCCGAGTACGAAGCTGCCGGTCTGGACCTGCTGCTGCTGCAAATGAGCCCGCAGGGCGAAGAAATGGACCGGTTCGCGGCGCAGGTCATTGCGCCCATGCGGGCGCAGGTTCCGGAACTGGTCTGAGGCACGTGAACCGCCGCTTCGACAAGATGCACGGGCTCGGCAACGACTTCGTGATCGTAGACGCGCGCGAAGAGCCATTTCCGCTTACCCCCGAACTCGCGCGAGCAATCGCTGACCGGCGCACCGGCGTCGGTTGCGACCAGCTGATCGTCCTCGAACCGAGCAGCGCCGCCGCACTCCGCATGCGGATCTGGAATGCCGACGGCGGAGAGGTCGAAAGCTGCGGCAACGCAACGCGTTGCGTCGTTGCGCTGACAGGTGCTGAAAGCATCGAAACGGCGGGCGGGCTGCTCAACGGCAAGCAGGTGGGCGAAGAGATCGAGGTCACGTTGATCGAGCCGCGGTTCGGCTGGGATGAGATCCCCTTGGCCTACCCGATGGACACCGCCGCCCTACCGCTCGCCTGGGACGGCCTCGAGCAGCCGATGGCGCTCAACGTCGGCAATCCGCACCTGGTCTTCTTCGTTCCGGATGCTCAAGAGGTTCAGCTGACCGGCATCGGGCCCAGCATTGAAAACGATCCCGCCTTCCCAGAGCGCATCAACGTGAACGTGGCGAGTATCGTCGACGGTCGCATCAAGCTCCGCACCTTTGAGCGCGGCGCCGGCGAAACTCCCGCCTGCGGCACCGGTGCCTCCGCCACCGCCGTCGCTGCCATCGCCCAGCGCAAGCTGCCCTCGCCCGTTCGTCTGGAAATGGCCGGCGGTGCGCTGACCATTAGCTGGGAGCCCGGCAAACCGATCCGGATGCGCGGAGCGGCGACGCACGTGTTCAGCGGCGAACTGGACCTCGAGGCGCTGCAGTGAGCGTGGAGACGATCAGCCTCGGATGCCGGCTCAACTTCGCCGAGGCGGAGACGATCGCGCGGACTGCTCCTGCGGATGAGCAGTGGGTCGTCGTCAACAGCTGCGCCGTGACCAACGAAGCTGTTCGCCAGACGCGGCAGGCAATTCGCCGCTCGCACAAGGATCAGCCCGGCGCCAAGATTCTGGTAACCGGATGTGCGGCCGAGCTCGACCCCGCGAGTTTCGAACGCTTGCCCGGAGTGTCGCGAGTCATCGGAAACGCGAACAAGCTCAATGCCTTTGGCCGATCTGACGTCATGGCACCACGTGGGTTGCTGGCACAGGTGAAGAGCTTCGTCGCCGTTCAGACCGGCTGTGACCATCGCTGCACCTTCTGCTCGATCTGGCAGGCTCGCGGGGAAAGCCGATCGCTCCCGTTCGAACTGATCCGCGACGCGGTCGGCTTGGAGATCGACCTTGGTGCTCGTGAGATCGTCCTCACCGGCGTCGACATCACCTACTATGAAGGCGGCCTCGGCGTCCTCTGCCAGCGCCTTCTCGCAGCCGAGCCGCGGCTGACGCGTCTCCGGCTTTCATCGCTCGACAGCGTCGAAATCGACGACGCGCTTCTGGAGCTTATTGCCGGCGAGCCGCGACTGATGCCCCACTTCCACTTGTCCCTGCAGGCCGGCGACGACATGATCCTCAAGCGGATGAAGCGGCGGCATAGTCGGCGGGATGCAATCCGGACCGTCGAGCGCATCAAGGCGGCGCGGGCAGAAGCGAGTATTGGCGCGGACCTGATCGCCGGATTTCCCACGGAAACCGAGGAAATGGCGCTTAACAGCCTCAAACTGCTGGAGGATTGCGACATCGTTGCCGCTCACGTGTTCCCCTTCTCTCCTCGGCCCGGCACGCCTGCCGAACGCATGCCGCAGCTTCCCCGCGAGGTGGTGAAGGCGCGCGCGGCTCGCTTGCGCGACGCCGCTGCCGAACGGCGCAGCCGCTGGCTCGACAGTCTTGTCGGGACGACACAGCCGGTCCTCGTCGAGGGCCATCACATCGGCCACACCGATCATTTTGCGCCGGCGAACATCGCTTCGGGAGCCCGCGGGAAAACCGGTATGGTCCACGTCACCGGGCGAACCGGTGATCGCCTTCTGGCGGAGTTCGCATGAGCTGGCTCGATCGTCTGCGCGGCGGCTTTTCGAAGACCGCCGAGCGCGTTGCGGACAACCTGACTGGGCTGACCAGCCGCGCCGCCCTCGACACCGCGACGCTCGATGACATCGAGGAAGCGCTGATTGCCTCCGACCTCGGGCCGGCCGCATCGCGTCGTATTCGCGAAGCGATTGCGCGTCAAACCTTCGAACGGCTCGACGAGCGCGGCCTTCGCACGATCCTTGCAGAAGAGATCGAGAAGATTCTAGCTCCGGTCGCCAAACCGCTGGAAATCACAGGTTTTCCCCGACCTCATGTCATCCTCGTAATCGGCGTGAACGGCTCGGGAAAGACCACGACGATTGGCAAGCTGGCGCGCTGGCTGAAGGACCAGGACTATGGCGTACTCCTTGCCGCCGGTGACACCTTCCGCGCGGCCGCCATCGAGCAGCTCAAGATCTGGGGGGACCGGATTGGCGCCCCCGTAATCTCCGGCAAGGAAGGCGGCGACGCAGCCGGGATCGTGTTCGACGGCGTCAAGCAGGCGACTGACACAGGCGAGGACGTGCTGATCGTCGATACCGCCGGGCGCCTCCAGAACAAGACCCATCTGATGGAGGAATTGTCCAAGATCCGCCGCGTTCTTGGCCGCCTCAACCCCGAAGCTCCGCACGACATCCTGCTCGTGCTCGACGCCACGACGGGCCAGAACGCGCTTGCGCAGGTTGAAGTGTTCCGCGAGACCGCGGGCGTGACGGGGCTCATCATGACCAAGCTGGATGGCACCGCGCGCGGGGGCGTGCTGGTGGCAGCGGCTGAGCGGTTCGGACTGCCGATCCATGCGATCGCGGTTGGCGAACAGGCCGACGACCTGCGACCGTTCGACCCCCGCGCCGTCGCCCGGGCGATTGCCGGACTGCCGCCGGAATGAGCGACAAAGCCGAGCCGCAAGGCGGCGCCAAGCTCCTGATCGACCTCGGTCCGCTGCTTGTCTTTTTCCTGGTCAACTTCCTTGCGCCGGTGGCGCCGGCGCTGAAGATCTTCGTCGCGACCGGCGCCTTCATGATCGCAATGATCGCCGCCATGCTGTTCTCGGCGATCCGATATCATCGAATTTCGGCGCTGCTGTGGTTCTCCGGGATCATGGTCGTGATCATGGGCGGCCTGACGATCTGGCTGCACAACGAGAGCTTCATCAAGATGAAGCCGACCATCTACTACGCCTTTGTCGCGGCCCTCCTCGCCTTCGGCCTTGCGACGGACCGGCCCATCCTGCAGCACGTGCTCGGGTCGACCTATCCGGGTCTCGACAAGTCCGGCTGGACCAAGCTCACACGGAACTGGGCGATCTTCTTCGCCTTCATGGCCGTCCTTAACGAAATCGTCTGGCGCCACTCCACGACGACCTTCTGGGTCGGCTTCAAACTTTGGGGGGCGATCCCCCTCACCTTCCTGTTTGCCGCGGCGAACATCCCGATGCTGCTTCGCCACGGCCTGATGCGCGAGGACGCCGCGCCCGCCGAGCCCGGCCCCGTCGAGTGAGCGAACCGATCCTGTCGATCCGGGGTCTGAGGAAGGCCTACGCAAGCGGCACGGAAGCGCTCAAGAGCGTCGATCTGGATATCCAGCCGGGTGAGATCTTTGCGCTTCTGGGACCCAACGGCGCAGGCAAGACGACGCTCATCAGCATCATCTGCGGAATCGTGACGCCAACCGCGGGCCAGGTGCTGATCGACGGCAAGCACTGGCAGAGCCACTATCGCGAAGCGCGGCGCCGCATCGGACTGGTGCCGCAAGAGCTAACGATGGACGTGTTCGAGCCACTGCTCAGCACGGTCAGCTTCAGCCGCGAGCTGTTCGGCCGGCGCCCTGACCCGAAGCGCGTCGAGCAGATTCTTCGCGACCTGTCGTTGTGGGACAAGCGCAGATCGATCCTGAAGGAACTGTCCGGGGGCATGAAGCGCCGCGTCATGATCGCCAAGGCTCTGGCGCATGACCCCGACATCCTCTTTCTCGACGAACCGACGGCGGGAGTGGACGTAGAACTTCGCCGCGACATGTGGGACCTGGTGCGTCGCCTGCGCGAACAGGGCACGACGATCATCCTCACCACGCACTACATCGAGGAAGCGGAGGAAATGGCAGACCGCGTGGGCGTCATAAATCGCGGCGAGCTGATCCTCGTCGAGGAAAAGCATGCGCTGATGCAGAAGCTCGGCCGCAAGATCCTGCACCTGCAGCTGACGGAACCGCTCAGCGAGGTGCCGGAAAGCCTCGCCCAATGGGCGCCGAGCCTCAGCGACAACGGGTCGACGCTCACCTACGAGTTCGACGCCAAGGCCGAACGGACGGGCATCCCGTCCCTGCTTACGGCGATGCGGGACGCCGGGATCGGCTTCAAGGATCTCGACACCAAGCAGTCGAGCCTGGAGGACATCTTCGTCAACCTGATCCACGACCGCAGCGGAGCGAAAGCATGAACTGGCGCGGCGTCTGGGCAATCTACAAGTTCGAGATGCATCGCTTCCGCCGGACGCTGTGGACCGGTCTCGCGGTGCCGGTGATCACCACGTCGCTCTACTTCGTCGTATTCGGTGCCGCGATCGGCAGCCGGATGAAGGAGATTAACGGCGTCGATTACGGCAGCTTCATCGTGCCCGGCCTGATGATGCTGTCGCTGTTCAACGAGAGCATCTTCAACGCCAGCTTCGGCATTCACATGCCGCGCTTTACGGGCACCATCTACGAACTGCTTTCCGCGCCTTTGTCGGCCTTCGAGACGGTGCTCGGCTATGTCGGCGCGGCGGCCAGCAAGGCAATGACGGTGGCGCTCGTCATCCTGCTTACAGCCAATCTATTCGTGCACGTACGCATCGAGCACCCCGCTTACATGGTCCTCTTCCTCGTCCTCGTCGCGGCGACCTTCTGCCTGTTCGGCTTTATCGTAGGAGTTTGGGCCAAGGGCTTCGAACAACTACAGATTATCCCCCTGCTGATCGTCACGCCCCTGACGTTCCTTGGCGGCGCCTTCTACTCAATCGACATGCTTCGCGAGCCCTGGCGGAGCATCACGCTGTTCAACCCCGTGGTCTATCTGATCAACGGCTTCCGGTGGACGTTCATTGGCCAGGCGGATGTGCCCGTCGCGACGAGCCTCGCGGCGACCTTCGCCTTTTTCCTGGTCTGCCTTGCCGGCATCTGGTGGATCTTCCGGACCGGCTACCGCCTGAAGCAGTAGCCACCCGGCTGCGGCGCCTCAGCTCTGCTGGTCGGCCCTGCTCTCGCCCTGCCCGTCGAGGTTCTGCGCGACGAAGTCCCAGTTGATGATGTTCTCGAGCACGCTCTTGAGGAAGCGCGGCCGCTCGTTGCGATAGTCTATGTAGTAGGCGTGCTCCCACACATCGACGGTCAGCAGCGGCGTCATGCCATGAGCGACAGGCGAGTCCGCGTCGTGGAGCGACGTGATCTCCAGCTTGCCGTTGTTGAGGATCAGCCAACCCCAGCCGCTCGCGAAGTGATTGGCGCTCTCGGTCGCCAGCTTCTCGAGCAGCGTTTGATGACCGCCGAAGTCGCTATCGATCATGTCTTTGAGACGGCCGGACGGAGCCGTCGAACCCTGCGGCGCGAGGCATTGCCAGAAGAAGCTGTGGTTCCAGATCTGGGCCGAATTGTTGAACAGCCCCTTGTCGCCGCGATCGCGAGCAGTGCGGATCACCTCCAGTAGGGAAGCGCCTTCCAGCCCCTTCTCAGACAGGAAGCCGTTCGTCTTGTCGACGTAGGCCTTGTGGTGCTTGCCCCAATGATAGTCGAACGTCTCGGCCGACATGTGCGGCTGGAGTGCGTCCTTGGGATAAGGCAGTTCGGGAAGCGTGAAGGCCATGGCGTCGCTCCTGTGGCTTTGGGGGTTCGAGCTGGCCCTAGGACTGGGGCGCGGCAAGGGTCAATGTCGCTGCGGCGGATGGGTTGCTGTCGTGGGTCAGCCCGCTTCAGCGTCGAGCAGCTTGTGGCGCTTCAGGGCGTGCCGCAGCTGGTCGTAGCTGAGGCCGAGAGCGCTGGCGGTGGCGCGCTGGTTGAAGCGGTTACGGGCAAGCGCATCCTGGAGAAGCGACCGCTCATAATCCGAAACGGCCGCGCGAAAGTCGGTCACCAGGGGAGACTGTTCGGCAGAGGTGACGAGGTGAAGCGGCGCCGCAGCGGCTTCCGCTGGGGCGCTCGCTGCAGAGGGCGCGAGCGCCGGTTGTGCCGGCTGGTTCGGCGCCCATGGCGAGTAGAATGGGTTGAACACGATCTCGTCGATTTCCCGCTCCGGATTCTCGTGGCGGTAAACAGCGCGTTCGACCGAATTGCGCAGTTCGCGGACGTTGCCGGGCCATGGATAGGCTTCCAGGTCAGCCATTGCGCGGGACGAGAAGCCGGGCCAGTTCGGCCAGTCCAGTTCGGCCGACATGCGGCGTCCGAAATGCTCGGCTAGCAGCGGGATGTCTCCTTCCCGCGCCCGCAGCGGCGGCAGGGTGATGACCTCGAACGAGAGCCGATCGAGGAGGTCGGCGCGGAACTTGCCGTTGTCGACCTGCGCCGGAAGGTTCTCGTTGGTGGCGGCGACGATGCGGACGTCGACGGAGATCGGCTTGGAAGCACCTATACGCGTAATCTCGCCATATTCGACCGCGCGCAGCAGGCGGTCCTGGGCCGGCATGGACAAGGTGCCGAGCTCGTCGAGGAAGAGCGTGCCGCCGTCGGCTTCCTCGAAGCGGCCGTGGCGGGTCTTGGCGGCGCCTGTGAAGCTGCCCGCCTCGTGGCCGAACAGTTCGGCCTCGATGAGGTTCTCGGGGAGTGCCGCGCAGTTCATGACGATCAGCGGGCCCGCCCAACGTGACGACAAGTGGTGCAGGCGCTCGGCAATCAGCTCCTTGCCGGTGCCGCGCTCGCCAATCACCAGCACCGGCCGGTTGAGCGGCGCGGCGCGGCTCGCCCGCTCGACGGAGTCGAGGAAAGCGAGGCTTTGGCCGATGAACTGATCCGCCCGTTCCATTTTTTCCTACAAAGAATCTGGCCGACTGTTGGTGGCAAATCCCACGAGTTGGCAAGGATTTTCCGACCCAAATCGCTGCCGCAAAAGGCAGATTGCCGCAATTCCATGCTTTGCTCCAGATTGGCATGCCTCTTGAATAGGAAGAGGCAGTAAACAGGGCCCTGTTTAGGAATACGGAGTATGCGAATGGGAATCTTCTCGCGAACGCGAGATATCTTCGCCGCCAACATCACCGAGCTGCTCGACCGCTCGGAAGATCCGGCGAAGATGATCCGCATGGTGATCCTCGAAATGGAGGAGACACTGGTGGAGGTCCGCGCGTCGGCTGCACGCTGCATCGCCGATGGCAAGGAAATGCGCCGGGCGCTGAACCGCCTCGACGAACTGCAGAACAGCTGGACGGAGAAGGCGGAGCTGGCCTTGTCCAAGGACCGTGAGGACCTTGCCAAGGCAGCGCTTACCGAGCGCCAGAAGGCGGCCGACATGGGCGACGGCCTGCGTCAGGAGCTCAAGGTTATCGACGACACGCTGAAGGGCTACGAGGGCGACATCGCCAAGCTGCAGGGCAAGTTGCGCGAGGCGCGTGCCCGTCAGAACGCGATCGCCGCGCGCTTCGAAAGCGCGGTGACCCGTGGTCGCGCCCGCGAGTTGCTCAACGGCAACCGCACCGAGGACGCATTCTCGAAGTTCGAAGTTCTCGAGCGCCGCGCCGACTTCGCTGAAGGCCGGGCAGATGCGCTGGGAATGACCGGCCCGAAGAGCCTCGAAGAAGAAATTGCCGAGCTGAAAGCCGCGGAGTCGGTCGATGCCGAGCTTGCTGCAATGAAGGCGGCACTTGCCGCCAGGGGGAAGTAATCAATGGACGACCTGATACCGTTTTTCGTCTGCGGGATCCTGTTCCTGGGCCTCCCGTGGCTGATCTTTCACTACATCACCAAGTGGAAGACCGCCGCGACGCTGACCTCCGGCGACGAGAAGCTGCTCGATGAGCTGCACGACGCTGCCCGTCGCCTCGACGACCGCATCTGCACGATCGAGCGGATCATGACCGCCGAGAACCCCAACTGGCGCCAGCAGTGCCTGCCTGGCCGTGAAACGAGCCGGCGGTTGCTCGCCGACGGAGAGTAGAATGAGCGACGACCGTTATCCCGAGCGCTACCGGACCGAGCAGCCGGCCAGCCGCACGAAATTCTATCGCGACAAGCGCAATGGGAAGATGTTCGGCGTGTGCGCCGGGATCGCCGACTACACTGGCTTCGACGTCACGCTGGTCCGGATCTGCTTCCTTGCGGCGATGTTCATGAGCGGGGGCTCCATCCTCCCGTTCTACTTCATCGCAGCCTTCGTAAGCCCGACCAAGCCGCGCTCGCTGGAAGTCAGCAACAGCGAGGAGAAGCACTTCTGGCAGGGGGTCCGTGCCTCGCCTGCTCAGGCGACACGCGACATCCGCTCACGCTTCAGGGACATCGACCGCCGGCTTGCCGATATCGAGAGCTACGTGACCACCGAGAACCGCTCGCTCGCCAACGAAATCGACCAGCTTAGGTAGGATAAGCGCCATGGACCCGGATGTTCTCAAGCTACTCGAAATCGTCATCCCGCTGATGGCTGTAGCCGTTGCGCTAGGGATGATCGGCTGGACCGTGAACACGTGGATCAGGATGAAGCACGGGTACCCGCTCGACGGGCCATGGGGCCGCCCGATCTTTCCGGCGAACGGGGGAAAAGCGGGCGAAGAGATCAGGGTCCTCATTGAGAAGAACTCGCTGCTCGAAGCGGAAGTCGAAATCTTGAAGGATCGGCTCGACACGCTCGAGCGGATCGCAGTGGAAAAACCATCGAAGCTGTCTCGCGACATCGAGCTCCTTCGCTAACTCCAACAAAAGGGGGGATCATGGATCCGCAAGTCATGGAAATTCTCAGGCTCATTGCCGGCTTCATCCCATTCATCGCAATCATCGTGGCGCTAGGCGTTGGCGGCTCGCTGCTTTCCACCTGGATCCGGATCAAAAACGGCTACCCGCTCCAGAACTCCTGGGGATTACCGATCCATCCGAAGACGGATCAGGAGACGATTGAGCGCATCAAGCTCCTGACGAGCGACAATGCCCAGCTTCGCGCTGAAGTCGGTGCGCTCAAGGACCGCCTCGCAACCCTTGAACGGATTGCCACCGATCAGCCTTCCAGGCTCACGCGCGAAATCGATCAGCTTCAGTAACTCACCTTCGAACGGAGACACAGCCCATGCATCCCGGTGACGTCATCGCGCTGCTCATCACGATATTGCTGCCCACGATATTCCTGCTTTACGTCTTCCGTCGTTGGTTCTCGTTCAAGGAGAAGCAACTCGAAGTGAATGCCCGGATGGCCGCCGAGAAAGCTGCGGAATACGCGACCAGCAACGGCGACCTCGAGCGGAGGGTCCGCGTCCTGGAGCAGATCGTCACCGATGGCGGCGCTCAGACGGCAGCCCAGATCGAGGCGCTTCGTGGCGGCACCCGCATCGAGCATGCCCGCCAGAAAGACCTGACATGAGAACGAGCTGCCGGAACGGATCGGGAGGCCCTAAGTGGAACCTACGCTTCTAATCTTCTTCTTCATCGTAGTGGGAATCCCGGTGATCGGCGGTATCGCGTACAGTTGCTTCCAGCGCTGGCTGCAGCACAAGGAGCGCATGAGCCAGCTCATTGCGGACCAGACCGCCGAGAAGGCTGCGCAATATGCATCTCACGTGGAGCGTATCGAATCGAGGCTACGTGTAGTCGAGCAGATCGTCACTGACGGTGGAGCCCAGACTGCGGCACAGATCGAGGCGCTCCGCCAGCCGCTGGCGACCTCGCCTGACCCCATGCGGCGATGACCGCGTCATTCTACTGAGCGTGATTGGATAGCTTTATGGATCTTGGACCGCTTGTGCCCGTCGTTGCCATCCTGACCGGACTCGGGTGGGGCTGGATTGGCTATAAGAACCGCGAGCTCGCTATGCGCGCCGGTGCAGCCAAGGAAGACGCCGCGCAGGAGTCTTCGGAGAAGCGACGGCTGGAATCCCGTGTGGCCGTTCTCGAGAAGATCATTACTGACGGCGGCCTGCAGACCGCAGCGCAGATCGAGGCTCTTCGCGACACGGAGCGCACCTCGGACGGCGATCGAGTGAACAATGGAGAGAAGGTTCGATGAACAGCGGCGAGATCATGGTTGTTTGCATCGTCGCGATCGTGATGATCACGTCGATCTTCCGCAGCCGCTCCAAATTTCACCACCAGGTTGGTGGCGACGACACTGGCCGCGTCGAGAACCAGCGCCTGCGGGAGGAAGTCAGCGAGCTGAAGGAGCGCCTGAAGGTGCTCGAGCGGATCACCGTCGAGAAAGAAAACAGCCTGTCAAAAGAAATCGAGCAGCTGCGCGACCGCTAGTGAGCGCGCACGCTCGGTGATAGCGGCTTGGTATGGCTTTGCCCTCCCTCGATGCGATCCTCGACGATTACCAGATGCTGGACGGAGAAGATCGCTATCGTCTCTTGATCGACCTCGGGCGCGAGCTGGAGCCGATGTCAGACGCGCTCAAGACGGACGCGACGAAGGTTCGCGGCTGTTCGGCTTCAGTGTGGCTCTACCCGACGGTCCGGGACGGAAAGCTGCACTTTGTCGCCGACAGCAATGCTGCGATCACGAAGGGGATCGTGGCGCTGGTCCTGGCGTCCGTCCAGGACAAGGCGGCAACGGAGCTTGCGGCGATGGACGTGAACGCCGCGCTTGCACCTTTTGAGCTGTCGAAGCATCTGAGCTTCAACCGGACCCAAGGCGTGCCCAACATGATCGCTCTCGTGAAGGAAACGGCGCAACGCTACGCGGCCACCGCCTAGGCCGGCTGGTCGCCCTTCCGCTCTTCGGCCTTCTTCAACACGTCGTAGGCAGCCTGAACTTCCTTGAAGCGCTTCGCGGCTTCCTCGTTGCCGGGGTTCGCGTCGGGGTGGGTTTCTTTGACAAGGCGCCGGTGCGCCGCCTTGATCGCGGTGAAGTCCGCATCGCTTTCCAGCTCGAGCGCTTCGAGCGCGCGCATCTCGTCACGGCTGCGGCTGCCATCGCCGGGACCACCCCACTTCCACTGCGCGGATTGGCGGAAGCCCCCGTTGCCTTGCTCCTCCTCGGCGGCACGGCGCGTGGCTTCTTCCGGGCTGAGACCCGCGAAGTAGTTCCAGTTCCGATTGTACTCGGCGGCGTGCGCCTCGCAGAAATACCAGCGGTCGGGACTGTTGGGCGCCTTGGGTGCAGGCCGGTCGCCAATCTCCGTGCAGCCCTCGCGGTCGCACAGGCGCACCTTCGCTGCGCCCCGGCTCTTGTCGCCATAGGAGCGCCAGCGCGGAAAACCCCAGTCGTCGGACCTCTTCTGCTTCGGCATGCCTACTTACCTAATCACACCACGAGCGCTTTGCGAGCGCAGCGCCAATCAAAGAAATTCGCCAGAGGGCCTGTAAGCCGGGTTCTGTCCATCGCCGCATGACGCGGTGACTGTGCGGCCATTCCTCTAGGAGACGAGTTGCCCCGCCTCTCAAGCAACCAACCCGGGCGACGAGCCGGAACCAGCCCATGTGCCGCCCCTATTCGGTCTTGCACCCGGTGGGGTTTACCCTGCCGGCCCTGTTGCCAGGACCGCGGTGCGCTCTTGCCGCACCCTTTCTCCCTTACCCGTCCGAAGGCGGGCGGTCTGCTTTCTGTGGCACTGTCCCTGATCCCGGCCGAGGCCGGGACCGCCGGGCGTTACCCGGCACCGTTGTTCCGTGGAGCCCGGACTTTCCTCGCCCCGCTTTCGCGAGCCGCGGCCGCCCGGCCCTCTGGCGAGCGGCATATGGTCTATTGCGGGCGCGGCAGCAACAGAGCGAGGAGCTTGGCGCGGCACTCGCCATCGATGATGCCGTCGATGACCTCCGGCCGGAAGCGCCGCTGAAAGGCGATGACGGCCTTCTGCGTGTCGGTGACGTCATAGCCGAACCGCTCCAATGCCAGCAGGAAGCCGGCGTCGGTCCAGAACGGGTCGATAAGGTCGCGCGTCGGACTGGGCAGCGCGAGCCGGCGCTTGGCGAGTGCATCCCACGGGAACAACTCGCCGGGATCTTCCTTGCGCGCAGGCGCCACATCGGAATGGCCGATGACGTTGCCGCGGCCGACTCCGTGACGCTCCTTGATGTCGGCGACCAACGGGATCAGCGACGCAATCTGCTCGTCGGCGAAAGGGCGATAACCGAACTCGTGGCCCGGATTGACGATCTCGATGCCGACGCTGGCGCCGTTGACGTCGGTGACCCCGCGCCACCGCGCCTTGCCGGCGTGCCATGCTCGCTTCGACTCATCCACCAGCCGAAACACCGTGCCGTCCTCGTCAACGAGGTAGTGGCATGAGACTTTCGCTTCCGGAGAGGTGAGCCGGTCGAGCGCTCCCTGCGCATCGGGCATGCCGGTATAATGGAGAACGATCATCGAGACGGGCAGCGTTCGCTCGTCGAAGTTTGGCGAGGGTCGCTCCACGAATTCCATAACGGCTATGGCGCACCAGCTTTGCCCCGCGGTCAAGCCCCGGGTGCAGCCCTCCGGTCCGGAAACTTGCGCTTTTCGACGCGGCTGCCGTCGCCGACGAGCCGGTAAAGCCCGCGCGCGCCGATATCGGGGCCCAACTTGCCGGTCTGGCCAATGACGGTCTCACCGGCACCCAGCATCAGCCAGCCGTCCTCGGCCATTGCGGAAGCGAGCCGCTCGAATGCGAGCGCACGCTTGTCGGCGCTGAGGTAGAGCAGGACATTGCGGCACAGCACAATGTCGAAGCCACCCGGGTGCGGCGCGGGCTCGAGCAAGTTGTGAACTTGAAAGCGGACCGGCCGGCGGAGAGTCTCGACTGCGCGCCAGCCGTCAGGACATTCCTCAAACCACTTGATCATCTGGGCAATACCAAGGCCGCGCTGGACCTCGAACTGGCTGTAGGCGCCGGCGCGGGCGCGATCGACGCACTCGTTCGAGACATCGGTGCCGAGAATGTCGATCGTCCAGCCGCGCCAGGCCTCGGCGTTCTCCGCAAACAGCATCGCCAGCGAATAGACTTCCTGACCCGTCGAGCAGCCCGCGGACCAGATCCGCAGGCGCCGGCTCTTCTCTAGGCGCTTTGCGAGCTCCGGAAGCGCATGGCGCGCAAGGAGATCGAACGGGGCGCGGTCGCGGAAGAAGTAGGTCTCGTTGTTGAGCAAGGCCTCGACAACTTTCTGGGACAGGCTCGGTTCGCGGCCCATCACCAGGATGGTGATGAGTTCGTCGAGCGTGGAAATGCCGCGTTCACGGAGCAGCGAGCTCAGGGCGGTTTCGATCCGCCAGCGGCGACTGATGGTCAGTTGCTGACCGGTGCGCGCCTCCAGCAGGCCCGCGAGAATTCGGCTTGAGCTGTCGCTTATTTGCACGAGGGCTCCTCGGTCCGGGACGCGATACGACGAGCGATCTTCTCCGGAGGCAGTGCCGCGCAGGCGAGTCCGGCTTCGAGAACCGCGCGGGGCATGCCCCAGACGGCGCAGCTGGCCTCGTCCTGGGTGATGACGGAGCCCCCTCGGGCAACGAGGCGCGCAGCGCCTTCAACGCCGTCGCGGCCCATGCCGGTGAGCACGACGCCGAGTGCGCCTGCCCCGTAGAGAGCTGCGACCGACGCAAGCATTGGATCGACCGAAGGCATGCAGCCGCTCGAGGCACGGCCATCGGTCAGGCGCACCACTGCGCGGTCGCCATCGAGGTCCAGCGTCAGATGAGCATCGCCTGGGGCGAGCAAGATTTCATCAGGAACGAGCCTCATGCCGTCCACGGCGACGGTCGCTGACCGATGGGCCGCAGCGGCGAGTTGGCGTGCAAATACCGGCATGAACGGCGAAGGCAGGTGTTGGGTGACCAGGATCGGCACGCCAATTCGGCGCGGCAGAGCCTGGAACAGTGTGGCGAGGGCGTGGATTCCGCCGGTCGACGCGCCGATCGCAAGCACATCGATCGGATCGGCGGGCATGGCGCGCAATGGCAGCGGCGAACCGGATGACGTCTGCAGCCGAGGCTCGGCATCGGCGCTGCTGGCATAGCCCAGCGCCTTGAGCTTACCCAGGAGGATCTCGGAAAAGCGCCCGTTGAAGCGTCCGGTACCGGGCTTCGGCAGTGTATCGGCAGCGCCAAGTGCGAGCGCGGCAACGGTCTGCTCCGCGCCTTCTTCGGCAAGAGAAGAAACGATCATCACTTTGGCGCCGGCTGCGGCGGCGATGATGCGCGGAATTGACTTGAGACCACCCGCTCCGGGCATTTCCAGATCGAGGATGATGATGTCCACGCGGACCTGATGCAGGGCTTCGATGGCGTCTTCGGCCGTGCCGGCGACGGCGGCAATCTCGAATGCTTCATCGCCTTCCACCATCCGCGAAAGCACCGCGCGGGCGATCATCGAATCGTCGACGATCATCAGCCGGATGGGTCGGCGTGAGGGTCGTGCGCCTTCGTGGCGGTCCCGCGATCTGGCGAGCGCCCGCTCCACGTTCACGAACTCAGGCGACGCCGACGAGCTGCAGCTTGATGTGAAGCGTCTCACGGTCGAACGGCTTCATGACATATTCGTCCGCTCCGGCTTCGAGGGCCGCGCGGATGTGCGCCATGTCGTTCTCGGTGGTGCAGAACACGACCTTCGGCTGGTCGCTGTGGCCGCGCTGGCGCAGGAGCTTCAGGAACTCCATCCCGCTCATCACCGGCATATTCCAGTCGAGCAGGACGACGTCGGGCATGCTGGCTTCGCAGCGCGAAAGCGCCTCCTGGCCATCGCCAGCTTCGTCGACGTTGAACTCCAGCGTTTCAAGGATGTGCCGGGCAACCTTCCGGATCACCTTGGAATCATCGACAATCAAACAGCTTTTCATGCCTGTGTTCTCGCTTCGGTTCGATTGAGCTTTAGGACGGAACGGTAACGAAGAGCTTAAGCAGCGGCCTGGCGTTCGACGCCGCCGATCAGCGCGGCAACATCGACCAGGAGCAGAGGTCCGGCTTCGGTCTCGACCATGCCCACGGAGGCGCGCTCCCAGCCCGTGCCCATCGCGGCGCGGACCGGCGTTGGCTCGGACTGCGCTTCGACGACGTCTTCGACGAGGTCGACGATCAGCGCGTAGTGGTGGCCGTCCACTTCGACGACCGCCGCTTCCTGGATGCCCTCAGTCGGACCCGCCGAGCCAAGTTCAAGTGAACGGATGCAGTCGATTACGGTGAGCACGCGACTGCGAAGTGCCGAAAGACCCGCGACGTGCGGAGCCGCGCGGGGCACTGGGATAAGCGTGTCGAGTTCGACGACGGACTCCACCGCGGATGCAGGCAGCGCCACGCGCTCCCCCGCGATCACGACGACCAACAGAAGCTCGTTCACTTGCCGCCTCCCGCAACAGCCGACTTCAACGCCATCAGAAGACCGGCGCGATCGTACCGGTAGATGCTGTCGTCCTTCTTGCCGGCCGCGTCGGGTTTGCTGCGCAGGCGGATGGTCCGGCCAGCTGCATCGCGGCCGACCTCCTGCCCTTCTGCGGCAATGACGAGATCCGCTGGCCCGGTATGTTCGTCGCCGACGACCTTGTACCCGGCGGCTTCGACCATCGGGCGGAGCATGTTCTGCATCCACGGATCACTGCTCGCGAGGCGGCATACGGCCGGTTCGCTGAGGCGGGCGGCAGAGCCGACGTGATTGGCGAACAGCCAGTGAGCATCGACGATTTCTGCCGGCTCGCCGTCGATGAGTGTCACGCCGCTGATCTCACCTGGGTGGTCGGAGTGTAGCACTTCATTGTCGATGGCAGCGAAGTCGATCACCTCGCGGAATGCGTAGCCGACCTCATGCGCCCCGTCGTTCAGGCGGAACAGGCGGACCTTCTCGTCTGACAGCTGATCAAGCGCTGCACCGGCCAGAGGCACGATCGCTTCGCCGAGCTGCACGCGGAGCTGGCCCGCTGCCATCTTGACCGCGTCGCGAGCGACTTCCTCGATGCGGTCGACGACGGCCAAACGAAGCGCGCGGCGGGCCCCACCCAGTTCGCGGAACAGGAGCACCGGCACCGACTTGGGTCCCGTATCGGTGACCGGGCCTTCAGCGATGCGCGCGGAGCGCTCCTGCGTTTCGAGACGGATACCGCCGACTTGGGCAAGTCCGGCAGCGTCGAACAGAAGGATCGGGCTACCGTCGTCGGCGAGAGTCGTACCGGCATAGATGCCCGTGGCCATCACCGCCGGAGCGGCGGGCTTCACGACCAATTCCTCGTGGTCGTGGATGCGGTCGACGGCGAGTGCATAAAGGTCGCCGCCAGCCGGGCGCAGCACGATCAAGGTGCGGTCCAGCTCTGCAACGTCGCTCTCAAGGCCGAGAATGTCGGCGAGCGAGACTTCCGGGACGCGGCGGCCGCGGATGGTCGCAACGCCTGCGCCGCCGATGCGCTCGAGGGTGACAGATGCGCCATTCGCGCGGACGATTTCCTCGATCGCGGAGCGCGGGATCGCGAAATGGTGTGAGCCGATGGAGACGGTGAGCGCCGGAATGATCGTGAGGGTGAGCGGCACGCGCAGCGTCATGCTGGTGCCCTCGCCCGGCTTGCTGTCAACCTCGACAATGCCGCCGATGCGTTCGACGTTGGAGCGGACCACGTCCATCCCGACGCCGCGGCCGGAGATGGCGGTGACTTGCTTGGCGGTCGAGAGGCCCGCCTCGAAAATCAGGGCCAGCTTCTCACGTGGGGAAAGCTGTGCGGCAGCCGCCTTATCTAGCAGCCCCGCACTGATCGCTTTTTCGACGAGCCGGTTGCCGTCGATCCCGCGTCCATCGTCGTGAATGTCGATGAGGATCTGGTTGCCCGACTGGCGGGCGGAAACGCAGAGCATGCCGATTTCGCGCTTGCCGGCCTTGAGCCGTTCGGCTGGCTTCTCGATGCCGTGATCGACCGCGTTGCGGACGATGTGGGTGAGCGGATCGCGGATCATCTCGATCATCTCGCGATCGAGCTCCACGTCGCCGCCCTCGACGTCGACAAGCACTTGCTTGCCGAGTTCGGCCGAAAGGTCGCGGACCATGCGGGGGAGCGCGACGAACAGGTTCTCGATCCGCTGCATGCGGGTGCGTGTGATCGCGTCGCGCATCTCGGCGATAATGGCCGACAGCCGCTCGAAGGCGCCGTCGACGGGTACTTCGGTCGGCGCCTCGCGGAGCCGGCGAGCAAGCTCGTTGCGCGCGAGCACCATGTCCGAGACCGTGCTCATCACGCGATCGAGCAGTTCGACGGAAAGCCGGATGGTGCGGGGCGCAGCCGATGCCTTGCCCTGCCCTTCGCCCAAGGCTGCGACGAGCGGCGCTGCAGGGCCTTCGGCTCCGGGAGCAAGCGCGTGGATGAGCGCGCTGTCGTCGCCGGCAGGCATCGCTTCGCCCGCCTCGATCGCCGAGACCATCTCGCCGATGCGGTCGATGATGGCGAGAACCGCACTAACCAGTTGGCCGTCGGGAACGCGGCGTCCGCTGCGAACGTCGGCGAGTGCGTCTTCGGCAGCATGGCTAAGTGCCTCGAGCCGCGGGAAATCGAAGAAGCCGCAATTGCCTTTAACGGTGTGGACGAAGCGGAAGATGGAATCGAGGCGTGCGCGGTCGTCCGGCTCAGCTTCCCAGGCGACGATCTCGCCGCCCAGCGCTTCCAGCATTTCGCGGCACTCCGCTACGAAATCGGCAATCAGATCGTCCACTGCGCGTGCTACCCCCGGCGTTTAAGCCGTTATGCCGGGCAGGAGTTAACGCGCCGTTATCCCTGTGGCGGGGAGGCGGACGCCGATCAGCAGGACGTCGCTCGACGGGTCGGAGAGCTGGATGGTCCCGCCGACCTCCTGCGCAAGCGCATTGGCAAGCCAGGCACCCGCGGCTCTTGCTTCGACGGTTCCGCTGCCGGGATTGCCAATGAGCGTCTGGCGAAGCGCCGGGTCGAGGAGCACGCGCGGTCCCTCGCCCCTGATCACGATCTCGATGCCTTCGTCGCTGCGCTCGGCCCCGACATCGAGGCGGCCGCCGCGGACCAGCGCGTCGCCGGCAAGCAGCGCGAGGTTGAGAAGCAGCTTCAGCGCTCCCTTCGGCAGCCTGTCGCTCGATACCATCCAGCCGAGCTCGATCCGCCGCTCGGGCCCGAACACACCTTCGATTGCAGACTGGGCCTCGCGGGTGTCGATCTCCTCGCCGAAGCCACCACCGGCACCAAATGCGAGGCGGAAGAACTTGAGCTTGTTCGCGGAGGCGCGGGCGCTGTCGGCGAGCAGTTCGAGGCACTTCTCCCGCATCTGCGGATCCGGCTCATCCGCCAGCAGTTCGATGCCGTTGTTCAGCGCTCCAACCGGGGACATCAGATCGTGGCAGAGCCGGGAGCAGAGCAGGCTGGCAAGGTCGACCGCGTTCATAGCGCGGGTTGATGGGGCAAAGCCGCAGAACGTGCAAGGATTCGAGGGGATTGAACCGCAAGCGTTCCAACCCATATCGACTGGCGAATGGGGGTTCACGGATCGATCGATGTGCAGCTCGATGCAGGGCATGCAGGGTGGCGGCTTGACCGTGCGCTTGCAGACGCGCTGCCGACGCTGTCGCGCGAGCGTCTGAAGACGCTGATCCGGAGCGGCGCAGTGGAACGCGCAGGCGGCGCGGTGCGCGACCCGGCCACCAAGGTGCGCGGTGACGAGCAGTTCGTTCTTGCGGTCCCGGAGCCGGAGCCTGCGCACAACGAACCGCAGGACATTCCCCTTACGATCGCCTTTGAGGACGAGCATCTCCTGGTCGTCGACAAGCCGGCCGGCCTGGTCGTGCACCCCGCCGCGGGAAATTTTGACCGCACGCTCGTGAATGCGCTTCTCCACCACTGCGGCGGTAGCCTGTCGGGGATTGGCGGCGTCGCGAGGCCGGGCATCGTTCACCGGATCGACAAGGACACTTCCGGGCTCCTGGTGGTGGCAAAGACCGATGTTGCTCACGAAGGACTGGCGAAGCAGTTCGCCGCCCACAGCATCGACCGACGCTATCTCGCGATCGTGTCCGGGGTGCCGAAGGCCAGCGAAGGCACGCTCGATGCGCCGCTCGCACGGTCGGCCACGAACCGAAAGAAGATCGCGATTGTGGAGAGCCAGCGCGGCAAACGCGCAGTGACCCATTGGACACGGCTGAACGTTTTGAGAGACGCGGCGCTCGTGGAGTGCAGGCTCGAGACCGGACGGACTCACCAAGTGCGGGTTCACATGGCTTCGATCGGTCACCCGCTACTTGGCGACCCGGTTTACGGCGGCGGTGGAAAGACGCACCGCAAGCTGCTGGCGGAACTCGGTTTTGGACGGCAGGCGCTTCACGCGGCGAAGCTCGGCTTTACGCATCCGGTGACCAAAAGCAGGCTGTCGTTCTCAAGTGGCATGCCGTCGGACATGCAGGAACTGTTCACTGCGCTTGGTGTATAGGAAATCACTGGTTAGGGCGTTCTCGGCTCCTGGCCTAAAAGGGAGAAAGACGAGAGAAATGGCACAGCAGCAAGGCATCGTCTCGCTCCCCGCGTCCGGTGGGGAGGCCGGGCTCAACCGCTATCTGTCGGAAATCAAGAAGTTCCCGATCCTCAGCCCTGAGGAAGAGTATATGCTCGCCAAGCGCTGGCGCGAGCATGGCGACACCGAAGCGGCGGCGAAGCTCGTCAATTCGCACCTCCGTCTCGTTGCCAAGATCGCCATGGGTTACCGCGGCTACGGCTTGCCGGTCAGCGACCTCATCTCCGAGGGCAACGTCGGCCTGATGCAAGGCGTCAAGAAGTTCGAGCCGGAACGTGGCTTCCGCCTTGCGACCTACGCCATGTGGTGGATCCGCGCCTCTATCCAGGAATTCATCCTGCGGGCCTGGTCGCTCGTGAAGATGGGCACGACGGCGAACCAGAAGAAGCTGTTCTTCAACCTTCGCCGGATGAAGAACCAGATCAACGCCTTCGAGGAAGGCGACCTAAAGCCCCAGGACGTGACCAAGATTGCCACCGATCTTGGCGTCAGCGAGGACGAAGTCGTCTCCATGAACCGCCGCATGTCGATGGGCGGCGATACCAGCCTCAACGCGCCGCTGAAGGGCGACGAGGGTGCCGAGAACCAGTGGCAGGATTTCCTGGTCGACAACGGACCCTTGCAGGACGAGCAGATCGCCGACGACCAGGAAAGCCGGGTCCGGCACGAGCTGCTGATGGACGCGATGGAATCGCTCAACGAACGCGAGCGCCACATCCTGATGGAGCGGCGCCTCACCGACGAGCCGAAGACCTTGGAAGAGCTAAGCCAGGTCTACGACGTCAGCCGTGAGCGGATCAGGCAGATCGAGGTCCGTGCCTTCGAGAAGCTGCAGGCCGCTCTTTTGCGCTTGGCTGGCGAGCAGAAGCTGCTTCCGGCCGCCTAGTCCTCGTCCTTGGCGACCTGAGGCGCGGCCTGGGTCAGCTTCTCCCCTTCCCGCGCCTCCTCGGGCCGGTCCTGCACGGTGTCATCAACGGCAACGTTGTCCGCCGCCCACGCGCCGCGTCGGCCCATCGGCTTGGGATAGCCGGTCGTGCTGTCGATCGCCGTCTGGTGCTCGATCTCGCTGTTTAGCTCGGCGCCGAACACGAAGGCGTAGGCGGACAGGTACATCCAGGTGAGAAGCGCAACGACGGCACCAAGCGATCCGTAGCTCGCCTCGTAATTGGTAAAGCGAGTGACGTAGAAACCGAATGCCCCTGTAAGGATAAGCCAGGCGATTGCGGCGAACGCCGATCCGGGCGTGATCCACCGCCACTTCGCGCCTTCTCGTGATGGACCGTAGCGGTAGAGCGTGCCGGCGATCGCTGCCGCGACGACGCAGAGCAGCGCGTAACCGAGGATCTTGCCGGCTATGACCACTAGCGGGTCGGCTTGCGGGAACAGCTTCTGCAGCGCCGCCAATGCTGCCGTCGCCGCAATCGCTGCCAGCGCGATGACCAAGGCGGCCCCGGTCATGCCGAGCGCGCGCAGGTAGAAAGAGACGAGCCCGCGCTTCTCTTTCTCCTCATAGGCGATGTTGAGCGCCGTCATGACGGCCGTCGCCCCGTTCGTACCGCCATAAAAAGCGACCGCAATGGCGAGCAGCAGCGCTAGCCCCTTGGTGTTCTGCGAGGCGTCGACCGCGCGGAGCAACTGGTCGCCGATGAGAACTGCGACGTCGTTCGGGAGCACTACGGTGAGCTTGCTCATCTGGTCGATGACAGTCTTCGGCTCGGCGAAGAAACCATAGGAGATGACGATCAGGCCCAGCAGAGAGAGCAAGGCGAAAAAGCCGTAGAATGCGACGCCCGCGGCCACCAGTGCGACATTGTCGTCCCAGGTCCGCTTGTAGGTGCGGGCGACAATGTCCTTCCACGCTGCCTTCGGCATCTGGGTTGGTGACGTGGCGGTGTGACCGCGCGGATCGGTGCCGGGCTCCGTCATGACGTCACGGCAGTTGCACTAATCGACGCGCTTCAACAGTGAGATTCCAGCTGCAGTGGCGAGCAGCGCAGCGCCGGCCCCTTCCCTGCCGCGCTTGCGCAGCAGCGACAGGCCGATCGTCGAAAGCGCCGCCGAGATCATCCCTACCTTGCGCAGCCCCGCGAGTGCAGCTGCGCGGTTGGTCGCCCGCGCGACGACATAGGTATGTTCGCCCGCGCCCTGGGGAGCGGCCGCGGGCGCGGCGTGAGCAGCCGGTTTCCTCCCGCCCGCGTCATCGGACATTGGCGAAGTGCCGCCATTGCCACTTTCCTTTCCTTCGTCCGCTGGGCCGTCCGCGACATGGTCTGCCGACCATGCTCCGCGGCTCCCGAGAGCCTTCTCCTGCGGGGCGGCCGTCGTGTCTCGCGCCGTCTGGTGCTCGACTTCGGAATTGAACTCCGCGCCGTAGAGCAGGATGAAGCTCGAGAGGTAGAGCCAGGTGACAAGGACAATCACTCCGCCGAGCGAGCCGTAGGTCACATTGTAGTTGCCGAAGTTCGAAACGTAGAAGGTGAAACCAAGGGTCAGCACGACCCAGCCAATCGCGAAGAGCAGCGTTCCGGGCGTGATCCAGGTCCACTTCGCCTTGCTCCGAGAAGGTCCGTAGCGGTACAGCGTAGCCGCGGCTGCTGCGGCAACGGCAGCAAGCAGTAAGTAAGCGAGCACTTTGCCGGCAATGACGCCTAGGGGACCAAGGCCGGGCAGCAGGCTTTCGAGTTGCGCCATCACGCCCACGGCGGCTGCTCCCACGAGAGCCAGGACAACGGCGGCTACGGTGATTGCCAGCGAAAGCAGAGTCACCTTGAACCAGCCTCTTTTCTCCTCTTCCTCATAAGCGATGTTAAGAGCGATCACGATCGACCCAGCGGCATTACGGGCGCCCCACAAGGCGACTGCCAGCGCCACCGTAAGGCCGAAGCCCTTCTTGCCGCTCGAGGTCTTGACGACGTTGAGCAGCTGGTCGCCGATCAGCGTCGCAACATCCTTCGGCAGCGTCGTCGCGAGCGACTGGACATTGTGCAGCACGGTTTCCGGGCTCGCGACCAGTCCGTAGGTCAGCACCGTTGCGCCGAGCATCGGCACCATTGCGAGGAAGCCGTAAAAGGCGACGCCTGCAGCAACGAGGGATACGTTGTCCTTTGACGACTCTTTCCAGGTTCGAAGGGCGATCTCTTTCCACCCACCGGCGGGGATGTCTGTCGGCGTGTCGGCCTCCCGGCCTCGATGTCCGGGCGCCGCCTCGGCGGTGTTCGCAACAGGGTCGGCAACAGTGGCCATCAGCTAAGCTCCTTGCCCCGCCCCAACCCTGCGGCAAGCAAGCCGTTCCCCTCTTGCCAACACGCCAAAACAGGCGGACGGTGGAGCATCCACTGGGCGCCCGAGCGCCATTTCGAAGAGCGACTCGCCCGCCCGTGAACCGGACGAAGGGAGAGTTCGCACATGGGCAATCGGGCTGGAGAAACCAAAGGCACTCGAGTCATCGCGCTGGTGGGACCCGCCGGCGCGGGAAAGACCAGTCTCGCCGAAGCAATGCTCTTCGCAGCCGGCGCCAGCGACCGCCTCGGCTCAACGGCCAACGGCTCGAGCATCGGCGACTTCAGTCCGGAAAGCCGCCAGCGCGGCGGGTCGACTGAGCTCAACCTCTACAATTTCGATTACCTCGGCGAAGCGTTCGCACTCGTCGACTCGCCGGGCGCGATTGGGTTCGCGGCCGACGGTGCTCGCGCGCTGGCCATTGCGGATGCGGCGATTGTCGTCGTCGATCCTGACCCGGCGCGCGCGCCGCTCGCCGCTCCCGCTTTGCGTGCCCTCGACGAGCTCGGCATCCCGCATCTCATCTTCGTCAACCGCATCGACCAGGCGCACGGCCGCATCCGGGATCTGCTCTCGGCGCTTCAGCCGGTCAGCGTTTCGCCGCTCATCGCTCGACAGGTGCCAATCCGCGAAGGCGAGCGGATCACCGGCTTCATCGACCTCGCTCTGGAGAGGGCGTTCCGCTACCGCCCCGGTGCGCAATCCGAGCGCATCGAAATCCCTTCCGAGCTGCAGGACCGGGAAATCGAAGCGCGGACGCACATGCTGGAACAGCTCGCAGACCACGATGACGCGCTTCTCGAGCAGTTGCTCAGCGACCAAACGCCAAGTCCAGAACGCATTTTCCACGATCTTGCCCGCGAGACGAGCGAGACTCTCGGTGTTTCCGTCCTGTTCGGCTCCGCGATCAGTTCCTGGGGCGTACGGCGACTGCTGAAGGCGCTGCGTCACGAAACACCGAGCCCCGGCGCAACGGCGGCGCGGCTCGGCGTTTCAGATCCCTCGCTCTACGTGTTCAAGGCACTTCACGGTGCGGTGGGTCGACTGGCGCTTGCAAGGGCGCTCGGCGGGCGAATCGCTGAGGGCTCGGAGCTCAAGGCCGGCGACGGAACCCGCGTGCGCCTCGGAGCAACCTTCAGCGTGCTGGGAGAAAAGACGCAGAAGGTGGAGCAAGCGCGTGAAGGTGACCTCGTCGCTGTCGCCAAGATCGACACCATCAAGGCCGGACAATGGCTTGGAGTCGGACAGCTGCCCGGCGAGATCGAGGTCGAGTTCCCTGCCCGCAACTGCACGATCGCGATCGAGCCTGCCGACCGCAAGGACGACGTTAAGCTCTCGGGAGCGCTCCAGCGGCTGCTCGAAGAAGACGCGGGGCTGGCCGTCGAGCATGCTGACGCCAGCCACGAGATACTCCTCAAGGGCGTCAACGACGAGCACCTCAAGACGGTGCTCGCGCGGCTCAAGCGGCGCTATGGCGTGGAGGTGAAATCCCACGCGCCGACGATCGGCTACAGGGAATCGATCCGTAAAGGCGTTAGCCAGCGCGGCCGGCACAAGAAGCAGACGGGTGGACATGGGCAGTTCGGCGATGTCGTCATCGAACTGGCGCCTTTGCCGCGGGGTTCCGGCTTCGTGTTCCAGGAAAAAATCACCGGCGGCGCAGTGCCGCGCCAGTGGATACCCGCCGTCGAGGACGGTGTCCGCGAAGCCCTCCAGAAGGGCGCGCTCGGGTTCCAGGTGGTGGACGTCGCCGTAACCCTGGTCGACGGCAGCTATCACAGCGTCGATAGCAGCGAGCTTGCTTTCCGCGTTGCCGGACGGATCGCCATGCACGAGGCACTCGCCGCGGCCCAGCCGCACCTGCTCGAGCCCATCCAAAGGCTTACGGTGGTCTGCCCATCCAGCGCCACGAGCCGGATCACTTCGGGTATCGCCGGCCGACGCGGGCAGATGCTCGGAATGGCTCCGCGGGACGGCTGGAACGGGTGGGACCGCATCGAAGCGCTCATCCCCGAAGCCGAACTCAGCGGTCTGGAAGCCGAGCTGCGGTCGCAGAGCCATGGCCTGGCGACCTACGAGGCGGCGTTCGACCACTTGGCCGAGCTTAACGGCCCGCTGGCGGAGAAGGTGCTCCAGGCCCGCGTCCCCGAGCCTGCCTAAGCGCCAATTGAAACGCGACAGTCGCGCAGCGCTCGTCTAGGCGAGCCGGCGATGAAGCATTGGTTCAAAGATCAGCATCTGCGATCGCTGGTCAAGAACAGCTCGTACCTGGGCATTTCCAAGATCGTCGCCGCGATTTGTGGCGTGGCGACGCTTGCCTTTGCCGGCCGCGGCCTGGGCGTGATCCTGTTTGGCACGCTCATCCTCATTACCAGCTACACCAAGGCCGTGACTGGAATCACCAAGTTCCAGTCATGGCAGCTCATCGTTCGCTTCGGCGGGCATGCCGTAACGCAGGGCGACGCCGAGCATTTCAAGGTCGCGGTCGGTTTCGCATTCGCGCTCGACATGATCAGCGGAATCCTCGGGATGATTGCCGGAGCGGCCCTCCTCCCGTTCATAGCGGCATGGGTCGGCATCAAGCCGCAGTTCCTCTGGCTCGGGGTGTTCTACTGCACCCTCGTACCGGTCATGAGTACGGCGACCCCCGACGGCGCGCTTCGCGTGCTCGACCGCTTCGATCTGATAAGCTGGTCGGGAACGATCACGCCGATCGCGCGGGCGATGCTGGCATTGATCGCATTCGTCTCCCATGCGGGTTTCCCCGTGTACGTGGCCATCTGGTACGTTACGGAGTTCTTGGGCCAGGCGTCCCCGTGGCTGTTCGCCATCCGCGAGATGAGGCGCCACGACCTGCTGACGGGTATCCGGCCGACGCTGCGCCCGACATTGCTACCGGGCGTCTGGCGTTTTGCGATCGACGTCAATCTCGCGAGCAGCGTGCAGGCGGTGTGGGGACCCATCGGACGGCTGGTTGTCGGCAGCCTTCTCGGTCCAGCGGGCGCGGCATTGTTCCGGGTCGCATCAACCCTGGCCGACAGCGCCCAGAAGCCGGCCGACCTGCTAGGGAAGGCTTTTTACCCCGAAGTCATGCGCATGGACCTCACTTCCAAGCGGCCGTGGAAGTTGATGCTCCGTAGCACCGCCTTGATCGGTGGAATCGCTCTGATCGCGGTCACCATCGTCCTGCTCGGCGGCAAGCCGCTCATGGGCCTGCTGTTCGGCAAGGCGTTCCTCGGCGCCTACGCGCCGCTGGTGATCCTCATGGCCATTCCGGTCATCGGGATCTTCAGCTTCCCGCTTTCCCCGATGCTGTATGCGCTCGGCCGTTCGGACGGGCCGCTTAAGGCGCGACTGCTCGGAAGCGCTGCATTCTTCCTCACCATTGCACCCCTCGCCTGGCGATGGGACATCGTCGGCGCCGCCATCGCGCTTGTGCTCGGCAACGTGGTCAACGCCGGAGTGATGATGCTGATGCTTCGCGGCGAGCACCGGCGGGTACGCACCAAGCCACCATCCGATGGTGCTCTAGGCTAGGCCAGCAACGACCGCGATCGGCTGCCAATCGCCAAGTCCGCGGGAAGACGCGAATTCCCGCGGAAACGGCTCGCCGGCATGGATCCCGCCGCTCACGAAAACACTGTCGAAGCCCATGCGAGCGGCGCCGAGCATATCGGTCTGGAGCCCGTCGCCAACGGCGAGCACCTGCTCTGCCGCCGGGTCGCCCGCGACGCGGAGCGCATGATCGTAGATCGACGGGTATGGCTTGCCGTACCAACTGACCGCCCCGCCGAGCTCCTCGTAAATGTCGGCGAGGGCCCCCGCGCACGGCTCGGCAACCTTCCCGCGCATGACCACGCGATCGGGATTCAGGCAGTGCAAACGGACGCCCTGCGCCGCAAGCCGCGCCAGCTCGGGACGGTAGTGTCCGACAGCCGGCTGCTCCTCGCGGAATCCAGTGCAGGCGAGGTCCGAGAAGTCATCGTCTTCAGCGATGCGGACTCCCCTGCCCTCCAGCACGCTTCGGTCGTCCGCGGTTCCGATGAAGCCGACGGGCTTCGCCAGCGCGTTCAGTGCCTCGATGCCGGCTTCGCCGCTGGTCACAATGGTACTCCAGCACGAACGCGGCAGCCCCATCCGGTCCAGGTAACTTGCGACAGCGTCGGCGGGACGCGGCGCGTTGGTGATGAGAACGACGAAGCGGCCCGCTTCTCGCCAGCGGCGAAGCCTTGTGGCTGCTCCGGGGTTCAACCGAACGCCGTCGTGAACGACGCCCCAGATGTCGCACAGGATCACACGGTAGCGCGCCGGCAGCATGTCCCAGGAGAAGTTCGGCGCAGGGGATTGGGGCATGGGCGGTCGCCTAGCCGCCGGCCCCACTTGTGTGAAGCGCTTGACGCAGTGCGAGCCACCCGCTTGGGTCAGAGCCGAAGGGGAACGCAATGGCGACGAAACTGACCAGGTACATCCTGATTGCGCTGGTGCTCGGCCTTGTCGCCGGCTGGGCGATCAACGCCGCTTTCGACGACGGCACGCCGGCAAGTGCCGAGCGGCTCAAGTCGATCGCCGACTATCTCAGCATCGTCACGGCGCTGTTCCTGCGCCTGATCAAAATGATCATCGCCCCGCTGGTTTTCTCGACCCTGGTGGCCGGCATTGCGCACATGGGCGACGTTGCGGCGCTTGGCCGCGTCGGCGTGCGATCACTCGTATGGTTCATCGGTGCGAGCGTCGTGTCGCTGCTGCTGGGACTGTTGCTGGTCACCGTTCTGCACCCCGGGATCGGGCTCAACCTGCCGCTTCCTCCGGCGACCGCCGGAAGCGGGGTGGAAACCGCCGCGTTCAACCTGAAGGACTTCGTGACGCACCTGGTGCCAGCCTCGATCTTCGAGGCGATGAGCACCAACGAAATCCTTCCCATCGTCATCTTCTCGATCTTCTTCGGGGTTGCCTTGACGGCCGTCGGGGAGAAGGGGGCGCCGGTCGTCCGCGGCGTCGAGGCGCTTGTCCGCGTCATGCTCCAGGTGACCGACTACGTCATGCGTTTCGCGCCCCTGGCAGTGTTCACCGCGGTTACCAGCGCGCTCGCCGAACGCGGGCCGCAGATCATCGCAACTCTGGGCAAGTTCGTCGGCAGTTTCTACCTGGGGCTCGTCCTGCTCTGGGCAATCCTGATCGGCGCCGCCTTTGTGATCGTCGGTCCGCGCACCCGCCACCTGGTCCGCTACATCCGCGATCCCGTCGTCCTGGCCTTCTCCACGGCATCGAGCGAAGCCGCCTACCCGCGGACACTGGAAGCGCTCGACCGCTTCGGGGTGCCGCCGCGCATCGCAAGCTTCGTCCTGCCGCTCGGCTATTCCTTCAATCTCGACGGCTCGATGATGTACATGACCTTCGCGACGATCTTCATCGCGCAGGCATATGGAATTCACCTCTCGATCGGGCAGGAGATCACGATGCTCCTGGTTCTGATGATCACATCGAAAGGCATGGCCGGCGTGCCCCGGGCCAGCCTGGTGGTGATTGCGGCGACGATGTCGATGTTCGGGATCCCCGAGGCCGGGCTGCTACTGATCCTTGCCGTCGATCACTTCCTCGACATGGGGCGGTCGGCAACGAACGTGGTTGGCAACGCGGTGGCGGCCAGCGTGGTTGCGCGCTGGGAAGGCAAGTTCGAGGCACCCGAGCCGCCGGACATCGAGCCGCCGCACGCGCCATCGCACCACGCTCGCGCCGAGGCCTGAGCGCCTCTAGCCGAACGGGCGATCGATGCTTGGTGGCGGCTGGCTGAAGAACTTCGGCCCGGCTTCGGTCATGTGCCAGCAGTCCTCAAGGCGGACGCCGAACTTGCCCGGCAGGTAGATTCCCGGCTCATCGGAGAAGCACATGCCGGGCGCCAGCGGCGTCGTCTCGCCATGCACCAGGTTGACAGGTTCGTGCCCGTCCATGCCGATCCCGTGGCCAGTGCGGTGCGACAGGCCGGGAAGCTTGTAGCCGGGTCCGTAGCCCCAACTCTCGTAAGCCGCGCGGACTGCGTCATCGACCGCGCCGGCGGGAACGCCGACCTTGGCGGCACGGATTGCGATCTGCTGGCCCTCGTGGACCTGGTTCCAAACCTTGCGCTGTTCGGCGGTCGGATCAGCGGCGTAGACGAAGGTGCGGGAGATGTCGGCCTGATAGCCGTGCACCGTACAGCCACAGTCGAACAGGACCGTGCTGCCCCGCTTCACCACCTGCGGTTTCTTGGAGCCGTGCGGCTGCGCGGCGGCTTCGTCGATCAGGACAAGCGAGAACTCAGGGCTGCCCCCCAGCGCGACAGTCGCCGCGTCAATGGCAGCGCCGAAGTCAGCCGGGGTCATGCCGGCTCGTGCGCGCTCGCCAGCGTGGCGCATAGCGCGTCCGGTGATGTCGTTGGCTACCTGCATCAGCGCCAGCTCGGCGGGCGACTTTCTCATCCTCAGCGCGCGAACGACGGGGTTGGCGCTGACCGCCTTGAAGGCGGGCAGCTGCTGGATCAGCCGATCGAAGATGAAGTAGCGGTCGGTCTCCTCGAATCCCACGGGCTCGGACGCGACGCCGCGCTCACGGAGGAAGTCGGCGACAAGCTTAAGTGGCTCCTCGTCTTCGTTCCAGGTGCGGACCTCGGCGGGGATCGCCAGGGTCTCCTTGACCGACGGGCTCTCGAAGAAAGGCGTCACGATGATCGGCTCGCCACGCGCCGGGATGACAGCGGCGGTGAGGCGCTCGGACCGAAACCACTGCACGCCCGTGAGATAATCGAGGCTCGATCCGGCCTCGACGATCACGGCGCCGATGCCGTTCTGCTGCATCAATTCACGGGCACTGGCGATACGGCGCAGGCGCTCGGCCGACGAGATGGGTGGAGGCAGCGGCAGTCGCCTCAGCTCATCGCCAGCGGTCGCCATGACGCGGTCGAACGGGATGGTCATCGCCGCTGTCATCGCTGCCGCACCTGCAATAAAGCTGCGCCGCTGGATCATTTCACCTGCTCTCCTTTGCTCGCCACTGTTGCACGGGTCGGGTTGTTCGGCCAGCAGGCGCGCTCCCATGTTCGATTCGGCTTTTCAGGACGGCGTCCGGCGCCCGGGCACCCGTGAGATGACGGCGCTTCTCGCCGGGCTCATGGCGCTCAACGCATTTGCGATCGACGCCATGATCCCTGCGCTGGCGGAGATCGGACGGTCGCTCGAGGTCCCGCGCGAGAACGATCGTCAGCTCGTCGTCATCGCCTATTTCATCGGCTTCGCGTCGACGCAGCTCTTGTGGGGACCGCTGGCCGACCGCTTCGGCCGCAAGCCCATCCTGGCCCTCGGCGTCGCGCTCTACGGTGTGTTTGCAGCGCTGTGCGCTTTCGCCTGGAGCTTCCCGCTGCTGATCGTCGGCCGGGTGGCGATGGGCGCAGCGGCCGCCGTCACCCGCGTACTAGTCGTGGCGATGGTGCGCGACCTGTTTGAAGCAGAAGCAATGGCGCGCGTCATGAGCCTCGTGTTCATGGTCTTCATGCTGGTGCCAGTGCTGGCGCCCAATATCGGCCAGCTGATCCTTGTGATCGGGTCTTGGAGGCTGATCTTCGGCGTCATCGCCGGATACGCAGTGCTGATGCTGGCATGGTCGACGATGCGACTGCCGGAGACGCTCCATCCAGAGTTTCGCCGCCCGCTCGACTGGCGCGACACGTTTGTCGCGATTGCGGAGACGGTCCGTGAACCGCAGTCGCGCGGCTATACGCTCGCGACGACGATCAGCTTCTCGGCGCTCGTCGCCTACATCAGCTCGATTCAGCAAATCGTGTCGGAAGTGTTCGACGCCGCGCGTTACATCGGACTGGTCTTCGCCTCGATCGCCGCACCCATGGCGCTCTGCTCATGGTTGAACTCGCGCTTTGTCGGCCGTTTCGGCCTCCGGCTGGTCGGCCACAGCGCATCGCTTGGCCTGATGCTCATCACTTCCGTTCACGCCGTGATCGCGTTGTCCGGAATGGAGACGCTGTGGACCTTCATGATCCTTCAAGGGCTGACGATGGGCTGCTTCGCCTTTGCGTCATCGAACCTCGGCACCTTGGCGATGGAGCATATGGCGCCAATCGCCGGCACCGCCTCATCGGTCCAGGGCGTCGTCGGCACGATCGGAGCCGCCGCAATCGGCTACCTTATTGGCCAGCAGTTCAACGGGACAGTGACGCCGTTCGTGATCGGTACTGCGCTCTGCGCCGCCGGCGGGTTCGTGCTGATTTTGCTGACCGAGCCCAAGCGGCTCTTCGCCGGCGTCGATAACCGCGAAGAACCGAACAGGGTTGCCGAGGACCCCGCCTGAGGCGTTACTCGGCGGCGACGTCCGCCTCGTCCGGACCGACCATCAGCGCTTCTCCGACCTGCTCGGTGCGGCCGCGGATTGCGCCTTCGATGCGCTGCGCAACGTCGGGATTTTCCTTGAGGTAGGTCTTGGCGTTTTCGCGGCCCTGACCGATGCGCACCGAGTCATAGCTGAACCACGAGCCCGACTTCTCGATCAGGCCCGCCTTCACGCCAAGATCAAGGATCTCGCCGACCTTGGACACGCCCTCGCCGTACATGATGTCGAATTCGACCTGCTTGAACGGCGGCGCGACCTTGTTCTTCACGACCTTCACGCGGGTCGTGTTGCCGACGATATCGTCGCGATCCTTGATCTGGCCGGTGCGGCGGATGTCGAGGCGGACGGAAGCGTAGAACTTCAGCGCGTTGCCGCCGGTCGTCGTCTCGGGATTACCGTACATGACGCCGATCTTCATGCGCACCTGGTTGATGAAGATGACCGTGCACCGCGAGCGGCTGATCGAGCCGGTGAGCTTGCGCAGCGCCTGGCTCATCAGCCGCGCCTGCAGGCCGACGTGGCTATCGCCCATCTCACCCTCGATCTCGGCCCGCGGGACGAGCGCGGCAACAGAGTCGACCACGAGGACGTCGATAGCGTTCGAACGCACCAGCGTATCGACGATCTCGAGCGCCTGCTCGCCCGTGTCGGGCTGTGAGACGATCAGCTCGTCGATATTGACGCCAAGCTTTCGGGCGTAAATCGGGTCGAGCGCATGTTCAGCGTCGACGAAGGCGGCGGTTCCGCCGGTCTTCTGCGCTTCGGCAATGGCGTGAAGCGCCAGCGTGGTCTTGCCCGAACTTTCCGGGCCGTAAATCTCGATCACGCGGCCGCGCGGCAGGCCGCCGACGCCAAGCGCGATGTCGAGGCCGAGGCTGCCAGTCGAGACCGTTTCGATCTCGATCTTCTCCCGACTGCCCAGCTTCATTGCCGAGCCCTTGCCGAACGCGCGATCAATCTGGGCGAGCGCCGCTTCGAGCGCCTTCTGCCGATCCATGCTGGGGGATTCCATTCCGCTACCGATCACTTTGAGCTGTGCTGCCATGTCCCCTGTCTCCTTCGTCAATGCAAGCGGTCAATCCGCTTTCATCGGCGGCCGAGCTCCGCCTGGTGAGACGGTGCGTATCCTATTTGTTCTTGAGGAACAAGAGGAGAACATTCACGGTTGCATCTATCGTTGCGAACGGGTCGCCTACGCCCCCCGAGCGAGCGCAAGAAGCCGCACGTCGGCACCGCGCAACTCCCGCTCGGCCCTGAGACAGATCAGTATCCAGAAGGCGCCGAACGCCCATCCCCCGATCACGTCCGTCGGCCAGTGCACGCCGATCATGATGCGGCTTGCTCCAACCAGGAGCGAGATCGCCAGAGCACAGCAAATCGCGTGCCACCGCCACCTGACGAACGGTTGCACCTGAGTGACTAGCAAAGCCGCTGTGAGGTACACCATCAAGGAGCCTGCCGAGTGGCCACTGGGAAAGCCATACGTTTGCACATGGATGAGGTGGAACTGCTCGGGCGGGCGGGGCAATGAAAACAGTTTCTTCTGCACCTCGTCCAGGAAACTGCCGAACGGCGGGATCAGCACGACTGCCAGAGCCGGTATGAGCCTTTTTCTCGCCGCGAGCACAAGACCCGCAAGAGCCGGTACGAGATAGCGAATGGTCGGAGAACCGAAGGCCGTCATCGCCATGGCCATCCTCGCGAGCAGCGGATGGTCACCCGCATACAAGGCGTTGAGAACCTCCCAATCCGCCGGATCGGCATGCATGGCCAGCATTCCCGCCCAAATGATCACGCAGGTGGTGACCGTCAGCCAGTAGCCAAGACCGCTTACGGCATGGAACCTGCGCTTCTGGGCGACCCGAGGGGCAGCCAGGGCAGCCGCCGAGGCTGGCGCAGCGTCCATCATCCCCTAGCTACCTGCAATTTGGTCACGCGTGCGTATCGGATGTCCATGGCCATTCGCTGGTTGCGCGAACTTCGCGGCACTCGTCCACAAAGTATCTCAATCGACGGGATCGGGTGTCCGGCATCGCTTCGGGACGGGAGGTGCCTAGTCAACATGCTCGTCCCGTCTGAAGCGATTGCAATCAAGAGGTTACCGACTCTTGAGAACCGAAAATGTTGCGACTGCTGAATCAGCGCGCAAGACAGGGCAATGCCGACTAAGTCGTCGAAGTCGTTGAGACACTGAGCTGGAGGTTGGGAAGTGGCCAAGTTCGTGTTCGGAATGAACCAGTCGGTGGACGGTCGGATTGATCATACCGCCTTTGCCCCCGCCCCTCGGCTATTCCGTTACTTCATCGACCAAACCGGCGGTCGCGCGGGAGCGGTCTACGGTCGTGAGATGTATCAGGTCATGCGCTACTGGGACGAACATCAGGCGAATTGGACGGACGAGGAGCATGCCTTTGCGTCGGCTTGGTGCAAGATGCCCAAATGGGTGGTCTCGCGATCCCTCGAGAGAGTCGGGCCAAACGCCACGCTGGTCGCTGGCGATGGCGATCTCGAACGCGCGATGCGTGAGATCAAGGCGGCGCACGACGGTGTGATCGAAGTTGGCGGTCCGGAGCTGGCGCACAGCCTTGGCGAGCTTGGACTCGTCGACGAGTACCAAATCTACCTGCATCCGGTCGTGGTCGGCGAGGGCAAGCGGTTCTTCGCCGGAGCCCGTCCGCGGCTACGGCTGACGGGGACTGAAATGGTCGACGAGGACGTGATCAGATTGACCTACGTCCCCGCCTGAAGTCCGAAGTTGGACGCCTGACAGCTCGTCAGGCTGGGGTGACATCCCCCGCACCAGTGCCGCCGTCCTGGCCAGCTTCGGGACGTGTGTCGAAGACCTCGTCGATCAGACCGAACGCCTTCGCTTCGTCAGCTTCGAGGAACTTGTCACGGTCCATCGCCTTCTCGATCTCCTCCAGCTTCTGCCCGGTGTACTTGGCGTAGAGCTCATTGAGGCGCTGGCGCATGCGCAGGATTTCGCGGGCCTGGATTTCGATGTCCGCGGCCATGCCCTGGGCACCACCCGAGGGCTGGTGGATCATGATGCGGCTGTTCGTCAGCGCCACACGCATGCCGGGCTCGCCGGCCGCAAGCAGGAAGCTGCCCATGGACGCAGCCTGGCCAATGCACACCGTGCTCACCTTCGGGCGGATGTATTGCATGGTGTCGTGGATGGCGAGCCCGGCGGTGACCACGCCGCCCGGCGAGTTGATGTACATGAAAATGTCCTTCTTCGGGTTCTCGGACTCGAGGAAGAGCAACTGGGCGGTGATCAGCGAGGACATGTGATCCTCGATGGCGCCGGTGATGAAGACGATCCGCTCACGAAGCAGGCGCGAATAAATGTCGAAGCTTCGCTCGCCCCGGTTGGACTGCTCGATGACGATGGGCACGAGCTGCGAAACGATGTCCTGATGATCAATCACGTGAAGCGGATCCCTTTTGTATTGTCCCGCCTACATCGGCGTGAACAGCTGGGAGTTCAAGCTATGGCCGGACCTGGCCACTCCCACGAACGACGTACTTGAAAGTCGTCAATTGCTCCGGTCCGACCGGACCGCGGGCGTGGAGCTTGCCGGTGGCGATGCCGATCTCTGCTCCGAAGCCGAACTCCCCGCCATCGGCGAACTGCGTGGACGCGTTCCAGATAACGATGGCGCTGTCGACTTCGTTCAGGAAGCGCTCGGCGGCGGCAGTGTCCTCGGTAATGATTGCCTCGGTGTGGCCGGTCCCGAAGCGTGCGATGTGACCGATCGCTTGCTGGATGCCATCGACAGTTCGAACCGCCAGGACCGGCGCCAGGTATTCAGTGTGCCAATCCTCCTCGGTCGCAGCCTTCATCGGGAGGATCGCGCACGCAGCTTCGTCGCCGCGCAACTCACAGCCATCGAGGGCGTCGGCAATGATCGGGAGTAACGCAGGAGCCGCACTCCGGTCGATCAGGAGGGTCTCGGTAGCACCGCAGATGGAAACGCGGCGGAGCTTGGCGTTGTGGACGACCTCGGCCGCCATGTGCGGGTCGGCGGCACTGTGAACGTAGATGTGGCAGACGCCTTCCAGATGGCCCAGCACGGGAACACGGGCGTGCGTGCTGACCCGCTCGACTAGCGCGCGGCCGCCGCGCGGGATGATGAGGTCGAGAGCCCCGGCGAGACCGCCGAGCAGATGGTCGACCGCCTCGCGATCGGCGGTGGGTACGATCTGCACGCAGGCAGCCGGTAGGCCCGCCGCGTTGAGTCCCTCGGCAAGGGCAGAATGGATGGCCATGCTACTGCGCAACGCGTCGGAGCCGGAGCGCAAGATAATCGCGTTGCCGGAGCGGACGCAGATCGCCGCTGCGTCGGCCGTGACGTTCGGGCGGCTCTCGTAGATCATCCCGATCACCCCGATCGGAGTGCGCACCCGGGCGATATCCAGACCGTTGGGGCGCTGCCACCGGGATGTCTCCGCTCCAACAGGATCGGGAAGTGCGGCGATTTGCTCCAGCGCTACCGCAATCGCTTCGAGGCGTTGCTCGTCCAGCCGCAAACGGTCGCGGTTGCTGCTCGCCGCCGCCAAATCTTCGGCGTTCGCAACCAGGATCGGGTCTGCGCGCGAGCGAAGCGCGGCAGCCATCGCGGCAATTGCCTCGGTGCGCTGAGTAGCTGACGCGGAGCGGAGCTCCATGGCTGCGCCACGCGCCGCCTGGCCCATTCGCAGAAGCTGGCGTTCGATGGTCACAACAGCACCAGGTCGTCGCGGTGGATTAACGCGTCGCCACGACTGTACCCAAGACGCGCCGGGATGTCGCTCGCTCGAATCCCGGCGATCGCCCGTGCCTCCTCTGCGGAATAGCCGATGAGCCCACGCGCGATTTCCTGCTCATCGTGATCGGCGATCGTGACGCAATCGCCGGGGCCGAATTCCCCTTGCACGTGAGTGAGACCCGCAGCGAGGAGGCTCCGGCCGTTGTGCAACGCATCCGCGGCACCAGCGTCGATGAGAATCCGCCCAACGGGAGCAAGCGATCCTGCGATCCACTGCTTGTATGCACTTGCGGGCGTTCCAGTCGGCGGGATCGTCGTCGTCCGCGCCTGGCCCTCCAGGATGGCCGTGATAGGATGATTGCAATGACCACTGGCAATCACGGTCGCACAGCCGGCGCTGGCGGCGATCCGCGCTGCTTCCAGCTTGGTGCGCATGCCGCCCGAACCGATGCCCTGGGTGATCGCTGGACCGCCTGCGGCAAGGACTTCCGGCGTTAGTCGCTCGACGAACTCGATGTGCTCGGCGCCGGGGTGAACGCGCGGGTCGGCTGAATAAAGCCCATCGACGTCCGAGAGCAGCACGAGCAAGTCGCTGCGGACCATCTGCGCCACACGGGCGGATAGGCGATCGTTGTCGCCGTAGCGAATCTCCTCGGTGGCTACGCTGTCATTCTCATTGATGATGGGGATGGCGCGCTTGCGGAGCAGTGTTTCGATGGTGGCACGAGCGTTGAGCCACCGTCGGCGAGATTCGGTGTCCCCGAACGTCAGCAGCAACTGTGCGACCGGCGCATCGTGCGTTGCGAAAGCCTCGGCCCAGCTCTGCATCAGCAGGGGTTGCCCAGTCGCTGCCGCGGCCTGCTTCGAGTGCAGCCGTGCCGACTTGGGCAACCCAAGCTTCGCCCTCCCGAGCGCCACCGCGCCGGAGGAGACCAGCACTAGATCGACGCCTTGGGCCCGCAAGCCCGCTAGATCTTCGGCAAGTGTCGCGAGCCAGTCGCGCCGCAGTCCGTCGCTGCCGATCAGCAGCGAGGAGCCGATCTTGAAGGTGACGCGCTTGCTCTGCCGGATCAGCGCCTCGGCTGTCAGGCCGTTCGCCATCTCAGCTTCGTGCTGGCGCGGGCTGGGCGAGGTAGGCGAGCCGACGGACTTCGCGGCGGCCGCGAGTCACGGTGTCGAGGATCAAACCGGCGAAGAAGCACAGCACGGCGATGATGATGATCCCGGTGACCAGGATAGCGGTCGGAAAGCGCGGCACGAGGTGCGTGTGCAGGTAGGTCACGATCAGCGGCACGGAGAGCAGCAGTGCCACGATGACCAGGATCGCCCCGACGGCCCCGAAGAACAGCGCGGGACGCTCAACCCGGTACAGGGTGCCGATGGTCTTCAGGATGCGCCAGCCGTCTCCGAACGTGGACAGCTTGGACTCCGATCCTTGAGGCCGGGCACCATAAGCGGTCTCGACCTCGCCCACCGGCATCCTGAGCTCGAGCGCGTGGACGCTCATCTCGGTTTCGATTTCGAAGCCAGACGAGAGCACTGGGAAGCTTTTCACGAAGCGGCGGGAAAATACCCGGTAGCCCGAGAAGATGTCGCTGAAACTGCGGCCGAACAGGCCCGACAGGATGCCCGTAAACAGGCGATTTCCCAGGACATGACCGCCGCGATAGGCGTCCTTCTCCTCGTGCTTGCGGGTGCCGACGACCATGTCGAGTTGTTCGTCGAGAAGCATGTCGACCATGGCCGGGGCGGCGTTCGGATCGTAGGTCAGGTCGCCGTCGGCCATAATGTAAACGTCGGCGTCGATGTCGGCGAACATGCGCCGCACGACGTTGCCCTTGCCCTGCTGGCGTTCGGTGCGAACGACCGCGCCGGCCTTCGCTGCGATCTCGCAAGTGCGGTCACGGCTGTTGTTGTCATAGACGTAAACGGTCGCGCCAGGCAGCGCTTCACGAAAGCCCGCGACCGTAGCCGCAATCGCCGCTTCCTCATTGTAGCAGGGCAGGAGCACGGCAATGCGCGGTTGCAGCTTCGCCATCATCCCCCCTCAACCGTTCGAACAGGCCCGTCGAGTGCCTGCCCTCGCCGCCGATCCAAGGTTAAGGACAAGGCAGCCGTCTCGACAAGCTCTGGACGAGCGGGACCCTACTTCTTTTTGGCGGGCGCCTTCTTGGCGGCCTTGGCTTCCGACGGCTTCACACTGTCTTCGGCCTTCGCCTGAGCCTTGTTGGCAGGCTCGCTCTTCTTCGGCTTAGCGGGCTTTGGAGCAGCGTCGGCTTCGACGATGTCCGACTTCCTGGCCGACTTCGGCGCAGCATCGGCGCTCTCGACGATATCCGCCTTCTTGGCAGCCGGCTTGCTGCCCTTCGCGGCTCTCTTCTTGGCGGTCTTCGGCTTCACGGCGTCACCGTGATCGTGCCCGCAGCCCGGTCCATGGACGTGACCCTCTTCGGATTCCAGGTCGGCTTCGAGCTCGGCGCGCGTTGCCGTGCGGTCGCTGATCTCCGCCTTGGAGAAGAGGAAATCGACAACCTTGTCTTCGTAGAGCGGCGCGCGGAGCTGAGCAGCCGCCATTGGCTCCTGCTGGATGTAACGCAGGAACGCCTCGCGGTCCTTGCCCTGGTACTGCGAGGCAGCCTGGCCGATCAGTGCCCGCATTTCCTGCTCGTTGATCTCGACGCCGTTCGCGGCTCCGATCTCCGACAGCAGCAGGCCAAGGCGGACGCGGCGCTCGGCGATGTGGCGATAGTCGGCAGAGTCCTTCTCGATCTCGGCAAGCGAGCCTTCGGGATCTTCGTCGTGGCTGGCTTCGTGGCGAAGCTGCGACATGATGTTCTCGAACTCGGCGTCCACCATGCTTTCCGGCACTACGAAGTCGTGCCGGCTGGCAAGCTGGTCAAGCAGTTGGCGCTTCATGTGCGTGCGGGTCAGACGGTTCAGCTCCTGCGACTGCTGGTCGCGGATCAGTCCCTTCAGCTGGTCGAGACTTTCCAGACCGAGCGACTTGGCGAAGTCTTCGTCGACGCCGCGCTCGCTTGCCGTACGAACTGCCTTGATCGTCGCGGTGAACGTCGCGTCCTTGCCCTTGAGATTGTCGGACGGATAATCCTCCGGGAAGGTCACGTTAAGGTCGCGGGTCTCGCCGACGCGGGCACCGACCAGCTGGTCCTCAAAGCCGGGGATCAGCTGGCCGGAGCCAAGCTCGACCGACATGTCCTCGCCCTTGCCGCCCTCGAACGCCTTGCCGCCGACCTTGCCTTCGAAGTCGATGACGACAAGGTCGCCGTTCTCGGCCGCGTGGCCCTCGGGAGCGTCGTTCCAGTTCTTGGAAGAATTGGCGAGCTGGCGCAGCTGCTCGTCGACCTGGGAGTCGTCGACTTCGACCGTCAGGCGCTCAAGCGTGAGGTCGCCAATCTCCGCCGCGGGCACGTCGGGAAGCGCTTCGAGGCGGACCGTGACCTCGGCGTCCTTGCCGGGCTCGTAGGCTTCGTCGAGTTCGACCTGCGGCTGCAGTGCCGGGCGGATCTTCTGTTCGCTCAGGAGCTGCTGGACACCGTCCTGGACCGCGCCCTGGAGGGCCTCGCCGCGAAGAGACTCGCCGTGCATCTTGCGAATGAGGTTCGGCGGCACCTTGCCGGGCCGGAAGCCGGGCATCCGCACCTGGGGCGCAAGGCGCCTCACTTCCGTTTCCACCCGCGCCTCGATGTCCTCGGCCGGGATGGTCAGCATGAAGGCGCGCTTGAGGCCCTGGTTCTCGGTCTCGACGGTCTTGATCATCACGTTGCTAAAGTCCTGATGAAGAATTCTGTTCTGGGGCGCGAACACCATGCTCGGCAGTCCCCCGGACTGCCTGCGCGTGGTGTTGGTGCGCGCGAAGGGACTCGAACCCCCACATCTTTCGATACTGGAACCTAAATCCAGCGCGTCTACCAATTCCGCCACGCGCGCGCGGCCCGACGAAGGCGGGCGCTATAACAGGCACACGGCCCGGAGCAAGCCGCTGCGGCCAGCCGCAACTGCCGCCGCCGGCAATCGTTGGAAGGAAAAGGAGACGATCGAATGCAGCAGCTCCCACCCTTTCCCGAAGAGCCGGCCCAACCATCTCAGCCGGGACAGCCGACCGAAGCTCCGCCAGAGACACCGGTCCGCGGCCCGGACGTGGACGTACCCTCGCCGACGACCCCGGGAACAGAGCCGCCGACGACCCCGGTGTCGCCCGTCGGCTAGCGCGCGCCGCAGGCGCTCCCCGCAACTGCCTTGAGGCAAACGCCGTCCACCTCGCCGGGAGCGAGCGGCAGTCCAACTATTGCGGCGAGCGTGGGCAGGATATCGACCGTAACTGCCGGCACGTCGACCGACTTGGCCGGAAGGCCGCGCCTCCAGAACAGGATCGGCACTCGCCGGTCATTGTCCCAGGGGCTTCCGTGCGCCGTCATCGCAGCAGCGCTAGCCTTCATGCGCTAGCCGCCGTCGAGCTTCGCCCGCAGCCGTTCGTTGACGACCTGAGGATTGGCCTTGCCGGCCATCGCCTTCATGGTCTGCCCGACGAAGAAGCCGAACAGCTGTTGCTTGCCGTCGCGGTACTGCTGAACCTTGTCGACATTGGCGGTGAGAATCTTGTCGATCTCGGCGTCGATCGCACCGGTGTCGCTCGTCTGCTTGAGATTGCGGCTCTCGACGATGGATGTGGCTCCTTCGCCTGTTTCGAGCATGATCTCGAACACCTGCTTGGCGAGGCTGCCGGAGATGGTGCCGTCGGCGACCAGTCTCAGCAGTTCGCCGGCTTGGGTCGGGCTGACCGGGCTGTCCTCGATGCTCTTGCCGAGGCGATTCAGGGCGCCGAACAGCTCGGCGACCACCCAGTTCGCGGCCTGCCTTGGCTCGGCTCCTGCTTCAAGCAGCGCGTCGAACCAGCGCGCGATCTCGACTTCGGCGGTCAGGACGCTGGCGTTGTAAGGCGTGATACCCTGCCCTTCATATCGCTTGCGCTTTGCATCCGGCAGCTCCGGGAGGCTCGCGCGGCATTCCTCGACGAAGGCTTCGTCCAGCTCGAGCGGCAACAGGTCGGGATCGGGGAAATAGCGGTAGTCGTGCGCGTCTTCCTTGGACCGCAGCGACCGGGTGACGTTCTTGTCGGGATCGTAGAGGCGGGTTTCCTGGACGATCGTACCGCCGCCTTCGATCAATTCGACCTGTCGGCGCGCCTCATGCTCGATAACCGCCATGACGAAACGCACGCTGTTCACGTTCTTCGTCTCGGTCCGGGTTCCGAATTCCTCGCCGGGCTTCCTCACGCTGACGTTGACGTCGGCGCGCATCGACCCTTCTTCCATATTGCCGTCACACGAGCCGACGTAGCGCAGGATCGCTCTCAACTTCCGCAGGTAAGCCCCTGCCTCGGCGGGCGAACGCATGTCGGGCCGCGAGACGATTTCCATCAGCGCGACGCCGCAGCGGTTGAGGTCGACGTAGCTCATCGTCGGATGCTGGTCGTGCATCAGCTTACCGGCGTCCTGCTCGACGTGGATGCGCTCGATGCCGATCGTCTTGGCGCTGCTGTCGTCCTTGTCGTCGACCAGCACCTCGATCTCGCCCTCGCCGACCAGCGGGTGGTAGAGCTGGCTGATCTGATAGCCCTGCGGCAGGTCGGCGTAGAAGTAGTTCTTGCGGTCGAACCGGCTCCAGGAATTGATCTTGGCGTCGAGCGCCATGCCGGTGCGCACCGCCTGGCGGATGCATTCACGGTTCGGAACCGGGAGCATGCCCGGCATGGCCGCGTCCACGAGGCTGACCTGCGTATTCGGCTCGGCGCCGAACGCCGTGGCCGCGCCGGAGAACAGCTTCGAGGCCGTCGCCGTGATCTGCGCGTGGACCTCAAGGCCGACCACGACCTCCCAGTCCGCGGTATCGCCTTTGATGCGGAATTCACTCATGCTTCGTGGCTCTTGTCCAAGCAGTTCCAGTTCAATTCAGGCCAGACCAAGTCGGTGTCGGTGATCGCAATTGGGTCTGCCTGTTCGATGTGGCCTTTGCACATCTGAATTTGGATTCTTCCTGTGCGCTCGGCGACATGAAACTCGCTAAAATCCCAACCTGTGAAGAAGGTCTGCGATTTTTCCCCGCGATTGAACGCGAGCTGATACTTTTCACCGTCGATGGCCGAACCCACCGATGTGATGACAAGTTCAACAGAACCACGCGAAAACCGTATCCGTTCTCTATGAGTGACGGTGTCCTGGCATCCAGAAAGAGCTAAAACGGCCGCGAGCGCGGCGATCTTCACCACCACTTCTCCGGTCGCGCGGTGAACCCTGCCCGCTCTTCTATCGCCAGGCCGGCGTTGAGTACCGTCTGCTCATCGAGCTCGTTGCCGATCAGGTGCAGGCCGAGCGGCAGCCCTTGGCCGTCGAGGCCGCCGGGAACGCTCATCGCCGGGAGGCCGGCGAGGCTGGCCGGGACTGCGAACACGTCGTTGAGGTACATCGCCAGCGGATCGGTGGTCTCGCCGATGCCGAAGGCCGCGCTTGGGGCGGTCGGCGTCAGGATCACGTCGCACTGCTCGAAGGCCTCACGGAAGTCCTGCTTGATGAGGGCTCGGACCTTCTGCGCCTTGGTGAAGTAGGCATCATAGAAGCCGGCGGAGAGAACGTAGGTGCCGATCATGATGCGGCGCTTCACTTCTGCGCCGAAGCCGGCGGCACGCGTCGCGGCGTACATGTCGTCCAGCGTCTTCACGCCCTCTTCGCGCAGGCCGTAGCGAACCCCGTCGTAGCGGGCGAGGTTGGACGAGGCCTCCGCTGGCGCGATGATGTAGTAGGTCGGAAGCGCATACTTGGTGTGCGGAAGGCTGATCTCGACCGGCTCGGCGCCCGCATCCTTCAGCCATTCGATACCACGTTCCCACAATGCGTCGATCTCGCCGGGCACGCCGTCAATTCGATATTCCCTGGGAATTCCGACGCGCTTGCCCCTGAGATCGCTCGACAATCCCGCTTCCCATTTGGGCACCGGCACGTCGAGCGAGGTCGAATCCTTCGGATCGAACCCGGCCATCGCCTCGAGCAGGATCGCGCAATCGCGAACCGTCTTGGCCATCGGTCCCGCCTGATCGAGCGAGCTCGCGAAGGAGACGATGCCCCACCGCGAGCAGCGGCCGTAGGTCGGCTTGATCCCGCTGATTCCGACGAAGGCGGCAGGCTGCCGGATGGAGCCGCCGGTGTCGGTGCCGGTCACGCCCGGTGCGATGCCCGCCGCAACTGCCGCCGCCGAGCCGCCAGACGAGCCGCCGGGGGTCAAGCCAACATTGCTGCCCCCGCGCCGCCACGGACTGATGACCGGACCGTAGGTGCTGGTCTCGTTAGACGAGCCCATGGCGAACTCGTCCATGTTGAGCTTGCCGAGCATCCCCGCCCCTGCCTTGCGCAGGTTTGCGGTGACGGTGCTTTCGTAGGGCGGGCGGAAGTCCTTGAGGATGTGGCTGCCGGCCGTCGTGTCGACCCCCTTGGTGGCGAACAGGTCCTTGATGCCCAGCGGGATGCCTGCGAGCGACGGCAGATCGCCTGAGCCGCGCGCCTGATCGGCTCCATCGGCAGCAGCGAGCGCGTCTTCTGGTGTTTCGACCGTGTAGGCGTTGAGCGTCCGCGCGGCGGCCACCGCGGCGTTATAGCCTTCAGCGATCTCCCGGGCGCTGAACTCGCCCGAGCGGAAGCCGTCGCGCAACTCGGCGATCGTCTTGGCGGTTAGATCGGTCACTCGATCACCTTGGGCACTGCGAAGAAGCCATGTTGCGCTTCGGGGGCGTTGGCGAGGATGTCCTCGCGGATGTTGCCGTCGTTGAGGACGTCGTCCCGGAGCCGGAGCTTCTGGTCAATCACCGTCGCCAGCGGCTCGACGCCGTCGGTGTTCACCTCGCCGAGCTGCTCGACCCAGCCGAGGATGTTGTTGAGCTCGGGCGCGAGGCGCTCGATTTCCTCGTCGCTCATGGCGATGCGCGCCAGCTTGGCGATGTGGCGGACCTGTTCGGGGGATACGGACATTGCCGCGGCGCGATAACCGGCAGGGTATGAGGGGGCAAGCGGGTGATCGTGGCGGTGGCACGCTTGCCGGGTGCGCTCCCGCTCAATAGGGCGCGCCGCACATGTGCGCTCGCCGGTTCCTGATCGTCATCTTCGTCCTGACGCTGATCGGCGTCGCAGGAGCGTTCGCCATTTTCCAGTTCGGCGACCGCGTGCTCATCAACAGCGCCGTTCCGAAGGGGCACTTCGTCGCTCCGGCGGCAGACGGCGCTCCCGACTACACGCAACCGTCAAACTGGGTCTCGCAGCCGGGGACGAGCGGGCCGGCGACATGGCTGCCCGAAGGCGTGCAACAGGCGACCGTCGGGAACGCGGCGGTCTTCTACATTCACCCGACGACATATCTCTACACGGACCGCTGGAACGCCCCTCTCCTGCCGGGTGGCGATTCCGAGTTCCGGACGCAGCTGTTCACCCAGAGCCAGGCGAGCGCGTTCAATGGCAGCGGGCAGATTTGGGCGCCGCGCTACCGGCAGGCGGCGTTTGGTGCGTTCCTGCTCAGCAGCAGCGATGCGCAAAAGGCGCTCGATCTCGCTTATCGTGACGTGATCGCGGCGTTCGACCAGTTCCTGAAAGAGGCGGGCGACCGGCCGATCATCCTTGCTGGGCATAGCCAGGGCGCGTTGCACCTCGAGCGGCTGCTTCGGGAGAGGATCGCCGGCAAGCCCATCGCGAGTCGAGTGGTCGCTGCCTACGTCGTCGGCTGGCCAATCAGCCGCACCGCCGACCTTCCGGCGCTTGGACTTCCGGCATGCGCGGCTCCTGACCAGAGCGGGTGCATCCTGTCGTGGCTGACCTTTGGCGACCCACCCAATCCCGACCTCGTCCTGAATTCCTATCAGGGCTCCGCTGGACTGGCCGGGGGCGAACGCAATCGTGAGGACTTGCTTTGCGTCAATCCGCTGACCGGCACGCCGGACAGCGCGGCGCCCCCGCGGGACAACCCGGGAACGCTGGTGCCAACGGCCGACCTCAAGTCCGCGAACCTGCAAACCGGGCGGGTCGGCGCGCGCTGCGACAAGGGGCTGCTGATCGTCAGCGGCGACATCCCGCCGCTTGGGCCATTCGTGCTGCCCGGCAACAACTATCATGTCTACGACTATGCGCTGTTCTGGGGAGCGATCCGCCAGGACGCGCAACGGCGGCTTGCGGCGTGGCATCGCTGATCACCGCAGAAGCCGCCGAGTTCGGAGCCGCTCTTGCGGACGGCGGCAAGCTTGCGGGTCTGGACGTCGGCACCAAGACGGTCGGCGTCGCGATCTGTGACGCAGGCTGGCACTTCGCCGGGCCCGCGGAGACGATCCGCAGGACCAAGTTCACGCAGGATCTCGAGGCATTGCGCCAGATTGTAGCGCGGGAGCGGATCGCCGGAGTCGTGGTGGGCCTCCCGCTCAACATGGACGGCAGCGATTCGCCACGCACCCAGTCGGTTCGGGCCTTCGCCCGCAACCTGGCGCCGCTGGAACTGCCGGTTCTCCTCTGGGACGAGCGCTGGTCGACCCAGGCGGTGCAGCGGGCGATGATCGCCGCGGACGTCAGCCGAGCGCGGCGGGCGGAGAAAGTGGATGCGCTCGCCGCGGCGCACATTCTGCAGGGCGCAATTGACGCGCTGGCCAATCTGGGGCCGGCCCAATAAGCGCCATGCTCGTGGACCTGCTTTCCATCGATTCGCTGACTGACAGTCAGATTGGCACCATCCTCATCCGAGGGCGGCACTGGTTCGAGCAGAATCGCGCCGGCCGGGTCGGCGAGCCGCTTGCCGGGAAGCTGGTCTTCAACCTTTTCTACGAAAATTCGACGCGCACGGCGATGTCCTTCGCGACGGCGACGCACCGCCTCGGGGCTGCACCGGTGTCGCTCTCGGTGGAGCATTCGTCCGTGAAGAAGGGGGAGACGCTGGAGGACACGGCGCGGACGCTGAATGCGATGCGCCCCGACGCTCTGGTCATCCGGCATCGCGACAATGGAGCGCCGGCAAGAGTTGCACAGATCATGGACACGCCGGTGATCAACGCCGGCGACGGCACCAACGAGCACCCGACGCAGGCGCTTCTCGATGCGGCCGCGATCGAACTTCGGTTCGGGCGGATCAACGGCCTCAAGGTGGCGATCTGCGGGGACATCCGCCATAGCCGGGTGGCGCGGTCCAATGCAAAGCTGCTGCCGCGGTTAGGCGCCGAGCTGCGCCTTGCAGGGCCGCCGGAGCTGATGCCTTCCGAGCACCCGCCGATGTCCGTCGATGAGGCGATCGCAGGCGCGGACGTGGTGATGATGCTCCGCGTACAGCGGGAGCGGATGGACGACGATTTCGGCGACGGTCCGGGAGAATATCTCGCCCGTTACGGTCTTACGGCAGAGCGGCTCGCCAGCGCAGCACCGAATGCGGTTGTCATGCACCCCGGCCCGATGAACCGCGGCGTCGAGATCGCCGACGAGGTCGCCGACGATCCGCAACGGTCATTGATCACGCTTCAGGTCGAAATGGGCGTGGCAGTCCGCATGGCCTGCCTCGAGATACTGCTTGGCAGCGCGGCCTAACGCATCGCGATCTGGACGGGAGCGTCGCCGGCAAAGTTGCGGACGAAGCAGCTCCCACCTGCGCGGCGAACGGACAGGCACAGGCTCTTGGCTTCCCCAAGAGTCGTGAAGCCCTTGACCGAAAGACGGTAGACCGTCCCCTTCGGGCCATCGAAACGGGCGCTCATCGGAGTGTAGGCGCGAAGTCCGCCGAAGCGGCGCGAAGCGGCGGTCCAGGCGGCGGCAACCCGCTGCGGTGCGGCGTAGGCGCCGATCTGCACGACTGTTCCGGACTGGCCCTTGCGGGTGCCGAGGAGATGCGGAGCGACGGCTGCGTGGCGGACCTGCGGAGCCTTGCGGGCCGGTGCGTGGAACGGAGCCTTGGTGACCATCGCGGCGAACGCAGCGGGAGCCTCGGGAGAGGCCATGGCGGCCTGCGCCATCGTCATGGCAGCTTGATGGACCGGCGCTTGGGAAGCGCTGGGCTCCGGAGCAACTGCAACGGCCGGCAGCGGCGCTGGAGCGGGTTCGGAATACACGGCCTGCTCGAGCGGTGCGGGCATCGGCTGCTGGGCAAGTGCCGGTTCTTCCTCTGGAAGCGGAAGGTTCACCGCCACGCTCGCGACAGGCGCAGGCGCCGGAGCTGGAGCGGCCTGGGCGAACCGGGTGTCAGCCTGGCGCAGCGCGAGCTGAACCGGCTGGCCAGGGTCGCTGGCGGCAGGCGTTACGCCCACCAGCGCTGCGACCTGGTCGGATGCCCGGTGCGGACTTGCGAGCTGCATCCACTGATGAATGCGCGCGTCGAGCTGGTCGGCCGGAACGTCCTGGCTGGCAATGGTGCGCGCCTTCGCCCAGTCGCCCGAGAGCGCATAAGCAAGTGCGAGGTTCTGGCGGACGCGAGCATCCGCACCCACGCTCCGGGCAGCCGGTTCGAGCACGGAGACGCCGGCTTCCGGCCGACCCGCAAGCGCAAGCGCAAGGCCATAATCGGCCGCGTCGATGACGTCCCTGCCGGCGTCCAGGAAAGTCAGCGCTTCGGCAGTCTTCCCTTCCGCAATCTGCACCAAGACGAGCTTCAGGATGACACCGGGCTGGTTGGACTGGACGAACAGCGAGTCCTTGTAGGCGGCTTCCGCCGAAGCGAAGCGGCCGGAGGCGAAATAGGCGTTGCCGAGCAGCGTGCGAACGGTGGCGTCCTGCGGGGTCTTCTGGGCGGCACGTTCCGCGAGCGCGACAGCAGCAGGATAGTCGTTGGAGTTCAGAGCAGCAGCGGCGCGAAGCGCAAGGGCCACATCGCCCTTCATCGAGGTCGAGCCGGCGGTAAGCGCCCGCCCTTGCGGCGCGGCGCAGCCGACCATCATCGAGGAGACGACGAGCAGCGAAACGACAGAGCCAAAGCGGACGGGCTTGGACATGAGATTATCCCTTGCGTTTGGCCTTCTCGGCCATGGCTTCGAGTTCGGGCATGGATTGCAGAAACTGGTCGAGAGCATCGGTGACCAGCTGTTGGGCTGACCGGCCGTTGACGGCGCAGGCGAGCCGCAGCTTCAGGTGGCGGGGCGGATCGAGGCGAAGCGTGAACGCTGCCTTGGCCTTGCTCCCGGGCGCAACGCGCTCACGCGGAGCACGGCGCGGCGTCGGCGCTTGGCCTACGACGGGGGCGCGGACGACGACCGGCGCCGGCTCGAACGCCACGACCTCTGCACTCTCCTGCGGTTCCTCAGCTTCGTCATCGACGGCGAAGCGATCGGCGATCTCTGCATGCTGCGTGTGGACTGGCGACTGGACCGGAGTGAGCCCCGTCGGATGTGCAACCCGCGGATGCTCGACGACGTCGTCGCCAAAGGCATCATGCGCGACGTCGCGAGCGACTTCGGTCGGCTTGGGCGGCTCGAAGCCCATGTCGTTCCAGCCGAGATCCTCGAGACTTGCACCGCCCTGGCCGAAACCCTGGGGCCGCATGGCGGGACGGGCCGCGCCCTTGCGCGCCAGAAGTCCGGAAGAGAGTGAGGCGAAAGGCTTGGGTTCGCTAGCCACCGTCATCGTCCCCTTCACTGGCCGACGACGCGGCGGCCGAAGCCACCGACGGGACGCGGACTAGCCGTTGCATTGCCCTGGGCTGCACCCGGGGCTGCGAACACGGTTCGACGGAAGTTCTTCTCGAGACGGTCGGAGATATATTCCCAGAGTTCGACGACTTCCTTGGCGGAGCGTCCGTTGGGATCGATCTCCATCACCGTGCGGCCGTCGATCATCGAGGCGGCAAAGTCGGTGCGATGGTGGACGGTGACCGGAGCCACGGTGCCGTGCTGCGAGAGCGCGACGGCGGCTTCGTAAGTGATCTTCGCCTTGGGCGTTGCCGCATTAACGACGAAGATCAGCGGCTTGCCGGCACGGTCGCACAGATCAACGGTCGCGCCGACCGCACGAAGATCGTGCGGGCTTGGACGGGTCGGAATGACGATAAGCTCGGCGACGGCGATGACGCTCTGGATGGCCATCGTGATTGCAGGGGGCGTATCGACGACGGCGAGGCGGAAACCCTGCTGACGGAGCACCTCGAGGTCGGACGCGAGACGCGCCACGGTCGTTTGTGCGAAGGCCGGCATATCGGCCTCGCGCTCGTTCCACCAATCGGCAAGGCTGCCCTGCGGATCGATATCGATCAGGCAGACGGGGCCGGCCCCTGCCAGCTGCGCCTGCACCGCAAGATGGCCGGACAGAGTCGTCTTGCCAGACCCGCCCTTCTGCGATGCCATTGCCAGAACGCGCATGCTTTTCCCCTCGCGGTGTGACGTCAATTCAGGGGTCGAAGTGGCACCTAAGGCTCTAAAATCTGGTTAACACTGGCACGACCTTATTTGCGCGCTGCTCCGGCTCCGCTAAGCTCGGCCACGGGTGGAGGATCAGTGAATCACAGGCATTTGCTCGCAGCGGCACTGTTCGTCGGGATTGCTTTCCCGCTGAGCGCACAGTCCGTGAAAAGCGGTATCGAAGCATGGCAGCGGCAGGATTACGCCGACGCGGTAAAGATCTGGCGTCCGCTTGCGGAGAGCGGCGATCCCGACGCGCAGTTCAATCTCGCGCAGGCGTATCGCCTTGGCCGCGGCATGCCGACCAACCTCGCCGCCGCACAGACCTGGCTCGAGCGCTCGGCGCAGCAAGGCAATGTCGATGCCGAGACGACGCTGGGGCTGCTGCTGTTCCAGAGCGGCAACAGAGCGGCAGGCCTTAGGTGGCTGAAAGCGGCCGCGGAACAGAACGACCCGCCGGCGATGCTCGTCTACGGAACGGCGTTGTTCAACGGCGACACCGTCACCCAGAACAGCTCCCTTGGATTTGCCTACGTGAGCCGGGCTGCAACGCAGGGTCTCGTCGCAGCGAAGGACACGCAGGCGCAGATGGACAAGCTGCTGACACCGGCAGAGCGCAAGAAGGCACTAACGCTGATCGCGGCGGCCAAAGGCGCGACGAAGAAAACTGCACGAAAGGCGCCGGTGGAAAAGCCCGCGCCCAAGATTGCGGCGAAAACCTCTCCGGAGGAAGCAGCCGCGCCCGCGAAGGCCCCGGCCAAGACCGCTGCCGCGCCGGTCCGGCATGTTTCTGCGCCCGCTGCTGTCGCCGCTCCCCGTTCCGGTGCGTGGCGCATTCAGCTCGGCGCTTTTTCGCAGCGCAGCTCGGCGGAGGCCCTGTTCCGCAAAGTGTCAGGCAGCAGCGCACTTGGCGGCCGCTCCGCAGTCTACACGTCCGTCGGTGCGATCACGCGGCTGCAGGTCGGTCCGTTCGAGAGCCGCGCTGCGGCGGTAAGCGCTTGCCACGCACTTGCGGCGCGCGGACAGGCCTGTTTACCGGTGCCGGCGAAATAGCCTAGCGGCGGAACCAGTCGCGGCGGCGCACGCCCTGCGCCCATAGCAAGGCATCAAGGCCGTGATGCTTGAGCTCAGCGTCGGCAACCTGCGCCAGTGCCGGCTTGGCGCGGAACGCGACGCCCAGCCCCGCCTCCTCGATCATTGGTTTGTCATTCGCTCCATCGCCGACCGCGAGCACGTCCGCGGCCGAGAGGCCGAGCTGTTCGCGCACTTCGATGAGCGCGTCGCGCTTGGCAGTCGCGTCGACGATCGGGTCGCCCACCTCGCCGCTCAGCTTACCGCCAGCGAATACGAAGCGATTGGCGCGCACGCGGTCGAAGCCCACCGCCTTCGCGACCGGCTCGGCAAAGGACAGGAAACCCCCTGAGACAAGCATGCAGCGTGCACCGCCCGCCCGCATCGTCTGAACGAGGGTCTCGGCTCCGCTCGTGAAGCTCACCCTCTCCTTGAGGCAGCGGCCAAGTGCGCCTTCATCTAGCCCGGCAAGCATCCGCACCCGTTCCTTGAGCGCACCCCGGAAGTCGAGCTCGCCGCGCATCGCGCGATCGGTGATGCGCGCCACCTGCTCCTTGAGCCCAGCGTAGTCGGCGAGCTCGTCGAGGCACTCCTGGCCGATGATGGTGGAATCCATGTCGGCGACCAACAGCCGCCGCCAACGCGGCTCGTCCGCCTGGACGAACACGTCGACCTCTTCCATCCCGGCGAGCGACCAACGCGCGGACTTGAGATCGCCTTTGAACTTCAGGTCCGCTGCGTCGCCCTCGTCGATCCAGCCGCCGAACGCAGCAGCGGGATCGATCTCGCGCAGCAGCCCAAGGGCGCGGTCGATCAACCTGTCATCCAGTCGTCCCGCTGCTATCAGCGTCGCAATGGCCATCGCGTCTGCAAAACCTCCGGTCGCCCTAATTGCCGGACCGACCGCAAGCGGCAAGTCGGCACTTGCACTGGCGCTGGCCGAACGCACCGGCGGAGCGATCGTCAATGCCGATAGCGCCCAGATCTACCGGGATCTGACGGTCGTAAGCGCAGCTCCTTGCGCAGCGGAGCTCGAGCGAGCCGATCACCGGCTCTACGGGGTTCGCGATGCTGCCGATCCGTGCTCGGCGCCGGACTGGGCAGAGCTGGCGCGGAGCGAGATCGAGGACGTCCAGGCGGAGGGGCGCCTGCCGATACTTGTCGGCGGCACCGGCCTTTACATCCGGACCTTGCTTGATGGGATCGCGCCGGTTCCGGGGATCGATCCCGCGGTGCGGGCAGAGGTTCGGCAAGCGCCCCTCGAGGAGCTTCGAAGCCGGCTTGAGCAGAAAGACCCCGGAGCGGCGGCCCGGCTCAACCGGGGGGACAGAGCCCGGTCGGAGCGAGCGCTCGAAGTGGTGCTATCGACCGGACGGACGCTTCAGGAGTGGCAGTCGGCGCGAGCAGGCGGCATTCGCGACGCCATCGCGTTGCGGCCACTGATCCTGCTTTCGCCGCGTGACTGGCTCTATGCCCGCTGCGACGAGCGGTTTGCGACGATGGTCCAGCGGGGCGCGATCGCCGAAGTCGAGATGCTGCTCGCCCGCAAGCTCAACCCCAAATTGCCTGCGATGCGAGCAATCGGCGTGCCGGAGTTGGCCGCGTACATCCGCGGCGAACTGTCTCTCGAAGCGGCCATTGCCGCCGGTCAGCAGGCGACCCGCCGCTATGCCAAGCGGCAATATACCTGGTTCTCGCACCAGCCACCCCCCCATTGGCCACGCTTTCTTGAGCCGCTCGGCAGCGCGACAATGGCAGCGGCGCTGGAACTGCTGGGCACGAAAGGTTAGTCGCCGCCGATGGGCTGGCTCCGCGACGCAGACATCGATACCGCTCCGCTCGCCGGCAAGCGCGTCGCCATTGTCGGGTTCGGCAACCAGGGACGGCCACAAGCGCTGAATCTCCTCGATAGCGGCGTCGACGTCGTCGTCGGCCTGCGCGGCGGCTCCGGAAGCATGATCGCCGCCGAAGCCGATGGATTGCGAACCGCGCTGCTGGAGGATGCCGTTGCTTCAGCGGACGTGGTGATGATGCTGGCGCCCGACGAGATCCACGGCGCGCTGTACAGCGAGATCCAACCGAACCTGCGGTCGGGCGCCGCGCTGGGCTTCAGCCATGGCCTGTCCATCCGGTTCGGCTTCATCACGCCACGCGACGACCTGGACGTCTTCCTTGTCGCGCCCAAGGGACCGGGGACTGCGCTGCGGTCCCTGTATCGCGAGGGCAGAGGGATGATCGGCCTGTGGGCCGTGGCGCAGGATGCCACCGGCCATGCTCGCGAAATCGCCTTGGCATACGGTCGGACGATCGGGTGCGGGCGCACAGGGTTGATGGAGTCGAGCTTCGCGGAAGAAGCGGAGGCAGACCTGTTCAACGAGCAAGCTGTCGTTTGGGGGGCCGTTCCCGAAATCCTCACCGCCGGCTTCGAGACGCTGGTCGCGGCAGGGGTGTCGGCGGAAGTCGCTTACATGGAATGCGTCGGCGAGCTGAAGTTGATCGCCGAACTGATCGAGGCGCGGGGCATCGCCGGAATGCGCGAGGCCATTTCCAACACCGCCGAGCTTGGCGCAACGGTGGGTGGACGGCGGATCATCGACGATGGCGTTCGAGCCCGCATGGCCGAGGTGCTTCAGGAGGTCCGCGCCGGCCGCTTTGCCGACCAGCTCCGGCGTGAGGAGGAAAGCGGCTATCCGCTGCTGGAAGCCGCGCGCAGGGACGCTCGGGAAAATCCGATCGAAGAGACTTACCGGAAGCTCAGCGGCGTCGACGAGCGCTGATCAGGCGCTCGCGCCAGCGCGATCGATCGCTTCCTGAAGGACCTGCTTGGCGTCCGCGGAGTCGCCCCAATGGCCAACCCGGACCCATTTTTCGGCTTCAAGGTCCTTATAGTGAGTGAAAAAGTGCTCGACCTGCTGCCGGACGATTTCCGGGAGATCGCCGTGCGCCTCGACCTGCGAGTAATAGGGGAACACGGAGTCGACCGGCACCGTCAGCAGCTTCTCGTCCCCGCCATGCTCGTCCTCAAGGTAGAGGACGGCAATCGGGCGCGCCTTGACGACGCTGCCCGGGATGAAGGGCGAGCGCGCAACCACTAGGGCGTCCAGCGGGTCGCCATCCGGTGAAAGGGTGTGCGGGATGAATCCGTAGTTGGCCGGATAGCGCATTGGCGTGTGCAGAATGCGGTCGACGAACAGGGCGCCCGACGTCTTGTCGAATTCGTACTTCACCGGCTCGCCGCCGACGGGCACTTCGATGATGACGTTGATGCTGTTCGGCGGATCGTCGCCGATGGGGATGAGGTCGATGTTCATGGCTAGTTGGCGGCGCTCCTAAACGCGGTCAGGCCCAAGAACAATGCGCCAATGCTGACCGCGACCGAACTGACGATGTAGCCGGCGGCAAGCGCATAGCTGTGCCGCTCCACCAGCAAGGCGGTGTCGAGCGAGAAGGCCGAGAAGGTCGTAAAGCCGCCGAGCACGCCCGTGGTTAGGAAGAGGCGCAGGTTCTGGGAGAGGCCTGGCCGGAACGCGAAATAGCCGGCGACCAGCCCCATGAGGAAGGAGCCGATGACGTTGACTAGAAAGGTGCCGGACGGAAATTGGGTGGAGAACAGCCGCGCTGAAGTGAGGTTGATCGCGTGGCGCAGCGCGCCGCCAATGCCGGCTCCGAGAAAGACGACGAGGTAAGGCACTCGCTCGGCCCTTACTTGCGGCCGAACAGTTTTTCGATCTCGGAATGCCCGAGCTTCACCCAGGTCGGGCGGCCGTGGTTGCACTGACCGGAACGTGGCGTGACTTCCATTTCGCGCAGCAGCGCGTTCATCTCCGCGACCGAGAGCACCCTGCCCGCCCGGACGGAGCCGTGGCAGGCGATCGTTGCCGCGACCAGGTCAAGCTTGTCGCGGAGGCTGAGTGGGCCACCAAGCTCGGCGATTTCGGCGGCGAGGTCCGCTGCAAGCGCCTTCGCATCCGTCTTGCCGAGCGCGGCAGGCACTGCGCGGATGAGGATCGAAGTGTCCCCGAACCGCTCGATCTCGAACCCCATTTCGGCAAGCTCGGGAGCAGCGGCTTCCAACCGGTCGCAGTCAGGCTCCTCGAGTTCGACGACTTCGGGAATGAGAAGCGCCTGCCGGGCAATCGCGCCACCCTCGCGCGCGGCACGCATGCGTTCGAGGACCAGCCGTTCGTGGGCCGCATGCTGGTCGACGATGACCAGCCCGTCCTCGGCTTCGGCAACGATGTAGGTGGCGGCGACCTGTCCCCGGGCAACGCCGAGGGGGTAGCGCGGCACCGGCTCGACGGCTGGTTCGGCGCGCGCCGCCGGAGCGTGCTCGAAGAGGCGGTGCCCTTCGGCCACGGTGGCGAGGGTCGCTGATGTGGGCGCCCGACCGTATGGTTCGAAGCTGCGCGGCGCATCGGCAACACGGTTGAGAGCGGCATCGTAGCTTGCGCTGCTGGTCCACATGACCGGCGCCGCGGACTGTTCGCGGGCGGCGCTTCGCTGGCTTTCAGCGTCCAACGCCCGCCGGAGACCACCGATGATCAAACCACGGACCGCGGACGGGTCGCGGAAGCGAACTTCGGTCTTTGCCGGGTGGACGTTCACGTCGACTTCGTCGAGGGGCACGTCCAGGAACAGCGCAGCAATCGGGTGGCGGTCCCGGGCTATCAGATCGCGATAGGCGGCGCGGAGTGCTCCGACGAGCACGCGATCCTTCACGGGCCTGGAGTTGACGAACAGGAACTGCTGGTCGGCAACGCCGCGGTTGAAGGTCGGCAGGCTGATGACGCCAGTCAGGCGCAGGCCCTCGCGATCGCAGTCGATGCCGACGCCGTGGCGGTCGAGTTCATGGGCGAGAAGCTCGGCCACGCGAGCAGGCGCTTCCGCCGCCTGCAGCGTCAGGATTCGCCGGCCGTCATGCTCGAGCGTGAAGCCGACGTCGCTGCGGGCCATCGCCAGCCGCTTCACGGTGTCCAGGCAGGCGGCATATTCCGCCCGGGGGCTGCGCATGAACTTGCGCCGCGCGGGCACCTTCTCGAACAGGTGTTCGACGCGGATGCGGGTGCCGGGCGGAAGTGCTGCCGGCCCCTCGCCCGCCGGTTCGCCATGATCGATCTCGATTCGCCAGCCGTCCGCGCTTCTGACCCGGCTTTCGAGGGTCACGCGGGCGACGCTGGCAATCGAGGGCAGCGCCTCGCCGCGGAAGCCGAAGCTCGTCACCTGGTCGATGGCGTCGCCCGGCAGCTTGGACGTTGCATGCCGTTCCAACGCCAGGCGCATATCTTCCGGGCCCATGCCGCAGCCATCGTCAGAGACTTCGATTCGCTCGGTCCCGCCGCCGCTCAGCGAAACCGCGATCTGGGTCGCGCCGGCATCCAGCGCGTTCTCAATCAGTTCCTTGAGCGCACTTGCCGGCCGCTCCACGACCTCGCCGGCGGCAATGCGATTCACAAGCTCGGCGGGCAGCCTTCTTATTGACATGGTAAGGGTCTTATCCCAATCCGAGGCAGCCGGCGAAGCGCTGATTTTCCGCGAGATTCAGGCCGCATTCAATGGGACGTATTTAACGGGGTTAAGCTGCGGACGATGGCTTCCGCTGCTGCCCCGCCTTTAGCGAGAAACGGGTAGAGAATGTTCTGGACGCGCTGGTTCAAATGGATCTCCCACGACATGGCCATCGACCTCGGGACGGCCAACACGCTCGTCTACGTCCGGGGCAAGGGCATCGTCCTGAATGAGCCGTCGGTGGTGGCGATCGAGACCATCAACGGCGTCAAGAAGGTCAAGGCGGTTGGAGAAGACGCCAAGCTGATGATGGGCAAGACACCCGACCAGATCGAGGCAATCCGGCCGCTTCGTGACGGAGTCATCGCCGACATCGATGTCGCCGAGCAGATGATCAAGCACTTCATCCACAAGGTGCACGGCGGCAAGATGCGCGCCTGGCGCTTCCCGGAGATCGTGATTTGCGTGCCGTCGGGCTCGACGTCAGTCGAGCGCCGCGCGATCCGCGACGCCGCCTCCAACGCCGGCGCGAGCGCCGTGTACCTCATTGAGGAGCCAATGGCGGCAGCGATCGGCGCGGACATGCCGGTGACCGCCCCGATCGGTTCGATGGTCGTCGACATCGGCGGCGGCACGACGGAAGTCGCGGTGCTGTCGCTTCGCGGCCTCGCCTACACCACCTCCGTCCGGGTCGGCGGCGACAAGATGGACGAGGCGATCAGCTCCTACGTTCGCCGCAACCACAACCTGCTGATCGGGGAAGCCACGGCGGAGCGGATCAAGAAGGAAGTCGGCATCGCCAAGCCCCCCGTCGACGGAATCGGCAAGACGGTCCACATCAAGGGCCGCGACCTGGTGAACGGCGTCCCCAAGGAAATCTCGATCAACCAGGGCCAGATCGCCGAAGCGCTGTCCGAGCCCGTCGGAACCATCGTCGAGGGTGTGCGCATCGCCCTGGAGAACACCGCCCCCGAACTCGCCGCCGATATCTGCGACCAGGGCATCGTCCTCACCGGCGGCGGCGCGCTCCTGCAAGGCCTGGACGAAGTCCTTCGGGACGAGACCGGCCTGCCCGTCACCGTCGCCGAGGATCCGCTCACCTGCGTGGCGCTTGGTACCGGCCGGGCGCTCGAGGAAGAGCAGTTCCGCGGCGTCCTGCAAACCGCCTAGGGACGCTTGAGGGGTGGCGGCCACGCGCCCCGGCTGGTCGCGACGCGCGCAGTACGGGCTGTTCTTCAGCTTCCTGGCGCTCATCGCAGGCCTACTGTTCGGCCTGATCCTGCTTGCGCTTTCCCTGCTTGCGCCGGCAAAGTTCCAGCAGATCCGTGGGGCAGCGCTCGATGTCACCGGTCCGATCGCGTCCGGGCTGCACGAGGTCACCAGCACTGCCCAGGGACTGGTTAGCGGGGCTGGTAATTACTGGGACGCGGCAAACCAGAACGGCAAGCTCAAGCGCGACCGTACGGCGATGCTTCGCCGGATGGTCGAGGCCAAGGCCATCTTCCAGGAGAACCAGCAGCTCAAGGCCGTCCTTCACCTGCGAGAGAACGACCCGGGCACCATCGCGGTCGGCCGCGTCGTGGGTTCTTCGTTCAACAGCCCGCGCCGGTTCGCGATCTTGTCCGCCGGCACACGCGACGGCGTGCAGGTCGGAATGCCCGTGCGCGCGGCCGACGGCCTCGTCGGGCGAATCGTTGATGCAGGAGCACTGTCATCGCGGGTGCTGCTGGTATCCGACCGGTCCAACATCGTCCCCGCGCGCCTGCTGCGGAGCGGCATCCCTGTCATTTCGCAAGGCCGTGGCGACGGAGCAATTGACGTTCGACCGCTGGAAGTCGGCCGCAACCCGTTCAAGCGCGGTGACATCATCATCACGTCGGGCACCGGCGGTCTCTACCCGCCGCTGGTGCCGATCGCCCGCATCGTGAAGCTGGAGGACGACGGCGCAATTGCCTTGCCACTCGCCGATCCGGGCAGGATCAGCTTCGCGACCGTGGAGCCGCCTTACGAACCGGCGGCGGCAGGCGCGGGAGCTGCAACGGACGCGGACAGGCCCTGATGGCTCGAGCTGCGCTCACGGCGAAGCGCCGCATCGGCGTCGGCCCAAAGCCGCTCGCCGGTTACGTGCCGGCGATCACGGTGGTGCTGGCCTCCTTGCTTGCAGCGCTGCCGGTCGTCTCGACGAGTGGCTGGTACCCAGACTTCGGCTTCCTGGCCCTGATCAGCTGGCGGCTGCTTCGTTCGGACCCGTGGCCCGGCTGGTGGGCCGCTCCGCTCGGTCTCGTCAACGACCTGTTCACCGGCTTTCCAGTAGGTTTCTCAGTGACTTTGTGGAGCGCAACCATGCTTGCGCTGGATTTGGTCGACCGCCGCACGATGTGGCGCGACTATTGGATCGAGTGGGGGCTCGCAGCGGTGTTGCTGGCGGCAGACGAGTGGCTTCAATGGCGAATCGCGGCGCTGGGCGGGGCGCGGGTGCCCTTCTGGGCGGTCGTTCCACCCCTCGTCATCTCGACCTGCGTCTTCCCGCTTAGCGCCTATCTCGTGTCGCGGGCCGATCGTTGGAGGCTCGGGCGATGAACGGCGGCAAGCGGATCACTCCGGTCCACCAGTCCCTGACCTTCTCGCGGCGGATGCTGCTGCTGGGCGGCGCGCAGGCAGCGGTCGGCGGGTTGCTGATCGGCCGGATGGGCTGGCTGTCCGTCGCGGAGAACCAGAAATACCAGCTTCTCAGCGAGAGCAACCGCGTACAGCTGATCCCGGTGCCGCCGCGCCGGGGGTGGATCGTCGATCGCAATGGCAAGCCGATCGCCATCAATCGCTCGAGCTTCCGCGTCGACATCATTCCGCAGCAGCTGGTCAACGGGCCGAGGGTTGTCGCCCGGGTCGCCGAGCTGCTGCAGCTGCCGCCGGACGAAATCGAGCGGATCAGCCGCGAACTGAAGGATTCGCGCGGCTTCCAGCCGGTCTCGGTCGCCGACAACATTCCCTACGAGCAATATGCCGCGATCACCGTTCGGCTGCCGGAGTTGGCCGGTGTATCGGCATCGCGCGGCTTTACCCGCTACTATCCCGGCGGTTCGACCGTCGGGCAGCTCGTTGGCTACGTCGGCGCCGCGTCTGCCAACGAGTATGAGAAAGAGAACAAGAACCCGCTGCTGCTGATCCCGGGCGTGAAGATCGGCAAGGCCGGGCTGGAGAAGGCCCTCGAGCAGACGCTTCGCGGCGAACCCGGCGGTCAGCGCGTCGAGGTGACTGCACGGGGCAAACTGGTCAAGGAGCTGGACCCCAAGCCGGACCGCAGCGGCGGCACCGTCCAGCTGACCATCGATTGCGACCTGCACCAATATGTCGCACGCCGGATCGGCGACCAGTCCTGCTCCGTAGTGGTGCTCGACGTCACCAACGGCGACATCCTGGCGATGCCGTCGATGCCGTCATTCGACCCAAACCAGTTCTCCGACGGGATCAGCCAGGCGGAGTGGAAGATGCTGTCGGGGGACGACCACCTTCCGCTCGTCGATAAAGCGCTTCAGAGCCTCTATCCATCCGGTTCGACGATCAAGCCGTCGATGGCCATGGCGCTCCTGAACGCCGGGGTCGACCGCAATCACCACGTCCTTTGCACCGGCTCCTATCCACTCGGAAACCACGTATTCCACTGTGACCAGGTCCACGGCGCCGTCGACATGGACAAGGCGGTGGTGAAGAGCTGCGACATCTATTTCTACGAGATGTGCCGCCGCGTCGGCGCCGAGAAGCTCGCGCCGATGGTGCGTTCGATGGGCTTCGGCGAGGAGTTCGACCTGCCGTTCGACCAGCGCTACGGCACCATTCCCGACCCGCAGTGGCTGATGCGCAAGTATCACCGCGAGTGGCAGACCTACGACACCATCAACATGTCGATCGGCCAGGGCTATGTCCTCATCAACCCGCTTCAGCTCGCGGTCATGGCGAGCCGTCTAGCGACGGGCAAACGGGTGATGCCGCGCCTGCTGAAGAACAAGCCGATTGTCCCGCAGACGCAGCTCGCGGTCGACGCAGACCACCTGAATTTCATCCGCAAGGCGATGGCGGGGGTGGTCGATCACGGCACCGCCGCGGCGGCCAAGTTGCCGCTCGATGGCATCCACATGGCCGGCAAGACCGGAACCGCCCAGACCCACAATCTCAGCGCAGGCGAGCGTGGCAATTACACGGCATCGCAGTGGAGGCTGCGCGACCACTCGCTGTTCATGGCCTTCGCTCCGTACGACAACCCGCGCTACGCGGCCGCGGCGATTGTCGAGCATGGCGGCTTCGGCGCGGCAGTGGCGGCGCCGCTGATCCGCGACACCATCACCTTCCTCTACGACAAGGAAAAGGCGCTCGCGGCGCTCGACACCTTCGAGCAAAGCATTGGCGGCCCATTGAACGAGCGCCTAGCCCGCAAGACCGCGGCGTGGCGCTCCGCCAACGGACTACCGCCGCTACCCGCTGCCCAGGCATGATCACGTCGGAGATCATCCCGCGGCCGCTGGCGCGGCTGCCGTGGCGACTTATCTTCATGGTCGGGACCATCGCCGGCTTCGGGCTGCTCGTCCTTTATTCGGCGGCCGGCGGCTCGATGCAGCCGTGGGCGATCAAGCAGGCCGTTATTTTTCTGTTCTTCCTCGGCGTCGCAATCTCCATGTCGTGGCTGAGCGAGGCGACGATCAAGGCACTGACGTTCCCGCTGTACGGTGCCACCCTGCTCATGCTCTTCGGGGTCGAGGCACTCGGCCTCGTCAGCAAGGGCGCGCAACGCTGGCTCGACCTCGGCTTCATTCGCCTGCAGCCGTCCGAGTTCATGAAGCCGGCCATCGTCCTGACGCTGGCCCGCTTCTACGAGCTGGTGCCGGCCGGTGAGATCCGCCGGTGGCGGGCGATCTGGCCGGCAATGCTGCTGCTTGGAGTGCCGGCGTTCCTGATCCTGGTGCAGCCGGACCTTGGCACCTGCATCATGGTCGGGCTGTGCGGCGTGACGGTGATGTTCCTTGCCGGCCTGCCGCTCTGGATCTTCGTCGGCCCACTGGCGGTCGCGGGCATCGCGGCGCCAATCGTTTACGGCCTGATGCACGGCTATCAGCGCAAGCGGATCGACGTGTTCCTCGATCCCGAAAGCGACCCGCTCGGCGCCGGCTACCACATCGCGCAGTCCAAGATCGCGATCGGATCGGGAGGAATCTGGGGCAAGGGCTTCCTCCAGGGCAGCCAAAGCCACCTCGACTACCTTCCCGAAGGTCACACCGACTTCGTCTTTGCGACTATGGCGGAGGAGTGGGGCCTGGTCGGCGGCGTGCTGCTGATCCTGGCCTTCGCGATGGTGATCCGCTGGGGCATGAAGGTCAGCGCCAACTCACGCACGCGCTTCGGCCAGCTTGCCGCCGCCGGCCTTTCCGCGACCATCTTCTTCTACGTTTCCATCAATTTGATGATGGTGATGGGCCTGGCGCCGGTCGTCGGCGTGCCCCTGCCCCTGGTCAGCTTCGGCGGGTCTGCGGTGATGACCGTGATGCTCTGCCTCGGCCTGTTGATGTCGCTTGAAAGGCAGCAGCGGAGCGTGTCGACGATCGGCTAGCAGGTTGAAGCGCAAGCGGTTGCGCACCACCTGTGCCCATGCTACCGGCGCGCCGCTCCGAGCAGAAATCGCCGCCGGAACATCCGCCTCACGGCAGTGGACGCATAGCTCAGTTGGTAGAGCAGCTGACTCTTAATCAGCGGGTCCTAGGTTCGAGCCCTAGTGCGTCCACCACTTTTCGCCTTGATAACTCTGCAGTTTTTTAGACGAGTGGTGGGTGCCGAGCACAGAGATAGCCGTCCCTGGGTAACAATCTGGGTAACAGCTGCAAAATGCAGTCGTTGTATATCCGGTGACAAGTGAACCAACCTTCCCCGATGAAGGGCCGCTGTTGGCGGTTGCTGACGGCCTGTTTCGGTCGACCTTACGTGCAAAGGGGTCCTTCGTTTAAGGCACGATGCGGCTCGGACCCACAAGGCGACATTCACGGCACCTTGGCGGCTTTTAAGTTTCACTGTTCCTACCTGCAGTGCGCTATTTGGTGGCAAACCGGGCCGTCGTCGGCCATCTCGCTCCGGCCCGCAGGGCAGTTGACCAGGAAGCGTTAGGCAGGTCGGCGAAAGGAACAATCGGAGCGCGACGATGGAAGAGGCTGCGGTCGCGAACCTCGACGACATCCACAGGGCCACCGGCTCAGACTACTGCTACCACTATAGTGAGCTTCCGCGCCAGGCGAGCCTCGAGCAGATCCGAAACTACTGCGCGGACCGGCGGCAGATGTTCGCCCCGATCGCGAAGGCCTTCGACGCAGCCGCCAACAGCCGCTGGGTGCTGAGGCACTACCTCGCCATCAAGTTTGCAACCGCCGCCAACATGCTGGCCGGATCGTCGGTCTACGCGCGCGATCACAACCTGATGCTCGCCGTGCCGTACTTCAACTACTACGCCGTGCTGAACGCGTGCCGGGCGTTCCTGCTAACCTCCCCACCGGTCGAGTGGAATGGCCGCGACACTGTCGAGATGACGCACGCGAAAATTCTCAACCTCACCGGCGACTACATGCGGGCGCTCGATCCGACGCGGCGCAATGAATCGAACGCACAGTTGGAGCGGCTGCGCGGGCACCGCGAACTGTTCTCCTACCGCTTCCCGCTGTCCGGACGCGGACTAACGGGCGGCGAAGCCTTCGACTGCGAGGCTGCCATCTCGCTCGGCCGGCTGATCGCGGAGCTGGCATCACTTAACAGCGAGTGCCTCGACGCTTCGCTGCGCAAGCATGCGTCGATGGAGCTGCCGGTTGGCAAGATCTCTGACCACGAGTGGGCATCGGCGTACGAGCTCTCCGGCGTTTCGCTGCCCGATACCGACGACCAGTACCGGTTCGACAAGTATGTGCGCGGTTGGCGGACGGTCTCCCCTCTCGAGGTCATGACGTCCGATGGCTTGATCGAGGACATTTACGGCAACTGGAAAGATCCCGACGATCGGCCAGGCATGTTCGACCCGGACGAGAGCCACAACATAATTTTGGCGCTCTGACGAGTGGCGGACCTGACTGCGCGCAACTTGCAGCGACGTTGACCGGCCTCTTGTCTCACCGGAATGCTAGCCATTCGACAGTTGACCGGTTCCGCGCCGGAAGCAAGATCATAGCCTTTAGCTCGCGGAACTAGAACGCGGGTCTCCGAACGTGCCGTTACCTCAGATCAGCAACGCGTTTCGCGCCGACCCACGGCTTAGATGAAAAAAGAAGTCGGCGAGAGACTAGGCGGGTCGGAATGCACCGGCCGTCTGTGGCCAGGCATTAGGTGACGTTGAGCAAACCCTGCCGCATATGCTGCGATGACAGCCAGACTTGAAGATCAGTAAGCGTCCGCCGCCGCAGCATCAGGATCGGCGACCATTTTTTCACCTCTTGCATCCCGAACGATACGGCAAAGTGCGAATCGAGCACGAGGTGAACCACACCACCCTGCTGACCCGCGCAGTCGAGCCACAGCGGTCCGTACGATCGCAGGAAATCGGCCTGCGCTCGTAGTCCACCCGCGTGCGCCTCCGAAGCGAAACAGCCCACGACGAAGCGGGGCATGGTCCATTTGCCTTGAGCATAGTCGCAGGCAGGAGTCGCCTCCACGAGTACGAGAGGACCACCCTTGGAAGCGGAGGCGAATATGTCCTTTCGTAGGACCGTCTCGTCGAAGCCCATTGCGGTGAGGGCATCGTGAACCGGATCGCCCTTCGCCCCAACGAGATAGATGCTGCCAGGACGCACCGGGTTGCCACTCGCCAGCACGGACCAATGGAGCATCGCATTCAAACGGGCGGCCTGAGCCGCAGCGAATACCAAGCTTTTCGGCTTCTGAGGTTCGGCGATCAGCGCTGCAATCTTCTTGCGCTTTCGCCCGGGATCGGACTCTGGCGTACCGTTGGAGTAAATGAAGTCGACGGCATCCCATAGGATGCCGCTCAGCCGCTCGATGAAAGCAGCGACTCCGCTCTTTTCCTTCCGATAGTCGGCATTTTCTTTGATCGCCTTGCGCTGCTCAGCCGCCGTGTCGAAGATGAGCTTGGCAGATCCCTCGACCAATTGGGCGTTCGGAACCCTATGATGTTCGAGGCGATCGAGCAAAAGTGGCTCCAAGCCACTGCAAAGGTCATCCAGCAACTTCTCCTGCGTGTGCCCTTGCTGACCTGTCGATGCCCGGGCGAGGGCTGCCAGTACATGCGAAGCTGCCGCGTTCCACGCCAGTCGCTTGTCACCGGTGCCGCGGCCGACGTCGATGATGTCGGCGATTGCAGAGGTGGTGCGGCTGGCAGCGCCGTGAACCGCCTCCTCCCACGACCAGAACAGATCGAGCGGCCGGCTGGCCGCCAGTTGCTCCTCGATGGCACTCTTGAAAGCATCGGCCGCCGCATCGGCCCAGTCTTGAGTGACTTCCGGGAAATCTGATTTGTCGAGGCGATGGACGATTCCGGGCGCACATTGTGGAAAGGTCTGAGGGAAGCGCTGCCGGAATTCCTCATAGGTTTCGTCGGATCCGGTCCACACAATCACCATCAGCGGGTTGGCATCGCCGTGCAGGATCTGCTGGAGAAATCCGAGCGTACCGGCTGCCGTCTCCTCTGCACTGGTGCCGGTGCCAAGGTTTAGGTCCATGTCGACAATTGCCAAGCGGATCCCGTGGAGCGGCGCAGGAGGATTGTCCTCCACTCTGCCGCTCAAATAGACCGACCCTATGCCGAGACGCGTAAGCGCCCGAATGACGGGTTCCACCTCTTCGTAATGATCGTCGACCACAATCGCGCGGGCAGTCGAAAGCATGTCAGGCCTTTTCGCTGAACTGAAGTGCGACGACGGCACCATCCCGGAGCTCAAAGGGCAGACGAACGTCCCCCCTGTCGGGAAAGACAAGCCCCCCTCCGTGCGCTCGCATGATCTCGTCGGCTAGGTGAAGTCCTAGACCCATCCCTTCAGGTCGCCGGGTCGCGAACGCCTGAGTCAGGAACTCGGGCGGATCCTGGAACCCTGGCCCATTGTCCGCAACCACCAGCGCGGGCCCGCCAGCCAGATCGGTGGTGGTCCCCAGATAGATCGCTTTGCTGACGGCACCCTTGTTCTCAAGCCAGTAGATGGAATTGTCGACGAGGTTCATCAGCGTGGCGATTATCAACCGGCGCGAGCAGACGATGGAGAAGTCCTCGTCACCAGCCTCGATGCCGTTAATCATCTCGATGCGGTGCGCCCGCGCGCGATAGCCTGTGTTGAACAGCGCTTGGCGAATGAGCAGGCTGGCAGCCTCCTTCCGGCGCCCGGACTTGCGGGTGAGATAGGTCAGACCCTCAATGAGCTCAGAAAGATGCTCCGCGAGCGGCACCAGTTCGTCGACGCGAGTGCCCCGCCGGACGGCAGTGACGATCTGACCGATGCCCTTTTCGACCTCGTGGATGACCGTCGACACCGTCAGCCCCGAGCTCGCCGCGACCATCAGCGTGTCGCGGACGCTACGAAACTCGCGCTCGATCGCATCCAGCAACCGATTGAGATCGGTGACACCCCGTCGGGCGAGCTCATCGCGCAGCTCACCCATGCGCTCGATCACCGGTTCGCGCGCCGATGCCGCGCTGTATTCGCGCCTGATCCTGACCTTATCCTGATTGCGTTCCGATTCGATCTGGGTGAGCGCGAACAGCACAATGTCGCGAAAGAGGTCGTACCGTTCGTCCTCGACAAAACCCTCGCGGTTGGTCTTTTCGACGAGACCTCGGCTGTCCTCGCCCCTCAGATGCACTGCGCCGATGATCTGGTTGTTGCTGAGGCGCTGGGTCGGCGTGTTCACGCGGCGCGTGCCGAGCTCGAGCCAGTCGTTGCCGGGCTCGCCATAGTCGAATACGCGGATCTGGTCGCGAAAGACGCGCACCCCCCCATTGTTGCGCAGGAACTCACGAAGGCCTTTGCGGTCGGACACAGCGAAGCGAAGAACTTGGGGATCGAGGTCGAACAGACGCAGATCGACGTCGAAGTTGCCAATCCCCGCTAGGGAACCGGCGCCGTTCGTCGCCAGCAGGCCTCTTATCGAGAGCTCGACGCCATCTCGCCTGCGCCCCTCCACGCGGGTCATCCCGGCCGGGGGCTCGAACTCGTAGTCATATTCCAGGCGGTCTCCTCGCACGCGGCAGCTTCCGCGATAGGGAGCGAAATCGAGCACCGACTCCAGACTGAGAAGATCGGCCACCCACTCGGCGTGAGGCTGGACGCTGAAGGTCACATTGAAGTCGCTTGGTCCCTGGAACGGCGACGAGATGGCAGTGACGGCGCGATGGACCTGCCGCACCATGCCGCGAGTCCACGGCTCGCCGAGGATCGTCACCTCGATCCGCGTTCCGGTGGCGTCGCCGGTGAAATCGATCGGCGTGCGCGTCGAGACCGCGACGGGGGTCTCGTCGAGATAATGGTCGCCCTGAAACTTGCGCCAGTCGAGGTCCACGACAACCTCAGGCCTGTCGCGAAAGCGCGTGACGAGTTTTACGTGGAGGCCAAGCTTGTGTGCGGCGAAGCGACCGATGCCCTTCTCACCAAGAGGCAGCCGATGAAACCGCGGGCTGCGGATCCCCGCGTTCTTCTCCTTCTCGCGATGATCTGTGCCCGGCTCAAGCCAGACACGGGTAACCGTCTCCCAAGTCATTCCCGAACCGTTATCTTCGACGATAACGGACCCGGAATCGGGGTCGTCGATGCCCTGCATGGTGACCGACACGTGGGTGGCGTCGGCGTCGTAGGCGTTCTTGACCAATTCGAAGACAGCAATGCCGGGATCTCGAATGAGCTGGTCGCCAAGGAGCAACAGCATCCTGGCTCGTGGCCGGAAGCGCAGCAGTTCGGTATGATCCTGGGCCGTCACGCCAAGCCTTCCCCTCTCACACGATCCCCGTTCAGCCGGGCTTCGCCGAGATCATGCATTTCCACAAGCTTTGCGAGAGGGGCGTGCGCTGCAGCACCTCCTCCGCCTTCGTCACTGGAGTAGAGATGGAGCGCTCCGGCTACTTCAAGTCCACACCGACGTCTTCGCGCAGCTTCATCCAGAACTGGTCGACAGGTTTGCGATCGACTATGAGGAGCGCGCACTGGGGCGTCCAATGTCCTCCACAGCAAGGATCGATACCGGACCACCTTTTTGACGCCGAGTTGAAGCTGGTTATTCCGACCGCGCGCCGTGCAGCTAGTCACCTCGACAATCCGAATTAGCTTTCGAGCGCCCAAGCAAAGTCCGAAGGGCCAGAATTGCCGTATCTTGCCACAGCGGGATAGCTCGCTACGCCCAATTATGACTGCCCCAACATCCAAGGTGAAGCATCGCGACCCGCCGCCAATCGTTCCGGAAGAGCTTTTGGGACGAGAATATGCGTGCAGCGGCTGCGGCCTGAACCAACCGGTCAATTGGATGGAGAAACAGCCTTACCCCAAGGAGTCAGTCGCCGGCACCAAGGCGGTGGGTCACTGGGTGCCGGTTTCGTTCTCCAACACCTGCTCAAGATGCAGGCTTCGAAATGATATCCGTGCCGACACCACGCCGCGTCGCGGATCGCTGACCATATCGGCAGACGAGGCGGTCCGGGAAGTCGCCGGTGTCTCGCTGTTTCTTTTGGCAGGATTGGGCATAGCGGGTGACAAGCGGGCGGTGATTGAATGTAAGGTTGCCCAGCTTGAACACGACTTGGCGAGAGAGAGTGGGGGGACCGTTAAAGCCTTCCACGCCAAAGATATCATGGACCGAAAGGTTTGGCCTGACAGGTCACTGTCAGCGGGCCTCAAATATGTGCGTCGGATGGCGAAAATCGCACGCACAAATCGCGTTTCCAAATTCATCACGGTTGGAGCAATGGGGACCGCAGACGCAGCTCAGAAGCGCTACCTCCGTGATCAGGTTTTCTCCGCCTACACTCTCCGAACGCTGGAGCTCTGCACGAACGCTGGAGTTCAACCCCGCTTCGCCTTCGACCAAGTTCAGCGAGGGAAGAAAAACGGGTGGGCCGAGGAGTGCATGGTAGGCATCCGCAGGTTTCCGTTGTTCGTTTGGTTTAGCAGGGGGTGTCACGTCCCAGACATCGATCATATTGAACCAGGCAGCACTCTTGAGAGCAAAATTGCCGACTGCCTCGCCTACATCACAGCGCGTGAGTTCGAACGGCAAGCAAGTGGTCTCGCCGTCGACGTGAACACGGAATGGTTTGGAGATACGCACTTCTCCGGCTTTAACGATGGGGGCGATCTTATTTACGCCGATGGTGTCGGTTTTCCGTGGCGGAAGGTGTTCGGCTCCAAGGGCGCTCGGTAGTGTCCGCCGTCTGCCATTTCTTTCCCTCGTCGCGTTCGATGCTCACGCCTCCGACGGATCATCGCGTTACACAGCGAGCGAAGCGAGGCCTCCGAGATGAATCATACAACGGATCGGCGCCTATCGCGCACCCTGAGTGAGTTACGTGATCTTACGCCGCGCTTTGAGATAGCCATGGCGCAGTTCGATGAGAGCGCAGGATCCATCGATGCAGCCAAGAAGGTGGATGAGCTAGATCACAGTGCTGAGTTCTGGGTGTCTATGGCTTCAGGGCGGAAGCGACATCCCGGTCCGCGACGCTTTGCTAACTGAGTGTTCGCGCGTGGGAAGCAGACCGAAGCTGCTCAAGTGCGCCCGCTTGCCATGGGGCGTCGCAAGCGCGAAAGTTGAACTGTGCTTAGGATTTTCGTGGGCGTCACTCACAAGCCGTGGTTCGACCACCTCTCCGGACTTAGCCCGGGCGAGGTGAACTTCTGGCAGCCGTCCGGCGCGGGCGAATTCAAAGCGCTGCGGCCTGGTGATCTATTCCTGTTCAAACTGAAGGCACCTTGGAACGCTATCGCAGGCGGCGGTGTGTTCGAGCACGCGAGCCTTGCTCCGTTGTCGCTTGCATGGGAGGCGTTCGAAACTGCCAACGGCAATCTAAGCCTAACCGACATGCGCGCCACGATAGCCAAGCTGAGGCGGATGAGGGACTTGGACAAAAGCGACGACCCAACGATCGGTTGTCGCATTCTCACGCAGCCGTTCTTCTGGCCGAGCGAGCGATGGCTGCCCGCACCCAGCAGCTTTTCGGCTAACACCGTCGTTGGGCGTACTTACACGACCGAGGACGCGGAAGGGCTCGCCCTATGGCGCGCGGTGCAGGAGCGCTTGGCCACCACACCCAACGCGCCCGAACCGGCCTCAGGCAACCGGTTCGGTGCGCCCACACTGTTGCTGCGCCGGCTGGGGCAAGGGACGTTCCGCATGGCCATAACCGACGGGTACCAGCGGCGCTGCGCAGTCTCCGGCGAGAAGACGCTGCCAATCCTGGACGCGGCTCACATCCGGTCGTACGCCGAAGGCGGCGAGCACGAGGTCTCAAATGGTCTTCTGCTCCGAACCGACATCCACAAGCTTTTCGACCGCGGCTACGTCACCGTGACCGAGGACTTGCGGTTCAGTGTATCCGAGCGGCTCAAAGCTGACTTCGACAACGGTAAACATTACTACGAGATGCACGGGAGGGAGGTCGCAACGCCAGCGCCGGGGATCGCGCTGCCCTCACAGGATGCGCTCCGTTGGCATCGCGAGAACAGGTACTTGGGATAAAAATCAGACACTCGTAGACGTAGGTTCTCGCGCACCAGCTCCAAGCCCCCTCATATTATTCGAAGCGCTGTACCGCGAGATACCGCGCCTGGGCGCTGTGGGCCTGGAGATAACAGATAGCGCGACGCGCCCACTGATCGGACGTAGAAGCCGAGCAGCCGAAGCTCCTTAGGTCGCCGGGTCATTTGGTGTATGTCTCTCTTGCGACCAACCTTCAACGACCGCAAGTGTTAGGCAGCGATATCCGATACGGGTCCAGCTAAGTCCCTTGCACCGAAGGCAGACTCTAGTAACGGAGCCATCGTGGAATGAACTATTGCGGCAATTTGCCGAGCAAGTAACGGCGGAACAGCATTTCCTACTTGAACATACTGCTGCGTGCGATTGCCCTCAAAATAGTAATTGTCGGGAAAGGTCTGCAATCGCGCAGCCTCGCGCACCGTCAGGCTCCGGCATTGTGAAGGATCAGGATGGATGAAGTAATGGCCGTCTTTGGCGATATGACTGGTGATTGTGGATGATGGTTTGTTCCATGTCTGAACTCGAAACCGATCATTAAACTTGTTGGATTTCCAGTTCTTATGCTGCGGAGATAGTGAGGCAGGGAAGTCGACTGCGCGCGGAGAGAAACCTTGAATTTCCGCGAACACTGATGCGAATGCATACCGTGCCAGATCAGCAGCCATGTGACCGCGCGCGTAATGATTTGGCGTGACTTTGAGCTTCTTGTCGTGCAGCCAGTCCGATAGGTTTCCGTCTTCTGCGGGCGCAGGAGGGAGTTCCACCTGTCGGTGCAATTCCCGAGGCGACTCTGCGAGCGCAGCGAGTCTCGCGGCCACGTCGGACAGACCAACTTCAGCCGCGCCTAGCGCGGCCACCTCGTACGCCTGACGGATCATGGTGCGCCAAGCGCCGTCAGAGTCGGCTGCCTTGCTGAGACCGCTTCTCAGCGCAGGAAAGCCCCGGATGACGTCTGATACAGTGGGAACGTAGTTCCGCTTCGTTAGTCGCTGGTCGAGGTTTAACTGGTCGGACAGGTCACCTCTGACGCCAACTAGGATGACCCGGTGACGGGACTGGGGAATACCGTATTCCTCAGACCGTAGGATGAACTGATTGTTTTTTGAATCAGGGGCGAACGAAGTGATTGTGTAGCCTTCGCCTGCATTTCGCAGGTCGTCGAGGACCTGTCCGAAAATGCTCGTTCCCCTCACGCTCGAGGAAAGGATACCCTTCACGTTTTCCATCACGAAGGCGACTGGGTTCAGTCGATCGAGGATCCTGATGTATTCCCGATAGAGGAAATGCCTCCGGTCCTCGCTGGGTACATATCCGGCTACGCCACGGTTTCTGGCGCGCCCTACGAGCGAATAGGCCTGACAAGGGGGCCCACCGACCAAAATCGCTCTGTCGCCGGCCTCCCTATTGATCTGATCAATGCGCCAGTCGATTTCTCGCTCGGCTGCCGACGATCCTAATTCCGCTTGGAGTGTCTCTTCGCAGGCGGCTTTCCAATGCGCCGGAAAGCGCCTGATCAGCTCTGCCTTGGGCAACTCGCCAGCGATATAGTCGTAATATTCGGAAGGCGGTTGGCCATCAAACTGTCGGAAGAAACTTCGTAGCCTGAGGGTGGCAAACGCAGAACTTTCCTTCTCAACTGAAAGTGCCACCTTGAAAGGGTGTATGCCGTCAGTGGACAGCGACGAGAAACCTTCGGCCAGCCCGCCTGGTCCGGCGAAAAGATCAACCACGCAGAATTTTTCCGGCACCCCGCTCCCCCTCAAAGCGTATTGATACCAGGTCCCACAGGCACATCCAGCGGAATGTCATGGCCGACGTCGTAAATGCGGCAACCCGTTCACGAATGATGAGCGATATGCCTACGAAGAACACGAAACCGGAACGGCGACTTCGGGACGCGTTGCAGGAGCTCGGGTTTAGTCTGGAAACTCATGCAGGAGATCTCCCAGGCTGCCCCGACATAGTCGACAGGAACAGGCGGTGCGTGATCCAAGTGCACGGTTGCTTCTGGCACCGTCATCCGGGGTGCCGATATGCGGCAACTCCTGTGACGCGGCCGGATTTCTGGATCCCGAAGCTGACAAGGAACGCAGAACGTGATGCGAGGAACATGCAGCGTTCCCGCGAGCTCGGCTGGAGAACGGCGGTGGTCTGGGAGTGCCAACTGCGGATGCCCGAACAGGTGCGCGCAACGTCAGCGCTCGTGGGCGAGTGGATCCGTTCGGAAGACGCGAGTTTTGAACTGCCTGTGGGAGGTGCTGATGTCAGCTCAGGAACTGGTCCAAGTCGACGCCCTCCTCCGCTAACCGCGCCAGCAGGTGAGTTAGCGCTGCCTTCTCCGAGCGAACCAGATTGAAGTGCCCTTTGGCGACCTTGTTGAGGGCGGCATCGGAACGTGGTGAGAGCAGCCCCTTCCGTTTCGCGCCAGTTGCCAGCGCTTGAGCCTTTGGGGCCAGACGCACCAGGAGCGTGTCCAGCTCGATCTCAAGGTCCATTTTTCTCACCGAGGACGCGGCTTTGATCGCTTCCTTTGCATCCTCATGATCGAGCAGCACGGAGTCAGGTAGATGCGCGAGCGGCAGTTCGAGCCGGGATACTGTTGCCCAGCATGCCTGCTGCTTGCAGTATTCGCCTACGTTCTTGACGGTCGGAGGCGTGTCCCGAATGGCCTTCGCCACGGCTGGTGCGGCCTGCTCGATGATCACACGCAGTTCCTCGGGGACTTCCTGACTGTTCCAGACGAGCTGAAGGTTGATGCCGGCTTTCCCGCTACGTCTGATTCTGTTCTGTAGCCAAGCCAGCGTGTAAGTCACGGTCTGGGCCTTGTAGCCCCTGTCCTCGCGGTACCATTCGGACTGACCCACCATGTGGTCCGTCCAGCGGAAGATCAGTGCCTTCGAGGCCGTATTCCTGAACCACACTTCGTTGAAACGTAGCGAAGAGGTCTCCCAATCCTTGGCAACCTGTTCTGCGAAGGTGAGGAAGCACTTCTGAGCGCCTTGAGACACCACATGCGGTTCACCGTCGAACGTAAGCTGATACTTCGCAAGGTCGGTCTTATCGAAGACCTGCGCCTTCGGAAATTCCAGCGAAAAGCGTCGCTTCTCTGCTGGTGTGCCATACGCGCTCGCGTCCTTGTACTGCCCACGCGCTCTTTCGTAGAACCACTTCGTCCCTGTCATCGCACCCGGCTTTGGTGGCGCCGCTAACCGACGCGACATCTGCTCCATCGCGACGTGGAACGGGTGACTCGAGAAGAAGTCCGCTTCGCTGATCTTGTTCTGCGTGTTCGCGTATCGAGAGATCTTCGGAACGATCTCCTCGATCAGGTCAGGGCGGACCACCGTCAGCTTCATCTGGACGAAGACTTCTGAGAGGTCCGCGCTGACCTGGTCTTGGGCATACAGAATCGACGCGGTAGTCTGACCTCCATTGACAATCTGAAGATCCTGTATCGCTTCGAGCGCGACAGCTCCGTCTGCCGTGCGGCCGCGCCGAATGCCCGAAGCGGTCGCCGTGATTCCGTTATTGTACGCGAAGAAGCGCTCAGGATTCTCGCGAGCCGTAGTGATGATCCCGCGGTTCACCTTTGTGCGGGCTTGTAGAAATGTTCGCACGTTCTGCTCCAGAAGCCGCGCGCCGTATAAGCCGTAGATCTTGGCAAGGAGGCTTCCAGGAATAGCAGCGAGGTAGGACTCGAAGGCGGCGTTGCCGCCCGAAGCGGGCAGGCATGGTAGCGGCTCCGAGCCAAGCGCAGTGAAATCGATCTCGATCGGTTCCGGCGCTCCCCGGGATCCCAGGATCTCGGCGTAGCGTCGAAAGTCGAAATAGTTGTAGACAGCAGATCGGCCCGCAATCTCATCCGCGGCCTCGGGTGGCCGCCGCGTCGACAGCCGCGCATTGGAGAATAGAACGACCCTGATGCGTCGGATGGCAGAAGGCTGGCTGTAGATCGCATATGCTGCCTCGAACGACGGGCTCGTTTCCTCCAGTTCGTTGATGAAAGTTGCGTCGAAGGCGAGCTCCACGAACCGCCGCGCCTTTTTCATGTAATCTTCGATTTGTTGAGCGTTCAGGACTTCCAGGTCGCTGCTTTGCCGGAAGTCACATATAGCGAGGTACAGAATCTTCCGTTCTGCATCGAGAGCGTAGCCGTCAATCTGGTATGCGCCGCGACCCTCGCGGCGGACGGGGGTGTACTGCAGATCTATACAATCTCCATTATCCGCCGCCAGCTCCGAATACATGCGGAAGAATGCACTTCGGGTGGGCTCCGATGAAGCTTCAGCCTCGAGCAGCAGCTCCTCGTTGAACTCAGAATAGGACGCTTCGAGATCAGCTGCCTCCACGAATGAGTCCTTCCAAAGTGTCGTTGAGATCAATGACGAATTGGCTGCAGGCGTCTGGCCGGATTGAGTACCGCACCTTCTCGACCCCTGGTCGCAGCATGCTCCTGACGATGCGCGGGAAATCATCCCGAACGTGGTATGATATCCTCTCTGATAGGAGCCAGTGGTCGACTCCATATTCCGGCCGATCGGAATATCCGCCAGCAACCAGCCCGCCCTCCAACCGATCTCTGGCTTCAGACTCCGTCCCTACCAAAGCTCGGATTTCATCCACCAAGGATCCGAGCGACCGCCCATCATCGCCAGTTGCCGTCGTGACACTCAGGTTCTGCTGACAAAGAACTATCGGACCTGAAGTCGTGTCGAGCTGATCCTCCGATGAAATTCGCAGACGACGGTCTGAGGTAGCAATTGTCGTCTTGATCTCGAAGATCGTTCCGGCGAACAGAAAATCCTGCTCATCACCATATGGGCCCCGCCACGAATGCACCGCGGGAGCCGCTGACATGTTCGTCAGCATCACGTCCCTTAGGAAGAGTAGCTCCCCGAATAGCCCCAAGGCCTCCTGCGGACTCAGGAGAGACGCCTTGCGGCGAGCGAGCATGTCCTGCCACTTGAAAAGGAGCGAAACCACGATCCGCAGGGCTTCATCGCCCTCGCGAGTGAGATCGCTGGTGGCGTCAAGCAACGTTACGCAGAGCGCGCGGAAAAGCTCTCTGTCATCCTCGTCGAATAGGATCAGGCGCAGCCGGTAGCGATCCTGCCCCATCGGGACCGGGTGCAGGTCGATGCCAGCCGGCGCTGGCCACTTGCCAATTGTCTCGAGCTGACCATGTCCATCAAGCTGGAATATGTAGCGGCCTTGAAAATCGCGACCGCGCCAGAAATCCAACGGGTGAGCTGGATCGGCGCGCCTGAGGTTCGGCTCGGCAGGATCGACGCTTGGCGGGATGTCGGCCCACCGGTCAGGCATCTATGTACTCGTTGACTAGGATCTCCTCGTCGTCGTCCTGCTCGCTCATGAAGAGCTCGAGTTGCTTCTTGTAGACCTTGTTCACCTGATAGGTGCGCGTCGACGGAGCCACTCCGGTTGTTGGCAGCGCGACGCTGAGAGAAACAACGGGGTCCGCAATTTTTAGCGTACCCTTGGCAGTTTTGGCCTTGAAAACATGGATTATGAGCAGCGGTCTCGATCGATGTGCGCAGTATGCCCCTTCCCCACGCCGGCCGTTTTCCGCCGCCATTTCTTCTGCAGCGGCAGCGAGTTCCTCATCGGCCATCGCGAGCTGAACGTCGTTCGGATCGGCGACACGGTTCTTCATGCCGTTGACGCGGTACACTTCCCCGTCTGCCGTCCCGCTCAAGCGTGATCTCAATCGGATCGTCCTTCCGAATACTTCGCGCGGTTCACCGGACTGAATCTGCGGAAGGGCAACATCCCACTCGCGCAGTTCCGAGCCAAGGCGGTCCCCCACGTAATCCTGGAGGAGGCTCGTATCGCCGGTTATGAGGCCAAGATCACCATGAGCTTCCGAAAAGCGGAAGCTTCGAAGGAGCGAGAACACGTTGCGACCGTTCACGCCCCGCCAGACCAGTGACTGTTGGCAGGTCGCCGTGGGGTTGGGCGAGCCAAGCGCCTTCACGAATTTCCCCACCACCGACATGTTTTTCAAATTCACTGCATCGTCGTTGACGAGCGCGTACCCTTCGATGTGACGGCCAGAATAATCCTGTGCGAGCGTGAGCTTCGATGCCGTTCGCATCTTGTTAGCGGCCGTGATGCGGATCGCGAGCGGGCTCTGACGAACTCGCAATCCGAACTGCTCGGGAGTCTGATTTAGAAGCTGCATGCGCTTCACCTCGGTGCGCAGTTCCTCGATCGCAGCATCGACATATTCGTAATGATCCAAGGACGTTTCGGGCAGATAGAGCCGGCAAATATCTTCGTAATCCGGTCGGTAGCCAAACCATCGCGCCATCTGCATGAGAGTGTCGGATGCTGCCGTATTCCGGAGGATGTACGACACCGTCAGGCCCTCAAGTGTCAGACCGCGCGACAGAGCCAAGCCGCCGATGGCGATAACGTGCAAGCCCTTCTCGCGATTGCGTGAGTATTCGAGGGCACCGCCCTTCATGTTCACCGTAAGGGGTTTGATGCTGTCGACTGCGTCCGGAAGGAGCGGCAGAAGCATCTTGAACCCAATTCCGAGGTCGCCGTACTCCTCCTCGTACGTCGCTCTCAACTCATGAATGTCACCGTCCGTCACGGAACCGAACGGAAGGTTTGCATTGACGACGACGGCGTTCTGGAGGCGCGTCAGGTATGTATAAACGAGGCCGAGGACGCGTTCTTGGATGTCATTGAACCGGCTGACATTGATCATCATCGAACAGTGCTGTTTGCCTTGGCCACGCAGCACGCGGATCGCCCTCGACAGACAGAATACACGTATGGCCTTGAGGAGAGTTGGCGGGAGTTCCTCAAGTGGGTGAGTCCGCTTGTGTGCGAGCGGGAGGATGTCACCGAAATCGTCGACAACCCTGACCATCGATGTTTTTAGGTCGCCATCGTCCGCGAAAACCCGGGCAGAACCGACGTAATTAGTCGGGGGATCCAGCGCCTTGATGAAGTGCCGCGGGAAAAGGTCATCGGCCTCCATCGCCTCGTCGCTGTCTGGATCAATGAAAATGTTCGCGAACGGAGTGGCGGTGTATCCCACGTATGCAGAGCGATCGAAGAGGGCGAGAGTCTGGCGGATGACCCCGTTGATGGCGGTGGTGCGCTTCGGATCCTTGATTGTATTGATGGATGCGTTGTCCGCCTCATCGTCAATGAGCAGGCAGGGCAGATCTAGCGTGTCCGGGCCGCCCTGTTCGATGAGCCAGTCACGCAGCCTTTCCAAAGGCGCCTTGTTCTTCTTGGTAACAAAAATGATTGGTTCATTGTGTGCCGCCAGGCTGAAGAACATGCCGGCCGCATCCCGAGTGAAATCGCGATCCCTAGATGTCCCGTAGGACGGGATTCGCCGTTCCGTCGCGTACATCTGGATTGGCAACGATTCAGGTGCCACAGGGCCAAAGACCGATTTCTTGCCGATAAATGTCTCATCGAGACGTTCCTGCGTCTGCGCACGGAGCGAGTTCGTGATGCCCGCCAAGAGGATGATCACCTTGTAACCCGCATCCGCGGCCTTGCAGATCAATGCTGAATAGTTCGTGGTCTTGCCCGATTGGACGTGGCCCATCACCATACCCCGTCGGCCGCCGCTGCTGGGCTCGGTCGGATCGCCAGAGAAATCCAGGATCTCATCGGTCACGTTGTCGAGCGTGGCGACGACGTGCGACGGCAGAACGTTGCCCTCCAGGTAGTACCTGCGCAGGCGCGGCCAGTAGTAAGAGTTGTGGCTGCTACGCTTGTCCTGCAGCCAAGGACGGAAATCCTTCGTGACGGCGGCGCCCCTCGCCTGCGTTACGGTGAAGCCATGCTCGAGCTCTCTGATCGCCAGTTCGCGATCTTCGTCGGTAAGATTCGCAAAGGGGCCGCTCTCTACCGTTTCGCGGATCGCGCCCACCGGGATTGGGAGCCCTGCGGAAATCAGTTCACCGTACTTCTGGTTCAGACAGATTCTGAAATACGCGAGTTCGCTGTCGATATTAGCCACCTAGCCAACCCTTGCTCTTGAGATGCTCCGAGACCATCGGCCACGCTTCACTGAAAGGCTGCGTGAACTTCAGTATCTTCACCAAATTTTCAAATGAGCCGCCTGCGTTCGCCAAGAGAAGCGGAAGGGCCGCATCGAGCTGGTCGAGAAGCTTCCGCGGATCGCTCTCAGCTTGGTGCAGACCGTCAGGGTTAGCCACGACGTCCTGGCCGAAATTCACAACGGGAAAATTCTGTTCGATAGCGCTGATCGCCGCGAGTGCGGCCCCGCTCAGATCATCTTCCGGTAAGTCGAGGAGCGCTGCGACCAAGGGATGCTCGCGGTTGATGTAGTAACGGATCTCGCCGCCACGCGCATACTTGCTCCAAACCGCTATCTTGTTTGCGGACGATATCTTACCGCCCTTCGATCGGAATACCTTCCCAGAGCTTTTCCGCAGTCCCTCTACGATCGTCCTGAGACGGTTGCGCAATGCGGTCGGTAGCTGAGCGTCGGCCTTATCGACGGTGATCTTCCACAGCTCGTCGAGCGAGTTCGGGATATCAATACTGATCCTGACAAGCTGGGAGAGCTCGCCATGCCTCATCAAACGGAACCATGTCCCGTTGATGATCAGGCGATGATTTCGGTAGACGTAGAATCCCTGGTTTCGGACAAACCCTTCCGCGCCAGCCAGCCGCTCATAGTCGCCGGCGCCAAGTTTCGAATAGTGCGGAAGGATGAAGGGCTCGATGCGAATCCTCCCTTTGCCGCGGACAGCCACCTCCTGGATTTCCAGCGGTTGGGTGGCATTATTGGAGCGATGGAACGGATCAAATGGTGAGAGAGGAGTTCCATTGAGCCGAATCGCGAGCTTGCGCCCGCGAACCTCTCCGGCGAGATAACGATGGAATACCAGTGACAGTCGATTTCGAGCGTGAACGATCAGATCATTGAAGGCAGATTCCGCTAGATTTCCGTTCTCGGAAAGCCGGTCGCACGACGTCCAGATAACCTCAGTGCCGTGCTTCTTTTGCACCTGAGCGGAAGCGAGTTCGGTGATGTCTGCCACCTCGAGGACGCCCATCTTCCAAGCGTCGACGTCGTCTAGATCCCAGGTTGCACCCGACAGCTTCCCATTCTTCTGGCTGACTACGGTCAGCCGTTTGCACTGCGAGAATGAGGCAGTCTTCATGCCCCAGCCAAAGCGGCCAAGGTCATCCGGTGAGCGTTCGTCTGAAGGGTTTGAGCTTGCGGGTCTCATCGCAGCGTGCAGCTCGCCCTGCGTCATTCCGTCGCCGTCGTCGGCGATGCGGACGATCGGGTCGGCTGCGTTGTAAAGGCAGGTCAGGTCGACGACTTTTGCCTTCGCCTTGATACTATTGTCGATCAGATCGGCGAGTGCGCTCGCGAGATCATAATTTCCGAAGCTGCGGGCGGAGGTCATCAGCGCGCACGCATCTGGAGGATTCTGAACGTAACGCATTCGGGTCAGACCGCCAGTCCAGCGGACGGGCACGCGCGAGGTACCCGCCAGAGACCACGGTGCGTGTTCATGCAGAACACCTACGAGGAGCGTGGCCGGAGCGACCAGGCCTTCGTAACAGAATCCTGCACGACCAAGCCTTCGTTCTCTAGCAGGTCCAGGATAGTTCGTGACACGTGACCTTCGTGTCGTTTGTGGCCCATGTAGATGCCCAGCGACCTGCCGAGATCGGCATTCGTAAGACCTCCATCGTGGTCACCCAGAACCGTAAGCGTCGCTGCCTTGAGCTCGGCGATAGCTCGCTGAGCCTGAAGATACGCATCTACATTACGCTGCATTAAGCCCTCGCGCTGTCGCTCGTCTGGCACTCGACTGCGACAGTCTGCCCGTAGTTATCTGCAACTAAGCGGAAAATGGAAGGGCTTTCTAATCCACGGCGAAGCGCCTCCCGTGTCGGCACATTGGATTGGGTCAGAAGCACCGTGATCCGCGACTTGAAACCTATAGCTTCACGCCCACGCTATTCAGCATTGCTCACATCCGGCGACGGAGCAGCCGCAGAGCGTCGGGAGCAAAGAGACCAGTCTGCTGGTGCCCCTGTTTGTCGAACCAGATCGTGCGCACGACGGCCCAGCTGATGGTAGCGAGCCGCGCAAGGGGATCATCGATCACGACCATGCAAGGCCCCCCACAGACTGGCTCTACACAGTCGCCTTCAAGCAGGCTCTGTACGAAACTGGCTGACGGATACTCGGTCCGACTCTCGCCTATATCGTGACTCACCGTACATACTCCTTCCAGTGCTCAAGCCTGGCCAAGGCGATCGTCAATTGAACCCGCGCTGGCGCGGCCAACGGCCCATTCCTCTTGAGAAACTTGGACAGTGTTCCGGCCGGGATCCCGGCGTCGTGGGCCAGTCTCGTTTGAGAACCCCGCCCAACCCGTTCAATCAAAGCGAGGCTCGCAGCGCGAAGGTCCAAAGCGTCCGGCGCCGAATGAGCGCCTCGCCCGCGCGTGGCGGAGCTCCCGGTATGGTTCCTTATATGTGCTGGGAAACTCACAACAGTCCCCGAAATTTCGCGTGACGCAATTCCGCCACTTGAAGTTTCATTCGTTGTGACGTCCGATGCAGAAACTTTCCTGTCCGCTGTGTTCAACGCAGCGGAACGAGCGCCGCGTGCTGTGAATTTCGCATGTCTGTTTTTTCCGGTGCCGGCATCACCCGCTCGCCATGACAGGTAATCATTCGACGCGTGCTCGCCCGGCCCCTCCCCGGTAGAGATGAAGGTGAGCCGGAACTCGCGAGAGCGGCGGGAACCGCGCTCACCTACCCTCTCGACGGCAACAATTCCGCGCGCAACAAGGTAGCCAAGCGCCTCGCTGTTGGCCGAGTAATTCGTTGTTCCGAGTGCATCGGCAAGCTTGCGCGTACTCAAGCCGATGCGCCCGTTGTTGTAGCCATCGAACCGGCGCAGCAACGCGAGCAGCACGGCCCGCGACCTAAATGGCAGAGTTCGGAAGGCGTCGGAATCTGCGAGGGCGTGCGGTATCAGCATGAAGCCGCCGCCACGGGCGTCAGCCCGGTGGGGAGCCTTGGAGCGCTTCGGCATGCATGATGCTCAGCAGTTTGCGGGTTCGGAAGCGTCCAGTCGCCGCGCCGTGTTCACGATCCTAGCCTGTCCGCCGCCCGGGCAGCGACGTAGGTCTCGATCTCGTCCATGGACCAGGCATTCAGACGTGCGCCAGTGATTTTCAGCGGCCGTGGGAATTCGCCCTTTCCCATCAGGTCATAAATCGTGGATCGCCTCAGGTTGGTCAGTTGGATGACCTCTGGAAGGCGCAGCAGCTTTTGCATGTTGCATCTCCGTCTCGTGTTGGACGCTGACGGATGTACGAAGACGCTGGCGTCCCTATCACTAGAACACGGACGTTTTGTTTTTCGCCCTGTAGTAGTCTTGTTCGATCGTGCTGGCGCTTGTGCCACCCTCCGCCTTCCCGACGAGTGCAAAGGCGCGCCTTTTGCTAACTCCCTTAGCCTTCAGACGATCAACCTCGGCCACGCGACTAGCCTGCGATCCTCTCCTCCGCGCCTGAGCGCCATCGTTAAGCTCTGCGCGACGCTTCGCACCGAAGATCACATCGGCGTCATACTCGAACTTCAGCTGCCACTCCTGAAAGACCTGCCCGAGCTCGAAAGCGTCGTATGCCGCCCAGGAGGCATCTCCACGTAAGATATGGAAGCGCACTCTCTGCGCACACGATACGATCTGCTGGCGGTACCAGGCTTGGCCCGCATGAGGCTTGAAATGTTCCTCGCGCAATTTGGCAGGCAACTTCTCGTATGCAGATAGCCCCTCCTGAATGCGGGCCAGCACTTCCTCAGACTTCTTCCACGGTTCAGGCGTCCCGGCGATTATCGGACCGATCAGGCTCTGCATCAGGTCCTGATCCAGAGGCTCTGGGAAAATGACGCTCTCGAGCAGCGGTTCGTACAGGGCAATTCCCGGTGGAGCGTGCTCAGCCATGGATCGCAATCACGTTCCCTCCGGCGGACCGGCGCGCGACAGTTCTCAATAAATCCTGCGCCCAGAGGTGCAATGCCGCGCGCTTCTCATCCGTGTAGTGATGCCGCTGATAAACAGCGGCTAGCCCACCCCGTGACCCGCTCACGTGGTTGAGTACGGCCTCCGTAACGTCGAGGCGAATTCCAAGGCGCTGCAGCCCCGTCGCCACAGTCCGACGAAGGTCGTGAAACGTGAACCACTCGGTCTCGCCCACCTGCGCCCTCACGGCCGCGTTGAGCCGGGCAAGTGCCTTGCTGAACCCGCTTGCTCCGTTGCTAAGATTGGATCGTGCGGGAAACAGTCGGTTGCTGCCGATAATCTCGGGAACACCGGCAATGACTTCAGCGGCGAGCGCCGAGAGCGGCACCAGATGCGGCCGCCCGTTCTTCGCTCGCGAAGCAGGTATCGTCCACGTCAGCGACTCCAGTTCGAACTCGCTGCGTTCGGCACTGAACACCTCGCCCCGCCGTTGGCCTGTCAGCAACAGCAGCCGGACGCCCGCGCTCCACGGCAACTGCTCCTCGTCCAACGCCCGCCACAGAGCTGCTATCTCCTCATTCGACAGCACGCGGTCGCGCGGCGTCGGCGCCTTCGGCTTGCCGGCATCACGGCAGGGGTTTTGCTCGAGCGTATCGAGCCGCGGCATCGCCCACGAGTAGAACGCACTGAGCTGAGCGGCGACTGCTCGGGCCATCACCGGTGTTTCGCGTGCGCCGCCGCGCGCAACCTCATCGATCAGCCGGGTAATCTCCCCTCGCGTCACGCTATCGGCAAGTCGCTGACCGAGCACTGGCAGGATGTATCGCCGGAAGATGCGATCGATCTCCGGCCCGGATCTCTTCCTAGCCGCTTCTGCACGCCAGTATTCGTCATACATTGCAGCGACGCTGGTGGATCTCGCCGCAACCTTTCGCTGCGCCGGTCGGGGTTCGCGTCCCGCCTCGATGTCGCTGAGAAGGGTGCGTGCGTGCCGGCGCGCATCGGCCAGGGTGAAGCGCGTCTCGTGGTAGCGCCCGAGCGCGATGTTGCTGGTCCTGCCCCCGACCCGCTTGCGCAGGATGAACGTCTTCGCTCCGCTGCTTCCGACGCGGACGCGCAGTCCGACCACGAGCCGGTCGGGGAACTCGAGCCTTCCCGACGATGGCGCCTTCAGCCCGCGGATCTTGGCGTCTGTCAGGCCCGTTCCCTGCACCGTCATCCAGCCCTCCGATGCCGCAGAAAAGCCTTACCCTGGGTAACATTCGGGGCTGGATACCCCCGGTTGCGACCGGATGACGATGGACACGAGACCTTTGGAATTGCAAGCTTTACGGACGATTCCGGATCGGTCCGGACGCACTCTTTTCTGTCTCTTAATCAGCGGGTCCTAGGTTCGAGCCCTAGTGCGTCCACCATTCCCTTCACGGGATCAGCGCCTTCAGGATCGGGTCGACCCAGCGCTGGCGCGCCATGTCCCAGACGATGAAGTCGCCTTCGAACTGCCAATAACCCCAGCCGAACGCGTGGCGTTCCGCCTCGCTACGGACTGCGGCGGTGTAGGCGACGCGGAGGTTCTCGGGCGTGCCGCTCTTCTCGTAGGCGCCGAACTCACCGAGCAGAATTGGGCGGTTGTTGGCGCGCGACCAGGCGCCGACCTGGTCGAAGTCCTTCGCGACCGCCGCGCGGTCCGCATCGCTTCCCCAAGTGATCCCGTGGAGATCCTTGACGTCCCCTGCCCAGGACGCGCCCTGGTGCGTAAAGTGGAACGGCTCGTAATAGTGGAACGTGACCAGCAGGTTCGCATCCTGCGGCAGTTGCAGCGTCGGCAGCTCCTTGAAGCTGTTCCAGCTCGTCGGGCCGACCACGACGATCCGCGTGGGATTGCTCTGCCGGACGACCGCCAGCAACTCAGCGAACACACTGTTCCAGTTGGCGGCATCGAGCTTGGCGTGCGGTTCGTTCAACAGCTCGAAGGCGACGGTGCGTGGAGCGTTGGCGAAGCGCGGCGCAACCTGCTGCCAGAAGGCAGGCAGCTTCTGACGGCAGAGGGTGAGATCGTTCGAGCAGACGTCGAAGTCATGCTCGTCGATGATCACGCCGAGCCCGGCGCGCTGCGCTTCGCGGACCACGTCGTCCAGCTTGGCGAGCCACGCGGGATCGAGCCGGTTCTGGGCATCCATATACTTGAACGCCTGCAGATTTACGCGCACGAAGTCGAAGCCGGCGCGGTGGATCTCGTCAAAGTGCTTCCACTGGAAGCGGCGCTTGCTCACGTCGCTCCAATAGGGGTCGTAGCCGAGCACGTTGACACCGCGGCGGAAAGGCTGGTCCGACGCTTGCAGGGCAATCGCCGAAGTTGAGGTCGCCGGCGCGGCCGGAGGAACTGCCGCTGCTGGCGCTTGCGGAGCCATCGCTGTCGCCACGGGCGCAACCGCAGATGCGACCTGCGCGGCGGTCATCGCCGCAGGGACTGCGGCGCAGCTTGCCAGCGCCGGAAGGATCAAAGCGCTCAACCAACGCAAAACACGCATATGCATCCCCTGTCATTCCAAGCCGTGCTTGTCGGTTGATAGCGTTATCATCTAGCCTCGCGTCAAGCTTCGAGGGGAGATTCATGCGCAAATTCGGATCGGCAGCCATTGCCGCTGCCCTATTCACCGGCGTGGCCGTTGCGGCTCCGCCGAGCGCGGCGCCGGTGCATTGGCCTTCGGTGCACAGCCGGGTCGCCAGGGATCCGAAGATCGAAGCGCGGATCACGCGAATCCTCAAGGGCATGTCGCTCGAGGAGAAGGTCGGGCAGGTCGTCCAGGCGGACATCTCCGCGGTCACCCCCGACGAAGTCCGCAAGTACAAGCTGGGCTCGATCCTGGCCGGCGGCAACAGCTCGCCGGGCGGCAACGAAAAGGCACCTGCGGCCGATTGGCTGCGTCAGGCTGATGCGTTCTGGACGGCGGCGCGAGCCGCGGATTGGCACGGAGACAAGATCCCGCTCATCTACGGCATCGACGCGGTCCACGGCCACGCCAACATCGTCGGCGCGACGATCTTCCCGCAGAACATCGGACTTGGCGCGGCGCGCGACCCCGATCTGATCCGGCGCATCGGCGCAGTGACCGCCAAGGAAATGGCGGTGACGGGGTTCGACTGGGACTTCTCCCCTACCCTCGCCGTTGTTCGCGATGATCGTTGGGGGAGGACCTACGAAGGCTTCTCGGAAGACCCCTCCGTCACCCGGCTCTACGCCGGCAAGATGGTCGAGGGCCTTCAGGGCCGAGCCGGGAGCAAGTCGTTCCTTGGCGCAGGCCATGTCATTGCGACAGCCAAGCACTTCGTCGGCGACGGCGGCACTGCGGGTGGCAAGGACCAGGGCGACAACCCGTCGACACCGGTTCAGCTGCGCGACATCCACGGGGCGGGCTACCCACCGGCCATCGAAGCGGGTGCGCAGGCAGTCATGGCCTCGTTCTCGAGTGTTCACGGTGAGCGGATGCACGGCAATCGCGACCTGCTGACCGGGGCGCTCAAGCAGGACATGCATTTCGATGGCCTGGTGGTCGGCGACTGGAATGCGCATGGCCAGGTGCCGACCTGCACCAACACCGACTGCCCGGCGTCCATCAACGCGGGCCTCGACATGTTCATGGCTCCGGACAGCTGGAAAGGCCTCTACGCGAGCACTCTGGCGGAGGCGAAATCAGGCACGATTCCGATGAGCCGCCTGGACGATGCCGTGCGGCGCATCCTCCGCGTCAAGCTGCGCGCCCACATGTTCGAGAAGGCCGCACCATCGGCCCGGCCGTTCGCCGGCAAGTTCAACCTGCTCGGCGCGGCCGCGCATCGGGCTGTTGCCCGCCAGGCAGTGCGCGAATCCCTCGTCCTCTTGAAGAACAGCAAGCAGCTGCTCCCGCTCTCGCGAAAAGCGAATGTGCTCGTCGCCGGCGACGGCGCCGACAACATCTCCAAGCAGTCGGGCGGATGGACCATCACCTGGCAAGGCACCGGCCTCACAAACGCCGACTTCCCGCACGCCCAGTCAATCTGGAGCGGCATCAAGGAGGCGGTCAACGCTGGTGGAGGCAATGCGACGCTGAGCGCGGACGGCACGTTCTCGGGCAAACCGGACGTCGCGGTCGTGGTCTTCGGCGAGGACCCGTATGCGGAGTTCGTCGGCGATCGCCCGCGCAGCCTTGAGTTCAGCCCCGCCGACAAGAAAGATTTGGAGCTGCTGCGCCGGCTGAAGGCAGCAGGCATTCCGACCGTGTCCATCTTCCTCTCTGGGCGGCCGATGTGGGTCAATCCGGAGCTCAATGCTTCGGACGCCTTCATTGCGGCCTTCCTGCCGGGCGGCGAAGGCGGCGGCATCGCCGACGTGATCTTCCGCAAGCCCACCGGCGGGATCGCCAACGATTTCCGGGGGAAGCTCAGCTACAGCTGGCCCAAGCGCGCGGACCAGACGGCGCTGAATGTCGGTGACGCCGATTACGACCCGCTCTTCGCGTTCGGCCACGGCCTTCGCTACGGACAGCCGGGCGAAGTGCCGCAGCTTTCCGAGGAGCGCCCAAAAGGCGGCGGCCTTCCGGAAGGTGTCCTGTTCGGCAGAGGATCGGTGCCACAGGGCTGGAGCTTGGCGTTCCAGGGCGCAAACGGTGGCCAGATCAAGGGCGTGGACCGACGCGCGCAGGAAGACTCGCGGCAGATCAGCTGGCCCGGAACCGGCACGGCAACGGCGGCAATCACCGCCAGCCCGGCACTCGACCTATCCCGCGAAGCAACGGGCCAGCTCAGCATGGTCATCGACTACCGACTGGACACCCCACCTACGGCGCCGGTGACGCTCGGCGTCTCATGCGGTGCCAGCTGCGGCGCGACCGTGCCGATCGCCGGGCTGCTCCGTTCGGGCAGTGTCGGACAATGGACGACCATGACCATTCCCCTCGACTGCTTCGCCAAGGCCGGTGCGGACATGACCAAGCTGTCCGCTCCGCTTACAATTGCAACGGCGGGACGGATGACGATGAGCATTTCCGATGTGCGGGTGCTCAGCGCGAACGTTCCGCAAGGCCAGTGCGGAGCGTGATGACGGCTGCTAAAGGGCGCCGATGATCACCACGAGCACCTTCGCGGACCGGCGCGGCCTGTGGGCGTTCGTCCTCGGGGTGCTTGCCGTAACTGCCGGCGTCGTCCTGCACCTGCCGATGTTCCTGATGGGCCGGATGACTGACTACCGGCTCTACGGAATGCCGATGGGCGTCGACATGTACGTCGGCATGGTCGTCATCATCCTTGGGGTGGCAATCGCCGCCTATGGGCTGCTGCCGAAGAATGTCTCGGAACAGATCTCGGCCTCCCAGGACATCGTCGTTTCGCCGCCCGAGGACGCGCCGCTGACACGGGCGCACTGGACGCTGATGCTCGTCCTTGTGGTCGCGCTGGTGATCGATGTCATGAAGCCGGCGAGCCTCGGCTTCACGATCCCGGGCATGTCGAGCGAATATCATGCGGCAAAGTCGACGGTGTCGATGGTGCCCTTCTTCGCACTCATCGGCACGGTGGTGGGGTCCGTCGCGTGGGGCGCCATCGCGGACATTTACGGACGGAAAGCGTCGATCCTGCTGTCAGCGGTGATGTTCGTCGGGACGTCGATCTGCGGGGCAATGCCTTCACTCGCCTGGAATATCGGCATGTGCTTCATGATGGGCGCTGCCGCCGGCGGAATGCTGCCGGTCACCTATGCGCTCCTGGCCGAGATGATGCCGAGCCGGCATCGCGGCTGGAGCCTTGTCCTGGTGGGTGGCCTCGGGGCTGTCGGCGGCTATTTCGCGGCGAGCGGATTGTCGGCGCTTCTCCAGCCGGTTTTCAGCTGGCGGATTCTCTGGCTGCTCAACCTGCCTACCGGGCTGACGCTCGTGCTGCTCGGCGGGCTGATCCCTGAGTCGGCCAAGTTCCTGCTCGCGCGCGGGCGTCGCGATGAAGCCCGCCGCGTCATGGAGAGGTTCGGATCCAGCGCCCGGCGCACCCGCCCCGCCGAAGCCGTGGCGCTTGCCCGCGGACCGGCGGTTGCGCTGACCGGCCGCGCCTTCCTCGGCAAGTTACTAGCTCTGAGCCTCGCGGCAACTTGCTACGGGCTGATCAACTTCGGCCTGCTACTGTGGCTGCCCGCCGATCTCGTGGCGAAGGGCTACAGCATGGCGGTATCGAGCAAGCTGCTCGCCGAGTCCGCGCTGATCGCTTTCCCCACCATCTTCGTCGTTGCCTTCGCTTACAGCCGCTGGAGTTCGAAATGGTCGGTGGCGGGAGCCATCGCCGTCACGCTGGCAGGGCTGCTCGGCGTCCTGCAGCTCGAGTTCACCGGCCGCGGCAGCCCCGTCCTTCCCGTGGCGCTGCTGATCGTGGGCACGAATGCGCTGATCGCCATGCTGCTCCCCTACACGGCGGAGAGCTTCCCGTTGCGTATTCGCGGGCGCACGACGGGAACGGTTGCCGCGTGCAGCAAGGCCGGCGGAATGTTCGCGCAGCTGCTTGCCGTCCTGGCCCTCGTGCCGCCGCTCGCGCTCGTATCCCTGATCATCATGGTGCCGACGGCCGCTGCGCTGCTGATGATTGCTCTGTTCGGCAAGGAAACTCGCGGGCGCGATTTGCGCGATCTTGATCCCGACGGCCACACCTTCGCTGCAACCGGTGCCTGACGTTGGGATGATCCGCGTCGGTCTGGTCGGCTACGGGCTTGCGGGCGCTACCTTCCACGCGCCGCTCATCCGCGCCTGCTCGCGGATGGAGTTGAGCGCCATCCAAACCTCGCGAGAGGTGCCGGAACGCGTGGGCTCCACAGACGAGTTGCTCGAGCGCTCCGACCTGATCGTCATCGCTTCCCCGAACCAGACCCACTTCCCCATCGCAAGCGCCGCCCTTGCGGCGGGGAAGCACGTCGTCGTCGACAAGCCGTTCACGGTTACGCTCGACGAAGCTGATGCCCTCATCGCACTGGCGCATGAGAAGCAGCGGGTTCTAACGGTGTTCCACAATCGGCGGCTCGATGGCGACTTCCTGACCGTTCGGACGCTCCTTCCGCGGCTCGGCGACATCTACCTGTTCGAGGCAAACTGGGACCGCTTCCGCCCCGCGATCAAACAGGGTTGGCGCGAACTTGCGGAGCCGGGCGGCGGGGTCTTCGCAGACCTTGGACCGCACCTCATCGACCATGCACTGCAGATCTTCGGGCTGCCTGACTCAGTGCGGGGCGATGTGATCGCCCAACGCGCCGATGCCCGCGTCGACGACTATTTCGACCTGACGCTGCATTACGACCGCATGCGAGTGTGCCTGCGCTGCTCGACCATGGCAGCCGAGCCCCGCGCCCGCTTCGCGGTGCACGGCAGCGGCGGCAGCTTCGTGAAGTACGGCATCGACGTACAGGAAGCACAGCTGAAGACTGGGCTCGATCCGCTCGCCGCGACCTTCGGCGTCGACGAACGGCCGGGCACCTTTACCGGGCGGGACGGTACGCGGACCGGCGTTGCGACCGAGCGCGGCCGCTATCCCGATTTCTACGATGCGGTGGCGTCGGCCATCCTCGACGGCATGCCCGTGCCAGTCGATCCCGCCGACGCCCGCAACGGGCTGATGCTTATCGACCTCGCTCGCCGGAGCTCGGAGCTGGGACAGCGTCTGCCTGTCCCGGCCGCCAGTTCGCCGGCAGGGTAAGCCCCGCCACGTTGATCGACGCGGTCTGCCGGATGTCCCGCGACGATGCACCAAGCAGGATCTGGTAGGTGCCGGGCGCAATGCGCCACGCATGCGCCGCCTGGTCGAACGTCGCGAGAAGCCGCGGGTCGATGGTCACGCTCACGTTCCTGGTGGCACCGGGTGCCAGGTCGACCTTCTGGAAAGCACCGAGCCTCTTGGGCGCTTCGAAGACGCCTGCCGGAGCCGCGACATAGACCTGCGGGACGTCCATGCCCTGGCGCTTGCCGGTATTCTGGACACTGAACTGCGCAGTCACGCTGCCGTCCGCATTGGCGGTCGCGCTGACCGGACCATAGCCGAAGCTGGTGTAGGACAGCCCGTGGCCGAACGGGAACAGCGGCTGCAGTCCCTTGGCGTCGAACCACTTGTAGCCAACCCGCGCACCCTCCGAATAGTTGATCGAGAACATCTGCCCGTCGGCGAGGCCGGTGCCAGGACGGACCGCGCGGGGCAGCTGGCTCTCGTCCATCGCGAACGTCGCCGGCAGGCGCCCTGACGGATTGACCCGACCGAACAGGACGTTGGCGATCGCCTCACCGCCCGCGGAGCCGGGGTACCACGCCTCCACGATCGCCGGCACGCGCGAAGCCCATGGCATCAGCACCGGCCCGCCCGTCTCGAGAACGGCAACGGTGTTCGGGTTGGCTCCAGCGACGGCGGTGACCAGCGCGTCCTGGTTGTCCGGCAGAACCACCGGAGCGTCGATCGACTCGCTGGTCCACTGGTTGAGGAACACCAGCGCAACATCCGCCGACGCTGCAGCACGAGCAGCTGCGGCCGGATCGGCACCGTCGACGAATGTGATGCTCGCCTGCGGCGCAAGTGCCTGTATGGCCTTTAGGGGCGAAGACGGGAAATAGACCACCGGCCCTGGCCAGCTGGTCGGCGCGATGCCCGGAACCGCATTCTCCCCTTCGGGGTAGACCTGCGACGACCCTCCGCCCGACAGCACGCCACGGTCGGCATGCGACCCGATGACGACGATGCGCCGGGTTGCTGGCGACAGCGGCAGCAAGGCACGCTCGTTCTTAAGAAGAACCGCAGCCTGCTCGGCATCGGCCCGGCTGACGGCGGCGTTGGCAGCCCTGTCGATCGTTCCGGAATTGACCGGATTGTCCACGACACCGTGAGCGAACATCGACCGCACGATGCGGGTCGCCATATCGTTCAATCGACGTGCCGGAACACGCCCGGCGGCGATCGCGTCGCCGAGCGGCTTCCCGAAGTAGGGCTTGTCGTCGAACGGATAGCCGGACTGCTGGTCGAGGCCGTTGTTCGCGCTCGCCTCAGTGCTGTGAACCGCACCCCAGTCAGACATCACGTAACCGCGATAGCCGAAATCGCCTTTCAGCACGTCGTTGAGCAGCCACGAGTTCTCGCAAGCGTAGCTGCCGTTGATGCGATTGTAAGAGCACATCACCGAGCCGGGATTGCCGCGCTCGATGGCGAACTGGAACGCGAGCAAGTCTGACATGCGGGCAGCCGCAGGATCGATCTGCGCATCATGGTAATTCCGCCCGGTCTCGAGATCGTTGATCGCGTAATGTTTCGTAGTCGAGATGATGCTGTTCGACTGTATTCCGGCGATCTCCGAACCGACGATGGTGCCCGCAAGCAACGGGTCTTCACCGCCATATTCGAAGTTGCGGCCGTTGCGCGGGTCGCGCAGCAGATTGACGCCGCCCGCGAGCTGAACATTGAATCCTGACGCGCGCGCTTCCGAACCGATCATGCGGCCGCCTGCGAACGCGATGTCCGGGTTCCAGGTCGCAGCCGTCGCGATGCCCGACGGCAGTGAGGTGTGCGGCGGCTTTATCTTGGCGCCGCCCTGAGTCGCAACGCCGACTCCAGCATCCGTCTGCCATTGCGCCGGGATGCCGAGCCGCGGGATACCGGGTATGTAGCCGGCGGTGCCCTGGATCGCTTCGGCAGGCGCCTTGAAATTCTTGCCCGGATTGTCGGTGCCGAAATAGCCGAACACCAGCTCCATTTTTTCCGCGCGAGTCATCGCTCTGACGGCGAGCTGTGCGCGTTGGTCCGCGCTGAGTGCGGTGTTCATCCACGGGCGCGACGGCGCCGCATTGATGGCGACCGGCGCGGCGATCGCGATAGCCATGGTTGCCGTCAGCGCACACCAGCGCGACTTGTTGATCATGCTCTTCTCTCCCCTGGCTCGCGCCTCGTCAGGCGCGGCGAAGCTTGACTCTAGCGTGCCGCCGGGCCGATTGGTAGCGCTACCAAAAGCCACCACGGATCCCGTTCGGCGCTAATGCAATTCACCGCTGCCATGCTTCCTGCCGATGTCGCAAGTGCGACCCTCGCGGGCCGACTGCAACTCGAGGACGGACCGACTCCGGTGCTCATCCGCGGCGGGTTCGTCGAGGATGTCTCGCGTGCCGCACCAACCGTCGCGGACCTCATGGAAAGCGATGTCGGCTCCATAGCGGGCGAACGGCTGTTTGCAGTCCAGGAACTCTTCTCGCTTGCGCCGGAGCGCTTCCTCGCTCCCGTCGACATTCAAGCCGTCAAGGCCGCTGGCGTGACATTCGCCATTTCCGCGATCGAGCGGGTCATCGAAGAGCGCGCTCGTGGCGACTACCGCGAGGCGGCGGCAATCCGCGACAAGCTCGAACAGCGCATTGGCGGCGCGATCCGCTCCGTCGTACCGGGGAGTGAACCGGCGGCGCGCCTGAAGGAAGCGCTGATCGAAGACGGTCTGTGGTCGCAGTACCTGGAAGTCGCGATCGGCCCAGACGCGGAGATTTTCACGAAGACGGCTCCGCTCGCGAGCGTCGGCTGGGGCGCTCAAATCGGCATCAGGTCGGACTCGAGCTGGAACAATCCGGAGCCCGAGGTCGTGCTCGTCTGCAACAGCCGTGGTGACATCCGCGGCGCGACGCTCGGTAACGACGTCAACCTGCGCGATTTCGAAGGACGGAGCGCGCTGCTGCTTAGCAAGGCCAAGGACAACAACGCGTCGTGTGCGATTGGGCCGTTCATCCGCTTGTTCGACGATCAGTTCACGCTTGACGACGTCAGCTCGGCGGTCGTCGAGCTGGAAATCAGCGGCACCGACCAGTTCACGCTGCGCGGGCAAAGCCGGATGAGCGAGATCAGCCGCGAGCCTGCCGAACTCGTCCGTCAGGCGATGAGCGAACATCATTATCCCGACGGGTTCGCGCTGTTTCTTGGTACCCTCTTCGCCCCGACCGAAGACCGCGACGAACGTGGACGCGGCTTCACGCACAAGATCGGCGACGAAGTGCGCATCTCGACCCCCCGGATCGGCGTTCTCGTCAATTCCGTCACCACGTCGCGTGACGCACGCCCGTGGACGTTCGGCGTTCGCGCCCTGATGCAAAATCTCGCTTCCCGCGGACTGCTGTCCGACGCGCAGAAACAAAAGGCTTTCCCGTGACCGAAACACTGACCCATCTGATCAACGGCGAGGCCGTTTCCGGCCCCGCCACGGGCGAGAGCCTGAACCCTTCGAACCTAGAGGACGTCGTTGCGAGCTATCCGAGCGCCAGCGGAGCCGAGGTCAACTCGGCGGTAGACGCTGCGCGGCACGCTTTCCCCGGCTGGTCGGAAGCGTCGCCCGAAGTGCGGTCCGATGTTCTCGACAAGGCCGGCTCGCTGATCATGAGCCGCGCCAAGGAGCTTGGCACGCTGCTGTCTCGCGAGGAAGGCAAGACCCTGTCCGAGGGCACGGGCGAGGTCATGCGGGCGGCACGTATCTGCAAGTATTTCGCCGGTGAAGCGCTTCGCCGTCACGGGCAGACACTGGATTCGACGCGCCCCGGTCTCGACGCGCAGACCTATCGCGAGGCGGTCGGTGTGTTCGGCCTCATCGCCCCCTGGAACTTCCCGATCGCCATTCCGGCCTGGAAGGCTGCTCCGGCACTCGCATTCGGCAATACCGTAGTGCTCAAGCCTGCCCCCCAGACGCCCGCCATCGCGCACGCTTTCGCCGAGATCCTCCAGGAAGCCGGCGCTCCTGCCGGCGTCTTCAATCTCGTCTTCGGTGAGGGCGATACCGGCAATGCCATCGTCAACCATCCGGGGATCGACGGCATCTCGTTCACCGGCTCACAGAAGGTCGGCGCGCTGGTCGCCGAGGGAGCGGCCAAGCGCCAGGCGCGCGTGCAGCTGGAGATGGGCGGCAAGAACCCGCTCGTCGTCCTCGACGACGCCGACATCGACCGGGCTGTCACGTGCGCGATCGATGGCGCATTCTTTGCCACTGGCCAGCGCTGCACCGCTTCGTCGCGCATCATCGTCACCGAAGGCATTCACGACCGGTTCGTTGAGGCGCTTGCTGAAAAGGCGCGCTCGTTGCGTGTCGGCGACGCACTGGACCCGCAAACGCAGATTGGCCCCGCCGTCAGCGAACAGCAGCTCGAGCAGAACCTGCGCTACGTCGGCATCGCTCGCGATGAAGGCGGAAGGATCATAACGGGTGAAGAGCCACTGAAGCTCGGCACCCGCGGCTACTACATGGCGCCGATCGTCATCGCCGACACCAATCCCGACCAGCGCATCAACTGCGAAGAAGTGTTCGGCCCTGTCGCAAGCACCGTGAAGGTGCGCGACTATGAGGAAGCGCTGGCGATTGCCAACCGTGGCCAGTTCGGCCTTTCCGCAGGCATCGTCACCAACTCGCTGCACCACGCGCGACACTTCCGCCGCAACATTCGTGCCGGCATGGTGATGATCAACCTGCCGACCGCCGGCGTCGACTATCACGTGCCGTTCGGCGGCACGCGCAAGTCGAGTTACGGCGCCCGCGAACAGGGCTTCGCGGCGGTCGAATTCTACACGCAGACGAAGACCGTCTACATCGGGGGCTGAGTATATTGCCTGAGAACAACGACAGCCGCGCGATCTATCCCAGCCTGCGCGGCAAACGGGTGCTGGTCACGGGTGGCGGATCCGGCATCGGCGCGGGAATCGTCGACGCGTTTGCTGCTCAACAGGCGGACGTCTGCTTCTTCGACATCTGCGAAGAGGATTCCCGGGAGGTTGCCGAGCGTACCGGCGCCAAGTTCCTGTGTGTCGACCTCAAGGACGTGGGCGCAACACAGCGTGCGATGGCCGATCTCGCCAGCGACGGCGGCGCGTTCGATGTGCTCGTCAACAATGCGGCAAACGATGATCGCCACGAGGTCGACCAGGTTACGGAAACCTATTGGGACGACCGGCTCAGCGTGAATCTAAAACACCAGTTCTTCTGTGCGCAGGCCGTCGCGCCGGGCATGCGGGCCAAGGGCGGAGGTGCAATCGTCAACCTCGGTTCGATCAGCTGGCACCTCGCGCTGCCCGAGTTGGTTCTTTACCAGACCTGCAAGGCGGCGATCGAAGGGCTGACACGCGCGCTTGCCCGCGATCTCGGCGGCGACAACATCCGCGTGACCTGCGTCGTGCCGGGCAACGTCCGAACCCCGCGACAGCTCAAATGGTACACGCCCGAAGGCGAAGCCGAGATCGTCAACGCTCAGGCGCTGAAGGGCCGGCTGGTGCCCGAAGACGTTGCCGCGCTGGTGCTGTTCCTGGCTTCCGGAGACGCTCGCCTGATCACGGGACACGAATATTTCGTCGATGCGGGGTGGCGCTGACATGAGCGACAGGGAACCGGCGCCGGTCTGGGAACTCGAAGCCGAGCTCGGCGAGGGACCGGTTTGGGTGGAGCGTGATCGGGCGCTCTGGTTCGTAGACATCAAGAAGCACCACATCCACCGCTTCGACCCGCAGGACGGCAATCGCCGCTCCTTCGAAGCACCAGAGCAGGTCGGCTTCGTTCTTCCTGCGCAAGGGGGCGGCTTCGTTGCGGGGCTCCAGTCGGGACTCTACGGTTTCGACGAGAGCACGGGTGCGTTCGAGCGCATCGTCGAAGTCGAGCCGGAGCTTCCGAACAATCGCCTGAACGACGGCGTCGTCGATCCCGCAGGGCGCCTCTGGTTTGGCACGATGGACAACAGCGAGACCTCGAAGAGCGGCGCCTTCTACAGCTTCCATCGCGGCGAGCTGTCTCCGAGCGGTCTGGGCGATATCGCGATCACCAATGGCCCGGCAATCTCGCCGGACGGACGCCTCCTCTACTTCGTCGATACGCTCGCCGGTACGATCGAGGCGGCGGAGATCCGGGAAGACGGCACGCTCGGCGAGCGGCGGTCCTTCGTTACGATTGCCGAGGAGGACGGCCACCCGGACGGCCCGACCATCGATGCCGAAGGCTGCGTGTGGATCTCGCTCTACAACGGCTGGGAAGTTCGCCGCTATTCGCCGATCGGCGACCTGCTGGACACGATCCGTTTCCCAGTGGCCAACATCACCAAGATTGCGTTCGGTGGCGACGACCTGCGCACCGTTTTTGCAACGACCGCCCGCCAGATGCTCAGTCCTGAAACGATCGATCGCCAGCCGCTGATCGGTTCGTTGTTCCAGTTTCGCGTCGACGTTCCGGGGGTTCCATGTCCGCTCGTTCAGCTCTGATCCTGACCGCATTGCTGGCGTCGGGCGCGGCGGCGACGCCGAGCATCGACCCGCAGTTCGGAAGCCACGCGGTCATCCAGCGCGGCAAGCCGATCTTGCTGACCGGAACTGCCGCTGCGGGAGAGCGGCTGACGATCGCGTTCGCGGGCGCTACCCGCATGGCGACGGCGGACGCGTCAGGACGCTGGCAAGCAGCCTTCCCCGCACGATCTGCAGGCGGCCCATATACTTTGCGCATCACCAGTTCGGCAGGCGGAAGCGTAACTGCGGACGACATCATGCTCGGCGATGTGTGGCTGTGCTCGGGTCAGTCCAACATGGAATACCCGCTTCGCCGGGCGCTCAACGGCGACGGCGAGGTTCAGGCCGCGACCGACAAGGACCTGCGCCTGATGAAGGTCGACAAGCAGTTGTCCAACAGCCCGCAGGTCGCCTTCTCCAAGGCGCCGGCGTGGCAGCGCTCCACTCCCGATACGGCAAAGGAATTCTCTGCCGCCTGCACCTTCATGGCGCGTGACTTCCGGAAGACGCAGAAGGTGCCGATCGGCGCCATCGACGATAGCTGGGGCGGAACGCCAATCCGTGCCTGGATGGGCGAAGCCGCAGCGCGCTCCAGCGGCAGCGCCGGGCCTGCCGACCTGATCGATCTGTTCCGAACCAACGAGCCCGAGGCCGTCCGCCGGTTCGGCGGCGAGTGGGGCCAGTGGTGGCGATCGAGAACCGGACAGCAGCCCGGCGCCGAGCCGTGGAATGCAAGTGAACGGCTCGCGTGGAAGCCGGTGCCGAGCATCGGCAACTGGAACGACTGGGGCGGTGACTGGCCAACCTTCGACGGTGCCGTCTGGGCGCGGCGGCAGGTTACCTTGTCCGCGGCAGAAGCCGCCCAGCCTGCGACCTTGTCGCTCGGTGTCATCGACGACGTCGACGAGACTTTCGTAAACGGCGTGGCCGTCGGCGGCAGCAGCGATCCGATGTCGCCGCGCAACTACAAGATCGGCCCCGGAGTACTTCACGCCGGGTCCAACACGATCGTCTCCTATGTGCGAGACCTCTGGGGCCCGGGCGGGATGATGGGACCCGCGAGCGCACTCCAGATCGCCTTTGCCGACGGTCACGCGCAACCGCTCGACACGGGCTGGAAGTACGTCCGCATCGACGGGGCTGTCGGCTCCCCTCCCGTGCCGGCATGGGGCAACTCGTCGGGCGTATCGACGATCTACAACGCCATGGTCGCGCCACTCGGCAGCCTGCAACTGAAAGGTGTCGCCTGGTACCAGGGCGAAGCGGATGTCGGGCAGCCGGGGTACGACCAGCGCCTGGCGGCGTGGATAAACAATTGGCGGACGCAGTTTCGCGATCCCAAGCTGCCGTTCCTGATCGTCGGCCTTGCTGGCTGGGGCAAGCGGACGTCTGCTCCAACTGAAAGCGGCTGGGCAGCGCTCATCAATGAGCAGCGTCTCGCCGTTCAGCGCGATCCACGCACTGCGCTCATCAGTGCAATCGATCTCGGTGAGCCGGACGACATTCACCCGGCCGACAAACAGGAAGTCGGCCGCCGCATGGGGCTGGCGGGCCGAAGCCTGGCCTATCCGGGTTCTCAAGGGACGGTTGGCCTCCTCCCCGTTAGGGCCACGCGCCAGGGCAATGACGTCGTGGTCCACTTCACCAAGCCGCTGCAGACCCTGAGCGGCGCGACCGCGAACGCCGTCGAGCTTTGCGGGCCTGCAGGCGGCACGTGCCGATACGCGCAAGCACGGGCGAACGGGCCTACGCTCGTGATCGCGTCAGACGGCAAGCCGGTCTCGCGCGTCCGATACGCCTGGTCAGGTTATCCGATCGTCAACCTCTACGACGCGGACCTGATGCCCGCTCCGGTGTTCGAGCTGCCGGTTCAGTGATTGTGGCGCGGGACCTTCGCTGAGGTCCCGCGATACTTCACGGCGAACTCGAGCACGCCGCCCTCGGCGAGCTGCCCCGTTTTCTCGCGGTAGATCTCTTCCCAGGGCGTGTTGCTCGCGGGCACGGCGGGCGGAGCGTCGCCGTTACGGCGCGCGATCTCGTCGGGCTCGACCAGCGCGTCGCACCTGCCTTCGTCGAGATCGATCCGAATCATGTCGCCGGTGCGCAGCCAGGCGAGACCGCCCCCCGCCGCACTCTCCGGCGACGCATTGAGGATCGAAGGGCTGTCGGAAGTGCCCGACTGCCGTCCGTCCCCGAGCGTCGGCAGGCTCGTGACGCCGCGCTGCAGCAGCGCGTCCGGCGGCTGCATGTTCACCACTTCCGCCGACCCTGGCCATCCGAGCGGGCCCGACCCGCGGATCACCAAGATGCAATTCTCGTCGACGTTAAGCGACGGATCATTGATCCTATGGTGGTAATCGTCCGAACCGTCGAACACGATCGCGCGTGCTTCGAATACGCCATCGTGACCTGGCCGCGACAGATAGCGCTCGCGAAACTCGTCCGAGATCACGCTCGTCTTCATGATCGCGAAGTCGAACAGGTTGCCGGACAGCACAAGAAATCCCGCCCGCTCTTTCAGCGGTGCCGAGTAGGCGAAGATCACCTCGCGGTCTGTCGTCTCACGGCCCTCCAGGTTCTCGGCTTGGGTGCGGCCGGTGCAGGTCAGCGCACTGCCGTCCAGCTTCCCGGCCTGCAGCAATTCCCACATCACGGCGGGAACGCCGCCGGCGCGGTGAAAGCGCTCGCTCAAATACTTGCCGGCCGGCTGCATGTTGACGAGCAGCGGCACATCGTACCCGTAGTCGATCCAGTCGCGTGTCGAGATTTCGACACCCGCGTGGCGCGCCATCGCGACGATGTGGGGCTGGGCGTTGGTCGACCCGCCGATCGCCGCATTCAGGCGGATCGCATTGAGGAACGCCTCGCGGGTCAGGATCTTCGACGGGCGGAGGTCCTCATAGGCCATCTCGACGATGCGCCTGCCCGTCTCGTAGGCAAGGTGAGCGCGTTCGCGGTAAGGCGCCGGGATCATCGCCTGTCCCGGCAGTGACATGCCGAGCGCCTCGCTGATCGAGTTCATCGTCGAGGCCGTACCCATCGTATTGCAATGGCCAAGCGATGGCGCGGAATCGCTCGCCCGGCGGATGAACTCTTCCTCGTCGATCTTGCCCGCGCCGAGCAGCCGCCGCGACCGCCAGATCACCGTTCCCGATCCGACCAGCTCGCCATCGTGCCAGCCGTCGAGCATCGGGCCGCCATTCAGCGTCAGCGCCGGGATATCAACCGTCGCCGCAGCCATGATCGACGCAGGCGTCGTCTTGTCGCAGCCGGTGGTCAGGACAACGGCGTCGATCGGATAGCCGTTCAGGACTTCCACCAGGCCGAGGTACGCCAGGTTGCGGTCAAGCGCGGCGGTGGGCCGACGGCAGTTCTCGAAGATCGGGTGCATCGGGAATTCCATCGGAATCCCCCCAGCATCGCGAATGCCAGCCTTGACGCGGTCGACCAGCTTCACGTGCACCCGGTTGCACGGGACCAGATCGGAACCCGACTGCGAGATGCCGATGATCGGCTTGCCGCAGCGCAACTCCTCGCGAGTGAAGGCGTCGTTCATGTAGCGCTCTAGGTAGAGCGCCGTCATGTCCGGGCGGTCCGGCGCGTCGAACCACTCGCGCGACCGGAATGGGCGAACCGGTGTTCGTTCGGTCATCGCAACCCGCGCGTCAGCCTTCCATTTGCTCGAGTTCCTTGCCGCGCGTTTCACGGATGAACTTCTGCACGAGGAAGAAGCTGATCACGGCCGAAACCGCATAGAAGGTATAGCTGGCGGTCAGGCCCCAGTTCGCCGCCATCGACGGGAAGCTGAACGAGATCAGAAAGTTCGCGAACCACTGGAAAAAGCCGGCGACGGCAAGTGCCGACCCGCGGATCTGGTTGGGAAACATCTCGCCCAGCATCACCCACATGATCGGCCCCCACGAGACGTTGAAGAAGATCACGTAGAGGTTGGCTGCGACGACGGCGATCTTGCCCAGGTCCGGCGAGAGAACGAGCTTGCCGGCCGAATCGAGCGTCCCCTGGCTGAACGCGTACACCATGATGAACAGGGCCACGGCCATGCCTGCCGAACCGATCAGCAGCAGCGGCTTGCGGCCAATGCGATCGACCAGAAGGATGGTGACGAAGCACGCTGCGATCGAGACCGCGCCCGAGACGATGTTGATCAGCAGCGAGTCATTCTCGCTGAAGCCGGCGAGCTGCCACAGCGTCGCGCCGTAATAGAAGATGACGTTGATGCCGACGAGCTGCTGGAAGACGGCGATCATGATGCCGACCCAGACGATCGGGCGCATACCCAGCAAGCTGCGCGAACCCGCAGGTGCGAGAACGTCCGACAAGCGCGGCCGGTGGTCGGCGCTGAACGTTCCGCGGATCTCCTCGAGCTTGGCCCGTGCCACGTCGGTCCCGAAGAGGTTGGCAAGCACCCCGCTCGCCTCATCGTCCCGGCCCTTCGAAACGAGATAGCGCGGGCTCTCCGGAATGAAGAACAAGGCGACGAGGAAGATCGCTGCCGGGATCGCCTGCATCAGGTACATCCAGCGCCAGGCTTCCAGTCCTCCCCAGAAGCCAGCCGTCGACTGCCCCGCGGCCTTGGCCAGGAAGTAGTTGATCACGAACGCGGCGGTCAGGCCGGTGATGATCATGATCTGCTGCACCGTCGTCATTCGCCCGCGAATGCTCGCCGGCGCGACTTCGGAGATATAGGCCGGCGACAGCACGCTCGCGGCGCCGACGGCCATGCCGCCCATGATCCGCGCGAGCAGGAACAGCACGTGGTCGTGGGCGAATCCCTGCACGAGCGCCCCGACCAGGAACAGCAGAGCGGCGACGCGCATGACGTTGCGGCGGCCCATTGTGTCGGCAAGCCGCCCGGCGAAAAACGCGCCGATGAAACAGCCGATGAGCAGTGATCCGACAGTGAAGCCAAGTCCGTTGCTCGGCGACAGGCTGCCGGGAATGAGATTGAAGGCCTTGGTCAGCCCGTCCTGGGTGCCGTTCACGGCGCCGCTGTCGTAACCGAACAGGAAACCGCCGATCGTCGCCACGGCCACGATCGCGCCGATGAAGCCCATGTTCGCCCGCTGCGGACTTGCTTCGACCATTCTTCTCTCCCCTCGTGCCTCCTAGCACGTGTTAGCGGTAACACGCCGCTTCTGCGTCGCGCAACGCCCTAGCTTCGGCTTTCCGCCTTGCGCGACTTGGCTTTGCGCGGCGGCGGCGCGGCGGATTCGCGGATGATCAATGCGTGTGTCAGCACCCGCTCGGCGAACTTGCGTGTTGAACCGGCGTGGTGGACCCGAAGGTCGGCGATGAGCAGCTCCAGGGCCGCCTCTGCCATTGCAGCGATCGGCTGTTTGACCGTGGTGAGCTCCGGCCAGACGCTGGTCGCGAGCGCGGTATCGTCGAACCCGACGATGCTGAGGTCGTCAGGCACGTTGAGCCCCCGGCGGTGGGCGACACTCATCGTTGCCGCGGCCATGTCGTCGTTGCTGGCGAAGATGGCCGTGGGCCGGTTCGGCCGCGACAGCAGACGCTCGCCTGCGGTCAGCCCGGACCGGTAGCTGAAGTAGCCCTGCTCCGCCGGCGCAGCGTCACAGTCCAGCCCCGCCTCCCGCATGGCGTCGCAAAAACCGCGGTACCGATCGAGCGACGCGATGTGGTTCGGGTGCCCCTTGATAAAGCCGATCTCCCGATGCCCGAGGTCGAGCAGGTAGCGCGTCATCTCCATTGCCGCGGCATGGTCGTCGATACGGACGTTGAGGCTATCCTCGCGCGGCGCGCCCATCGCCACCGTGACGACCGGGATGCCCAGCGCATCCAACTCCGCCATGATCGGCTGCGATTCCGACAGCGGGGGCGGCAGGACAACGCCTTCGACATCGCTGGTCGCGAAACGGCGTGTAACCTCGGCCTGCTCGTCCGCATCCTCGGATTCGCACGATTCGATGACGAGGTGGACGCCGGCGTTCCGGGCAGCGTGGAGCCCGCCGATCAGGAACTGGCTGAGATAGGCGGCGCTCGGGTTGGCATAGAGCAAGCCGATATGCGTCGCTTCACCGGCCGCGAGGCTTCGCGCGGCGGTGTTCGGCGAATAGTTGAGTTGCTCGATGGCTTCGAGAACGGCGGCGCGCGTCGACTCGCGGACATTCTTGCCGTGGTTGATGACTCGTGAGACGGTCATCGCCGACACGCCGGCGGCGCGTGCGACGTCCTCGATCGTGACTGCTCCCCGTCCGCGCCGGCTCGGCTTCGCCATTCAAACCCCTCCCACGCTGGGTAAGAGACCGCAACAGCCATTGCAATCGAAGCGCGTTGACCGCGGCTGCCGGGAAGCTACGTTAGCGCTACCATTTTCTTCGTGATCTGAGGGGAGCACGACGTGCGAACACCGCGCTGGCCGGTCGTGGCCGCGATGACTTTGTCGCTCGCTTCGACGAGCGCCACATTGGCCCAGCCGCAGTCTGCGCTGCCCGTCTACAAGGACGTCCGGCAGCCGGTCGATCGGCGAGTCGACGATCTGCTTGCGCGCATGACGCTCGACGAGAAGGTCGCGCAGCTGCTCACCGTATGGGAGCAGAAGGCCAAGGTGCAAACCGCCGACGGGCGGTTCTCGCCGCAAGCAGCGTCGCAAGCATTCCCCAACGGCATCGGCGGAATGGCTCGCCCTTCCGACAAGCGCGGCGTCAGCGCCGGCAATGGTGCGGCGGGAGCAACCCAGGACGTCAACCGCGACGCGCGCGACACGGCGGAGTACGTAAACGCGGCCCAGCATTGGGCAGTCGAGCATACGCGGCTCGGGATCCCGATTCTGATGCACGAGGAGTCGCTCCACGGTTACGTCGCCCGCGGTGCCACCAGTTTCCCGCAGGCGATCGCACTGGCGAGCACCTGGGACCCGGACCTTGTCACTAACGTGTTCTCTGTGGCCGCGCGTGAAATGCGCGCGCGCGGCGCCTTCCTGGCGCTCGCCCCGGTCGTTGACATTGCGCGCGACCCGCGCTGGGGCCGCATCGAGGAAACATTCGGGGAGGACCCGCATCTCGTCGGTACGATGGGGCTCGCCGCCATCCGCGGGTTCCAGGGTCCGACGCTGCCGCTCGGTCCCGACAAGGTGCTCGTTACGCTCAAGCACTTCACCGGCCATGGGCAACCCGAAAGCGGTACCAACGTCGGCCCCGCACATCTTGGCCAGCGGGAGCTCCGCGAGGACTTCTTCCCGCCGTTCGAGCGCGCGATCCACACCTATCCTGTGCGGTCGGTGATGGCCTCGTACAACGAGATCGACGGCATTCCTTCGCACGCCAACAACTGGTTGCTGAACAACGTTCTGCGCGGCGAATGGGGATACCAGGGCGCCGTCGTCAGCGACTATTATGGCATCCGCGAGCTGATGAGCCGCCACAAGCTCGTCAACGATATCGCAGCCGCCGCGGACCGCTCGATCAAGTCCGGCGTCGACATCGAAACGCCCGATGCGGAGGGCTTCGCCAAGCTGCCGGAGCTCGTCCGTTTAGGCCGCGTCCCGCAAGCCTTGGTTGATCAGTCGGTGCGCCGAGTGCTTCGCCTGAAGATCGAGTCCGGGCTGTTCGACGATCCGTTCCCGGACCCCGCCACCTCCGAAGCAAGGACTGCTACTCCGGACGCGGTCGCTCTTGCGCGTCGGGCAGCGGACAAAGCCGTGGTCCTGCTCAAGAACGACCACAATCTGCTTCCGCTCGACCCAGCGAAGATCCGCCGGATGGCGGTGATCGGCACGCATGCCAAGGACACGCCGATCGGCGGCTACAGCGATGTGCCGAAGCACGTGGTCAGCGTCCTCGAAGGGATGCAGGAAGCTGGCCGCGGCCGCTTCGCCGTTGACTATTCCGAAGGCGTCCGCGTCACCGAAAGCCGCTGCTGGTCGTGCGACGAGGTCAAGCTCGTGCCTGCATCGGTCAACCGCCGCCTCATCGCACAAGCGGTTCAGACCGCGCGCAAGGCGGACGTCGTGGTCATGGTGCTTGGCGACAACGAGCAGACCAGCCGCGAAGCGTGGGCGGAAGGCCACCTTGGCGACCGTTCCTCGCTCGACCTCGTCGGTCAGCAGGAAGAGCTCGCCCGCGCGATCTTCGCGCTTCACAAGCCGACGGTCGTGGTCCTGCTCAACGGGCGACCGCTGACGGTCAACTACCTGGCGGCGAACGCACCAGCGTTGGTTGAAGGCTGGTATCTTGGCCAAGAGACCGGCCACGCTGTCGCCGATGTGCTCCTCGGCAAGGTGAGCCCCGGCGGCAAGCTGCCGGTGTCGATCCCGCGTTCCGTCGGCCAGCTGCCCGTCTACTACAATCACAAGGCGACCTCACGCCGTGGATATCTGTTCGACAGCACGCAGCCGCTCTACCCGTTCGGCTATGGCCTCAGCTACACGCGGTTCGACATCTCGGCGCCGCGCGTTCTGACGCCGGCAATCGCCGGCAACCAGCCCGCGCGGGTCGAGGTCGACGTCGCGAACACCGGCAGCCGTGCCGGCGACGAAGTGGTCCAGCTCTACGTCCACGACGACGAGGCAAGCGTCACTCGTCCGGTGATCGAGCTCAAGCGTTTCCAGCGCCTGACGCTTCAGCCTGGCGAGCGCCGGACAATCACCTTCACGCTGGATCCGGCTGATCTTGCCCTGTGGAATCCCGACATGAAGCAGGTCGTCGAACCGGGCACCTTCACCATCTCGGCAGGGCCGAACTCGGTCGATCTCAAGAGCACGAAGCTGACGGTTACCGGCTAATTGTCAGATACGGATCAGCCAGCGCTTCCGCCACAGGTAGAACATCGCCAACCAAACGAAGGCGATGAAAAGGAGCACGGGCACGAACGCCGCCAGTTCGCCGCCGAGGACCGGCTTCAGCTGCCGGTAAGGCAATTGTATCAGGTCCCAGCCGAGCAGCGAATAGGCGACCTCGTGAAGCGTGTAGGCGGCGATCGCGTTCATGCCGAAGGGAAGCACGACCACTTCCATGGCGCGGCGGATGCCGGTCATCGGCTTGCCGTCGAATGCCGCGTGTAAAGCGCTCAGCAGCAGCAGGGCGATGCCCGTTGTCACCAGCACGAATGTGCTCGACCAGATGTCCTTGATCACCGGGAAGACAAAGCCCCAGGCGATGCCGGCGACGACCATCGCCGCGCCGGCGATCGCAAGTGACCGCGTGCGCTCCCCTCGTTCGTCGCGGATGAGATATTCGCCAACCGCAACACCGATGAGGCCCTGCGCAAGGGCAGGCAGAGTGCCCAGCAACCCCTCCGGATCGTAGCCCTCCGGGCCCGGTACATAGATGTGGTTGCCGGCACCGAGCAGCACACGGTCGACCGAGCCAACCAAGTTATGTCCCCTCACCCAGATGTCCGTCGAGACGCCATCGAGGGTGGGGATCAATGACATCGGCCAGTACAGCACCAGAATGGCTGCAGCGATGATCAGCCGCGTGCGGGGCGACAGGTTCAGGACCATGACCGCGCAGGCGCCGTATACCAGGCCGATGCGCTGAAGCACGCCGAACAGCCGCCAGTTTCCGGAGTTGAACTGCGAGAACCAGAAGATGTTTGACAGGATGAATCCGAGAAGCACCAGGCGCACAGTCCGCCAGAAGATGCGCGCATAATCCGCATCTTGCACTCGCCTCAGCGACAAGGGGATCGAAACGCCGACCATGAACAGGAAGCTCGGAAAGACCACGTCGGCGATGGTCAGCCCGTCCCAGTGCGAATGGAGGAGCAGCGGATAGACGGGCGGCGCCATGCCGGCCATCTCGTTGACCAGGATCATCCCGATGACAGCCAACCCGCGGAGCAGGTCGAGCGACACCAGTCGCTCGGGCCTCGTCTGCTCAGTGGGGGCGGGCATAAGCGCGCCCCTCCTGGTAACCTTCGTTGAGCCGGCGAATGGCGACATTGCCGGGAAGGTCCTGGCCAATCTCCCACACCATCACGCCCGCTCCCCAGGCGCCGGCGAGTTGGCCCTTGCGTTCCAGCGTCGGCAAGCCGTTGTAGGTCACGTAGCTGCACCCTCCGCAACGCTGCCCGACGACATCGCCAGTGAGCTGTCGCTTGCCGAAGCGGGCGCCGATTTCATTCAACGTCAGGCTTTCAGCGTAATTGCCGAATCCGTGCCCGTAGAACGGCACGCCTAGCGCAAGCTTTTCCGCCGGAACGCCCTTGCCGAGCCATAGCCGCAGGTCGGTTTCAGCCTGGGCGTACGTCGAATGTTCCCCGCCGGCCGGACCCCACGTTGGCCCGACGCCATCGTACGACATCACTCCGATCACGTCGAAGTACGGCAGCGACGCATCGGGCGCCATTCCGCCCGGGTAAGACGCGGTCGCCACCGTAAGCAGCTTCGACCTCACGTGCAGAGGCTCGGCAAGTTCGCGCACGAGCGGCGTGTAATTGCCCGCCTTGTCGATGCTCATCATCAACTCGCCCTCGAGGTCGATGTCGATCCCATCGAGCCCGTAGCGATCGACCATCTCCATGACGCTGGCGACAACCTTCTGCCGCAACGGTGCAGCGGCCAGTTTCGTCCAATCGCCGCCACAGGCGGGGATCACAGCGCCGCCGAGCGAAGCGACGATCTTGGCGCCCGCTTGGTGCGCGGCGGCAACCAGCCTTCGAAGCTGCGCGTCCGAAATCATTGCGCGGCTTGCGTCGGGCGCACAGGCAAGACCGTTCGGTCCTAGGACCTCACCCGCAGGCGTCGGGTTGACGAATGCGAGATCGAGCTGGGTGTAATTCTCGAAGGTGCCCTGATCGATGGCTCGGTCCAGCCCCTTGAAAGCGGCGATATAGCCGACGACCCTGCCGCGATCCGCGGCATGTGCGGGAAAGGTGGACAGCAATGCGGCGGCAACAAACAGGATTATGCGCTTCATCGCTGCAGCCTAGCCGGTCGAATGCGCAGGGCAACAGGAGTCGATTGACCCTCGTCCGGACGCATGACACCACCACGACAAACCGGAGGGGAAGTCTCAAACATGCGCCGTAAAGTGATCGCGTTGCTGATCGCGTCGTCATTGGCATCGCCGGCCCTGTCAGCCTCACAGCAGGACTTGAACTCGCTGGCCGGCAACATGGGCGTCCGGCTTACGATCCTCGACAACAAGCCCGCCAAGTGCCCGGGTCAGGCGAGTGGTTGCTTCCTGTCCCAACTCGACTTGAGGATACCCTCCAGCCTCGCGCCCGATCTCGCAAGCGGCGGCTTCAAGCTCTTCTTCGGTTCGGTCGCTCCCGTGATCCAGGCGGATAGCAATGCGTTCGCCGTGCGCCTGATCAACGGCGACCTGCATGTGCTCGAACCCAAGCCGGGCGTGAAGCTGACAGCGGGCAAGACCTATCGCATCCGCCTGTGGACGCAGGGTCACTTCTTCTCCGCTTATTATCCGCTTCCGAACATGTTCCTGGCCTCCGGGGATCTCGCGCCTACGGTGATTGCTGCAACGCGCCCTACCGTCGACCCGGAGAGCGGCCTGGAATCCCTTCCCTTCGTGGCACCGCTGGCGGACGAGGCTCGCCTCGGCACTGCAGCGGCAGACGACCAGACCCGGTGGCAGACGCCGGAGCGCGCCTACAATCTCTACGCCCAACGGGGTGCTGCCGGCGTCGCGCCTGCCGAGTTCGCGATCATCCCGCAGCCGGCGCTGATCCGCCGGGTGGCTGGTGCGCCGTTGGACCTCACGCGGGGCGTCCGGCTTAGCCTTTCCGGCGTCACGCAGCCCCAGCTTGCCGCTGCTATTGCCGATCTCGGGAGCGCCGGTGTTCGTGCTGGCGTCAACGGTCCTGCTCTTCGCATTCGAGTTTCCCCCGGAGCTCGCCTGAACGCGGAAGGTTATCGCCTGACCAGCGGAGCCGCCGGCGTCGACATCGTGGCAGCGGACGCCGCCGGTGCTCGATACGCTCTTGAATCGCTCGCACAGGAAGCCGCGCACGAGCGTGGCTTGGTCCCGCCGATGTTGGTCGAGGACGCGCCGCGCTTTGGTTTTCGCGGGCTTCACATAGACTTGGCGCGAAACTTCCACAGCAAAGCGGAAGTGCTGAAGATCGTCGAGCAGATGGGTCGCTACAAGCTCAACAAGCTTCACCTGCACCTCGGGGACGACGAAGGCTGGCGCCTGCAGATCGCACGTTTCCCTGAGCTCACGGAAGTCGGGGGATTCCGCTGTTACGATCCAACCGAGACGCGCTGCCTGCAGCCGCAGCTCGGCGCGGGCCCCGATCGCGACACTCCGATCAACGGCTATCTCAGCCGTGCCGACTACATCGAGATTCTCAAGGCAGCGAAGGCGCGAGGCATCGAAGTCATCCCCTCCTTCGACATGCCTGGCCACTCCCGGGCTGCGGTCCGCTCGATGGAAGTTCGCTACCGCCGGCTGATGGCCGCGGGACGCCGGGCGGACGCAGAGCGCTTCCGCCTGGTCGAGCCGGGCGACACCACCCAGTATCGCAGCGTCCAGAACTACAACGACAACACGCTGAACGTCTGTCTCGACAGCACCTATCGCTTCATCGATGCAGTGGTCGACGACATCGCCGCGCTCCACGCCGCGGCCGGCGCTCCGCTCAAGACCTATCACATTGGCGCCGACGAGACGGCAGGCGCGTGGTCGGGTTCACCCGCCTGTCGCGCGCTGATGGCCAAGACGGGGCTGACGGTCGAGCATCTCGGGCCGATGTTCATCGAGCGGGTCTCCGCTTCGCTCGCACGCAAGCACATTACGGCCGCTGGCTGGAGCGACGGCCTTGACCATGTCGATCCGGCCAAGATGCCGCGCAGCGTTCAGTCGGACATCTGGGGCGATCTGTTTACCGCGGCTACGGCCGAAGCGCACCGCACGGCCAACCAGGGTTGGAAGACGGTCATCGCAGTGCCGAATGTGCTCTATTTCGACATGCCCTATGCGCCCCACCCGCTGGAGCGCGGCTACGACTGGGGCACGCGCGGAAACGATACCTTCAACGTGTTCAGCTTCATCCCGGACAACCTCGCTGCCAATGCTTCGGTACTGAAGAACATCCAGAACAAGCCGACGACGATGACGGACACAGTCCCGCTGAAAGCCTCCGCGTCGATTGACGGGGCGCAGGCCAACCTGTGGAGCGAGACGGTCCGACGCGACTCGATTGCCGACTACATGCTGTTCCCTCGCCTGCTCGCCCTTTCCGAGCGAGCCTGGCACCGTGGCTCCTGGGAACCCGCCTATCGGGCAGGAGCCTCCTACTCGTACGGCGACGGTAAAGTCAGCGCTCAGGCGCTCACTTCCGACTGGGACCGCTTCGCCGCAAAGATGCCGATGCACCTGCGGGCGCTGGAGCAAGCGGGCGTCAAGTATCGGCTGGCACCTCCCGGTGCACGTGTGATCGGCGGCTCGCTGCAGGCGAACAGCGAATTCCCGCAGCAGACTATCGAGTACCGCACGAACGGCACGAGCTGGTCGCGCTACTCCGGGCCGGTCCGCGTCAAAGGGAAGGTCGAAGTCCGCGCCCGCTCCTTCGACGGACGCCGCACCAGCCGCGTGGTCGAGGTCAACGCGGGCTAGGCCGCCTGGAGCTGCGCCGCGAGGGACGTCGCGGTGGACGCATCCGTGAGGATGTGCACGCGGGCGGCTTCCGACCGGACTACCCCGCGAGCGCCAAGGCTCTTCAAGCCAGACTCGTCGAGCTTGCCCGCGTCGGCGAGCCTTAGGATCAGCCTACCCGCCCGTTGCTGGACGTCTTGGACGTTAGCGGTACCGCCGAGCGCTTGCAGCCAGTCTGCGCCCGCGACAGGGGCAGCGGGCGCGCCTCGCACGCTGGCCCTAATCTCGCCGGCAACCTGGTCGGCGATGGGGCCGAGGACGACCTGCAGCGCATCGCCCCCGGGCCGAACGAAGCCTTTCGCTCCAAGCGCCCGCAGCCGCGCCTCGTCGATCGCGGCTGGATCGGCGAGCGTCAGCCGCAGCCGCGTCATGCAAGCATCGATCGTCCGCAGGTTGGCGGCCCCGCCGAGCGCCTGGGCGAAGTCCCCGCCGCGAGTTCCGGTGCCGACCTCACGCGGAGCGACAACGTCGCCGATATCCCGCCCAGGCGTCTTCAGGTCGAAGCGCCGGATGCACCAGCTGAACGAGAAGTAGTAGACGGCGAAATAGACCAGGCCGACCGGCACCAGCAGCAGGGGCCGCGTCGAAATGCCGAACCCCAGAACATAGTCGAACAGGCCCGCCGAAAAGCCGAAGCCAAGCTTCACGCCGAGGAGGTTCATCACCACCATTGAAACGCCGGTGAGCACCGCGTGCAGAACGTAAAGCGCGGGCGCGAGGAACATAAAGCTGAACTCGATGGGCTCGGTCACGCCGGTCAGGAAAGAGGTAAGTCCCAGCGACAGCAGCATGCCGGCAACCGCCTTGCGACGGTCCGGAAGCGCCGCCCGGTACATGGCCAGGCAGGCCGCCGGCAGCCCGAACATCATGACCGGGAAGAAGCCCGCCATGAACGCGCCGGCAGTGGGATCGCCGGCGAAGAACCGCTTCAGGTCGCCGGTCGTGCCGTGGAAATCGCCAATGATGAACCAGGCGATGTTGTTGATGATGTGGTGCAACCCGGTCACGATCAGCAGCCGGTTGAGGAACCCGTAGGCGAACAGGCCGAAGTTGCCGGACGCCACGACCCAGCGGCTGAGATGGTCGATGCCGCTCTCCAGCGCCGGCAAGCCCAGGCCGAACAGCAATGCTCCAACCAGCCCGACGGCGCCGGCCGCGATCGGCACGAACCTGCGTCCGCCGAAGAATGCGAGATAATCAGGCAGCTTGATGTCGCTGAACCGGTTGTAGAGCATGCCGCCGGCAACTCCCGAGAGAATGCCGGCAGGAATGCTGAGCTTGTCCAGCTGCTTCGCCTTCCACGCCGCGATTGCGAGGTCTTTCGCGGCCTGGTCCGTGAAGGCCGCCGCGGCGTCCGGCGCCACCTGAAGCAGTGCCTTGGCGCCTTCCGTAAGCACGAAGTAGCACACCGCCCCGGCCAGTCCTGCCGCACCATGGTTTTCCCGTGCGAGGCCGACGGCCACGCCAATGGCGAACAGCAAGCCGAGGTGGGAGAAGATGGCGTCGCCGGCGGCCGCGATGAAAGCGATGTTGAGCAGGTCCGGTTGTCCGAGCCGAAGCATCAGCCCCGCGATGGGCAGGACGGCGATCGGCAGCATCAGCGCGCGGCCGAGCGGCTGCAGTTTGTCGACCCGAAGCTGGATCATCGTGCGCCTCCCTGGACTGGAGCATTCATGAGTTCGGCTGCGAGCGCTCGCACCTCAGCCGCGGTTTCGAGCTTGAGCGAATGCTCTGCGACACGTCGGCAATCGGCGGCGGAGACGCGCGCGAGTGCACTCCTCACCGCGGGCAGTGCGGCCGGAACTGCCGACAGCTCGCGAATTCCGAAGCCGACGAGAAGAAGTGCGCCGAGCGGCTCGGAGGCGAGACTGCCGCACAGGCTGACCGCCTTCCCGGCCTTCTGTCCAGCCGCAGCCGTCATGACGATCAACCGCAGCACAGCGGGGTGAAGTGAGTCGATCGAGGCGGCGAGCAGCGGGTTCGTCCGGTCCATGGCCAATGTGTACTGCGCAAGATCATTGGAGCCGATCGACAGGAAGTCCGCTTCCGCCGCCAGCCGATCGGCAATCAATGCCGCCGCGGGCGTCTCGACCATCACTCCAAGCATGACTCGCTTCCCAAGCTCATCGAGCCGAGCACGAACGCCCCGCAGCTCATCGACGGAGGACACCATCGGCAGCATCGCCTTGATATGCTTGCCGGTCACCTGTGCGATGGCGCGCAATTGCTCCTCGAGCAATTCCGGCTTGAACAGGTCAGTTCTGATGCCGCGAGCACCCAGTGCCGGGTTCTGCTCGTCGGGAAAGCGGATGTAGGGCACCGGCTTGTCGCCGCCGATATCGATTGTCCGGATAGTCAGCGGCCTATCACCTAGGGCGTCTGCAATCGACTGATAAACGCCGCGCTGCTCTTCCGCGGACGGTGCTTCCAGCCGGTCCAGGAACAGGAATTCGGTCCGCAGCAGGCCGCAGCCTTCCGCGCCAGCAGCAAGCGCCGCGTCGGCGTCGCGAAGGCTTCCAAGGTTCGCCAGGAGGCTGATCCGCTCACCATCGCGGGTGACGCAATCGCCTCGGTGACTCGACTGCTCTCCATGCGCCGCCGCACGTGCCTGCGCGTGCTCGTCGGGATCGATCACGAGCACGCCCGCCGTCGAATCGAGCAGGACGCGCGTGCCATCCGAGACTTCGGCCAGGCGCGGTCCCATTGCGACGAGCGTCGGGATTCCGAACGAAGCGGCGATGATCGCCATGTGGGAGGTCGGTCCGCCGCCGGAGGTCGCTAGACCCGCGACACGGTCGCGCCGCAGCCACATCAACTCGGACGGCAGCAGTTCGTCCGCCAGCAGGATCGTACCTTCCGGCAGTTCGATACCGGACGATGCATCTCCCGAGAGTGCGGCGGTGACCTGCGCGGTGATGTCATCAAGATCTGCAATACGCTCGCGAAGCAACGGATTACCCGACGAACGCAATGCTTCCGCTGCGCTCCCCGTCGCAGCCTGCCAAGCGCGAGCGGCGCTCCGGCCAGCCTCGATCTCGGCAGCTGCGGCAGCATTCAATTGCTCATCGTCGAGCAACCCGATGTGCGCCTGCGCGATGGTCGCGGCGGGACCATCCATGCTCGCACTGAGCGCTTCGAGGCGCTCGCGCACGGCTGTTCGCGCCTGCTCAAGCGCTGAGCGTTCTTCGCTGACGCCCCGGCCCTCCTCGGCCACTTTCTTGACCTGCCGGCGCCAGTGCATCGCAGTCCCAAGAACTACGCCAGGAAGGGCGCACACGCCGCCGATCTCGTTCTTCGCAACGATCCGACCCGGAGCCTTCGCGACCGCTGGCCGCTGCTCGACTTCTCCGGCGTCCAGAACCGCAACAATCGCATCGAGCGCAGCTTCGGCGTCGGCCCCGGCAGCACTCAGCTGAACGCCGTCGCCGTGCCTGACGTTAAGCGCCATGATGGCGATTGGACTGCGGGCATTGGCGCTCTTGCCTGCCAGGCTGATCGTCACCTCACTCGAGTAGCGTTTCGCAGCGTCGGCGATCCGTGCCGCCGGCCTTGCGTGAAGCCCATGCTCGAAGGCGATCACCACTTGGCGGGTGACCGCCGCAGATGCGTCGGTGGAGTTTTCGACGGATCCCTGCTCGCCACCTTCTATCGACGCGATCAGCTGACCGCGTTCGATCAAGCGGTCGAGCGGTTCGGCCGACAGCCGAAACTCGCCCGCATTCGTCAGAACGATCGGCGTGACGAGGCTCTTCGCTTCTAGCCCCACGGTGTCGAGATCGAAGCTGATCAGCTGATCGCCGGCGGAAACGCGGTCACCGTCACGGACATGAGCCTCGAAGCCCTTGCCGGCCAGACCAACGGTCTCCAGACCGATGTGAATAAGCAACTCTGCTCCCGTCTCCGTTTTCAACGTCACCGAATGTTGGCTCGGGGCGACCAGCAGAACCTCGGCGTCGCAGGGCGCGACGAGAGTCCCCTCCGTCGGGTCGATCGCAAGACCGACCCCCATCATCTCTTCGGAAAAGACCGGATCCGGGACTTCACGAACGCTTGTCAGCCAGCCCGCGATCGGGGCCTTCAAGGTTACTCGGCTCATCGACTGGAGCCCACGGGAACGCGCACCTTAAACTTTGTCATTGTGCGTGCATCCGGCACATCGTTACCGTGCGTCAATAGCCATGACAGACCTGTCCGAAGCGGCCGCCCCGCCCGCCACCAAGATGTTCCGCGAGGCAGCCGAAGCCGCCGCCGCGGTCGCACGCCAGCAGCGCGACGCCGAAGCGCTGCACCGGATCGGCGCAGCCCTCCGCGAGCGCTCACCGCCGGTGGTGATCACCTGTGCGCGTGGAAGCTCCGACCATGCGGCGACGTTCGCGAAATATGCGATCGAGACGCGCATCGGAGTGCCCGTCGCGTCGGCCGCGCCATCGGTAGCTTCCGTCTACGCCTCGCGGCTGCGGGCGGAGGGTGCCGTCTGCATCGCCATCTCCCAGTCCGGGCGAAGCCCCGACCTGCTCGAAACGGTCTCGAGCCTCAAATCAGCCGGCGCCTGGGTGCTTGCACTCGTCAATCACTCCGCTTCGCCGCTGGGCGACCTCGCCGACGAGATCATCGACCTCGCGGCCGGTCCGGAACGCAGCGTCGCGGCGACGAAGTCGTTCATCACATCGCTGTCGGCGATCGCACGGGTGGTCGCCGAGTGGGCCGACGACGACGCTCTCCGCAATGATCTGCATGGACTGCCAGCACTGCTGACGCGAGCATGGGATCTCGAGTGGCCGGCACTCGTCGATGAGCTGGCCAACGCGCGTGATCTCTATGTGCTCGGACGCGGGGTCGGCTTCGCCATCGCACAGGAAGCCGCGCTGAAGTTCAAGGAGACATCTCAGCTTCACGCCGAGCCGTTCAGCACCGCTGAGCTTCGCCACGGCCCGATGGCGCTCGTCCGCGCAGGCTTTCCGGCGCTGATCTTCAGCCAGTCGGACGACACGCTCGCCACTGTCGAGGAGACTGCACGCGCGCTGGCGCAGCGCGGCGCGCGCGTGTTCCTGGCGGGTGCGCAAGCGGAAGGCGCGACAACGCTGCCCACCATAGCGTGCACGCCGCTGCTTGAGCCGATTCTGCAGATTGCTTCCTTCTACCGCGCTGCCAATGCGCTGGCCCTCGCGCGCGGACTCGATCCGGACAGTCCCCCGCACCTCGCGAAGGTCACGGAGACGCGCTGATGGCCGAGGCCCTGATCAACGGCCGGGTTCTGCTCGACGGCGAATTCGCCTCGGGCCGAGCCGTCCTTATGGACAATGGCCGGGTGTCGGCAATCGGCGCGCAAGAAGATCTCCCGAGGGGAATTCCGACCTTCGACGTTGAAGGACGGATGCTCGTTCCCGGCTTCATCGACGTGCAGGTGAACGGCGGCGGCAACCGCCTCTTCAACGACGACCCGAGCGTCGAAACCATCGCCGCGATCGGTGCTGCCCATCGTCGCTTCGGCACCACCGGCTTCCTCCCAACGCTGATCAGCGACGACGAAGCCAAGATCGCCGCCGCCCTCGATGCCGCTCGTGAGGCAATCGCCTCCGGCATCCCTGGCGTCCTCGGAGTTCATATCGAAGGCCCCTTCCTCAATCCCGAGAAGAAGGGCGTCCACGACGAGACCAAGCTGCGCCGGATCAGCCAGCGGGAAGTCGATCTGCTGCGCCAGCCGATCGGCGGAGCGACGGTCGTGACGGTGGCTCCCGAGACCGTCCCCGATGACTCCTTCCGCAGCCTCGTCCAGGCAGGCGTGATCCTGTGCGCCGGCCACACACAGGCGACGGCGCAGCAGATCGACGACGCCCTGGCGGCCGGCCTGCGCGGCTTCACCCATCTGTTCAACGCTATGTCCCAGCTGACGGCTCGCGAACCGGGCGTGGTCGGCGCTGCACTGCTCCACGAAAACAGCTGGTGCGGAATCATCGTCGACGGCCTCCACGTGGATCCGCGCGTACTGAGAGTGGCGCTCCGCGCCGCCCCGCTAAGTCGCTTCATGCTGGTCACCGACGCCATGCCGAGCGTCGGCGGCGACAAGACTTTCGTTCTGAACGGCGAGACCATCTCCGTCGTCGACGGCCGCTGCGTCACGGCGAGGGCGACACTGGCAGGCTCAGACCTCGACATGGCGAGCGCAGTCCGAAACGCTGTCGGCATGCTCGGCGTCGATCTCGCCGACGCGATCGCGATGGCAAGCACCAACCCCGCTGCCTTCATCCGCCTCGATCATGAGCTTGGGCGAATCGCGCTGGGCCATCGCGCGAGCTTCGTTATCCTCGACGATGAGCTCCAGGTCGCGGAAACCTGGATCGACGGGGTCCGATCGCCCGTGTCCTAGGCGCAAATCTCCGCGAGCGTGGCCGAGTAATCGGGCGGCGCCGGGAGCTTGACGTGCCTCTGCTTCGCCGCCTCTCCGCGCGATGGCGGCGGGGCCAACTTCAGGTCAGTGTATGCGCGATACACCGGGTCCTTCTCGGCCTCGGCGAGCGAGACGAAGCGATAACCGGCCTGCCGGTAGATCCTGAGCACTTGCGACATCATGTGCGCGCTCATCGCGCTGACGTGCATCAGCAGCACGTAAGGAACGTCGCGGCCATAGAGCTTCCGCGCGCTCTCGCGGTCGTCGACTATGCTTTTGCGGACTGCGGTGAGGTAACGCCGCTCCAGTTGGGCGACCCCCGCCCCGTCGTGCTTCGCGCTGCAGCGTGCATAAGCCGGCGTCCAGGCCCAATCCGAGAACCCAGTTGTGACATCGGCAACGCGGTACCCATGCTTGGCAAGCACTGCCCTGGCAGCGACCCGCTGATCCGGGTCTTTTCCTTCATCGAGGAACGGGTAGCGGAACCAGCGCCAGTCGCTGCGCCCGCCCAGTTTCGACAGGGTCGGCTCGTCCTTGGTCAGCTCCTCCTCGAACTGCGGGATGGTCATCTCGCTGAGGTGCGGGTGCGACCAGGTGTGATTGCCGAGGACGAAACCTGCCGACCGCCATTCCCGCAGCGCCTGCCTCGTGCCGGCATCCTTCACGTTGACGGCGTTGACGAAGCCGGTGACCGGCACGTGCGCGGCCTTCAGGGCCGCAATCATCTGCCGGTTGACCTGGAGCGCCGTCAGGCCGGGCGGATAAGGCGCATGGACCGGCAGGTCATCGATCGTGATGGCAATCTGCGGATGCGCAGCGGACTGTGCAGGCGCTGCACTCTCCAGCAGCAGGAACGCCGCGGCGGCTGTTGCGAGGCGACTCATGACGCTGCTCCGATTGACGACGACGACTTCCAGATGTCGATCCCGGCGTCCGTGGCGAGCTCGTCGATACGCGCAAGCTCGTCGCTGCTGAAATCGAGCTTGCGCAAGGCCCCGAGCGAATCTTCGAGCTGCGCGACGTTGCGGGCGCCGATCAGCGCCGAGGTGACGCGCGCATCGCGAAGCACCCAGGAAAGCGCCATCTGCGCCAGACTCTGCCCGCGCTCCTGGGCCAACTCGTTCAGCGACCGGATGTGCTTTAGGTTCTCAGGGGTCAGGAAGTCCTTCGAGAAGGACCCATTCTTCGCCGCCCGCGCATCATCCGGCACACCGCCCAGATACTTGTTCGTCAGCATTCCCTGCGCGAGCGGCGAGAAGGCGATGCACCCGACACCAAGCTCGTCGAGCGTGTCCAGCAGGCCCTGCTCGATCCACCGGTTCACCATCGAATAGGACGGCTGGTGGATGAGGAGCGGCACCCCCTCGCCTTTGAGGATGTCGAACGCCTGCCGGGTCAGCTCCGGCGAGTAGGACGAAATACCAACGTACAGCGCCTTTCCCTGGCGATGGGCCTGAACCAGAGCGCCCATCGTCTCGTCGATCGGCGTCGTGGGATCGACCCGGTGCGAATAGAAGATGTCGACATAGTCGAGCCCCATCCGCTTCAGGCTCTGGTCGAGGCTGGCTAGAAGATACTTGCGCGACCCGCCATTGCCGTACGGACCGGGCCACATGTCGTATCCCGCCTTGGTCGAGATGATCAGCTCGTCCCGGTAGGTCCGGAAGTCCGCAGCCATCCAGCGCCCGAAATTCTCCTCCGCCGACCCGTATGGCGGCCCATAGTTGTTGGCGAGGTCGAAGTGATTGACGCCGAGGTCAAAGGCACGCCGAAGCACTGAACGGCCCGTTTCGAAAACGTCGGCGCCGCCGAAATTCTGCCACAGTCCGAGCGAGATCGCCGGCAGGTCAAGCCCGCTTCGTCCACAGCGGCGATAGGGCATCCGCCCATCATAGCGCCGGGCGTCGGCCTGGAATTGCTCGGGAACCACGCCTTATTTCCTCTTCGATGTCTGCTTGAGCTCTACCAGCACCACGTCATTGGTCCGCATCGGAACCGTGACGGTGAAGGCGCCGCCGGAGCCAACGCGCACCGCCTGCTTCCTTTTCGCAAGATCGCGCGTCAGCCTTTGCAGGCGCGCAAGCTGTGCCGCGGACAGCTTGGCCGGTGAGCCCATCTCCAGGTAAGCGGATTGCGCATCATTCTGGCGAAAGCCGGTCCGGTGGATGGTGAGCGTATACGGGCCAGGTTTCAGATGTTCGAAAGCGAGCTTGGCAGGCGCCGCCGTCTGCGCCGGGTGCACCTTCGTGTAATACGGCCGGTCGCTCAGGTCCTGCTTCGGCTGGGCCCAGTCCCAGATCACTGCCGCAGTGCGCCCCGGCTCGCTGGCTGCAAGCACTTGATCGTCGCCGGCCGGGATCTCCTTCCCGCGAAGCGCGTGAAGATATTTGTACGCGAACCAGGCGGGCTTGCGGACTCCGTCGATGTTCATCAGCCCGAAGCCGCCGTGAAACGGCGACGGCGGCGGACCGGACTCGTAGAAGATGTCCGTGTAGGTCCAGTAGCTCATTGCCTGCAGTGAGCCTTTGGAGCCCTTGAGCTTGGTCAATATCCACGGCGCACTGACGTAGCTGTCGTGAACGGGATCGCGCGGCGTGTAGCTCGTGCTCCACTCGGTGAAATAGAGCGGCAGCTTGGGGAATTTCGACGCGGCAATCTCACCTCGGACCTTGCGCACGTCGCCGATGATCGAGTCGGGGCTCGGTGACAGCTTGGTATCCGATTCCCCCTTCTCGTCCAGGAAGCCGCCGTCGACGCCGTAGGTATGAGTCGTGACGAAATCGATTGGTGCCCCACTCCTGGCGACATGGTCGAGGAAGTCAGGAACCCATGCCGCGCCTGCCGTCGAAGGACCGCCGACGCGAAGTTCAGGATCAACAGCCTTCACTGTTCGTGCAGTCAGATCATAGAGGGCGAAATAGGCCGGCTTGTCCGCCTTCTCCCAGAAGCCGTCCAGGTTCGGCTCGTTCCAGACCTCGAAGTACCAGCTGCGGACCTCGCCTTGGCCGTACCTCGCCTCCAGATGACGCACGAATGCATCGACAAGGTCTCGCCACTTCTCCGGTTCCGGATGTGAGGTATTACCCTTCCACCAGAAAATGCTGTTGTCGGAGGTCTTCAGCGCTCCGGGCGTGAAGCCGATCTCGACAAACGGCCGGATGTGACGCGCCAGCAGCGCGTCATAGAGCTTGTCGATCCCGCTCCAGTCATAGACTGGCTTGCCGTCCACGACCTTCACCGTTCCGAGGACGTCGTGGAAGATGGCGTGGAAGCGGACGTAGCGGAAACCCAGTTCGTCGACGCTGGCCTTCAGCTGCGCCTGCGCATCGGGCCGAACCAGTGACCCGGGGTAATCCGAGCCAACCGACAGGTCGAAAAAGCGGTCGACCGGCTCCTTCGCCTGGGCCACGTCTAGCGTAATCTGACGTGGCGCTGCCGAGGCAAAGGTCGGACTGGCGAGCGCGGCCGCAGCCAGCAGCCCCGTCCGCACCTTAAGCATGGGCCGTTGTCGCCGCGGCAAACGCCGACGCTATGGCGCCCCGCATCGGCTTGGGCCGGAAACTCGCATCGTAGGGCAGTCCACGCTTCGGCAGCTTGTCGGCCCGGGGGTCGAAATCTTCGAGCCAGCTGTACCGGTCGGTCATGCCCCAGCACAGCACGTCGCCAAGCTGCGGATAGCTCAGCATGACATCCAGATAAGCTCTCGCATAATCGGCAACCATCCGGTCCCGAAAGGCAATGTCGGCAGGAGCGCTGTGATCGTTGACGTCGAACTCGGTGATCAGCAGCTTGTAGCCCATCGCCGTGACCTCATCGAGGAAGCGCCGCCACGGCCCTTCGGATTCGCGCACGATCTCGGCGACGCTCAGCGGCTTCAGCAGACGAATGTGCGACTGCACCCCGAGGGCATCGACCGGCGTCCCCCGCTTGCGGAAGCCATCCAGCAGCTTGAGGACGCCCCGCATGTGCGTCTCGTCCTCGCTGTTGCGCTCCCAGCTCATATAGTCGTTGTAGACCAGCTGCGCGTGCGGAGCCTCGGCACGGGCCGTATGGTACATGAGGTCCAGGAACCCCTCGCCCCCGAGCGCTTGCGTGACGTTCGTGCTGCGGATTTCGCCGGTCTCCGGCTGCACGGCTTCGTTGACGACGTCGTACGAATAGATGCGTTGACCATAACGGCGCGCCACCGTTTGAACGTGAGTGGTCAACAGGCGAGCCGCCTGCTCCCGCGAACGGAATTGCGTCTGTGCCAGCCACTTCGGGTACCATTTCGCTGGCGTCCAGAAGAGCGTGTGCCCGCGCAGCTTGAAGCTGTGGCTGGTGGCGTAATCCGCGATGGCGTCGAATGCGCGGAAGTCGAACTGTTCCGGTCCCGGCCGGGACCATTGCCACTTCAGCTCGTTCTCGGGCACCAGCAGCTCGCAATCGCGCTCCAGGAGCGCAGCGTAGGCTGGATTGGCGAAGCTGCCCTTGTCGGCCCCGGGCAGACTCCAGGCGACGGCCGAACCGAACCGCCGTCCAGTCCGCTTCGCGAACGCATCCAGCGAGTCGGCGCGGGGAGCACCCGGTCCAGGAATCGCAGGCCCTGCGCATCCCGTGAGCGCGAGCGCTCCACCGGCCAGCGCTTCACGACGGGTAAGCTCCATCACCTCTCCTATGGTAGCGCTACCAATGCTAAGCAGGTCGCCGCCTTGTCAACGACTCCCGCCCTTCGCCTGACTATTTCGCTGCTTGCGTGGCTGCTCGCGTCGCTGCTCTTCGCCGGGCCGGCTGAAGCCGACAGCAGTTACGACCTGTGGCTGCGCTATCGCCCGCTCCCGCCGGCCTTGCAGGAGCGTTACGCCGCGGACGCCACGGCTATCGTGATCGAGCACCGAAGCCGCACCCTCGAAGTTGCGGCAAGCGAACTGGAGCGCGGGCTCAGCGGGCTCCTCGCCCGCCCGGTGAAGCAGTCCGCAATCGCCGACGGTGCTATTGTCCTCAGGTCCGCGAAATGCACGCCGACGGGCACTTATCGGCTCCACGGCACCCGCATCTCTGGTCGTAGAGTAACGATCATCTCCGGCTGCGGCGACGTCGGCGCACTCTACGGCGCCTTCGCATTCCTGCGGCTCATCCAGACGCAGCAGCCGGTCCACCACATTGACGTGCGCGACGCCCCGAAGCTGTCGCTGCGCATGCTCGATCATTGGGACAATCTCGATGGCACTGTCGAGCGCGGTTACGCTGGCCGTTCGCTGTGGAATTGGCACGAACTGCCGCGAATTAGCCCCCGAATGATCGACTATGCGCGCGCGAATGCATCGGTCGGCATCAACGCCGTCGTTCTCAACAACGTCAACGCCGACGCACGAATCCTCACGCCGGAATATCTGCGGAAGGTGGCAGCCCTCTCCGACGCATGGCGTCCCTTTGGGATTCGCGTGTTTCTCTCCGCCCGCTTCTCGGCTCCGATCGAACTCGGACACCTCAAGACCGCAGACCCACTGAGCCCGCCAGTCCGGGCCTGGTGGCGAGCCAAGGCCGACGAAATCCATCGCCTGATCCCGGACTTCGGGGGCTTCCTCGTCAAGGCGAACTCCGAAGGCCAGCCCGGGCCGCAAAGCTACGGGCGAACGCACGCGCAAGGCGCGAACATGCTTGCCGCGGCACTTGCGCCGCACGGCGGCACCTTGCTGTGGCGAGCGTTCGTCTATTCCGGCACCCACACCGACGACCGCGCCAGGCAGGCCTATGACGAGTTCGTGCCGCTCGACGGCAAGTTCGCGCCGAACGTCATCCTCCAGGTGAAAAACGGACCCATCGACTTCCAGCCGCGCGAGCCCTTCCACCCGCTGTTCGGCGCCATGCCGAAGACGCGCCTGGCCATGGAAGTGCAGGTCACCCGCGAATATCTCGGCGAGACTGCCGGCATCGCCTGGCTCGGCAGCATGTGGTCGGAAGCGCTTCGCAGCCGCACCGCGCGCCCCCGCCGCTCCTCGCAAGTCCAGGACACCATCAGCGCGATGGCCGGCGTCGCCAATACCGGCAGCGATTCTAGCTGGAACGGTTCCGACTTCGACCAGGGCAACTGGTACACCTTCGGCCGGCTCGCCTGGAACCCTTCCGCCGACCCTTCCAGCATCGCGGCGGAATGGACTCGGATGACCTGGGGCAACGACCCTGGCGTGGTCAAACGCGTCGTCGCGATGATGCTCGGCTCTCGCGAGGCGGTGGTCGACTACATGGCCCCGCTCGGACTTGCCCACCAGATGGCGACGGACCACCACTACGGTCCCGGGCCGTGGATCAAGGACCTGGCCGTGCCGATGTGGAATCCTGGCTACTACAACCGCGCTGACGCGAGTGGCATCGGCTCCGACCGGACCGCTAGCGGCAGCAACGCAGTGGCTCAGTACGCCCCCGAGGTCGCCCGCTGCTTCGCAGACCTCGGCTGCGTACCTGACGGCGATCTGCTCTGGTTCCATCACCTGCCCTGGACCTATCGCATGCGATCCGGAGCGACGCTCTGGGACGAGTTGGTCGCTCACTACGACCGCGGCGTCGACGAGGTGGAAGCCATGAACCGCACCTGGTCAGCGGTTCGCCAATACGTCGACGCGCAGCGCTACGCCGCAGTCGCCGCCTCGCTCGACCGGCAACGGCGCGAAGCCCGGTGGTGGCGCGATGCATCCATCGCTTATTTCGAGAGCCTGTCGAAGCTGCCCCTGCCCCCGGGCCACCCCCCACCTGCGCACCCGCTTTCATGGTATAAGGCCATTCACTTCGACACGGTCCCCGGGTTCCTCGCGCCGAGGATCGGGAACTGCGGTCGAAGCGTTGCTGCTTCAGGAGGTCCGCCATGCGTTCATTGATCTTGCTTGCTGCCGTTGCTGCAGTTGCCGGCTGTTCGCGGCCAGTCATGCACCCGGGCGCCGAGGCGGCCCAGGCACTCGCCGGCCGAGTTCCCGGCGCTCCCGAGCTATGCGTATCGACGAACGCGGCCGAGAACCTTCACGTACTGGACCCCCAGACGGTCGCCTACGGCAACGGCCGCACGATCTACGTCAATCATCTGGCGAGCGTCTGTCCCGGCATCAGCCACTTCAACACGCTGATCGTTGAGGGCAGCGCGGGCGGTCAATACTGCCGCGGCGACCGCATTCGTGGTCTGGAGCCCGGGACGAGCATCCCCGGACCTTCGTGCAACCTCAACGAGTGGGTGCCGTACCGGCTGCCCTAAAGCGGGCCTTTCAAAGCCGCACCGAAACGCCCTAGTGACGCCGCATGGCTGAGCCCGGAGCAATCAAGCGCATCGTCATCGTCGGAGGCGGCACCGCGGGCTGGATGGCCGCCGCCGCACTCTCACGCTTCCTCAGCGGCACCGGCCGGCGCATCGTTGTCGTCGAGTCCGAAGCGATCGGCACAGTCGGCGTCGGCGAGGGCACGATCCCCCCGATTCTCGAGTTCAACCTGCAGCTCGGAATCGACGAAGCCGATTTCCTGCGGGAGACCCACGCCACCTACAAGCTCGGCATCGACTTCGTTGGCTGGACCGAGGCGGGTGAGCGCTACTTCCACCAGTTCGGCCAGATCGGGAGGCCGCTGAACGGCGTGCCCTTTTACCAGCTCTGGCTCGGCAATCGCGACAATCCCGCTGTCGGACCGCTCGCCGCCTACTCGATGTCGGCCGTCGCTGCGGCAGAGCACAGGTTCTCCCCACCGGCTCCGAATCCGGCCGACCCGCTTTCCCAGATCGCGTATGCGTTTCACTTCGATGCCGCCGGCTATGGGCGCTTCCTGCGCAAATATGCAGAAGCGCACGGCGCCGAGCGGATCGAGGGCAAGATCATTGGCGTCGAGCAGGACGGCGAGAGCGGCTTCGTCACGTCGGTGGCCCTCGAGGATGACCGCCGTGTGCGCGGCGATCTGTTCGTCGACTGCTCCGGCTTCCGCAGCCTGCTACTCGGACAGCAGCTCGGCGTGAAGTTCGAGGACTGGTCGCACTGGCTCCCCTGCGACCGTGCGATTGCCATCCCTTCCGAACGGACCGAGCCTCTCCTGCCCTTCACGCGCTCGACGGCCCATCCCGCCGGCTGGCAGTGGCGTATCCCGCTGCAGCACCGGACGGGGAACGGCCACGTCTATTGCAGCGCCGTGATGGCCGAGGAGGAGGCCGAGCGCATCCTCATGGACACGCTGGACGCGCCGCCGATCGCCGAGCCCAATCGCCTCCGTTTCACTGCAGGCCGCCGCGCCAAGGCGTGGGAAGCAAACGTCATCGCGATTGGCCTCTCGTCAGGGTTCCTGGAGCCGCTCGAATCCACCAGCATCCACCTGATCCAGCATGGCATCCAGAAGCTGCTGAGCCTGTTTCCGAGCCGCGGCATCAGCCCTGTCGAGCGGGACGAATACAACCGCTACATGGTCAACAGCTACGACCCCGTGCGCGACTTCATCATCCTGCACTACGCCGCAAACCGCCGCCCCGAGCCGTTCTGGCAGCACATGCGCGGAATGGAGCTGCCCGACACGCTCGGCCACAAGATCGAGCTGTTCCGCGAGCACGGCCGCGTCTTCCGCTACAATGAGGAGCTGTTCGACATTCCGAGCTGGGTCGCGGTCATGCTTGGCCAGGGAATCCTGCCGTCCGGCCACGACCCGCTCGTTGACGGAATGCCGGCGAGCGAGGTGCTACGCGCGATGGCCGAGCTTCGGCGGTCCTACGAGGAAGCGGCGGCGCGCCTCCCCCTCGCCAGCGACTTCATCGCCGCGCGGATCGCCGCCTAGTGGATCGTCGCGGCGGCAGGCTCGTCGCGGAGGTGCACCTTGGCCCGGTATGAAGCGAGGGCGAAAGCGCACAGCACCGCGTAGCAAGCCGCCGGAACGATCAGCGCGAAGTGATAGCTCGTAAGCTCCGACACCTTGCCGACCAACAACGGGATTAGTGCTCCGCCGACGATTGCCGTGCACAGCAGGCCCGAGGTCGCTTCGACACTCGCCGTCGAGCGCTCCAGTGTGATCGTGAAGATCACGGGAAACATGATCGAGTTGAAGAGGCCGATGCTCAAGGCGACGAAGCCGGCGCTGACACCTCCCACAGTGACGACATACAGGCACATCAGCATTGCGATTGCCGTAAAGGTTGCGAGCAACTTCGGCGCGGAGACCCGGGCAAGAAGCGCCGAGCCGATAGCGCGGCCAACCATTGCTCCGCCCCAATAGAAGCCGACCGCCTTGCCGGCCTCTTCCACAGAAACGCCGTGGACGGCGTCGCTCCCCATCGTCGGTCCGAGCAGTGGGACGCCGAACGGCGCGTCCGAGAGGCCCCAGATGTTATTGTCATTCAGGAACGCAGTCATCTGAGTCCCGATCGACACTTCGGCGCCGACGTAGAGGAAGATTGCTGCGCCGCCGAAGATAGCCCACTTGGAAGACAATGCATCGGCAATGACTCCGCCAATGCTCTGGCGGGCGACGTTGCCGCCTTCCGGCAGCGCTGCAGTCACGGTCCGCCGAAGCAGCCACATGAACAAGGTCAGCGCGGCGATCATGCCGCAGAGCCACAGGTAAGCCGTGTCGATGCCGCCGAGGGCGTGCTGGCGCACCGCATCGGTCACGATGACGCCTTCCTTCACCTCGACGCCCTTGAGGAAAAGGTGCGCTCCGAGAATGGGAGCGATGAACGTTCCGAGTGAGTTGAACGTCTGACTGAGAGTGAGCCGGAAGTGGCTACGATTTGGATCGCCAAGCGCGGCTACCAGTGGATTGGCCGCCACCTGCAGGATTGTGATTCCGCTTGCCAGGACGAACAGGCCGACCAGCACCAGCGGGAACACCGCTGCATTTGCTGCTGCGAGGATGATCAGGCAGCCGAGGACCATCGTGATTAGCGCCGCAACGATCGACGGCATCGGCCGGACGCGCTGCAGCAGCACCGCCGCTGGGAACGAGATGACGCCGTAGGCGATGAAGAAAGCGAAGGCGATGAACTGCGCCTCGAAGCGCGTTAGCGTGAAGATGCCCTTCACGGCGGCAACCAACGGATCGTTGAGCGCCGTGATAAATCCCCAGGCAAAGAACAGGCAGGTGACGATGATGAATGCGCTGGTCACGCCTGCGCTGGTCCGTTGCTGCACGCTTGTTTCCCTCTCGAAATGCGGAGGCAAACTGGCAGCGAACGACGGCTCGCACAAGCAGCCGCAAAACGGCTCGATATGCCCTTCCAAAATCGAAGTCGCGCTGCCACGCTCGGGATCATGACTTTCGTCCACCGAACCCGGTCCGCCGCTACCCGGGCAGCACTGTTCCTCGTCGCATGCGGCTCTGGCCTACTTGTGACTGCCGCCAATGCGCAGGTCGTCCCGGTCGATGGCGGCCGGGTCGAGGGCAAGGAATGGAACGGCAGCACAGTGTTCCGCGGCATTCCCTTTGCCGCACCACCGGTCGGGCCGCTGCGCTGGAAGCCGCCGCAGCGCGTGCGTCCGTGGCTAGCGGTCCGTGCGTCCGTTCCGCAGCCCGCCTCGTGCCTCCAGAACGACTACAAGTGGAATCACTCGGACGCCGTGATTGGAAACGAGGACTGCCTGACCCTCGACGTCCGCACCCCGTCGCTTCGCGGCAGGCTTCCCGTGCTGGTCTGGATCCACGGTGGCAGCAACCGTGCAGGCGGACCCAACGATATCGTCCTGTCCGACGTCGGCAAGCAGGTCGTCATCGTCGGCGTTCGGTACCGGCTCGGGATCTTCGGCTTCTTGTCCCACCGCAAGCTTTCTGCCGAGCAGGGCGCGTCCGGCAATTACGGCCTGATGGACCAGCTCGCAGCGCTGCAGTGGGTGCATCGGAACATCGCCAAGTTCGGCGGCGATCCCGGCAACGTCACCATCGCGGGCGAGTCAGCAGGATCCGAAGATGTCGGCCTGATGCTGGTGGCCCCCGCGGCCCGGCCGCTGTTCCGCAAGGCGATCATGGAAAGCGGCACGCCCAATTTCGGCCTGCCGCCCCGCCCTCTCCCCGAAGCCGAGGAGATCGGCGACCAGGCCGACAAGCTACTCGGCACGAGTGGCAGCATCACGAAGCTGCGCCAAGCGTCTCCGAAAGCGCTACTCGCCGCCGATCTCAAGCTGCATGACGAGGCACTCGAAGCCGACGACTACATGTGGCTGAGGACGACCGTCGACGGCTCGATCCTGCCGCGCTCGCCACGTGAACTGTTGGCCGAGGCTCCCGCCAAGCCGCTGATCATCGGCAGCAACCGCTTCGAGCTCGACCTGCCCGGCGGCCCGGAGCAGCGCGATCTGTTCATCGCGAAGGGGTTCGGCCAGAACGCCGCCGCAGCCCGTGCATACTACCGGCTCGACGAGCGCGAGCCGGCGCCCGACCCGAGGCTCGGCACGCGGGACCAGCAGATTGCGACCGACGTCACGTTCCGCTGCCCAGCCGCCCGCGTGGCAGCGATCATGGCTGCGAAGGGAGCGCCGGTCTGGCATTACGAATTCGACGCGGCACCAGGTGGCGGCAAGACCACTCACTCGGCCGAAATCGCCTACGCGTTCGGCGACCGCACGTTCGGCAAAGGCCTTCAGCTCAAGCCTTACTGGCTGAATTTCATCCGCCGCGGCGACCCTAATCGCACCGGCCTCGCCCATTGGCCGCCCTTTACTGCCGCCCGCCCCGCACACGTGCTGTTCAGCGATCAGGGCGTGACTCCGCTCGGCGCTCTGCGGCCCGAGATCTGCTCGCTTCTGGAGCGCATTTGATGGCCGTGAACCGTCGCAACTTCATCCAGTCCGCACTGGCACTGCCGCTGCTCGCCGCCCACCGCGCGCCGCCGGGTGTCGACTGGAACAAGTGGTTCCAGGGACAGCTGCTGCGGGATTTCGGGATGATTGTATATTACATCGACGACAATGCGCAGCTGATCGCATCGCGGCAGCCGGTAGACGTTGTCTTCTTCGGCGACTCCATCACCGAAGGATGGATGGACAAGCGCCCGGGTTTCTTCACCAGTGGACGGATCGATCGCGGCATCGGGGGCCAGACCAGCTCCCAGATGGTTGTGCGAATGATGGAAGACGTCGTCGCGCTGAAGCCAAAGGCTGTGCACATCATGGCTGGCACCAACGACATCGCCGGCAATACGGGGCCCATGACGCAGCGCATGAGCGAGGATAATTTCGTCGCGATGTCGGACATAGCGCACCGGCACGGCATCAAGGTCTTGCTGGCCTCCATCCCGCCCGCCGCAAGTTTCCCGTGGAACCCGCAGATCGAAACTCGTCCGCGCATTGCCGCGCTGAACCGATGGCTGCAGGCCTACGCTTCACGGACCGGGGCAACCTGGGTCGACTATTGGCCGGTGCTCGACGACGGCACTGGGGCGATGAAACCCGGCCTTGCATCCGACGGCGTTCACCCGACTGAGGCCGGCTACGACGCGATGGCGACGGTCATCGAACCCGTGCTCCGACGGGTCCTCCGTCATTCGGCGCACGCATGAAGTTGGACCGCGAATACGTCGAAAAGCCGTGGGGACGTGACCGGCTGCCGGCCATCTTCGATCCGCCTGCAGGCAAGCGCATAGGAGAAGTTTGGTTCACCGGCGCCGGCGACCAGCCGCTGCTTCTCAAATACCTCTTCACGAGCGAACGGCTCTCGGTCCAGGTCCATCCCACCGATGCGCAAGCACATGATCGAGGGCTGCCGCGCGGCAAGAACGAGTGCTGGTATATTCTCAGCGCCGAACCCGATGCGACGCTCGGTCTGGGGTTGAAGCGCTCGGTGAGCCCAGATGAGCTTCGAGCTGCTGCAGTGGACGGCTCGATCGGGGAGCTGATGGACTGGCGGCCGGTACGTGCCGGCGACTTCTTCATGGTGCCTGCCGGCACCATTCACGCCGTCGGCGCCGGTATCTCACTCATGGAATTCCAGCAGAACTCCGACGTCACCTACCGCCTCTACGACTACGGTCGGGCGCGCGAGCTGAACCTCGAGGATGGGATCGCCATCGCCCGTGCCCAGATCTACCCGGACTCTCTCGCGCAGCATCTCTCGGGTGACGAAACACGCACCCTTGTCGATGGCCCGCAGTTCACCCTCGTCCACACAGACAGGGACGCGCTGCAGGACCGGCAGCGCTGGGTCATCCCGATCGGCGGTACCGTAACCAGCGGTGATGAGAGCGCGGGGCCCGGCGACTGCTTGCTGGTCGAGGCTGGCAGGGAGATCGAGGCCGACGGACGAATGCTGATCGGCGCTACGGCGTAGCGTTCATCGCCAGTGCGATCGATCCAAGCGGTCCCGCATCCTTACCGAGCGCCGGAGCTCGCACGTACGCTCCGTCGGGCAACGTCATGTAGCCGTTAAGGCTCTCGACCAGCATCTCCTCCACTCGCTTGAGCAGATGCGGCTGGTGATCAATCACACCACCGCCGATCGCAATTCCACGGGGCGCGGCAGTGCAGACGATGGCGTGGCACAGCTGCGCGATTGCCCAGGCGACCGAAGTCCAAACGGCATCGTCGGCTGCGAGGCTGCTCACGCGTTCGGCGCCGGCCCGCGCGATGAGTGAGGGCCCTGCGGCAAGCCCCTCGACGCAGTCGCCGTGGTACGGGCATGAGCCCTTGAAATCGTCACCGGCGAGCCGCGCCACGCGGATATGGCCGAGCTCGCAATGCGCAAAGCCGCGCATCGGCAATCCGTTGGCAATCAGCCCTACGCCGACGCCCGTGCCGACCGTCACATAAGCGAAGTCGTCGAAGCCTTGCCCAGCGCCCCACCGCATCTCGGCCAGAGCAGCGCCATTTACATCGGTATCGAACGCCGCAGGAACGCCCGCCGCCCGTTGCAGCGATCCAAGGACGTCGGCGCCTGCCCATCCCGGTTTGGGCGTGCTGGTGATGTGGCCGTAGTCCGGCGAGCGCTCGTCCAAATCGACGGGTCCAAAGCTCGCGACACCAAGCGCCGCGAAACCCTCGCCCGATTGCCATTGGCGGAGCACGTCGGCGATCCGGCCAAGAGTCTCATCAGGACTGGTGGTTGCAATAGTTTCGCGCGCGATCACTCCGTCGGGACCCCGCGCCAGGGTCGCTACGCACTTTGTGCCGCCGAGCTCGACTCCCGCGTAGATCAAGCGGCGGCGGTCTGCGGCGGCGCAGCGCAGCAGCTGCGGATGAACTCGCCGTGAGACGGAAGCGCGTCCACGCGCTGCATGATAGCCGAACGGATGCGCGACAAGGTCAGCTCCAGGTCGTCTTGCGACATCTCGTCGGCGAGCGGGTGGTGGCCCTCCGGGATCAGGCCTTGGCCATAGAGGATTGCAAACCAGCTAACCTCGCTGAAGATGTCGGACCACCGTGGCTTCACTTCACCACGCGTCCGAAACAGCTGAAGCTTCTGGTTAAGCGTGTCGGGAATGCTCATGTGCTTGCAATACCGCCAGAACTCCGTGTCCTCGCGCTCGGTCACCTTGTAGTGCGCGATGATGAAATCGCGGATGCTCTCGTACTGGAAGCGCATCTCCTCATTGAACCGGTCGATGAGGATTGGATCGGGCTCGCGCATCGGGAAATAGTCGAGGAACTTGGTGATGGCCGCCTGGACCAGGTGGATGCTGGTGGATTCCAGCGGCTCCAGGAATCCGCTTGCAAGGCCGAGCGCGAGGCAGTTTTTGACCCATGACGAGCGGCGCCGTCCCGCCTGGAAGCGGAGCACCTTCGGATCGCCAAGCGCGGTGCCGCCGAGCGAATCCAGCAGTTTGACCGATGCTTCGTCCTCTGAAACGTAGTTGCTGCAGAAGACGTGGCCGTTGCCGGTGCGGTGCTGCAGGGGGATGCGCCACTGCCACCCAGCTTCGCGCGCGCGAGCGACGGTGAAGGGGGCCGGCTGTGCCATGGCCTCTGCAGGAACAGCGGCAGCCCGGTCGGTCGGGAGCCAGTGGCTCCAGTCCTCGAAGCCGGATTTGAGCACCTGCTCGATCAGCAACCCGCGGAAACCCGAGCAATCGATGAAGAAATCGCCGGCAATCCGGGAGCCGTCCTCCATCTGGACCGCCTCGATGAAGCCTGTTTCCGCGTTCTGGCGAACGTCGACTACCTTGCCTTCGCGCCGGACGACTCCCCGCCGTTCGGAATAGCGGCGCAGGAACACGGCGTAAGTCGCGGCATCGAACTGGAAGGCGTAGTTAACGCTCGGCTGACTGCCTGTGGCGGATCGCGGCGTTCGACCGAACTTGCCCAGTCGCGCGGCCTCCGCCTCGGTACTGAAGCGCAGCTGATCGGGATCGCCGCCTGACTGTGCCCAGCGCAGCCAATAGTGGATGAACGAAATGCCGGTGCGCAGATCGGCGCCGAGCAGCCCGAAGTTGTGGAAGTAGCTGTGACCCACCCGCTTCCAGTCGATGAACTCGATGCCGAGCTTGAAGGTGGCGTTTGTCTCGCGGACGAACTCGTCTTCATCAATGCCGAGGATGCGATTGAACAGCTGGATCGGGGGGATCGTGGACTCGCCCACCCCGACGGTTCCGATCGCTTCGGACTCGATCAGCGTGATGCGGGCCTGTTGCGTTCCCACCGTCTTGGCGAGCGCGGCCGCCGCCATCCACCCCGCGGTCCCACCGCCGACCACGACAAACTCGCGTCCCGGCTCGATGGTCATTGCGCAGCCTGCGCGGCTGGGGCTTGCCCGAGCCCGAGGAACTGCTCGACGGACGGCATCTGCCTGGCAATCGTTGCGACGTCGCGCAGGCGCTGCTGAACCTTCTGCACGTGAGCCTCCTCAGGGACCGCATCGACGCGCGGCTCGTACCCTTCAGGAATCACGCCACAGCCTAGCAGCACCGCGGCCCAGCTCTGCTCGTGGAAGGACTCGTCGTCGTTGAGCGGTACGATGCCGCGCGCGCTGAACAGGTCAATCTTGCGCGCTAGGCTTGGCGGCGGAACGGCTTGGCGTACCCCGTCCCACAGCGCCTCTTCGTAGCGGCGATTGAGGACGTAGTGGGCGGCCTGGAAGTCCCGCAGGTTGGAGGCAAATGATCCGACGGCGGAATTGTACGCCTCGGCCTCCGGGAACTCGCCGGCCGTCGCTGGAAAGACGCCGATCAGGTGCGAGATGCATCCGTGTGTGACATGCAGTCCGACCGCGTCGATGGGGTCGACAGCAATCGCAGCTTCGCCGACGGCGACGCAATTGCCGATCCACGGCGCGCTCTGCACGCCCGCTTCGACTTTGCTGAGGACAGCCTCCCCACTCAGCGGCAGCCGCGCCACCACCGGAGCGAGCTCCGCCACCTCGGCGTCCGTGACGGCAGTGCTGCTGTACACCGCAGTGACGGCGGTCCGGTCCTGCAACGGGAATAGGCCGATCCATCCGCCGTGGAACGCTGAAATCTGACTGTAGGCGGGGAGCATCGACAGGCGTGGCGCGCTTGCGACGAGCATCCGGTCACAAGGGAGCCACTCGCTCCATGGCTCGAACTTGGCCGAGGGAAGCTGACCGATCAGTCGGCGCTCCCGTCCGGAAGCATCCACGTACAGGTCGGCAGTCACCTGGGTACCGTCTGCAAGATCGATGCCTCGGATGATGTCCCCGTCACGATCGACGTTGAGCGCCCCCTGCCCCGCAACTTCGACGCCGAGACTGAGTGCCAGCTGTTTCACGAGCTCCGCGTAGGTGGGTGCGTCGAGATGATAGCCGTAGCTCGCGGACAACGGTTGCAGATCGTCGCCGGGAACCGGCACGACGTTGAGACGCGCGCATGCGCTGCCGAGCGAGAAATCCTCTAACCCGACCCGAAGCCCCTCCGCAGCGGCCTTTGCCCAATATTGCGTGAACGGAAGCTCGCCACCCGGCGGCGGTTCGTCGTCGTACGCGAGCAGGTACGGCGGCGCGGCTTTAGCCCAGTCGGAGAAGCGCTGACCCACCATGGGCACAGCCCGGCAGGCGTTGAGGACGAGCCGCTCGTCAAGCCCGAGCAGGCGGTGCAACGATCCGAGCGTTGGGACCGCGGCATAGACATCGACTGGGGCCAGTAGCGACTGTAGCTCGACGGCCCGGACGCGGACACCGCTGCGGCCAAGCGCCCGCTGGATCGCTGCCGCCGCAAGCCATAGGGATGCGTCGCTTCCCACGACAGCAACCGTTTCGATGCGTCCACTCACAGCCGGACTTCGGCCTCGTGCAGCACCTGATCGTCGGCACTCGTCGCATCGGCGTAGCGAGCGATCAGCGACGAGTGCTTCGGCATCTCATCGACCCGGTCACGAATATCGCTGCGCAGCTCATCCAACTCCTTGAGCGCACGATTGAGCGGCGTTGCATCTGCGAGCGGATTGTAATGCTCCGGCGTGAGCCCTTGTCCGACGAACACGCTGAGCCAGCTCGGCGGGGTGAACAGGCCGTCCTTGTACAGTTCAACGACTCCGGAGTGGCGGAAGAGCTCCATTTTCCGGTTCAGGCTCTCCGGCACGTCCATTGCCCGGCAGTAGCGCCAGAGCTCCGTGTCTTCGCGGCTGGTCAGGTGATAATGGAGGATCAGGAAATCGCGGATGCGCTCGTATTCGATTTCCATGCGGAGGTTGAATTCGTCGACCAGACGCTGATCGTGGCGCTTGCCAGGCAACAGCGCCATCAGGTGCATGATCGCGATCTGGATGAGGTAGATGCTGGTCGACTCGAGCGGCTCCAGGAACCCGCTCGACAGACCAAGCGCGATGCAGTTGCGCTCCCATGACTTTGTCCGCCGCCCCGCTTGGAACTTCAGGAGACCCGGCTCGGCAAGTACCGGCTCGTCGAGACTTTCGAGGAGTTCCTGGCGCGCCTTGTCCTCGTCGACGAATCGGCTCGAGAAAACGTAGCCGTTTCCCGTTCGATGCTGCAGCGGGATGCGCCAGCGCCATCCTGCATCCATGGCGATCACCCGCGTGTACGGCGTAAGCTCCCCGCGCCGTTCCGTCGGCACTGGCAGGGCGCGGTCACACGGCAGCCACTTCGCCCAGTCGTCCCAGCCGACCCCGAGTTTGTTCGCGAGCAGCAGCGAGCGAAACCCGGAGCAATCGATGAAGAAGTCGCCGGTTATACGCTCGCCGGATTCCATCACCAGCGCGCGGATGTCGCCCGTATCAGGACGTTGTTCGACGTCCCGGACCTTGCCTTCGATCCGCTCTACGCCGCGCGGCTCTGACACACGCCGCAAGTACTGCGAATAGAGGCTCGCGTCGAAATGATAGGCGTAGGAGAACGTTGAATCGACGGTGGGCCGTCCGATGGCGGGGAAGTCGAAACGGTTCGCCGCTGCGGCCATGCAGGCGAACGAGAATTCCTGGATGTCCCAGTCTCGGCCGGCATCGAGCGATCGCCTCCATTGCTGATGGAAGCCCAAGCCTGACTCAACCGAGCCGTGAACACCGAATGGGTGAATGTAGGACGATCCCTTGCTTCCCCAATCGACGAAATGGATGCCCAGCTTGAAGGTGGCTTTCGTCGCACGCATCATCTCCGCTTCGTCGATCCTTATGGAATCGTTGAAGTTCTTGATGTGCGGCAGGGTCGCCTCGCCAACTCCAACGATGCCGATCTCATCGGACTCCACGAGCCGGACGCGGCACCGGCTGGGCGGGATCAGCGAAACGAGGGCCGCGGCCGCCATCCAGCCGGCAGTACCTCCGCCTAGGATTACGATCTCGAGGGGTTCGTCCAAGTCCTGCTTCCACTGCCGAGCGCCTGAACGCGCTACTTTAGGTGCGGCGCGCCGTCACCCCTTTTCCCGATGTAAAAAGGGGTGCCGCTTCGTTGAAGCGACACCCCCTTTTTTACGTGTGGCGGTTAGTTGCCCAAGCCGCCGAGCCCGCTCAGATCAAAGGCCACGCTCGCCCGCTGCCGGAGGCGGCGGAGGCGGTGCCGCCGGAGCCGGGCACGTGTCCGTCGTCAGGATCACCGATCCGTCGGCGCAGGTCTGCGTCGGCGCTGCTTCCGGCGGCGGCGGCGGAGCGGCAAGCACTGGCGCCGGGGCCACCGGAGCGGCCGAAGCCATCTTCCAGCGGACGCCGACGATGAAGCGGCGGTCGTTCTGGAAGTATCCGTTCGGAGTCAGGATCCGCTTGCCGTCACCGCTGCCATCGCCGTCGAGATCGGTAAGCTCGTCGGTAACCTGCTGCAGCAGCTTGGTCCGGGTGTTGAGAAGGTTGCTGCCCTCAACGCTGAATTCGAGCGAGTCGCTAAGGCGATATCGGATCGAGGCATCAAGGAAGCCCGAAGCCTTCTGCCAAACCGGCAGATAGACACAGCAGTCGACCGCTGTGACCAGGTACTTCGAGCGCCAGTTGTAGGCGACGCGTGCCGAGACCTTGCCCTTCTCGTACATGCCCACGAGGTTGTAGGTGTACTTCGACAGGCCCTCGAGCGCACCCGGGTTCAACGCCGTTCCGGCATTGCCCGCGTTCGTCACGGTACCGCCGCTCTGACCCACCGGCGTCAGATTGGCGTTGGGAACACCGCTGTTCTTCACGTAAGTGAAGTTTGCCTGCGCTCCGAGACCGCTGAGGACGCCCGGCAGGAAGTCGAAGAACCGCTGGTAATCAACTTCGAAGCCCTTGATCTTAGCACCCTTGCCGTTGGCCGGACCGGTGACCTGGACCGTGCGCGTGACGCCGTTGTTCGTCACATCCACATCGAAAATGCCGTACTGAATGTAGTTGTCGAACTTCTTGTAGAAGGCGGCGATGCTGAACTGACCGACGCTGCCGAAGTAGTTCTCCAACGTGACATCATACTGCCACGCGCTCGTCGGCTTCAGGTACGGATTGTAGGCGTTGGCCGAGTAGCTCGGATTCACTCCGACGGGGTAACCGTTGGAGCCCAGGATCCAACGAGAGTCGCTAAGATCCGAACCTGTCGGCAAGCTTGAGCTGATCCCGACGTAGTTCTTCAGGAAACCGATGTCTGGCCGCGAGATCGCCTTCGATGCAGCGAAGCGAACCAGCCACTTGGGTGTCAGGTCGACTCGCAGATTGAAGCTCGGCAGCCAGTTATGGAAGTTGTTGTGAGCCGTGTTCGCGATGCCGCCGCCGCTTGAGAAGGCTAGATCCTCCGCCGACACGTAGCAGAACGCCGGGAAGGGAACCGGAGCGGGCGTGCCAGGAGGTGCTCCGGGCGGAAGCGTCGCCGGAGTCCCGGTACCCGTCAGACCACCTGGAACCAGAGGCGTTGGCGGGCATAGCCCGGCATCGCCCTGGACGGACGGCAAGCGCGTCGCGCCGGTGCTGGTGTCGCGGGTCTGGATGTAACGCAGACCGATATTGCCGCTGATCGCAAGTCCGCCGAGCCGCGCGTCCGGCCCGCCGAACTTGAGCATTGCATAGCCGGCCTTGGTCTTCTCGCGAACGTTAGAGATTTCGTCCTGGCTGAAACAGCTGTTCGGAAGCTCCGTGGCAACCGTGCTGAACTGTCCTTCACGCTGACAGATCGGAATGAAAGTGCCGACGCCCGTGAGCTCCTGGCTGAACAGGTCCTGCTTGTGGGCCTGAAGGAAGCTGAACGGAACGAACGGGAAAGATCCGAGATTGCCGCCATGGAAGCTTTCGCCGAACGGATGCACTTCGTAGAAGCCCGCGGGGTAACCGTTGAAGGTTTCGCCGGTCGCGCCGCAAGTGCCGCCCGCCTGGCTGTCGATATTCCAGTACGGGTGCGCGTTGCCGCAATCCGTCCAAGTGTTGGCAACGTTCTGCCAGTTGTACGCACTCCACTGGACCAGCTGCTTGCGGTCCGAGAGGCGAGCACCCCACTTGAGGCTGTTTACCCAGTTTGAGTGGAAGTCGTATTCGCCGTCGCCACGGAGAGCATATTCGTGGCCCTTGCTGGCCTCGAGGTGGTCCATGACCGACCGCAAATACCAGTTGTTCGGGTTGGAGAGTCCGCCCGCCGACTGGTTGATGTTCGTCGGATCGCCAAGCGTGATCCGCGGCAGGTTGCCCGTCGCATCAAGGCCGACGTTGGCATACGAGTGCATCTCGATGGAGATGTCGTAGTTGTCGACGCGCGATTTGACGTATTGACCGTCGAAGTTGAAGTGCAGGTCGCTCGTCGGATCCCACTTGAGGTTGAGACCGATATCCTGCGTCATGTTGCGATTCTGGTTGATGCGGCTGCCGGTTCCGACTTCCGGCGCATACGCGTTGATGCGATTGCCGTTATCATCGGTAGCGCAATTAACTGAACCGCCCCAAGTGTAGCACGCGTTATACATCGGCGCGCCCTGGTCGTTGACGCCGAAGCCCGGATTCGCATCCGGGTTGCCCCACCAGAACTGTGCGTTGTTGTTGTCGCGGTTGACCGTGCCGGACTGGAAGTTGCCGTCAGAGTCGAACGTGAAGTCGCCCGTGCCATTCGCAGGGATGGGAACAGTGCCGCTGAGCGTGCCGCCCCCGTTGAGCGGACCACGAACGATCGTACGAACGTCGTGGCTGTAAAGGTCCGGCCCTAGCCCCCAATCACCGAACGACCGCTCCTTCCAATTGTTCTTGTAAAGCGAACGTAGATACTGCGCGGTGAAGAGAACCTTGCCGCTGTTGCTGCGCCACTGGGCAGCACCTGAGACGCCGTAGCGCTTGCGGTCGTACTCGTTGTCGAGGAAGTTGATGGAAGCCGGGAAATAGGCGACTTCCGGCCAATCCGGAGCGCCGTTCGTGACGATCGCCGTACGGCCGTATTGGATGCCCTGCGAGCGCGTCTTCACCTGTGAGAAAGCGACGTTGGCCATGATGCCGAACTCGCCGCCCGCCGTGTGCCAGCGGTTGCTGTAGAAAGCGTTGAGATCGGGCGTCCACTTCTTGTCGAGGTCGCCGTAGTTCGCGCGGGCACCAAGCTGCAGGAGCTGACCAGGCGCATCGAACGGAACGCGGGTGCGCAGGTTGATCGAGCCGGCGATGCCGCCTTCGATCATCTCGGCGGTCTGGTTCTTGTAGACGTCGACGCCGGCGAGAAGCTCCGGAGTGATGTCGCTCCAGCTCAGGCCGCGGCTGCTGTTGGCGCTGAACACGTCGCGGCCGTTGAATTCGGACCGGACCTGCGGAAGGCCGCGGACGATGACGCCCGACGGCTCGGCGGAGAAGTGCGCGGTGTCGCTGGTGGCTGCGAAGCGGTTAACCGTGATGCCCGGAACTCGCTGCAGTGCTTCGGCCACCGACTTGTCAGGGAACGCGCCGATGTCGGTGGCGGTGATCGAGTCGACGACTGTGTCGGCGTTGCGCTTGATCTGCTGGGAAGTGCGCAGTGCGCGGCGCTGGCCGGTGATGATGATCTTGCTTTTGCCCGGTTCGCTCGGCGGGCTCGTTTCCGCGTTCGCGTCCGTCGTCTGGCTGAGCGGCTTGCCAGTGTCAGTGGACTGAACGTCCGTTGACTGGACCTGCGCAAAGGCCGTCGTCGGCTGCAACAGCGCGACGCCGAGAACCATCGTGGATGCACCGCAGCGAAGCGCGCGGTTCGTTGCAGTGCGAGCCGACAATCCGAACATCAATTTCTCTCCCCAAAGTCCCGGACACACGGGACACGCAAAGTTGCGGCAAGCCGCACCAACACGAGTCGCAGGGGAATGATAGCGCTACCAAAACTACCTAGACGCGAACGGAAAGCTCGGTTTTGCAACCTTTTTGAGCTTCCCGACGCGCTGGTCTTTCGACCCTCTCCCCACTCACTCGCGTGAGTAGATGAATTCGTATGCAAAGATTTCACGCAGTCAATTCCGCTGCGCACGCCGTCATCACGCAGTCGCAATTCTGTTGCTCGCCAGACACAGAAGCGATTTGCAACTGATTGCGCCGATTACGAGTCCGTGTCGCGCAGCAGACATTTACCCGCGACGTGCGCGATGGCTTGTCGACTGCGCGACCGAACGATACGCCTGCCCGCCCCGCGGGAGTTTCGGCATGTCGCTTTCGACAATCGATGTTGCAGTCGTCGTCCTATATGCGATCGGCATATTCGGCCTCGCACAGTGGGTTTCGCGCGATCGCGCGGGACATCAGCGACTACTTCCTCGCGTCGAAGAACCTGCCGTGGTGGGCGATCGGTGCGTCGCTCATCGCCGCCAACATTTCCGCCGAGCAGATCGTCGGCATGTCCGGCTCCGGTTACGCGATCGGACTGGCGATCGCGTCCTACGAATGGATGGCCGCGGCGACGCTCTTGATCGTCGGCAAATTCTTCCTGCCCATTTTCCTCAAGAACCACATCTACACGATGCCGCAATTTCTGGAGCGGCGGTACGGCGCCTTGATCCGCACGCTCATGGCCATCTTCTGGCTGGCGCTGTACGTGTTCGTGAACCTCACTTCGATCATTTGGCTCGGGTCTATCGCCGTCAACAAGGTCGCGGGCGTCGACCAGAACGTGGCGCTGGTGATCCTCGGCGCGTTCGCGCTGCTCTACCAGATCCGCGGCGGCCTCAAGGCAGTCGCGCTCACCGACATCGTCCAGGTCACGCTCCTGGTGCTTGGCGGGCTCGTGGTCGCATTCCTGACCCTCTCGGAGATTGGCGCCGGCGATGTGTTTGCGGGCTTCCACAAGCTCGTCGACACCGCGCCCGATCACTTCCACATGATCCTGAGCAAGGGCGATCCACACTATATAGACCTGCCTGGCCTCTCTGTCCTGGTTGGTGGCATGTGGATTGCGAACCTCAGTTACTGGGGGTTCAACCAGTACATCATCCAGCGGGCTCTGGCGGCGAAGAGCCTTGACGAAGCCCAACGCGGCGTCCTCTTCGCTGCGTTCCTGAAGCTGCTGATGCCGCTCATCATCGTCGTGCCCGGCATCGCCGCGGTGATGCTGGCACCTGGTCTTCCGAAGCCGGACGAAGCTTACCCGACCATGATGCGGCTGCTTCCGTCGGGCCTCCTTGGCCTGGTGTTTGCGGCGCTCGTGGCAGCCATCATCGCGTCGACGGCATCCAAGATCAATTCGATCGCGACCATCTTCACGCTCGATCTCTATGCCAAGTTCCGGGGCGAGCCGACGCGCGCGGAAGATGCCGAGGGCCGCAGCGAAGCCGAAGAGCGCCACCTCGTTCTTGTCGGCCGGGTCACCGCGGTCACCGCCATCATCATCGCCATCCTGACTGCTCGCCCGCTCGTCGGCGCCTCCGAGCAGGCCTTCCAGTTCATCCAGGATTTCACGGGCTTCTTCACGCCCGGCATCACGGTCATCTTCCTGCTCGGGCTGTTCTGGAAACGAGCGAACGAAGCGGGTGCAATCGTCGCCGCGGTCACTTCCGTCATAATGTCGACGATCATGAAATACGCGCTTCCGTCCCCTGCCCTGCCGCAAGGCGTCAACGATTATCTGACCCCGTTCATGAACCGCATGGGCGTGGTCTTCCTGGTGTCGGCGATCCTGTGTGTCGTCGTGTCGCTCGCAACGCCGCAGCGGCCGGGGACGGACACCATCGACACTGCCGACGTGCGTTACGGTACCCGCGCCGGGTTCAACATCGGCGCACTCGCCGTCGTCCTGATCCTAATCGCGCTCTACGCCACCTGGTGGTGAGCTTGTCTGTCGAGGAGTAATCGATGCCTACACGCCGCGAACTGCTTGTCGGGACTTCCGCGCTCCTCGCTGCCTCCTGCGCCACAGTGCCGGGAACTCGCCGCGAGCCTTTCGTTCGCACTGGAGGCGCCCGCTTCACCGACGGCGGCCTGCCCTATCGGGTGGTCGGCACCAACATGTGGGCCGCCGCCTACCTCGGCGCCGATGCACCCATCGGCAATCGCGACCGCCTGAAGCGCGAGCTCGATCGGCTGGCGAACATCGGCGTCAACAACATTCGCATCCTCGGCAGCTCGGAACTCTCGCCGCTCAAGAACTCGGTCCGGCCGACCTTCCGTGATCAGACGTCGAATTACAACGAAACGCTCCTGCGCGGACTGGACGTCGCGCTTGCCGAGATGGGCCGTCGCAACCTGCGGGCCGTGATCTACCTGACCAACTTCTGGGAGTGGTCGGGCGGTATGATGACCTACCTCTACTGGAACAACGGTGGTCACTACATCGACATGAACGACCCCGCGCATCCGTGGCCGGAGTTCGCCGACCGGTCGTCCGAGTTTTACGCGAGCGCGCCGTCGGTCGCCATGTACCATGACTATGTCCGGGCCGTGGTCGGCCGTCGGAACACCGTCACGGGCCAGCTCTACAGAGACGATCCGGCGATTATGGCGTGGCAACTCGCCAATGAGCCGCGACCCGGCGGCAGCCCCGAGAACGGACGTCAGCACATGGCGGCGTACCTTGGCTGGATCGACGCAACGGCTCGCCTGATCAAATCACTCGACCCCAACCACCTCGTCTCGACCGGAAGCGAGGGCACGCAGGGTTGCATCGAGGACGACCAGTGCGTCGTCAACGCACACGGATCACCAGCGGTCGACTACATGACCGCGCACATCTGGCCGCAGAACTGGAGTTGGGCTGATCCGAAGGATCTGGCGGGCACCTGGCCGACCGTCGAGGCGAATACGCGCGCCTACTTCGCGCGGCAGGCGGCGGACGCTACGCGTCTCGGCAAGCCGCTCGTGATCGAGGAGTTCGGCTTCCCGCGCGATGGCGGCAGCTACGACCCAAGCGCATCGACAACCTATAAGGACCGTTTCTACGGCCTCATCTACGAGCTGGTCACCGAAAGCATGCGCGCCGGTGGTCCTGCGGCTGGCGCGAACTTCTGGGGTTGGGGCGGCGAAGGCCGTGCGCAGCACGCCGACCACCACTTCGTTCGTGGCGACACGAGCTACCTCGGCGATCCGCCCCACGAGCCGCAGGGCTGGTACAGCGTGTACGACACGGATGCCTCGACCCAGGCGGTCATCCGTAAGTACGCGTCCACGCTGAAGGCGCTCGCCTAGGCTCCCACTCGAAACATCACGACGCCGTGCGGTTCGACCGTCGCAGTAATCGTACCCCGGTCGCTGCGCACCGGTCGATGGGCCCACAGGTCGCGGACGGTCGTGCGGCTGGAAATCGCTCTGCCAAGCTGCTTCGCCGTCGCGCTGATCTGCGCCGGTTGATCCGCCCGGTTGAACAGCAGCACGGCCACGTCGCCACCCGCCAGCGGCTTCGTCCAGACTTCCGAAGGGCCATCCTTGGCGACGCGGTGTCCCTGAACCCCCAGGCGATCCTGATCGACGGCGATCACGTCCTTGTTCAGCAGGATCGCGCGCGTAGTCGCGTCCATGTGCGCGATGTCGTTGCCGGCGATCAGCGGCGCCGCCATCATCGCCCACAGCGAGAAGTGCGAGCGATACTCTGCCGGCGTCATCCCGCCGTTGCCGACCTCGAGCATATCGGGATCGTTCCAGTGACCTGGGCCTGCGTACGGATAGAGCGGCTCATTGAGATCAAGAATCTCGAGCATCGGATGCTCCCAGTCCTTGTCCTTGGGCTTGAAGGCGAAGCTGTCGTGGATGTCGCCGGTCGTGCGCCAGAGATTGCCTGTGTTCTTCGCCCACAGCCACGGCTTGGCGGTGCCCCACTCGCACATCGAGAAGACGATCTGACGTCCGCTTTGCCGAAGCGCGTCCGCCATCACCGCATAGGCCTCCTTGGCGTTGCGGTCGCCGGTGCTGCACCAGTCGTACTTCAGATAATCGACGCCCCAGCGGCCATAGGTGTTCGCATCCTGATACTCGTGGCCCTGGCTTCCCGGGCGTCCGCCGCACGTCAGCCGACCAGCGTCGGAATAGATGCCGAACTTCAGTCCGCGCGAATGCACATAGTCGGCGAGCGCCTTGATCCCGGAGGGAAACTTCTTCGCGTCTGGGGTGATGAAGCCGCTGGCGTCGCGGGGCCCGTGCCAGCAATCGTCGATGACGACATACTGATAGCCCGCCTCACGCATGCCGCTCTGGACCATGGCGTCGGCGGTGGCCCGGACGGTTTGCTCGTTCACGTCGCAAGCAAACTTGTTCCAGCTGTTCCAGCCCATCGGCGGAGTCAGCGCCAACCCGTTGGGCGCCTTGTTGATGACCTCCTGCGTAGTCTCGGCGGTCGCTTGCGCGGCTCCGAGCCACAACGCGGTCAGCAGCCCGATTAACCTGAAAACGCCCCGCATTCGCCTCTCCGTTGTTTCTCCGCCTGCTAGCGCTAACATGCCTCTACTGACGGAGGAAACTGGTTTTGAAACGCATAGCGCGCCTGCTCGCGTCTCTCGCCGCTTTGAGCGCTGGAGCAACCTCCGCGGCACCCGTGGCAACTGTCCCCTATGTGTGGCGCAACGTCGTCATCGGCGGCGGTGGCTTCTCGCCAAACGTGATCTTCAGTCCGGCCGAAAAAGGCCTCGCCTACCTGCGGACCGACGTCGGCGGAGCCTACCGCTGGGACAATATCAAGCAGCGCTGGATACCACTCGAGGACTCGATTTGGGAGGACAGCTATTACGGCATCGAGAGCATCGCTCCGGACCCTAAGGACCCGAACGTCGTCTATGTGGCGGGGGGCATGTACGCGTGGCAGCCTGCAGCAATCCTGCGCAGCAGCGATCGGGGTGCGACCTGGCAGATCAACAAGGTGCCGTTCAAGATGGGCGGCAACGAGGACGGTCGCGGCATGGGCGAGCGGCTCGCAGTCGACCCGAACCACACTTCGACCCTGTTCTTCGGCTCCCGTCATGACGGACTGTGGCGGAGCGACGATAGCGGCGCTACCTGGAGCAAGGTGACGAGTTTCCCGTGGGCCGGCCTTGGCACGCCGCAAGCACGCAAGACCCATGGCGGCGTCTCCTTCGTCGTCTTCGATCGGTCGAGCCGCGGGACCGCCGGGTCGAGGATCATCTACGCCGGCGTTGCAGATCCTGCCTCGCATCACCTGTTCCGCTCGGTCGACGGGGGCAAGACCTGGGCGGCTCTGGCAGGAGAGCCCGCCGCATCGCTGCTCCCCGTCAAAGCGGCAGTTGCTTCCGACGGCCGCCTGTTTGTCGATTATTGCACGAGCATCGGTCCAAACGACATCGACGACGGTGCGGTGTGGTCATTCGAGCCGCGCACGGGTGCCTGGCGCGACATTACGCCCGCGCGCCGTGACAACGCGGAGGGTGGCTATATGGGCCTGTCCGTCGATGCCCGGCGGCCCGGACGCCTCGCGGTGTCGACGGTCGATCGTTGGAACCACAGCGACACTATCTGGCTGTCGGATGACGCCGGCGCGCATTGGACGAGCCTGCTCGAACGCAGCAGTCGCGACACGTCGACCGCGCCGTTCCTCAAGTTCGGCAGAGCCGAGGCGCCGTTCGGCCACTGGGTCAGCGGTCTCGGCATTGACCCCTTCGACGGTGGCACCCTTGCCTATACAACCGGCGACAGCGTTTATCGGACGTCGGACGGCTTGAAGCCGCGCCTGCTCTGGACGCCGTGGGTCAAGGGCGTCGAGGAAACCGTCCCGCTGAGTCTCGCGAGCCCAACCGGAGGCGCGCATCTGGTCTCCGGCATCGGTGATGTTCACGGTTTCGTTCACGACCGCCTTGATCGGCCTCCGCAGCACGCCTTCCTTGTTCCGGACCTCCCGAACACCAACAACGTCGACTTCGCGGGCCGCACGCCGAGCATCCTCGTCCGCAGCGCCTCGCCCTATGTCGCCACCAGCGAGGGCGTCTCGCTCGCCTGGTCGGCGGACGGCGGGCACAATTGGCGGGAACTGGTTGCTCCCGCTGTCCCGACGGGCGGCGACCGGCGGACGCGGATCGACGGCAACGGCGACGCACCGATCACGGTCTCGGCAGACGGAAAAACTTTCGTCGTGTCCGGTCCGGCAATGCTCGCCACCGCTGACCGCGGCATCAGTTGGTGGCGACCGACGGGTCTGCCGGACGACGCCCGTGCAGTCGCCGATAAGGCTGCATCCCAAATCTGGTATGCAATCGACTATCGCGGCGGCAAGCTGTTCCTCAGCCGCGACCGCGCGAAGTCCTTCCAACGGGTGCCCGCGACAGGCCTCCCCGCGAGCTTATGGGACCCGCGCGTGAAGTCGCGAGAAACTCCACCGCTCCTCGTCGCGCGAAGCGACAAAGCAGGCGAGCTCTGGCTTCTTAGCAACGGCCATTTCTATCGCAGCACGAACTTCGGACGCAGCTTCACGCCCCTGATCTCGACCGATCCCGCCCTCCACGACATGTTCTTCATCAACTTCGGCCTTGGCAAGGCTGCACCCGGCGCGCGGGTTCCCGCAGTCTATGCCTTCGGGGTGAACTTCAAGCAGACCTTCGGCGGGCTCTATCGCTCCACAGATGCGGGCGTGCATTGGACGCGGATCAACGACGACGCCCACCAATGGGGCTTGCGATACCGCGTCGTTACCGGCGATCCGCGCCTCTTCGGCCGCGTCTATGTGGGCACCGACGGCCGAGGCATCCTGTACGGCGATCCAGCACGGTCGAAGCCCTTGCGTTAGCGCTACCAACGCGCGATCACCGCCTCGGGAGATGGGTCGAACGATGCTTCATCAACGGTTGGTTTTCGCCGCACTGTCGCTGGGCGCGAGCCCGGTGCTCGCACAGGCCACCCCCCTGCCCCACCTTGAGCACGCCAACGGCCGTCACGCGATGATCGTCGACGGCGCCCCCTTCCTGATGCTTGGCGCTCAGGCCCACAACAGCAGCAATTACCCGGCGATGCTGCCGAAGGTTTGGCAGGTCGTCCGCGAACTGCACGCCAACACGGTCGAGATCCCGATTGCCTGGGAGCAGATCGAGCCCCAGGAAGGCCGCTTCGACTTTTCCTACGTCGACACCCTCATCACACAGGCACGGCAGAAAAACGTTCGCCTTGTGCCGCTCTGGTTCGGCACCTGGAAGAACACGAGCGCCAGCTACACGCCGGAATGGGTGAAGTCCGACACGCGCCGCTTCCCGCGCATGATCACCAAGGACGGCAAGACGCACTACGTCCTGTCGGCCCACGGCGCATCGACTCTGCAAGCCGACAGCCGCGCCTTTGCTGCTTTGATGCGGCACATTCGCGAGGTCGATCCGCAGCACACCGTCATCATGATGCAGGTTGAGAACGAGACTGGCAGCTATGGCTCGCCACGGGACTTCGCGCCGGTGGCCCAGCGGCTGTTCGCGCAGCCGATCCCGGCCGAACTCGCGCGGCGTGTCGGCAAAAGCGGCACCTGGACACAGGCGTTCGGGTGGAAGGCCGACCAGGCCTTCAATTCGTGGTACGTCGGCCGTTACGTCGATCAGGTCGCCGCCGCTGGCCAGGCCGAGCTCAACCTGCCGATGTACGCCAACGCATCGCTCAGCGATCCCTTCAAGGAAGAGGGCGCGCAGTACGGAGCCAGTGGCGGGCCCAACTGGAACGTCATCGACATCTGGAAAGTCGCCGCGCCCCACCTCGCTCTCGAAGCGCCGGACATCTACGACCGGGACGACAAGGTCTATGCCAAGCAGCTCGACCACTATGCGCGCACTGACAACGCGGTGTTTGTGCCCGAAAACGGCAACGCACCGGAATATTCGCGGTTTTTGTGGCTGGCGCTTGGGAAGGGGGCGATCGGTTGGGCGCCGTTCGGAATGGACGCGACCGGCTACTCGAACTTCCCGCTAGGCACGCGCAAGCTCGACGCGGAGACGCTTGAGGCATTTGCCGAGAAATACCGCCTGCTTGCGCCGATCGAACGTGACTGGGCACAGCTGTCGTTCCAGCACTCCACCATCGGCTTCGCCAAGCCGGCTGATGCTTCCGATCAGTCGCAGGTGCTCGGCCGGTGGAAGGTCACCGCTCAATACGGCCAGTGGGAGTTCGGCGAACGCGACTGGACGTGGACGAAAATGCCGGTGAACCCGACGAAAGAACAGTCCGTTGGCGGCGCCGCGGTCATCCAGCTGGCGCCGGACGAGTTCCTTCTCGCCGGCTCCGACATTCGCATGCGCTTTAGCCTGGACCACGCGGCTCCGGGCGAGAATTCGCAGTTCCTCGACGTTGAAGAAGGCACGTTCCAGAACGGACGCTGGGTCATGACGCGCCGCTGGAACGGCGACCAGACCGACTATGGCTTGAACCTCACCCGGCCCGCGCTTCTGAAGGTGCGGCTGGGCACCTATCGCTAGGAGTTTCCCGGTGAACATTGCGCGTATTTCCATCGCTGCACTTCTTGCCGCGACGAGCGGCGCCGCCCTCGCGCAGGGCAACTGGCGGAAGACCGAAACTGGCATCATCGTCACCCCGACTGCGGCGCCCGCCAAGGCCGTTCGCCTGCAGCTGTACGGCGACCGCATCGTTCGCGTGACCGAAAGCGCGACCGGCAGTTTCGACCTGCCGGCGAGTTTCTCCGTCGTCGCCCGCCCGGCGGCAATTCCGTTCACCGCGGCCGAAGCGGCTGGACATGTGACGCTGGCAACGCCGGCAGTCCGTGCCACTGTCGATGTGGCAGACGGCAAGGTCACGTTCCTGGATGCGTCCGGGCAGGTCGATCTCGCCGAGAGCGCATCGGGGAACTTCGCTCCGGTGACGATCGAGGGCGTGCCGTTCTACACCGTCAGCCAGCAGTTCAATCGCGGTACCGATGAGGGCCTGTTTGGCCTCGGTCAGCACCAGAACGGTCAGATGAACTACAACGGCGAAGACGTCGAACTCATCCAGCACAACATGGACGTCGCGATCCCGTTCGTCGTGTCCACGCGCAATTACGGGCTGCTGTGGGACAACACCTCGATCACCCGTTTCGGCAATCTGCACCCCTACAGTCTGGTTGGGGGCAGCAGCGACAGCCTCAAGGTCATCGGTGCGAACGGAGCGCCGGGCTGGACGGCGACCTACACCGTGAACGGCAAGCCGCTGGCCCAGCGGCAGGAACCGACCATCAATTACCAGTATCTGGAGTCGCGCGGCAACTGGCCAACCGGCGCCCGGACTCCCGAGCTGTCGGGCACTGTCCCGGGACTGAAGGTCGTCTGGACCGGTCGTGTGGTTCCCGGCACGGGCGGGTTGCACAAGTTCCGCCTGTTCTCGTCAGGCTACGCGCGCGTGTTCGTCAATGGTCACAAGGTGCTCGATCGCTGGCGGCAGAACTGGAACGCCTTCTACCACAACTTCGATGCCGAGCTTGCCGCCGGCAAGCCCGCAGACATCCGCATCGAGTGGGAGCCGGACAGCGGCTACATCGCGCTCGATCACAACGATCCGCTACCCGAAGCGGACCGCCACTCGATCTCCTTCGCGTCCGACGCGGCGCGCGCGATCGACTATTATTATGTCGGCGGCGACAGCATCGACAATGTGATCTCCGGCTATCGCCAGCTCACCGGCAAGGCGGTTCTGGCGCCGAAGTGGGCGTACGGCTTCTGGCAGAGCCGCCAGCGGTATGAGACGCAGGACCAGTTGCTCGGAGTTCTTCACGAGTACCGCAAACGCGGCCTTCCGCTCGACAACATCGTGCAGGATTGGCTCTACTGGCCGCAGGATGCCTGGGGCTGCCAGTGCTTCGACCCCGCCCGCTTTCCCGATCCCAAGGGGATGGTTGACGACATCCACCGCAACAATGCCCACGTGATGATCTCGGTGTGGGCGAAATACTACAAGGGGCTCGCCAACTACAACGAGCTCGCGGCGGTTCACGGCATCTACGAGACGGCGTCCAACCCGCTTCCAAGCGAGCCGAGGGACGCCGCTTACGTCAAGGACATGTATCTCGACTGGGTCGGGCCGGGCTACTTCAACGCCTTCTATGATCCCTACAATCGCAAGGCGCGGGACATCTACTGGCGTCAGGTCCGCGATGGCATCGCGGCAAAGGGCTTCGACGCTTACTGGCTCGATTCCGACGAGCCGGATTTTCACTCCAATCTGACGATCGAGGAACGCGCCCGCCGCATGGGCCCGACTGCCGCCGGCCCGGCGCTCGCCGTGTTCAACTCATATCCGCTCGAGCACGTCGAGGGCGTGTATCAGGGCCTGACTGCATACAAGCCTGACGTGCGCCCGTTCATCCTCACGCGCTCGGCCTTCACCGGCATTCAGCGCGACGGCGCAGCCTTGTGGTCCGGCGACGTCGCCTCTCGCTGGGACAACTTCCGCGAGCAGGTCTCGGCGGGTGTGAACTTCTCCATGTCCGGCATTCCGAACTGGTCGCACGATATCGGCGGCTACACGATGGAGCCCCGCTTCCAGAAGCCGAATGCCGCCGACTTGGCGGAATGGCGGGAGCTCAACCTGCGATGGTTCCAGTTCGGCGCCTTCTCCCCGCTGTTCCGGAGCCACGGCGAGAACATCCACCGCGAGATCTTCGAGATCGCGCCTGCCGGCTCGCCGATGTTCCGGTCGATGGAGTGGTACGACCGGCTCCGATACCGGCTCATGCCCTACATCTACACCGTCGCTGCAGACAGCTATTGGCGAGACGGCACCATCATGCGCGGCCTCGTCATGGATTTCCCCGCCGATCGGAAGACGTGGGGCATCAAGGACGAATATCTGTTCGGCCCGGCATTCCTCGTTGCGCCGGTGACAACCTACAAGGCACGCTCGCGACCGGTGTATCTGCCCGCTGGCAGCAACTGGTACGACTTCTACACGGGACGGAGCGTCCGGGGCGGGCAGACCATCTCTGCCGCCGCCCCATTCGAACGGATGCCGCTGTTCGTGCGCGCCGGATCGATCGTGCCGACGGGACCGGCGGTGCAATACGCGCTCCAGGAGGCGAACCCGCCGATCACGCTCACGGTCTACACCGGCGCGAACGGCACCTACTCGCTGTACGAGGATGACGGTGTCAGCCGGCAATATCTCAACGGCCGCTATGCACGCATTCCGCTGAGCTACGATGAAGGGACGAAGACGCTGACGGTCGGGGCTCGGGAAGGCTCCTGGCCCGGCATGGCAGGCCAGCGCACAATCCGGGTCCGCTGGATAAGGCCTGGTCGACCGCTCGATCTCGACTCGGCAGACGAGACGATCACTTACACCGGAGCTCCGATCTCCTTCCGCGCGCCGCGCTAGACGAGCCCCCGCCCGCGGACACTAATCCGCGGCACTAGCGACCGCGTTTGCGGCATGGTGACGACGAGCGCGTCATGGTCCCGCCGGAAACTGAGTGGACGCTCGTCCTGAAACGTGACCTGCTCGATCTCGGCGTCGGGCAGGGCGCGCGTGCCGAGCGCCGCAATGCGAGCCTCTCCGCCAGGCGGCTCCAAGAAGAATGCATGGAGGATGCCTGCTGCCCGCGTGAAACGCACGTCCTGTGCAGTGAACGGCTTCGTTTGATCCTCCGACATCGCGCCGGTCGGCGGCTTCGTCGGTCCCTCGCCGAACTGCCGCCAGGGCCGGGTGCCGTGGATCGCCTCCCCGTTGACTGCCATCCAGGCAGTGATCGCGTCTAGAACCGACTCTTCCTTGTCGTCGATCGTCCCGTTGCCGCGCACCGGAATGTTCAGCAGCAGGTTGCCGTTCTTCGACACGACGTCGACCAGCCGTTGGATGACCTGCTTGGGCGTCTTGTAACCGCCCTGCTCATAGAGACGCCGGTCATAGTGCCAGTTGCCGATGCAGGTGTCGGTCTGCCACGGTTGCGGCCTGATCTCGTCGAGGAAGCCGCGCTCGACGTCCTCGACGATCGCGTGCCGTTGCAAGCCCTCGAGCTTCTTGCCGAAGACCACAACGTCGATGTCGCCGCGCCAGCCGAGCGCCTGATTGTAATAGTGCGCAGCCGCGTCGAGCCCCGCCTGCCCCAGCGGCAAGCCGGTGTCGTCGAAATAGACGAGGTCAGGGCGGTAATCCTCGACCATCTGCTTCTGTCTCAGCAGCCACTGCTCGACGAAGCGTCGGTTCGCCGGCGGAGCGCTTTCGATCCACTGCCCGTCCCGCGCATCGTGCCAGGCATTCATCGCGGCCGCAGTGGTGATCCCCTCGGGCGCAACGTAATATGGTCCGGTATAGAGCTCCTGCGGGTCGAGCCCCTGCCAATATCTGCCGCGGCCATGCTTCTTGCGCAGCCAGTAGGCATCGTAGCGCCGCCCGCGCATCGGGCCTTCGGCGTCATAGCCATAGGCAACCTGGTACCAGTGCCAGGCGTGGCTCGAGTGATTTGAAATGCCGAACTTCAGCCCTGCTGCCCGCACCAACGGCTCCCAGGTGCCGACGATGTCCCGTTTCGGCCCCACGCGCGTCGAGTTCCAGGCGTGGTGCCGGCTTGCGAACAGGTCGAGATTGTCGTGGTGGCAGCCCATCGCCATGAAATAGCGCGCGCCCGCCTGCCGGTAGCGCTTGAGCAGATGCTCGGGCTGCCACTCGTCGGCGTTCCAATCGCCGATGATATCGATGAAGCCAGTGCGGCTCGGATGCCCGTAGTTCTTCAAGTGGTGCTCGTAGGGCGTCTCGCCCGACTGCCAGGGCTGGCGCCCCTGCAAGTACATCAGGCGCGCATACCAATCGCCGAACTCCGGCTGGCACTGCGGCCCCCAGTGTGCCCAGATCCCGAACTTGGCATCCCGGAACCACTCGGGGACGCTGTAGTGGGACGCGAGTGAGGTCCAGTCAGGGGCGACGGGGCCACCGCGGTTGTCAGCGGCAGCGCCACTCCCTCCCATCGCCGTGGCTGCCGCTCCGGAAGCGAGAAACGTCCGACGGTCGAGCCGCAAGCGCTAGAGGCTCTGCAGCGCGCGGATAAGGAACTGCCGCAGCGTCTTGCGAAGCTCCGGCGTCGATCTTCCGACGATGCCGCGCGCAGCCACTGGAATGTGCGCTGCGGGATCGCCGTTCGTCTTGAAGACGTAATGGTCGAAGAGATTGCGCCAGGCCTGCCGCTTCTCCTCCGGCAGGTGGCTGATCGTCAGGAGACCATGGCCGAGCGCGTGCATTGGCGAGCCTGCGTCCGGCGGAGCATCGCTCCACCAATAGTTTACGAGGATGTTCAGAGGGCCGTTCGCCTGCACGGCGTGCCACCAGAGGGCCGGTATGTAGATCGCATCGCCCGGCTCCAGGTCGGCGACGAGCGCATGCTTCAGAGCCTCGCGAAACCTGGGGAAACGTTCGAAATCGACCCGGTCCAGGTCCACCATGCTGATTGGCTGACCGGCAATGGTGCGGTCGATCGGCCCCACGTAGAGGTTCACCAGCTGCTCCGGTGGGAACAGGATGAACCGGCGCCGTCCGGAGACGACGCATGCGATGTTGTCGGACTCGTCGTAATGCGGCGCCACGCGGCTGGAGTTACCGACCCAGATCCGCGGCTCTCCGCCCCTGTCTGCAGCGATGCGCATCGGATTCTCGGATGCGAACTGCGGCAGGATGCCCCGGGTCGGAGTTGACCCCATATAGATCGACCGGTTCGCCTGCGCGGGATCGAGCAACGCTGCGAGAAGGCTGCTGAATTTGGTCTCGGCAACGTCGAAATTGAATCCGTCCATGTCCGGACGATAGAAATAACGTCCGGAGATGTCCGGCTGCCCGACGAAGGCGCGGATCGGCGTGCCGTTGTCCTGACCCGACAGATAACGCACCAGCGCTTCGGTAGACTCGCGCGCGGCCCTGACGGCAGGCCAATCGCCCGTCAGCTGGCGGAGCACTGCCGGTTCATACCGGCTCTCGACCTCTCCGTGGAAACTGGCAGCGTCCGCCCCTTCGATGGAGCGGACCTGCCCGGCCTGCGTCAGGTCGACTGCGCCCGGTTCAGCGTCGGCCACCTCGCGCCTGCCGATGATCAGTGAGCAGTCTGGACCTTGGCGACCAGCTCATTGAAGCGGGCTGCGGTAAGGCCGAGCAGGAGACCTTGCTTGTCCTTCCCAAAGGCGCTCGCGGGAACCTTGATCTTGGTCGCGCCGGTGTCGACCACGACGCCATCGGCCTCGACCTGCGAGACCGTTCCGATGTGCACGCCTTTGATGTCACGCAGCGCGCTCCCGACCTTGAGGTCGGCAGCCGTAGCGGGGACCGCTGACGACGTCGTAGCCCGCCGGTCGTCGTCCTTTGCGGACGGCTTCGCATCGCCGGCACCGATAAGGTGATTATAGTCGGCGTTTGCGCGCTGGTTGCCCGACGAGATCTTCGTCGAATCTCCGGTACCGGGCAGCGGGCCCGGCATTGCTTGTGCGAAAGCACCGTTGGCGCCCGCGACCGTCAGCGCGATGCCGACCGAGATGGTTGCAATCGAACGTACCATTTTCCCGCTCCAATATCCGGTTAGCGCTACCAACTGGCGAAGTTCCCAATGAATCGCAATGGTTGCACCCTGCTACCTTATGCGATTTTCAACCTGAACCAACGCTGTGCACGGTGTCAGCGGGGCAGCGCCGCCGCTGTCCTGGCGCGCTCGGCCACTGGTCCCATGTCCGTTTCGCCCGGACGAATGAACCATGTGCCGCCGACGCACAGGACCGAAGGCACGGCCAGCCAGCCGGCAGCAGTGTCGGGCCGAATGCCGCCGGTGGGACAGAAGCGAGCGTCAGCGAACGGCGCGGAGAGAGCCTGGAGCGCCGGAATTCCGCCGGAGCCCTCGGCCGGGAAGAACTTGAAGCGATTAAGCCCAAGGTCGAGGCCACGCATGATGTCCGCGGCGGTCGACACTCCCGGCAGATAGGCAATGCCAGTGTCTCGCGCGGCGAGGGCGAGCGGATTTGTCAATCCTGGCGAGACGATGAACTGGCTTCCCGCGTCGACCGCCTGGGCAAGCTGCGCCTCGTTCAGCACCGTACCTGCCCCGACAATTGCGCCGTCGACCCCGCTCATGGCGCGAATGGCGTCAAGAGCGTTGGGTGTCCTCAACGTCACTTCGAGAACGCGAAGGCCCGCGCCGACCAGAGTCTCGGCAAGCTCCACCGGATCGGTGCTGTCGTCGAGGATCAGCACCGGAATCACCGGTGCGGTGCGCATGATCTCGTCGATCGTCATGGGTGCTCCCGAGCGAAGGCCGCAGCCGCGCCGAACAGGCCGGGCTGCGGGTGAGTGATGAGCTTGACCGGCATCTCGTCCATCCGCCGCTCGAAGCGGCCCTTGGAAATGAAGCGGTCGCGAAATCCGGAGTTCGGCAGGTGATCGGCGAGACGCTGGCCGAGCCCGCCCGCGATCACCACTGCTTCCGCCCCTTGCGCCAGCGCCATGTCTCCAGAGACGGCCCCGAGACTCAGGCAGAAGCGGTCGAGCGCTGCATTGGCGAGGCTGTCGCGATACTCGAGCGCCGCGCTCCACAGCTCCTTCTCCTCGTGGAAGGTCAGGTTCAGTCCCTCGATCGCCCCCAACGCCTCGTAGATGTTCCACAGGCCGCGCCCGGCAACCAGCCGTTCCACCGACACGCGCCGGAAGTTCTTTCGAAGCTGCTGCAGGATCCGGTCTTCGAGGCTGTCGAGCGGGGCGAAGTCGATGTGCCCGCCCTCGGTTTCGATGACGTCGTAAGTATCGCTATGCTTGTGCAGGATTGCGACGCCGAGGCCGGTGCCCGGCCCCAGCACGCTGATGATCCCGTTGTCCGGCAGCGAACGTTCCGGGCCGCAGAGGTGCTGGAAATCCTGCGGTCCCAGTGACGCCACCGCATGGGCAACTGCCCCGAAATCATTGACGATGGTGTAGCGATCGACGCCCAGCCTGTCCTTGATCAACGCAGGGCGGATTACCCAGGGATTGTTGGTGAGCTTCAGCACCTCGCCGCCGATCGGCCCTGCGAAGGCAATGGAGAGTTCGTTCGGAAGCTCTATCGCCGCGCGGCGCCCGAACTCCTGCCAAGCCAGTTGGAAGCTTCCGTGCTCCGCCGTCTTCAGGGTGACCGGCTCACCGAGTTCGACGACCCGTCCGCCGTCTATCGTAGCAAGTGCGAAGCGGGCGTGCGTTCCCCCGACATCCGCCGCCGCAATTCGCCTCATGCTTGTTCCAACTCCATCGCTGCGAGCATTGCCGAGGCGCCGCGCTCCGCTTCATCCGCCTGACGCATGAGCGCGAAGAGTTCCCGCCCGGTACCGACTGGCGGCGGTGGCGAATTGGCCGGAGCACGAGTCGCAAGGTCTACCCCGACAGCGTCGAGGCTCCCGTTGGGCGCGTCGAGCCGGATGATGTCGCCATCGCGCACGCGGGCGAGTGGCCCGTCGGGCAGCGCTTCAGGTGACATGTGGATTGCGGCAGGCACCTTGCCGCTTGCCCCCGACATGCGGCCGTCGGTCACCAGCGCCACCTTCTGCCCCCGGTCCTGCAGCACGCCAAGCGTCGGCACCAGCTTGTGCAGCTCGGGCATGCCGTTGGCACGCGGCCCCTGGAAGCGGACCACCACCACCACGTCCCCGGTGAGCTCACCCGCCTTGAACGCCTCAAGCACTTCATTCTGGTCCGAGAAGCAGCGCGCCGGCGCCTCGATGAACAGACGTTCGGGATCGACCGCGCTTGTCTTGATGACGCCACGGCCGAGATTACCGCGTAGCAGCCGCAACCCGCCATCCGGCTGGAACGGCTCACTCGCGGGCTTCAGCATGTCGATGTCGGCGCTCTCTTCCGCCGGCTTCCACACCAGCTCGTCGCCGTGAAGCTCGGGATTGCCGATCCACGCCTCCATGCTGTCGGCGCCAGCGGTGACGGTGTCGCCATGCAGCAGGCCTTCGCGCATCAGCGTGTACGTGACGAACCCCATGCCGCCGGCGAGCTGGAAGTCGTTCACGTCCTTCGATCCGTTCGGATAAACCCTCGCGATCAGCGGCACCGCAGACGACAGCTCCTCGAAATCCTCCCAGTCGATCCGGATTCCCGCGGCGCGTGCCATGGCCGGGAGGTGAATGGTGTGATTGGTCGACCCGCCGGTCGCGAGGAGGCCGATCATCGCATTGACGATTGCCTTCTCGTCCACGACCTCCCCCAGCGGCCGTTCCCCGCTTCGCGCGAGGTTGACCAGGCGGTGCACCGCAGCCCGCGTCAGTGCCTGGCGCAGGGGCGTGCCGGGATTGATGAAGGCCGCATTGGGGATGTGCAGCCCCATCAACTCCATCATCATCTGGTTCGAATTCGCGGTCCCGTAGAAGGTGCAGGTGCCGGACGTATGATAGGAAGCCGCCTCTGCCTGCAGCAGTTCGCTCTTGCCGATCTTGCCCTCCGCATAGAGCTGCCGGATCCGCTGCTTCTCCTTGTTAGACAGCCCCGACGGCATGGGTCCGCCCGGCACAAGCAGCACCGGCAAATGACCGAAGCGAAGCGCGCCGATCAGCAGACCGGGAACGATCTTGTCGCAAATTCCGAGCAGCGCCGCTGCCTCGAACATGCCGTGGCTCAGCGCGACGGCAGTGCTCATCGCGATCACGTCGCGGCTGAACAGCGACAGGTCCATGCCGGCCTGCCCCTGCGTGACGCCGTCGCACATCGCAGGCACGCCGCCGGCCACCTGCGCAGTGGCGCCGACCTCCCGCGCGAAGACTTTCATCTGGTCGGGATAGCGGCCGTAGGGCGCGTGCGCCGACAGCATGTCGTTGTAAGCGGTTACAATGCCGATGTTCGGCCCGCGCAGGTCGCGGATAGCCTCCTGGTCTTCGCCCGATCCAGCGAAGCCGTGCGCGAAATTGCCGCACGACATGGTGGGGCGATTGATGCCGCTCTCCTTCTGTTTGCGCATCAGGTCGAGGTAGCGTTTGCGCGTGGGCTTCGACCGTTCGATGATCCGGTCGGTGACGTGTGCGATTGTCGGGTGAAGGCTCATCGCGTCCTCATTTGGGCACTAAGCCTCACTCGTGCCAGCTTTTGCCGTCGCGCTCCGTCAGAGCGATGGCCGCGGAAGGGCCCCAGGTGCCTGCAGCGTAAGTCCGGGGCGTAATCCCCTGCTCCGCCCAGGCGGCGCGAATCTGGTCGATCCAGAGCCATTGCGCCTCGACCTCGTCGCGTCGGACGAACAGCGTCGGATCCCCTTCGATGAGGTCGAGAAGCAGGCGCTCGTAGGCAATCCGCCGCCGAAACTCGCTAAACGCATTGGCAAGACCGATGTCGAGCGGGATCTCCCGGAGACGCACGCCCTGCCGATCGAGACCCGGCGTCTTGGCCATGACCAGGAGACCGATGGTCTCCTCTGGCTGCAGGCCGATTATGAGCTTGTTCGGCCGCGTCGTGGCCCCGCGCGAGCCGAAGATGTTGTACGGGACGTCGCGGAACTGGATGAAGATCTCGGTGCGCCGCGCAGGCATGCGCTTGCCGGTGCGGAGGTAAAACGGCACGCCCTTCCACCGCCAGTTGTCGACGTAGGCTTTCAGCGCGACGAAAGTCTCAGTCGTGCTCTCGTGGCCGAGTTCTTCGACGTAGCCTGGCACTGGCTCCCCATCGACTGCGCCGCGGCCGTACTGGCCGGTAACCGTGTGCGCCTGCGCATCCGCCGCGCCGATGGGGCGCAACGAGCGGATGACCTTGACCTTCTCGTCGCGCACCGCCGTGGCGTTGAAGCTGGTCGGCGGCTCCATCGCAACCAACGCGAGCAGCTGCAGCATGTGGTTCTGGACCATGTCGCGGAGGGCGCCGGAGCCGTCGTAATAGTCGCCACGGCCCTCAACCCCGACCGTCTCGGCAACCGTGATCTGCACGTGATCTATATGCGCGCTGTTCCACAGCGGCTCGAAAAGAGAATTCGCGAACCTGAGTGCGAGCAGGTTCTGCACCGTCTCCTTGCCCAGATAGTGATCGATGCGGAACGTCCGCTCCTCCGGAAAGGCCGATGCCACCGCGTCGTTGATTTCCCGGCTCGACTGGAGATCGGTGCCGAGTGGCTTCTCGAGCGCCATGCGCACCGTGGCGCACGCCAGCCCTGCTCCGGCAAGACCGTCGATGGTCGGCTTGAACAGCGATGGAGCTGTCGAAAGGAAGATTGCGACGCCGCCGCTCGGGTCACCGACCTGGCTTGCCAGCTCACCGAACGCCGCCGGGTCCTTGATGTCGAGCGGGACGTAATGGAGCCGCATCAGGAACCGCTCGGCGACGTCTTCCTTGAGGAAGCCTTCAGCGACATGCTCCTCCAGAGCCGCTTTCGCCCTCTCCCTGAAAGCTGCGTCGTCGAGCACCGTACGTGCAGTGCCGATGATCCTCAGCCGTTCAGGCAGGAGCCCATCAGCATCAAGGCCATACAGCGACGGAAGCAGCATCCGTCGCGCGAGATCGCCTGTCGCACCGAATAACAGGAGAGTGGAAACCGTGTCGGCCATTGCGCGCCTATATGCGTCCACGCGCGCAAGCAAAGAGCGAAAATCCGTCAGCTTCCGCGAACCGGCTGTTTGGTTTTGAAGCAAGAACCTCGATTTCCGACAACTTCGTTCGGAATCGCAACTCTTCGTCGAAGCAAACGGCAGGTCTGTCGAACCATTCGCCCCATCAGCGCTTGCAACCGGCGCCGAACCGTCCAAATGCGGCGCCTCCCCCGAGTCTAGCTGCGACCAGAAAGTGCTTCCGATCGATTCTCCCGACTGCCGACGCTCCCGAAACTCCCGTTCTTTCATCGCCCTAGCCGCAGCGGCATTGCTGCTGTCCGCGTGCGGAAAGAGCGACTCGCAGGCCGCCGGCGGCGGCCGTGGCGGACCGCGGGGCAACGCTCAGGTCGGGTTCGTGGTCGTCCAACCAACGTCAGTGCCGCTGCAGACATCGCTTGGTGGCCGCACCGTGGCATTCCAGACATCGGAGGTCAGGCCGCAGGTCAACGGCCTGATCCGTGCCCGCAATTTCACTGAGGGCTCGATCGTCCGTCAGGGCCAGCCGCTATTCCGGATCGACCCGAGCATCTACCAGGCCGCAGTGAACCAGGCGGCCGCCAACGTCGCCAACGCCCGCGCCGCCGCCGAAGCCGCGCAGGTCCGCGCCTCACGCTACCGCCCGCTGGCCCGGATGGAGGCGATCTCGAAGCAGGAGTACACGGACGCGGTCGCGCAAGCGCGCCAGGCGAACGCCTCCGTGTCGCAGAACAATGCCGCCCTTCAGACCGCCAAGATCAACCTTCGCTTCACCAACATTCCGGCCCCAATTACCGGGCGCATCGGCCGCTCCCTGGCGACGGTCGGTGCGCTCGTCACCGCGAACCAGGCTGATCCGCTTGCGGTGATCACCCGGACCGACCCGATCAACGTCGATATGCAGCAATCGAGCGCTGACCTCCTGGCTCTCAAGCGCGCACTCAGCGTCGGCGGAGTGCAGCCAGGCAGCACGCAGGTCCGGCTCAAGCTCGAGGACGGCAGCGATTACGGCTACACCGGCACCGTCCAGTTCTCCGAAATCGTGGTCAACGAAAGCACTGGGACCGTCACGCTGCGGGCGCGCTTCCCCAACCCGCAGGGCGTCCTGATGCCGGGCATGTTCGTGCAATCCGTCTTCACGCAGGCTGTCGAGCCAAACGCTTTCCTCGTCCCGCAGGAAGCCGTGCAGCGGGACATTGGCGGCGAGGCGTATGTCTTCATCGTCGGCCCAGGTAACAAGGCGGAGCGCCGCGCCGTGAAGGCCACTCGCACCTTCGGCCCGAAGTGGGTGGTCACCGGCGGGCTTCGCGCTGGCGACAAGGTCATCACGCAAGGAACCGGCAACCTCAAGAGCGGAGCGAAGATCCGCCCGGTGCCGGCCACTGCTCCCGAGAAGCTGGTCCCGGGGAAGGCACCGGCTGGAGGGCAGCGCCGCTCCGGATCAGGCGGCGCCTAGACCTTGTCACGCATCTTCATCGACCGCCCAATTTTCGCCTGGGTACTGGCGATCATCGTGATGCTCGGCGGCATCGGCGCGATCATGTCGCTGCCGGTCGAGCAGTATCCCGACATCGCCCCGCCGCAAGTCAACATCCGCGCAAGCTATCCCGGCGCCTCCGCCGAGACGATCGAGAACAGCGTCACGCAGATCATCGAGCAGCAGCTCACCGGCATCGACGGGCTACTCTATTTTTCGTCCTCGTCCAGTTCGCGCGGGTCGGTGAGCATCTCGGCCGTCTTTGCCAAGGGCACCGATCCGGACACCGCGCAGGTCCAGGTTCAGAACCAGGTCCAGCAGGCAACGTCGCGCCTCCCGGCGCAGGTCCAGCAGCAGGGCGTGCGGGTCACCAAGTCGAACCCTGACTTCCTGCTCATCGTCGCCGTGTACGACGCGACGAACCAGCGCACGAACATGGATGTTTCGGACTATCTCGCGTCCAACATCCAAGACCCCCTCTCGCGCGTGCCCGGGGTCGGCGACATCAACGTGTTCGGCGCGCCGCACGCGATGCGGATCTGGCTCAACCCGCAACGGCTCGCGGCATTCTCCCTGATGCCGAGCAACGTCGTCGCCGCTCTCCAGGCCCAGAACACCGAGGTCGCGGCGGGCGAGATCGGCGGCGTCCCGCAGCCCTCCAACCAGATGCTCAACGCGACCGTCACCGCGCAGTCGAAACTGTCTACGCCGGAGCAGTTCCAGGCGATCGTGCTCAAGACCGATCCCAGCGGCGCGACTGTCAGGCTGGGAGACGTCGCGCGCGTCGAGCTAGGCGCGGAGAACTACAGTACGGTGACGCACGTCAACCGCCACCCTGGCGCCGGCATCGCCGTCTCGCTCGCCCCGGGCGCGGACGCCCTCAAGACGGCGAACCTCGTCAAGCAACGCGTCCAGGAGCTCTCTCAGAACTTCCCCGAGGGCATCCAGTATGCCTACGCCAACGACACAACCGACTTCATCAAGCTGTCCGTCGAGGAGGTCGCCAAGACGCTGTTCGAGGCGATCGTCCTGGTCGTGCTCGTCATCTTCGTGTTCCTGCAGAACTGGCGCGCCCTCCTCGTGCCCGCGATCGCCATCCCCGTCGTGCTGCTGGGCACCTTCGGGGTGTTCGCCATCGCCGGTTTCACCATCAACACGATGACGCTGTTCGGCCTGACACTGGCCGTCGGTCTGCTCGTCGACGACGCCATCGTGGTGGTGGAGAACGTCGACCGCGTGCTTCACGAGCATCCCGGGATGAGCCCGCGCGAAGCGACCATCAAGTCGATGAGCGAGATCCAGGTCGCCCTGGTGGCCATCGCCATGGTCCTGTCCGCGGTGTTCCTGCCGATGGCGTTCTTCGGCGGGTCGACCGGCGTCATCTACAAGCAATTCTCGATTACGATCGTCTCTGCGATGGTCCTGTCGGTGCTCGTCGCGCTGATCCTTAGCCCGGCGCTGACCTCGACCCTGATGCGCCCCCCGAAGCGCGACGATTCGGAGCCAAGCTGGATCGATCGCCGTGCTCCCGCGATCGGCAATACCGTTCGCCGCGGGCAGACGTGGTTCAACAACGGCTTCGAGCGGATGGTTGCCAAGTACCGCCACAGCGTCATCTGGGTCATCGACCACAAGGCGATCGCCCTGATCGCCTATGCTCTCATCGTCGTGTTGCTCGTCTTCATGTTCCTGCGCCTTCCGACCGGCTTCCTGCCAACCGAGGACCAGGGCGCAGCAAGCGTCCAGTTCCGCCTGCCGCCGGGCGCTACCCAGGTACGCACGCTCGAAGTTCAGAACGCGATCGAGCGCTATTTCCAGCAGCACGAAGCCAAGAACATCCGGACCCTGTTCACGGTCGCGGGTGGTGGTGGCGGCGGCGGCGCAAGCGGCCAGAACACCGGCCAGGGCTTCATGAACCTCGCGCCGTGGGAGGATCGCAGCGGCAAGGAGAACACTGCCGACGCCATCGTCCAGCGAGCCTCCAGCGCCTTCCGCAACCTTCGCGACGCCCAGGTCTTTGCTCTTGTCCCCGGCGCCATTCGCGGTCTTGGCCAGTCGAACGGCTTCACGCTCGAGTTCCAGAACCGCAGCGGCATGAGCCGGGAGGAGTTCCAGGCCGCCCGCGACCGACTGCTCGAGCTCGCGAATGCCGATCCCAAGCTGACCGGAGTAAGGATCGGCGATCTGCCGGACGTTGCGACGCTGAAGATCGACGTGAACGAGCAGGAATTGACCGCCCTCGGCGTCGACCAGAACGACGTCAACAACACGCTGTCGACCGCGTGGGGCGGCCGCTACGTGAACGACTTCATCGACCAGGGCCGCGTCAAGCGGGTCTACGTTCAGGGCGACCAGGCTTTCCGCTCCGACCCGCAGAGCCTCAACCAGTGGTACGTCCGCTCGTCGACGGGCAACATGACGCCATTCTCCTCGTTCGCGCAGACCGGCTGGGCGACCACTCCAAGCAGCCTCTCGCGCTTCCTTGGCGTGCCCTCGTTCGAGTTCCAGGGCCAGCCGGCACCCGGCGTCAGTTCGGGCGAGGCGATGGACGAGATGGAAAAGCTCGCCGCACAGATCCCCGGCACGAGCACCGCCTGGGCCGGCCAGTCCTACCAGGAGCGGCTTTCGTCCGGTCAGGCACCGCTGCTCTACGCCGTGTCGCTACTGGTCGTCTTTCTGTGCCTCGCCGCACTCTATGAAAGCTGGTCCATTCCCCTCGCGGTTCTGCTGATCATCCCGCTCGGCTTGGTCGGTGCCATCTTCGCAGTCACGCTGCGGGGACTCCAGAATGACGTCTACCTGCAAATCGGCCTGCTCACGACGATGGGCCTCGCCGCGAAGAACGCGATCCTGATGATCGAGTTCGCCGAACAGGCAGAACGCAAGGGAGCGAGGATCATCGACGCCGCGCTAGAGGCAGCGCGCATCCGGATCCGTCCAATCCTGATGACCAGCTTCTCTTTCATCTTCGGCGTGATGCCGCTTGCCATTTCGACCGGCGCCGGCGCCAACAGCCGCATCGCCATTGGCACCTCCGTAATTGGCGGGATGGTCACCGCGACGATGCTGGCGGTGTTCTACATTCCGCTCTTCTTCGTGTTGGTGCGGCGCAGCGTGCGCGACGGCATCGCCAAGGTCCGTGAGCGCTTCGGCCGTCGCCGGGTGGTCGAGGCGTGAAGCGCACAATCGCCCTCATTGCGCTGCTGGCGACATCCTGCACGACCATGGAACCGGCATACGTGCGGCCGGGCCCGGCCGTACCCCCGTCCTGGCCGGTGGGTGACGCCTACCTCAGGGCAGCCGAAGCTCCCCTCCCCGCCGTCCGTTACACGGACATCTTCCGCGATCAGCGTCTCCAGACGCTCATCGGCCAGGCGCTCGCGAACAACCGCGACCTGATGGTCGCTGCCGCCAACATCGCCGCCGCTCGCGAGCAGTATCGAATCCAGCGCGCCAGCCAGTTCCCCACCGTGGGAGCAAGCGCCGGCGCAAGCGTCACCGGGACGCGCAGCAACGGCAGCAGTAGTGGAACCGGCAGCGGCAACGGATCGGGTTCTGGCTCCGGATCGGGTTCAGGCTCCGGTTCCGGGTCGGGGTCCGGCAGCAGCGGAAGCTCCGGTCGGGACGTAGTCGCCAACTACAATGCGGGAATCAGCGTGCCGAGCTTCGAGCTCGACCTGTTCGGCCGCCTTCGCTCACTGACCCACGCTGAGCTAGAGAACTACTTCGCCACTGAAGAGGCCGCGCGGGCCACTCGATTGACGCTGGTTGCCGAGGTCGCTTCGGCCTGGCTGACCCACGCCTCGGACGCGAGCCTGCTGCGAATTGCCGAGGAGACTGCCAGGAGCGCGCAGCGAAGCGTCCAGCTCACGCGGCTCCGGCTGGAAGGCGGGATCGCTCCGCGCACGGACCTCCGCCAGGCTGAGCAGATCCTGGACCAGGCGCAAGCGGACCTCGCGCGCCAACGCACCCTGGTGGCGCAGGACGTCAACGCCCTTCAACTGCTGGTCGGGACGCCGATCGCACCCGGCCTGCTTGCGACTTCGATCGACGAAGCATTCGGCACCGTCGTTCCGCTTCCTGCCGGCGTGAATTCCTACGTGCTGCTTCGCCGACCGGACGTGCTCCGGGCCGAATATCAGCTGCGCTCAGCGAACGCGCAAATCGGCGCCGCTCGCGCAGCACTGTTCCCCCGCATCAGCCTGACGGGACTGCTCGGCTTTGCAAGCACCGCGCTGACCAGCCTGTTCACCGGCGGCGCCTTCGGCTGGAGCGCGGGTGCCGACGCCAGCTACACAATCTTCGAGGCCGGCGCTGGGCACGCCAGGGTGCGCCTGACCGAAGCCCAGCGCGCTGCGGCGATCGCCTCCTATCAACGGACGATCCAGACGGCCTTCCGCGAAGTCGCCGACGCCCTCGCTCGCCGCGGCACGATCAACGACGAGCTCGCTGCCCGCCAGCGCCAGCAGGCGGCGGCAGGCGACACCTACCTGTTGACGGAAGCGCGATACCGGGCCGGCATCGATCCGTTCCTCAACGTGCTCGACGCACAGCGGTCGTACTACGCTGCCCAGCAGACGCTGGTCACGACCAAGCTCACGGCGGCGCAGAACCTTGTCGACCTCTACCAGTCGCTCGGCGGGGACTCGCTGCTCGAGCCACCACCACCGAAGCCCTAGGATTTCTGCTTCAGGTACGGCGCCATCGAGAACGGGTCGGACTTTTGCGGCTTCTGCTGCAGCATCCCCAACTGGCCCGCAAATACCAGGCAGGCGCCCGCGGCGATCGCCAGGCCGTACGGGATGCGGCCGCTGCCGAGCTTTCGCTTGGGCGCGTCGCCGCGGGATCGCAGCAGCCTTACCGCGATGAAACCGCAGGCCAGCAAACCCCCGGCGATCATTGTCGACGCAAGGAGCCACACCGCAGCGCTGAAGTTCATCCACAGCCCCAGGCAGGCGAGCAGCTTGATGTCGCCGCCGCCCATCTTGCCGGCGGCAAACAACGGAGTGCCAAGCGCCAGGATAGCAATGAAGACCACGGCGTTCTGCCAGAGTGCTATCGGCAAGCCCTGCACGCCCATGGCGGTCAGCGCACTCAGCAGCACTGCGAGGCAAGTTACGTTGGAGATGCGCAGCCGCATCGCATCTTCCACGGCCGCGGCAAGGAGCGCCGCAAGCAGGATGATGGTTAGCCACAGGGGCGAAACGGCGATCAGGTTCACTGGCCGGCGCCTGCCACCTTGAGGTTGTTCGCGGCGCGCTCGTACCACGTCCCGCTCGCCTGCAATGCCTGGGTGAAGGCCGCCACCGCCTTCTTCTGGTCTCCGCGGATGGCCGAAGCGACACCGACGTCGTTCAGCCGCGCTGCCCAATCCTGATCGCTCTCTCCCTGCACCCGCTGGGGCAAGTCGGTCGCGAGCGCCGCGCGCGCGAGTTCCAGATTGTTGGCGACCCGCTCCGATTTGGCGTGACCGGCCGCTGCCTCTGCGAGCAACTGCTCCGCCTGCTCCCAATTGCCGCGCATCAATTGCGACCAGCCGCGATTATTCAGTACCTCGGCACTGTCCGGCGCGAGTGCGGCCGCGCGTTCGAACGCGGCATCGGCGGCCGACCAGTCGCTCTTCATGTCCGCAACAACACCCTGCGCGTTCCACGCGCGCCAGGATGCGTTTGTGGCAGCCGTCGCGCAGTCGATCAGCCGGGAGGCATTCCTGACGTCTTTGAGCTTCAGCGCCGCGATTCCTGCACGTTCGCACAGGTAACTATCGTTGGGACGGCCGACGAGTAGCTGCTGATAGAGGGCGAGGGCCTCGGCGTATCTCCCGGTTGCGAAGTTCACGTCAGCGACGAGCCGGTCGACTTGGGGGCCTTTGGCACCCTGGGCGACCATGGCCGAGATCATGATCTGCGCTTGCTCCAGTCGCCCGACGTCGATCGCATGCGCAGTGTCCGCCAGCGTGGGTGACAACGGCACGCTCGGCGCCGAAGCAGGCGCGTGCGTTGCGGCCGCGGCGGCCGGAGCGGGCGCTGCAACAGCGCTCACGGCAATTAGCAGTGCAGCGATCATCCGCGGACTTGCGTGTTCCTGCCGGCAGCCGCGTCGCGCCCAAGCAGCACGACGATTGCGTCTCCCTGCTGCTTGATGCCGGGGCGGAAGCCGAACTGGCCAGCAAGGTTGTGGCCCGTCGCCTGGCGCCCCGCCGGGTACATGACGACGCTGCTCGCAAGAACCGCATCGGCATCACCGATCTCGATGTTCCGCCAGCCGCGATTCGCCAGATAGTTGCGGGTTCGCGCAGCAAGGCCCTGGTTGCGAGCGGCGTTCAGCAAGCGGATGTTCGGCCGGCCCGCCCTTTGTCCAAGTGGCGTCCAGCGCACCGTCACATTCTGTGCAGTGCGTGCAACGATCCTCGGCTGCCAGATCGGCTGGCCGGCAGTGACGAGAGCGACTTCGCGGGGCGACAAGCGCTCCAGCCGCACCACCTCAGACCGGGGCTCGATCGCTGGTGGCGTTGGCGCAATTGCGACAGCCACTCGGGCAGGCGGAAGTGCGACAGTCACGCTTGCACCCGGTGTGCCAGCAAGAGCCGATTGCGGCATGGCCGGCGCCACTTGGCCGACTGATTCACCGGCCTCCGAGCGCAAGGCGAGAGCCTGGTCCCACTTGCCTTGGGCCTCGAGCGATCCTGCGAACGCGCTGAGCACCACCTCGCTGTGCGGCGCGACCGCCAGCGCCATCTCGTAATATTGCCGGGATAGGTCGACGCGGCCCATGTGGTCGTAACAATTGGCCAGCCCTCGCATCGCTTCGGTGTTCTGCGGTTGCTCCCGAAGCGCTGCCCGGTACCCCTCGATTGCCAGTCCGATGTTCCCGAGCGCAAGTTGCCCGCGCGCGATCGCCAGCTTCTCGTTGCCGACGCCGAGCTTGGCCGTGCGATCGCCAATGGAGCGGACCTCCACCTGCGCGGCGTCCTTGGTCGCACATCCGCTTGCAGCGGCTGCCGCGGCCCCGAGAAGAAATGCCATCCCCCTGCGCATGTTCAACCTCCGTGCTGGTGAAGTACCGGAAGGATCGCGCGGACCACCCGGATTGCCGCCGGCAACATCAGCACACCGATCATGCTCGGGAGCATGCAGGCGACCAGCGGAATTGAAATCAACACTGGCAGGCGGTGCGCCTTTTCTTCGGCACGCATGCGCCGCCGCTCCCGCATTTCCGACGCATAGACGCGAAGTGTCTGGGCGATCGATGAGCCCAGCTTCGTCGACTGGATGAGCAAGGTCGCGAATGCGCGGATCTCGTCCGCGCCGGAACGGTCGGCGAGGCGGCGAAGCGTATCCTCGTAGCTGCGCCCCGCGCGAAGCTCGAGCACCACCGACCCGAACTGCTCCGAGAGCAGCGGATGCGACGACGTCATCTCCATCCCGACGCGCGCGAAAGCGGCTTCGAGGCCAAGACCCGCCTCGACGCACACCAGCATCAGGTCGAGGGCGTCCGGAAAGCCATTGATCAGCTCACGCTGCCGCCGGTCCGCCTTCGCCCGAATAAAGATGTTCGGAAGGTAGAGACCGAGGGCCGCGGCAACAACGAGCGCAAAGTAGAGCTTGATGATGCCCGGCGTTGAACCGCTCAGCCAGAACAGGGTCAGCACCAGAACCGGCAGTGCGACCACCATGACCAGCCGCACGAGCGTATAGACGCGCGGCGCGTAGGGCGCCGTGTAGCCCGCCGCGATCATCTTCTGCCGAAGCGCATCGCTCTTGGTATCGCCGAGGCTCAGGCCCGACTTTTCGATCGAGTTGACGAGGTTCAGCCAGGCGTTCTCCGCGCGCTCGGAGCGTAGCGAACCGACCGTTTGAGTGCCGCCGCCGCTCAGCCTTGGTCCACCCTCGGCAAGGCGTCGGCGAGTCTGCTGACGAACGGCAAGGCCTTGGGTCGCGAAGAAGGCCGCCGCGGCAACCCCGGCAAACAGGAGCGCCAGCATCAGCAAGCGTAGCAATGAATTTTCGGCAACGAGTTCGAGCATGTCGTCAGACCTTCAGATCGACCATCTTCCGGATGGAGAAGAAACCAATGAGGTAGAGGATGAAGAGGCACGCGAACCCCGGCACGAACCACGGGTCGTTCGCGACATCGAGGAAGAACCTCGGGTTGAACACGAACAGCATGGTGAACGTGAATACCGGCAGCACCGTCAGCATCAGCCCGGTCATCCGGCCCTCGCTGGACAGCGCCCGCACCTTCATCATCATCGACTGACGCTCGCGGATGACGGTCGAGAGATTCTCGAGAATTTCCGCGAGATTGCCTCCCGTTTCGCTCTGCACCGACAACGAGACGACGAACATCCGCATGTCTTCCAGGTCCCAGCGCTCGGCCATCGCCTGCAGCGAGTCCCGAAGCTCCGCGCCGTAGGTAACTTCGTCGACGGCAAGCCCGAATTGCGATCCGATCGGATCGGGCATCTCGACGGTGAGCAGGTCGAGCGCCGCTGCAATCGGATGGCCGGCTCGAAGGCCGCGCACGAACACGTCAAGCGCGATCGGGAACTGCTCTTGGATCTTCTTGCGATTCTTGTTCGCCTTCCAGTTCAGGACGGTGAGCGGCAAAGCTCCGCCAAGCGCCGCAGCAAAAGCCGCGCAGATGACGATGCGCCCGAAGCTGATCGCCATGTGCGATCCGGCCATGAACAGCAGCAGGAAGAAGAACACCGCCAATGGCGCAATGACGACGATCAGCATCAGCCGCGGCGTCGCCAACGTGACTTGCGCCTGCATCAGCGTCCGCTCGAGCTTTCGCGCCCAGCGATCGATGATTGGCGGAAGGCCGGCTGGGATCGCGGACTCCGAGCGGCGAAGCAGGTTCATCGCCTCGCCGTGCGTACGGCCGCGGCCGATCATCTGCAGCCGCAGGTTGATGGCTCGCCCGCCGGCGCGATTGCTCGCGATCCAGCGCACCAGCACCTCGACGGCAAGTACGACTGCACTGAAGATGCAGACGAGTATGATCGCTCTAATCCAGGTCGGGCTCATCAGTCGAACTTCGCATCTGGCCGGAACAGGTCCGGCGAAAGGGATATGCCGTGCGAAATTGCCTGGTCGAGGAATCGCGGCCGGATGCCCGTCGCCTCGAAGCGGCCCTGCACCTGCCCGTCACCGGCCATGCCGGTCTGACGGAAGCGGAAGATCTCCTGCATGGTGATCACCTCGCCTTCCATGCCCGTGATCTCGGACACGCTCATCAGGCGCCGCCGGCCGTCGGCGAGGCGCTGAACCTGGACGACGACGTTGATTGCCGACGCGACCTGAGCACGCGACGAGCGGATCGGGATGTCGATGCCGCTCATGCCGATCATCTGCTCGACGCGTGAAAGAGCGTCGCGCGGCGTGTTGGCGTGAATCGTCGTCATCGAACCGTCGTGGCCCGTGTTCATGGCCTGCAGCATGTCGAAGGCTTCACCGGCGCGAACTTCGCCGACGATGATGCGATCGGGCCGCATGCGCAGCGCATTCTTGACGAGCTCGCGCTGGGTGATCTCGCCCTTGCCTTCGATATTCGGCGGACGTGTCTCCAGCCGCGCGACGTGCGCCTGCTGAAGCTGAAGCTCGGCCGAGTCCTCGATGGTCACGATGCGCTCGCGTCCGTCGATGGCCGCCGACATCGCGTTCAGAAGCGTCGTCTTGCCCGACCCCGTACCGCCGGAAATCAGCACATTGCGGCGGGATGCGACGATCGCCCTGAGCACTTCGGCAACGGCCGCGGGGATGCTCCCGATCTCGACCAGGCGGTCCATGCCGATCGGCACCTTGGCGAACTTGCGGATCGACAGCAGCGAACCGTCCAGCGCCAGCGGCGGAACCACCGCGTTTACGCGGCTACCGTCTGCGAGCCTCGCGTCCACCATCGGCGATGATTCATCGATGCGGCGGCCGACAGCGGAGACGATCTTCTGGATGATGCGCACCAGGTGGCGCTCGTCCTTGAACCGCACCGGGCTGCTCTCAAGAGTGCCGTAGCGCTCGACGAACACGCAATCGTGGCCGTTGACCAGGATGTCCGTGATCGTCGGATCCTTCAGCAGCGGCTCGAGCGGCCCGAGGCCGAGAAGCTCGTCGAGCACGTCGGCAACAAGCTGCTTGCGCTCGGCGTGGTTGAGCGGCTGGTTCTGCTTGGCCAATTCCTCGCCGACGATCTCCCCGACTTCGGCCTGGATCTGCTCGCGCGGAATCTGGTCGAGTGCCTGGAGATTGATGACGTCCAGCAGCCGCTGGTGAAGCGTCACCTTGAGTTCGGTGTGCTTGTCGCGATTGGCAAACGCACCCGCATCCCCGACCCTGACGAGGCGCCGGTCGGCTAGCGGCTCAACGCGCTCGACCTCGTCGGCCGAGTCCGGCTGCTGCCGTGTTTTGTGAATTTGCCACATCTTACCGTTCCAATCCGACTGCTGCCGCTACTCCGGCATTGAGCGTATCGATGTCTTTGCCCAGCGCGCTCTTGCGCTTGAGCTCCCCGAGCGGGACACCACGATCGATCGCGGCACGCATCAGCACCGGATCGTTCGAGATCGTAAAGGCGACGTCGCGGCCGAGGGCCTGGCGAACATCGGTCGAGCGGATGTTCCTGCTCTGGCTCTTGTCGAAACGGTTGGCGACGATGCGAACGTCCAGTCCGCCGAGATCCTGGGAGTCGAGCAGTTGCAGCTGCTTCTTGGCGCGATGGAGGCCGGCAACGCTCAGCTCGGTGACGAGAAGAACGAGGTTGGATCGCGCAACCAGCGACAGCGACCAGTTCGTCCAGTTGGACGGAAGATCGACGAACACAGTCCCGAACTCACGGGTGGCAAGGTCGACAACCTCGAGCAGATGATCGCTCGAAATGCCCTCCAGCGGCATCATCTCCGGCGGCGCCGCGATGACCTTCAGCCCGCTCGGATGTTCGGTCGTGGTTGCCCGCAGCAGGTCCGCGTCGAGGCGCGTGCCGGCTTCGAGCAGGTCGAGCAACGACAGCTTGGGGCGCAGTCCAAGCTGGAACGCAACATCGCCAAACTGCACGTCGAGGTCGATCAGGCAGGCTTCCCGGCCGCACGCCACCTCACTCTGTGCAAAGCGGATCGCAAGCTGGCTCGTCAAAGCCGTCGCCCCGATCCCGCCGAGGCCCTTCACAACGCTGATCAGCTTGGCCTTGCGGGCATCGGTCGCCTGCGCCGTATCACGGATGTTCTCGCGCAACGGCCCGACGGACGTCTCGAGGTCTTCGATACTGAGCGGCAACGGCACGACATCGTGCGCACCGGACCGGACGAGCGCCCGGACCAGCGCAAGCGGCGGATCATAGGCAGCTGCGATCAGCGGCGTCTCGGTGGACTGCGCGAGGCGCTGAAAGCGTTTGACCGATGCCGGCGTGTCCGGGTCTACCTGCACCACCGCGGCGGCGGCTGAAGACAGGTCCTCGGGATCGATCCAGTCGGTGACAGGAGCGATGTAGAGGTGCAACGGCAAGCCGGCGACGCGTGCTTCGACGAGCCCGGCGGCGTCACCTTCAACGCCGCTGAGATACAGGTGGACGGCAAGCTCGCGCTTGTTAGTCTGCCACGTCCGAGCGGTCTCGTTAGGGGTGATGACGCTCATCTCCTGTGCACTAATTCGAGTCTGACCCGACGCCGTCTTCAGCAGTCAGCGTCGTTGCGAAATCCGGCATCGCCATCGATGTCAGCATGAAGCCCGTCACCGGGAAGAACCGCATTCCCTTCAAGGAGACCGTGACGAGTGGTGACATGGCCATGCCGGTAGGATCGCCGGCAAAGCCAAGACCAGATCCACGATAATCGACCTGCACGTTCGTTGCCTGGATATTTGGATCCATCTTCTGCAAACGGCCCACCAGACTAGTGAACGCCGTTGCATCGCGCGTCAGTGCCGGACAGGGAGCAGTTTCGCACGTGCAGGACACAGACGTGCAGCGAAGGTTGCCAAGTGCGGTCGCAGGTATCGTGTCACCGGCTTTTACCGTCCCCGCGACATAGGTTTCCGTCTTCAAGGCGCTGGCAATCGGATCGGTTACGATTGCGAAGCGCGCGCCCATCTGCGTTGCCTTCTCGGCCCGGTTGTACTCCCAGGCGAACCGGCCCCCATCAATGATTCCAAACAGCAGGATGATGAGCAGCGGAAGCACCATCGCGAACTCCAAGGCCGAAGCACCACTGGTATCCTGGAGGAGCTGCCGCCCGATCATATCCCGGTGACCGCCACTTGTTCGGAAGAGTAGAGGGAGTAGCCGGCGGCGTGGAACCCGAAGTTGCCGACGACAGGGTTGTAAGGCAGCTGGGCGGTCACTGTGACGACCGGGACCTTGCCGGTCGGAGATCCACTGTAGAGACCGGTCATCGGGACCGAATTGGCAGCAGTGACGCAGCTCACGGTCATTGAGAAGCTCGCGTTCTGGCTTGTCCAGTTGGGAAGCTGGTCCGATCCGCCACTAAGTTGCCCCGTGCGGACAAGTGTCTTCGTATCGTCCTTAACCGACTGGGAGATCGACGGAGTTCCGCTTACGCAATCATAGGCGCTCATGTTCCGCCGCGCCGCATAGGCCGCGCCGTCCCGCACAGCTTTTACAAGCGTGTGCTCACGCAAGAAGTAACTGCCAAGCTCGATCGAGCCCGTCATGATGACGAGCAGCAGCGGAAGCACCAGCGCCATCTCCGCAGCCGCCGAACCGGACCGATCGCGATAGATCGGCGTGCGCATCATTTAAGCAGCCGCGGCCGCTGCCGCAGGTAATATTGGAATGCGTTTTCTCCGTTCGGCTTGGCGGCAGCGCCTATGACCTCGCCGTAGATTTGCGTGTTTCCGGTCGCATAAGGAGTCGTGCGGCCAAGCGACGGCTCGACAAGGAAGACGTCAACAAAGCGTTTCACCCGCGCGGCCGACTTACCGTTCATGCCGGTGCAATCGACAGCGGCGATGGTCAGGACCCGGCGGTCCTTCTGCGTCGCGCTTGCAGCAACGCCCGTGCCGTTCACCGGATAGGGGTAAGCGCACTTGTTCGTGAAGGTGTAAGTCCCGCTAGCGCTGTTCTTGTTTTTCGGCTTGAACGACGGAGCATCGGTCGGATTCGTCAGGATCGCCTTCAACCGATTAGCCTTATCGGCCAGTTCCCACTTGTAGACGTCCCACCTCGACAGGGTAGCAGACGTCTTCCCAAGCGATGCCGCAACTGTCGAGACGTTGTCGGAGGAATGGATAGATGCGAAATACGCCGCCCTGTCCCACGTTGCATCGCCGAAGTTCCCGCACGTACCATTGATGTGGCAATTGTCGCGCGGGAACCCCTTCGTATCCGCTCCCTGTGTGAAGTCCGAAACATTGGCGCCCGCTGCTCCGCAAGCTGGACGCGGCGGCACCGTGCCCGACGTTCCATCGACATCGACAGTCTCTGTCCGGACCAGATCCTTGCGGGTGTTTTGGGATGGGCAGTAATCGCCCGTGCCAGTGGAACAATCGCCCTTCTTGAGCGGGTTCGCGTAGAGGTCGAAACGGGTGTTAAGATAGTCGTTGACCGAAGCCTTATTGCCAGGTTCCGTGTCGATGCCATCGGTGTTGTTATAGCAGCCGGCAGACTCTTGATTGATGGCAAGATTGATCTTCAGGCCGCTCGCGCCGTTCCCGAAGTCAAGATAGCCATAATTGCCCGGAACCCACGCGCCTGTGCTCGGTCCCGGCTGCAGTAGAAGTCCTTTGCCGACGTCCGCCGAAGTCGGAAAATCAGTGTTGGTGCTTGGGATGCAGATCATCATCGGCGGCACTTTGCACACTGCAGAGGACAAGCTCGCGACCGCCTCGGCGTCCAGCGTTCCGGAACTGAGCGCTCCGACGATGGGGGTCAGTGCGAAATAGGCAGTCCGGCCATTAACCTGGACGATGACGACCTTGGCGTCGGCATCGGTCTTGGCCTCATCGCCCGGTGTGTCCGTCGTTTGATTGTAGGACTGATAAAAGCGGATCTGTCCCGTTGCATCGCAAGCTGCCTCGTTCGGGACTGTGATGCCACGCGCTCCCCCGTCGTTCGCGAACAAGGTTGAGTTCGCCAGCAGGTTGGATGCTGCCGCGCCCGCACGCTTGCAGGCGTCCGTTGAGCCGTCGAGCTGACTCGCCGCCGCAAGCGCAGCTTGATCGGCAGCATTCTGCAACTCGGTGTCCAGTGCAGCCATGTGCGCGTAGTCGAATGCGATTCCGCCGGCCGCGAGCAGTCCGACGAGAGAAAGCGCAACCGTAGGCGCAACCGCCCCGTCAGCGGATTTCCACAAGCGTTTCAACGTGCGCCGCATGTTCAAGCATCCTTAGCGCGAGGAACCTGAGCTGCTGCCCGTGGTCTGCATCGTCTCGATCGCCTTCACCGCGTCCGTGCGGTAGCGCTTGAGAGCTGCCTGGGCCTTGGCGCCGTTGTCGCCGGGCTGAGCCCCGCCTTGCGGATAGACCGGGTCCGGATTGATGATCTGCGCCGCAGCATCGTACTTGGTGACTTCGCCGAAGCCCGGATCTTCCTCGCCGATGTGCGCGGTGTAGGCCGTCCGGCAGCCGCACATCAGCAGCATCGAAGCGGCGAGCAGCGTAAGCTTAGAGGACATGTCCGTAGTCCTTCTCGAAACCGGAGGGCTGTTTTTGCGCCATGCCGCCCGGAGCGAGCGGGGGCGGCGGCGGCGCGGCAGCGGCCGGGGGAGCGTAAACTTCCACTCCCGACGGGGGCATCGCCGCGTCCTGGCGCCCGTTGAGGAGCAGGTCCGCCTCGTTCGGCGGCTTCACGCGGTCGGTCGGCACCTGCAGCGTTCCGGCGCGAACCGGCCGCACCAGGCGCGGCGTCACGATAATGACCAGCTCGGTTTCCTCATGTTGGAAGCCGGTCGATCGGAACAGCGTGCCGATGATCGGCAGCGAGCCGAGCAGCGGCACCTGGCGGATGGTGTCCTGAAAGTCCTTCCGCAGCAGGCCGGCCAGCGCGAAACTCTCGCCATCGCGCAATTCGACGACGGATTTGGCGCGGCGGGTCTGCAGGCCCGGTATTGTCAGGTTGTTGATGACGATCGACGCTGACGGGTCGATCGAGCTGACCTCCGGTGCCACGACCAGGTTGATGACGCCGTCGGCAAGCACCGTCGGAGTGAACGCAAGGCTGACGCCGAACGGCTTCCATTCGACAGTGAAGGCGCCGTTGCTGTTATTGTTGCCGCCGCCGCCGCTGTTCTGAACGACAGGAACCGGGAATTCGCCGCCGGCGAGGAAGCTCGCGGACTCGCCCGACAGCGCGGTCAGCGTCGGCTCCGCGAGCGTGTTGACGTCGCCCTTGCGCTCGAGCGCGTCGAATGCGGCCCAGAAGTTGAGGCCTCCGATGCCGAACTTGCGCGTCAGCACTGCGGCGGTGTCGATGACCGACCCGACTGAGAGCTTGCCATTGCCGAAGGGCAGGCCCGTGTCTGCGCCGGTACCCGGGGTCAACGACGAACCGGCTCCGATCACGCCGGCGAAGTTGGTGCCGTTGTCCCCGCCATAGCGGAAGCCGAGCTGCTTCAGCGCCGATCGCTTCACTTCCGAGAAGCGGACTTCGAGCATCACCTGCTGCGATGATCCCATCGCCATCAGGTTGACGACCTTGCCCGGTGCGTAGGTCTCGGCGAGCTGGACGGCGCGATCGGCGTCGACCGAGCTCGGGACCACGCCCTCGAGGACGATGGAGTCGTTGGAGATGCGTGCGCCGATGTTGTCGCCCGGCATGAGTTCCGAAAGCTGGCGCTTCAGGGTCATGACGTCCGGGCCGACGACCACGTCGACGACGGCGATCAGGCGGTTGCCGCGGTCGTAGAGCGTGAGGCTGGTCGTGCCCGCCTTCTTGCCGAGCACATACACCGACGTGTCGCTCAGCGGCAGGACGTCGGCGATTTCCGGATTGCCGATCAGCGCCTTGGAATAGGGCCGGTCGGCGCGAAGCACCTGGCTCTTGTTGACGGGCACCTCGAGCTGCCCGGCGTGAACGCCTTCGGCGACACTGACCTGGGCAGTCGCGGGCTGGGCTGCGAGTGCAGCCGCAAGGACCACCCCGACAACGCTCGCGCGCTTGAAAGTCTTGGCGGTCATCATCCCCCCACCTGGTAATTGTTGCTGGTCGTCCCCCGGTAAACTTCGACGTTGCGTCCGCTCTCGACCGCTGGAGCCGGCTTGGCAGCAGCGACGCGCGTTGGCGTGGTCCGCCGCACCGTGACGCGCGGCCGCGAGGTGGCGCGGATCTGGGCGGCGCTGCGGTCGATCGACCCGGCCACCGAGCTTCCGAAGCCGCCGACCACCGCAGGCGCCGGATAGCGCGCACCGCCGTAGAGATTGTAGCGCAGGTCGCTCAGGCTCACCGTCTCGACAACGGGATTGTTCTGTTCGCCCGGCTTGCGAAGCACCAGGCTCAGCGAGCCCGCTTCCTGGGCCAGCGCAAGCTTCTGCGCGTCGAGCGGATTGACCTCGAGCGTCGCGGTCCGCGCCACCTTGGGCGAGCCGTCGTCGTTCTTGGCCTGCTGGTCGAGCGCGATCACGCGGACGTTCTGCAGAAGCACGTCGGTCAGCTGCTGGTTGCCGTTGGCGTTGGCGACTTGCCGCGTGATCAGCACGTCGACGCTGTCGTTCGGCTGCACAAAGCCGGCGACTCCGGACACGTCGTTGATCCGCACCGACGCGGCGCGCATGCCCTCTGGCAGCAGCGCGGCGATCGAAGCGCCCTGGCCGACGCCGGAAATCTTGGTTGCGAGGATCGGCTCGTTGACGCCGATCGGCATCAGGGCGACCCGCTGCTTGCCCGCCGGCAGAAGCTGCGCGGCGTTGACGAACACGCCGGGCGGGATGCTGCTGTTGGGATAGTCGACAAAGCGGACCTTGTCGGCCGTGATGTCGGTGCCATAGGCGAGTGGGACTGATGCAACGGCGACTTTGGTCGTCCCGTTCATCGCCGACTGCTGCTCTTTACCGCTGAGATAGACGTTCGCGATGTAGACCGCGAGCACCCCCAAAACGAGCGCTACCCCGAGCGCAATCCACGATTGCCGTGTCAACATAAGCGCCACCCCCGCGGCGATGTGTAACTTGGAATTTTGCGCGGGCGTCAGCGCCCGCTCAACGATCGCCCCCGCTCCTGCGCCGCTTAGGCACAGACGCGCGAAGTCGGAGGCCGCGACCTGAGCCGCGGCCCCCGTCAACGATTAGCCGCAGTTGGTGGTGTATGCGGCCGCACCACGCGAGCTAACGCAAGTGGCCGCGCTGTTCATTGCGCCGGCGACGGCATTGCCCAAACCGATGGCGGCAATGGCGATGGCCGAGCCGACAATTGCGAGGATCAGGGCGTATTCAGCGGCCGAGGCACCGGCCTCGTCGCGCAGCATGTTGATGAAAGTCTTCATGGTCATTCCTTCCTTAGAAACATCCCACGCCATCAGGCGCGAGCTCCCGCTTCGCTGGTCGGAGAAGGAAGATTACGCCCCCCGGCGGCTGCCCTTGGAACCGAACAACCAGGCAGCTGCCGCGCCCCCGCACGCTCAGCTGTCACTAGGGCTGCCGTTTCGTTAACGCAGAGTCAACCATATGCGTTTAACAGTTTCTTAATGCAACTCTAGATAGAAATCCGGCTAAGCTATTGATAAACGACCGATCTTCGCCTCCGGCAGCGACTTCCGAAGCGGCGATTTATGGGAACCGTCTCGTTTCGGGACGGTCGGCGGTCGGGATACGCCGCGTTTAAATGGCGGTTTTTGTTACGCTTTTGCTACGAAAAAGCGAATCAGTATCGCGATGCAACGCGAGATTGAGGCCCGTCAGGCGGGCACCCGCTGCCGGTACGTTACGTTCACGCGACGCGACAGCAGCAGGTAGGGCAGCCACAGTCCGATGCTGATCAGCACCTTCTTCACGTTACCGGTCAGCATGCCTTCGAGCGCCGTCGCAACCGCGGGCGGCAGGGGGCCCGCGGCAACCACCAGCTTGGCCGTCACCATCTGCATCGCCAAATCGCCGATCCAGATTGCGGCGAGCAGTCGCGGGAACAGCGGCACGCGACGAAGCGCCGCGACGAAGGCGATCATGTAGAGGCTGCCGAACGCGACGACGTCGAACGTCATCGCGAAGTGCAGCGCCGACAGCCAGCTCGGCGCCACGGCCGGGATGGGTGGCATGGCGGCGAAATATTCCGCAGTGCGCAGCGGCACGTTCAGCATCATCCCCACCATGAGGGAGACCATCAGGCCCGTCGTGCCGAAATAGCGGTGGCGACCAGCCTCCCGTGGTGTGACTGAACGCCAGCGCCCCACACGTGCCAGCCGCGTCGCCGGCTGCGGCTGCAAATGCCCATCCTTGAACCAGTGGAGCGCAAACATCGTCGATGCGAACGGCGCGACAACGACCAGCATGTAGGAAGCGAAGGTCGTGACCGGCGCACCGCCAGCTGGGTGCGGACTGAATGCAATCCTGGCCGCTGCGATAAAGCCCGCGAGAATGAGCCAGAGCTTGAGGATGCGATCCAGACGCGCATCGAGCGAGATCGCGAGGGCGGCAGAGCGGTTCTGCAATCTTTGGCCGTACCGCTCTAGCACTGAGTGACTTCCTCCTGACTTCCGTCAGCTTAACAACGCCACCCCTTGCAATATGGTAAATGCCCTCTGCGTTTGCGAGTTCCCGTCAATAGACAGTCAGGATGGCCACAGGTCGGAGTATTAGCGCGCGACGGTAGACGGCCGCTCCTGGAACGATGCCAGACAATCGCGGTCATCTTGGGCCGCAGTCACACTCTTGGTGTGAGTCCCACCAAGCTTCGATGTCTGCACATAGAGGGCCGCAAGCAAGACTGGCGGAACTGCCCAGGGAGCGAAATAGGTCAGCTCAGGCGAGACGAATGCCAACGACAGGACAGCCCGTTCGAATAAGCTCAGCTCGACCCATCGAGTCCAGAGCAGAAGTGCGATCCCCAAACACGTTACCGTCATGTCATAGTTGAAAACGTATGGCACGATCAGGAACGTTGCAGTTGCGAACGTGAATGCATCCACTTTACGTGATCGAGCGATCAGGAACATGGCGTTGGCGCCGAACACAACTTGTGCAGCGAGACCAGCGATGCCGTGCCCGTATGCGACGTAAGCGGAGGGCATCATGCGGAAATAGAAATCGCCAGTCGTCCTTGTGAGCACATCGGTTTGAGCCGCGGTCGTCGCGGTAAAGAAATCGAACCAGGTCGCGGGACCAAACACGGCCGCGCTGCCCAGAACCAGCGTCGCCGTGGTTACTACAGCTCCTAACAAGGCCCTCCACCGCGTCACGGTCGCAAGCGCTATGAGCAGGCCCATGTGCGGCTTGATCGTGAGAAGGCCCGCCATCACTCCCGAGGTGACAGGGCGCCTCCGGAGGTTACGGAAGAAAAGCAGCCAAAGGGCGCCGAGAACGAAGCCGTAATGCCCGTTCCAGATGTTCAGCAGGGCAGCAGGAGTTACGAGGACCCAAACAGGCCTAAACCCGGCCGAAAGCGCCGGCTTCGCCGCGCAGTAGAAAACCGCGCAACCAAATACCGTCCAAAGTGCCAAAGCGAGGTAGTAAGGAGCTAGCGCGAATGGGGTGTCTAAGAAGAGCGTATGCGGCGGGTAGCTGAAATTCTGCAGGTTCAGCACGTCTAGTTGCCGATACATCGCTAATCGGAAGCAGTTCTCGTCGAAAGCACACCAGGGGCTTCCCTGAAGCGCCAAGCGTCCCGCGATCCACTCGTTGCTGAAGTCGCGACCAAGCACCCTACCGATGTGGCGCGTGAAGATGTCAGCCCCCAAACTGACCACCGCCATTACCGACCCGAGACTCCAAAGAAGGGCCCAGTAGAGGAACGGCGGCTTAGCCTCGCCACACGTCGAGTTGCTCACGAGGAACGCTTCTGACGGGCCCTCAACCCCCACCGGACAAAACCCGTCGCAGCTGATCCTGGAACGCGTGCAGCTTCTCGCCCTGCAACACACCGGGGCCGCCGGCGAGCTTCACGCCGACGGGGTTCACCGGGCGCCCGCCCTTGAGCACTTCGAAGTGGACGTGCGGGCCGGTCGACAGGCCGCTCGACCCGACATAGCCAATCACCTCGCCCTGGCGCACCAGCGCTCCGGGTGCCGCGGCAATCCGGCTCATGTGGCCGTAAAGCGTCTCAAGCCCACTTGCGTGCGCGATCTCGACGGCACGTCCATAGCCGCCCCGCCATCCGGCCGAGACGACCCGGCCGTCAGCGGCGGCGACGATCGGCGCGCCCCATGTCGCGGCAACATCGACGCCCTTGTGAAAGCGGGCGTAGCCGAGGATCGGGTGGAAGCGCTCGCCGAAGCCCGAGCTGATCCTGCCATTCACCGGCAGGCGCATGGCGCTCTCGCCGGAGCCGCCGACGCCATCCCCGTTGACCCAGATCATGGTCTTGCCGTCGGTCCACTTCATCAGCTCGACATCGGCGCGGGCAACCCGGTCGAGACCGACGTAGAGCAGCCGGCCGAACCCGCCGCGCGGCAGCTTTTCGACGACGAGGTCGAAGCGATCGGCGACGCTCAGCCCATCGGCCAGACGGATGGCGCGCGCGAGCACCGCCACATATTCCCTGCCCTGCGCCGCCGGCACTCCCGCACTCTCGAGGGAGCGGGTCAGGTCGGCGCCGACCACGCCGGTGAAGCGCTGTGAGTCGGCGTCGGTCGCTGGCTGCTGGGATACCGGCGCAGCAGCGGCAGCGCCGAGATAGCGCGGCTGCTGCGGAATGACTGGGGAAGAGACCGGCTCCGGACTGCTGCTCGAAGGCAGAGCTGCAGCCGTGCTGATTACCAGGATCGCCAACGCGGCACCGCCGAGCGCCAGGGCCACGACGTGCCGGCGCGGAGACGCAATGCGCGCGTCGGTGCGCTTCGCTGCTGCGAAGTCCTGCATTGGTACTGCGTTCACGGCCGTGTGCCCCCCTATAGGCGCGGCTCGGTTCCAGTGCCGTTTTCCTACGTTCTTTGGGTTCGCGTCAAGAAAAGTTTAACAAAACGCCGTGGGACACCGGTTTCGCCCTTGGCGGCAGCGCTGGCGCCCCCCTATGTCATGGCCATGGCTGTACTCGTCACAGGGGTTGCGGGATTCATCGGCGCTGCGACCGCTCGCGCCCTGCTGGAGCGCGGCGATGCCGTCGTCGGCATCGACAATCTCAACGATTATTACGACCCTGGACTGAAGCGAGCGCGCCTCGAAACGCTGCACAAGGAATTCGGCAGCGAACGCTTCCGCTTCGCCGATATCGACTTCGCCGACGCGCAGGCTCTCAACGCACTCGCCGCGTCCGTCGAATTCGATCGCATCGCCCATCTCGGTGCCCAGGCCGGCGTCCGCTACAGCCTTGAGAACCCGTCCGCCTACGTCCAGTCGAACCTGGTCGGCCACTGCAACATGCTCGAGCTGGCCCGCGCCAGGCGATCGAGCCACTTCGTCTATGCCTCCTCGTCGTCGGTGTACGGCGGCAACAAGAGCATCCCGTTCCGCGTCGAAGACCGCGTCGACCATCCGCTGTCGCTCTACGCCGCGACCAAGAAAGCCGACGAACTGCTGAGCGAATCCTACGCCAGCCTTTACCGCCTGCCGATGACCGGCCTGCGCTTCTTCACCGTCTACGGACCGTGGGGCCGCCCTGACATGGCGATGTGGATCTTCACCAAGGCGCTGCTCGAGGACCAGCCGATCCCGCTCTACAACGGCGGCGAGATGCGGCGCGACTTCACCTACGTCGACGACATCGTTCGCGGTGTGGTTGCCTGCCTCGACGGCCCGCCACTCGACGACGGCTCGGTCAAGGCCGGCGGAAGCACGACTCCGCACGCGCTCTACAATATCGGCAACAGCCGCAGCGAGGACCTGATGCGCCTCGTCACGATCCTCGAACAGGCGACTGGCCGGACCGCGCTCCTCGACCCGAAGCCGATGCAGCCGGGCGACGTGAAGGACACCTTCGCCGACATCAGCGCCATCGAGCGCGATCACGGCTTCGCCCCACGCACGACAATCGACGAAGGCGTGCCGCAGTTCGTCCGCTGGTATCGCGATTACCACGGCCTCTGAGTGAGCCTGCCGGCCGTCCTGTCCGGCCTGCGCCTGCCGGTCATTGCGGCGCCCATGTTCATCGTCTCGACGCCCAAGCTCGTCATCGCGCAATGTACTTCGGGGATCGTCGGCAGCTTTCCCGCCCTGAATGCTCGCCCGGCAAGTCAGCTCGACGAATGGCTGCATGAGATTGGGGAGGCGCTCGCCGCCTGGGATCGTGACCACGCGGAACAGCCCGCCGCGCCGTTCGCAGTCAACCAGATCGTGCACCGCTCGAACGACCGCTTCGAGCAGGACATGGCCGTATGCGCAAAGCGGAAGGTGCCGATCGTGATCACGTCGCTCGGCGCCCGTCCCGAGCTCAATGAAGCGGTCCATCAGTGGGGCGGCATCACGCTCCACGACGTCATCGACGACCGCTTCGCCCGCAAGGCGATCGACAAGGGCGCCGATGGATTGATCGCCGTCGCTGCCGGTGCTGGCGGTCATGCCGGCCGCTGGTCGCCGTTCGCCTTGCTCCAGGAGATCCGCACCTGGTTCGACGGGCCGCTGGTCCTGTCAGGCGCCATCGCGACCGGCGCTGCCGTGCTCGCCGCGCGGGCTGCGGGCGCCGACCTCGCCTACGTCGGCTCCGCTTTCATCGCCACGAACGAAGCGAATGCGCCCGACGCCTACAAGCAAGCCGTGGTCGACGGCGGTGCTGCCGACATCGTCTACACGGACCTCTTCACTGGGGTTCACGGCAGTTACCTGCGCTCTTCGATTGTCGGCGCGGGCCTCGATCCGGACAATCTCGCTGGCGTCGACCCCACGGCGATGAAGTTCGGATCGGAGGGCTCTTCGCGTCCCAAGGCGTGGCGCGACATCTGGGGCTCGGGCCAGGGCATTGGCGCTGTCGATCGCGTCCGCCCTGCGGCTGATCTGATTGACTTGCTCGCCGAGCAATACGCGGCCGCGAAGGCTCGCGTCGCGGCCCTCTAAAGCCCCTGCCCGCCGCTCAGTCCCCGTTCCAGTCGTCCCATCAGGGCGCGCGCCGGACTGAGCGTTGCTTCCGGTTCAAAGCTGCCTTCGTCGATGCGCTCGACCCGCGCGTAGAGATCGGCGCTGGCGCGGATCAGGCGGCGCGCGTTCGGCGGGAGCTGATCGACGACCAGCGGATCGCTCGTCTGGGCATGGCCGAGACGCCGCTCCGGACGGCGGCCGCCCTGGAACTCGACTTCGCCGGATTCGATTGCGCGCTGGGTCAGCAACCAGGCGACAATGTGCATGATGCGCGTCGTGACTTTCAGCGACTCGCAGGCGAAGCCGACCCTGGCGAACGGGTCGAGCATTGCACGCTCTTCGCGGCCGGCATCGTCGAAATAGGACCGCGTCTCGTCCGCCAGGACCATCGCCTCCGTGTATAGGGAGTCGATCAGTCGTGACGTGATGCGCACTTGCGGCGGAGGCAGGTCCGAGTCGTCCATGAGCCAATGACAGTGCCACCGTTGCATGCCCGTGAAAACGCCTCAGCGGCTGTCGCGGGAGCGGTCGTGGCCACCTGTCCCGCGGCGGGACAGGCTTCCGGGCGTCACGCGATGATGTCCGGGACGCTCGCGTCGACCAGCCGCTGGATATGGTCTTTGATTTGCAACTTGCGCTTTTTTAGCCGCGCCACGTCCAACTTGTCGGGACCGGGTTCGGAGCAGAGCGCCTGAATTTCGGCGTCCAGCCGGCGGTGCTCGGCCTTCAGCGCGTCGAGGCTCAGCTCCGGCTCGTCGTCGTTCATTGCGCGTCCCTAGTCCAGCGAGCGCGCCAGGCGAAGCAGCGATGACAGCGGTGGGCGGCGCCGGGCGCCGGGCGAGCCGTGACAAGGATCAAGACAAAATCCCGGAATCGTGATTTAGTGCGCAGTCGTCAGTCGCATCCGCGAAAGGAATGGCATCTATGGAAAAGGCAGTCGAGGAAATCGAGTCGAAGCACGCGGCGCTCCACTCGCTCATCGAGGAAGAAGAGCACCGGGCCCATCCCGACGAAGACCTTCTCCACCGACTGAAGAAAGAAAAACTGAGACTTAAGGACGAGCTGGCTCGCCACGTAACCCATTAGGCTGCCGCCGCGCGACGGCAGCCCTCAAGGTCAGTCGTCGCGCGACACTCTTTCGATCCGCTCGTGGCGCTCCTGCGCCTCGAGGGTCATCGTCGCAATCGGGCGTGCTTCCAGGCGGCCGAGCGAGATCGGCTCGCCGGTCACTTCGCAATAGCCGTATTCGCCTTCGTAGAGGCGACGGATTGCGCTATCGATCTTTGAGATGAGCTTGCGCTGGCGGTCACGCGTGCGAAGCTCGATGCCCCAGTCGGTCTCGCTGGACGCGCGGTCGGCAATGTCCGGCTCGCGAAGGGAGTCGACCTGTAGCTGGGCCATGGTCTGGCGCGACTCCTCGACGATCGATTCTTTCCACGCCTTGAGCTTGCGGAGGAAATAGGCGCGGTGCTTGCCGCACATGAACTCCTCGGTCTCGGACGGGCGATAGCCCTCCGCGAGGATGATCCTGTCAAATGGTTCGAAGTCTTCGCTGCCGTATAGATCGACTAACGCGGTAGCCATACAATCCTCCCCGCACTGAGCATTCGCGAAATCGCGAAGCTCCCCCAAAACGCCCGCCGCCTGCTGCGGCCGGGCCACCGGTGCAGCCGGAGGCGATTATCCGTAATCTTTCCCGGGACTTAGAACCAGGAAAGTCGGTCATCCCCACTCGCGCCTATAGTTGCCACAGCGACCCTGAACAAGAACTGTCGAAGAACTGGTGAAGAAATCGCCAAGCTGTTGCGAATATGGCGCAATCCCACGGCGGTTGCCGCCGCCGGGCCAGACCGCCATAGACCGGCAGTGCGGATCCTACTGACCAACGACGATGGCGTGAATGCGCGGGGCCTGCAGCTGCTCGAAGCAGTTGCGCGTACGCTTAGCGACGACGTCTGGATCGTCGCGCCGTCGGACGAGCAGTCCGGGGCCGGCCACTCCCTGACATTGACCACGCCCGTGCGCCTTCGTCGCCACGATGAGCGGCGCTACTCCGTCACCGGAACGCCCACGGACGCAGTCATGCTCGCCCTCGCCCACGTGATGAAGGATTCGCCACCCGACGTGATCCTGTCGGGGATCAACCGGGGCGCGAACCTGGCGGAGGACGTCACCTATTCGGGCACGGTCTCGGCTGCGATGGAAGGCGCGCTTGCCGGCGTGCGCTCGATCGCGCTCAGCCAGGCCTACTCGCGCGAAGGAATGGGCGACACCGTGCCCTTCGCAGCGGCGGAAGCCTGGGCGTCGCGCGTGCTTGCTCCGCTGCTCGACTTCGCAACCGAGCCGCGGACGTTGATCAACGTCAACTTCCCTGCCCTTGCTCCGGAGGAGGTGCGCGGCATCCGCGTCTGTCGCCAAGGGATCCGCGACTATGGCCGGCTCAGGATCGTCGAGCGCAAGGATCCGCGCGGCTATGATTATTACTGGTTCGGGCTTGGTCCGATGGTGGAGACGCCAGGACATTCCACGGACTTGGAGGCGGTCGCGGACGGCTACGTGTCAGTGACGCCGCTCCACCTCGACCTCACGCACGAAAGCTCGCTTGCCGGGCTCCACAAACGATTTGCGGCCGCGCCCTAGCGGCACGACCGCATCGAATTCATCCAATGTGACGAGGCTTACTTGCCGCGTTCGCCACCAGCTTGGGGCGCCGGCGCCGGAGCTGCCGTGTTGGTCGCCGCAGCAAGCCACGTCGACGTCGCGTTGCAGCTGCTGGTCAGCGTCAGCGGCTGGCCGGCCTGGAACGGCGTGGTGTAGGGCCAGCACTCCTGCGCGGTGCCATTGTTCAGGCAAAGCTGCCCGTTTGCCGCACCCCAGGTGCCGTTGATAGTGTTCCCGCTCGGAGTCATGATTCGGGCTACGCCGCCCTGATCGAGGTAGACCGTGTTCGTCGTTCCGTTCGTGGTAACCTGAACGGCCTGGCCGGTGATTTCCGCACCCGGAGTCCAGGCCTGAGCCGTGGCCATTCCGGAGAGAGCAGTAGCCAGCGTCAAGCCAACAGCAGCACGCGCAACAAGCCAAGTATTCATGACGCCAAACCCTTTCCGATCAGTTCCGTAGACGGCGAGCTCCTCAGGCGGGGCTTACGTCGTGATGATGCTTCCTGACGACGAAGTAGATCAGGGCGCCGGCTGCGAGCGCGCCGAGCGCGAGAAACAGTGGCGAAATGGCGAAGCTGCTCGGTGCAGCAACGGCCGGAACCGGAACCGGCGGCGGCGGACCAGCGTCTGCGACAGGCGGCGGAGCATCGACGGCCGGCAGCACACAACCGGTTGCAGGGGCCTGGGCGGCGGTAGCGGCCGCTGCTGCGCCGCAAAGCGCTGCAGCCGGAGCACCGGCGGTCAAAGCGGAAAGTGCCACCCACGGGCTGACTTGCTGCGGAGCAGCGGACTGCGCCGTCGCGGCGACCGCGCCGGTCGAGCTGAAGAACATGGAACCGGCGATAACTGCCGCAACAACTCTGTTCACGCGCGCACTCGTCATCCCGAAATCTCCTGGCGCAGCGTGGACAAATCCCACGCTTTCCCTGTTTGCGGCCCAACGCTTAGTCCAAAATGAAGTTGCCTTCTACAGCAATGGAGAAAATTAGTGGAGAACGGCCAATTTCTCCGAAAACCGTGTCCTCACGGCACTCGCGAACCCATCACGTTCCCACCCGGAGAATAGCGGCACACGAGGTAATCGTAGGCGCGCGACGAGCGTACGGCGCACCCCACTCGGACGCTGCCGCGCCAGATCATCTGGGTATAGTGACCGACATCGTTCCACTTGCCGGTGTTGCTGACTTGCGGGAATGCTCCGGCGCGAAACATCCGGCCCTCCGAAGCCCAGGCGCCGACCATCTGATCGACGTTGAAGGCGCCGTGGCTGCCCATCCACAGGTTCTCGCCCTGGCCTGGCCGTTCGGCTGGCGAAGAGTGCCCCCAGGTCCCCGTGCTCGCGAGCCGGGCTGCATAAGCGTCCGCCGCGGCAGCCAGGGAGCGATCCCAGACCACCGGCCCGACGCCCGCCGCGCCCCGCACCTGATTATGAAGCGCAATCACGCGCATTCCGAACAGCGTCGTCGTCGGGATGGTCAGGGTCGACGCGGCGCCCGCATCTCCTGCAATGCTGAGCAGCGAACATGCGGCAGCACCTGCCAGGAACGCGCGTAAGGCCATCGGAAACCCCTCCCCCAGAGGAACCCTATCGTCGTCGGCCTTAAAGAATCATTTGCTTGAGGAGCGGTCAAGCCGCCGCTGCAGTGGCCGCGCTTTGCTCCCGCATCCAGGCCTGCAGCATCAGCACCGCCCATAGCGCCGGCGTGGAGTCACGGCGTCCGGCAAGATGGTCCGCCCAGCGCCGGCGGACGACCTGCGCGTCGAGCAGTCCGTCCGCCTTCAGCGCGGCCGGGCTCAACAGGTCTTCCGCCCACGGGCGAAGTGGCCCCTTGATCCACTCGCCGACGGGAATGCCGAAGCCGGCCTTCGGACGCTCGACGAGATTGCGCGGAACTAGACCGTAGAGAAGCTGGCGGACCAGGTGCTTGCCCTTCCCGTCACGCACCTTGAGGCTGAGCGGTATCCTCGCGGCAAGCTCGGCGACGCGGTGATCCAGGAACGGCACTCGCGTCTCCAGACTGACCGCCATGGACGCGCGGTCCACCTTGGCGAGGATGTCGTCCGGCAGGTAGGTGACGGCGTCGCAATACATCATCCGGACCGCGTCCGGCACTGGTCGCCCCAAGTCGAGGTCGAAGCGATTATCGCCGCGGCTCGCTCCAATGACCGGCGACGGCTCGAAGCTCCATTCGTCCAGGAAGCTGCAATAGACGTCGTCGAAGCTGTGCGCGGAGGCGGCGACGCGAAAGGCCTTCTGCATCTTGCCGCCGAAGTGCGGTTGCCGCCGGCCGGGCAGCAAGCCCGACAATCCGCTCCAGACCTGGGACGGCACCCGGCTGAGCGGCGAACCGGTTGCCGATCGTAGCGGCCGCGGCACCCGCTGCAGCTGTTCCCACATCTTCGGAGCAGCGAAGTGGCGGTTGTATCCGGCGAACAGTTCGTCGCCGCCGTCGCCGGTGAGCGCCACCGTGACCTGCTCCCGGGCGAAGCGGCTGACCAGATAGGTGGGAATTTGCGATGAGTCCGCGAACGGCTCGTCATACATGGTCGGCAGCAGCGGGATGACGTCGCGCGTCTCGGCAACCGTGACGTAGCGCTCCTGGTGCACAGTTCCGAGGTGAGCCGCGACCCGCTTCGCATCCTCCGCCTCGTTGAAACCGGCCTGCTCGAAGCCGATTGAAAAGGTGCGAACCGGAATCGAGGAATATTTCTGATAGAGGCCGACCACCGTCGAACTGTCGATGCCGCCCGAAAGGAAGGCGCCGACCGGCACGTCCGCCATCGACTGGCCCTTGATGGCAGCCGCCAGGGTACGTTCGAGCTCGTCCACCGCAGCGGTCTCATCCTCGATGGGATCGTCGAGGCCACCGAGCATCACGTCCCCGTAAGACCAGTATCGCTCAAGACTGAGGCCATCAGCGGTCACGCCGTCCTGCGGCGGAGCCGACAGCGGCCGCGCCGCCGCGTTGCGGCTGAGCGTCAGGATCCACCCGGGCTGCAGCTTGAAGGTCCGTTCGTAGATCGAGAACGGCGCCGGGATGTAGGTCCGCGCAGCGAACAGTCCGACGGCGCGCCGGTCGATCCGCGCGTCGAATTTCGGATGACTGGTCAGCGCCTTCAGCTCCGACCCGAACAGCAAGTCCTTGCCGGCCCAGCCGTAATAGAGCGGCTTCTCTCCGAACCGGTCCCTGGCCAGGCTGAGCGTCCGCTCACGACGGTCCCAAAGCGCGAGCGCGAACATGCCGACGCTGCGCTCCAGCGCCGCTCGCAGTCCCCAGGTGACGACCGCCTGGAGCAGCACCTCCGTGTCCGAATGGCCGCGCCAACCGCCCTCGGGCACCGCCCCCGCTGCCTCGAGCTCGGTCCGAATGTCCTGATGATTGTAGATCTCGCCGTTGTAGGTGAGCACGTAGCGCCCATCGGTCGAGTGCATCGGCTGGTGACCGGCAGCGGTCAGGTCGACGATGGCCAGCCGCCGGTGACCGAGCCCGATGCCGGCCTCGATGTCGATCCAGCAGCCGCCATCATCGGGGCCGCGGTGTAGGAGCGGGCGCGTCATCCGGTTCACCGACTGCTCGGTGACTGTCCCGCTCGCCAGGATGCCCGCAATTCCGCACATGCTACTGCTCAGTCCCTCAGCCGGTAATGCGACGGGCAGCGCGACGCTCCCGAAGCCGCCGCAGCCCCGCAAGGGGCGACGAGCGATGTGTATAGTAGTCGAACACGGCGCGACCGCCAGCGACGTTCAGCGTGTGCGGTCCGGCAACGCCACTTAACTTTACGCTCCCCACCCGCTCTTCCACGTACTGTTCACGGTCGATGCGCGTCACGTGGAAAAAGGCCAGGCCATCGCCGTAGGCACCGCGGAAGTCCTGCCCGATCCGGATGAGCCGCCCATCCAGTACCGCCAGGCTGCCGCCCATCCGCCCACCCTCGGGCGAGATCCGGATGGGGCTGCACGGGTGCTCCACGAACTCGCCGTCTATCGCATCCGCGAACCAGAGCCGAAGCACCGACCCACCGTCCGACGCCGAATTGGCAAACAGATAGATGGTCCCGTCCTTGCTGAAGGCCGTCGGGTCGAGCAACCTCGGCCGCCCGCGGATGCGAAGCGCGAATGGCTCACCCAACGTTTGGACGCGCAACGGAAAAGCGAGTGCCTCCGACCAGTCCGACACTTCCGGTATGACGTAGCAGCTGCCGCTCACCTCGACGACCGACGGGTAGCTGAAATGCCCGCCTCGACCGGAGATCACATTCTCTTGATCGCCGGTGACGTGCACCAGCTGTCCGGTCCCGGAACGCTCGTTCAGTGCCTCCACCAGAATGCCGCCCGCCGGGTGAAAGAACGGGTCAGCCAGGAAGCGGAAGCCGCGCCGGACGGCCAAGTCGGACCATGACGAGCGATCCTTCAGCGCGGCACTCAATGCCGGGATGCTGGGCTCGCTGGCGACTGTCGTCACTCGCCACAACTTCTCCCTGAAGAGCCCGTAGCCGATCCGCGCGGAGGCCTGAGCGACGAGGTGCACGACGAAGCGGACGACGATGCTGTTGCCGGGCAAGCGATAGTTCGTTCCCCGCTCCGCCGGCTCGGCGCCCGCCCCGGCCAACGCGCGGCGGATCGCCGGGAGCAGCAGAAGCAGAGAAACGCGATACGCCTCCATCAACGTCGCCCGATAGGAATGCGGGACAACCTTGGTCTCGGCAGCGGCAACGACCTGGCCGGCGTCGAGCGCATTCGACAGCACCTGGACGACCTGCCCCATGACCGGCTCACCCGAGAGCAGTTCATAGAAGCCGGCCGGGCGCCCGCGAAAACGCAGCGGATCACCATGGTGATACGATAGGATCGGCACTCGCAGCTCCGCTCTTTCGGGCACTCGAAGAAGCCCCATCCCGAACTTGACCAGCACCTCGGGCGCGTCCTCGCGGATTGCCTGGAGCAGACCGTGCGGCAGGCTCTGCCACGCCGCGTCCCACTCCGACTGGAATGGCCGGTTCGCCACCACCCGAAGCTCCGCCGGAAAGGGCACCTTCCGTGTCAGCGGGTTCCGAATCGTGAAGAGGTTCAGAAGGTAATAAAGCGCGAACCGGCCGCGTCGCTTCTCCGGCCGGCTGTTCTGGCAGTCGTAGACGATGAACTCCGTGTCGAGCTCAAGCTGACGCAGGGCGTCGGCCTGCCAGCGGGCAAGGCCGCCCTCGTCGACAATGACGCCGATCCTCACGGACGAGGGGACAGTCGCCGGCTACTCATGCCGTGGCGGCGCGGCCGCAGGCGACCCAATAGGGGGGGCCTTCGCGAAAGTGGATGTCGACCAGTCCGCAGCGCTTCATCATCCCCTCGATCTGCGCGCGCGAGAACCTCTGCTCCAGCCGGGTGCCGAAGCGGTCGAGCGCGTCCGTCCGCATGCTGTAGAAGCTGCGATAGCGATATTCGGCCAGCGGCCAATTCCCGACCGCCGCCCCGCCACGCTCCCCGATCGACGCCGCACGGGCCAGCGGCCAGTAAACCGCTCCCGCGATCGCGGTCGTCGCTGCTTTCCGAAGTCCAAACGGCAGCCGCGAGATCGTACTGCGTCCCAGCTCCGACGCCCTCCACAGTCCCCGAAACCAGCTCGGCCGATTATCGAACGCATAATAGAGATAAACGAGGAAGGGCGCCCCCGGCTTCAACTTGCGGACGCAGGCCCGCATCGCCGCCTCCGTGTCCGGAATATGGTGCAGCACGCCGAGTGAATAGCCGAAGTCCTGGCTCCCGTTGCCGAGCGGGATGTCGTCCACAGCGCACTCGTGAAACCTGACATTCGACCGATCGCGCAGCCGGCGGCGGGCGACGTCGAGCGCCTTCCCCGCAGGGTCGATGCAATGCAGCAGCCCCACCCGTGGCTCGGCAAGCGCGGCCCAGCGTCCTGTCCCGCAGCCGAGGTCAAATCCTTCTGCGTCCGCTGGCAGCGAGTCGAATGGGAAAGGCGAGAAATACTGATCGAACAGCCGGCGATGCTCGGCGGGATCGAGCTCCTCCTGCGTAAAGGCGGCCCACTCCTCCCCGAAGCCCGCGACGGTCTTGACGTCGATGTTCTTGGCTCTTGCGGTACTAAGGTGCACTGGCGCTCCCCCCCCCCGCCCGAACCTTCATACCGAGAGCCCCGGCTTCCCCACGCGGCCTCAATCCGATTGCTGAAGCATCTATTCCGAGCTTGTGGCGCACATAAATCAACATGGCCAAGTTCCAGATACCAATGCCACTTGCGGACGCTATCGCCGCGCCAACGATCCCGAAACGAGGAATGAGAGTGAGATTGACACCGAGACTAACAAACATCGACGCACCGAAAAACACGAGTGCGACGCGTTCGCTCCCCGTCAAGGTTAGAAGATATGCGACAACGCCCGTGAACGCGTTGACCAGGCCGCTGATCAACAGAATTGCAAGTGCAGGATATGCGGCCTCAAAATCGGGTCCGAACAGACGGAGAATGCTGATTCCGACACTTGCAAGCAAGACGGATGTGAACACAGCGAAGGCGAGGCCAAGCCGCGCTGTGAGCGACACAACTCTGTACAGCCGCGCCCAATCCTGTCGTTCATAATCGGCTGCTATCAACGGCGCGCTAACCGCGGCCAAGGCAACCAAGGCAAACGGAGTTAGATTAGCCAGCCTCGAGGCAGCTGCGAACAGTCCAGCTTCTCGCGCGCTTGCGAGATACCCGAGGAGAATGACTTCGAACTGGTTCATCAACTCTTGGGCCATCACGATCACGAGTAGCGGAAGACTGACGGTCAGCCAGGTTGTCCACCCGCGATAATCACGTTGCGCTTCTCTAGTAGTGGCGAAGACCCGCCAGACGTGGATCCCCAGTGCGGTTAGAGCGAGCGCGCCAGAAACCCCTGTCAGCATCAACGCTAGAGGAACGGTCAACCGCCAGCCCAGTATGGTGATCGCGCACGTCATCGCAACAAGCATGGCTGGACGGAAGGCTTGATCGTAAAACTGAGATGCGAAGATGTTTCCGACCACGCGGGCCAGCGAAGAGACAACCCCGAGAACTGCCAAAGCCAATATAATCAGTGCAATTGCATAGCTCGTTTCATAACCACCTGTAAGCTCCAGTCGATTGCTTAGGAAGACTACTGCTGCGCCTAGGATCAAGGACGCGAGGATCACGGAATAGAGCGCTACGCGCGTGAATGCTCGAAACCTTCCAAGGTCCCCACGCTCTAAGTAGACCGGCCCGAACCGCATCGCGCTTTGATCGAACCCTAGTCGAGCTGGCATCGTGAAGACTAGTGCCCAGCCGAGTGCAATGACATACCGGCCATATTCTTGCAGCCCCAGCTTACGAGATAGTAACACGTGCACCGCATAGCTTAAGGCAACGCCAAGAATTCTCAAAAGTAGTGAAACGAAACTACCTCGAAGCAGGAGCCGGGACGTTGCGTCGGTCTGGATAAGGGCGCCAGCGCGTGTGAAAATCGTTTTCACGTGAGACTCTCGGCTGGGCCCACTCGTCCGATGAGCCTCGCGGGGATGCCGCCGACGACGGTGCCAGACTCAACTCGCCCCTTTACGAGAGCGTGAGCGGCAACCACGCAGTTGTCGCCAATGGTAGAGCCCCGAAGAACGGTCGCCTTTGCTCCGATCCAAACATTCGCGCCAATTCTGACCGCGGAGCACACCATGCCCTGCTGATTGAAAACGCCTAAACCATCAATTCTATGGTCCTGATCGCGGATGGTGACGCCCTCAGCTATCAGTGCATCGCTACCGATAGTAATTGAATCAGCTGCTACGATGTTGCAGCCAGACCCAATGAAGGCACGTGGCCCTATATTCAGTCGGCCTTCGGCCACGATCTCACAATTGGATTGAATCGCCGTGGAGGCTCCAATCTTCAATGATCCGCCTTTGACTACCTTAACAGTCGCGCCGCGTCCCAACGTCACTCCAGTTTCGATGCTAAGATCGCGATAAAGTAATTGGTACCAATACAGTCTAATCCGCGAGTTCATCCGAGCAGCACCGAAATGGATTCGTCTAAGTAATCTGCGTATGAGCTTCACTTGATACACAACCTCAATCTGCGTCGAGCCGGAGCGCCGCGCACATCTATAATGATGGGTTGCGTCCGTAAACGTAGTACCTCACCCAGGGACGTGGATCATCAGGCCGCGTCCTAATCTCGAAGCCCAATTCGATAAGCTTTCTTCTCACCTCTGAGAAAGTGCGGAAGTCAGGCCCGCCGCCTTCATCGGCGATGAAGTCATGGCAGGACACGACTACACTTTTGAGACGTCTAGCCAAGCGCTGCATCCCGCCCACGGCCAACTGCTCAGCTCCTTCAATATTCATTTTAAGTAGTCCCACTGATTCGATGCTGTAGTCATCGCATATCGAGTCGAGCGACCGGCCAGCTACAGTCACTGAACGGCGTCCGGTGAGAATGGAATTTGCCAGATGGTTGTCGGACATGCCTATATCCACGTCGCGATCACGATCGATCACTGCAGCGCAGATTGGAACGGCGTTGGTTAGGCGAGATTTAGCCAATGTCTCGGTCAGACAGCCGAAGGTGGCGGGTTGCGCCTCAATGGAAAGCACCTGTCCAGCATTCCCAACCATGCGAGAAAAGACAATCGTTTCCTCACCTATCCCCGCACCCACATCTATGACTGTTTCGCCCGGCGCTGGCAGATAAAACGCACACCAATTGTCGAGTGTCGTAGCTCGGAGTGCTTTGATTGAACTCGTGTGGATTGTGGGGCTCACGACGGTGGCCTCGGTCTGCTCGTTTACCCAACGGCCGGCCGAATCAACCCGGAAGCGCTGTTCACCACGGGTCTTGAGTCGGTATATCACAGAGGAAACCGAGGCGACCAAACTCCGGTATCCACGTCGATCGAGAAACGTCCCGAGGGTGCCCAAGATGCTCATGCAGCGCTCATTATTCCGAAGTATTGATCTGTCGCGCTACTGGACAACTCGTAAGCGCGGCGCCTGAGCCTCTCCGGTGCAGATGGTTGCATCAACGTCTCGAAGATCGCCTGACCTAGAAGCTCATCCTCCCCGCAGGGTACGAGCTTGCCGAACTGTCCATTGGCTAAAATTTCGGACGGACCGCTGGCACAATCAGTGCTCACCACCTGCAGCCCCGCCTGCATCGCTTCGAGCAGTACCGTAGGGTAACCCTCGTATTCAGACGAGAGGACAAAGACGTCGGCTGAGCGATAGAATGGCGAAGGATCGATCTTGAACCCCGGCATTAGAACCCGATCAGCAACGCCCAACTTCTCTGCTTCCCGCAAGAGCTCGGATCGAAGCGGGCCCTCACCGAGGATTATCAAACGCGCTTCCACGCTTTGCGCCAACGAAGCAAACGATTTGATAAGCAGCAATTGATTCTTCTCTGCGGTTAATCGTGCGACATTAAGGATACGATATCCACCGCCACCCCAGAGATCATCAACGTCAGAACCAACTACTGGGATGGATGGAGGGGCTATCGGGTTGTAAATTACCTTGAAGGCATCCGCGGGCAGTCCGGACAATCTCGACAGGTCACGCGCGACCTCCCTAGCCACGACTACTCTCACGTCGGCCAGAGGATACGCGAGCCGCACTGACCACTTGAGTAGCTGTCGGTGGAGTCGGCCCCTGTTGGCGTACTGCCTAGACAAGGTGGAGTGATCGCTCACAACTAGCGTTGAGCGCGTCCGGCTCAATGCACGAGAAACTATGCCAGCGACGGTTAGTGGCCACATTGAGATCTGAAGTGCGTTGGGCCTCTCATGCTCAATGTACTTGGCTAGGGGCCATACAAGATGTCGTATGCGCTCCACTCCGAACTCTACGATCCTCACTTGGCGAGGGACCAACGGCAGCAGATCGCCGCGGGCTCGCATCAATAGGAGGTCGACGGTGTGGCCCCGCTGCAGGAAATCTTCGATGATGGTGAGCGTGACCCGTTCGGCACCGCCGCCGCTCAAGTCCGGTAAAAGAAACGCGAATCTGAGCGTGTCAGCGGTCATGTTGCCCCTCGATTTGGAGTCGAACCCACTATTACGCCGTTCGCCTCTTTCTAGCTCAAGTGAGATGCGTCCCCTCCGGCGGCTCATGTGATTAGTGCGTTTGGCAGGGGAGGAAACCTAGCGGGCCGGGTGGTTGAATCGGTCACGGCTGTTACCAGTTAAGTTGACAGACAAACATCTCCACCGGTAGCTCAGATTGACCACCCGGACCCCGGGTTACATTGGCAGGGCACGCAGGGACGAACTTGCACTCCGCTCAAAGGGCTGCCGCTCCTTGCTCATTACCGACACCGTCGCAGACCACAGGCCCGTCCTCTACATCAGTTATGACGGCCTGACCGACGCGCTCGGGCGCTCGCAGATCCTGCCTTACCTGGTCGGCCTCGCGTCGCGCGGGCACCGCATTCACATCCTGAGTTGCGAAAAAGCGGACAGGTTCGTCCGCGACGGCGAGCGGATCGCCCCCATCTGCCGGGACGCCGACATCGAGTGGCACCCACTTCCCTATCACAAGGCGCCGCCGGTGTTGTCGTCGGCCTACGATCAGCAAGCCCTCAGGTGGGCGGCGGCGCGATTGCATCGCCGGTTCGGGTTCGGGCTTGTGCATTGCCGGAGCTATATCGCCGCCGCCGCTGGCCTGCACCTGAAGAAGCGGTTCGGCGTGCCGCTGCTGTTCGACATGCGCGGCTTCTGGCCGGAGGAGAAGACGGAGGGCAAGAGCTGGGACCTCGCCAAGCCACTCTTCCGCATGGTCTACCACCACTTCAAGCGGCTCGAGAGTGCTCTGCTCGCGAACGCCGACGCCATCGTCAGTCTCACCGACGCAGGCAAGGTTGAGCTTCTCAGCCGCCCTGAGGTCAGTGATCGCCCCGAAGCAATCACGGTCATCCCCTGTTGCGTCGAGTTCGGCCACTTCGCCCTTGCTCGAATCGGCGTCCGGGATGCGGCGCGGACCGAGCTCGGCATCCCGCCTGCAGCGCCAGTGCTCGCGTACCTTGGCTCGCTCGGGGGCAATTACATGCTTGCCGAGATGCTCGAGTTCTTCGGTGTCTACCGCGAGCGCTACGGGCGCGCTGTGTTCCTGTTCGTCACCCAGGACAACCCGGACGCCATCCGCGAACAGGCCGCCGCCCATCGCATTGACAGCGACGAACTGGTGATCCGCGCCGCCAGCCGCGAAGACGTCCCTCGCTTCCTCGCCGCCGCCGATGTCGGCGTAGCGTTCAAGCAGCCGTCGTTCTCGGCCAGGGGCTGTTCGCCCACGAAAATGGGAGAGATGCTCGCCGTCGGCCTGCCGTTCGTTGCCAACGCCGGCGTTGGCGACGTTGCTGACATCATCGCGGAGACCGCATGCGGCGCGGCGGTCCAGACCTTCGATGCCGATAGCTACAGGCGCGCGCTCGACCAGGTCGAACAATGCAGCACGTCCTCCGAACAGCGCCGCCATCGGGCCCAAGCCGTCTATGATGTCGAGCTTGGCATCGCGCGCTACGACAGGCTGTATCGCAGCCTCCCGGTGGAGAAGCCTGCCGCCTCGAAGGCTGCATCGAGCCGCGCCGTGAACTCGTCTCGGGAATAGGCGCGTTCAGCATACTCGCGACCTTTGCGGCCGATCGCCTCCATCTCGCTCGGGGCACCGCTAAGCAGGCGTTCCAGCGCAGCTCCCCACTCAGCCTCAGTCGCGCAACTCATATCGAGTCCCGCGGCACCCATCGCGCGCTCGTAAACCGGAGTAGCGCTCGTCAGCACGGGCATGCCGAGCTTCCACAGCAGCACGAGCTTGTTCTCGGGCTTGCCCCACCACAGGCGGTTCGAGCGGTCGATCGGGATCACCGCCGCATCGCACGCCTTGATGAGGGTTGCGAAGCTGTCTTTTCGCCACTGATGGAACACCTTCTGGCATTCGATCACGCGCAGCGCGTCGATAGACGGATAGCTCCCGAAGCGGCCGAACCAGCGGCTAATGACCGGATCGGTGATGACGTTAAGTTCAATCCGCTCGCGGAGGTCGTTCAGCGGCCCGCGGATCGCCTGCAGGTTTGGAAGGGTCGTCGACTGCCCTTCCCACACGAGCTTCAGCCTCGCGCTTTTGCGATAATTTGACTTGGGAGCGCCAAGCTCGTCGCCGAAATCGTCGAAGCTGATGAATACGTTCGGATTGTACCGCCCGATGGTCTCGCGCTGCTCTTCGGTCGAGCAGATCACGGCATCGGCGGCCTCGCATGCGTTCACCAGTGTCTTCAAAAAGTCGGCCGTCAGTCGACTATCGGTGCCGAGTGCGTATCGCGCCGAGCCCTTCAGGAGCCGGCGCAGCCTGCCCGTTTGTTCGAAGTAGGAGTCGATCAGTTCGAACACGAACTTGAACCGGTCCCCTTCCCTGCGCTTGCGCGTGATCCAGCCCGTCAGGTCGCTGCTGTAGGTCCCGATAACGAGGTCGTACTGCTTCGATAGTTCGGCGTACTCGAGATCGAGCCCCCTCATCCGCGCGTAGGCGGCGAAGCGGCGGCGATCGCCGGGGACGGAGAAGTCGCGACTGTACCCGGCATACCCGATGCGCGCATCCGCAAGCCTCATGCGCGAGCCTCGACCAGGCTCGCCAAACCATCCGCCACGGACCTCGCACGCAATTTGCCGACCTGCTCGCGGAATCGCGTCATGTCCGCCGCGATCAGCACCGGCTGGTCGCCCGTTTCGTCGTTAGCCAGCGCAAGTTCCGGCCTTCCCAAGGCGCGGGCGCCCGCTGCGAACAGGTCCGAAAGGGTCGGCGCCTGGCCGGTCCCTGTGTTCACCGCGCCAGTCACGTCGGACAGCGCAATCTGGAGAATCTGATCGGCGAGATCTTCCACATGGATGTAGTCTCGCCGCAGGCCGCCGAACTTCGGCCCCGCCGCCTCGCCTCCAGCAAACCGGTCCAGCATGTACGGCACCAGCCGCCCGCCGCGGTCGCCCGGACCGTAGACGAAGAAAACTCGCGCCCAGGCGCTGTCTCCCGCAAGCGCCTCGAACAATTCGCGCTTGCACTGGGCGTACAGGGTCTCGGGGCGAAGGGGCGTTTCATCTTCAACGCAGTGGGAATCGAGCGAAACGTCATACTCGAGGCAGGTGCCGAGGGCCGTCAGCCGAACGCCGTGGCATGCATCTGCAAGCCGGAGGCTCGCCGCGAGCCAGTCGCGGTTGATCTGGTGGACGAGATAGTCGGCGTGGTTCGTGTACCAGGCCGCGTGGATGCAATGGGTCGGCGCCACATCGTCGATCAGCCGCTGCAGCTCGTCCCCGCTCGCATGCAGCAGGTCCAGCTGCCGCCACTGCACGCGGGAATCCCCCACGGCATCAGCGGGTCTTGAGCTGACGGCAATCACCTCATGTCCGCCTGCCGCACAGGCGCGGTTCAGTGCGCTCCCGATGAAGCCGGTGGCGCCGGTAACCAGCAGCCGCGTCACTGAATAGTAAGCTCTGGGATCGCGGTGACGAAACGCGCACCCCAAGCGCGCGCATGTTCAAGCTGCCCCATGACCTCTTCTGCGAGGTTCCACGGGAAGATGATGATGAAGTCCGGCCGTTCCTGGTCGATCCGCTCCGGCGCGACGACCGGGATTCGGCTTCCGGGTAGGAAACGCCCCTGCTTGTGCGGCGAGAGGTCCGCGACAAAGTGGATCAGTTCGTTGCCCTTCACGCCACAATAGTTGAGCAGAGTGTTGCCCTTGGCCGCGGCCCCGTAGGCCGCCACCTTGTGCCCCGCTGCCCGGGCCTCGAGCAGAAAGGCCAGGAAGTCCGCGCGGACCCGGTCGATGCGCGGCTGGAAGTCCGCATAGACCTTTGCCGAGGAAAGGCCGCTGGCCTGCTCGTCGGCGAGAACCTTTTCGACGGAAGCGGAGCGGTTCTTGCTCGTATCCTCCGAGTGTGCGGCGAACAGGCGCAGCGAGCCGCCATGAGTGGGGACTTCCTCGACGTCGAACACCTTCAGCCCCTGGGCGCCGAGAACCTTTTCCGCAGTGGCAAGCGACAGATACGAGAAGTGCTCGTGGTAGATCGTATCGAACTGCACCTGTTCGATCAGACGGAGCAGGTGCGGGAATTCGAGCGACACGACGCCGCCCGGCGCCAGGGCTCGCTTCAAGCCCGCAGCGAAATCATTGATGTCCGGCACGTGCGCGAAGACATTGTTGCCGCAGATGAGGTTGGCGCGGCCCTCGATTTGCCCGGCGAGCTCATGCCCGAAAAAGTCGACGATGGTCGGGATGCCCTTGGCGATCGCCACCTCGGCCGTGTTGCCGGTCGGCTCGACGCCAAGCACCGGCACTCCGGCCTTCTTGAAGTATTGCAGCAGGTAGCCGTCGTTCGACGCGACCTCGACCACCTGCGATGATGGTCCGAGCCCGAACCGAGCCATCGCCATCTCTGCAAAGCGGCGGCTGTGCTCCAGCCACGACTGCGACACCGATGAGAAATAGGTGTAGTCGGAGTTGAAGATCTCCGTCGCTTTTTTGTGCTCCCCGACCTGGGCCAGGAAGCAATTGTCGCAGACTTCCACCACTAGCGGGTAATACACTTCCGGAGCGTAGAGGGTGTAGGCCGTAAGCATCGCGTTTGAGGGCGGACAGTTCTGCAGATCGGCGAACGGGATGAAGCCCGTGTTGCTGCAGTGACGACACTTCATAGTTGGACGCTTTCGAAACCGCCGTCGATCGGCGCAAATGACAGGTCACGTGCCGACAACCGGGCAGGTTGTAGCGGCCACTCCACACCCACTGCCGGATCGTCGAAGCGGAGGCCAGCCTCGTGCTCCGGCGCGTAGAGCTGGGAGTGAAGATAGACGAGGTGTGTTTCGATCGAGAGGCTCTGGAAGCCGTGCGCACAGCCCTCCGGAATGAAGAAGGACGTCGCATCGTCAAGCTCGACTCCCACCCACTTGAGGAATGTCGCCGAGCCCTTCCGAACGTCGACAGCGACATCGAACGCGCTTCCAGCCGTACAGCTCACAAGCTTGGCTTCGGCTGCCGGAGGCCTCTGGAAGTGCATCCCTCGAACGGTCCCTCCGCCCAGCGTCACCGAATGGTTCACCTGCACCCAGTGCCGGGCAAGGCCGGCGCTGGCGAGCTCGCCTTCTTCGTACAAGCGACTGAACCGCCCACGCTGGTCTGAGCGGACGTTCCGCCGGATGATGTAGGCGCCGTCGATTTCAGTCGGCGAGATGCTGAGTGCCCCGCTCATCCCAGCAACGGCCAAAGTCGATACGGCACCCAATATTCTGAATGCTGGGCAAAGTTAAGCCACGTGAATTGCACGAGAGCCGCATAAGAGACCAGCAACACAATCCCGAAAGGAATAGTGGTGCCCGTGACACGAGGCCTTGAGAGAATAGCAAGTTGCAATGGGATCACGTACAGCGCAACCCGGTCGATCCCGGCTGATGAACCGGGCGCTGCAAACAGAACTCCCAAGAACGCAAGTGCTGCTACTGAGAAATTCCTCCAAATTACATGTTCTCTAACGCTCAGTTCCAGGTGGCGTTTCCGCACCAGAAACAGAAGCGCTGCGAAACAGCTCATTACGATCCTGATTAGCGCGCCCTGTGACTGATAGGATGCATAGTTCGTGAGCATCCGATCAACGGACGGCGCGAGTACCAAGTCATACAGCGAGTAGCTAATGGCTGCCGCTATAAGTGCCGTAACCAACTTGCGATTGCCGCCGCCTATCACGACGAGCGGAAAAGCCAAGATCGCGGTTTTGTGGAAGAGCGCAGCGACCAAAACATACACCAAGTACCTGACTGCTCCACCGGTTCGCAGGTACGAGGCTAGACCAGCCATAATAATCCCTAGTGCGACGCCCTGGCGCGTATAGCCCATTGCAACTACGATCACGAGGTATGGGACCGCTATTGTCATGGCGAGCCACGGACGCGGAAGGACCCTTGCGAGGCGCACCAATCCCGAAGCGAAGATCGCTCCACACACGAGGTTCACGACCCACAGCTCCCAGCCGATCTGCTGAACCAACCAGTTGAGGGATTGATACGCGGGATCGCCTAGCCTCAACGTGCCTCGGAAATCCGTCCGACCCGCAGATCGAAACATCTCAACGTAGGGGACCCAATCCGCGCCTACGCGGTATCTCAGGCCGATCATCAAGGTGATGAGGACGCCGCCAAACGAAAGCATCGGCCCCCGATTGGGAGTTGAGACACCCGCTACCGCCGGCTCCGGTCGTTCCACCAAGGCTCCGATCGCGAAATAACCGAACAGCAGCCAGTAAATCAGCACGCAGCTGCTCCCGCCCGCATTATCGGTCCGAGGAGACCAACTGGTTCTCGTAGTCCGCTAGCTGCCCGACTGACACGACGCGACCATCCGCGAAGGCACCGTACCACTCGAGCGTGCGCTCCAGCATCGCGTCCTCCCAAAGAGGGCGCCAACGAAGACGTGATCGCGCCTTTCCGGAATCCAGCTGAAGCAGCCCCGACTCGTGGCGACCGCCGGCTTCCGGCTGGTAGTCAATCGCCAGCCCGGGCAAGCGGCTCTGCACGGCAGCGATGATGTCTGCAACGCTGATACCCGCAGTGGACGACGGGCCGAAGTTCCATGCTCCAACGGCATCACGATCTCGACGCAGGAGCCGCGCGCCAATCTCAAGGTAGCCTGCGAGAACGTCGAGCACATGTTGCCAGGGACGCGTCGATTGCGGGTTGCGGATCATCGCCGGCTCGCCGCTAAATGCCGCCCGGACGAGGTCCGGCACCAGCCGGTCTTCGGCCCAGTCACCGCCGCCGATCACGTTTCCGGCGCGGACAGTCGCGAGCAACATGGCTCCGTCGCGAAGGAAGCTTTCCTGGTACGACCGCGTCATCAGCTCGACACACGACTTCGAAGCGCTGTAGGGATCGGAGCCGCCAAGCTCGTCCGTTTCGGAATATGGCCGCCCACTCTCGTCATTGCGGTAGACCTTGTCGGTCGTTGCGGACACGAAGGCTCCGACGCCCGCACGCCGCGCAGCTTCCATGACCACGAGGCTGCCCAGCACGTTCGTCCGGTATGTCCCGACGGGATCCGCATAGGCGCGCCGGACCAGGGGCTGCGCCGCTAGATGGAAGACGATTTCCGGCCGTGAGGCCTCGAACGCAGCTGCGACCGCAGCTTCATCGGCGACGTCTCCGCGCCGGTCGTCCATTACAATCTGTAAAGCGTCGAAATGGCTGGGGTTCGAAGGGACCGCATCGGAGAAGCCGGTCACCTCGGCGCCGAGCCGCGTGAGCCAGAGGCAGAGCCAGCTTCCCTTGAACCCCGTATGGCCAGTCACAAGGACCCGCCGGCCCGCGAACGTGCGAAGCGCGTCGGCCGCGCTTACCAGCTCTTCCACTTGGCCTCGCCGCTTCCCCACAGGCCGTTCAGCAGCCGATACTCGCGCATCGTGTCCATCGGCTCCCAGAAGCCTTCGTGCCGATAGGCGGCCAGTTCGCCCTGTTCGACCAGGTCGTCCATCGGCTCGCGTTCGAGCATCACGTTACCATAGCGATCGAGCACGTCGAAGAACTGGCGCTTGAAAACGAAGAAGCCGCCGTTGATCGAGCCGCCACCGGCATCCTGCTTCTCGTTGAAGGCGGTGACCTTTCCGCCCAGGACCTCGATGTTGCCGAAGCGGCTGGCGGGAATGACGCTGGTAACGGTCCCCATCTTCCCGCGCTCCGTTGCGAACTCGCCAAGCGCGGTCACGTCGATGTCCGCGACCCCGTCGCCGTAGGTGGCCATGAAGTGGTCGGTCTCGACATAGCGGCGGCAGCGCGCAATCCGCTCGCCGGTCTGCGTCTTCTCGCCGGTGTCCGCGAATATGATGCTACGCTTCGTCTTGGCCGGCCCGCTCAGCACTTCGACGCTGCGCTCGCTACCGTCGATGTCCATGCGGAAATCGCAGTCCATCAGCCGCTCGTTGAGGAAATAGTCCTTGATCTCCCACCCGAGGTGACCAAGCGCCAGGATGAAGTTCGAGAAACCGTGGGCTTCGTAGATCTTCATGATGTGCCACAGGATCGGCTTGTCGCCGATGCGGATGAGCGGCTTGGGAATCGCGTCCCCCGACACGTCCGCGATGCGGCTGCCCTCGCCGCCGCACAGAATGATGACCGGAGTATTCTTGGACAACATGCCGGCACGCGCTCCCTCGGTGCGCCGGGACTTGGCCTTAGCCCCGCGTCAGGTCAACAGCCGCAACAATGAAGATTGGTGCCCCTGGTCCGACTCGAACGGACACTCCGGTTAGGAACTCGATTTTGAGTCGAGCGCGTCTACCATTCCGCCACAGGGGCCTCCCGGCCAGCTAACCGAGCCCCGCGGCGGGAGCAACCTCCGCGAGGACCAGAGTTAACGGAGCATCGGTGCGTGCCCCGCGTTTGCCCGCCATCGTCTCCTGACAACGGGTGCAGCATGAACACGGCAGACTTCTTCGTTAAGCGCCTGAAGGCCTGGGGCGTGCGGCGCATTTTCGGCTACTCCGGCGACGGCATCAACGGCGTGATCGGTGCCATTCAGCGCGACGGCACCATCGACTTCGTCCAGCCGCGCCACGAGGAGATGGGCGCGTTCATGGCGGTCGCTCACGCCAAGTTCACGGGCGAACTCGGCGTCTGCCTGGCGACCGGCGGGCCCGGCGCGACCCACCTCCTGACAGGGCTCTACGACGCCGGCCTCGACCACATGCCGGTGCTCGCCATCTGCGGCCAAGCCGAGGCGACAGTCCGCGGCGGTAGCTACCAGCAGGAGCTGAACCTCGACCGCGTGTTCGCCGACGTCGCTGCTTACGTGCAGGAGGTCAGCAAGCCGGCTCAGCTCCGTCATGTCACCGATCGCGCCATCCGGCTTGCGACCGCTCGCCGCGCACCTTCCGTGATCATCATTCCGAAGGACGTCCAGGAAGAAGCCTACGCGGAGCCCAAGCGTGCCCACGGCTTCACCCGCTCCGGCAGCGGCTACTCCCGTCCCGTGGTCGTGCCGGCCGAGTCCGACCTGCGGAAGGCTGCGGAGGTCCTCAACGCCGGCGAGAAGGTAGCCATCCTGATCGGCGCCGGCGCAGCAGGCGCCGTCGACGAAGTCCTCGCGACGGCGGAGGCCCTCGGCGCAGGCGTTGCCAAGGCGCTGCTCGGCAAGGCGGTCCTTCCAGACAACCTCCCCTTCGTGACCGGCGCAATTGGCCTGCTCGGCACCCGTCCGAGCTCGGACATGATGAACGAATGCGACACCCTGCTGATGATCGGCACCGGCTTTCCCTGGTCGGAGTTCCTGCCCAAGGACGGAGCAGCTCGCGCCGTCCAGATCGACATCGATCCGGCGATGCTCTCGCTGCGCTATCCTTGCGAGGTGAACCTCCACGGCAGCGCCGCCGAGACGCTCGGCGCCCTTCTGCCCCTGCTCCGCCGCAAGCAGGGCCGCGCCTGGCGCGATCGCATCGAAGGCTGGATGAGCGACTGGTGGGAGACGCTCGAAGCGCGCGCCAAGACGTCCGCTCACCCCGTCAATCCGCAGCGCGTCGTCTGGGAGATGTCACCGCGCCTGCCTGACAACGCGATCGTCACCAGCGACAGCGGCTCCTGCGCCAACTGGTTCGCCCGCGAGTACCGCGTGAAGCGCGGCCAAATGGCCTCGCTGTCCGGAGGTCTCGCCTCGATGGGAGCCGCGGTGCCCTATGCGATCGGCGCCAAGTTCGCGAACCCGAACCGGCCTGTGGTCGCTCTCGTTGGCGATGGCGCGATGCAGATGAACAACATGGCCGAGCTCATCACAATCGCGAAATATTGTGACCGCTGGCCTGACAAGCGCCTCGTCACCTGCGTTTTCAACAACCAGGACCTGAACGAGGTCACCTGGGAACAGCGCGTGATGAACGGCAACCCGCGCTATGACGCGAGCCAGGACATCCCCGACCTGCGCTACTCCAAGTTCGCGGAGCTCGTCGGCCTCAAGGGCATCTACGTCGACAACCCCGAAGATCTCGGCGCAGCCTGGGACGAAGCACTGTCAGCCGACCGGCCCGTACTCCTCGAAGTGATGACCGATCCCGAGATCGCACCGCTGCCCCCGCACATCACGTTCAAGGAAGCGCGCAAGTTCATGAGCTCGATGGCCAAGGACGAGGACGCCGGCCACGTCATCGGGGACACGGCGCGCCAAGTGCTGAATGCCGTCTTCGATCGGACCTGAGGCAAACATCTGCTCTCAATTGCTGCGGCTAACATTCTGCTATCCAGCCGCGAGCGCTGCGATCGTCCCCTCCAAGAGGTACGAATACTCAAGCATGACGCGAGTGAACGCAGCGAGCTCTTCCACCTCCTTTTGGGAAAGCGGTTGCGGCTCCCCGCGTAGGCCCTGCTGACTGGACGCCCACTTCTTGAGAGACGGCGGCAGATTGCCGTGAGTTACAAGTTCCAAAATCCATTGCTTGAGGGCTCCCTTGAACAGGGGAGCGCGATCTCTCATCAAATCCTCAAGGACGCGCCGATAGCCCAATGCCGCAATTTGGTGATCAAGTCGTGCAAACGCGTGTTCTGCTTGTGCGAACAAAATCCCGATGGCCGGGGGAGTACCAGCGGGAGCAGCGAACTCCGATCGCTTTGAAGTAGCCTTCGGCCAAACCCGTGTGACCGCCCAACCCTCGTATCTGATGCCCTGATCTGATTGATGCAGAGAACGGACATCGCCCGCACAATCCGGCCAATACTTGTCTCGACTTACTTCTGCCGAAACTGGTTTGGTGCACGCGGGGCACAGAAAGAAAAGATACTTGTGACTAGCCCGCCCGGCTACACCACACGAGGACATTTTCATGCTGCTTGCGCCGCAATGAGGACAATCAGTTGTTAAAAAAGCCATGTGCTCCTCCCTCCTGAAAAACTCTTCAGCGAGAGGTGCGCTTGGCTCGCACCACCGAATTGTAGGCCGTACCTTCAGAACAAATCGTGACCGAAGCCGACCCTGCCGTCAAGCGTCAGGCGCAATTTCCTGTGGAGAACTTCAGGGGCCTTGCACGACTACATCCGCCCGAGCTTCACCCAATGCTTTGACCGCCTGGCGAATTCGCACGCAAGGGCCTTGAGATCGACCCCGTGCTGCGCCTCGAAGGCCGCCTCCCCGATCCTATGCTGCTGCCGATGGTGGAACGCGCAAAGGCTGATGACCCATTTGTCTGACGGCTTGATGCCCAGACCACCGTCAGTTCCGGATCGCACATGCGCACACTCGATTGGCTGCCTGCGACAATTCGGGACAGAGCAGTGGTGCGACCGCACCCAAGCGCGATGGGCGGGACAGCTGCGGGCTAGCTGCGCCGGCTTCTCCTTGCGTATCCGGGCCGGGAAAAAGAGGTCATGCACGAGCCAGCTCCTCTTCCCCCTTCATTCCCTTGCGACCGGCGGGAGCCGTGCGCTTGTCCTTGGTTCGGTTCCGGGGGTCTGGTCGCTTGAGCTCTGCGCGCCTCGTACGAAACACCTCCCCGAGCGCTGCGTAAAGATCGGCGCGCTCTCGGCTCACCGCTTGAAGTAGCGCTCGATGCCGCTGCTGGACCCTGCTGATGGCTTCCTCGCTCTCGCAAATGCGGACAATTTCGCCGATGTCAGTGACCCAGGAATCCCAGCCCTGAACGGGCTCCGGGCCATGGGTGCGGCGAGAGATCCGGGGACTCTGCGCGTCTGGCTCTTCAACATCGGTCACGGGGATGCAGAAGGTCTGCAGCATCGCAATCTTGTAGGCCGAAGACATCGCCTTGGCTGTGGCCTTATCTCCCGAGTCCAGTGCCTCACCGAAAGACTCAACTTCATGGCTGCTACCATCATCCGCACTGACAATGGCATAAACGACCCTGAGCGCGACATTGACCAAGAGCGCTTCGCCGGGCCCGTCCCTGTCGGTGACCACTCGGTCGATTACGCGCGGAAGAACGCACAGTCGGTGTTTGGCGAGCAGCGGCGACAAGCGGTTCAGCACGTCGTCGATCGAACGATAAAGATACTGGTCGATCTCGTTCCGGTGCGACTTCGCAATGCCCAGCTGGGCAAAGTCCCCCGTGATCGCTGTGATCGCACCATACACGCTCGGCGCAGCCATCAGGCGAGTTCCCGGATCGTGAGTGCACCCGACTTGCTGCGCTTAGCTTCAACGCCGTGCCCGAAGGCACGACGAACATCCTCTTCGACCAAGCCCTTGATCTGGTTGGTAGCCTCAGCATGGGCCTTGGCCGCTTGTCGATACTGCAGCCAGTCGACAGCCGCCGCCGCCCACGCGTTGTTGCGGTCGAGACAGACCTCACGTGTGGCGATCGGTCGCGGTGCAGGCGCAACCGCCGCGGGTACCGGCCGCGAACCCGAGATCACGCAATCCCAAAATGCAGTCTCAGCTTCCAGGAGTTCCTGCTGGTACACCCAGTCCGCCGCTACCTCGAAGGTCTCGTAGCGATGATTGCCAAAAATTACTGACAGAATAGCCCGCTCCACCCCGAGTACAGCCATATTATGCTGGAGCTGCGGCATGTACCGCTCCAGCACCTCTTCAGGTTTGCAGAACGGGTTGGTGTGCTTAGCTTCCCAGACGCAGCGACGCGCGTCGATGAATCCGTCGAGCGTGCATCGCCGCCAAGAGTGCTCAGTGCATACCTGGACATCGCCGATGCGGGCCACACTTTCACCGGTCAGCTTTTCGAACCACTGCCGGTTGAACGCCTCGGTCCACGAGCCGAGCAGCACTGCCAGCGAGCTGCTGAGGTCCTCAGGCTCCACTTCGCCGCGCTTCTCCAGCCACAGGCGGCTTATCTTGTCGCGGTTGCCTGAGAAGACGATGTTTGCGTCACTTCCGCCGAGGTAAGACTGGCTCTCGACGCGTCGAGCCGGCGGCATTTGCAGGTCAGGGAGGGTGGGCCAGTTCATCGAGCTACCTCCGGATGAGCGCTAAGGCCCATTCACCAACAAGACTGTAAAGACGTTCTTTTCTTATGGCTTCTCCACGAATCCTGCAGAGCTCCTTCCATGTTCGACGACTTTTAACAGTGTTGTTTTGCAGGTAGTGGTCAATGTCCTCGTATACTCCACGGTATACGGAAGCTCGAAGCATAACATCAGAGTAAAACAACTTTGCATCTCCAGAGTTTGTCTTGTACATGCTGCTCACCTACTTCCCAATCATGTGCCGCAAAATTGCGTCCATTTTGCGTCATTCACTCAAAAAAAATCATGACAGAAGGGCAGAGAACGAATGGAAGTGATCGATCTCACGATGGACTGGTCTACGTTCAGTCTTCTGCAGATGAAGGTTTATGAGCGCTGGGCGGAGTTGGAATCACCGAAGACACCTCTCACTTGTTTCCCGTTGCACATCCCTGATGGTCGCAAGCAGTTCCTCGCCGAGTTCACCCGCTGGGGTGAACCGGCATTGTTCGAGGCGGTGGGTCACCTTTGGAACTCGTTGAAGCCGCCAAAGGCGTTTCATGCAGCGGCTATCGCGCAAGCAGCAGGTATAAGCGGATCAGGAAAATCAGTGCTTTCTAAGTTCCTTATGACCATGCTGGTCGAAGCGCTTTCGCTCAGCCTGCCGGTGCCGCAGCCAGAGGCCTTTGAGAGCATGGAGGAGTGGAACGTCGCGACAATTCAGACCTTTGCAGCCGAGCACGCGCACCATGATGATGTTATCGAGAGATATGCCGCCCACATGGAACTGCCGAATGAAGCAGCGATCGCAGATTCTGGACTGGTGATCGTCGGGCCTTGGTCCTCGCCGAATGCTGGCATCACCAAGCGAAGGAGGTCTGTACCACCCGGCCAGCCGACACAGCATAGCCTCTGATCCACAGATCGCTGACATCGCCAGCCCGCACCCACTCATCAGTAGCTATGATCGAATGAACTTCGTTCGCCTGGTGAAAACGCCGTCCCAACCGTAGGTTGGCGTGACGCAATTCGATTCTCAGTTGCTGGAAAACCGTGTTGCGCATGTGCATGGGACGCCCGCGTCCCACCATCGCCTTAAGCGCGTCGCGACGTTCCATCAGTTGAGTGTCTTTCGTAATCAGCTGACTTCTGTAGGCCAGCTTGTGACAAATTGCGCATTTCCATTTGTTATTATAGTATAGATTGAAAGTTGATCGGCTACATTGGGGGCAAATGACTGATCTTCTCCCAGCGTCTACTCCGCTCGGCGCCATCTTCATCGATAGCGTCTCAAGGGCGGTCGTCCCGTTTAGGTGCGGGCTCGTAACGAACGATGCAATTTGTAAAACGTTTGTTTCGATATCAACATCAGAGACGATCAGATGACCAATCGTCCTGCCACTTTGCGAGAAGACACACACCGTGTCGCCATCGAAACGCTCCAGCGCCGCTTTGGCCTGGACCACGTTGAACCTTGGGTAGGCCTCTCGATGGCGAGGAACGCCCTCAGACCGCTCTATCACTGAGCCTCCCTTTTTTATAGTTTCCAGGGTCTCATAGCATTACCTCCTAAATGATAGGGGAAGTACGGGCCAGACGGCCGTTGTCTGCAGCCGCAAGCCGCTTGCGCGAACAACCGTCCCCCACCACATCGCCGGCCATGCTTACCAGGGATCAGTGGCGCCGCTTCATCGACCATCCCGTGGTCGAATGGACGCTGTTCGTAATCGGAGTCCTGCTCCTTGCGATCTCGCCGCTGGTCGGCGCGATACCCGGCCCGGGCGGAGTCCTCGTAGCTGGCCTCGGCCTGGCGCTGGTACTGAAGACCAGCATGTGGGCGAAACGTCGCTACGTCCGCTTCAAGCGCTGGCAGCCGAAGGCGGGACGCTGGACGGACTGGGCACTGCGCCGCCGCTCGGCCAAGCGCCGCGAAGCGCTTCGCGACGGACATGAAGGCGCTGCAGGGAATTGACTTCACGGCAGGGCTTCAGTATCGGCCCACCCGACAGCGGCTGCCCCTTACGGCGGCCCTTTTTCTTTGATTTTAAGGCATGAGCGATGAAGCGCACTTTCCAGCCGAGCAACCTCGTCCGCAAGCGTCGGCACGGCTTCCGCTCCCGCATGGCGACCGTCGGCGGCCGCAAGGTCCTGAACGCCCGCCGCGGGCGCGGGCGCAAGAAGCTCAGCGCCTAATCACGCTCCGTAAACGGGCTGACTTCCTGGCCGCCAACCGCGGCCGGCGTGCGTCGACGCCCGGCTTCATCCTGCTCGTACGGGATCGCGAGGACGCCGATCCGGCGATCCGCGTCGGCTTCACCGTGACCAAGAAGATCGGCGGCGCAGTCGTCCGCAACCGCATGAAGCGCCGCTTCCGCGCCCTCGCTCGCGAGATCCTGCCAGCCAATGGTCTTCCAGGCGCCGATCATGTGATGATCGGGCGCGCCAAGGGCATCGAAAGAGACTTCGCCGCTATGCGGGCGGACCTTGCAAGCGCCTTGGACGGACTGCGCAAATGATCGCTCGCCTGATGATCCTCATCGCCAGGGGCTGGCAAAAGGGGCCTTCGCAGGTCCTTCCGCCAAGCTGCCGGTACCGGCCCAGCTGCTCCGCCTATGCGATTACGGCAATCCAGCGCTATGGCGCCGCTCGGGGCGGCTGGCTCGCCCTCAAGCGCATCCTTCGTTGCAATCCGTGGGGCGGCCAGGGCCCCGATCCGGTACCGTGAGGAACTGACCAGAAGTGAACGACAGCAAGAACCTGATCCTGGCGGTGGTGCTGAGCGCACTCGTTCTGCTCGGCTGGACGTGGGCGACGAACCGGTTTTTCCCGGTCGCCAACCCGCCCAGCACCAAGATCGTCAACGGCAGGCAGCAGCCGGTCCCGCAGCCCCAGGCGAGCCCGACCCTGACGACACCACAGGCAAAGCAGAGCCGGGCCGCAGTGCTCGCCGCCGGGCCGCGGGTGCGGATCAACACGCCGTCGCTTCAGGGCTCGATCAACCTCAAGGGCGCTCAGATCGACGATCTTGTGATGGTCCGTCAGCGGCAGACCATCGCGAAGAACTCCCCGCCCGTGCGCCTCCTGTCGCCGCTAGGCGCGCCGGGCGCCTACATCGCGTCCTTCGGCTGGGCAGCCCAGGGCACTGCAGCGCCGGACCTCAACACCGCATGGACAGCGGACAGTCAGACGCTGACGCCCGGCCATCCGGTGACCTTGACGACGCAGAGTCCCGACGGCGTCCGGTACCAGATGCGAATCGCCGTAGATGACGGCTACCTGTTCACCGTCCAGCAGAGCGCGATGAATGGCTCCGGCAAGCCGGTTACGGTCCGGCAGATCGGCCTCGTCAGCCGCTCGGAACAGTCGGCGGACCCGTCGAGCTGGACCAATCACGTCGGCCCGATCAGCCTGTTCAACGGGAAAGCGTCCTACGACATCGACTGGAAGGACCTCGACAAGGCCGGAAGCGGCGGCCGCAGTTTCTCAGGCGTGAGCGGCTGGCTCGGCTTCACCGACAAATACTGGCTGACCGCCCTTGCTCCGGCAGGGAACGCGGCGATGGCTGCCGACTTCCGTCATTCTCCCTCGGGCGGATACCAGGCGGATTACGCTCTCCCGCCGACCGTCGTTGCTCCGGGCCAGGCGCTGACCACGCAGACACGCCTGTTCGCCGGCGCGAAGGAGAAAGCCTGGCTCGATCGGTACGAGGGCGCGGGCATCCCCAAGCTCTCCAAGTCGATCGACTGGGGCTGGTTCGAATGGTTCATGCGCCCGATCTTCAGCCTGCTGATCTTCCTGTTCCACACCGTCGGCAATTTCGGAGTGGCGATCATCTGCCTGACGCTGATCGTCCGGGCGATCATGTTCCCGGTCGCGCAGAAGCAGTTCCAGTCGATGGCGGCGATGCGGAAGGTGCAGCCGAAGCTCAAGGCGATCCAGGAGAAGTACAAGGACGACAAGCAGCGGCAGCAGCAGGAAACACTGAAGCTGTATCAGACGGAAAAGATCAATCCGGCTGCCGGGTGCCTGCCGATCGTCATCCAGATTCCGATCTTCTACGCCCTCTACAAGGTGCTTCTGGTCTCGGTCGAGATGCGCCACCAGCCGTTCGCGCTGTGGATCAAGGATCTCTCGGCTCCGGACCCCCTGACACCCGTGAACCTGTTTGGGCTACTACACTTCACCCCGCCGCATCTCCTCGCGATTGGTGTCCTGCCGATCCTTGTCGGCTTCACCCAATGGCTCGCAATGAAGCTCAGCCCGCAGGCCGTGGATCCGGCGCAGCAGCAGATTTTCGCGCTGATGCCGTGGTTCATGATCTTCATCTTCGCGCCGTTCGCAGCCGGGCTGCAGCTCTACTACGTCACCAACAACCTGCTGACTCTACTGCAACAATGGTGGCTGTACCGGCGCTTCGACCTGCACCTCAGCGACACGCACCCGGTCAAGACATGAGCGAAGCGAGCGACGACGAGCTGACGGAGCGCGCGCGCAAGCTTTTCGCCGGCCCGATCACGTTCCTGAAGTCGGCCCCCGAGCTCAGGTTTCTGCCCGACCCCGACGTGCCGGAGATCGCGTTCGCCGGCCGGTCCAACGTCGGCAAGAGTTCGCTTCTGAACGCGCTCACCAACCGCAAGGCGCTTGCGAGGACGTCGAACACGCCCGGCCGCACGCAGGAACTGAACATCTTCGACGTCGGCGAGCCGATCCAGATCCGTCTGGTCGACATGCCCGGCTACGGTTTCGCAGAGGCGCCGAAGGACATGGTCCAGCGCTGGCGCTTCCTTGTAAACGATTACCTCCGCGGCCGCCCGGTGCTGAAGCGAGCCTTGGTTCTGGTCGACTCGCGCCACGGCCTCAAAGACGTCGACCGCGAGATCATGGAGATGCTCGACAAGGCGGCGGTCAGCTATCACCTGGTGCTCACCAAGGGGGACAAGGTGAAGGCGGCTGCCCTGACCGATACTCTCGAGGGTACCGCGGCCGAAGCACGCAAGCATCCGGCCGCGCATCCCGACATCTTCACCACGTCGAGCGAAACGGGTAGCGGCATCGCAGAGTTGAGAACGGCAATCCTCGAAGCCGCAACCTCCTAGGGAGCCTGACGTGTTCAAGCTGATCATCGGCAACCGCGCCTATTCCAGCTGGTCGATGCGCGGCTGGCTTGCGGCCAAGCAATCGGGTGAGGAGTTCGAGGAGCTCGTGGTCCCGATGTTCGACGACAAGTGGGAGAAGCGCCGGGAGGGTGACGAGTTCGCCCCATCGCTCGGCAAGGTACCCATCTTGTGGGACGGCGAATGCGTCGTCTGGGACAGTCTGGCGATCATCGAATTCCTGGCCGACCGCGTCGGAAGGGAGCGGTACTGGCCGGAGGAGACCTCGGCTCGCGCAGTGGCGCGGTCGATGTCGGCGGAGATGCACTCGAGCTTCGCAAATCTGCGCCGCGAGCTGCCGATGAACGTGCGCAAAAGCTACGCCGCGAAAGCGCTTACCGACGGTGTTCGCGAGGAAATCGATCGAATCCTGCAGCTTTGGGCGCAAGCGCGCGCGCGTTTTGGCGGAACCGGCGACTTCTTGTTCGGCAGTTGGTGCGCGGCGGACATGATGTACGCGCCGGTCGTCACCCGCTTCGTGACCTACGGAGTCCAGGTGCCGAACTTCGCCGGCGTCTACATGAAGGCAGTTCTATCGCACCCGCACGTGGCGGAATGGATCGACAAGGCCCAGGACGAGCCGTGGGTGATCGACCAGTATGAGGCCGACAAGGCCGCCTAGGGGGCCGCGCAGGGCCCGACGCGGCGGGCATGCACGACGTAACTGAACGGCAGGCCGCCCGAGATGCCCTGCGTCTCGATGTTCAGCGAGCGGGGCGTGACCAGCGTCAGCTTGCTCTGGCCGAAACCGCCGCCCCCACAGGTGTAGCCAAGCACCGTCGTGGTGCCGTCGCTGCTGACGACCTTGCGCGAACAGGACTGATGCCGGTGCTCCACCTGAGCCAGCGTGGTGATGTCCGCGATACACTGGCGCAGCGGCTTGCCGTCGGGCAGCCGCCGCAGCTCCCAGACGCCCGCGCTCGCCTGTGACAGAGCCGCCGGGCGCGGCAGCTCGGTCGGCCCGAACAGCGCGGTTGCGCCTGCAATGAAGGCTAGCCCCAGCCGGATCATGGCATCCTACTTACCACCAAGCGACCCTTCCGAGAAGATTTCAGGCGACCTCGTCCGGAGCGATCGGGAAGCTCGAGGAGCAAAAGGCGCAGTCGACGCGGATCAGGCCGTCGTCGCCGACCATCTCCTGCCGCTCCTCGGCCGGGAAGCGGGCAATCACCGAGCGGACATATTCGGGATCGCAGCGGCAGCCCTTGGCGAGATCGCGCGAGCCCAGCGTCCGGACTTCCTCTTCCTCGTGGAACAGGCGCCAGATGAGGTCGTCGAGCGGCAGTGACGGATCTGTCAGCTCGTCGGGTTTCACCGACCCGCCAAGGATCGCGACGTGCGGCCAGTCGGGGTGATCGAGCCGCGTGTGGAGCCGCTCGCGGCCCTCTTCACCTTCGGGCAGATGCTGAAGCAGCAGGCCGCCGGTCCACCAATGCCCGTCACGCTTCTCGGCGGCGAGCCGCACGAGGCTGGGGATCTGCTCGGACTGGCTGAAATAGCTCTGTGCCGCGTCGGCAAGGCCCTTCCCTTCGAGCGGGACAATCCCCTGGTAGCGCTCCTTGGCCAGCGGCTGGTCGAAGGTGATCGCCAGATAGCCCTTGCCGAAGATCTCCTGCAGCGTCGGCGAGCTCGACAGGCCGGCAACCCGCTCCGGATCGTGCCGCACGTAGCCGCGCAGCGCGCCGCCGAGGTAGTCACAGACGAGGAGATCGACGACACCGCCTTCGGTCTGGGCCTGTACGGTAAGCTGCCCCTCCGGCTCCTTGAGCAGCGACCCAAGCAGCGCGGTCATGGTCACCGCTTCGGCAAGCAGCTTCTCGATCACCGGGGGATAACGGTGGCTGGCGAGAATGGCGTCGATCACGGGCCCCAGCCGCGCGATACGGCCGCGCGCATTCCGCGACGGAATCGCGACGCCGAGCACGACGTCCGTGTTGAGCTGATCTGTAGGCATCCGGGAAAGATAGGTGCTGAGACCGCTATTGAAAGCCCTTGGCGGCGTCGATGGGCCAGTCCGCTCAGCTCGGCGCCGTGCGCCTCCTCGGCCAGGCATGGACGGCATATCCGCGCCCGACCCGTTGCAGACATTCCGTAGGGGCTGACAGAGGCACTCGCCACTACTAGAGGCAGGCAATGGCCCACGTGACGACCTGGTCGTGTCCGAAGCGTCTGGTTTGGGCGGCATTGTTTGCAATGCTCCTGGCGATCCGCTCGCTTGCGCCGGCAGGCTTCATGCCGGCGTTCGATAAGGGCGCGATCACGATCGTCGCATGCCCGGATGCCGGATCCGGCGCGACGGCGCCGATGCAAAGTCACGGCGGCCACAAGAGCCTGCATCAGTCATGCCCATACGCTTCGGTTTCCACGTATGGCGCGCTCGGCCCGCTCGCCGCATTCTCGCTGCCCGCTGCCGAGTTTGCGCTTGTCCTGTTCGTCGCCGGTGCGCTGCTTCTGATTGACCGTGGGGAACGCGCGAGCCGACCGCCTGTAAGGGGGCCCCCAATCCGCGCCTGAACCGACATCATCGCTTCAGCTCAGGCCCGCTCGCCGCGGACAAACGGGATTGGAAATTCAATGAACAGGAATGCTCTCCGCGCCGCGGCTGTTGCCGCCGCTATGTCGCCGATCTTTCTCGCTTCACCGGCGCTCGCATGCGCAAGCTGCGGCTGTACATTGACCGCCGACTGGCTCAGCCAGGGCCTTGCTGCGCAACCCGGCACTACGCTGTCGCTGCGCTATGACTACATTCCGCAGACGCAGCTTCGTTCGGGCACACACAATGTTCGTTTCGATGCGGGAGCGCTCCCCTCTGACCACGAAATCGAGCGCTACACCTACAATCACGTTCTGACCGCGACCGTCGACCACCAGTTCGCGAACGACTGGGGAGTGGACGTGCAGCTGCCGATCCTGGTGCGGCCGCACTCCACCTATGCAGAGGACACGACCGAGCCGAGCTATTCGCGAACCAGGGGCATCGGCGACCTGCGCGTAGTGACACGATGGCAGGGACTGTCGACGCCGGGAACAGTGACGGGCATCGAGGCAGGGTTAGTGCTGCCGACAGGCAAGTTCCGCCAGACTTTCCGGTCCGGTCCCGAGAGAGGCGAGGAGGTCGACCGCGGCCTGCAGCCGGGCACCGGGACCGTGCAGTCCGTGCTTGGCGTCTATCACCTGGGCCCGCTCGCACCGGAACTGGGATACTTCGCCCAGGTGACCGGACAGACGGCGCTGAATCATCGCGCCGGCTACAAGCCCGGCAGCTTCCTGCAGGCATCGGCCGCGTTGAACGTCACCCACTGGCGCAACGTCACACCCCAGCTGCAGCTGAGCTACCGCAAGACGTGGCGCGACAGCGGCCCAGCCTCCGACCGGCCAAACAGCGGTGGCGAGCAGGTCAACATAGCGCCGGGGCTGTCAGCCAAGGTTAGCAGCAAGATTGTGGCTTTCGGCTTTGCCGAGCTGCCCCTCTACAATCGCGTGAACGGGTACCAGCTCATGCCGAAGGTCAAATTATCGGCGGGGCTGCTCTTCCACCTCTAGCGGCCGGCAAGCAGCGGCGTGACGACGCGGTCCAGGGTGGCCGCGTCGATGGTCGAGCGGCCGTCCGCTTTGCTCTGAAACACCAGGCGGCCGCTGCGGTCGTAGACGCGAGTCACTGGAACCGCCTTCGGGATGTCACGACGGGGCATGCGGACGGCGCCGATCCGCGCAACTGGAAAGCTGTAGCGGCCGGTGACGTTGCGCAGCTTAGCCGGCGAGGCGGTCTCGTCGATGGAGATCGCGACCATCTGCAATCCCTGGCCGTGGTGCTGGCGGTAATAGGCGTCGAGCGTCGGCATTTCGACGCGGCATGGCGCGCACCAGGTCGCCCAGTAGTTGATGATGGTCACGTGGCCGGCAGTGTCGACGATATTGCCGTCGAGCGTGCGGACGGATTCAAATGGAGCGGCTGTGGTGATCGCGGCACTCGCCACCATCAGTGGGACAGCAGCAATCCATTCGACGATTCGCATCGCGGGCCTCTGAACTGGTTCGGATGAACTGTCACCTGTCGCTTTCCGTTCGCCGGCTTGCCAGCCCTTGCGGACACCAGTCATCCTTCGAACCGCGCCGGACGATCTAACCGTGAATGGTCTCGCCCCGCTCGAGCATCGCGACGAACTCGGCGATTTTCCTGCCGCGAGTCTCGGGTCGCTTAACTGCGCCGATACGGTAGAGCACCGCGTAGCGGTTTGCGCCCTTCAGCGTCGCGAAGAACTGGGCAGCAGCCGGATTGCTGTCCAGCGCCTGCTGGAGGTCGGACGGGACCTCGGCTGAACTTGCAGGTGCATAGGCGGATTCCCATCGCCCGTCGGCCTTGGCGGCCTCGATCTGAGCCAGTCCCGGTCCTCGCATACGCCCTTCGGCGATCAGCTCGGTCGCTCGCGTCTTGTTGACAAGCGACCATCTGCTCCGAGCCTTCCGCGGTGTGAAGCGGATCAGCCAATGCGCCTCGTCGTACTTGTTGAGCTGACCGTCGATCCAGCCGTAACAAAGTGCTGCGTCGATCGCCTCAGCCTTGCTGACAGTGGCCGTGCCAGCCGCCTTCTTTGCGAACTTGATCCAGGCTCCTGCCGAGTCAGCTTCCTGCTGATCCAGCCACTGTTCCAAACTCCTCGCATCGCGAAAAGTCAGGATCGGCAGACCGTTGAGCTGCTCAACCATTCTCAAGCTGGACAAACGACAGCAATTCGCTGGGGCGATCCACTCAGGCCGCGGCGGCCGGAACCTCATATTCCGCGGCTGCAGCCGAGAGCGTCTCGATGAACTCGCGGATATGGTCTTCCGTGATGTTCAACGGCGGCAGGACGCGCACTACATTGTCGCCGGCTGCGACGGTCAGCAGGCCCTTGGTCCGCAAGTAAGTCACGAAGGCCCGGCTATCCGTCTTCATCTTGATGCCGAGCATCAGCCCGACGCCGCGAACGCTCTCGAACAAATGGTCGTGGTTGGGGATCATCTGCTCCAGCGCCGAGCGCAGGCGCTCGCCCTTGGTGCGGACCTCGGCGAGGAATTCGTCAGTGGCAACAACGTCGAACACCGCCTGCCCCGCCGCCATCGCCAGCGGGTTGCCGCCGTAGGTGGAGCCGTGGGTGCCGATCACCATGCCCGCAGCGGCCTTCTCGGTCGCCAGGCACGCGCCCATCGGAAAGCCGCCCCCAATGCCCTTGGCCGAGGCCATGATGTCCGGCTCGACCCCGTAATGCTCGTAGGCATAGAGATGACCGGTGCGCGCGACGCCGCACTGGACCTCGTCGAAGATCAGCATCAGGTCGCGCTCGTCGCAGGCGGCGCGGAGCCCTGCCAGGAATTGGTGGCTGGCGGGCCGAATGCCGCCCTCGCCCTGGATCGGCTCGACCAGGAAACCGGCAGTATTCTCGTCGATCGCTGCAAGCGCCCCGTCGAGGTCGTCGAAATCGACGACGGTGAAGCCCGTCAGCAGCGGCGCGAATCCGTCGCGAAGCTTGGCCTGATCGGTGGCGCTGATCGTCGCCATCGTCCGTCCGTGGAATGCGTTCGAGAAGGTGATGAGGTTGTGCTTGTGCGGGTTGCCCTTGGCATAATGGTAGCGTCGCGCGGTCTTGATCGCGCACTCCACGGCCTCGGCGCCCGAATTGGTGAAAAACACCGTGTCGGCGAACGTCAGGTCGACCAGACGCTGGGCGAACGCCTCGCCTTGCGGACTGCCGTACAGGTTCGACACGTGGATCAGCGTCGCCGCCTGCTTCTGGATGGCTTGCGTCAGGTGCGGATGGCCGTGGCCAAGCAGGTTGACCGCAATGCCGGCCGCGAAATCCAGGTACCGCTCGCCCTCTTCGCCATAGAGATAGACCCCCTCGCCGCGAACCGGACGGACCGGCGAGCGCGGGTAAACGGGCATGAGCGGCGTGATGGCCATGGGTGCTTGGCTCCTGCAAATGGCGATGGTGCGAGGCGGCACGAGGCCGCCCGAGCGCCTATAGCCAGACGGGCAACAAAGGGCAAAACGGCCGCGCTTCGGCCAAAGGAAAGGCGCCCCGGATTGCTCCGGAGCGCCTCCCTTGCAGCACTGCTAGTGCTTATTAGCGGCGCCAGCGACGGTTGCCGCGATCGTAGTCGGAGTAGCGGCGGATCTCGTAGCGAACGCGCTGGATGCGCTGCTCGATCTGCTGGGCCTCCCACGGGGCGACGCCGCCGCGGCCGCTGCGACGAGCCGCGATCTGGACGTTGCGCAGGTCACGGCGAAGGTCGATCGCTTCCGCACGGGTCAGTCGGCCCGAACGCGCCAGCTGGTCCATCTGTCGATACATCTGGTCGATCTGGCGATCCCAGCGCTCGACGTTGCGATAGCCGCCGTTGTAGCCGCGGTGCCACTGCACCGGGTAGGCCTGGGCGCCGCCGTAGAACTGCGCTGCGGCAGGAGTCGCGAACGCGAGTGCAGTACCGGCAGCAGCAAGAGAAATAAGCAGTTTACGCATCACGACTTCTCCTTTGGTGAGCAAGTTGATGTGCTCCTTATGGTCGAGAACGCTTGAGGTGATGCTGAACGCGACCGTTATCGCCCGTTCAATTAGGTTAATTCATTAAGCCACTGGAATGTTTAGTTCTTGATCTTCCACCCAGCTTTCAGCAGCGCATAGCATAGCGCCCAGAGTGCGATGTTGATGACCAGCAGCGATATGCCGCCGATTAGCAGCGGCGAATCGCTGGCGCCGAGGAAGCCGGCGCGGAAGCCCGAGATCACGTAGAAGAACGGATTGGCGTGGCTGATCGCGCGGAACGTCGGGGCGAGCTGCCGCACCGAATAGAAGGTGCCGCTGAGCAGAGCCAAGGGCGTGACGACGAAGTTGGTGACGGCCGCAGCGTGGTCGAACTTGTCCGCCCAGATCGACGTCAGCAGGCCCAAAAAGGCAAGCAGCAGCGAGCCCATCAAACCGAACCACAGCACCAGCGCCGGGTGGCGGACGTCGACCGAGACGCCCGGCCAAAGCAGCATGACGAGCCAGACTGCGAACCCGACCAGGAAGGCCCGCGTGACTGCGGCGCCGACAAGCGCGGAGATCAGCTCGCCCGTGGACAAGGGCGGCATCAGGTAATCGACGATGTTGCCCTGGATCTTGCCGACCAGAAGCGAGAAGCTCGCGTTGGCGAAGGCGTTCTGGATCATCGCCATGACGATAAGGCCCGGCGCGATGAAGTCGGCGAACGGTACGCCGAGCACCGTGCGCCCGGCCCGGCCCAGCGCGACAGTGAAGATGGCAAGATACAGCAAGGTGGTGATTGCCGGTGCCCACACGGTTTGCATCTGCACCTTGAAGAACCGCCTGACCTCCTTGATATAAAGGGTCCTGAGGCCTCCCCAGTTTACGCCCGTGAGCAACGGCTCGCCGGGTGGACGCTGGATCCAAGGTGCAGCTTGAGCCGATGATCGGCTCGTCGCCTCGGTCCTGTGGGGCTGGTCGTTCACCGTCGGGCCGACTATCGGCTGCGGCACCGTCCCGCAAGCGGCCCGCCGCGCAAACTGGAGCGAATTCTACGATGTCATGGACTGATGAGCGGATCGACCAGCTCAAGAAGATGTGGGCCAACGGCGCGACCGCAAGCCAGATCGCGGACGAACTTGGTGGAGTCAGCCGCAATGCGGTGATCGGCAAGGCGCACCGCCTCGGACTGGAGCAGCGTCCCTCGCCGGTGAAGCCGGGCGACGAGAAGGACAAGCCGGTTGCCGAAGCTGCTCCAGCCGCAGCGCCGCCGGCGCCGGCTCCAAAAGCGCCGCGCGCCGACCCTGCCCCGCGCGCCGCAAGTCCGGCGCCGGCCGGTGCACCCGCTGCAACCACGCCGCAGCGCACGACCGGAGAAATCCAGTATCGGTCAATTGGTCCCGGCGGCTTCATCCGCCAGGGTCCTGGCGAGCAGCAGGCGCCCATCCCGCCGGCACCGCCGCGGCGCCTGGTACCGGCCAAGCCGAGCCCCGAAGTCGCCGACAAAACGAGCCTGCTCGACCTCAACGACCGCATCTGCAAGTGGCCGATGGGTCATCCGGGCGAGCCGGACTTCCACTTTTGCGGTCAGCAGGCGAACCCGGGCTTCCCTTATTGCGTGCAGCATTGCGGAGTTGCCTATCAGGCGCAGCTTCCGCGCCGCGACCGCAGGCCGCCGCCGCCGCTGCCGTTTGGCGGACCGCGCGTCCGCTAGACGTTCCGGGCCGGCCGATTTCGCCCGCTCCTAGCTCAACTGGATAGAGCGTCGGGCTTCGAACCCGAAGGTTGGGGGTTCGAGCCCCTCGGAGCGGGCCAGAAGTTGCCGACGGTCCATCAGACAATCATCGGCGAATCCTCAGGCAATCATCATTCCCGTCGAACGCGACGCCGCGCACCACGTGCGGCGTTGGCCCCGCTCTCTGCGGCGTCACCTGACCAAAGGAGAGTTCGATGCGTAAACTGCTCATCTCGATCGCTACCGGGGCGCTGCTTTGCGGAACGCCCGCGCTTGCCAATCACGTATTGCACCTGGACGATCCGTTCCCGTCGCGTGGTGCGTGCGAAGCCGAGCGCGCGTCGCTCAGCAACGACGACGACTTCCTGATCGACCAGTTCCCGCAGCTCTTTTCGAGCGAGGGCGAAGTCCGGAGCTTCCTCAACCGTGCCTTCACCTGCGAGCAGCGGGGCGACGGCCAGTGGTACATCACCGACCACCGGCTGGAAGTGCTCGACAGCGACTGGTTCAAGCGCCGGCTGTAGCGGCACGCGCGTGCCATCATCTCGTACGCCAAAGAAAAGCCCCGGAGCAGCGCTCCGGGGCTCCTCATTCAAGCGTCAGCCGGTGAGCTTAGGCGTGCTCGGCTTCCGCATCGACCGTCTGCTTCGAGGCAGACTGGTCGCCGCCGCCGATCGCGGAGCGCTCGTTCTGCTGCGATCCGCCGACGCTGATCTTGCGCGGCTTCATCGCCTCGGGGATCTCGCGAACGAGGTCGATCGCCAGCATGCCGTCCTTGAGGTCGGCGCCGCGCACCTGGATGTGGTCGGCAAGCGCGAAGCGCCGCTCGAACGAACGGTTGGCGATCCCGCGATAGATGAAGTCGCCGTCCTTGCTCTCGCTCTCGTCAGCCTTTCGCCCGGAGACGATCAGGACATTCTGCTGGGCGGTGATGTCGATTTCTTCAGGCTTGAACCCAGCCACCGCAAGCTGGATGCAATAGTCGTTCTCGCCCTTCTTGATGAGGTCGAAGGGCGGATAATTTTCCTGGGTCTGCCCGAACGAGCTGTTCTCGAGCATGTCGAACAGGCGGTCGAAGCCGACCGTGGAACGCCGGAATGGCGAAAAGTCGAAAGCACTACGCATGTTGATGTCCTCCATTTTGAGCGACTGGCGGAGCGGAGGCGCGCGTGCGGGCGGCTTCGCCCCGTCGCCGGACCCGTCATGGCGCCCGGCAGGCGCTGATTTGGATTCGCCTTCGCGCTTTTCAAGACCTGTGGAAAACCTGTCGCCGCGCGCTTGGCACTGCTGAAAGCCGGGTCCTATACCCGCCAGCGAATGTCCGACCTCTTCACCTCCGCCGCAACTTCAACGCCCGACAGCTACGACGCCTCTTCAATTGAGGTCCTCGAAGGGCTCGAGCCGGTCCGTCGCCGCCCGGGCATGTATATCGGCGGCACCGACGACCGAGCGCTTCACCACCTCGCCGCCGAAGTCATCGACAACTCGATGGACGAGGCCGTTGCCGGGCACGCCAACCGGATCGAGGTCGTGCTCGACAAAGGGAACAGGCTGACAGTCGTCGACAACGGCCGGGGCATCCCGGTCGACCCGCACCCGAAGTACCCTGGCAAGTCGGCGCTCGAGGTGATCATGACGACGCTGCACTCGGGCGGTAAGTTCGAGGGCAAGGCGTACAGCACGTCGGGCGGCCTCCACGGCGTCGGCGTCAGCGTCGTCAACGCGCTCTCGACCGAGACCGTCATCGAAGTCGCGCGCGACAAGAAGCTCTACCGCCAGGCCTTCGCAAGGGGCCACGCGACCTCGAAGCTCGAGGAAGTGGGCGCCGCGCCCAACCGCCGCGGGACCAGCGTCTGCTTCACCCCGGACCCGGAGATTTTCGGCGCCGACGCCGCCTTCAAGCCCGAGCGCCTCTACAAGCTCGCCCGCTCGAAGGCCTATCTCTTCGCCGGCGTCGAGATTCGCTGGCGCTGCGATCCGTCGCTTGCCACGGCGGACGTTCCCGAGACCGCGGTGTTCCAGTTCCCGGGCGGCCTCGCCGACCACCTCGCGGAGCAGATCGGCGACCGGCCGACCGTCACGAACCAGCCCTTTACGGGCCGCCAGGACTTCCCGCCCGATCCCTCTGGCCAGCCGCAGGGCAGCGCCGAGTGGGCGGTCGGCTGGCCGCTCTACAGCGACGGCTCCGAAAGCTACTACTGCAATACCATCCCGACGCCGGACGGCGGCACCCACGAGGCGGGCCTTCGCGCGGCGCTCACCAAAGGCATTCGCGCTTTCGGCGATCTGGTCGGCAACAAGCGCGCCAAGGACATCACCGCCGACGACGTGATGAACGGCGTCGAGCTGATGCTCAGCGTCTTTATCCGCAACCCGCACTTCCAGAGCCAGACCAAGGACCGCCTCACGAGCCTCGAAGCGGCCCGCTTCGTCGAGGCAGCCGTCCGCGATCACTTCGACCATTACCTGGCCGACAATATGGACCGGGGCCGCGCGTTGCTCGGCAACATTGTCGAGCGGATGGAGGAGCGCCTCAAGCGCCGCGCCGAGCGAGAGGTTCAGCGCAAGACCGCCACCTCCGCCCGCAAGCTGCGCCTGCCCGGCAAGCTCACCGACTGCGCGAACGACGACGCCAACGGTACCGAGATCTTCATCGTCGAGGGCGACAGCGCCGGCGGCTCCGCCAAGCAAGCGCGCAACCGCAAGACGCAGGCCATCCTTCCGATCCGCGGCAAGATCCTCAACGTTGCTTCGGCGACCGCCGAGAAAATCCGCGCCAACAGCGAAATCGCCGATCTCCAGCTCGCGCTCGGCTGCGGCATCCGCGACAAGTGGAGCGAGGACGCGCTCCGCTATGAGCGCGTGATCATCATGACGGATGCCGATGTCGACGGCGCCCACATTGCCACGCTGCTGATGACCTTCTTCTTCCAGGAAATGCCCGAGCTGGTCCGGCGCGGGCACCTGTTCCTCGCCCAGCCGCCGCTCTACCGGCTCACGGCAGGCGCCAAGACCCTCTACGCCCGCGACGACGCTCACCGCGCCGAGCTCGAAGCCGCGGAGTTCAAGGGCAAGAAGGTCGAGGTAAGCCGCTTCAAGGGCCTCGGCGAGATGAACCCGAACCAGCTCAAGGAGACCACCATGGACCCGGCGACCCGGTCCATGCTCCGCGTCACCCTGCCCGCCGCCTACGAGGACCGCCAGCCGGTGAAAGATCTGGTCGAGCGCCTGATGGGCCGCAATCCCGAGCACCGGTTCGAGTTCATCCAGTCGCGCGCCTCGGCGATCGATGAAGAAGAGATCGACGCCTGACCGCGAATTAACTTCAGGCTAATCCAGGTGAGAGACGCGGCGGCCTGATAGTCCCAGTGATTTGAATCACTTAAGGGGCGAACTGGTGATCGACGATCGCGGCTATTACCGGAGACGGATCGAGCAGGAGCAGCGCGCGGCCAAGGCGGCGAGCAGCGCTCTCGCGCAGGAAATCCACCTCGAGCTGGTCGAGCTTTACGCAACGCAGCTCCGCTTGCTGGAAGGGCCCGGCACGGCGCCACTCGATGAAGCAGCAAACCCCTGGACGTCCGAGCCCCCGGCGGCTTCCTGAGTGCTGCCGCTTAGCTCTCGATGCTGACGACATCGCGGAAGTAGATGGTGTCGAGCACCGCGCCGCTTAGGTCCTCGATATCGACCCGGTGGCTGAGGACGATTCGCCCGTCGGTCTTCATGAGTTCGCCGATCAGCCCGCGCGCCTGCTCGCGAGCGGTCTCGCGCGCCGCCTCGAGGTCCGGCAGTTCGAACCCTTCCTCGTCTGGAACATCGATGTCGCAGATGAGGTGGAAATAGAACCGCACGGCGCCACTCAAGCGCCATTCGCGAGCCGATGGTTCCGCCCTCCTAACCTCGATCAGTGAATCCACACACAGACCTTTTGCCGTGTCGCTTCTGGGAACCGCAAACCTTGATTTATGTTGCTGGCTACAGACGCATGATGTGGAAAAGATAGGTTCATCAGGCGGGACTAATGAGCACTCGAGAAATTCCTCCAATCAACTGGCTGACCACCAAGCTGGCGCGTATCAGCCACCTCGACGCGGAGGACCGGGCCCGCCTGTCGGGGCTGACCCTCCGGGTGGAGTCGGTGCCACGCTGGCGCCATCTCGTGAACGAGGGTGAAGAGCCGGAGCAATGCTGCCTGCTCGTGACCGGCTTCGCCTGCCGCTACAAGGAAGCGGTCACCGGCTCGCGGCAGATCGTCTCATTCCATCTTCGCGGCGACCTGCTCGACGTCCAGCACCTGCTGCTCGCCCGCGCCGACCACAGCGTCCAGGCGATCACGGAAGCAAGCGTTGCCTGGATCCCGAAGCCGGAGCTGGTGCGCCTCGCCTGGGAACGGCCCAACGTCGGCCGCGCCCTGTGGCGCGACTCGCTGATCGACGCGTCGATTTTCCGCGAATGGGTGCTCAACGTCGGCCGCCGCGACGCGCGGTCGCGGATCGCTCACATGCTGTGCGAATTCGTCGCCCGCTGCGAGGCCGCGGGGCTCGGCACGGCCGACGGTTTCCGCCTGCCAATGACTCAGGAGCAGATCGCCGACGCGACCGGCCTCACCACCGTCCACGTCAACCGCACGTTGCGGGCGCTCGACGAAGCCGGCGCAATCGACCGCACAGGTAAGCAGTTCCGGATCATCGATTGGCCGCTGCTCTGCACGATCGGCGACTTCGACCCGGCCTACCTGCACGCCGCCGCCTGAGCGTTCGCGCCGAGGCTACTCGCGGACGAGGCTACTCGCGGACGACCACCACGTCCCTGAAGTGGACGGTGCCAATGTCGTCATTGATCTCGTCGGTCACCTCGATGCGGTGCGCGAGTACCAGGCGGCCCTCCCGTACGCTTTCGGCCGCCATCTCGCGCGCCATGTACGCCGCCTTCTGCAGGGCGACCGCGGCGTTCGGAAGATGGACGCCCTCCTTGTCGAGGATCGTCTCGTCGTTGAACAGATGAAAGTAGTAGAGGGGCACGGCTGTTAAACGGCAGGTGAGGGAGACAAGTTGCACACCTTGCACCTCCGCAACGGTGTCTGCGCCACGGCGGGACGCTATTGCGGCTCGGGGATGATGTTCACCGCGTGCTTCAGCGGCAGCGAATAAACGATTTCGCCATCCTCCCTTTGCGCATCGATGCGATAGCGGAAGTCGATGACGCCGTTGCGGACGTCCCCGGCGATCAGGTCCCGGGCAGTGATCATCACGTGCGTGCGCAATGTTTCCATGTCGGGAAACTCCTGCCCGTCCGGATCCAGGAGTTCGTCGGTACTGTCGCGCAAATGCATGAAATATCGGGTCATCGAGACGCTCGCTCCGGGTAGGGCGGGAGCGCACGCGGTCTCTCAGCCGTCGAAGCCGAAAAGCGTTATCGACGATGGCTAACCTGTATCATGGCGAAATCGCTAAATCTATGTAAGTCGAAGATTTATTTCCCAAGCTGACGACAGCGCAACATACCTCTGTTAAGGTGAGGCCATCGCCGGACGGATATACCGGGCCACGGCGACTGAGAGTGACTTTTGCTCCCGCCCCGATTTCGCGCTGGGAGCTTAACTTGGACAACCATCCGCCGCCGCCTGCGCGCCCGAACGCTCTGGAGCCGCTCGTCGTCAAACTCGAATACTGGCACCACCTCGACGCCGAGGACCGCGCCGGGATCCTCGCGCTGCCCCACTCGATCAAGACGATGGAGGCGAACCACTACATCGTTCGCGAATTCGACCGGCCGTCCCATTCGTGCCTGATGCTTTCCGGCTTCGCGGTCCGCCACAAGATCGTCGCCGGCGGTGCCAGGCAGATCGTCTCCATCCACATGCGCGGGGAACTCGTCGACCTGCAGAACTCGCTCCTTGGAACCGCCGATCACAGCGTCCAGATGCTGACCACCGGCAAGGTGGCAATGATCCCCAAGGAAGCCATCAATCGGCTGATCGAGCAACGTCCCGCGGTCGGCCGCGCCATGTGGCACGACACGCTCGTCGACGGTTCGATCTTCCGCGAGTGGATCGCCAACGTCGGCCGTCGGGACGCACGGACGCGCATCGCTCACGTGCTGTGCGAATTCTCGCTGCGGCTCAAGGTCGCCGGCCTCGGCGAACACACCAACTACGACATGCCGATGACGCAGGAGCAGCTCGCCGATGCGACCGGCCTGACGGCGGTTCACGTCAACCGCACCATCAAGGGTCTTGAAGCGGACGGCCTCATCGAACGCATCCACCCGCGCTCGATCACGATCGGCGACTGGCGCAAGCTGGCCGAGACCGGCGACTTCAACAGTTCCTACCTGCACCTCCAGGACCACGAGCCCGCGCTGCGTTGATTTAGGCCAAGGCCGCAAAGCGAACGCATTTAGGTCTGGCGGCACCCACCTCCTTTAATGCAGGCGGCGGGTTGCGGCCCTAATCTGCAGCGTGGCGGACAAAGCACCGGAAACCCCGAAGCAGCGAAAGCAGCGCATCTCTCGCATCGAACGCCAGATCGAAGAGTATCTGGCGGAGCACGGATTCAGCAAGGTGCTGGACCGACGGCCGATGCCGCCGGTAGACTAATTGCGTCCGGAGCGGCTCGCTTCGCAGGCCCGGGAACTGAACCGCTCGTCCCCTATTCCTTCGCAATGACCAACTCCGTGGCATTTCTCTTCGACCTCGACGGCACGCTCGTCGACAGCGTCTATCAGCACGTCCGCGCCTGGCATCTCGCGCTGCGGGACGCCGGAATCGAGCTCTCGATCTGGCGCATCCACCGCAAGATCGGGATGAGCGGCGGCCTCTTCACCCACCAGCTGCTGCGCGAGATCGGCCGCGAAGTGGACGAGACCACAATCGAGCGCCTTCGCGACCGCCATGCCGAAATTTATCTCTCCCTCAAACAAGAGGTGACGCCGCTCCCGGGCTCCGTCCAGCTCCTCCACGCGCTCACGCAAGCGGACCTGCCCTGGGCCATTGCGACCAGCGGGCGGATGAAGACCGCCGAGCCGAACCTTCGCGCCCTCGGCCTCGATCCGGAGACGGCAACCGTCGTCACCCGCGACCAGGTCCGCTACGCCAAGCCCGACCCCGACCTGTTCGTCGAGGCGGCGCGCCGCCTTGGTACGGAGATCAGGGGCTCATACGTGATCGGCGACAGCATCTGGGACATGCTCGCCGCGGCACGCTGCGGAGCGCTGGGAATCGGGCTTTTGTCCGGCGGCTACGGCACCCACGAGCTTGAGCGCGCCGGAGCACTGCGGGTCTACGACGATCCAGCCGACATGCTCGCGCATCTGGACGAGCTTGCCCCCCGTCCCCGCGACTGAGCTGATGCGGGCGCGTAACTTCCTTGAACGCAAGGCGTTCGGGACTAGGTAACTGCTGATGCGGCCGTTCGTTCGGCTCACTGGAGATGAGGTAAGCCAATGATGAAGACGCGTCTTTCGCGCTCGACCATGCTGCGCGCCGGCGGGTTCGCCGCACTCGGCTTGGCGCTCGCTTCGCCAATCGCCTTGACCATTCCCACCCCGGCCTCCGCGCAGCGCCTGGGCGATGCCGGGGCAGACGTTGCCGACTTCTACCGCGGACGCGGCGGCCAGCCGTTGTGGTTCTCGCCCCGGTCCGGCGCCGCGGCCCAGCAACTGGTCCAGCTGCTTTCGACCGCTCGTGCCGACAACCGCGACCCCAAGCGCTACCGGGCCGGCGCCGTGGTCGGCGCCCTTCGGGCCGCCGCCAGCGGCAACCCGGAAGCGGTGCGCCGCGCCGACATGATGCTCAGCCAGGCTTTCGTTGCCTACGTCCGCGACCTCAAGCGCGATCCGAATGTCGGGATCATCTACGTCGACCCGGAACTGCGCCCGGCGCCGCCATCCGCGCAGGCGATCCTGCAGCAGGCCGCGTCGGCGCCGTCGCTCGCCGAACACGTCGGGCAAATGCAATTCATGAACCCGATCTACGCCTCCCTCCGGCAGGCGCTTGCGAGCCGCATTTACAGCAACAGCCGCGAGTATCGGAAGCTCGTCCTCAATCTCGAACGCGCGCGGGCGCTGCCGTCCGGTCGGGGCCGCTACGTCATCGTGAACCCGCCCGCGGCGCGCCTCTACATGTATGAGAATGGCCGCGTTGTGGACTCGATGCGCGTCGTGGCAGGCCGGCCGGGCCAGATTTCCGAAACACCGATGATGAACGCCTTCGTACGGTATGTGGCGCTGAACCCTTACTGGAACTCGCCGCCTGACATCACCGCGCGCAAGCTCGCCCCCAAGGTCCTGCTGCGCGGCCGTGCCTATCTCAACCAGCAGGGTTACGAGGTCGTCGACCAGTTCGGTCCGGGTGCCCGCGTGCTCAATCCGATGTCGGTCGACTGGAAGGGCGTCGTCGCCGGCCGCGTGCAGGTCAACCTGCGCCAGAAGCCGGGCCCTGCGAACTCGATGGGCCGCATGAAGTTCATGTTCCCCAACGTCCAGGGCATCTGGCTGCACGACACGCCCGAAAAGGAAAAGATCGAGGAAGCGGCCCGGCTGCAGAGCAACGGCTGCGTCCGCCTCGAAGACGCGCGGCGGCTGGAGCGCTGGCTGTTCAACGGCCGTGCCCCCAACCCGAAGGGTGCAAGGCCCGAGCAGAAGGTCACTCTTCCGGCGCCTGTGCCGCTCTACATCACCTATCTGACCGCCGTGCCGAGCGGGACCTCCATCGTCTATTTCGACGACTTCTATGGCAAGGACGACGCCCAGATGCGCTCGATGCGGATGGCCAGCCTTTAGGCCGGACCACGCCGACTAGCGCGATCCGAACCCGGTCAGGACCGTCTTGATGGTCCGGAACAGGATCAGCACGTCGAGCCAGGGCGAGAAATATTTGATATAGTAGAAGTCGTACTGAAGCTTGCGGTGCACTTCCGCGACTTCGGCGACATGGCCCTGGTTGACCTGCGCCCAGCCCGAAATGCCGGGCTTCACCACGTGGCGATAGCGATAGAACGGCAGCTCGCTGGTATACCAGATGGAGAGCACCTCGGCTTCCGGCCGCGGACCGATCCAGCTCATCTGCCACTTCAGGATGTTGATGATCTGCGGCAGCTCGTCAATCCGCAGTGTCCGCAGCACCTTGCCGACAGGCGTGATCCGGTCGTCGTCGTCGGCCGTCATCGCCGCCGCCCGTTCGTCCTCCACGTCGACGGTGCGCATGGTGCGGAACTTGTAGACCGTAATGCGCTTGCCGGCGTGGCCGACCCTGGTCTGGCGGAACAGGACCGGGCCGGCACTGTCGAGGCGGATCGCGGCGGCTACAACGATCGCCACCGGCAGGACGATTGGCAGCACCGCAACCGCGAACAGGAAGTCGATCAATCCCTTGAGATGGAAGTAGCCACGGGCGGGAAGCAGCGAACCGAAGCTATTCTCCGACAGGTGCTCGAGCTCGACCCGGCCGGTGAGCGATTCGCCAAGCTGCTTGACCTGATAGACGATCCGGCTCGCCAGCGCGGCGTCGGCCAGGAACGCCTCCCACTCGTCCGGGAGGTCGGCGGAAAAATCGGCGACGATCGCGTGGCATCCGCGCGCATCGTGCAGCCTGGGCCGTGTGAGCGTGAACCAGTCGACCCCGGGGATCGACTTGAGCGGCCCGACCGCCCCGAACGGCACGATCGCGAAGCGCCGGCGGACGTTGCGCTCGGCATAGACATAGACCGCATAAAGCCAGGCGATGTGGAGCAGGATCCCGATCGCCAGCGCGACGCGGTCGTACGGCAAGCGAGTCAGCACGAACCAGACCAGCATCGCCCCGTGTCCGCTGCAGGCCGACGGCAGGATCACATAGGCGCGGCGGATGCCCGGATAGGTCTCGATTGATAGCCGCATCCACAAGGCGATGCCGACAGCGATCATGTTGGCGATCAGCGTGTTGATGCTCGCCGGCTCGAACATCTCGCCCGGAAGGAACGGTCCGCGCAGGCTCCACGGCAGCAACGCGCCAAGCACCAGCGCGCCAGCGAACTGAAAGCGTTTGCGGTGAATGAATGAGCGCGGGCGCGGGGCGGACAGTCCCCGGGGTGAGGATCTGGACGCCTTGTTTGCCGGCCCGAGCTTGCGCGGCAGATCGTTCATGTCGCCACACTATACGCTGTTTCTGCCGTTCCGGAGGCAAAATGGTGCCGAAACGGATGAATTCCCGATGGAGCGTTACGGCTGTCCGCCGAACGGCTGTTAGGCCGCCGTCGTGACCCGCCCGCGGCCGATGCCCGAATAGGCGAGACCGGCGCGGCGAGCCTCTTCGGGATCGTAGACGTTCCTGAGGTCCACAAGCGCCTTGCCGCGCATCTTGGCGGCGAGCGTGTCGAGGTCGAGGGCTCGGAACTCGTCCCACTCGGTGACGATGACCAGCGCGTCCGCGCCTTCCGCCACAGACTGGGCGTCGCGCGCATATTCGATGCCGCTCAGCATCTGCTCGGCCTGGTGCTGCGAGACAGGGTCGTAAGCCACGACTTCGGCGCCACGCTCCAGAAGCCCGGCGATCAGCGCCAGCGACGGTGCTTCGCGCATGTCGTCCGTGTTGGGCTTGAACGCGAGGCCGAGCACGCCGACGCGCTTGCCGGACAGGTCGCCACCCAGCGCGTCGCTGACCCGCTCCGCCATCGCCGCCTTGCGCTCGTCGTTGACGGCGACGACCATGCTGACGATCTTCTGCTCGACGCCCGCATCGCTCGCCGTCTGCAGCAGCGCCAGCGTGTCCTTCGGGAAGCAGCTGCCGCCATAGCCGGGGCCGGCGTGGAGGAACTTGGGCCCAATGCGGTTGTCGAGGCCGATGCCGCGCGCGACGTCCTGGACATCCGCGTCGACGGCTTCGCAGAGGTTGGCGATCTCGTTGATGAAGCTGATCTTGACGGCCAGGAACGCATTGGCCGCATATTTCGTCAGCTCGGCCGTGCGCCTGCCGGTGAACAGGATCGGCGCCTGATTGAGGAACAGCGGCCGGTAGATCTCGCGGAGGACATCGCGGGCCTGCTCGTCGTCCGCGCCGACGACAATGCGGTCCGGGATTTTGAAATCGCGAATCGCGGCACCTTCGCGCAGGAACTCGGGGTTCGACGCGACCGAGACGCCGGTGGCGCCCTCCTCGGCCAGGATCTCGACGATCTTGTCGCCGGTGCCGACCGGCACTGTCGACTTGGTAACGACGACCGTGCCCGGCTTGATGACCTTGGCCAGCTCACGGATCGCATTGAAAACGTAGGTCAGGTCGGCGTGGCCGTCGCCGCGCCGCGCCGGAGTGCCGACCGCAATGAACACGGCCTCGGCACCTTGGACGCCCTCGGCAAGATCGGTCGTGAACGTCAGCCGGCCGCGATCCGCATTGGCCTTGACCAGCGCCTCGAGCCCAGGCTCCCAGATCGGCATGCGGCCCTCGTTGAGGCCGTCGATCTTCGCCGCATCCTTGTCGATGCAGCAGACCTGGTGGCCGAAGTCGGCAAAGCAGGCGCCGGAAACAAGCCCGACATAACCAGTGCCAATCATCGCGATACGCATGCGGATACTCACTCCCGAGAAGTTGCGCGGGGTCTTAGCTGGCGCTCGGGGCGATGCAAGCTGGCGCGCTCACGCGTTCACTTTCGGCACAGCCTAGTTTTTGCCGCATATTCCCTATATTGGCCCGGCCCTTCCGATGAACGTCACGACTCTCCCTAAGCCCCCACGAGTGGGCCTGGTTTCGCTCGGCTGTCCCAAGAATCTGGTCGACAGCGAGCGGATCATGACCAAGCTGCGCTCCGACGGCTACGACATGTCGCCCGATTACGCTGGCGCCGACGTGGTGCTGGTCAACACCTGCGGCTTCCTCGACAGCGCCAAGGAAGAGAGCCTCGAAGCGATCGGCGAGGCGATTGCGGAGAACGGACGCGTCGTCGTCACCGGATGCTTCGGTAAGGAAGCGGAGGTCATCCGCGAGCGCTTCCCCGACGTCCTCGCGATCACCGGCGCGCACCAGTACGAAGATGTGGTCGCTGCCGTCCACGAGGCAGCGCCGCCGATACCCTCGCCGTTCGTCGATCTGATTCCCGAAGCAGGCCTGAAGCTGACGCCGCGCCACTACAGCTATCTGAAGATTTCCGAAGGCTGCAATCACCGCTGCGCCTTCTGCATCATCCCGCAACTGCGCGGCGACCTCGCCAGCCGCCGCCCTGACGCGGTGCTTCGCGAAGCCGAGAAGCTGATTGCCGCAGGCACCCGCGAGCTGCTGGTCATCAGCCAGGACACGTCTGCCTATGGCGTCGACGTCCGCCACAAGGCCTGGCCGTGGAAGGGTGGCGAGGTCCGCGCTCACATGACCGACCTTGCTCGCGAGCTCGGCAAGCTAGGTGCCTGGGTGCGCCTGCACTACGTCTACCCCTACCCCCACGTCGACAACATCATGCCGCTGATGGCGGAGGGGCTGGTCCTCCCCTACCTCGACATCCCATTCCAGCACGCGAGCCCGAGTGTCCTCCGCGCGATGCGCCGCCCGGCGAACGATGCGAAGGTGTTGCAGCGAATCCGCGCCTGGCGCGAGCAGGTGCCGGACCTGGCGATCCGCTCGTCGTTTGTGCTCGGCTTTCCCGGCGAAACGGACGACGACGTCGCCTACCTGCTCGCCTGGCTGGAGGAAGCGCAGCTCGACCGCGTCGGCGCTTTCAAGTTCGAGCCAGTGGCAGGCGCTCCGGCGACCACCATGGACAATCAGGTCCCGGACGACCTCAAGCAGGAGCGGTACGAGCGCGTCATGGCGCTGTCCGCCCGCATCTCCGCCGAGAAGCTCGCGCGAAAGGTCGGCACCACGATCGAGGTCCTCATCGACGCTGTCGACGACGAGGGCGGCGCCACCGGCCGCTCCAAGGCTGACGCGCCGGAGATCGATGGCGAGGTCCACCTGCGCGACTCCGGCGGGCTGGAGCAGGGGGACGTCGTGTCAGTCCACGTCGAGGACAGCGACGAGCACGACCTCTACGGAGTCCCGCTCGAAAAGCTCACCGTTTGACCAGACCGGAACGGGCGCCAGGCGGCCCCGCAAGCCGAGGCCCCGATATTAGCCCCGTCACCCAAGCCCACCGTTGCCTCGTACGTCGCCCGCGCTAGGGTGCCGCCATGCTGAAACTCACCGCCGCGCTCGCCGCCTTCGTCGCACTGCCCGCCATCGCCCAGCCGCTCACCGCGGCCGAGAAGACCCAGGTCGACCAGATCGTGACGCGGGACATCGCCGCCGATGGCGTGCCGTCCGCTTCCATCGCCATCGTCCGCGACGGCAAGATCGTTTACACGAAGGCCTACGGGAAGGCGTCCGAGACTCTTACGGCACGGCCCGAGCTGCCATATCAGATCGCGTCGAACTCGAAGCAGTTCACGGCCATGGCGCTGCTTCTGCTCGAGGACGACGGCAAGCTCAGCCTCGATGACCACGTCTCGAAATTCCTGCCGGGCATCACCGACGGGGACAAGATCACCCTCCGCCAGTTGCTGTCGCACACGTCCGGCCTGCAGGACTTCTGGCCGCAGGACTACAGCTTCGCCGCCATGGCCCATCCGACCACGCCGCAGGCGATCCTCGACCGTTGGGCGAAGAAGCCGCTCGACTTCGCTCCCGGGGATCAGTGGCAATATTCGAACACCGGCTACGTCGTTGCCGGGATGATCGTCGAAAAGGTTAGCGGCGAGCCGCTCATGGCCTTCCTCAAGCGCCGCATCTTCACGCCGCTAGGGATGACGACGGCGATGGACCAGGACGAGGCGGACGGACCGGCCTTCCCCCACGGCTACGGCCGCAACGCGCTCGGGCCGATCCGGCCCGTAACCGTGCCCGGCCGCGGTTGGCTCTATGCCGCCGGCGAGCTCTCGATGTCCGCCGAGGACCTGGCGAAGTGGGACATCGCCCGCATCAATCGCGCGGTCATCCCCGCCGACGATTGGGCGGCGCAGGAGACCACGGTCAAGCTGAACAACGGCAAGGACACGGGCTACGGGCTCGGCGTCTTCGTGCGTGACAACAATGGCCGAAGGGCGATCACCCACACGGGGGAGGCGGTCGGCTTCCTGTCCGCCAACGCGGTGTATCCGAAGGAACGCGCAGCCGTCGTGGTCCTGACAAACAGCTGGTCCGGAAACGCCTTCAGCCGCATCGGACGCGAGATCGCCAAGGTCATCCTGCCGCAGCCCGCGCAGGATGCCGCAGTCGCTGCCCAGGCTGCGCGGGCCCGCGCCGTCTACGACCAGCTCCGCGCCGGCCGTGTCGACCGATCGCAGCTCACCGCGAACGCCAGCTACTATTTCACGCCACAGGTGATCGCCGACTTCCGCTCCAGCCTGGCGCCGCTCGGCGAGCCTACGGGCTTCGAAGCCGACGGCAATCCGGTGCTTCGCGGCGGCTATGTGATCCAGGGCTACAAGATCACCTACCCCAACCGGACGCTGAGCCTGTCGACCTTCTATGAGCCCGGCGCGAACGGGCGCATCGAGCAGTTCCTGGTGACGCCCGGCGAATGACCGATTTCGCCGCATTGATCGCTGCTGACCGGGGCCAGGCTGCAAGTCCCATCCATGTCGTCGACAAGGACAGCTTCGCCGACTGGCTGAAGGGTCGACCGGCGGAGGACCGGGCGTTGATCCAGGCGCATCGGTTCGAAGGTAAGAGCGGCTCGGTCCTGCTTCCGCGTGGCGCCGAGTTCGAGGTCGTGGCCGCGGTGAAGGACAGCGCCGCCTTGTCGCCCTGGTGCCTGGCAGCGCTTGCCCAGGAGCTTCCCGAAGGCACCTATCGGCTGTTGTCCGGGGAGCCCGGCAAAGCCGGCCTCGGCTGGCTCCTTGCCGAGCACCGTCTCGACACCTTCCGGTCTGCCAGCGACGAACCCGAACGCGGCGCGCGTGTGCTCCTGAGCGGCGACGCTGCCCGTATTGAGGAGACCGTCCGCCTCGCCGAGGCCACGGCTTTGGTGCGTGACCTCGTGAACACGCCGGCTGGCGATCTCGGCCCCGCCGAGCTGGAACAGGCGGTTCGCGAGCAGGCCACTGCGCTCGGCGCACAGGTGCGAGTAACGTCAGGCGACGAATTGACGAGCGGCTATCCGCTGATCGCTGCGGTCGGCCGCGCAGCAACTGCGGACCGCGCGCCCCGCCTCATCGAACTCGAATGGGGCAAGCCCGAACATCCGCGGCTCGCCATCGTCGGCAAAGGCGTTTGCTTCGACAGTGGCGGCCTCAATCTGAAGCCCGGCTCCGGCATGCGACTGATGAAGAAGGACATGGGCGGCGCCGCGCATGCCCTGGCCCTCGCCCGCCTGATCATCTCGGAGCGGCTGCCGGTGCGCCTGCACCTGCTCATCCCGGCTGTCGAGAACGCCGTCTCCGGCGCAGCCTACCGCCCCGGGGACGTGCTCAGGTCGCGCAAGGGCCTGTTTGTCGAGATCGACAACACCGATGCCGAAGGCCGCCTGATCCTCGCCGATGCGCTCACCCGCGCTGCCGAGGACCAGCCCGATCTGATCGTCGATTTTGCGACGCTGACCGGCGCTGCCCGCACAGCGCTTGGTCCGGACATGCCCGCGATGTTCGCCAACGACGACGATCTCGCCGGCGCGCTCACCGCGGCTGCGAAGGATGCCGAGGATCCGGTGTGGCGGATGCCGCTGTGGGCGCCCTACGACGAAATGCTGAAGAGCGACCTTGCCGATTTTGCCAATTCGGCGAACTCGCCGATGGCCGGCTGCATCGTCGCCGCCCTCTTCCTGCAGCGGTTCATTCCCGCTGACCTCGGCTGGGCACATTTCGACACCTATGCGTGGCGCGATGCAGCGAAACCGGGCCGTCCGAAAGGCGGCGAAGCGCTCGGATTGCGGGCAGTCTTTGCCGCACTGCGCAAGAAGTTCCCCTCCAGCTGAACGATTTAATTCAGCACGGGCAAGGCTTTTCGCGTCACTCCTCTGCAACATTTCGCGTCCTTACCGGTTTATTGGGCGCTTACGCGGCACGAGGAGACGGAGCAGCTATGGGCGAGGTTTCCCTTACTAACTGGATGAAGGCGCTGATCGCCTATGTCCGGTCCGGGGAGCCGGATCTCACCAATCGGCAGATGGCTCTGCTGATGCTCGTCTATCTTACGCCCGGCCCGCACACGGTCCGCGGCCTCGCCCGGGTCCTCGGTGTTTCCAAGCCGGTCGTGACGCGCGCCTTGAATACGCTCGGCGCGCTCGGCTATCTGCGCCGCGAACGGGACCAGGACGACCGCCGCAACGTGTTCGTGGTCCGCACCAGCAGCGGGGCAGCCTTTCTTGAAGAGTTCAAGCGCAACCTCCGTGAGGCCGACGGCAACGCCGCAGCCCACCGACCAATCATCGGACAGGCCCCCGCCTACGCCCACCAGAGCTGACGAGTTCGCGCTCTCCGGCCCGTCTAGGCGGCCGGATCCTACCTACAACGCCTATCGCAAGGACCTCGCCGACATCGCGCTCGCCGGTGAAGTCCTGGCATCGCACTATGCTGAGCCGGTGGCCCGCACCGCATCATCCGCGGCTGCGCTGAGGGCCGCACCCGCAGACGAGGCCGAGCAGTTCCGTGAGCTTCAGGCCGGCGAGAAGTTCGAATTGCTCGAGGACAGCCTCGGCTGGGCGTGGGGCTATGCCGCGAGCGACCACCGGGTCGGCTACGTCCGCTCGGACGCGCTTTCACCCGTCAGTTATGGACCGAGGTCTGCAGCCAGTACAGCTGGTACAGGCTCGTCGCTGCAAGCACCGCGAGCACCCCGATCAGCAGCCAATCGCGGACCGGCTTCTTCGGCCGCCGCGCGGGGAAAAGCAGCCAGCCGGACAGCGCGGTAAGCACCAGCGTTCCGATCGCGGTGTTGCGGAGGTACACGACGATGACGGTGCGCACGTGCTCGACGCCGCTGTGGCTCGTCGTCTCGCCATGCGGGCTCATCAACACGCCGGTTGCCCAGGTGATGATCGCCGCCGTCAACAGGAACGTGCCGACGAACAGGCGTGCGCGTCCTACACCCCGATCGCTCACATCTGCCCCCTTGCCTTGCGAAGTGCATACCATTTGGCGACGTTTGCCTGCTGCTGCTGCAGCGTCTCGGCGAAGGCGTGACCGCCAGTGCCATCGGCAACGAAGTAAAGCGCCTTGGTTGCGGCGGGATGGAGCACTGCCGCAATGCTCTCTTCGCCCGGGTTGGCGATCGGCCCCGGCGGGAGTCCCGCCACCTTGTAGGTATTGTAGGGGTTCGGCGCCTCGAGCTCGGACTTGAGGATGCGCCGTCCAAGCGGCTTGCCCTTGGTAATCGGGTAGATGACCGTCGGATCGGCATCCAGCTTCATGCCGATGCGCAGCCGGTTGCAATAGACGCCGGCGATGGTCGGACGCTCGGCAGGCTTGGCGGTCTCCTTCTCGACGATCGAAGCCAGGATGACCGCCTGCTCCGGCGTTGCCACCGGGCAGTCCGTGCTGCGCTTCGGCCACAACTGGCTGACCGTCTTCGTCATCGCCGCCTGCATGCGCTTGACGAGCGCCGCCCGTGCCTGCCCGCGTTCATAGCCGTAACTGTCGGGCAGCACCGACCCTTCGGCGACGTCCGGCACCGGACCAGTGAGGTATGGACTGGCCGCGAGCCGCTCCTGCACGATGACGGATGGCATGCCCTCGGTCACCGTGATCAGCCGCTGCACCGGCTTGCCGTGCTGCAGCAGGTCGAGAACCGACGCGCCGCTCATGCCCTTGGGGATCTCAAACTCGCCGGCCTGGATCGGGTCCTGTGATCCGAACACCCGTGCCATCACGCGGAAGGTGCGGGCGCTTCCGGGGATTGCTCCCGCTTTCTCGAGCTGTCGGGCAACGCTGGCGATGGTCGATCCCTGCTGGACGACGACCGTATGCGGACCCGGCTTCGGCCCGGCCGTCCACCACAGCATGTAAATCGCGATCAGCCCTGCGACGACGACCGCCGCCGCGCCGGCAAGCAGCCGCGCCCTCACACGGCCTTCATGACGAGGCTGGCGTTGGTCCCGCCAAAGCCGAAGCTGTTGTTCAGCACCGCGCGGACCGGCCGCTCCTTGGCCTTGTGCGGCACCAGGTCGACGCCTGCCGTCCCCTCGCTCGGATTGTCGAGGTTGAGCGTCGGCGGGACGATCTGGTCGCGCATGGCAAGGATGCAGAAGATGCTCTCGACTGCGCCTGCGCCACCCAGGAGGTGCCCGATGGCCGATTTGGTCGAGCTCATCGACACTGTCGCGATCGCGTCGCCGAACAGCCGGCGCACCGCTCCCAGCTCAAGCTCGTCACCCATCGGCGTCGAAGTGCCGTGCGCGTTAATGTAGTCGATGTCCGACGGCTGCAGCCCCGACTTGCGCAGCGCCATCTCCATCGCCCGGAACCCGCCCGACCCTTCGGGGTGCGGAGCGGTCACGTGATAGGCGTCGCCTGACAGGCCATAGCCGACCACTTCGGCGTAGATTTTCGCGCCGCGCGCCTTGGCGTGCTCATATTCCTCGAGAACCACGACGCCCGAGCCCTCGCCCATGACGAAGCCGTCACGAGCCTGGTCGTAGGGGCGGCTCGCTTTTTCCGGCTGGTCGTTGAACTGGGTGCTGAGCGCCCGGGCCTGGGCGAAGCCGGCGATGCCGATCGGGCAGATGGTCGCCTCGGCGCCGCCCGCGAGCATGATGTCGGCATCGTCGTCGCGGATCATCCGCGCCGCGTCGCCGATCGAGTGGGCGCCGGTCGAACAGGCGGTCACCACCGCGTGGTTCGGTCCCATCAGGCCGTACTTGATCGAGACCTGGCCCGAGATGAGGTTGATCAGACGCCCGTGGACGAAGTGCGGGCTGACCCGCCCCGGTCCCTTCTCATGCAGGACGAGGCTCTCGCTCTCGATGCCCGGCAGGCCACCGATACCCGAGCCGATCGACACGCCGGCGCGAAGCCGCGTCTCATCGCTCATGTCCGTGAGGCCAGCATCCTCGATTGCCTGGCCGGCCGCATCGATGCCGAACACGATGAACGGGTCGACCTGGCGCTGGATCTTGTAATCGACGCGCTTGTTCGGATCGAAACCGTACTCGTGATCGGCCGGCTTCACTTCGCAGGCGATGCGGCACTTCTGGTCGCTCGCGTCGAAGTGGGTGATCGGCCCGGCGCCGCTCTTGCTCGCCAGGATGTTCTTCCAGCTCGTCTCGACGTCGCCGCCAAGTGGCGTGACCAGACCGAGACCTGTGACGACTACACGGCGCATAGTTTCCTCTCCGTCGGTGCTCCAAAACAAACGGCCTCCCGAATGGGTTCGGGAAGCCGTTCGCGCTTTTTCGGCACTGCCTTCGGCAGGTGTCGGGCCCCGATTACCCCTTGTTCTGGTCGATATACTCGATGGCGTCGCGCACTGTCGTGATCTTCTCCGCGGCGTCGTCCGGGATCTCGACCCCGAACTCTTCCTCGAAGGCCATCACGAGCTCGACGATGTCGAGGCTGTCGGCGCCCAGATCGTCGATGAAGCTGGCGTCTTCCGTCACCTTCTCCGGCTCGACTCCGAGGTGCTCGACAACAATCTTCTTAACCCTGTCGGCAGTCTCGCTCATCTGACGCTTCCTCCGTTTAGCTTTTGCGTTGCCCTAGCGATGCACTCCGAACGCTGCAAGTGGCGCTCGGAGCCGTGCCGCGATAGTGCCCGGCCATGGATGTGCGGCCGCTCACCCCCGGAGAAATCGCCCTTGCCAAGCCAATCTTCGGCGACGCGATCGATTATTCGAAGGTGCGCCTGTTCCGCGGCAAGTGGTGGCCCCTGCAGCCACCGCGCTCCGCCATGGCGCCCACCGGCAACATCCATTTCCACCCGAACGGCGGCGGCTGGTCGCCCGATTTCGCCAGTGAGCCGCTCGGCCAGCAGGCCTATTTCATGCACGAGCTCACCCACGTCTGGCAGGCGCAGACCAAAGGCCGGTTCTACCTGCCGCTGATGCGCCACCCGTTCTGCCTATATCGCTATGAACTGAAACCCGGCCACCCCTTCAACCGGTACGGGCTCGAGCAACAGGCGGAGATCGTAAAGGACGCGTTTCTCGCATCCCACGGGGTGATCGTGCGCTGCTCGCCCCCGCGCTCCCTGCTTCCGTTCGGCTGTGATTAGCTGCCGGACTTGGCGACCGCGACAAGCGCAGGGCGCAGCAGCCGGTCCTTGAGCACGTAGCCGGGCTGCATTTCCTCGACGATGGTGCCGGGCTCCGCCTTGTCGCTCGGCACTTCCATCATTGCCTGGTGCTTATTCGGGTCCAGCTTCTCGCCAATCGACTTGACGCGGGTCACGCCGTTGCGGGTGAATACCGACTCCAGCTCGCGGGCCGTGGATTCGATTCCGGCGAGGAACTGGCTTGCGACCTTGTCCCGGCGCAGCTCCTCGTTGACGGCGCCGAGCGCACGGTCGAGGTGGTCCTTGATCGCCAGCATGTCGCGAGCGAAGTTCGCCGCGGCATAGGCCGACGCCTGCTGCTTCTCCGCCTCCAGCCGCCGGCGCACGTTCTGCACTTCGGCCGCTGCATAGAGCGCCTTGTTGTTCGCTTCGGCCAGCTGGTTCTGGAGCTCGGCGAGCTGGTCATGCTCCTCCAGCTCAGGCGATTGCTCGGCCGTTTCCTTGCGCAGGTTCTCGGCTTCTTCGTGCAGCTTTTCGTCTTCGGTCATGCCATCAATCTCGTCAGTGCTTTCGCTGTGAAATCCACCATGGGGACCACGCGGGCGTAGTTCAACCGTGTGGGGCCGATCACTCCGACAACGCCGACCACCTGTCCCTGGCTCCCGCGATAGGGCGCCGCGATTACCGATGAGCCGGAAAGCGCGAACATCCGGTTCTCGGATCCGATGAAAATCCGGCACCCGGGAGCATCCCGCGCGCCCTCCAGCACGCGAGCAATCTCCTGCGTGTCCTCGAGCTCCCCAAGCAGCTTGCGGACCCGCTCGAGATCCTCGGCGGCGTTGTCGTCGATGAGGTTGGCCTGGCCCCGGACGATCAGCACCGGCCGGCGAGCCGGATCCTGGGTCCACGCCGCGAGGCCCGTCGCGACCAGCTCGCCTGCTGCCGCATCGATCGCCTCCTTCCGCTCGCGGATCTCGGCGCGCAGCCGCGCTTCTGCCTCGGCGAGCGTCAGTCCCGATAGCCGGGCATTCACGAAATTGCTGACTTCGCTCAGCGCTGCTGCCGAGGTCATGCTGTCCAGAGCGACGATCCGGTTCTCGACGGTCCCGTCCGCACCAACCAGCACCGCCAAGGCCCGGTCCGGACTCAATGGGACGAACGACAACTGACGAAGCCGCAGCTCCTGCTTTGGCGCAAGGACCACACCGGCGGCCTGCGACAACCCCGACAGGGCGGTCGAGGCGGCGGCGAGTGCGTCCTCGATCGGCTGCTCGCGGACGATCTGCCGTTCGATCTCCGCCCGCTCACGAGGATCCGGTGCAGACGCCTGCATGATCCCGTCGACGAACAGGCGCAGCCCCGATTCCGTAGGAATGCGTCCAGCCGAAGTATGCGGGTGAGTCAGCAGCCCCCGCTCCTCAAGCTCCTGCATCACGCCCCGGATCGAGGCCGGCGACAGGCTGATGCTGCCCGCAAGCGCCTTCGAGCCCACCGGGATCCCGCGTTCGAGATAGGCTTCGACCACCAGGCCGAAGATGTCCCGCATCCGGTCCGTCAGTTCGCCAATGGGCTGGGTCATGCCTTGCATCTAGGATTGCGACGTCAGCCGGTCTAGGGAGCGGCCCCGCACCATCATCAGGAGACCCCATGCGCCCTTCCGGCCGCGCCCCAGACCAGATGCGCGAACTTCGCTTCGAGCCCGGCTTCACCAAGCACGCCGAAGGGTCATGCCTCGTCAGCTTCGGCGACACGCGCGTGCTGTGCACCGCCTCGGTCGAGGAGAAGGTGCCGCCATTCCTTCGCGGCAAGGGCCAGGGCTGGGTCACCGCCGAATATGGCATGCTGCCCCGGGCGACCCACACCCGCGGCAATCGCGAAGCCGCCAAGGGTAAGCAGTCCGGCCGCACCCAGGAGATCCAGCGCCTCATCGGGCGCTCCTTGCGCGCTGTCGTCGACCTGCCAAAGCTCGGCGAGCGCCAGATCATCGTCGATTGCGACGTCATCCAGGCCGACGGCGGCACCCGCACTGCGTCCATCTCCGGCGGCTGGGTCGCGCTTCGGATCGCTCTCGACAAGCTGCTGGCCGGCAAGGGCCTGACCACGGACCCGATCCGTACCCAGGTCGCTGCGGTCAGCTGTGGCATCTACAGCGGCACGCCGGTCCTCGACCTCGATTATCTCGAGGACAGCAAGGCGGGCTGCGACGCCAACTTCGTGCTCACGGCCGACGGCTCGATCGTCGAGGCGCAGGCGACAGCGGAAGGCGAATGCTACGACGAGGAGGGGCTGCTCCGGCTGCTCCGACTCGCGCGGATCGGCTGCACCGAGATCTTCCAGGCCCAGCTGAAGGCGACCGGCCGGTGAGGCCGATCGGCGACCGGCTGGTCATCGCCACGCACAACGCCGGCAAGCTGCGCGAGATTGCAGCGCTCGTGGAGCCGCTCGGCATCAGCTGCGTCAGTGCCGAGGAGCTTGGCCTTCCCGAGCCGGAGGAGATCGGCGTCACCTTCGCCGACAACGCGGACCTCAAGGCACGCGCCGCCGCCGACCTCTCCGCACTGCCCGCACTCGCGGACGACAGCGGGCTCTGCGTCGACGCGCTTCACGGCCGGCCCGGCATTTTCTCCGCCCGGTGGGCCGAGGACGAGGAAGGCAACCGCGACTGGATGCGTGCGATGGGAAGAGTCTGGCGCGAAACGGAAGCGACCGAGCCGGACGCGCCGGCTGCCGCACACTTCGTCTGCTCGCTGGCAATCGCCTGGCCGAACGACGGCCAAGCCGAGACGTTCGACGGTCGCGTCGACGGCACGCTCGTATGGCCACCGCGCGGCGACAAGGGTTTCGGCTACGACCCGCTGTTCCAGCCGGTCGGGCACGAACAAACGTTCGGCGAGATGGACCCTGACGCCAAGCACGCCATCAGCCATCGTGCCGACGCATTCCGCAAGTTCCTCGCGGCGCTGGCGTAGGCTGTCCTACAGGACGGGTCCTGCGTTACAGGGCGCAAGCAATGGCAACGGGTAATCCTTCGCACGCCGCGCCGACTCAGCAGCCAGCAGCGCTCGTCAGTGCGAACATTGGGAACATTCGCGCCGTTCGCGACACGCAAGATGCCCTGGCGCTCTACGTCCACTGGCCGTTTTGCGTCAGCAAATGCCCTTATTGCGACTTCAACAGCCACGTCCGCGTCCAGATCGACCAGCATGCGTGGCGACAGGCCCTGCTAGCGGACCTGGCGCACGAAGCGCGGCTCCTCCCGGGGCGTCGGCTGACCTCCATCTTCTTCGGCGGCGGCACCCCATCGCTAATGGACCCGGCCACGGTCGAGGCCGTCCTCACCGCCGCATCGCGGCACTGGTCGGCTTCCGACGAGATCGAGATTACCCTGGAGGCCAACCCCAATTCCGTCGAGGCCGCCCGCTTCGCCGATCTTGCCGCCGCCGGGGTGAATCGCCTCTCGCTCGGCCTGCAGAGCTTCGAGGACGGCGCTTTGGCCTTTCTCGGTCGCGCCCACTCGGCCGATGAGGGAATGCGAGCTCTCGAGACTGCGCAGCAACACTTCGCCCGGGTCAGCTTCGACCTGATCTATGCCCTTCCCGGCGACACCGAGGAGCGCTGGTCGGCAACGCTCGATCGCGCTCTGTCGCTCGGCACGACACACCTCTCGCTCTATCAGCTCACGATCGAGCCCGGCACGCGCTTCTCCGCGCTCCAGCAGGCGGGGAAGCTCGAGCCGCTCGACGCGGACGTTGCAGCCTCGCTGTTCGAACTCACCGAAGAGCGAACCGCGGCTGCAGGCATGCCCGCCTACGAGATCAGCAATCACGCCCGACCAGGCGACGAGAGCCGCCACAACCTCACCTACTGGCGCTACGGCGACTACGCAGGCGTTGGCCCCGGCGCGCATGGCCGGCGGCTCGGCATGCGCACAGCCCGCCACAGGAAGCCGGAGAACTTCCTGTCCGCGCTGGCCCGCAACGGAAACGGCATCGCCGAAGAGGCGCCGCTGACCCCGATCGAGGCTGCCGATGAAGCGCTCGTCATGGGGCTGCGTCTTCGCGAAGGGATCGATCCGGCGGCTATCGCCAACCGGTTCGGACTTGCGACGCTCGTCGATTGGGCCCGGGTCGACCGGCTGGTCGGGTCAGGTCACCTCACGCGCCAGGGAACGCGCATTGCGCTTACGGCGGCGGGACGGCTGTTGCTTGATACTATTCTCGGCGAGATCGCCGCAGTGGAGCCTATTTCTTCACCTGCGCGTCCGCCGGAGCAGCCGCTTGAGTCATTTCCGGCTTGTTCTTCTGCAGCGGCTCGCTCTTGAGCACATACTTGTAGTGATCGGTGGAGCCCGTCACAAAGTCGGCGATCATCATGTCGGCGTCGGACGCCGCGTCCTTCTTCGACATCTTGTTCTTCATGTCGAAGCCGACGACCGCGCTCTTGAAGCTGTTCAGCTGGGCACCGCATTCGTTCCGAACGAACGCTTCGTACGCATCCCCATCGACCTTCTGGGCCGCGGCCTTGGCGACGGACTCCTTCAGGCAGGTCTTGAACGCATCCCGAGGCGCATTGATCACCGCTTGAAGCGCGGTCAGATAGATCGCCGAAGCACCCAACAAAATAATCATCGCACCTCTCCCCAGGTACTGACGACAAGGCCTGTAACATGACTCCTTTTTGTCGCATTTGGAAGCGCTTATCTGGTCGATCCCGTGGCTGAGCCCCTCGCGCCCGGGCTGCACATCGTCGCCACGCCGATCGGCAACCTCGGCGACCTGTCCACGCGTGCTGCCGAGACTCTCCGCAACGCCGACCTGGTCCTGGTCGAGGACACGCGGGTTACCGCGAAACTGCTCGCCCATGTGGGCGCCAAGGTGCCGATGCGCCGCTACGACGATCATGCGACAGAACGCGACCGCGACGCTGTCGTCGCTGCGCTCGGTGAGAAGGCGGTGGCGCTGGTCAGCGACGCGGGCACGCCGCTGATATCCGACCCAGGCTACAAACTCGTTCGCGCGGCCCGCGCCGCAGGGTACGCCGTCCACACTGTTCCCGGCCCCTGTGCAGCCGTCGCGGCACTAACGCTCGCCGGATTGCCGACTGACCGTTTCCTCTTCCTTGGCTTTCTGCCTGCCAAGGCAAAGGCCCGTGCGGACGCAATCCGCGAAGTGGCGCAGGTGCGCGCAAGCCTGCTGCTGTACGAAAGCGGCCCGCGGCTCGGCGCAGCGCTCGCCTCCCTTGCCGAAGTCCTCGGCGAGAGGGACGCCGCAGTGACTCGGGAAATCACGAAGCTGCACGAGGAATGCGTAACGGGCACACTTGCCGAACTCGCCCACCGCTATTCGGAAGCAGCGCCGCGCGGCGAGATCGTGATCGTCGTCGGTCCGCCGGGCCAGGCCGCTGCCGCAAGTGACGCCGATCTCGACAACGCGCTGATCGACGCTCTCGCGCGCCTCTCGCCTTCCCGCGCCGCGGCAGAAGTTGCCGAGCAGCTCAAGCTTCCTCGCAAACGCGTCTACGCGCGAGCGCTGGAACTGTCGCAATGAACCGCCAGGTCGCGGAGCAGCGCGGCCGCGCCGCAGAGGCGATCGCCTGCTGGTACCTGCGTCTCAACGGCTGGCACATCCTTGCCCGGCGCGCCCGAGTGCGGGGCGGCGAAGTCGACGTGGTCGCGCGCCGCGGCAGGATCGTCGCGTTCGTCGAGGTAAAGGCTCGCGCAACGGCGGACGCAGCGGCGATGGCCATCGATCCCTGGCACCTCCGGCGCGTGGTCGTCGCGGCCGAGCGCCTCGCCCCGCGCTACATGCGTCCGGGCGACGACGTCCGCATCGACGCCATACTCATCGTGCCGTTCCGCTGGCCTCAGCACCTCACCAACATCTGGCAAGGGTGACAAAGGCGTGAGCCTCTCCTACCCGAGCGCGATGCCCCAAGCGCCCTTACGCGTCGCCGTGCAGATGGACCCGCTCCGGGGCATCGGCATCGCCGGAGATTCGACCTTCGCCCTGATGCTCAAGGCTCAGGAGCTTGGGCACACGCTCTTCCACTACCTTCCCGACGCGCTCACTTATGTGGACGGCCGCGTCTACGCGGGAGCCCACCCGGTCACCGTCCAGCGCATCGAAGGCGACCATTTCAGTCTTGGCGATTTCACCGTGCTCGACCTCGCAAGCGACGTCGACGTGGTGCTGATGCGGCAGGATCCACCCTTCGACCTCGGCTACATCACCGCGACGCACCTCCTCGATCGGATCAAGGGCGAAACCGTGGTCGTCAACGACCCCGGATCGGTCCGCAACGCTCCCGAGAAAGTCTGGGTGCTTGACTTCGCCGAGTTCATGCCGCCGACGGCGGTGACCCGCTCCCTCGGCGTTGCCCGCAAGTTCCTGGCCGAGCACGGGGAAATCGTCATCAAGCCGCTGCACGGCTTTGCCGGCGGCTCGGTGTTCCGGATCGGCAGCGACGGCCGCAACCTCGCCTCACTAGTCGAGCTGTTCAACACGACGTATCGCGAACCGCACGTCATCCAGAAGTTCATTCCGGAGATCTCCCGGGGCGACAAGCGCATCGTCCTGGTCGACGGGGAGGTCGCTGGCGCGATCAACCGCGTTCCCGGCCAGGGCGAGATCCGCTCCAACCTTGCCGTCGGCGGCACCGCCGCGAAGACCGAACTGACCGCGCGCGAGCAGGAAATTTGCGCGACTCTCGGACCGGAGCTGAAGCGTCGTGGTTTGCTGTTCGTCGGCATCGACGTGATTGGCGGCCGCTGGCTGACCGAGATCAACGTCACGTCGCCGACCGGCATCGTCGCTATCGACAAGTTCAACGGCACCGACACGGCGGCTCTCATCTGGGAAGCGATTGCGCGCCGTGTGGGAGATCGATCCACAACGGCTTGAAACTCGCTCGAAGAGGTCGCTCCAGAACGGTTGTTTAGCTTTTGCTTCAGGAACGGAGGCCTACCAATCTGATGTCGCGGCGAGCCTGCTAACCCCACCAAGTGGGCTCGCTGCGGCGGACCTCTCAGGCTCGCGGATGCGCGTGCCGATACACGTCCAGCAGCCGCGCAGCATCGACCGCCGTATAGATCTGCGTCGACGACAGGCTCGCGTGACCGAGCAGTTCCTGAAGCGCTCGCAAGTCCGCGCCTCGCGCCAGCAGATGGGTCGCGAAACTGTGCCGAAGTGCATGTGGCGTCAGCGTGTCGGGAAGGCCAAGCCGCCGCCGCGCAGCAGCGACGGCGCGACGCACCAGGTCCGGGTTCAGTGGCCCGCCACGCGCGCCGACGAACAGCGGCAGGTCGCCGGTCAGCGGATACGGGCACTGCCGAACGTACTCGTCGATAGCGTCGCGAACGGCAGGAACGATGGGCACGATCCGCGTCTTCGCCCGCTTGCCCGTCACCCGCAGCGTCGCACCGATCGGAAGCGTGCGGCCGGTCAGCGACAGCGCCTCGGCGACGCGCAGTCCGGCGCCGTAGAGCAGCAGCAGGACGGCAAGATCACGGGCGCCGATCCAGGGCTCGCTCGCGGCCTCCGCCGCATCTTCGGCAAGGGACATGGCCTCCGCCGGAGCGGCGGGCCGCGGCAGCGTGCGCGGTCGCCGCGGCGCACGTACGCGCGGCAGCGACGGAGCTTCGCCCGACTGCTCCGCCGCATATTTCAGGAATGCGCGTACGCCCGACAACTCACGCGCCGCCGACGCCGCGCCGAGACCTTCGAGCCGCCGCTGAGCCACGAACGCGCGCAGGTCAGGCGCGGCAAGCTCCGTCAGGTCACGGGGGCCGACCGGACCGCCGCGGTGACGTTCCAGGAACTCGGTGAAGCGATGTGCCGTTGCGACGTAGGCGCGCACCGTATGCGCGGATCGCCTGCGATCATGCTGGAGGTAACCGGCCCATCGCGCAGCAAGTGCGCGGCAGGCGCCGTCGCTTAGTTGGGGCTCGGTTCCGTCACGCACCGGCGGATCATAGTGCCAAGAGTGCGTCCTAGGAACATCAGCAATTCGGAACCGTGACGGGCGTCGAGGCTAAGCTCCGCGCGCTGGCCGAGCGCCAGCAGGCCGGTCGGAAACGGCGGCTCCGCGTCGATCCGGACCAGCGCCTCTGCGCGGATCAGGTCGCATGCCGGACCGAACATCGGATGGCCTCGCCCGACGCTGCGCATGTCGACCCCGGGGACGCTGGCGATGGATCGTTGGAGCAGCGCCGGTTCGACCAGCCGAACGCCGTTGCCGTCGGCGCGGAAACCGCGGTCGCCGACGACAAGCGCCACTGCAACCGCGTCGATCCCGAGGATCAGCGGCCATTCCTGGGTGACGACATGAAGCAGTGCGTCGACGCCTTCCGCCTCCATCGCCGCAATGGCTGCCGAGTGAATGGAGGAAACCGCGCCCGAATGACCGCGGGCAAACGCGATGAGGTCCTGGTTCGCCTCTTCTGCCGCTCCAAGCCGCTCGCGGAGATGCGCGACCGCTCGTTCTTCGAAGGGGATCACCGTCGCCATGTGGCGCAGGATACGCCCAAAGCAGTTAATTTCCTATGGCGACGGGAGTGCCTGTGCGGAGACGGTCAGGCGATCGTCTGACCCGTCGCCTGCCAGTCCTTGAGGAATCCGGCGATGCCGTTGTCGGTCAGCGGGTGCTTGAACAACTGCCAGATGATCTTCGGCGGCGCGGTCATCACGTCCGCCCCAATCTTGGCGGCCTCGACAACGTGAACAGGATGGCGAACGCTGGCCACCAGGATTTCGGTGCCCATATCGTAATTGTCGTAGATGAGGCGGATGTCGGCAATCAGCTGCATGCCGTCGAAACCGACGTCGTCATGGCGGCCGACGAAAGGCGAGATAAACGTCGCGCCGGCTTTCGCCGCAAGCAGCGCCTGCGCCGCGGAGAAGCACAAGGTCACGTTGACCATCGTGCCGTCCTGCGTCAGCGCCTTGCAGGTCTTCAGCCCGTCGGGCGTCAGCGGCACCTTGATCGCAATATTGTCGCCGATGCGCCGCAGGATTTCGGCCTCGCGCATCATCCCGTCATAATCCAGCGCGACAACCTCGGCCGAAACCGGCCCGCTGACGACGCCCGCAATCTCCCGCACCACCTCGACGAAGTCGCGGCCGGATTTGTGGATCAGGCTCGGGTTCGTGGTCACGCCATCGAGCAGGCCGCTGGCGGCAAGTTCGCGAATTTCGAAAATTTCGGCAGTATCGGCGAAGAACTTCATCGTTTGCTTGTGCCCGGACTTTGGTGAATTTGAAGGGCATAGCCGCTGGTGCAGGGCCAGTCATCCAGTTTGGAGAAGCCGATGAGCGAGCATGTCCGCGTCGAACGGAGCGGCGAAGTTCTAGCCATCACGCTCGCGCGGCCCGAACGCCGGAACGCCATCACAACGGGCATGTATGCAGCGCTTGCCGAGCTTCTCGAGCAGGCGCGAGATGACACGAGTATCTGCGTGGTCACGTTCCGAGGCGAAGGACGCGATTTTGCTGCAGGCAACGACCTCGCAGACTTCCTCGATGCGGGGCTGCGAGAGACGGTGGACATCCCCGTCTGGCGGTTCCTGCGCGCGCTCGTCGCCTGCGAGACGCCGATGATTGCGGCGGTGCACGGCAATTGCGTGGGAATCGGCACAACGATGCTCCTCCACTGCGATCTGGTGATCGCTGCCGACAATGCGCGCTTCTCGCTGCCGTTCGTGGACTTGGGCCTGGTGCCCGAAGCCGCCAGCTCGCTGCTCTTGCCCCGGCTTGCCGGCCGCCGTCTCGCAGCTCGCTACCTTCTGCTGTGCGAGCCGTTCGGAGTGGAAGAGGCGCAGGCGGTCGGCCTGATCAGCCATCGTACGCCCGCTGAAGAGCTGTACTCCAGCTTGGACAAAATTGTGAAAGCGCTGCTCGCGAAGCCTTCCGAAGCGGTCCGGCAGACGCAGCGTCTGCTTCGTCATGGGACCAAAGACGAAGTGCTTCAGCGCATGAAGTTCGAAAGCGAACTGTTCGCGGAGCGGCTGGGTTCTGCTGACGTGAAGGCCGCCCTCACTGCCTTCTTCGAGCGGAAGACCGGCGGCTAATTCCCCCAGATCAGGGGGCTGATGCTGCCTGGGTTGGGAAACAGGATCGCGCCCGCAACCTGAAGGTTCTCGACGCGACGATCCAGTCGACTCTGTAGTTCAGACTGCCGGTCACGTTGTTGCCGCATGCCTGGGTCGTGGACGTGAAGGTCGCCGCAGTGCGCGTGATGCCGCGGAACTTCCTGGCGGCGTAGGTCTGCGTCGTGGTTGCGTCGGTGCAGGTGACGGCCAAAGCGCGGCAGCGAGCAGCGGACTCAACCGCCCCGTGAAGGCTCGACGAAGTGTAGCCGACGAATGACGCGGAGATGCCGCCGAAGAGCAGCGCGAAGAACGCGGTGGCCAGAATCGAGAACTCGATCGCCGTGGCTCCGCTCTCGTTGGCTGCGAGACGTCTGATAGGTGAAATCATGGTCATTGCAGCCGGATGTAACCCGTCTTCGTCAAGGTGGCCGGCAGGAACCCGCCTGCCGTCAGATTGCTCCCGAAGAGTGGCGAGTAAGTGTAACTTGCCGAGATGACGACGTAATCGCCGGGCACGTGCGCCGTATCACTCACGCCAGAACAGTCTGCGGGCTTCGCCGCTGAGACCGGGCCGACGCTCGTGAGAACGCCGGATGAGTTCACGCAATAATAGGCTTCGGTCGGATAGCCGGTCGTCGCGGTGACACCCGATCCCAGGGATGTCGCGGCAAGCGCGTTTGTCACTGCCGCAGACAGGCCGGTGCATTTCGTAGTCGCCGGCAGGTGCTTGGTGTCGCATGCGTTCCACGCTGCCTGGGCAGCCGAGTGAACCGCGTTTGCCAATTCCATCTTCTGATAGGACCAGCGGGCGACTTCGAGCCCGTTGAGCAGCCCAACCATCAGCGTCGTTGATGCGATTGCGAACTCGAGCGTTGCGAGCCCTGAGCTGTCGCGGAGCAGGTTCCTAGCGCGCTTGATCATGGGATCAGGCCACCAACCGGCCGCGAACGGCAATCGGGTTGCTCGGCATGGTCAGGCCCTGTTGAGCACACTCGCTCTGATTGATGATGCTGCCGGTGCCGTTGATCGTGATGTTGTCGACCACGATCACGAAGCAGGTCTTGCCGCTCGTCGACTTGCCGACGGCGCCGCTGAACGTGACCGACGAGTGCGGGAAATAAGCGAGGCCGGAGATATTCCAGCTTGGCGTGTTGCCCGCGGCGCTAAGCGTCACGCCGGTGGTCAGCGTCGGGTCGGTGTAGAGGGCGACCCCCGACCAGGTGCCGGACGTGGGCGATGAGATATTGATCGAGCCGCCGCCGGCCGGCCCAATGGTGGAGCCGTCGTTCGTGCCGGAGAAAATGATGGTGGCAGCAGCATTGGTAGCCGTCGTGATGCTGAAGCCGTTTGTATCGAGCTTGCCGTTACGGATCACAATCACGTTGGTGCCCGTGAGGGTGACGTTCCCCGTCAGCTGGACGTCGCCGCAGTAAGTTTTCGTGCCCAGTGCAAGTGTGCCCGTGATCTGATTGGCCGCAGGCAATGCCGGGTCGTTCTTCTTGCTGGGCTCGTGCGAGTAGCTCGTGCACGAGTTGCCAGGGATATTCGAGGCGAGAGATGCGTAGGGGTCCGTCACGGGCGGGGAATTCGGTGTCTGGCTCTTGCCGCAACCGATGCTGGTGCCGACGGCATCGCCGAACCCTGCGTTGAGGTCGCTGCCGTTGCACTTCATGCTGGCATTCGACATGACGTTGCAGCCGTGCAGGTCGGCTTTCGGCGCCCCGTTGGTAGTGAACTCCACCGCGCTCGAGTTCGGCGCCGAACTGGCAAGCGCGAGCATGCAATAACTGCGCGGGCTCGTCTGGAAGCTGGCGACTGCTCTCGCCGAGATTAGCTCGGCGGCACGGCCCGAGATGTTCGTGTTGCCGGCGAAGCCTGCAATCGGCGTGAACAGGAGTGGCACCTTGCGCGTGATCGTCACGCTGTAGCAGGTCGCTGCTCCGGTCGGGCAGGTTACATTTTTCGCTGCAGTGACCGTCACGTTGCCTACGCCGTTGGTGAACCCGTATTTCGCTGCGACCGCCCGTGCTTCGTTCTGGTAATTGTCAGCGTTGTTCGTCGCGGCAGCAACGACAGCTTCGTCGGCGGCGTTCTGGAGGGCGCGCTTGGTCTGGTACCAATTGGCTCCTTCGACAGCCAGGCCGAGGCCTGCGAACATGAGCGGCATCGCGACCCCGAAAATCACCAGCACATTGCCGGCGGTGTCGCTGCGCAGGCGCGGAGCGCCAGCCATCGCCTGGCGAACCATTTGCAGGAGATTACCTAGCCTGCCCTGGTTGATCAGCCGAGTGAGACTAAACATGCGATCCTCACGGTGAGACGTATTGCTTTGGGCGAACCTTTAGCCTCGCCACGGTAAGTGAAGCGTTCAGGGGCATGGTTAATGCGCGTTCACCATCTTCCGGGGACAGGATTCCTTGTCTCAGCGTGTCCTACTACTATAATACAGTGCAAACTCTCGCGGCGTTGACCGGCCCACGGCCGGGCCGCACAAGGGGATGAAAGGATCTGACCATGGCGACCGAACCGGCAGCTGAAACGACGACGGCGACTGCGACGAAGCTGAAGCTCGACCCGCCGGACGCCCTGCAGCCCCTTCCAGCTGCCGAGGCAGCTGGACTGGTGCCGCTCAAGACCGAGGAGACCACCGAGCTCGACAAGCGCGTGGCGCAGTTCGTGGACGAGCTGGCGAGGCTCGATTCCAACAGCCCGGAGTTCGGCAAGAAAGTCGACCAGCTGACGTCGATGGGCCGCAAGGAGATCGCCGAGGCCGCCGGCGCCTCGAACCGCTTCCTCGACCGTCCGGTGAAGGCCATCGACAAGGACAGCGGCATTGGCGCCGATCTCACCGAACTCCGCCGCACGGTCGAGGCCCTCGATCCCAAGGAAGCGACCAAGACGAAGAAGCTCCTCGGCATCATTCCGTTCGGGAACCGGGTCGACCGCTATTTCGACAAGTACCGCAGCTCGCAGACCCACATCTCGAAGGTCCTCAGCAGCCTCGCCAACGGCAAGGACGAGCTGCTGATGGACAATGCGGCGATCGACACCGAGCGGGCGAACTTGTGGAAGACGATGCACAAGCTCGAGCAGATGATCCACATCTCCAAGAAGCTGGACCAGACGCTCGAGGACAAAGCGAACGAGCTCGACGCGACAGAGCCGGCCAAGGCCAAGGCGATCCGCGAGACGGCGCTGTTCTACACCCGCCAGCGGACCACCGACCTGCTCACTCAGATGGCGGTGACGGTCCAGGGCTATCTGGCGCTCGATCTCGTCAAGAAGAACAATGTCGAGCTCGTGAAGGGCGTGGATCGCGCCTCGACAACCACCGTCGCCGCGCTGCGCACGGCCGTCACGGTCGCCCAGGCCATGACCAACCAGAAGCTGGTCCTGGAGCAGGTGACGGCACTCAATACGACCACGTCGAACATGATCGATGCGACCGGCGAGATGCTTCGCACGCAGACGGCGGCGATCCACGAGCAGGCTGCCTCGTCGACGATCCCGCTCGAGACGCTGCAGCGCGCCTTCCAGAACATTTACGACACGATGGACCAGATCGACCGCTTCAAGCTCGAGGCGCTCGGCAACATGAAGCAGACCGTCAACACCCTTTCGAGCGAGGTCGAGAAGTCGAAGGGCTATATCGCCCGCGCTGAAGGGGTGGAGAAGGGCCGCATTGCGGGCGGAGTGTCGCCGCTCACGCCCATCGAAGCAAAATGACGACCGAAAGAGCCGACAAGGTCATTGCCCACGCGAACGACGTGTTCCAGCGGCTCGACGTCCGCAAGGGACCCGTGCGCGATGCGGCCAGCCGCGAGCGGCAGCGGCTGAACTCCGACCTCAAGCGCCGCGTTGCCCGTGTCGGCGTGGCGATCGGCGTCGTCAGCCTGCTGACCATCATCGTCGGGCTGATCATGCCCATCGGCATGTTCGGCTTTCTGGCTGCGGTCGGCTTGGCGATCGGGATTGCCGCATTGCTCGCGTTCATGCCGTCGCCCGAGCGCACGGCTGCAGCTCCTCCCGCGGACCTGCCGAACGGACCGATGGTGCAGCGGTTTGATTCCTACCTTTACCGCACCAGGGCGGCGCTGCCGCCACCAGCCCAGGCCGAGGTGGATGCACTTAGCGCCGTCCTGCCCTCGTTGAAACAGACGCTGGAGCGCGTCGATACGCTTGATCCCAACGCCCAGGACGCGCGGCGACTGATGTCCATCCACTTGCCCGGACTAATCGAGCGCTATTCGCACGTGCCGGCGGCGTACCGGACCGAGCGTGACGGCGAGGGAAAGAGCGCCGATGAGCGGCTGGTGGAAGCGCTTGCTGCAAGCCGAACTGCGCTCGACGAAATCGCGGAGAAGCTGGCCCGGGACGATCTCGCGGCACTCGAGACGCAGGGCCGCTTCATCCAGTCGCGCTACGGCCAGGATGCTCCCGCGGTCGCCGCCCCACCAGAGCGGCCGCTCATCGAGGACTCAGGCGACCACGCCTGACTGCCGGAGCCGCGCGAACTCCTCGTCGCTGAGCTGTTCCCCCACGATGTCCCGAGTGTGCTCGCCCAGCATCGGCGGAGGAAGCTCCGAATCTGCCCGCGCGCCGTCCAGCCGCACGGGTGATCCGACCAGAGGCGTACCGGCAATCGTCCGCACCATCGCGCGGTGCTGCGCCTGAACGTCCGACAGTGCCTGGGTGACGCTGTTGATTGGTCCCGATGGAATGCCTGCAGCCTCAAGCTCCGCCTGCCATTCAGCGGCGGGCTTGTCGCGGATGCACTCGGCGACGAGGCGCACGATCTCGGCGCGGTTCGCGACCCGCGCGCCATTGTTGGCGAAGCGCTCGTCGGTGGCCCACTCTCCATGCCCGCACAGCTCCGCGAGGCGCGCGAACTGGCGATCGTTGCCGACCGCGATGATGATCGGCTGATCGGCCGCCTGGAAGGGTTGATAGGGCACGATATTCGGGTGCGTGACGCCCTGCCGCGGCGGGTCGTTGCCGGAGATCAGCGCGTTCGACGCCTGGTTGGCAAGCATCGCCAGCTGCGTGTCGAACAGCGCCATGTCGATGTGGGCGCCCTCGCCGGTCTTCTCGCGCCGGTAAAGCGCAGAGAGGATCGAGACGCAGGTGTAGAGGCCCGTGAACAGATCGACCACCGCGACGCCGACCCGCATCGGCCCGCCGCCGGGTTCGCCGTCGGGCAAGCCGGTGATGCTCATCAGCCCGCCCATTCCCTGGACGATATAATCGTAACCGGCGCGGTCGGCGTAGGGGCCGTCCTGTCCGAAGCCAGTGATTGAAGCGTAGATCAGCCGCGGGTTGGCGGCGCGGAGCGAAACGGCGTCGAGGCCGAACTTCTCAAGGCCGCCGACCTTGAAGTTTTCGACCAGTACGTCGGCATCGGCAGCCAGCCTTCGGACCAGTGCGGCGCCTTCTTCGGTTCCGAAATCGATTGCCGCGGATTTCTTCCCACGATTCGCGCTCAGAAAGTAAGCCGCAACCCGGCGCTCGCCTTCGCCATGCCACGGCGGCCCCCAGTGCCGGGTGTCATCCCCGCTGCCCGGCCGCTCGATCTTGATGACCTCGGCGCCGAGATCCGCGAGCAATTGCGTGCACCACGGGCCGGCAAGGACTCGGCTGAGGTCGAGGACCCGGATGCCCTCGAGCGGCTTCACGCAGCGCGCTTCCAGACGCGACGGTCGGCAAGCACTGCCCGCGCCGCATTGTGGCCGGGCGCTCCGGTCACGCCGCCGCCCGGGTGGCTGCCCGATCCGCACAGGTACAGACCTTTCAGAGGCATCCGGTAGTCTGCTGCCCCGATCATCGGCCGTGCGCTGAACAGCTGATCGAGGCCCATCTTGCCGTGGAAGATGTCGCCGCCGATCAGACCAAAGCGGCGCTCCAAGTCGAGCGGCGAATGGATCTGGCGTCCAAGCACGGACGCGGCAAAGCCGGGCGCGTGGCTGTCGACCAGCGCGATGATGGCATCGGCGGCCTGCTCGCGCTCCTTGTCCCAGCTTCGGCCGGGGCCAAGATCGTAGCGGAAGTGCTGGCAGAACAGGCTGGCGACGTGCTTGCCCTTGGGCGCCAAGCTTGGGTCCAGCGTCGACGGGATCAGCATCTCGACGATCGGCTGCTTCGCCCAGCCGTTCATCTCGGCATCGAGCCAGGCGCGGTGCATGTAGTCGAGGCTTGGCGCCATGATGATGCCGGCGGTGAGGTGATTGCCCTTTTTCGGAAGCACCGTGAACTTCGGCAGCTCGGACAGAGCAACGTTCATGCGGAACGTCGCGCTCTCGCATTTCCACGCGTGCATTCGGCTGCCGACGTCGGCGCTGACCGCGCCCGACGGGATCAGCCGATCGAACAGTAGTCGCGGATTGACGCCGGCGATTACCAATTTCGATCGCCACGCCTTGCCGCCGGCGACCACGCCGGCCGCGCGGCCCTTGTCGACGATTACCTCCTCGGCAGGAGTGTTGAGCAGGATGTCGACGCCGGCTTCGCGGCAGGCGCGGGCCATCGCCTGGGTGATCGCCCCCATCCCGCCGATCGCATGCCCCCAGGCGCCGGGGACTCCGGCAGCTTCACCGAACAAGTGGTGGAGCAGGACGTAGGCGGTGCCTGGAGCTTGCGGAGAGGCGAAGTTGCCGACCACCCCGTCGAAGCCGAACAGTGCCTTCGTCAGATCGCCCTGGAAGTGGCGGTCGAGGATCTCGGACGCGCTGCGAGTGGCGAAGTCATGAACGATGCGAATCTCGTCGGTCGACAGCCCGACCATGTCGCGGCCGAGCGTCAGCAGCTTCGGCAGGCCGCCAAATCCGGCGCCAACCTCGGGCGGTGCCCGCAGCAGCCACTTCTTGATGAGCGGCACGACGGCCTCAAGCTCCGCGATGTAGCGGTCGTAACCCTCGGCATCGGCCTTCACGTGCCGGCCGATCTCCTTGCGAGTCAGGCCACCTCGTCCGGACAGCAGGTAATCGCCGTTGCCGGGCAGGAAGTTGTCGGTCTTGCGGAGGACGACTTTCAGCCCATGCCGCTCGAGGTCCATTTCGCGGATGACCTTCGGCTGCAGCAGGCTGACCGTATAGCTGGCGGCAGAGTTGCGGAAGCCCGGCAGGAACTCGTCGGTCACGGCAGCGCCGCCGACGACGTCCTGCGCCTCCAGAACCGCGACCTTGAGGCCCTTCTTGGCCAGGTAATAGGCACAGGTGAGCCCGTTGTGGCCCGCCCCGATGATCACTGCGTCGTGCAAACTTCCCCCCGCTTCCGGTCCCTAGCGCATCAGCACTAGCTCTTCGGCCATGGTCGGGTGGAGCGCAATGGTCGCGTCGAAGTCTGCCTTCTTGAGCTTGGCTTTCACCGCAATGGCCGCCGCCTGCAGGATCTCCGGCGCATCGGGGCCGATCATGTGCAGGCCGACGATCTCGTCCGTCTCGCCATCGACGACCAGCTTGTAGAGGGAGCGCTCGTTGCGGCCGGCGAGAACGTTCTTCATCGCCCGGAAATCCGACGTGTAGATCTTCACCGGGCCGAGCTTGTGGCGCGCCTCGCCCTCGGTCATTCCGACCGAGGCGAGCGGCGGGTGGCTGAACACCGCCGACGGGATGCAGCCATAGTCCACCCGGGTCGGCTTATTCCCGAAGAAGGTGTCCGCGAAGGCATGGCCCTCGCGGATCGCCACCGGGGTCAGCTGCACGCGGTCGGTCACGTCGCCCACCGCGAAGATCGACGGCACGGAGCTGCGACTGTCCGCATCGACCTTGACCTGCCCCTTGTCGCCAAGCTCCACTCCGGCACGCTCGAGGCCGAGACCTTCGATGTTGGGGCGCCGACCGATCGCAAAAAGCACCTCGTCGGCTTCGAAATCGTCGCAACCGGTCATCGTGACCTTGAGCGAACCGGACTCGCTCCGCTCGATACGGTCGATGCTGGCGTTGAACTTGAAGTCGAGGCCCTTGCGCAGCGAGATCTGGATCAGCCGGTCGACGATCTGCTGGTCATAATGGCGCAGGATCACGTCGGTGCGGTTGACCAGCGTCACCTGGCTTCCGAACTCGTTGAAGACACCGGCGAACTCGTTCGCGATGTAGCCGCCGCCGGCGATCACGATCCGCTTGGGCAGCTTCTCCAGGTGGAAAACTTCGTTCGAGCTGATCGCGTGCTCGATGCCCTCGATCTCGGGCATCTGCGGGCGGGCGCCGGTCGCGATCAGGATTTTCTCGGCGGTGATTTCCTTGCCGCTTGCGAGCCGGATCGAAGTGGGGCCGGTCAGCTCCGCGCGCTCGTGGAAGATGGTGACCTTATGGTTGCCGAGCGTCTCGGTATACGCGGTCTCCAGCCGGTCGACCTCGGAAAGGACGTTGTCGCGGAGAACGGCCCAGTCGAACCGCTTCTCGGGGATATCCCAGCCGAACATCGCGGCATCATCGAGATCTTCGGCAAAGTGCGCGCCGTAGACGAGCAGCTTCTTCGGCACGCAGCCGCGGATGACGCAGGTGCCGCCCACCTTGTGCTCCTCGGCGATGCCGACGCGCGCGCCGTACGCCGCGGCGACGCGAGCAGCGCGGACTCCGCCCGAGCCAGCGCCGATTACGAACAGGTCGAAGTCGGCCATCAGACCCCTGCCCGCTCGATCAGCGCTCGGGTCGACGGGTCCAGCTCCGCCTCGTCGGCAGCATCGGACAGCTTGCGGGCGATCTGCTTGCCAAGCTCGACTCCGAACTGGTCGAACGGGTTGATGCCCATCAGCACGGCATTGGCGAACGTCCGATGCTCGTAGAAGGCGATTAGTGCGCCGAGCGAGCGCGCGTCCAGCCGGTCGAGCAGAATCGTCGTGCTCGGCCGGTTGCCGGGGTAATTCCGCTGCGGATCGTCGCTGGTGCGGCCGCTCATCAGCGCCGAGGCTTGCGCGAAAGCGTTCAGAAGCAGCTGGCGATGGTGCTCGGGGTCGAGCGAGTCATCGCTCTCGGAAACGGCGACGAACTCGACCGGGATGACGATCGTACCCTGGTGAAGCAACTGGAAGACCGCGTGCTGAGCATCGGTTCCGACGCCGCCCCAGGTGACAGGTGCCGTAGCTTCGGCTGGCTCCCCGGCAGTGGTCACCGACTTGCCGTTCGACTCCATCTCGAGCTGCTGGAGGTAGAAAGGCAGCAGCCGCAGCCGCTCGTCGTAGGCGAACACGGCCCGGGTCTGACAGCCTATCGTCTCGACGTAGAAGCGGTCGGCGAATGCGGCGAGCAGTGGAATGTTCACCTCGGGCTCCGCGAAGCGGAAATGACGGTCCATCTCGGCCGCGCCTTCGAGAAGTTCCTCGAAGCCATTCCAGCCGAGCGCGAGGGCCGCCGAAACCCCGACCGAACTCCAGAGCGAGTAGCGGCCGCCCACGCCCTCTCCGAACTGAAGCACGCGCGTTTCGTCGATGCCCGCCTGCACGGCAGCTTCGGGACTTGCAGTCACAGCGATCACCCGGCCGTGCGGATCGGCGATGCCGGCACTGCTCAGCCAGTTGAGCGCTGCGTCCATGTTGGCCAGCGTTTCGGCCGTCGTGAACGTCTTGGAGGCCACCACCACCAGGGTCGTTGCGGCGTCGAGCTCGCTTACAGCATCGTCGAACGCCTGCCCGTCGATATTGGAAAGAAAGCGAACGCTCAGCTTCCCGGCGCGGCGGCCGAGCGCATCGACGAGTAAGGCCGGACCAAGCACTGAACCGCCGATGCCGATGTGCAGGACGCCGGTGACATCGCCGAATGCACCCGCCTCGACTGCATCGACGAGCGCGCGCGTGCGCTGGTGGCGAGCGGCAGCGAGATCGACATCCTCCGGAGCGCCGCTCCCGCGCTCGGCAACGTGGGTGGCGGGACGTCCCTCGCTCGGGTTGACGATTTCACCCGCGAACAGCGCGTGGCGCGCGCCCACAAACCCCATTCGCTCGGCTCGCTGCACGAATTCGGCGACGCGGGTCTCGTCGAGGTGCGTCTTGGACCAGTCGAAATAAATCCCCCCGAGCTCGTGACTGAACCGGCTGAGCCGGTCGGGTTCGCGAGCGAACAGCTCATTGAGGCGGGGAACGTCGTTCGTGGAAGGCGCTGGCATCGCCTCGCCACATAATGACGGCAGAGCCAATTGCCACCCTGCTTGACCTTGCCGCAACGGACGGAAACAAGCGCGGCGATGCAATCTCCTCCCAACCGGCAGCCATCAACCGACGCCCCTGCCCCGCCGACAGCCGAGAAGAAGGAGACTCCGGGCAGCCTGGCGCGCTTCCTGCTGACCCTCGCACTCGTGGCGTGGGCAATGCGTAGCCTCGTCATGCAGCCGTTTTCGATTCCGTCGGATTCGATGCTCCCGGCGCTATACATCGGCGACTACATCGCCGTCGCCAAATGGCCCTACGGTTATTCGCGCTACAGCTTCCCGTGGAGCGTCCCCTCCTTTTCCGGACGAGTCCTCGGCCACCTGCCGGCGCGGGGTGACGTCGTGGTCTTCCACCTGCCCGACGAGAATGCGGATCTCGTAAAGCGCGTCATCGGACTGCCGGGCGATGTTGTTGAGGTCAGGGACGGCAAGCTGGTCCTGAACGGCCGCGCCGTCGTTCGCCGCCCGATCAGGCCGCTCGCCATGCCGATCGGCCCCAACAGCCCCTGCCGCGTCATCCCGCCGGCTCAACCGGCCATCGCCACGAAGGAGGGCCGTCCCCATTGCCTGTACCCGGCGTTCCTCGAGACGCTGCCAAGCGGCCCCAGCTACACCGTCCTCGACCAGGTGGCGGCAAGCCCCGGGGACCAGTTCGCTCCGGTCCGAGTCCCCGCCGGACACCTGTTCGTGATGGGCGACAATCGCGACGACAGCCTCGACAGCCGTTTCCCGACGGCGGAGGGCGGCGTCGGCATGCTTCCCGTCGAAGAGCTGATCGGCCGCGCCGAGGTCACATTCTGGTCGACGGACGGCAGCGCATCCTACGTAAAGCCGTGGACCTGGTTCACCGCGCTGCGAAGCGATCGCATCGGCAACGGCTATACCGGTGAGCCACAATGAGCGGCGAAGTATCGCAGTTCGTTGCTGATCGTCTCGGCCATGCGACGAAGCATCCAGAGCTGTTCGATCGTGCCTTCACGCACGGGAGCGTCGGTCCGGACAGCTATGAGCGGCTGGAGTTCCTCGGTGATCGCGTGCTCGGCCTGACCATCGCGGCGGCGTTGTTCAAACGTTACCCGAAGGAGCCGGAGGGCAAGCTGTCGCGGCGCTTCAACGATCTCGTTGCCGGGGAGACATGCGCAGAGGTCGGCCGCGGACTCGGCATCCCGCCGCTGATCCGTCTGGGCAAGCAAGCCCGCGAAGACGGTGCCAACCAGAGCGACAATGTCATCGGCGACGTTGTCGAGGCGGTGATCGGGGCGCTGTACCTGGAAGCCGGGTTCGATGCAGCGAGCCGCTTCGTCATCCAGGTTTGGCAACCGTATCTCGACGGCCAGGTGCGCGCACCGAAGCACCCCAAGTCAGCGCTTCAGGAGCTGGCGGCCGCGCGCGGCTGCAAGAATCCCGACTATGAAGTGATTGCCCGAACCGGCGCTCACCATGCGCCGCGGTTCGAGGTGCGAGTCAGCATCGGGGGCGTCGGCGAAGCCACTGCCGATGGATCCAGCAAGCAGGAGGCGGAAACCGCCGCGGCCGCTGCGCTGTTGAGCCAATTGCAATGACGGAGACCCCAACCCGCGCCGGCTTCGTCGCCGTGATCGGCGCCCCGAACGCGGGCAAGTCGACGCTGGTCAACGCGCTCGTCGGCCAGAAGGTCGCGATCGTGAGCCCAAAGGCGCAGACCACCCGCTCGCGCCTGATGGGCATCGCAATCCATGATCAGGCGCAGGTGCTGCTCGTCGACACGCCGGGCATCTTCCAGCCCAGGCGCCGCCTCGATCGGGCAATGGTGGCTGCCGCCTGGACCGGGGCGGAAGACGCCGACCTCATCCTGCTCGTCATCGACTCCGCCGCCGGCGTGAAGGCGGACGTGGAGCGGATCGTTGCCGCGCTGGAGGCGCGCGAGCACCCGTTGTTCATCGCCCTCAACAAGATCGACCTAGTCAACAAAGGCGAACTCCTCGGTCTCTCGGCCGCGCTTACAGAGCGGCTGAACCCTGACCAGGTCTTCATGATCAGTGCCGCGCAGGGCGATGGAGTCGACGACGTCCGCGACGCCCTCGCCGCCGCCGTGCCGGAAGGACCGTGGCTCTACCCCGAGGACGAGGTTTCGGACGCCACCGACCGGATGATCGCCGCCGAACTGACACGCGAGCAGATCGTCAACCAGCTTCACCAGGAGCTGCCGTATGCCACAGCCGTCGAGACCGAGACCTGGGACGACCGCGCTGACGGCTCGACGGAGATCCGCCAGCAGATCCTGGTCGAGCGCGACAGCCAGAAGGCGATCGTCATCGGCAAGGGCGGGCAGCGCCTCAAGCGGATCGGCGCCGGCGCCCGCGCGGAGATCGCCGAGCACCTCGGCCGGCCGGTGCATCTCTACCTGCACGTGAAGGTCAATCCGCGCTGGGACGAGGACCGCGGCCTCTACCGCGAGATCGGCCTCGACTGGGCAGACTAGCCTGCGCTCAGCAGCTCATCGACCCACTGCGGGACCAGCTCCCCGGCCCGCCCTGTCCGGCTTTCGTCGAACATGTAGCTGCCGAGGCTCGGCTGGAGATTGATCTCCAGCGTCGCCGCGCCGCGATAACGCGCCGTCTGCACGAAACCGGCCGCCGGATAGACAGCGCCCGACGTGCCGATCGACACGAAGAGGTCGCAGCGCTGCAGCGCCTCCTCGATCCGCTCCATCTCGTACGGCATCTCGCCGAACCAGACGATGTCGGGCCGGACTTCCCCGACTCGCTCGCACTCGGGACAGCGTGCCCCCTGGCCCATCGGTCCTTCCCAGCCGAAGCGTTGATCGCAGGCCAGGCACCAGCCCTTTTTCAGCTCCCCATGCATGTGGATCAGCCGCTTGGACCCGGCACGCTCGTGCAGGTCGTCGACGTTCTGCGTCACCAGCAGCAGGTCGCCCGGCCACGAGGCGTCGAGGCGGGCAAGGGCCTGGTGAGCGGCATTGGGTTGAACGCTGTCCAGCTTCGCGCGCCGTGCGTCGTAGAATTCGTGCACCAGCGCCGGGTCGTGCCGGTACGCGCCCGGCGTTGCGACGTCCTCCACCCGGTGCCCTTCCCAAAGCCCGTCCGCCGCGCGGAACGTCGCCAGCCCGCTCTCGGCGGAAACGCCGGCACCGGTCAGGACCACGATGTTGCGAATGTCAGCCACGGTCGTGATTGACGACTGATGCTGACCGTCCCTGCGACATTTCGCGCCCGGAGATGAAGCGCTTCATCCCTCGACTGGGAGCGACGCAAACGAGTGTGTTCCCGTCAAAAGGGAAAGCAGGTTCGCGGAAGACGTACACGTCCAGAGCGTCAGCCATACTACGATGCTAATGCCGCACGGAACGTCTGCAAATGGGTCGTCTGCGAACGGTGAGCTCAGGTTGGAAAGCGGACGCTTCACCTCAACGAGAGGATGACGATGTTGCGAAAGCCCATGCGACCAGCATAGGCGTGGCTGCTGATGAGCGAGGGTAAAATCCGCATCGGCATTGGCGGCTGGACGTTCCCGCCGTGGCGCGGGCCGTTCTACCCCGACGGCCTGCCGCAATCGAAAGAGCTCGAATATGCGTCGCGGCAGTTCGGAGCCATCGAGATCAACGCGACCTTCTATGGACGCCAGAGCCCGAATAGCTGGGCAGCCTGGGCTGCGACGGTGCCGGATGGCTTCGAGTTTGCGATCAAGGGATCCCGCTATTGCGTCACTCGGCCAAAACTTGCCGACGCAGGCGAAGGGCTCGGAGTCTACTTCGCCCAGGGCATGGCTGCGCTGGGCGACAAGCTCGGCCCTGTGCTGTGGATGCTCGCTGCACGCCGCCAGTACGATCGCGAGGACATCGCCTCGTTCCTCAAGCTGCTGCCAAGCAAGCTGGACGGGATCCCGCTCCGCCACGTCATCGAGCCGCGTCACGAAAGCTTCCGTGACGAGAGCTTCTTCGCGCTGTGCCGGGAGCATGATGTCGCGGTGGTGTTCGGTGACGATGACGAGTTCCCGTGCATCGACGCGGACACGGCCAGCTTCGCCTACGCCCGGCTGCAGCGCATGCGGGACGAGGTTCCGACCGGCTACGATAACGAGGCGCTCGACGCCTTCGCAGCCCGCGCCCGTGGGTGGCAGAAGGCCGGCCGGGACTCCTATCTGTTCCTGATAAACGGCTCTAAGGTCCGCGCCCCGGCAGCAGCACTGGCCCTGCAGGAGCGGCTTGGCTAAGCACTTCCGATGCGTGCTCCCGACCAGCCGATCCGCATCAGCCTGTTCGCGCCGGACGGCCGCATGGGCGAGGCGATCAAAAGTGCTGCCAAGGCGGACGCGGCATTTGTGATCGACCAGGATCATGGCGACGTCCTGATCGATTTCTCCGCGCCCGAAGCACTGCAGTCGAGCCTCCACCGCGCCGTCTCGGCCGCTGTCCCGCTACTCGTCGGAACCACCGGCCTCGACGAAACTGCGGATCGCGAGATCGCCGAAGCGTCGCGGCAGATCGCTATCTTGCGCGCATCGAACACGTCGCTGGGCGTTGCCGTCCTTGCCGAGCTGGTCGAGCGCGCCGCTCAGGCGCTCGGCGCCGAATGGGACATCGAGATCGCCGAGGTCCATCACAAAATGAAGGCGGATGCGCCCTCGGGAACCGCGCTGACACTGGGCGAAGCAGCCGCCCGGGGACGCGGCACTGAACTCAACTCGGAGCGCGGCCGCGACGGCACCGGTCTGGCGCGGGCAGCCGGCGCCGTCGGCTTCGCCAGTCTGCGCGGCGGCAGCGTCGCCGGGGACCACGACGTCATGTTCCTGGGTCCCGACGAGCGGCTGGTCCTGTCGCATCGCGCGGAAAACCGCATGATCTTCGCCCGGGGCGGGCTGGCTGCAGCCCGGTTCCTCGTCGGCAAGCCTGCCGGACTCTATTCGATGCGCGATGTGATCGGGGCGCGGCTCGGTTGACGCAGCCGGCGAGCGGCAATCCCGACGCATTGCTCGCACGGCGCCTCGGCTTGTTCGATGCGACCATGCTCGTCATGGGCGGCATCATCGGGGCGGGGATTTTCGTCAATCCGGCCGAGGTCGCCCACCACCTCCTCACACCCGGTTGGATCGTCGGCGTGTGGGCGATCGGCGGACTGGTCGCTCTTTGCGCCTCATTCGTTTATGCGGAGCTCGCTGTCCGGCGCCCTGAAGTCGGCGGGCAGTACGCCTATCTTCGGGATGCTTTCGGCCCGATGCCGGCCTTCCTTTACGGCTGGTCACTCCTGCTGGTGATTCAGTCGGGCGGCATGGCCGCGGTCGCCATCACCTTCGCCCGCTACTTCCTCGAACTGACGCACTGGCCGGTCGCCGAGAGCGTGGTGGGAGTAGGTGCGCTGGCCCTGCTCACGGCCATCAACTGCCTGGGCGTGCGGTCGGGCAGCAATGTCCAGAGTGGACTGATGGTCCTGAAGATCGCCGCCATCGCCATGCTTGTCGCCGTCGGCTGGTGGCTTGCTCCGGCGAGCGGAGCACCGTTGCCAACCGCCGCCCTGGTCTCAACGCCGCTGTCGGCAATCGCGGCAGCGCTGACACCGGTGATGTTCGCTTATGGCGGCTGGCAGACGGCGAGCTTCTGCGCCGGCGAAATGCGCAACCCGCAGCGGGATCTCGCTCGCGGACTTCTCTTTGGCGTCGGCGGCGTGATCCTCCTGTACTGCCTGGTTGCATTCGTCTGCGTCCACACGCTCGGTCCGGCGGGGCTCGCGGCCTCCAAGGCTCCAGCGAGCGACGTTATGCGCCTCGCGCTCGGCAACCGCGGCGCAACGCTGATCGACTTGGGGATCGCGATTTCGACGCTCGGGTTCCTGAGCCAAGGCATGCTGACGGCGCCGCGCGTCTATTTCGCAATGGCGGAGGACGGCCTCTTTTTTCGCAGCGTTGCAAAGGTGAGCACCACGACCCGTGTTCCGGTCGTCGCCATCGTCCTGCAGGGTGCCGCCGCAATCGCGATCGCCTTGTCCGGCACGTACGGCCAGATCCTCGGCTATGTGGTCTCGGTCGACTTCATCTTCTTCGGCCTGACCGGACTTGCGCTGTTCGTCTTCCGGCACCGGGATGCCGGCAAGCCTGGCAGCTTCAGCGCACCGTTTCATCCCATCTCGACGGGACTCTTCGTCGCGGCCTGTGCAATCACCGTCGTCGCGACGGTGATCAACAATCCGGTCAACAGCCTGATCGGTTACGCAATCCTCGCTGCCGGCGTACCCGCATGCCTGTACTGGAAGCGCAGGAATCGAACGGACCCGGCATGAAGCCATTCCAGTCCGACTATATGCACTGGGCCAAGTTCAAGCCGCCGGTCCGCTATCCGCTGACCGGTAGCGAGGTGCCGCACTTCCGGATGGACCGGCTGCCCTGGACGATCGCCGACCTCGACCTCGATGGCGCAAGTCACCCGCGCTACCTCCCGCTCCGTGAGGCGATTGGCCGCCGCTACGGCGTCGGGCCCGAGCAGGTCGTCGCGGCGGACGGCACTTCCATGGCCAACTTCCTGGCAATGGCCGCCCTGATCGCCCCCGGCGACGAAGTGCTGATCGAACGTCCGACCTACGAGCCGCTGCTCGCCGCCGCGGAGTTCCTGGGTGCCCGCATCATCCGCTTCCCGCGCTCACCTCGCGATTTCCGCCTCGATCCCGCCGCGGTCGAGAATGCCGCGACGGAAGCCACCCGGCTGATCGTGCTTACCAATCTCCACAACCCGAGCGGCGTGCTCGCCGGAGACGAAGAACTGCGCCGGGTCGGTGACGTGGCCAGAGTGCGTGGCGCGCGCGTGCTGGTGGACGAGGTCTATCTGGACGCCGCCATCCCTCGTCCGAAGAGCGCCGTCCACCTGGCCCCCGAATTCGTGACGACCAACAGCCTGACCAAGGTCTACGGTCTGAGCGGCCTGCGTTGCGGCTGGATACTGGCCGAGGCCGAAGTCGCCGAACGGATGTGGCGGCTCAACGACCTGTTCGGCGTCAACCAGGCGCATCCGGCAGAGCGCCTCGCCTGCATCGCCTTCGAGCACATTGACGAGGTCACCCGCGGCAATCCGGCCCTGCTGCGAACCAACCGCGAGCGCTTCAACAGCTTTCTGAAATCCCGCCCCGACCTGGAGTGCGTGCCAGCCCTGCACGGCACAACCGCCTTCCCGTGCTGGCTGGCTGGCGACACCGAACGGCTCGATGCCCATCTGCGCGCCCGCTACGACGCAGCCATCGTGCCCGGCCACTGGTTCGAGCTGCCCGACTACTTCCGCGTGGATCTCGCCGTGCGAAATGACGAATTCGCCGAAGCGCTGAACCGTCTCGGCAAGGCGCTGGACGATCTTGCGTGAAGCGCGATGAAGTCTTCGAATTCTTCCGCCGCCTCGCGGAAGCGAACCCGTCGCCGACAACCGAGCTCGAATTCACCAACCCGTACACGCTGCTGGTTGCCGTCGTGCTGTCGGCCCAGGCAACCGACGTTAGCGTGAACCTCGCGATGCGCCCCGTTTTCGCTGAGATCAGCACTCCCGAAGAGATGCTCCAGCTGGGAGAGGAGCGCCTCCGAGAGGCAATCAAGTCGATCGGCCTGTTCAACACCAAGGCGAAGAACGTCATTGCGCTGAGCCAAGCGCTGATCGAGCGCTTTGGCGGAGAGGTGCCGCGCTCGCGCGAGGAGCTGCAGGCGCTGCCCGGAGTCGGGCGCAAGACCGCCAACGTCGTCCTCAACACCGCATTCGGAGACGAGACTTTCGCAGTCGACACGCACGTCTTCCGCGTCTGCAACCGGACCGGCCTTGCGCCCGGCAAGACGGTCGACGACGTCGAGCTGAAGCTCGACAGGCTGGTGCCGCAGCCGTTTCGACGCGACGCGCACCACTGGCTGATCCTGCATGGCCGCTACACCTGCAAGGCGCGCCTGCCGGAGTGCTGGCGCTGCCCGGTCATCGACCTCTGCCGCTACAAGCCGAAGACGCTAACGCCCGAGGAGCGCGTCAAACCCAGCGTCGCTCGAACCGTGAGCCGAGGCAAGTCAGCAACTCGTATTGCGAAAGGCCCGACTGCTTCGCCGCCGAAGGCAAGTCGTAGTCGATCTCGACCCAAGCCCCTTCCCTGAGGTCCGGCGCGGCGTCGCAGCCGACAGCGATCAGGTCCATCGATACGCGCCCGAGCACCGGTAGCGCGAACTCCCCGGCGAACGCCGAGCCGGTGCTGGAGAAGCCGCGTAGATAGCCGTCCGCATAGCCGACGTTGAGGATCGCGGCCTCCGTATCCTCGCTTGCGACGAAGGTCGCGCCGTACCCGCAGCTCTCGCCGGCGCGGATAATCCGGCGTTGAACGATCTGGGCCTGGAGGCGAGCGACCTGGCGGATGTTGCCCTCAGCTTCTCGCCGCGGAACACCGCCATAGAGCGCGATGCCGGGGCGCACGAGATCGAAGCTGTAGTTCGGCCCGAGGCAGATGCCCGCAGAGTTCGCCAGGCTGTAGCGCCGCGCCCGCACGTGCGCGGCGACCTCGCTGAAGCGCTGCAGCTGGACGCCGTTCAGGCGGCTGTCCTCGTCGGCGCAGGCGAGGTGGCTATGCAGCGTGTCGATGGCGAGGCCGTCCACCGCCCCGATCTCGGAAGGCCTGAGCCCCAGCCGGTTCATGCCGGTGTCGATCATCACGTCGCAAGGCCGCTCCGGAGCCATCTCCTTCCAGCGCGCAACCTGCTGAACCGTGTTCAGGCAAGGCCGGGCGCACGAGGCGAGCGCAGCTTCGGCGTCGTCCGGACCGACGCCGTGGAGAACGAGCAAGCTGGCGCCATTGGGCAGAGCGCCCAGTGCGTCCGCTTCAGCCCAGTTCGAAACGAAGAAGTCACGGCAGCCGATTTCGAGCAGCGCGTCGGTGACCTGGCGGGCGCCCAGCCCATATCCGTCCGCCTTCACCGCGGCGCCGGCGGGGACTCCGGCACGCGCGGCGAGCCAGCGCCAGTTCGCCTGGAGCGCAGAACGATCGAGCGTCAGGCGGAGCGGACGGTGCACGCCCGGGTCCGTATCCGCCTTGCCGACAGGCGTCGAGCCTCCGTGGCTTAGAAGAGGCGGCCGCCGTTCGGAACCTGTTGTTCCGGGGCTACGAGGACGACCTCCCCGGCTTCATTGGGGAAGCCCAGCGTCAGGACGTCGGACATGAACGGCCCGATTTGACGCGGCGGGAAATTGACCACAGCCGCGACCTGCATGCCGACAAGCGCGTCCGGCGTATAGAGCGTCGTCACCTGCGCCGACGACTTCTTGCGCCCCAGCGTCTCGCCGAAGTCGATGACGAGCTTGTAGGCCGGCTTGCGCGCTTCCGGGAACGGCTCGACGGAGACGATCGTCCCCACCCGCACGTCCACCTTCAGGAAGTCGTCGAAGGTGATCGCCGCTGCCGGCGGCTCACCGGGGTCATGCAGCTTATGCATCGCTCGTCACTCGACCGTGACGCTCTTCGCCAGGTTGCGGGGCTGGTCGACGTCCGTGCCCTTCAGCACTGCCGTATGATAGGCGAGTAACTGCACCGGCACAGCGTAGACCAGTGGCGCGATCAGCGGATGGACGCGCGGCATCTCGATCGTCGCCATGCATCCCTCGCCGGCTTCGGCGATACCCTCGGCATCACTGATCAGCACGATCTTGCCGCCGCGGGCACGGACTTCCTGCATGTTGCTGACCGTCTTGTCGAACAGCGGCCCTGACGGCGCGATCACTATGACCGGCACTTGGTCGTCGATCAGCGCAATGGGACCATGCTTCATTTCGCCGGCAGCGTACCCTTCCGCGTGGATGTAGCTGATCTCCTTCAGCTTGAGCGCCCCCTCCAGCGCCATCGGATAGTCGGGCCCGCGTCCAAGGTAGAGCACGTCGCGGGCCGGAGCGATGAGGTGCGCCATCGCGGCGATGTCCTCGTCATGATTGAGCGCGGCGTTCAACGCGGCGGGCGCCTCCTGCAGGTGGGCGACGATGTCCTGCTCTTCGGATTCCGTCACACGCCCCTTCGCCCGCGCGAGATTGGACGCGAGCGCTGCAAGAACCGCCAGCTGACAGGTAAATGCCTTTGTCGAAGCGACGCCGATCTCCGGCCCCGCATGGGTTGGAAGCAGCAGGTCCGCCTCACGCGCCATGGAGCTTGTCGGCACGTTCACGACGACGGCGATCCGCTGCCCCTGCCCGCGCGCATGGCGAAGCGCGGCGAGCGTGTCGGCCGTCTCGCCCGATTGGCTGATAAAGAGCGCCAGGCCGCCGGGCTCCAGCACCGGCTCGCGGTACCGGAATTCCGACGCGACATCGATGTCGACGGGCACCCGGGCAAATTGCTCGACCCAATATTTCGCCACCAACCCGGCGTAGTAGCTCGTCCCGCAGGCGACGATGGTCAGCCGGTTGACCGACTCGAGGTCCGCGTCCGCTACGGGGAGCGCGACCTGGCCTTCGAACGGCCGCACGTAGGTCTGGAGAGTCTGCGCAACGACGATCGGCTGCTCGAAGATCTCCTTCTGCATGTAGTGCCGGTAGTTACCCTTCTCGACCGGCGCCGAGTTCGCGCCCGACTGGACGATCTCGCGCTCCGCGCGCTGGTTATGCCGGTCGAACACCTCGATGCTGTCGCGGCGCACCACGGCCCAGTCGCCCTCGTCGAGGTACGCGATGCGCTGCGTCCAGGGCGCGACCGCAAGCGCGTCCGAACCGAGGTAATTCTCGCCATCGCCGTAGCCGACCGTCAGCGGCGCACCCATCCGCGCGCCGATGATCAGATCGGGATGGTCGCGGAACAGGAAAGCGATCGCGAACGCCCCCTGAAGGCGCGGCAATACGGCAGCGACCGCGTCCTGCGGTGAGGCGCCGCGCTCGACCTCGCGTGCGACCAGGTGCCCGACAACCTCGGTGTCCGTTTCGCTTTCGAACGTCCGGCCCTCCGCAATGAGCTCGTCGCGGAGCGGCTTGAAGTTTTCGATGATGCCGTTGTGGACCAGCGCCACCCGTCCGACGATGTGTGGATGGGCGTTGCCGACCGTCGGCGCGCCATGCGTCGCCCAGCGCGTGTGCGCGATGCCGGTCGCTCCGTGGAGCGGATTGGCGGCGAGTTCGCGAGCCAGATTGTCGAGCTTGCCTTCCGCGCGGCGCCGCACAAGCTCCCCACCTTCGATCGTGCAGATCCCGGCCGAGTCGTACCCCCGATACTCAAGCCGCTTCAGACCATCGAACAGCCGCTGGGCAACGTCGCTGTTGCCGACAATTCCAACAATCCCACACATACGCTTACTCTGCTGCCTTCCTCGTCATCCGCTCGCGGAAGCGGCGGGCCCAGCCGGCGATGCCTTTCTGCTCGTTGCGTTCGAGAGCGAGGCTGTCGGGCTCCACGTCGCGGGTGATCACCGAACCCGCTCCGACGATTGCGCCGTCGCCGATTGTGACCGGCGCCACCAGCGCAGAGTTCGAGCCGATGAACGCGCCCTCGCCAATCACGGTCGGATACTTGCCGAAGCCATCGTAATTGCAGGTGATAGTGCCGGCGCCGATGTTGGCGCGCGCTCCGACCTTCGCGTTGCCGATGTAGGACAGGTGGTTGACCTTGGCGCCGGCGCCCACCTCGGCGCTTTTCAGCTCAACGAAATTTCCCACGCGGGTGCCCTCACCCACCCGCGACCCCGGCCTGATCCGCGCGAAAGGCCCGACGCTTGCCCTCCCGCCGATCACTGCGCCCTCGATGTGGCTGAAGGCGTGGATCGTTGCGCCGTCCGCGACCGAAACTTGCGGGCCAAACACCACGTGCGGCTCGACCGTCACGTCGCGGCCGAGCCGCGTATCGAATGCGAACCAGACGCTTTCCGGATCGATGAGCGTGGCTCCGTCCTGAAGCGCCTGCTCGCGACGCCGCCGCTGCCATTCGAGTTCAAGATGGGCAAGCTCGGCCCGGCTATTCACGCCGGCCGTCTCGTAAGGGTCGCCTTCGATGACCACCGCCTGACGGCCCTCGGCCGCCGCGATGTTGACGATATCAGGCAAGTAGAATTCGCCAGCCGCATTGTCGTTGCCGACCTGATTCAGCCAGCGGAACAGGTCGGGCGCGTGGGCCGCCATCATGCCGGAATTGCACAGCCGAACCGCGCGTTCCTCCTCGGAGGCGTCACGAAATTCAACCATCTTGGCGATGCTGTCGCCCTCGCCAAGGATGATGCGCCCATAGCTCGCCGGATCGGCCGGCGACGACGCCAGGACCACGACGCCCGGCGCATCAGGTGCCGCCAACCGCTCGAGCATGCGCTCGAGGCTGTGCGGAGCGACGAACGGCGTATCGCCATAAAGGATCAGTACCGGACCCTCGTAACCTTCCAGCGCGGCTTGGGCCTGCTGCACCGCGTGACCCGTACCCTTCTGCTCCGCCTGGTGAGCGAGCGTAGCGTCACGGCCGGCAATGGCTGATTCAATCTGCTCGCGGCCTTTGCCGACGACGACGACGCGCCGCTCGGCGCCGAGCGCTTCGACCGTATCGAGCAGGTGCAGGAGCATTGGCCTGCTGGCGATCGGGTGAAGCACCTTGTGGGTGTCGGAACGCATCCGCGTGCCCTGCCCTGCGGCGAGGATCACAACGGCGAAACGGGGCAGGTCAGTCATCGCCGGCAGCATTGGCATGGCGCCCTGCCGAGCGCCAGTCTGGACCCGCTACCAGTTTGCGTAGGCTTCGTTCCCGACGAATCCGAACCTGCGCACGTGCTCGCGCTTCATAGTTACGAGAACGTCGGCAACGACTTCGTAGCGTACACGGGCGTCTGGTCGGAAACGCAGCTCCGGGACACGCTCCATCTGCTGCGTGGCCTCGAGGTTGTACTTCAGCCCCTCGCGCGTGATCGGCTGGCGCTTCCACAGCAGGCTGCCGCCGTGGGTGATTTCCAGCAGATTGAAGCCGTTCTTCGGCGGCGGAACCGTGCTTCGTTGCGGCAGGTCCAGCTTGATGGTGTGGCTCTGCACCGGGATGGTGACGATCAGCATCACAAGCAACACCAATAGTACGTCGATCAGCGGAGTGGTGTTCAGCTCGGTCATCAAGGCGGGCTGCACTTGCGGCATCGGGGAGTTCATGTGCGCCTCCATCACTGCTTGATATAACATCACAACGAAGCAGCGGAGTCAAAGAGCCCTCACCTGCACAGAAAAGGGCGGCCCCTGGCGGAGCCGCCCTCAAAAGCTTGCCAGGCGTGATCGCCTAGAAAGTGTTCATGTAATATTCGTTGCCGACGAAACCCATCTTCTGGACGTGGGCACGCTTCGTCACTGCAAGCACTTCGTCCACCAGTTCGTAGCGGGCGCTTGCTTCCGGCTGCAAGTGAAGCTCCGGAACCGGGTTCATCTGCTGGGTGACGTCGAGGTACTGGCGCAGCTGCACCAGGTTCACCGGAGCACCGTTCCACAGCACCTGGCCGTTTGCGGCGATGATGATCTTGTTCTTGTTGGGCTGAACCGGCGGCGGCGGGGTGTTGTTATTCACCGGCAGGTCCAGCTTAACCGCGTGAGTCTGCGGCGGGATGGTTACGATCAGCATGATCAGAAGCACCAGCATGACGTCGATCAACGGCGTCGTGTTGATGTCCATCATCGGCTCGCCTTCGGCATTATCGCCGGTTGTTTGCATCGCCATGGTTAGAGTTCCTGACTAACGGAAAGCATTTAGGAGCCGGCCTGCGGGCCCGGCTGCGAAATAAACCCGACGCGCTGGAAGCCGGCTTGCTGCATCGTGATGACGGCCGCGCCGATGCACTTGTACTGCGTGTTCACGTCGCCGCGGATGTGCGCTTCGGGCATGTTCTCGTCGTTGATGTTCGCAACTCCGCCGACCGCCTTGATCTGGTCTTCCAGCTTCTTCACGGCGCGGTCGAGCAGGTCCTTCTGGCTCATCTTGGTCATGTTCCAGTAGACCTCGCAGGTGCCGCCAGGACCGTTGCGCACGGTCAGAGCGACGTTCTCCGGCTTGGTCTGGGTGACCTCGTACCGGACCTTCGGCAGCTTCACGGGAATCGTCTGGATGACCACCGGAACGGTGATCAGGAAGATGATCAGCAGCACTAGCATCACGTCGACGAGCGGCGTGGTGTTGATGTCGGACATCGGGACGTCTTCGTCGCCCGAGCCCTGTCCAACGCTCATTGCCATAGATTGTACACTTTCCCTTCTCGGCCCCCGGAGAGGCCGGCGGGCCGGACGAGCCGGCCCGCTGCCGAGTTACTCCGCGCTGGTCGGGCTCGCCTGAGCGCCGGTCGCCGTGCGGCCGGTGCGAAGCGGCTCGCTGCCCGGCTGCGTCGGCGCACCCGCCGACTTGGTCTGGGCAGTGCCCTTGACCGCCGGACCAGTGGTTCCGCCGAGGCGCGGCTTCACTGCGCCGTCCGACATCATGTAGCCGTGCAGGTCGTTCGTGAACGCTGCAAGATCTTCCATGATCGTCTTGTTGCGACGGATCAGCCAGTTGTAGGCGAGCACCGCCGGAACCGCGACGACGAGGCCGAGTGCGGTCATGATCAGCGCTTCACCGACCGGGCCGGCAACCGTGGTGATCGAGGCGTCGCCCGAGGCGCCGATCTTGATCAGCGCGCGGTAGATGCCGACAACGGTACCGAACAGACCGATGAACGGAGCGGTCGAACCGACGGTGGCGAGGAAGGCCAGGCCTTCACCGAGGCGCGAGCCGATTGCGCCCTGGCTGCGCGCCAGGCTGTTGCCCATCCAGTCGTGCTGGTCGACCGGGTCGGTCAGCTTGCCGTGCTGCTCCTGCGCCAGGAGAGCGTCGTCAACGATGGCGCGGTAGGCGCTGCGGGCCTCGAGCTTGCCCGAAGCATCGCGCAGGTTAGGCGAGTTCCAGAAGCTGGATCGCACCTTGCGTCCCTGCGCGATGATCTTCTGCTGCTGCATCAACTTCGTGAAGAGGATGTAGAACGAGAAGACGGACATGCACGCGAGGATGATGAACACGCTCCAGCTGATGACGCCACCCTCATGAAGGGCGTTCATGATGCCGAAGTCTGTGTTGTTGCCAGTAGGGGCTGCTTGCATCTCTTTGCTTTCCTTCTGAAATCAATTTCGAACGGTTCGTGGCCGGATCACTCCGAAATGCGCCACGTGATGGAACGGGAATAGGTAGACGTAGTCGGATTTCCGCTGGCGTCCTGAGCCGGGCTGAACCGGGCGCGAGCCGAGAGAATCCGGCACGTAGTGCTCCTTAGCAGCGAAGATGCACTCCCCGAGGCACTGCACCCCGTGACGCGACCGCTGGGGCCAACCGTAAGACTGACGTTCACCGTGCCCTGGTCGCCGTTCTCGAGCGCGCTCGGCGGATAGTCATCGCCCTGGATCAGACCCTGCACGTCACCCGTGAGACTCCTCGGCTGCGTCTGCCGCGGCGGCGGAGGCGGCGGAGGGGGCGGCGGAGCCTGGCTGATGACCGGCATCGGCGGAGCCATCGGCGGCGGCGTCGTCCGGACGACGGTTTCGATCGTCGGCGGCGGCGGGGTGTTCATCCGCACCATCGGCGGCGGCACCATCGGCGGCGGCGGCACCTTCGGCATGTCCTTCGGCGGTGGCGGCGGCTGCTCGGGTGGCGGCGGCTGCTCTTCGACGTCGAACGTCTTCAGGTCCGAAGCAGCCTTCTTAAGGACGTTGTAGGCAAGCCCCGTGACAATCGCGTAGCCAATCGCAAACTGGATTAGCACGACGAGCACGATCGCCACTGTCCGGTTGCCGCTAATCTCTTTGCGTTGCGCGTAGGACATTAAGCCGCAGTTCTCCTCAACACGCCGCGGCTAACCGCGGCCGGCCCGAGCATCTGGACGAACGCCCGGTCCGCTTGGATGGATGACCGATGTGTCAACATATCATCGGCACGAAAGTTGGCATCCTCTATCCAAGCGTCAAAGGCGGCGCAACGGATTTTGTTCCACTTCCATCAACCCGGAACCAGCGGGGCTTCGTGGCTGATTTCAGCTTTGTGGCCAGACGCCGGGGAACGAGGCGATCTCAATCCCCACTGCTGCTGCGTCCGGATAGACGTCCGGCTTGGCCATGCGCAGGCGTAGCGCCCGAACCCCACGGATGGCGGCAAGCCGCTCGAAAATCGCGTGGGCGAGCGTCTCCTGCAGATTGTAGCGGCGCGCCGCCGTCAGTTCGAGCACCTGCGAGCGAACGAAATCGTAGTTCCACGCCCGGCTTGGGTCGTCATCCGCGGGAAGCTTCGAATCCTCGAGCCAGATCTCGACCGTCACGAGCAGCCGTTGCGGAGACCCGATCTCGAATTCGTGGAAGCCGATGTCCGCGGTCACCTCGAGCGATTCGAGCATGATTCGCGATGACCGCACCTTGAGGTGATCCGGTACCAGTCCCTTCAGAACAGTCGTCGCCGTGGTCATTGATGCTCCAGGAACTGCACGTCGCGCTCAACGGCCAAGAACCGCTGGCCCGAATCGATAACCAGCACCTGGCCTGTCACGCAGCGCGCTTCGACGAGATACCGTAGCGCCTGGACGATATCGTCCGGATCGACGCCCCGGCGGAGTGGATTGGCAGTGTGCATTGCAGCGAAATTCTCCTCGCTCTGGCCAGGCGAACGAAGGACCAGCGCCGGCGCGATGGCGTTCACCCGTATTCTCCGCGGCGCAAGCGCTCGGGCGGCAAGCTCGGTCAATCCCGCCAGCGCCTGTTTTGAAAGCGTGTAGCTGAGGAAGTCAGGATTGGGCGCAGCGACCTTGGAGTCGAGCAGGTTGACGACCAGAGCTTCAGCCCCTGGGGCAGAGCCGGCTGCGAAGCGCTCAATCAGGAGCGCGGGCCCACGAACGTTGGTCGCCATGTGCGAGTCGAATTCGGAGGTGTCGAAACTGCCAAACCCGTCGAAAGCAAAGCGAGCCGCATTGTTCACGAGCAGAGTGACGGGAGGCAGGCCTGCCGCAGCAGCAAATATCTGTTCGGCGCAATCAGTCCGCTCCAAATCGACCACCGTCCTAATCGCGCCGGCGGGCACCTCATCCGCGTCATTGTGGACGTGCGCGATCACAGCCCAGCCGTCCGCGAGGAGCGCGGATGCGATCGCCGCTCCGATCCGCTTGCCGGCGCCGGTTACGATTGCGGTACGGCTGGGTTCTGCGCTCATGGCTGGCCAGTCCTGCCTTGAGCGCGGGCACGAAGCAATCCAATGGCGGAGGGGAAATGCCGGAGAGCCATCCCCCGATCGAGCTGCGCGGGCTCCCTCTCGCCGAACTCGAACGCCACGCCGGCGAACGCCAGCTGCCGCCAGTGGAGCGCTGGGATCCCCCCTATTGCGGCCATTCCGAGATGCGCATTGCGCGCGACGGAACCTGGTACCACCAGGGTGCGCTTATCACGCGGCCGGCGATGACACGGCTGTTCGGGTCTGTGCTGAGGCGGGAGCCTGACGGTCGCCACATGCTGGTCACCCCGGTCGAGAAGCTCGAGATCGACGTCGAGGCAACTGCCTTCCGCGCGGTTGAGATGACCGTCGAGGGCATCGGCATCGAGCAGCGCATCGCGCTGCGCCTCGACAGCGGCGACATTGTCATCGTCGGGGCGGAGCATCCGTTGACGATCGTCGAAACGGAGAAAGGGCCCTCCCCTCGCGTGCTCGTACGCCACGGTCTGGAGGCGGAGCTCGCGCGACCGGTCTACTACGAGCTCGCCGAGCTCGCGCTCGCGTCGGGCCACAATCCGCCGGGAATCTGGAGCGACGGGGCCTTCTTCCCGCTGGAGAGCCCGGAGTGACTCTCGCAAACCGGCTGCGCACCGCCTTGGCCGAGCCGGCTGCGCTTCCGCCACTCGAAGGCGATCTCCCGGAACTCCGGGCGAGCGCGGCCACGCCGGCGGCAGTCCTCATTGCCATCACCGACCGGGCTAAGCCGGGCTTGCTGCTGACCGTCCGCCATGAGCGCCTGCGAACCCACGCCGGCGAGATCGCCTTCGCCGGCGGGCGGCTCGATCCCGGCGAGGACGCCGTCACCGGCGCGTTGCGCGAGGCACATGAGGAGCTTGGCCTGGATCCCGCGAGCGTCGACGTGGTCGGTTCGATCGATAATTACCGGACCGTGACCGGCTACGTGATCACTCCGGTGATCGGGGTCCTCTCACCGGACCAGCCGCTCGCTCCCCACGAGCCCGAAGTCGCCGACTGGTTCGAAGCGCCGCTTGCGTCCCTGCTCGACCCGGCCAACCACCGGCGGCGAAGCGCCGACTTGCGCGGGGTAGAGCGGCACTATTACGAGATCCAATGGGAGGACCGGAGGATCTGGGGGGCAACGGCAGCGATTATCGTCAACCTGTCGCGGCGATTGCAGTGGAGCTGAGGCTGGACGCCGCGAAGTGGCGGCGGTTGCGGGGCGCTGCGCGTGTTCTGACCGCCCTCGGCGCAGACGAGGGACTGACCCGCTACGTTGGCGGCGCGGTTCGCGACGATCTCATGGGCCTGCCGGTCAGCGACGTGGATCTCGCCACCCGGCTGCTTCCCGATGAAGTCATCCGCCGCCTCGAAGCAGCCCGCATCAAGGCTGTCCCGACCGGCATCGAGCACGGGACGGTCACCGCGGTCAGCGACGGGCACCCGTTCGAGATCACCACGCTTCGGCAGGATGTGTCGACAGACGGCCGCCGCGCGACGGTGGCGTTCACGGACGACTGGCAAACCGACGCCGCGCGTCGCGATTTCACGATCAACGCTCTGTTTGCCGACCCGCAAACGGGCGAGATCTTCGATTACTTCGGCGGGTCTGAAGACCTCGCCGAGCGCCGCGTCCGCTTCATCGGCGAGCCGCTGCAGCGCATTGCCGAGGACCATCTGCGCATCCTTCGCTTCTTCCGCTTTCATGCCCGCTTCGGCGCCGGCCAGCCGGACCCGGCAGGACTCGCTGCCTGCACCGCTCGCGCCAACGACCTGATGGCCTTGTCACGCGAGCGGATTGCGGACGAATTGCTGAAGCTGCTCGGTCTGCCGGACCCTGCCCCAACCGTCGGCATCATGCTCCAGCGCGGTATCCTCCGTCCGGTCCTGCCAGAGATCGAGCCAGAACGCCTGTGCGAGCTCCAGTCAGTGCTAGTAAGCGAGCGCGCCTCGGGCTTCGTGGCCGACCCGTTGCGGCGGCTGACGGCACTTCTCCCGCGCGATCCTGCCGTGGCCGAGCAGGTCGCCATCCGGCTCAAGCTCTCCAAGAAAGCGCGGAGTCGGCTCGCCTGCGGCGCCGGCACGAGCCTCGACACCTCCCCGCAAGCGCTCGCCTATCGGGTCGGCCACGAATGCGCCATCGATCGGCTGCTGCTTGCTGGACGCAGCGACGAGGCCGCTGGCCTCAGGGAATGGCGAAAGCCTTCGCTGCCGATCGGCGGCGGTATGCTCATCTCGCGCGGCGTTCCGGAAGGGCCCTTGGTGGCGCGGACGCTCAAGATGATCGAGGACGAATGGATCGATGCCGGCTTCCCCGCCGGCGCCGACTTCGAAACTTTGGTCGGCGATGCGCTTCGCTCCGGAAACTAGCGCACGCTGTCCAAGCTCGAGATTTCAACAACCAGCAGGAACACGGCGGCAAACAATCCTGCGCTCAGCAGAACGACCTGTTGCCGCCGGTCCATCTGGCACCGATCAGGCGTGCTGCGCGCGCGTCTCGCCGTCGCCCAGGCTCTTCACGAGCGGGATGATCTGCCACACCGCCGAAGCACCGACGAGCACGTAGACGATCCGGGACAGCACTGAGCCGGCGCCGAACAGCGCAGCGACCAGGTCGAAGTTGAAGAGGCCAACCAGCCCCCAGTTCAGTCCGCCGACAATCAGCAGAAGCAGGGTAACGGAATTGATGGCTCGCATGGGGGATTCTCCTGTCAAATCTGCCGGCCGTACAAGAGGGGACACGGCCGGCATTCTGACAGGGAGTTAAGGAGCCGCCGCTTCGTGAGCCATACGGACTTTGGCCGGTAGGTTAGAGACCGGCTTCGACCGCAATCCGAACGCCTTCCGCGCTGGTCGCTACGCCGAGGCGCTCGAGAAGCAGCGCGCGGTGCATCTTCACCGTCTTCTCGGCGATTCCCAGTTGGTATGCGATCTGCTTGTTGAGGAGTCCCGTCGCCATTCCGGCGAGAACCTGGCGCTGCCGCAGGGGCAGTTCGGCGACCCGTGCTCTCGCCCTCGCCTGCCGCACCGACAGTGCCGTCGCCTCGGTGGCGCCGAGATCCACTTGGGACCCGAGGAAGAAGGCGAGTTGCCCTTCATCGTCGAACAGCGGCGCGATCATGACTCCGTTGCGGAAGGCGGTTCCGTCCCGACGGAAGTTCAGGATGTCGACGAGGACGGAACGCTGGTGAACCACCGCTTCCCTGATCTGCTCGCTGATCCACGGCTCGGTGCCGTCGCCCGCAAGGAAGCGGCAGTTGCGGCCGACGACCTCATTCTCGCTGTAGCCGGTCAAAGCGCAGAAGGCCGAGTTGGCGATCTCGATAGGATTGTCGGGAGCCCGCGGGTTGGTGATCACCATCGCCAGCGGACTGGCGGCAACGGACTCGACAACATGTTGCTGCGGCGACGACATCTACCGCCTTTTGCCGGAAGTTTGCTTCCCCTGGCAACTTCTGGCGGCAGTTCAGCTCCCGCGCAGCTGTTCGGCGTAACCCTGCGCCAGCTCCTGATGCACCCGGCGTGCTGCTTCGGATTTCGCCTTCTTCGCAGCCGCCCGCTCGGCGCGCTCCCGCCGCCGCAGATATTCTTCCGACGCTTCAGTCATACTTTGTATCCAAGCCTTCTATCGTCTGGGCTGTTCTGCCCGGCTATCAGCCGAACGCCAGAGCTCGGCGATAACCTGGAGCAGTCCCCGCACGATTTTCACGCCCGATTCCCGGCGCTTGCGGCAGCCATCTAGTGCGGCTCGGAGGGCTCGATGTCGTGGAAGCGGCGATAGTCGATGGTCCGCGTCCCGTCCGCTGCCTGGCCGAGGATGTCGACGAAGCGGGTGTCCCAGCGAACGTCCGCCGGCGTGTAGGCCCAGCGGCCGTGCATCGTCTGCCCCGTCCGGTCGTCTGTCCCGGCAAGCACGACGATCAACTCCGACTGGGGAGGAGTTTCGGCACCCGGCATCCACTGCGCGATGGGGCTGTCCGCATCGATCGGATGCATGATCATCCAGGTCAGCGTGAAAACCGGGTTTTTCTCGCGGACGAGATTCAGGTCCTTGAACCTCCGCATCGTCGTTGCGCCGACCGTCTCGTCGACCAGGACGGAAACGGACGCCCGTGCCTCGAAGACGAGGTTGTGGCGAAGGTTCGCTGCCCGGAACATCAGCGTGGGCACGCCATCGACGTTGGCGACCACGGCTACCCGCGAGAACAGGATCCGAGCGGTCGGGCGTGAAAAGCGGGCGAATGCAATGCCGGTCGTGATCGCGAAGAACATCGCGCCCAACGTGATCTCGATCACCACCAGGACGTTCGCATAGACGGAGACGGGGTACATGTTGCCGTAGCCGACGGTCGCCACGGTATCGATGCTGAAGAACAAGGCTCGCCAGAACAGCGGCGCGTTCACCGGTCTTGCGCCCCAGTACACGCCCGTCGGGTCGAGCGAATATGCTGTCGCGAACAGCAGGTTAAGGACGACGAAAGCTCCGACGAACGTCAACGTCACCCGCGGCCACGTCATCCGCAGCAAGAGGTGATAGATGTCGGCGAAGCTCCACCGCGCCCGACCGATCGGCCGGACGTTCAGCGCGCGGTCGCTGCGCAGTGCCCGGCCAAGCGGCGGGTGGCTGGTGAGGTTACGGCGGCGACGGAACATCGCCGGCTTGTAGCGCGTGCCGGCCGGTGCGGGAACTCAACTGCAGTCAAAGGGGCGCACAGCGCCGCGTCCCGTCCTGTAGGGCTGACCCGTGATTACTTGTGCCCGCCGTGTCCGGCATTCTGCTTGCTGCCGGTACGGCTGTCGCTTTCGCCTTTCTCATGGGCCTTCTTGTTGCCGCCGATGTCGTGCTTGCGGGCCTGGTCGAAGTCGCCCTTCTTCTTGTGATCGGTCATCGCGAGTCCTCCTGAACTTGCGACTGAAACTCCCGGCCGGCGGCTCGGCTCCGGCCCAAGCGGCGAGCCGTTCGTCGGACACGCCGCAACCTTCGCAAGCGCGGGAGGTTCGCGGCTAAGGCTGTTCAACCACCAGGAGGCTCCAATGATCACTCGCACCGCGACCGCTCGCTACCAGGGCATGGGCAAGAACGGCCAGGGCTGGCTGTCGACGCAGTCCGGCGTACTTTCGCAGCAGCGCTTCGGGTTCAACACTCGTTTCGAGAATGAGCCGGGCACCAATCCGGAGGAGCTGATCGCCGCCGCGCACGCGGGATGCTTCACGATGGCACTCTCGTTCGCGCTCGCCGGAAAGGGCATCAGCGATGGAACGCTGGAGACGACGGCCCGCGTCAAGCTCGATCAGGACGGCGCCGGGTTCCGGGTCAGCCGCTCGGATCTCGAGCTTCGGGCTGACGTACCGGGCATCAGCGAGGAAGACCTGCGCGCGCTCGCTGACGATGCGAAGGCCAACTGCCCGATCTCGCAGCTTCTGAAGGCCGACATGGACCTGAAGGTCACCACGACGGCGCAGGCTTGAGCCGCACTAGCGGCGGCGCGATTTCCAGTAGTCCAGTGCTGCCTGGGATTCGAGCGGCCGAGCGAAATAATAGCCCTGCCCTGACGCGCAGCCAAGGGTTGCGAGCGTCGTCGCAAGCTCGACGGTCTCGATGCCCTCGGCCGTCGTCGACATGCCGAGCGCTTCCGCCAAGCTGAGCACTGCGCGGACAATGGCGACCGCGTCGGGATCCACCATCATGCCGGTAACGAAGCTCTTGTCGATCTTGAGGACGTCGATCGGCAGTCGCTGCAGGTACGCTAGGCTGGAATAACCGGTGCCGAAGTCATCCATCGCGACGGTGGCGTCGAGCGCCTTCAGCGCGTCGAACACGCGGGTTGCGCGGGCCGGATCCTGGACGATCGAGCTTTCCGTCAGCTCCAGGGTCAGCCGGTCGCCGGTCAACCCGCTCGACCTCAGCGCACTTGCGACGACATCGGCGATGTTGTCGCGCGCGACCTGAATGGCGGACAGGTTCACGCCGACATAGAGGGGCAGCTTCTCGCCGACCTCCCGGTCCCAGTCGGCGAGCGTTTGCGCCGCCTTGTCCATCGCCCAGCGGCCCAGCTGAAGGATCAGGCCGGATTCCTCGGCGACGGGAATGAACTCCGACGGGCTGATCTCGCCGCGGTCTTCGTGCGACCAGCGGGCGAGCGCCTCGAAGCCCGCCACGCGTCCGGAGCGGAGGTCGATCAGTGGCTGGTAGAAGAGCTTCAGCTCGTCCTTGTCGAGCGCGCGCCGGAGCTCGGTCTCAATGGAGAAGCGGCGGCGCGCTTCGGTCGACTGCTTGGGCTCATAAACCTGAGGACGGCCTTCGACCTTCGCCTGCTTGACGGCCAGCTGGGCGTTCCGGAACAGCTCCTCGGAATCCTGGCCGGCGCTCATGAGTGCAAGCCCGATTGCGCATTCGACCTTGATCTCGAGATCGGAGATCTTGAACGGCGTCGACAGCACCTGCTGGATGCGCTCGGCCGCCTTCAAGGCATCGGCGATCCCGCGGCGGAGCGAGACCAGAACCCCGAATTCGTTGCCGCCAGTGCGCGCCAGGACGTCACCGGCACGAAGCGCGAGGATCAGGCGGCGGGCGAAGGTAATCAGCAACTCGTCGCCGGCGAGGCTTCCCATCGACTCGTTGATGCGGCTGAACCGGCGCATGTCGACGACCAGCACGGCATGTTGAAGGTCGCGGGAGGCCGCATTGCCGGCATGTTCGACCGCTTCTGTGAAGGCGAGCCGGTTCGGAAGGCCGGTCAGGCTGTCCCGGAGCATCTCGGCCCGAAGCGTGCGTTCGGCCTGCACCTCCACAGTACGGTCGACGACGGAGAGGAGGCATCGCGGCTGCGCTTCGTCGCGGCGGGGGAGCGGCGCCAGCTTGACCCGCAGGTAGCGCGAGCCGATTCCCTCGCCATCGCGGAAGTCGAGTTCGCCCGTGACGTCGGTGCCGTCGAAGAAGGTCTGCAGCAGCTCGGCGATCGGACCGGACTTGAGGCACTTCGCTTCGTTCCAGTCCGCGGCAGTGCAGCTCGACAGCCTGACCGTTTCGAAAAAGCGTGTGTTGTGGGCGATGATCGTCAGCCCGCTATCCGCATCACGCTCAACGATGGCCGCGGCGATCGGCAGCGCATCGAGCAAACCCGTGTCGCCCGCAGCCGCAAGATGCGGTTTTGAGGTCGGTTTTTCCGTTCGCCGGTGCCTTGACGCACTCGGCAGGCGGTTTGCGGCAGCCTGCATGGGGTCGTCTATGGCCCCGATGAGTTAATTTTTCCCTCTGTGCGCGGTGGTAACGTTTAGCTGAAACGGTTGCTTCGCGGGAAACCGATTGGCGGCATTCTCCCGGCAGCGCCTCGCGCCGCACGCCACGGCGTCAGATCCGGCTCCGTGCGAACCCGCCCGCTTTCTCCGCCAAGCTGCCAGCTGAGCCCGCTCGCGAGCTTGAAGGCGATCGCGTCCGCCAGACCGCCATCGCGGTAGCGCTGCAGCGTCACCCCCTGCCCGCGAGCCAGTTCCGGAAGCTCGGACAGTGGGAAAACCAGCATCTTCCGGTTCTCGCCAATGACGGCAACGCTGTCCGCGTCTTGCGCGATCGGCTTGACGATGGCGACGCGGGCACCGGTCCGCAGGTTAACGAGTTGCTTGCCCTTGCGGGTCTCGGCGATCAGCGCCTCGCCGCTCGCCACGAAGCCCTTCCCGTCGGACGACGCGATCAGCAGCTTCGAGTCACTCCGGACGATCAAGAGGTCGACGATGTCGACTTCCGCGTCGAGGTCGATGAACAGCCGCACCGGCTCGCCAAAGCCGCGCGCACTCGGCAGCTTGTCGCCGCCCAGCGTGTAGACCCGCCCGTTCGACGCGAAGAGCGTTAGTTTGTCCGTGGTCTGCGCATGGAACTGGATCGAGGGTCCGTCACCCTCACGCCACTTGAGGTCGGCGACCTGGTCAAGCGCGCGATGGCCCTTCATCGCCCGGATCCAGCCGCGCTGCGACAGGATGACCGTGATCGGCTCCCGCTCGATCATCGACGACCAGTCGATCTCCCGGGCGATTGCCGCTGCCTCGATGCGGGTCCGGCGCTCGTCGGCGAACTTGTCCCGCAGCGTCGCCAGATCGCGCTTCAGCCGAGTGCGCTGGCGGGCGGGGCTCTCGACCAGCTTCACGAGCTCCTCCCGCTCCTTCGCAAGCGCGCCCCGCTCCTTGCCGATTTCCATCTCCTCGAGCCGCCGCAACGACCGCAGCCGCATGTTGAGGATCGCTTCGGCCTGCCGGTCGGTAAGCGAGAACTCCGCCATCAGGATCGGCTTGGGCTCGTCCTCGTGGCGGATGATCTCGATGACGCGGTCGAGGTTCAGGTAGGCGATCAGGAAGCCGTCGAGCAGCTCCATGCGGTCGTCGATCTTGCCGATCCGCACCTCGCTCCGGCGCACCAGCACTTCGAGTTGGAAGGCAAGCCACGCGGTGAGCGCTTCCTTGAGGCTCATCACACCGGGCGTGCGGGTCGCGTCGAGCACGTTGAGGTTGAGGGGGAAGCGAATCTCCAGGTCCGTCAGCCGGAACAGGCTCTCCAGCAGCAGGTCTGGCTCGACGGTGCGCGCCCGCGGCTCGAGTATCAGCCGCACTTCCTCGGCGCTCTCGTCGCGAACGTCGGCGAGGATCGGCAGCTTCTTGTCGGCGATCAGCTGAGCGATCTGCTCGATCAGCTTGGCCTTGGGCACGCCATACGGGATTTCGCTGACCAGCAGGTGCCAGCCGCCACCCTTCTCTCGCTCCACCTCAATCCGCGCGCGAAGCCGGAATGCGCCCCGGCCGCTGACGTAGGCGCGAGCGATCGTGTCCTCGTCGTCGACCAGCACGCCGCCGGTCGGGAAGTCCGGTCCTTTGACGAACTGCGTCAGCGCCCGGTCATCGACCTTCGGATTATCGATCAGCTCGGAGGCAGCGTCGATCAGCTCGCCGACGTTGTGCGGCGGGATCGAGGTCGCCATGCCGACCGCGATTCCGCTGGCGCCATTTGCAAGCAGGTTCGGGAAGAGCCCGGGGAAGACTTCCGGCTCCTCTTCCTCGCCATTGTAGGTTGGGCGGAAGTCGACCGTGCCGTCGTCAAGGCCGGTCATCAGCTGCATCGCGATCTGGGTCAGCCGCGCTTCGGTGTAGCGGTAGGCCGCGGCGTTATCGCCGTCGATGTTGCCGAAATTGCCCTGGCCGTCGACCAGAGGATAACGAAGCGCGAAATCCTGCGCGAGACGGACCATGGCGTCATAGACACTCTGGTCGCCGTGCGGATGGTACTTACCGATGACGTCGCCGACGACGCGGGCGGACTTCTTGTAGGCGCCCGCCGGATCGAGTCTCAGCAGCCGCATCGCCCACAGCAGCCGCCGGTGCACCGGCTTCAACCCGTCGCGGACGTCGGGCAGCGATCGCGCGGTGATCGTCGACAGGGCGTAGACAAGATATCGCTCGGAAAGAGCGGCGTCGAAGGGCGTGTCGATGGTCGTCGAGGGAAGTTCGTCAGCTTGCATTGCGCGGGCTTAGCAAGCAGCCGGGCGTCGCGTCACGCGGACTTTGCCCCGATTGCTCCACCCGGCCAGTTCGCATCGAGTTCGGCCTGTGCCCGCTCCATCTCCGGAAGCAGCCATTCCCGGAACCGCTTGACCTTGGGGACGGCGCGCCGCTCCGTCGGGTAGACCAGCCAATAAGCCCAGTTGCGCGTCGACACCCGTTCGGGAAACGGCACGACCAGCCGGCCCTGGGCAACGTCGCCCTTCCATAGGAACGGCGTCAGCAGAGCGAACCCTTGCCCCGCCATCGCCGCATGGCCTTCGTCAGCTTGGTTCTCGAGGCGGACGCCCGGTCGGCGGAAGATCGAGTCGTCGGCAGGGACGCCATTGTCGGCGAACCATTGCTGCCACCATTCGTCGGCCGGGCTGATGCGGTTCTGCTGCGGCATGTCAGACGGCATCAGCTTGCGGCCGAGGCGCCGTTCCGCCGCCTGCACGCACTCCGGGCTGGCCATCGGCGTGAAGCTGCCGAAGAACAGCCGGTGTTTGTCGAGCCCGTCCAGAGCGCCGCTGCCGGCGCGAATGGCGATGTCCGCGTCACCGGCGCGAAGGTCGACGATTTCGTTGCTCGTCGACAGCCGCACCGCCAAGTCGGGATGCTCCATCTGGAACGCTCCGAGCCGCCACGCTAGCCAGGTATTGGCCAGCGTATGGGTGGTCGTCACGGTGAGCAGCGAGTCATCGTCCGCCTTATGACTCGCGAACGCCGTCTCGAGCGCGTCGAAGGCGGTTGTCAGCGACGGCAGCAGCCGCGATCCGAGCGGCGTCAGCCGGACCCGCCCGCGCTCCCGGACGAACAGCGCCGCGCCGAGCCGATCCTCCAGGCTTTTGACCTGGTACGACACTGCTGCCTGGGTCATTCCGAGCTCGGCCGCGGCGGCGGTGAAGTTCTCGGTCCGCGCGGCGGCTTCGAACGCCCGAACGGCGGCTAGCGGCGGCAGTCTGCGCATCATCTTACCTCATAAGGCCAGTTTATCGACACTGTCGAGCGTTTGATTGGCGAAACGACGCCCTGAGGCCTAAATCGAGATCACCGCCGGCGGACCCGCCACTCCCCTCTTCCGCCGGCGGTCACGGCAGGAAAGGACTTGCGCCATGAATTTTGGCCTCAGCACCCGCTTGTTCATCGAAAACGGCCCCGTCGCGCAGAACGCGTTGGTCGAGTCCGGCCGCTCCACGGCCCGCACCTGGCGCATCCTGGACGCGGAACGCCGGCTCGCGGTCGTCGAGCAGGCGCTTCACCCGGCGAACGACTGCATCGACTCCTATCCCATCGCCCTCTGACGTGAGCAGGAGAGAAGAAAGGTGATCACCATGATCGACGAAATCTTCGACCGCACCTACCAGGCGAACCGCTCTGAGCTGAACGCCGGCATCACCGGTGCCTTCACGCGGTTCGCGGCAGCGCTCCGCAACGCCTTCGAGGTCCTGAACCGGATCGAATATCAGGCGCCGTGGACCGAGAGCGCCCGGGCCCGGCGTTGCAACTGAGCCGCCGGACAGCCCCCACCCGGAGCGTCATTTGCGGAGGAGCGGCGCCTCGCCTATAGGCGCCGCTCCTTCCTCTTTGTTGGAGTGACGCTCAGCCAATGGCCCGCCGCCGCCAGATCTACGAGGGCAAGGCCAAGATCCTCTACGAGGGTCCGGAGCCGGGTACCCTGATCCAGTATTTCAAGGACGACGCGACTGCGTTCAACGCCCAGAAGCGCGGCACCATCAGCGGCAAAGGCGTCCTCAACAACCGCATCTCGGAGCACATCTTCACCTCGCTCGCGGCAATCGGCGTGCCCACGCACTTCATCCGCCGAATCAACATGCGCGAGCAGCTGATCCGGCAGGTCGAGATCATCCCCATCGAGGTCGTGATCCGCAACGTTGCCGCCGGCTCCTTGTCGAAGCGGCTCGGCATCGAAGAGGGCACGCAGCTGCCCCGCACGATCATCGAATATTACTACAAGGACGATGCACTCGGCGATCCGATGATTGCCGACGAGCACATCGCCTGCTTCGGCTGGGCTACGCAGGAAGAAATGAACGACATCGCGGACATGGCGATCCGGGTGAACGACTTCCTGTCCGGCATGTTCGCGGCGATCGGCATCCGCCTGATCGACTTCAAGCTGGAGTTCGGCCGCGTCTGGGACGGCGACTACGCCCGCGTCATCCTCGCCGACGAGATCAGCCCGGACGGCTGCCGCCTGTGGGACATCAAGACCAACCAGAAGCTCGACAAGGACCGCTTCCGCCAGGACCTCGGCGGCGTCGAGGAAGCCTATCAGGAAGTCGCGCGCCGCCTCGGCCTGCTCCAGCCGGAGGAGGAAAGCGCCGTGCTCGACCTCGACAGCCACCGCAAGAAGCGCGGCAAGTAGGCCCGGAGCGGGTCTGCCCCTGGTCATTCCGCGACGGCGCGAATTCCCCAGAAGAATGTCCGCTTTCGACCCGTTGCGGACATTAGCGGCTCCGGTCACAACGCGCTGATGAAGACATTTCTGCTGCTCAGCGCGGCAGCGCTTTTCTGGACGGCCACCGCATCGGCTGGTCCTCCTCAATCTAGGCAGTCGCTCGCGCCAGCCGCGCAGATCGATAAGCCTCCGAGCCCCGCGAAGCTGCTGCTCATCCGTCGTTTTCTACGGGCAATTGGACTTCAGCAGCAGCTTGATAGCGGCAGCTTTCTCGAACGCTATGCCATTCCCGGCGGTGCCATGTGGCAAGTCTTAAACGGTCAGGCCCAGGTCGAAACTTTCAAAGGCGGTTTCGACAAGCGGATGACTGCCCTGAGAAGCGCCTATGCGAAACATCGAGCCGAATATCAGCAGGCTTACGAGGACCATGTGAACTGGGAGTTCACTGAGGCCGAGCTGGCGGAGATCGATGGCTTCTTGGAACGCCCAGTGGGCAAGCACTTCCTCGATGGCCGGTGGCGCATGGAGGCTTACGTGGGCACCAACACCGAGGAGTTAGAGGCTCAGATCGTAAAGGAAGCCGTGGCGAGTTTAGGGAAGTAGGGGAGTCCGCTTTCCACCCTTTCCTGCCGCAAGGGAGCAAATGGCAGCTTACGATCCATTGCAGACATCGGAAGTACTAGATTGCGCCTTGTGAACTCCCATCTGCCTACTGCATGAAGCGCACATGGACACGAAGGTGATCTCTAGAATGCGGACTGCCCCGGTTTGGATCGGGATCTTCGCAATCATAGTTTTAGCCGCCTACGTCATCCGCCGGGACCTGCATGGAAACGGCTTACAAGAAACCCTACTTTTCAAAGTCGCAGGGAACTTTGCGTTCGTCATCTTCTATGGTTGCGCCATTGCTGCCGTTATCAGTCAGTTTCTAATGTTCCGATGGAAAGACAACTGGCTGACGGTGAGCAATGGCACCATCTCAGTCGGTAGCCAGCGCGTCTCACTCAGCGAGGTTTCGAACGTCGAGGTTCTACGGAATGGGATCGGGTTGAAGGAACTCGTCCTGCATCGAGTTCATGGCCGCGACTTCAAAACAAAAGTTTATCTCTTGGCACGACCACTCGGACAGGTGGTCGCCGCGCTGAAAGTCTTCATCATCGAAAATGAAATCCGGAATCAGAGACGCGGTCGCTAAGCAGCGGCTTGCATGTCGGCTTCCAACCATCTCGGAGATTAGGTGACTACAAGGATGGCCTTGAAAAACCGGTTTGCTGGGACGTTCGTCAATTCTCGCGCAAGGCCGTCGCGCTTGTCGCCGTCGCCCAAAATGGCTGCTTCGACATAATCGAGATAACGAGAGCAGAAGCGCTCGTTCTCATCCTTCGGCGCCCAATACCAACGCTGCGTCTGAAGCACGGAAATCAAGTTGAGCATCTTGTCGGGAGGATGAGCAGCCAGTCCTTCAAAGGTCACATTCGCCGCATAGGCGAGGGAGGCGAGCCTCGCATCGAACGCTTCTTTGAGAGCTGAGTAACCTTGCGGGGCCTCTATCCGAGCAAGTCTCTGACGAGCCGCATTGAACTTCCCCGTCCCGGCGACGGATCTAACGCGAATAATCTGCCAAAGGAATCGGGCCACCCTGAACATCTGCGTGTCCAACTTCACGTCCGCAGCCTAGCCCCACACGCGAAGTTCGCAATGACGTGCCTGATGTCCGCATTCCACTCAAAGCGGACATTTGATCAGAATCGACGCCAGTCCATCGTCGAGACCGAACGCCACTGTCCTACGGCAGCCCGCTTGTGCTTAAGCCCTGCGCCATGATCGAAGTCCGCCCCTCGACGGCAGTGCAGTGGAACGGTGGCCGCGAGGCTCGCAATGACGCCGTCAGTGTGAACATTGGGAACATTCGGCGTCGATGAGCCTCCCCCGCACTCGTGTCGTCACGCTGAACGCGGCGCTCGGCCCGCTCGACTATCGTGTGCCCGACGGCATGCCGGTCGAGCCCGGGTCCGTCGTCGTCGCGCCGCTCGGGCCGCGCCAGCTGCTTGGCGTGGCGTGGGACGCGGAACGACTCCCGGCGGAGGAAGTCGGGGATAACCGACTGCGGCCCCTGGCGCGGGTTCTCGACGTGCGGCCGCTCGCGGCGCCGCTCCGCCGGCTCTGCGAGTGGACGGCCGACTATTACCTGAGCCCCCTCGCCTCGGTCCTGCGGATGGTGCTCCCCTCTTCGGCAGCTCTGGAAGGATCGCGCCAGCTTACCGAATACCGGCCGACCGGGGTTGTCCCCGACCGGCTGACCCCGCAGCGGGAGAAGGCGCTTGCCGCGCTTGAGGGTCGGCAGGGCACCGTGCGCGAGCTTGCCGACCATGCCGGAGTCAGCGACACCGTCCTTCGCGGGCTCGTCAATACCGGCGCGCTGGAGGCCGTGGCCGTCGACGCCGACCGTCCCCTCGCCTGCCCGGACCCGGAGTACGCGCCGCCCGATCTCAACGACGATCAGCGGGAAGCGGCGGCAAGCCTCTCTCAGGCAATCGGCAAGGGCTTCGATCCCGTCCTGCTCGATGGCGTGACCGGCTCGGGCAAGACCGAGGTCTATTTCGAAGCGATCGCCGAGTGCCTGAGACAGGGCAAGCAGGCGCTTGTCCTGCTTCCGGAGATCGCCCTCACCGAACCGTTCCTGAAGCGCTTCGAAGCGCGGTTCGGCTGCGCGCCCGTCGCCTGGCACTCGGACCTGCGCTCGTCGCAGCGGCGCCGCGCGTGGCGCGGGATTGCCAGCGGCGAGGCCGCAGTGACGGTCGGCGCCCGCTCGGCGCTGTTCCTCCCCTACCCCAACCTCGGCCTGATCGTCATCGACGAGGCGCACGAGCCGAGCTTCAAGCAGGAGGAGGGCGTCCAGTACCACGCCCGCGATACCGCGGTGATGCGGGGCCTCTTCGAGCAGATCCCGGTCGTCCTCTCGTCCGCGACTCCGGCGATCGAAAGCCGCCACATGGTCGAGGTCGGCCGCTATCGCGCCGTCAGCCTGCCGCAGCGGTTCGCTGGCGCAAGCATGCCCGAGATGCACGCGATCGACCTCACCCAGGACCCGCCGCCACGTGGGCGCTGGCTTGCCCCGGAGCTGGTCCGCGAGCTGGAAACGAACTTCGACCGGGGCGAGCAGTCGCTGCTCTTCCTCAACCGCCGTGGCTTCGCACCTCTGACGCTTTGCCGTCACTGCGGGCACCGCTTCCAATGCCCGAACTGCACCGCCTGGATGGTCGAGCACCGGCTGATGCACCGCCTCGCCTGCCACCATTGCGGCCACGTCATGCCCCCGCCGAAAGCCTGCCCCGAGTGCGGAACAGAGGACAGTCTCGTCCCCTGTGGCCCGGGCGTGGAGCGGATCGCCGACGAGGTCGCGGAGCTCTTCCCCGAGGCGCGAACGGCAATCGTCACTTCGGACACCATCTGGTCGCCGCAACGCGCCGCCGAATTCGTCGGAGCGATGGACGCCGGAGAAATCGACATCGTTGTCGGCACGCAGCTGGTTACCAAGGGCTATCACTTCCCGAACCTGACGCTGGTCGGCGTCGTCGACGCGGACCTCGGACTGTCGGGCGGCGACCTGCGAGCGGCCGAACGCAGCTTCCAGCAGATCCAGCAGGTTGCCGGCCGCGCCGGCCGCGGTGACAAGCCTGGCCGCGTGCTGGTCCAGACCCACGATCCCGACGCGCCCGTCATCGCCGCGCTCGTCTCCGGCGACGTCGACGGCTTCTACGCTGCGGAGACCGAAGCACGGCACGAAGCGGCAATGCCCCCGTTCGGTCGCCTAGCGGCGATCGTCATCTCCGCCGAGGATGCGCTGGAAACCGAAGAGGTTGCCCGCCGCATCGGCCACAGCGCTCCCGAAGTGGAGGGCCTGGCCGTGTACGGACCCGCGCCAGCCCCCCTGGCGATGCTTCGCGGCCGGCACCGTCAGCGCCTGCTCGTTCACGCCCGCCGCAGCCTCGACGTCCAGGACGTCATCCGGGACTGGTTAGCCGCCAACGACTGGAGCTCACGAGTCCGAGTCAGCGTCGACGTCGACCCCTACAGTTTTCTCTGAACTATGCCCGGCCCGCAACGGCTTGCTTCGCAGCAAGCAAGTGATAGCCTGCATGTGCCGAAGAGGGGGGCGAATGCGTACACTGCTGGCGATTTCCTTCGCGGCGACGATTGCCGCGGCAGGCACACCCGCGCACGCGGAATGGTGCAAGGCGACATCGAAGCACTTCATCATCTACGCAAACGAGAGCCCGCAGGACCTTGCCGGCTTCGCAACCCGGCTCGAGCGTTTCGACCAGGCAGTGCGGTACGTCCGCGGCATGGCAGACCCGCCAGTCGGCGACGGCAATCGCCTGACCGTCTTCGTACTTCCAAGCGTCGGAGCAGTGCAGAAACTCGCCGGCGGCAACCGCTTCGTGGAAGGGTTCTATACCGGCCGTGCTTCCGGGTCGTTCGCGTTCGTGCCGCGGCGGACCGACGCAGAGTATGACCATAATCCGTATGCCCTGGCTGCGGACACGATCTTCTTCCACGAATATTCCCATCACCTGATGTTCCAGTCGATCGACGAGCCGCTGCCGGAGTGGGTGGTCGAAGGGTTCGCCGAGTTCATGTCGACGGTGCACTTCGAAAGGAACGGTGACATCGGCATCGGCCAGCCGGCCAATCACCGGGCTTGGGGCCTGCTCAACGGCGCCCGCCTGCCCATCGAAACCATGCTTGCTGGCAACTACGCGAAGATCACGCCGGATCAGCACGAGTCAGTCTACGGGCGTGGCTGGCTGCTGATCCACTATCTGACCTTCGAGAAGGCGCGCTCCGGTCAACTCGACCGCTACGTGAGCTTGCTCGCGAAGGGCACGCCGGCGCTGGACGCGGCCCGGCTGGCGTTCGGAGACCTCAGGAAGCTCGATCGCGAACTCGACTCTTATCTCAACCGCAAGACGATGACCTACTTGCGATTGGCCGGCGCGAAGTTCCAGGCAGGGAAGATCGACGTCAGCCCTCTCACGGAAGGCGCCGCCAAGGTGATCATGCTGCGTATTCAGTCAAAGCGCGGCGTCGACAAGACGACTGCTGAACCTCTCGCCATACAGGTTCGCATGGTCGAGACCCGCTACCCTGGCGACGAGCTTGTCGAAGTGACGCTGGCCGAGGCGGAGATCGATGCAGGGCATGCCGAAGCAGCCGAAGCGGCCGCTGATCGTACGCTGGCAGTTAACCCCAACAATACCAAGGCACGCATCTTCAAAGCGCGAGCCTTGATCGAGCGTTCGCAGAAGCTACCTGCGGCGGAGCGGCATGCAGCGTTCGGCCGCGCCCGCGAGATCCTGGTTGCAGCCAACAAGCTCGACACCGAAGATCCGGAGGCGCTGCTCCAATTTTACGAAAGTTTCGTGCAGGAAGGCGTCCAGCCGAACGCGAACGCAGTCGCGGCGCTTCACTATGCATCCGATCTTGCCCCGCAGGACGAGGGATTGCGGCTGAACTCGGCCGTTCAGTATCTTGTCGACAGCAAGCCCGCCGATGCCAAGCACGCGCTCACTCCAATCGCCTACGACCCGCATGGCGGCAAGCTCTCGCAGTTGGCGCGCAACATGATCCAGAGCATCGATGCCGGCAAAGCAAAGGACGCGCTTGCGGTGGCCCACGCCGAAGCCGCTGAGCGGCCAGGCCCAAGCTAACCCGCGCAAGGATCTCAACTGAGTGGCTGAGCCTCCAGCGCAGCACCCGTGTCGGCGTCACGCCGCGCCCACATTGGCGACATAAGCTCGCCTTTCTTGATCGCGAGCCAGAGCAGCCAGAGGCCGAACAGCGTTGCGACGACGATGGCGATGATCGATGCCTCGAGGCCGAAGCCGTTGCCGGTCAGCAGCGGATCGCCGCTGAGCCGCGCATCGACCAGGCCGTGAACCTTGGTGCCGGAGACGGGGATGTCCCAGATCTCGCCCTGCGCGAAGTTCCAGGCCGCGTGCAGGCCCATCGGGAGCCACAGGCTCCGCGTCAGCATGTATGCCGCGCCGAGCATGACGCCTGCTTCGAAGGCGATGCCGATAGCCGCGATCGGCGTCGCGCTGGGGTTCATGAGGTGCGCTGCGCCAAAGAAGGCGGAGGTCACCAGGAGCGCCGCCCAGCTGCCGCCGAACTCCTCGATCCAGCGGAAGAGGATGCCGCGGAACAGCAGTTCTTCGGAGATCGCAGGGAAGATCGCGGACGCCAGCAGGGCCGGAAGGAGGTCGCTCGCGTCGCCTGGACCGGTGATCCGGTAAACTCCGAGCAGCGCGGCGACCGCTACCGCCACCGAGAACACGGCGACGCCGCCCGCCAGGCCGAGGCCCAGTCGACGCATCGCTGCAGGATCGCGAAAATCGTCCCGCGGATACCTGCCCATCCGGCGTATTACGAGGAAATAGGCCGCAAGCAGGATCGGGATCGCGATCAGATCGAGCATCATGTTGTCCGAGAACCCGGGGATCCTGGGAATGACGTACTTCCCGAGTATTCCCGCAGCCGCGAGACAGACGATCACGATCAGTACTGCAAGCACCATGGCCACGAGCGGAAACTCGATGATGCGGCGCCACAGCGGCCGCTTCTGCACTGCAGGCCCGTCGGTCAGGTCAGTCATGAATTGCTCTCCCCCAATTCGCCCGGTTGAGCCGAACGGCGGGAGCGCTGCAATAGATTATTCGACGAGCGGCAGTTCCGGAGAAACGGTGGCATGGCCCTCGGCATCCAGCAGCTTGCGCTTGCGGTCCAGTCCGCCCGCATAACCGCCGAGCGTTCCGTCACTGCGGATGACGCGGTGGCACGGGATCAGCACGGCGACGTGGTTGTCGCCGTTGGCAGTACCGACGGCTCGCACAGCGCCTGGCTGGCCGATGGCGGCGGCGATCTGCGCATAGCTGCGCGTCTCTCCGGGCGGGATCTTGCGGAGTTCGCGCCACACGGACTCCTGGAAAGCCGTGCCGGCAACATCGATCGGCAGGTCCCATGCCGCCAGCGGGTGCTCAATGGCGGCGATCGCACCTTCAATGAGTTCCTTGAGTGCTCCCGGGTCCTCGACGATCGCCGCCTTCGGAAAGCGGCGGCGCAGCGAGTCCGCCGTATCGTCGAAGGTCAGCCGGCAGATGCCCTTGCTGGTCGCGGCGATGAACATCTGCCCGATCGGGCTGTCGAAGTGGGTCCAGCGGATCGTTTCGCCGCGTCCGCCGTCGCGCCATGCCGATGGAGTCATTCCAAGCCTCTCCTTCGCATCGCTGTAGAAAGCGCTGGGACCCGCATAGCCGGCGTCATAGACTGCGTCGGTGACGCGGCCGGTCTGCTCGAGCGCCTCCTCAGCTCTCCGGTTTCGAAGTGCCCGCCCGTACTCGGCAGGCGAGACGCCGAGGTGGCGCTTGAAGAGCCGCTGGAAGTGATGCGGAGCGTAGCCGACGGCAGCAGCCAATTCGGCGAGGTTCGGCGCCTCCTCGGCCTGGTCGATCAGCGTCACCGCCCGTGCAACCGCCTCCCGGTCACGTCCAACCTCATCGGGCCGGCAGCGGAGACACGGCCGGAAGCCCGCCGACCGCGCCTCTTGCGCGGACGCGTAGAATTCGACGTTCTCGCGCCTCGGCCGCTTCGCCGGGCAGCTCGGCTTGCAGTAGATGCCCGTCGTTTTCACCGCGCCGATGACCCGCCCGTCCCAACTGCGGTCGCGCCGCTCGAACGCGGCCCACGCAGTATCCGGATCGAGACGTGACACGCTGGCCATGGGGTTCGGTCTACGATGCTCCGCCGGCTGTGCAAGCGACGCCATGATCTGCTCCTTCGGTTCCCGACCGGTCCTACGACCGCTAGAACAGCCCTGCTTCCGCTCGCTTGCGGTCAAACCCGAAGCCGCGCCTTGCATCGCCGCGCACCCCTTGCTACGGGCGCGCCAACCCATGGGGGCGTGCGGGGCTAAGTCTCGAACCACGCCCCGTTTTTTCGCCTCGTTTCGCATGGGGGCGGGGCAATTCCAGTTCTGGAGCTTTTCGCGCGTGGAGACATCCGGCGGCATTCGAGCCAGCTTAGCAGGGCGCTACGCGTCCGCTCTGTTCGACCTTGCGCGCGACCAGCGGCAGATCGACAGCGTCAGCCGCAGCCTCGATGCGCTCAACCAGGCGATCGCCGATTCGAAGGATTTCAGCGAACTGGTCAGCAGCCCCTTGGTCTCCCGCGAGGACGCGGGCCACGCACTCGCCTCGCTTGCACCGCAGCTCGGGCTCGATCCGATCACGACCAACTTCGTCGGTGTGCTCGCTCGTAACGGCCGCAAGCGCGAGCTTCGCTCCGTCATCCGCGCGTTCCGCCGGCTTGCCGCCGAGCACCGCGGCGAAACCACTGCCGAAATCACCACTGCGCGGCCGCTGAATGACGATCAGCTCGCGCAGCTCAAGCAGCAGCTTCGTGCCCGCGCCGGCCGCGACGTGAACCTCGACATGACCGTCGATCCGGCAATCCTTGGCGGGATTGTCGTCAAGCTGGGCAGCCAGCAGATCGACGCGTCGATCCGCACCAAACTCAACCGTCTCGCATCCGCGATGAAAGGCTAAGACAGACCCATGGATATCCGCGCCGCTGAAATCTCCCGCGTCATCCGCGACCAGATCGCGAACTTCGACGCCGAAGCCGAGGTCTCGGAAGTTGGCACCGTGCTGTCGGTCGGCGACGGCATCGCCCGCATCTACGGACTCGACAACGTCCAGGCCGGCGAAATGGTCGAGTTCGAGAACGCGACCAAGGGCATGGCCCTCAACCTCGAAGCCGACAACGTAGGCGTCGTGATCTTCGGCTCGGACGCCGAAATCTCGGAAGGCTCGACCGTCCGCCGCACCGGCACCATCGTCGACGTCCCCGTCGGCAAGGGCCTGCTCGGCCGCGTGGTCGATGGTCTCGGCAATCCCATCGACGGCAAGGGGCCGATCGTCACCGATCAGCGCAGCCGCGTCGAAGTCAAGGCGCCGGGGATCATCCCGCGCAAGTCGGTGCACGAGCCGGTTCAGACCGGCCTCAAGGCGCTCGACGCGCTCGTGCCGATCGGCCGCGGTCAGCGCGAACTGATCATCGGCGACCGTCAGACGGGCAAGACCGCCGTCGCGCTCGATGCCTTCATCAACCAGAAGGCAATCAACGAGAGCGGCGAAGAGAAGGAAAAGCTCTACTGCATCTACGTCGCGGTTGGTCAGAAGCGCTCGACGGTCGCACAAATCGTCCGCGCGCTCGAAGAGAATGGCGCAATGGAATATTCCATCGTCGTCGCGGCCACGGCTTCGGAGCCCGCACCGCTGCAGTTCCTGGCGCCCTACACGGGCTGCGCGATGGGCGAGTATTTCCGCGACAACGGCATGCATGCCGTCATCGTTTACGACGACCTTTCGAAGCAGGCTGTCGCCTACCGCCAGATGTCGCTGCTTCTGCGCCGTCCGCCGGGCCGCGAAGCCTATCCGGGCGACGTTTTCTACCTGCACAGCCGCCTGCTCGAGCGCGCGGCCAAGATGAACGACGAGCTCGGCGCCGGTTCGCTGACCGCGCTTCCGGTCATCGAGACGCAGGCAGGCGACGTGTCGGCCTACATTCCGACGAATGTCATCTCGATCACCGATGGCCAGATCTTCCTCGAGACCGACCTGTTCTACCAGGGCATCCGCCCGGCGATTAATGTCGGTCTCTCGGTCAGCCGCGTCGGCTCGGCCGCGCAGACCAAGGCGATGAAAAAGGTCGCCGGCTCGATCAAGCTGGAGCTCGCACAGTACCGCGAGATGGCAGCGTTCGCCCAGTTCGGTTCGGACCTCGATGCCTCGACCCAGCGCCTGCTGGCGCGTGGCGCCCGCCTGACCGAGCTCCTGAAGCAGCCGCAGTACCAGCCGATGCCGATCGAGGAGCAGGTCGCGTCCATCTACGCCGGAACACAGGGCTTCCTCGACACCGTCGAGGTCCGCGACGTGACCCGCTACGAAGCGGCGATGCTGAGCTACCTGCGCTCGGACAAGCCGGAAGTGCTCGCCAAGATCCGCGACACCAAGGCGCTCGACGACGACACTGCGGCGGCGCTCAAGGACGCGCTCACGCAGTTCGGCAAGCAGTTCGCGTAAGGCCCCGGTCAGCTAAATGGCGAGCCTCAAGGCCCTCAAGCTCCGCATCGGCTCGGTGAAGTCGACGCAGAAGATCACCAAGGCGATGAAGATGGTCGCCGCGGCGAAGCTGCGCCGTGCCCAGCAGCGGGCCGAAGCCGGACGCCCCTACTCCGTGCGGATGACGGACGTGGTGGGCTCGCTGGCCTCGAACGTCACTCCTGGCCCGCAGAGCCCGAAGCTGCTGAGCGGCACGGGGAAGAGCGACACGCACCTGATCATCGTCGCCACGAGCGATCGCGGTCTCGCGGGGGCGTTCAACACGAACGTCGTCCGTGCTGCCCGCCGGGCGGCCGAGGACCTGATCAGCCAGGGCAAGACCGTCCTGTTCTACATCGTCGGGCGCAAGGGCCGTCCGGTGCTGCAGCGCTTCTATCCGCGCTCGATCATCGCCCAGTACGATACGAGCGAGATGAAGGCTCCGGCCTATTCGGATGCCCAGGCGATCGCCAAGGACATCGTCGACCGGTACCAGACCGACGGCATTGACGTGGTGCACCTGGCCTATGCCGAATTCCGTTCGACGCTGGTGCAGGAGCCCCGGGTCCACCAGATCATCCCTGTGCCGGCGCCGAGCGCAAGTGCCGACAGCGGCGCTCCGGCGTCGCTTGCGGCGGTCGAATATGAGCCCGACGAGGAAGAGATCCTCGCCGACCTCATCCCGCGCAACATCGCGGTGCAGATCTATCGCGCGCTGCTCGAGAACCAGGCGGGCTTCTACGGATCGCAGATGACGGCAATGGACAATGCGACCCGCAACGCCGGCGACATGATCAACCGGCTGACCATCCAGTATAACCGCAGCCGTCAGGCTGCGATCACGACCGAGCTGGTCGAAATCATCTCGGGCGCCGAAGCGCTCTAACGAACCCGAAGGCAAGGAAGACAGACATGGCAACCGCCGCCCCGACGACCACCCGCAACCGCAAGGCTTCCGCGACCTCCGCGACCGGCTCCGGCCCCTCGAACATCACCGGCCCGAGCAACCTGACCGGCCGCGTCGCTCAGGTGATCGGCGCCGTCGTCGACGTCGCGTTCGAAGGCGAACTGCCGCCGATCCTCTCCGCGCTCGAGACCGACAACGGCGGCAACCGCCTCGTCCTCGAGGTCGCGCAGCACCTCGGCGAGAACGTCGTCCGCACTATCGCCATGGACTCGACGGAAGGCCTGACCCGCGGCCAGATCGTGAACGCAACCGGCTCCGAGATCCGCGTCCCCGTCGGTCCGAAGACGCTCGGGCGCATCATGAACGTGGTCGGCGAACCGATCGACGAGCAGGGACCAATCGGCAGCGACCGCAGCGCGCCGATCCACGCCTCGGCACCCGCATTCGTCGACCAGTCGACGGAAGCGGCGATCCTGGTCACCGGCATCAAGGTCATCGATCTGCTCGCCCCTTACGCGCGCGGCGGCAAGATCGGCCTGTTCGGCGGCGCCGGCGTCGGCAAGACGGTGCTCATCCAGGAGCTGATCAACAACATCGCCAAGGGTCACGGCGGCGTGTCTGTGTTCGCCGGCGTCGGCGAGCGCACCCGCGAGGGGAACGACCTCTATCACGAGTTCCTCGACGCAGGAGTCATCGCCAAGGACGGCGACGGCAAGCCGACTCCCGAAGGCTCGAAGGTCGCGCTCGTGTTCGGCCAGATGAACGAGCCGCCGGGAGCCCGCGCGCGCGTGGCTCTGTCGGGCCTGACGCTCGCTGAATATTTCCGCGACGAGGAAGGCCAGGACGTGCTCTTCTTCGTCGACAACATCTTCCGCTTCACCCAGGCGGGTTCCGAAGTGTCGGCGCTGCTCGGCCGAATTCCTTCGGCCGTGGGCTATCAGCCGACCCTCGCGACCGACATGGGCGCTCTGCAGGAGCGGATCACCTCGACGACGAAGGGATCGATCACTTCGGTGCAGGCCATCTACGTTCCGGCCGACGACTTGACCGATCCTGCTCCGGCAACCTCGTTCGCCCACCTGGACGCAACGACGACGCTGAGCCGCGCGATCTCCGAGCTGGGCATCTACCCGGCCGTCGACCCGCTTGATTCCGTCAGCCGCGTGCTGACGCCCGCCGTCGTTGGCCAGGAGCATTACGAGACGGCCCGCGCGGTCCAGGAGACGCTGCAGAAGTACAAGAGTCTGCAGGACATCATCGCCATTCTCGGCATGGACGAGTTGTCCGAAGAGGATAAGCTGACCGTCAGCCGCGCTCGCAAGATCCAGCGTTTTCTGTCGCAGCCGTTCCACGTAGCCGAAGTCTTCACCGGCATTCCGGGCAAGTTCGTGCAGGTCGAGGACACGGTCCGCTCGTTCAAGGCGGTGGTCAGCGGCGAGTACGACCACCTCCCGGAAAGTGCCTTCTACATGGTCGGCGGCATCGAAGAGGCCGTCGCCAAGGCCGAGAAGCTGGCGCAGGAGGCCTAAGCCCTGGCCCAGGACCTTCGCCTCGAAGATTGCGTTAACGACTTCTGCCCATGGTCGGGCAAGCCGGTCAGCGCAGACGCATTGACGCTCTACCGGGGCAAGGTCGTCGGCTTCTGCAAGCAGGGCTGCCGGGACGAGTTCGACCAGGCAACCCGCGCGTTCGACGCGAAGATTGAAGGCAAGCAATAATGGCCGATCTGCATTTCGAGCTCGTCACGCCCGAGCGCCTGGTGATTTCGGACGACGTCTACATGGTCGTCGTTCCCGGCACCGAGGGCGAGTCCGGCATCCTCGCCGGCCACGCGCCTTACATGACCACGCTGCGCGACGGTGACATCGCTGTCTATCGGTCGTCTGGAGCGCCGCCGGAGCGCATTCCAGTCACCGGCGGCTTCGCTGAGGTGAGTGATCGCGGCCTTACCGTGCTCGCGGAGAGTGCCGGCGCCTGACCCGCCGTTAAGTTAGGCTTTTCTAAAAGTTTCAGCCGTATTCACCACCCCGACTAAGCGAAACCGCATCGGGACGGCAAAGCATGAGTGCATTCGGCAAACGGGGCGGTATCAGCGGGGGTGGACGCCCGAGCTTCGGCGTCGCCAAGCCAATGAAGGGCGGACCCGGCGGAGCAGTGCCGGGCGGCCTCGACGGTGGTGACCAGTTTCCGCCGCTCGATGAGCTAACGCCGCCTCCGGTCGAGGCATTGCCCTCGGAACCGGTCAGTGCAGCGTCGGCCGGCGCGATGGATCGCCTGACCGCTCGCCAGAACGCCAGCGGTGAAGCCGGCAGCAGCAAGGCGGAGGGCTTCGAAGCCTCCGTGCACCGGATCAAGGAGCAGGTGCTTCCCCGGCTCCTCGAGCGTGTCGACCCCGAAGCAGCCGCAACCCTGTCGAAGGACGAGCTGGCCGAGGAATTCCGCCCGATCATCGGCGAAGTGCTCGCCGAGCTGAAGATTACGCTCAATCGCCGCGAACAGTTCGCCCTCGAGAAGGTTCTCGTCGACGAGCTTCTCGGCCTTGGGCCCTTGGAAGAGCTTCTCGCCGATCCGGCCATCAGCGACATCATGGTCAACGGCCCCGACCAGACCTACGTCGAGCGCAAGGGCAAGCTCGAGATCGCGACCATCCAGTTCCGCGACGAGGAGCATCTGTTCCAGATCGCCCAGCGGATCGTGAACAAGGTCGGACGCCGCATTGACCAGACCAGCCCGCTTTGCGACGCCCGCCTCCAGGACGGCAGCCGCGTCAACGTCATCGTCCCGCCGCTGTCGCTTCGCGGCACGGCCATCTCCATCCGTAAGTTCTCCGAAAAGCCGATCACGCTCGACATGATGAAGAACTTCGGTTCGATGTCTGACAAGATGGCGACGGTGCTCAAGATCGCCGGCGCCAGCCGCATGAACGTCGTGATCTCGGGCGGTACCGGTTCCGGTAAGACGACGATGCTGAACGCCCTGTCGAAGATGATCGACCCGGGCGAGCGTGTCATCACCATCGAGGACGCGGCCGAACTCCGCCTTCAGCAGCCGCACTGGCTGCCGCTGGAGACCCGTCCGCCGAACCTTGAGGGCCAGGGCGCCATCACCATTCGCGATCTCGTCATCAACGCGCTGCGCATGCGTCCTGACCGGATCATCCTGGGCGAAATTCGTGGCTCGGAGTGTTTCGACCTCCTGGCCGCAATGAACACGGGCCACGACGGGTCGATGGCGACGCTCCACTCCAACTCCCCGCGCGAATGCCTCGCGCGTATGGAAAACATGGTGATGATGTCGGACATCAAGGTACCGAAGGAAGCCATCAGCCGTCAGATCGCCGACTCGGTCGACCTCATCGTGCAGGTCAAGCGTCTCCGCGACGGCTCACGCCGGACCACGAACGTCACCGAAGTGATTGGAATGGAAGGCGACGTCATCGTCACCCAGGAGCTGTTCAAGTTCGAGTATCTGGACGAGACCGCCGACGGGAAGATCATAGGCGAATATCGTTCGATGGGCCTGCGCCCGTACACGCTCGAGAAGGCCAAGCAGTACGGCTTCGACCAGCCCTATCTGGAAGCTTGCCTGTAGGCTCTTTGTAGAACGGAACCGCCCCATCGGGCAGGCATTGGGCGAGCATGACGGCTCGTTCCAAAAAGGTTGGTGTTCTCACCTTTCACAAATGCATCAACTACGGTTCCTACTGGCAGGCGCGCTGCCTCGTTGAGGGGCTCCAGCGGCAAGGCCATGATGCCGAGCTGCTCGACCACGATTGCAAGTGCATCCGCAAGGCGGAGGTACGCTGCGCCTTCCAGCCGAAGCTCCCAGAGCGGACGCCGCGGGACGAGCTCCGCCAATATGGCGCCAAGACGCGCAAGTTCGCCGACGCGATCGCGGCCTTGCCGATGTCGCGGACCTTTTCACTCCACGAGCCCGAAGCCATGGACCGTTACGACGCGATCGTCGTCGGCAGCGACGAAGTCTGGAACTTCCGCCACCCCTGGTACGGCAGCAAGCCGCTGTTCTTTGGCGACGGCATCAAGACGGACCGGCTCGTGTCCTATGCCGCCAGCTTCGGCAACCACAGTGCCTGGCACGGGATCGACCCGGATTGGGCGCGCAAGCTCGAGCGGTTCTCCGCACTTTCGGTCCGAGATCACAACAGCTGGCACCTGGTCCAGAACGGTACCGGACGCGAGCCTGCAATCGTCCTCGATCCGTGCCTGCAGTTCGCCGACGTGGCACGCGCGCAGGACCCAGAGCAAGGCGACTACGCGCTCGTGTACGGCCATGGCTTCCCGGATTGGCTGCAAACTGGAGTGCGACGCTGGGCGGATCGGACGGGAACGCGGCTAGTAAGCGTCGGCTACAGCAATGCCTGGGCAGACGAGCAGCGGGTGAGCGCAGGTCCCGAAGAATTCGCCGGCCTGATGACCGGGGCCCGCGCCGTAGTCACCAACTTCTTCCACGGCTGTGTCTTCGCGCTGCTGAACGGCAAGCCCTGGGCCAGCGCCCCGAGCGACTACCGCTCGATCAAGATCCCCGATCTTGCGGCAAAGCTTGGTGCCGGTCACCGCATCGTCAGCGAAGCGACGCCCGACGCGGAACTCGCCGACTTGCTCGAAACGCCGGTCCTGCCGCACGTGGCTGTTAAGGTCGACGAGTACAGGACGCAGTCCGCGGCGTTCCTCCATGCAGCCCTTTCCTGACCCTCGGGCAAAGCCGGCCGAACGGCTCGTCAGCCCCCGGGACGTTGTAAGTTCCGGCCTCTGTATCGGCTGCGGCAGTTGCGCTGCATCGCAAGCCGGCGCGGACATGCGGTGGGACAGGAACGGCTTCCTGAAGCCGCACGGGCCCGCTGACTGGTACCGGCGCCCATCGGAGCGGTTCTCGGCCCAGTGTCCCTTCTCGCCCGCGGCGGCAGACGAGGACGCGATTGCGTCGGACCGCTTCCCATCTGCTCCGGCAGGAGAGCCGCGTATCGGCCGCTTCGAGACGGCGTACGTCGGCTATGCCGATGAGCCCGGCTTCCGCCGCAACGGCAGCTCGGGTGGGCTGACGAGTTGGGTCGCGGCCGAACTCCTGCGCAGCGGGCGTGTCGATGCCGTGGCTCACGTCGGTCCGGCCGACCCCGCGACTTCCGGCCGTTTTTTCGAGTACCGCGTGTCGCGCTCGTTGGACGAGCTCGGGGCCGGCGCAAAGTCGCGCTACTATCCGATCGAACTGTCCACCGTCCTGCGGGGGATCCGCGCCTCGCCCGGCCGCTACGCCGTCGTCGGCGTCCCCTGCTTCATCAAAGCCATTCACCTGCTCCGGCGGATCGACCCCCTCATTCGTGAGCGAGTAACGCACACGCTTGGCCTGTTCTGCGGGCATATGAAGAGCGCTGCGATGGTCGAGAGCTTCGCGTGGCAGCTCGGTACCGAAGTGAGGCAGGTCCGCGCCCTGGATTACCGGATCAAGGACGAGAGCCGCCCCGCCAATTGGTACCGCGCTCACCTCGACCTACGCGACGGCACAGCTGCCGAGCAGGACTGGTGGCACCTTGCCGACGGGGATTGGGGCGCCGGCTTCTTCCAGAACTCCGCATGTAACATGTGCGATGACGTCGTCGCGGAGACAGCGGACATCGCGTTCGGCGACGCCTGGCTTGAGCCTTATTCGAGCGACGGGCGCGGGACCAACGTCGTCATCGCCCGCACGCCCGCGATGAAGCAGATGATCGAGGCGGCACGCTCGGAGGGGCGGCTCCATCTCGATCCGGTCGACGCCGACTTCGTTATCCGGACTCAGGCGGCGGGCCTTCGCCATCGCCGCGACGGTCTAGCCTATCGTCTTACCTGGCGCCGCCACGGCATCCGGCCGCGCAAGCGCGTGCAGCCGTCGGCAGCGCTGCCGCTAAGGCGCAAACTAGTCTACCGGATGCGGTTCGCGGTTGCGCGCTGGAGCCATCGCATGATGCGGCTCTCGCGGAAGCTAGGCGCGCCGACGCTGTACACGAGATGGGCGCGGACGATGCTTCGACTGTATCAGTCCCTGACGTGGTCGCAGGGACGGCTCGGCCGCTTGTTCGACCGGATCATGCCGCAGCCCGAGCGTTAGCCGAGAAGGCCCAGCAGCCCTTGCGCGGGCCGGAACCCCCCTCTAAATGCGCACGCCTGGGTGGGCGTGTAGCTCAGTGGTAGAGCACTGTGTTGACATCGCAGGGGTCGCAAGTTCAATCCTTGCCACGCCCACCATTCCCTCGTTTTCAAATACATCCCGGAGCGTTGAGCCCCGGCGCTGTCTGCCGCGCGCAGCAGCGCCTAGAGGCGGCCGTGCTGGTCTTCGGTCTGGAAAACGCGGTCGACCTCGAGAACCAGGTCCTTGAGGTGGAAGGGCTTGGACAGCAGCTTGGCTTCCGGTGCCGTGCGTCCGCCCTGCAAAGCGACCGCCGCGAAACCCGTAATGAACATGACGCGGATCGACGGGTCGATCGCACTCGCCTTTTGCGCAAGCTCGATGCCGTCCATTTCCGGCATCACGATGTCCGTGAGCAGCAGGTCGAAGCGCTCTGCTTCAAGGAGCGGCATCGCTTCGGTGCCGCAGCCAACCGCGACCACGTCGTAGCCGACACGCTGCAGGGCACGGGCGAGATACTCGCGCATTGACCCATCGTCTTCCGCCAGGAGGATTCTCGCCATGGGATGATTTATGCGCTGAACGAACACGATTTGCCAGAAGCGAATGAAGGTTCTCGTGCGTTGCAGCCCCTCACCGCTCGTCCTAATCTGGTACGTAATTTAACCGTGATGAATCTTGCCCCACCCCTGATCCACATGCCGCGCGGCGATTTGCCCGTGCTCCTATCCGTGCCACATTCGGGGCGCGACTATCCCGATTGGCTGCTCGACCTCGCCTCGGGCGGTCATCGCGCGCTAGCAAGCCTCGAAGACCCGTTCGTCGACCGGCTCGCGTGGCGGGCACTCAACAGCGGCGTCGGCGCAGTCATCGCCCGGACGCCGCGCGCCGCTGTGGACTGCAACCGTGCCGAGGATGAGATCGACCCGTCGGTCATCGAAGGCGGCAGAAGCGAACGGCTGACTGCCCGCGCCCGCGGCGGGCTCGGCATCATCCCAGCGCGCACGCCACAATATGGCTATCTCTGGCGGCGAGCAGTCGGGCGTGAGCAGCTTCGTGACCGTCTCGACCAGGCGCACCGGCCTTATCATCGGGCCGTCGAGGAGATGATCGACCAGATCGTCGAGCGCTTCGGCTGCGCGCTCCTGCTCGACTGCCACTCCATGCCGCCACCGGCCGCCGGGGTTCCGGAAATCGTGTTCGGCGACCGCCGCGGCCGCAGTTCAGGGTGGTGGGTCAGCAGCGAAGCCCTGCGCGTCGCCCGGGATTGCGGCTTCGAGGTCGGCTTCAACGATCCGTTCGCAGGCGGTCACGTTGTCGAGCGTCACGGCAACCCGGCGCGGAACGTCCATGCGCTGCAGCTCGAAATCGACCGTAGCCTCTATCTCGACGAGAGCCTTCGCGAGCCTGGTCCCGGGTTCGACCGGCTCGCGCACCTCATCGAGACGCTGACGGTCAGGCTCGGCGAGCACCTGCTTGGGCAGCGGTTCGCGACCGCCGCCGAATAAGCCGGTTCAGGCGGTGGCGGGCGCCGGCTGCTGAACTGCGGCGGGTGCCTTGCCCTGCTGCATCTGGCGAGCGAACACGTCGCGCATCTGGGCCAGCGAAAACAGGTGCGCATAGATGAGCGGCAGCATGCCGTTCTGGTTCATCTTGCGAAGCTCGTCGCCGCGCATCTCCCGCAGCTTTTCCTCGTCGATCATCTGGAAGCCACGGTAGACGAACGGCTGGTCATAACCCTCCGGCTGGATGGCAACCTCGCCATCCATCAGCAGTCCCGTCTTCTTCAGGTCCTCGATGAACGCGGTCGTCCGTTGTCCGGCGGTTTCGAACTGCTCGCAGAACTCGAGGATGGCCTTCGTCGCGGCGCTCGGCTGGTCGCCGTCGAACAGGGGCTCGCCCTGCTCGAAATCGCCGACCGCACCAGACGTGGAATCGAACGCCAGCGAGAGCTCGTCGCTCTGCGGGTTCAGCCGCGCCAGCAAGAACGGGTAGCGACGGATGTAAGCCGGCATGTAGACCGTCGGATCGAGCGGCCGGCCATCAGCGTCGAGAAATACGTTGGCGCCCTCATTCAGGCCCATCAGAGCGAGGGGGACCGGCATATCTCCAACCGAGAAGACGATCGGATAGTGGCGCTGGATAAGACCGAACTCATCCACCGTCACTGGAATCGCGTGGGTCGCGCCAATCGCCGCAGACTTCTCGATCGGCCGCACCTTCATGGTGCCGTGCTGGGTCGCGTTGAGCGGCACGACGGAGTTGTAGAACAGCGGCAGGCTCTGGGTCGGCGCGGCAGTCGCCATTGCGAGATATCTCCTGGAGTCCGGACTTACAGGCCTTCAAAGCTCGCCGGGACGATGTGGGGCTGGCCTCTATTAACCTATCGCCGTTTAGGCAAGCCGCCGTCCCTGCCCCCCGTTGTCGAGCGCCCCTTCACGAGCAGCAAGTTCATTCAATGTTCAACGGTTGGCTGCGAAGCGCCGATGCGGATGGGCGGTCGATGATCCCGGTAAGCCTTTTTGGCTGGTTGCCGCTGCTGCTCGGCGTGTTCGGAGCGCCCGGCCCGCTCGGCACCACAGTTACCCGGCTCGTCGTACAGGACGAGATTGTCGTCCGCGTTCCGCTTCAGCCGCGTCCGATGTTCCCCGCCATGGACTGGACCGAGAAGAAGGGCGCGAAGTGCATCCCGATCGGAGGGATCCGTCATGCGCTGCTCTCGGCCCCGCAGCAGGTGGACTTCATCCTCGCCGACCACAGGCGCGTTCGGGCCCATCTGGACGAAGACTGCCCGGCCCTCGATTTCTACGGCGGCTTTTACCTTCAGCCGCAGGACGACAAGCTCTGCGCACACCGCGACGCGATCCACTCGCGCATGGGTGGCAGCTGCAGCATCGACCATTTGAAGTGGCTCGTTCCAAAGCTGAAACGGTAGCGCTTCCTTGACAATTTGCGCCCCGTCAGCATAGCGCTGCACTCTTGTGAGGCAGCTGCGATGCGAGCGGACGCCCACCACTCATTTCCGGATCCTGGATGACTTTCGCCGACCTCGGCCTCTCTGACGAATTGCTCCGCGCCGTTGGCGACAGCGGCTACGGTGAACCGACGCCGATCCAAAGCGCCGCCATCCCGAGCGTCCTGATGGGCAAGGACCTGATCGGGATCGCCCAGACCGGCACCGGCAAGACGGCAAGCTTCGTCCTGCCGATGATCGACATCCTGCACCAGGGCCGCAGCCGCGCGCGCATGCCGCGCTCGCTGATCCTCGAACCGACGCGCGAGCTCGCGCAGCAGGTTTCGGAGAACTTTGAGAAGTACGGCAAGTACCATCCGCTCTCGATGGCCCTGCTGATCGGCGGCGTTCAGATGGGCGACCAGATCAAGGCACTCGAGAAGGGTGTCGACGTGCTGATCGCCACGCCCGGCCGTCTGATGGACCTGTTCGGCCGCGGCAAGATCATGCTGAACGGCTGCGAGCTGCTGGTCATCGACGAGGCAGACCGCATGCTCGACATGGGCTTCATCCCGGACATCGAAGAGATTTGCTCGAAGCTTCCGGCGTCGCGCCAGACGCTGCTGTTCTCGGCGACCATGCCGCCGCCGATCCAGAAGCTGGCCCAGAAATTCCTGAACAACCCAAAGCGCGTCGAAGTCGCCCGTCCGGCGACCGCTAACGTCAATATCGAGCAGCGGCTGATAGAAGTCCGTCCGGACAAGAAGAAGGACGCGTTGCGCGACATCCTCCGTCACGAGGAATTCAAGAACGCGATCGTGTTCTCGAACCGCAAGACGACGGTCCGCGATCTCGCCACCGGCCTGAAGCGCTCCGGTTTCGCCGTCGGGCAGATCCAGGGCGACATGGACCAGTCGGATCGTATCGCCGAGTTCGACCGCTTCAAGAATGACGAGATCACGATCCTGGTCGCTTCCGACGTCGCTGCTCGCGGCCTGGACGTGAAGGGCGTCAGTCACGTCATCAATTTCGACGTGCCATGGCAGCCCGACGACTACATCCACCGGATTGGCCGGACCGGCCGAGCGGGGATGAAGGGCATCGCAATCACCCTCGCCACCCGTGAGGACGCGGAAGCGGTTTCGCGCATCGAGAAGCTCATCGGGCACAAGATCGGCCGCGCGGTTGGGCCCGAGACTGCGCCGGAGCCCGCACCCGAGGCGAAGAAGGGTCGCGAGCCCTCGCGGCAGCGTAAGGCCCCCGGGCCCGAAGAGCCGCCCGTTGCTGAGAAGCCCACCCGTAGAGCCCCTGCACGGCAGAAGGCCGAGCGCACGCGCGAACCGGAGCAGGAGCCAAAGCCCCGGACCGAGCCGGCGGCCGCCGCAGAGCGCTCACCGGTCGTCGAGGACATCAAGGACGAGTGGAACGGGCCGATGCCCAGCTTCCTGTCCGTGAGCGCCGGGTAGTTACAGGCCTGACACTGGAAAGGCCTCCGGGCGCTTCCTAGCTCGCGTTCCTCATCGAAAGGGACGCCAGCAATGACCGACTACGTACCGCCCAGCGTTTGGACCTGGGAGCAGCCCAGCGGCGGCCAGTTCGCCAACATCAACCGCCCTGTTGCCGGCCCCACGCACGACAAGGCGCTGCCGATCGGCAAGCACCCTTTCCAGCTCTATTCGCTTGCAACGCCGAACGGGCAGAAGGCCGCGATCATGCTCGAGGAGCTGCTCGCCAAGGGCCACGCCGACGCCGAATATGATGCCTGGCCGATCCGCATCGGCGAAGGCGACCAGTTCTCAAGCGGGTTCGTGGACATCAACCCGAACTCCAAGATCCCTGCCCTCGTGGACCGCAGCGGCTCGGAGCCGGTCCGGGTGTTCGAGTCCGGAGCGATCCTCGTCTACCTCGCCGAGAAATTCGGTGAGTTCCTGCCGTCATGCGGTCCAGCACGCGCCGAAACCTTGTCGTGGCTCTTCTGGCAGATGGGCAGCGCGCCCTTCCTTGGAGGCGGCTTCGGCCACTTCTTCGCCTATGCGCCGGTCAAAATCGAATATGCGATCAACCGCTATGCGATGGAAGCAAAGCGCCAGCTCGACGTTCTCAACCGCCGGCTCGCTGACAATGAATACGTGGCCGGGGACGAGTACAGCGTCGCCGATATCGCGATCTGGCCGTGGTACGGACAGCTTGCGCTCGGCAAGACCTACGCCGGCGCTGACGAATTCCTCGCCACGCACGAATATGAGCATCTCCGGCGCTGGGCGAAGCAGATCGACGCTCGTCCGGCCGTCAAGCGCGGACGCATCGTCAACAAGCTGACCGGCGACGCATCGGAACAGCTCCACGAACGGCACGACGCCAGCGACTTCGAACTGAGGACGCAGGATCAGCTGGAGCCCGCCGAGTAGCGAGAGCCTTCAGGCGGAACGGGCGCGGTACCGATCGAGAAAGCTGTTCGCGAACGGCGCCAGCTTCCTCGCCGAGATCGCGTCCCGCAAGCCCTGCATCAGCTGCTGGTAAAACCACAGGTTATGCTGGGTCATCAGCATGGCACCCAGGATCTCGCCCGACTTCACGAGGTGGTGGACGTAAGCGCGCGTGAACGTGGTGCACGCGGGGCAATCGCAACCAGGCTCGATTGGCTGGCGGTCTTCCGCAAAGCGCGCGTTGCGAAGGTTGATTGGACCGTCAGCGGTGAACGCTTGCCCCGTCCGCCCCGAGCGCGTCGGCAGCACGCAGTCGAACATGTCGATACCGCGCACAACGGCCTCGACGATGTCGTCTGGCTTGCCGACGCCCATCAGGTATCGGGGGCGGGCCGCCGGCAGCATGCCCGCGGCGAAGTCGAGACAACCGAGCATCGCCTCCTGCCCCTCGCCCACTGCAAGGCCGCCGACTGCATAGCCATCGAAGCCGATGTCGATCAGCGCCTCGGCGGAGTGGCGCCGCAGCCCTTCATCCAAGGCGCCTTGCTGAATCCCGAAGATGGCCGCGCGATCGGCGTGATCGCCGCCGCGATCGAACTCCTCCCGCGACCGCTTCGCCCAGCGGATGGAGCGTTCCATCGCGTCCAACTGCTGCTCGCGGGTTGAAGTCGTGGGGACGAGCTGATCGAACTGCATCACGATGTCGGAGCCGAGCAGCCGCTGCACCTCCACGGATCGTTCAGGGCTTAGCATGTGGCGCGAGCCGTCCAGGTGACTTGCGAACGAGACTCCCTCTTCTGTCACCTTCGTGAGTTCGCTGAGACTCATCACCTGGTAGCCGCCGCTGTCGGTGAGGATCGGGCGCTTCCAGCCCATGAACCGGTGCAGCCCGCCAAGCTTTGCCACGCGCTCCGCGCCTGGCCGAAGCATGAGGTGATAGGTGTTGCCAAGGATGATGTCGGCGCCACTTGCCCTAACTTCCTCGGGGCGCATGGCCTTCACTGTAGCTGCCGTGCCGACCGGCATGAACGCCGGCGTCCGGATCTCGCCGCGCTGCATGGCGATGACGCCGATGCGCGCTTCTCCGTCTGTGGCCCCGATGCTGAACTGGAAGCGTGTCACGAGGCGCCTCCGGACTTGCCGCCGCCGAGCAGCCTGGCCCAATTGATCCGTGCCATCAGCACCAGGAGAATGATCAGCCCGACCTGCAATCCGATCAGCCACGGGTTGCTAAAGCCGCCGCGAAGCGCGTCGCCCATGCTCGTCTCGCTGATGCGCTCGGCGGTATAGGCATAAACCGAGTACGAAATCAGCCGCCCGACGAAGAACGCCGCCGTAAAACCGAGTAGCCGGACGCCTGCCAGGCCCGACGCTTCAAACAGCTGGGCGGAGGGCAGCGGCGACAGCGCGAAAAGGCCAAGAGCGATGACGGTATTCCGCTTGCGGCGCTCTAGCGCCTCGTGAGCCGCCTCCAGGTTCTTGCGAGTCTTTTCGGAAAGCTTGCTGCGGAGGTGCCAGAACGCCGTTCCCAGCACGTACCGCCCGGCAGCCGCGGCCGTCGCCCCAATCAGCACGAGAACCCACGTCTGGATGTCCGAATTTAGCCGATAGACAACGAGGATGGACCAGGTTGGCGGACCGAACGCAGGCAGCAGGTTCACGCCAAAGACGATCAGAAACAGGAGGAGGTGCTGCTCCATCAGCGCGGAGGTAGCAGCAAACTCGCGTCGCCGTACGAGTAGAAGCGATAGCCGCCGGCGATGGCATGCGCGTAGGCTGACTGCATGACGTCGAGCCCCATCATCGCGCTGACGAGCATGAAAAGCGTCGACTTAGGCAGGTGGAAGTTGGTGATGAGCCCGTCAACCGCCTTGAAGCGGTACCCCGGCGTGATGAAGATCGCCGTGTCCCCTTCGAACGAGTGGATCACGCCGTCTGGGTCGGTCGCGCTTTCGAGCAGCCGCAGACTCGTCGTGCCCACGGAGATCAGCCTGCCGCCCGCCTTGCGAGCCGTGTTCAGCCGTCCGGCAGTCGCCCCATCGATCCGTCCCCACTCGGCATGCATCTTGTGCGCTGAGGTGTCCTCCGCCTTGACGGGCAAGAAAGTCCCGGCGCCGACGTGGAGCGTCAGCGTCTCGCGCCCCACCCCTTGGGCATCGAGCGCTTCGAGCAACGCTGGTGTGAAGTGCAATGCTGCCGTGGGGGCAGCGACGGCCCCTTCCTCCCGCGCGAACATCGTCTGGTAGTCGTCGCGGTCGCTCGCATCGACCTCCCGCCGAGAGGCGATGTAGGGCGGGAGCGGCATCGTTCCGGCGCGTTCCAGCAATAGCTCGACCGGCTCGTCGCCGTGGAAGTGCAGGAGCGCCGACCCATCCTCGGCCTTGTCCACCACGGATGCCACAACGCCCTCGCCAAAGTCGATGCTTTCGCCGGGCCGCGCGCGCTTGGCGTTGCGCAGGAAGGCCCGCCACTCGCGCGGGCCTTCTCGCTTGTGAAGCGTCGCGCCGATGCTCGCGTCGCCCCTCCTCCCCTCGAGCTGGGCGGGGATCACCTTGGTATTGTTGAACACCAGCACGTCGCCGGGCTGCAGCAACTGCGGAAGATCGGTGAAGACCTTGTCCGCAAGTTCATGACCTTCGACGAGCAGCAACCGCGCGCTGTCGCGCGGACGAGCCGGTCTTAGGGCAATTCGGTCAGGCGGAAGGTCGAAGTCGAAAAGGTCGACGCGCATCAGCCGCCGGCAGCGGGAGCCGGTGCGTCGCCGAGCCACGCGCGAACAATCGTCGTCGGCTCTGCCGGCGGCTCACCCACCGCGATCCCGTCAACGGCATCCATCCCGGCGACGACGCGGCCGAGCACCGTGTACTTATCGTCGAGCGAGGAGGTCCGCCCGAGCATGATGAAGAACTGGCTGTTCGCTGAGTCGGCGGCTTCGGAGCGGGCGGCGCCGAACATCCCACGGAGGAACGGGATGCCGGTGAATTCGGCCTTGAGATCGGGCAAATCAGAGCCGCCGCTGCCGTCGCCCTTCGGATCGCCGCTCTGGGCCATGAACCCGGCGATGACACGATGGAATTTGAGCCCGTTGTAGAAGCCGCGGCGGACCAGCGTCTGGAACCGCTCGACATGGTGCGGTGCAAGGTCGGGCCGCATCACGATCTGCACGGTCTTGCCGTTCGACAACTGCAGGAACAGGTGGTTGGCGGGATTGGCCGTGATCTCCGCGGGCGCGACGATGCTTGGCGTTGCAGAGGGCGCGGCGGCCCGCGGTGCAGCGGCTCCCAATGTGAGCGCGACCATCGGCAGTGCGAACACGGCTTTCGAAAACATGAAGAATCTACCCTCCGCTTGCGCGCACCGGCTAGTGGAAGCGATGCGCTGACGCCAGCCTTAACGGCCGCCGTTCAGGTGATTGCGCACGTCCTCCGCAACCGCCGGCGTGACGAACTTGCCGATGGCCCCGCCGTACCGCGCGATTTCCTTCACCAGCTTCGACGCGATCGGCTGCAGCGACACGTCGGCCATCAGGAAGACCGTCTCGATGTCGGCGTTCAGCTGCTGGTTCATGCCGGCCATCTGGAACTCATATTCGAAGTCCGCGACGGCACGCAGGCCGCGCAGGATCATCGTCGCGCCCTGCGCCTCGGCGAAGTCCATCAGAAGCGAGTCGAATTCAACGACATCGATTGCGCCCGGCAAGTCGGTCACTTCGCGGCGCACCATCGCCATTCGCTCGGCAACGGAGAACATCGGCTCCTTGGACGGATTGGTCGTGACTCCAACGACCAGCTTGTCGGCCAGGTGAGTGCCGCGCCGGATGATGTCGAGATGGCCGAGCGTGATCGGATCGAACGTGCCCGGATAGACTGCGATCTTCATCTCAACGGTCTCTTTCTATCGCGAAGCGGGCAATGGCGCGCAGCAGGTCCGCCTCACTGCCGTGCTCGGCCAGGTGCTCGATAGCTTGCGCGACCAGCAAGTCAGCCTGTTGTCGCGCCCGCTCCGGCCCAAGCAACGAAACGAAGGTCGCCTTGCCGGCATGCGCGTCGCGGCCGGTCGGCTTGCCGGCAGCAGCTTCATCGCCGCTGTAGTCGATGAGGTCGTCGGCGATCTGGAATGCCAGACCGATGTTGCGCGCGTAGCCGCGATACGGGGTGCGTCCCTCGGGAAGCAGCTTCGCCATGATGCACGCGGCCTCCACGGCATATTCGATCAGAGCGCCGGTCTTGAGCTGCTGGAGCCGCGTGATCGCCGGCAGGTCCAAGGCCTGCCCTTCCGCGATCAGGTCCATCATCTGGCCCCCCGCCATTCCGGACGGGCCGGCGGCGTGGGCAAGTGCGAGCACCAGGTCGGCGCGCACCCACGGGTCTTCGTTCGTTGCGGGGTCCGCGAGGATCTCGAAGGCCAGCGCGTGCAGGCTGTCGCCGGCGAGGACCGCCTCGGCGTCTCCGAACGCCTTGTGCACCGTAAGCTTGCCGCGGCGCAGCTCTGCATTGTCCATGCACGGCAGGTCGTCGTGAATGAGGGAGTAGACGTGGAGCGCTTCGATGGCGCAGCCGACCCTCAGAGCACGCTCGGGCTCGATCGCGAATAGGCGCGACGCTGCCACCGTCAGCAGTGGCCGAAGCCGCTTGCCGCCGCCGATGGCTGCGTGGCGCATGGCCTCATAAAGGCGCTCGCGTGCGTCGTTGGGGGATGAGAGCAGCCGCGCGAAGAACGCGTCGACTTCCGCCTGCACGCGGGCAGCCTCGGCCTCCAGCTCGCTTCCGAGCCGGTCGATCGTCTCAATCGGCATTGAACGGCGTGACGCCCGACGGGCGGCCGTCGGCACCAAACGCAATCTGCTCGATCCGGGTCTGCGCGTCTCGCAGCCGCGCTTCGCAGTGCCGCTTCAGCCGATCGCCCTCCTGGTAGAGCTCGATCGAACGATCGAGTGGCGCTTCGCCCTTCTCGAGCGTGCGGACGATTTCTTCGAGCCGCGTAAGCGCTGCTTCGAAGCTCAACTGGCTGACGTCCGTCTCGGCAGCTTCCATGGTGGATGTTTGAGCCTCGCGCTGCAGCGAATCAAGGCGGCTTACGAGATCGGCGTGTTCTTGAAGGGATCGCGGATCCCAGGCACGATCTCATCTCGCAGGGCGTCGTCACCGGCATCGGCGAGAGCGGCCTCAGCGTCGCGGATGTGCTGCTCACGCTCGGTGCGGAGCTGCTCCAGCAGTGCCTCGCGGTCGCTTTCCAGACGCGTGTCCGAAGGCGCGGCAGCGCCGGCGGCCTTCGCCGCCTTGGCAACGGCCGCATCGAGCTCGCGCTGAGTCGTCAGGCCAAGCGTCACCGGATCCTTCGGCGTGATGTTGGCCATGTTCCAGTGGCTCCGGTCCCGGATTGCCGCGATGGTGGTGCGCGTGGTGCCAATCAGCTTGCTGATCTGCCCATCGGTCACTTCCGGGTGATTGCGGATGATCCAGGCAATTCCGTCCGGCTTGTCCTGACGCTTGGACACCGGCGTATAGCGCGGGCCCTTGGTGCGGCGCACTTCGTCGGGCGCCTTGTGCATCTTCAGCTTGTATTCGGGGTCGCCCTGGCCCTTCTCGATTTCCTCGTGCGTCAGCTCGCCGGCGCGGATCGGATCACGGCCGGTCAGCTTGGTTGCTGCGGTGTCGTCGGCGATCGCCTGGATCTCCAGAATGTGGAGGCCGCAGAATTCGGCGATCTGCTCGAAGGTCAGCGAGCTGTTGTCGACCAGCCAGGCGGCGGTCGCGTGGGGCATCAGGGGCTGGGCCACTGGAATTCTCCGGGTTCTAAAACGAAATGGGCCGCCCCTTTCGGAGCGGCCGGCTTGGCGGCGATGTAACCGTAGGCAGCTTGCGGGGCAAGGCTCTAGAGTCGCTAGCGGGCGACCTCCAGAACGATCTTCCCGACATGTTCCCCGCTCTCCATGCGGGCGTGCGCCTTCGCGACGTCGGCCAGCGCGAAGGTGCTGTCGATCACCGGCCGGAGCCGGCCGCCCTCGACATAGGGCCACACCGTCCTGGCGATCTCGTCCGCCACCATCGTCTTGAACTCTACCGACCGCGGCCGGAGCGTCGATCCGGTCAGGGTCAGCCGGCGGCGCATAATCTCGGGCAGTGTAACTTCCGCCTTCGGACCGCGCTGGAATGCGATCGAGACATGCCGACCGTCATCGGCGAGGCACGCGAGGTTACGCGGGAGATAATCGCCGCCGACCATATCCAGAACCACGGCGACGCCACAGCCTCTTGTCAGCGAGCGCACTTCCTCCACGAAGTCGCTCGTCCGGTAATTGATCGCATTCGCCGCACCAATTTCGAGGGCCCGCGAACACTTGGAGTCACTGCCGCAGGTGACGATGACCTTGATCCCGAACAGTTTGCCGAGCGCGATCGCCATCGTGCCGATTCCGCTCGTGCCGCCATGGACCAGGACCCAGTCGCCATCCGCAGCGAATCCTCGCTCGAACAGGTTCACCCAGACGGTGAACAAAGTCTCTGGCATCGCCGCCGCCTGCGCCATCGTCAGGCCGGGATGGACCGGCAGGCACGTTCCGGCGGGCGCGAGGCAATATTCCGCATAGCCGCCGCCGGCGATGAGCGCGCAGACTTTCTGCCCCGAGAGATGCCCGGCACCGGGCCCCGCCTCAGCGACAATGCCCGCGATCTCGAGCCCGAGGATGTCTGGAGCGCCCGGAGGCGGCGGATAGTTGCCGCGACGCTGCAGTAAGTCGGGACGGTTGACGCCTGCCGCGGCAACCCGAACCAGCACTTCGTCCGGACCGGGCTTCGGAACTGGCCTCTCGACGATCGCGAGTCCGTCGGTCCCGCTCTCGTTCGAGGCGACCACCGCCTTCATCGTTGATGGGAGGGCTGCCACGGCGGCGCGTTATTGACTTGCCACGGCGGAGGGTCAACGTTTCAGCTCGTGGACCTGGAAGACCTCTTCCCCAGCAAGCCCGGCGACCCGCTGGTGGAGCTTGCCAAACAAGATCTGGACCCGATGTCTGTCGACGAACTGCAGGCACGCATCGAAGCATTGAAGGCGGAGATCGCGCGCGTCGAAGCCCACATGCGGCGGGCGCAGGATCACCGCTCCGTTGCCGAAGAGCTATTCAAGAAGTCCTGAAACGAAGGACCTCCTCGAGCATTCATAGCAATAACTGGGGAAAAGCCCGACCACGGCTCTTGATTGCCGCGTTCGGACATATGACATTCCAATCAAAGCCCGCGGGCCTCCTTCGCGGGTAGGAGTACCCAGCTAAATGCCTAGTTTCGCTCGCGAACTCGAACAGACCCTCCATAATGCTTTGGGGGAAGCCAGCCGCCGCCGGCACGAGTATGCGACCCTTGAACATCTGCTCATCGCCCTGATCGACGACGATCATGCGTCGAAGGTGATGACTGCTTGCGGCGTCAACCGGGACGAGCTTCGCGCCAGCGTGAAGCAGTATCTCGACCATGAACTCGGCGCGCTCGTTGCCGACAGCGCGACCGATCCAACTCCCACGAGCGGTTTCCAGCGAGTCGTCCAGCGGGCGATCCTGCACGTTCAGTCGTCGGGTCGCGACGAGGTGACCGGGGCCAACGTGCTCGTTGCGCTCTTCTCGGAGCGCGAGAGCTACGCGGTCTATTTCCTGCAGCAGCAGGACATGAGCCGACTCGATGCGGTTACCTACATCAGCCACGGCGTCGGCAAGGGTGAGACCCCGGCCGAGACTCGTGCGCCCGAAGGTGCCGAAGAGAAGAGCGAGAAGGAGTCCGGCAAAAAGGAGTCCGCGCTCAAGCAGTTCACGATCGACCTCAATGAAAAGGCCAAGGCCGGCAAGGTTGATCCGCTGATCGGCCGCATGTCCGAAGTCGACCGGACCGTTCAAATCCTCTGCCGCCGCTCAAAGAACAACCCGCTCTATGTGGGTGATCCGGGCGTCGGCAAGACCGCGATCGCCGAGGGCCTCGCGCGCAAGATCGTCGAGGGTGACGTTCCGGACGTACTGAAGCCGGCCGTCATCTACTCGCTCGACATGGGCGCGCTGCTCGCCGGCACCCGTTACCGAGGCGACTTCGAGGAGCGGTTGAAGTCGGTCGTGTCCGAGCTCGAGAAGCTCCCGCACGCGGTGCTGTTCATCGATGAGATTCACACGGTGATTGGCGCCGGCGCGACTTCCGGCGGCGCGATGGATGCATCGAACCTCCTCAAGCCAGCGCTCTCCTCCGGCGCGATCCGCTGCATCGGCTCGACGACCTACAAAGAGTTCCGCAACCACTTCGAGAAGGACCGCGCACTGCTGCGGCGCTTCCAGAAGATCGACGTCAACGAGCCGACGGTCGAAGACACGATCAAGATCATCGCCGGCCTGCGCTCTGCGTTCGAGCAGCACCACAGCGTCCGCTACACGCCCGACTCGATCAAGTCGGCGGTGGAGCTGTCGGCGCGGTACATCCACGACCGCAAGCTTCCGGACAAAGCGATCGACGTGATCGACGAGGTCGGTGCAATGCAGATGCTGGTGCCGCCGAGCCGCCGCAAGAAGATCATCACGAGCAAGGAAATCGAGGCCGTCGTCGCGACGATGGCGCGTATTCCGCCCAAGAGCGTCTCGAGCGACGACAAGCGCGTCCTGGAGCACCTCGAGGCGGACCTCAAGCGTGTCGTGTTCGGGCAGGATCTGGCGATCGAGAAGCTCGCTTCGGCGATCAAGCTCAGCCGCGCAGGACTGCGTGAGCCAGACAAGCCAATCGGCAACTATCTGTTCTCGGGTCCAACCGGCGTCGGCAAGACCGAGGTTGCGCGTCAGCTCGCGTCCGTCCTCGGCATTCCGCTGCAGCGGTTCGACATGTCCGAGTATATGGAGCGTCACTCGGTCAGCCGGTTGATCGGCGCGCCTCCGGGCTATGTCGGGTACGACCAGGGCGGTCTGTTGACGGATGCAGTCGACCAGCAGCCGCACAGCGTCCTGCTGCTCGATGAGATCGAGAAAGCCCATCCCGACCTGTTCAACATCCTTCTGCAGGTGATGGATAACGGGAAGCTCACCGACCACCACGGCAAGACTGTCGATTTCAGGAACACCATCCTGATCATGACGACGAATGCCGGCGCGTCGGACATGGCCCGCGAAAGCATCGGCTTCGGAGCATCCAGCCGCGAGGACGTCCAGGAGGACGCGATCCGGAAGATGTTCACGCCGGAATTTCGTAACCGCCTCGATGCCGTCGTGCCCTTCGGCTACTTGCCGCCGGCCGTCGTTGCCCGCGTCGTCGACAAGTTCATCCTGCAGCTCGAGCTGCAGCTTGCCGATCGTGGCGTGCACATCGAGCTGGACGACGAGGCACGTCAGTGGCTCACGGACCGTGGTTACGACAAGCTGTACGGTGCGCGTCCGATGGGCCGTCTGGTGCAAGAGAAGATCAAGCAGCCGCTGGCCGAAGAACTGCTGTTCGGAAAGCTGGTCAACGGAGGCGAGGTCAAGGTCCGAATCAAGGACAATGCCCCGGCGTTCGAGATCGTGCCCGCAGCTCCGAAGGCCGCGAAGGCGAAGGGCAAGAGCACGAAGTCGAAGGCTCCTGCCAAGGACGCTGCTGGCGACGCTCCGGCGGAATAGCACGCAAGCCGAAGCAAGCACTCAAGAGATGCTCTCCCTCCTCCTGAGGGGGAGCATCTTCTTCATGTGCCGCGTTCATTTCCGAACGGGGCTTCACCCATTACGATCGCCTGACTACGCCTCTGCGGTGTGAATCACGGGAGATCGTCATGAAGGCACTTCGCTCGCTCGCCGCAGTGAGCCTGTTCGTAACGGCTTCCGCAGTTGCGGCGCCGATCGGTGGGTTCGATCCGGCCCGGCTGTCCGAACATGTCCAGACGCTCGGCTCTGACGCTTTCGAGGGACGCGGCCCGGCGACGCGCGCCGAGACGAAGACCGTCGCCTACATCGCTGCGCAGTTCCGTGCCGCCGGACTCCAACCCGGTGGCGACGTCGTCAACGGCAAGCGCGCCTGGACCCAAGCCGTGCCCCTGCTGAAGTCCGACATCGTCGACGGCCCTGCAGTGACAATCGCCACTCCTGCCGGTCCCATCGCGCTTGTCCAGGGCGCTGACATCTCGGTCCGCGCACCCCTTAACGGCGAATCGTCCGTCACCATCAACGGCGCCCCGCTGCTTTTCGTCGGCTACGGAGTCAGCGCGCCGGAACGGCAGTGGGACGATTTCAAGGGGCAGGATGTCCGCGGCAAGATGCTCGTCGAGCTGATCAACGACCCCGATTTCGAGGGCGGCGATGGCGACTTCGGCGGCAAGGCGATGACCTACTACGGCCGGTGGACGTACAAATATGAGGAAGCGGCCAAGCGCGGCGCCGCCGGCGTCCTGATCGTCCACGAGACCGCGCCAGCTTCCTATGGCTGGAACACGGTCAAGAACAGCAACACCAACACGCAGTTCGACATCGTTCGCCAGGACGCCGTCGCCGCCCATACACCCTTCGAGACGTGGATCACGCGCGATGCCGCGGTCAAGCTCTTCCGCAACGCGGGACTGGACTTCGACCGGCTGCGGCAGGCCGCCCGGCTGAGGAACTTCCAGCCGGTCGATCTCCGCTCCCGCCTCTCCGCGGCGCTGACGGCGAAGGTCGCGACGATCACGTCCCACAATGTCGTCGGAAGACTCGTTGGCAGCCGCTATCCCGACGAGACGCTCATCTACAGTGCGCACTGGGATCACCTGGGCATCGGCAAGCCCGATGCGACCGGCGACACCATCTACAATGGCGCGGTAGACAACGCGACGGGCGTCTCGCAGATCATCGAGCAGGCCCGCGCGTTCGCCCATGGCCTCCGGCCGCAGCGCTCGGTGGTGTTCCTGGCGGTCACGGCGGAGGAAAAAGGCCTGCTCGGCTCCCAATATTACGCGACCCACCCGCTTTATCCGCTCGGCAAGACCGTTGGGGTGCTCAACACGGACGCAATGAACGTCTGGGGTCCGAGCCGTAACTTCTCGATGTCCGGCAGCGCCAAGCTCGACCTCGTCGACGACCTCATCTCCGAGGGGAAGCGTCAGGGCCGGGCCTTCGTCCCCGACGCGCATCCCGAAGCCGGCCATTTTTTCCGGTCCGACCATTTCTCGTTCGCCAAAGTTGGCGTGCCGGCGGTGAGCTTCGATTCGGGCAATGACCTCGCCAATGGGGGTGTCGCCCGCGGCGAGGCCCTCGCTGCTGAATACGTCACCAAGCACTATCACCAGCCGAGCGATGAATGGTCGCCGCAATGGGATTTCAGCGGTCTCGCACAGGATGCCGCAATGCTTCATGCCGTCGGCGAGCAACTCGCGAACTCGCGCGCCTGGCCGAACTGGGGAACGGACAGCGAATTCCGGGCAGCGCGCGACCGCTCCGCTAGTGAACGCACTGAAGCGCCCGCTGCTGGCAGAAAAGGGGAGCGCGGTTGAACGGAGCAAGCCAAGTAACTGGGGATGAGCGCGGGCGGGACTGGCAGCCTTGGGTGATCCTCGCGGTCCTCGCACTCGTGCTTGGGGGCATCATGTGGGCGGCGCACGGCGGCGAACGTGAACTCGCCAGCCGCACTGCGAAGACCGGACTGCCGCTGAGCGCGGAACAGCAATCGGTTGATTTTCAGACCGCCGATCTGACCTTCGAGATTCTTCCGCAACGCCACCGCCTGAAGGGGCGGGCGGTACTCGGCTTTCTCGTCAAAGCACCGATCAGCAAGTTGCAGTTCGATCTCGACCCCGAGCTGCCGATCAGCGCTCTCGAAGCAGACGGGCGTCCGCTCGACACATCGGCATGGCGCAACGACGGCGGGCTTGTCACCGTGAGTATACCGCAGCCGAAGCGCGCGGGAGAGCGTCTTTCGCTTGCGATCACCTATGGCGGCCGACCTCACGTCGCTAGACACGCGCCCTGGGACGGCGGGTTCGTGTGGGCACACACGAGAGATGGTCGGTCGTGGGTCGCCACCGCTGTCGAAGGCGAGGGCTGCGACTTGTTCTGGCCGTGCTTCGACAACAGCCGCGTCGAAGTGGGCACCGTGACGCAGCACATCATCGCGCCCAAGGGTCTGTCAGCGCCGTCTAACGGGCGCCTGCTCGGCGTCGAACGTCTTCCCGACGGGCGCACCTGCTGGAACTGGCGAGCCTCTCACCCGAACAACTACGCCGTTGCGATCGACGTCGCGCCGTATGAATTGGCATGGCAAATTCACCAGAGCCGCTTCGGCAACCACTTCCCCATTCAATATTGGTATCTCCCGGGCGAGGAGAAGCAGGCCACGGCGCTGCTCGCCGAGATGGACCGGACAGTGGATTTCTTCGAAGCGACGATCGGCCCCTATCCCTTCGGCGACGAGAAGGTCGGCGTTGTCGAGACGCCGCACCTGGGCATGGAGCACCAGACGATCAACGCCTACGGAAATGCCTACAAGGCCGCGCCGGAAGGGTACGACTGGCTCTTCAATCACGAGTTCAGCCACGAATGGTTCGGCAACCAGCTGACCAATGCCGATTGGGACGACATGTGGCTGCACGAGGGCTTTGCAAGCTACATGCAGCCGCTCACCGTCGGCTGGCTGAGCGGGCGCTTGGGCTACGACGCGGCGATGTTCAAACAGCGCCAGCAGATCGCCAACAAGCACCCCGTCGTTTCTGGACGTCATGCCATCGAAAGCGACGTTTCGGACCCCGCGAAGGGGCCGGCGAACGACATCTACTACAAGGGCAGCTGGGTGCTCCACACGCTGCGCGGCATGATTGGAGACGACGCATTCTGGCGTGCGACGCGGCGGCTGGTCTACGGGCGGCCCGATCCGCGGCCCGGCAACTTCCGGCCGCGCTTCGGCTCCACGAACGAGTTCGTCGCGCTGGCAAGTCAGGAGTCGCATCGTGACCTGCGCTGGTTCTTCAACGTCTATCTGCGCCAGGCAGCACTTCCTCGCCTCGTCGAAACGCGTCTAGGCAATCGGCTGATGCTGCAGTGGCGCACGCCCCGCGGGCTGCCGTTCCCCATGCCGCTAGACGTCCTCGTCGACGGCAAGCGGCAGACTGTGCCGATGACCAGCGGACGCGGCGAAGTCGCCCTGCCCTCGGCCAACAGCCTCGTCACAGTCGATCCGGACGGCGTCGTACTGCGGCAGTCCGACGCGATCGACCGTTTCCGTGACGATCCAGCGGGAGCGAAGCCTTACGGGCCGAGTTGAGCCACTCGATGACCGAAACACTCAGCCCCGCGCTGCCGGACGAACTCGATGCCAAGGCCGAAGTCCTGATGCGCCGCGTCTGTGACCAGGACCTCAAGGTCGCGACTGCGGAGAGCTGCACGGGAGGCATGTTCGCGGCGCTGCTGACGGACATCGATGGCGCTGGCCACGGCTTCGATCGCGGCTTCGTGACCTACAGCAAGGAAGCCAAGACGGAGCTGCTGGGGATTCCCCCTACGCTCCTCAACCACAATGAGGCCGTGTCGGAGGTGGTGGCCCGCGCCATGGCTGAAGGCGCCCTCGCCCGTTCCAAGGCTGACCTGGCAGTCGGAGTAACTGGCTTTGCAGGACCTGCAGCAGAAGGCTGCGAACAAGGCCTCGTCCATTTCGCGCTTGCGCGGCGCGACGGCGCGACCGTTCACCGTGAGGCGCATTTCGGTCCGCGCGGACGCGGCGCGATCCGCGTGGAATCGCTCAAGGCGATGCTCGAAATGCTGGAGGCAGCGCTCGAACAAGCCTAGACTTCCGCGTTGCTCAGCTTCGAGGGGAACGCGCGATGGCCGATCTGACATTCTACACCAACCCGCAGTCCCGCGGCCGCATCGTCCGCTGGATGCTCGAGGAGATCGGGCAGCCCTACGACACCGAGATTGTCGACTACGCCGACATCAAGTCCGATCGGTACCGCGCGGTCAATCCGATGGGCAAAGTGCCGGCCATCAAGCACCGCGATCGCACGGTCACCGAATGCGCCGCGATCTGCACCTACCTTGCCGACGTGTTTCCGGAGGCCGGACTTTCGCCGCGCGATGAAGAGAAGGCGGACTACTACCGGTGGATGTTCTTCGCCGCCGGTCCGATCGAAGCCGCGGTCTCGAACAAGGCCATGGGTTGGGAGCCGACACCGGAGCGCGAGCGGATGTTCGGCTACGGCACATTCGACCGCGCGATTGGAGTCCTCGACGACCTCTTTTCCAGCCGCGACTACGTCTGCGGCGATCGGTTCACCGCGGCCGACGTCTACGTCGGATCACAGCTGATGTTTCCGATGCAGTTCGGGCTGGTCGAAAAGCGCGACAGCTTCGCCCGGTACGCCGACCGCCTGCAGTCCCGCGAAGCCTACAAGCGCGCTGGGGAGATCGACGATCAGGCCCAGGCACAGGCGCAACCCGCGCAGCCGCAGCCCGCCTGAGTCTACTGGGCGAGCCGACGCCCGAGGGTCTTCGCATCCAAACGGCCGCAGAGTTGGTCGGAAGGTCGGATAAGCCCTGGCGCCGCATGCTCGGTCGCCATCGTGAATTCGCTGTGGCACCGCGCATACGGCTGCCGTTCCAGTCGGCGGGCAAGCAGGTTTGAGAACGACGCGTGCCCTGCGCTCTGCACTTGCAGCCAGTCTGCCGCCCCATCGATCACTGTATCCGAAAAGCGAACCGAGCGTATCGGCTTGCCGATGAACTGGATGGCTTCGATCGTGCTATCGATCAGCTCCGTTCCGGAGACTTGGATCTTGGCGTCAATCGGCCGGTCGAGCGCGTAGAACCACAGCGCCCCCACGCCGAAGTTCCAGTTCGGATCGAAGCTTCCGCTTCTCAGCAGAAGGTTGGTGGCCAGGCTGATCGTTCCCGAAAGCGGAACCGCATCGAATCGATTGCCGAGATGCATCCCGCCGCCCTGCGTCAGGGTGTCCGCAACGACGTTGTCGGCAACGCGGATGTCGCGGCCGCCGTAAATGGCAATGCCGTTCGCCAGCGTCGGCGCGACAATCGTGTTGTGCGCGATAGTGACATTCGCGTCAGCCGCATGGTGCGACCACAGCGCGATGCCGTCGTCGCCTGAGTTGCGGATGAAAACATCCTCGATGCGGGCGCGGCGAATACCGCGCCGCAGGTTGATGCCATCGGCGCTGTTGTCGACGATGCGCAGCCCGCTGATTGTCACCCGGTCCGACGGCCCGTCGAGCCACACGCCCGACTTGTGATGCTGCAGCCAGAGGTCCTGGATCGTAGAACCGCCGCCAAGCCGACCTCCGACAGCGGCAAGCTTCACGCGGTCGTTGCGTTCGCCTACTTCGCCGATGATCGCGAAGTCGGACAGGTGGACATTTGTCGACCCGCCGTGGGCCGAGCGGCCATACAGTCCCACGCCGTTGCCGCGAAGGACGCTGTACCAGGGGCCGGCGCCTGTGATCGTCACCTGGTCGACGGTAACATGGCGGTCGAGGCGGTAGGTCCCGGGGGGGATCCACAGCGGCTGCCGACGCCTCCTCGCGGCGGCGATCGCGGACCTGAACGCTCCGGAGCTTTCCACCTTGCCGATGCGGTCCGCGCCAAAATCGGTGACGTTTACCGAATGCGCGGGGCGGGCAAGCGGCGGGCGCACCAGCTCGAAGTCGGCGAGGTCAACCACGTACCAAGGCGAGCGATCTGCGGCGCCGGTCGCGATCCGTACCTTCGTCCCCGCCGGAAGCACTCGGCCCAGAAGTAGCCGCGTTTCGTCGAAGACGTGATGTGGCCGACCCTGGAGCGGGTTGTTGGTGAACGGATAGGCTCCGTAGAACCAGCTGTAACGCGAGGTCAGCTGCAACGAGCCAATTCGTTCGGCGCCGACATAAATCCCGAGCGTCGCATCGCGGCCTTTGCCGTCTGACGAGTCCGGCACAGCATATCGCACCGTCACGGCGTTCGCCGGCTTCGCGAGCGTAAACTCGACGAACTGGCCAGCAGTCTCGAGGCGCACGGCGCGGCGGCCGGAAGCTTCCGCGGCGATGTCGTAGAGCGCTCGCGAGGGACCGATCAGCGTTCCCGCGAAGCATCCGTTCTCGGCCTCATACTCCGTGAACGGGACGGCCGCTCCACGACCGCGCAGCTCCGCCACCGGCACCGCCGCCATGGTCGCCGGCGTCGGCTTTGCGACAGCAAGCGCTCCGGCAGCGAGGCAGGCGGGGATTGGCATGCCGAATGACTACACACCGCCTTGCCCAAAGAAAAAGGGCCGGAAGTTGCCCCCCGGCCCTTTCGCTTGTCTGTGCTGCGCTTTTTAGCGGCGGTTGCCCATGAAGCTCAGCAGGAACTGGAACATGTTGATGAAGTCCAGATAGAGCTGAAGCGCGCCCATGATCACGGTCTTGCCGAGCATGTCCGTGCCCTGCACCTGGAAGTACAGGCTCTTGATCCGCTGTGTGTCGTAAGCCGTGAGGCCCGCGAAGAGCAGGACGCCGATCCCGCTGATTACCAGCGCCATGGCACTGGACTGCAGGAACATGTTGATCAGCATCGCAACCAGCAAGCCGACGACGCCCATGATCAGGAACGTGCCGAAGCCGCTGAGGTCGCGCTTCGTCGTGTAGCCGTAGAGGCTCAAGCCGACGTAAGCTGCTGCCGTCGCGAAGAACGTCTGCGCGATGGAAACGCCCGTGTAGGCGAGGAACAGTGTCGACATGGACAGGCCCATCACCGCCGCGAAGCCCCAGAAGAGCATCTGCAGCGTCGAGGTCTTCATCCGGTTGACGCCGAAGCTCATCGCGAAAACGAAGGCGAGCGGCGACAGGATCACGATCCAGCCGATCGGGCTCATGCCCGTGCCGGCGCGATTGACCAGAACCTGCCCTGCGTAGGGCCTGAACAGCAGGGCGATGATGCCGGTCAGCAGCACGCCCGACGCCATGTAGTTGTAAACCGATAGCATGTACGACCGCAGGCCCGCATCGCGGGCGGCGCGCGGAACACCGACCGTGGCGGTGTTCACGCCAGTCGTGCGCGGGTCTTGCCAATTGGCCATCTCTTCTCCTCTCGGCGGGCGAAGGGCCCGCCACTCTCGCAAATATATCGTGGATGGCAGGGTAGACTTCAAGCGAAACCGGTCGCGGAACAACTGTGGGGCGCGCGAGTCCCCCTTCGATGACCTCCTCGAGAGCCGCCTCTGCCCGCGATGCGGTCCTTCGCCGGCTCCTCTCCGGAATGCATCGGGTACTGACGTTCGGCTGGTTCCTGCGGCGGCCGCGCACGTTCGGGGCGCACGCGGTGGCGCTTACGCCGGAAGGCAAGGTGATCCTGGTCCGGCTCCGCTACGCCACAGGCTGGCGGGTGCCAGGCGGCGGCCGGAAGGCTCGCGAGGATCCCGAACAAGCGGTATTGCGCGAACTGCGCGAAGAGATCGGCATGACGGCGCACGGGGCGGTCCAGCTTGCCTGCGAGCTGGAGGAGTCAACCGACTTCAAGCGCGATCTTGCTGCTCTCTTCATCGTTCGCGACGTCCGCTACCGGCCACACCGCTGGTCGTGGGAGGTCGAGCAGGTGATGGAAGTGCCCGTCACCGCGCTCCCCGAGGACATGTCGCCGCTGGCGAAGCGATGGATTGCGACCGTTCGACCGAACCTCTGAGCGCGGCCACGGCTGTTGCAGCAGCTTTCCTTCCAGTGCGTTGAGGCAGCAATGACTGTCCAACAGCCCATCAAGGTGCTGAGCGCCTTCGAGCGCCTGACGAACGGCCTTGCCCGCTTCATCGGCCGTCCGTTCATGCTGATCCTTTGCAGCGGCCTCGCGGTTGCCGGTATCGTCGCTTACGTCAGCCGCAACGACCTGGCTATCAACGGCACCAATCTGGCAATCAACATCGTCACCTTGATGCTGCTGCCGATCCTGCAGGCAACGCAGAACCGCGACGGCGCCGCGCTCCAGGTCAAGATCGACGAGCTGATCCGCGCCACCGCAGACGCTCGCGACTCCCTCATCGGGCTTGAGCAGCGGACCGAAAGCGAGATCGAGGAACTGCGCCCGGTACTTCGGTCGGTGACCGATCCGGAAGCTGCGGAGCCGGTCGAATAAGCCGCTAGCTGTGGCGCTTCGTTAGCGTCACCTGCGCAACATCGATCGCACCGCCCCGGAAGCCGCCTTCGCAGTACATCAGGTAATAGCGCCAGAGGTCGTGGAAGTCGCTGCTGAAGTCCGTGAGCTTCCCTGCGGCAACGGCAGCGTCGTAGCGCTGCCGCCAACGGTACAGCGTCTCGGCATAGTCGCCGCGGAACCCGTCGCGGTTCTCCCAGCTGAGGCCGCGATCGGCAGCGAGCGAGGCGAAACGCGGCTCGTCGAGCAGCAAGCCGCCCGGGAAGATGTAGGTCTGGATGAAGTCCGGGTTGCGCGCATAGCGGTCGAACAGCCGGTCATCCATCGCGATGAACTGCAGCGCGGCGCGGCCACCGTCGCCGAGATTGCGGGCGATGCAGTCGAGGTATGCGCCCCACCAGCGCTGGCCCACCGCCTCCACCATCTCGACCGAAGCGATCGCATTGAACTGCTCGGCAGTCTCGCGATAATCCTGAAGGCGGATCTCGATGCGATCGGACAATTGCGCGTCGGCAATCTTGCCCTCGGCCCAGCGCTTCTGCTCCGCAGAGAGGGTCAATCCGACGACTGTAGCGCCGCGCCGCGCAGCCTCCATCGCCAGCGTCCCCCAACCGCAGCCGATCTCCAGCAGGCGCTGGCCGGGCTTCAGATCGAGACGGTCGAGCAGCAGCTGGATCTTGCGAAGCTGCGCCTGTTCCAGCGAGTCCTGCCGCGAGGCGAACCGCGCCGAGCTGTACGTCATCGTCTCGTCGAGCCAGGCGGAGTAGAAGTCGTTGCCGAGGTCGTAATGGGCGGCGATGTTTGCCTTTGCAGTGCCTGGCGCGTTGTCCCGCAGCCGATGGGCGATGGCGTTGACCCAGCGGAACGGTCCCTTCGCGCGGCCAACGTCCCCCAGCGCAACGGCGTTGGACGAGAACAGCTCGAAGATGGCGACCGGATCGGGGCTCGACCACTCACCGAGCGCCCACGCCTTGTACCAACCCACGGAGCCGGAGGTCGCGAGGCGAACCAGAGACATCCAGCTCTTGAGCCGGACGACTGCGGTCGGGCCCGCTGCACGGAAGCCGATACGCCGTTCGCTGCCGTCGGGGCGCGTGAGCTCGATGCCGCCGCTGGCAAGCCGCCGGTCGATCTGGTCGAGCACCGCACCGAAAGCCGGTGCCAGCAGCCGAGCCAGTCGTCCGCCGCCGGTCGCGAAGCCGCGATCGCCGTGCACCAGATGTTGCCCCCGGCTCGCCATGCCTCGGGAGTTATTCCGCAGGAGCGGGCGTGTCGAGCGGGATGAGGAAGGCGTTGCGCCTGAACACCTTGCGGACCGGGGCCGGGATCGTTGCCGAGCGCATGGCGCTATAGAAGCGTTGATCGGTCAGATAGGCCTTGCCGCCAAGCACGACCACAAGCGGCATCCGCGACCAGACCAGGAATGCGCGGACGTGGGCATCTTGCTCGACGGCGCTGGCGAGGCGAGGATCGTCGAGGCGGAGCGGCTCGGCGTCCGGAGCAAGCGTCAGCCCCTTGTCCCAGTCGAGTTCACCGTCGCCCCACTGGTTCGCGCTGCGCCAGGCCATGCTCCGCCGCCAGAAGGCGAAGGGCGGCGGGCTCGCGACGACCAGGGTCGGCTCGACCCCGCGCTGGCGAAGGCGGTCCGCGATGGTGCGCTCGGCCCAGCTGCTCTCAGCGACGTTGAACGCGATGTACGCCAGCATCAACGCGCCGGCGATCTGGGCGGGCCGCCCGGCGCGCGCGCTGCCACGGCGCCAGCGAACGGCCGACCAGCCGATGCCAGCTACCATCAGCACCCAATAGACCCAGTCGACGATGAAGATCGCGTCCGCGGAGTACCAGCGCCAGCTCGCTGGCGAGAAGATCGCGATCGCGTAGGTCGTCAGCCAGTCGAGAAAGGGGTGCGTGAGCACCGCCAGCAGCGCTGCGACGAAGAGCGGCACGGGCCTTAAAGGCAGGCTTCCAGGCCGCGGGCCGACGAGGCGATCCACCAGCCAGAGGATCCCGACGATCGCTGCCGCGAGAATCGGCCAGGCGAATACCGAGTGAACCGGCCCGCGGTGGAAGCTGATGCCCTGCACCGGCAGCACCAGCGGCGCGAATACGTCGATGTCGGGCGCATTGGCCCCGAGCAGGCAAGCAGCCATGGCGAAGCGCGAGCGGCGCTTCAGCCCCATCTGGCCGAGCAAACCGCCCACCAGCGTGTGAGTGATATTGTCCAATTAGGCCGCGACGATCAGAGCTGGTGAGGCTCCTTGTCGACCTGCCAGGTCTGGCCCTTGGAAACGAGCGCCTGGAGGTCGGGCGTCTTGCCCTTGGCGGCGGCGGAATTCTGTTCGACGACGGCGCTCTCGAAGGTCGGCGCCGGGTCTTCGTAGATGACGCCGAGCGCGACCGGGAAGCCTTCCGGCATCTCGATCAGCATCGCCGCGAGGGTGCGGTTCTTTGGGTCGTGGACCATGACGTCGGGGTCCTCGCCGTCGACGATCTTCAGCGCCAGCCGCTCGCGGTCGAGGGCGATGCCCTTGGCGCCGCCGGCGAACAGCATCTTCTCACCGGCTTTCAGCCACAGCTGCTTATCGGTCGCGACCGCGCGCTCGGTGAAGCTGGCAAACACGTCGTCGTTGTAGACGACGCAGTTCTGGTAAATCTCGACGAAGCTCGCGCCCTTGTGGGCGTGGGCGGCCTTGAGCACGTCGGGCAGGTTCTTGTGGACGTCGATGCCCCGCGCGATCAATCGAGCGCCGGCACCAAGCGCGAACATGCACGGCGTGATCGGCCGGTCGACGGAGCCGAACGGCGTCGACGGGCTGCGCGTGCCGATGCGGCTGGTCGGCGAATATTGGCCCTTGGTCAGGCCGTAGATCTCATTGTTGAACAGCAGGATCTGGCAGTCCAGGTTGCGGCGGAGCACATGCATCGTGTGGTTGCCGCCGATCGACAGCGCGTCACCATCGCCGGTGATGATCCACACGTCGAGTTCGGGGTTGGCGAGCTTGATGCCGGTTGCCACCGCCGGCGCACGACCGTGGATCGTGTGGAAGCCGTAGCTCGCCATGTAATAGGGGAAGCGGCTGGAGCAGCCGATGCCGCTGACGAACACCGTCTTTTCGCGAGCGACGCCGAGGTCGGGCATGGTCCGCTGGACGGCTTTGAGGACCGCATAGTCGCCGCAGCCTGGACACCAACGGACTTCCTGGTCCGAGGCCCAGTCCTTTGCCGTTGTGGGCGCGATCGGAGTGACTTCGTTCATCCGTGCGGCCTCAGCTGCCAGATCAGGTAAAGGACGACGACGAGCAGGATTACCATCGGCCAGACGTTCATTTGTTTCATGCGAATGTTCCCAATGTTCGCAGTGACTGCGCGGCTCTGCGCACGCCGGTCACGACAGCGCCCCATCGATCGCCGCCTCGATCTCCGCGATGCGGAAAGGGTGGCCGCTGACCTTGGTCAGCGACTTGGCATCGACCAGATATTGGTCGCGAAGGACGGTCTTGAGCTGGCCCATGTTCATTTCCGGCACGATGATATGCCGGAAGCTTCCGAGTAGGACAGACATGTTCTTCGGCATCGGCCAGATGTGGCGGATGTGGACGTGCGCGACGTCCTGACCCTTACCAAGCGCACGGCGGACAGCCTGGTGGATCGGGCCGAACGTGGAGCCCCACCCGACGACGGCGACATCCGCGCCTTCGCGGCCCAGGCACACGTCCTGGTCGGGAATTGACTCGGCCACGCCGAGCACCTTTGCGGCACGCGTGTCGGTCATCTCCTGGTGGGCCGTCGGGCTATAGTCGATATTGCCGGTGCCGGGCTGTTTCTCGATGCCGCCGATACGGTGCTCGAGCCCCGCGGTGCCGGGGCGGATCCACGGCCGTGCATGATCGTCGTTGCGGGCGTAGGGCATGACCCCCTCGCCTTCCCCCGGCGGAGTGTCGAAGTAACTGACAGGGAACGGCTGGTAGCGGCTCATGTCGGGTACCCGCCAGGGCTCGGCGGCGTTGGCGATATAGCCGTCGGTGAGCAGCATCACCGGCGTCATGTAGCGAGTGGCGATGCGGCAGGCCTCGATCGCGCAGTCGAACGCATCGGCGGGCGAGCGGGCGGCGATGACCGGCACCGGCGCGTCGGCGTTGCGGCCGTAAACGGCCTGGTAGAGGTCTGACTGCTCGGTCTTGGTCGGCAGCCCCGTCGAAGGTCCGCCGCGCTGCGAATTGACGACGACCAGCGGCAGCTCGGTCATGACGGCGAGACCGATCGCTTCCGTCTTCAGCGCAATTCCGGGACCGGATGACGAGGTGATGCCGAGGCTGCCTGCATAACTGGCGCCGATCGCCGCGCAGATTGCGGCGATCTCGTCCTCCGCCTGGAAGGTCGTGATCCCGAACTCCTTCAGGCGCGCGAGGTGGTGGAGCAGCGGGCTTGCCGGGGTGATCGGGTAGGAGCCGAAGAACATGTTGACGCCGGCGAGCTGGCAGCCCGCGACGAGGCCGAGCGCGAGCGCTTCAGCTCCGGTGACGGTGCGGTAGAGGCCGGGCTCAGCAGGGGCGGGCGCGAGATGGTGCTGCTTGAACGGCACGCCGATCTCGACCGTCTCGCCATAGGCATGACCGGCGTTGAGCGCGGCAGTGTTGGCTTCCGCGAGCTCGGGGGCCTTGGCAAACTTGGTGTTGAGCCAGTCGACGATCGGCTGCCGGTCGCGATCGAACATCCACAGCGCGAGGCCGAGCGTCCACATGTTCTTGCAGCGCAGCGCTTCCTTGTTGCCGAGGCCGAAAGGTTTCACGGCATCGAGCGTCAGCTGCGAGATGTTGAACTGGACGAGCTGCCAGCGAGCAAGACTGCCGTCCTCCAGAGGATTGGAGTCGTAACCCGCTTTGGCGAGATTGCGCGCCGTGAACTCGCCTGCATCGGCGATGATCAGCCCGCCTTCGCGAAGTTGCGCGACATTCACCTTCAGTGCTGCCGGATTCATCGCGACGAGAACGTCGGGCTGGTCGCCGGCCGTCTCGATCGCCGTCGAGCCGAAGTTGATCTGGAAGGCGGAGACGCCGAACGTCGTGCCCTGCGGAGCGCGGATCTCGGCCGGGAAATCGGGGAAGGTCGCAAGGTCGTTGCCGGCGAGTGCGGTCGACAGCGTGAATTGGCCGCCCGTGAGCTGCATGCCGTCGCCGCTATCGCCGGCGAAGCGGACGACCACCGCCTCGGGCGGCGGATGCGCCGTGGCTTCCGTTTCGGTGAGGAGGTGAGAGGCACTGGCCATGCGCCGCGTTTAGCTCGCCTGTTCCGTCATTGCGAGCTTGGCAAAGCAATCGCAGCGCGCTTTCTGGATTGCGGCGCCGCTTAACCGCTCGCAATGACGAAGCATGGGAGACAACGGACTGTACCGGCGCGGCGTCGGGGTGATGCTGCTCAATGGCGAGGGCAAGGCGTGGGTCGGAGCGCGGATCGATAATCCCGCCGACGCCTGGCAGATGCCGCAGGGCGGGATCGATGACGGTGAAGATCCGTGGGCGGCTGCTTTGCGCGAGACCGAAGAGGAAACCGGGATCGCTCCGCACCTGATCGAACCCATTGCCACTGCGCCCGAGCGGCTGCGGTATGACTTGCCCGAGGAATGGCGGGCCAAGCTGTGGGGCGGCAAGTGGCTGGGGCAGGAGCAGGACTGGTACCTGTGCCGCTTCCTTGGCCGCGAGAGCGACGTGAACATCGCCACCAAGCACCCCGAGTTCCGCGAGTGGAAGTGGGTCGAGCCGGAGCGGCTCCCCGAGCTGATCGTGCCGTTCAAGCGCGAGCTTTACGTGGCTGTGCTGGAGGCGTTTGCTTCGTACCTGTGACGGTGTGGCGTTCGCGCTGACAGGCCGCTAGGAGCCTCCTGATGGGGGAATTGTCGTCCACTGAACGCGAGGCGGTCGAACGCATCGACGGCGCAGTCATGCTCGATCAGGTGCTTGCCTGGTCGGCGATCAACAGCGGCTCGCGCAACCTCGCGGGGCTGGAGCGGATCGGGACCAAGCTTGCCGACGCGTTCGCCGCGCTTCCGGGCGAACTGCGGTTCGAAGAGCCTGCAGCAGTCGAGAGCGTCGACAATTCGGGGCGCACGTTCGCGATCGAGCATGGCAAGCACCTTCACCTGACCGTCCGGGCGGACGCGCCTGTCCAGCTGCTTTTCACCGGCCACATGGACACGGTGTTCGGTGCCGATCACGCCTTCCAGCAAACCGAGTGGCTCGAAGATGGCGTGCTTGGCGGTCCGGGGGTTGCAGACATGAAGGGCGGCATCGCGGTCATGCTCGCGGCACTCCAGGCTGTCGAGGCAAGCTCGCTCGCCGAGCGCATCGGCTATGAAGTCGTGATCAACAGTGATGAGGAGGTTGGCTCGCCCGCGTCGGCGGACCTGTTGGCGCGAGCGGCTCAGGGCAAACGGGCCGCGCTGACCTACGAGCCGGCGGCGCTTCCCGACGGGACCCTTGCGGGTGCGCGGCCCGGCAGCGGCAATTTTTCGATCGTCGTACATGGACGATCCGCCCATGCAGGACGCAATCCCGAGGACGGGCGGAACGCATTGCTTGCGGCGGCGGAGATCGCGCTGCAACTCGCGGAAGCCAAGTACCCGGGCCTGAGCGTCAACCCTTCGAAGATCGACGGCGGCGGACCGACCAATGTCGTTCCGGACCTCGCCATCCTGCGCGTCAACATGCGGCCGCGCACGCCCGAGGACGAGGAGCGTGCCCGCGCGATCGTGCGCGACACGGTCGCCGAGGTCGCAAGCGCGCGCGACGTTCGGATCGAGGTGCATGGCGGTTTCGGACGCCCGCCCAAGCCACTGACCGCCGAAGCCGAAGCGCTGTTCGCACTCGTGAAGAACGCCGGCGCCGATCTCGGCCAGGCGATCGCATGGCAAGCGTCGGGCGGCGTTTGCGATGGTAACAACATCGCCGCCTGCGGCGTGCCTGTCGTCGACACGATGGGTGTGCGCGGCGGCAAGATCCACAGCATGGAGGAATTTCTGATCGTCGACAGCCTCAAGGAGCGCGCGGCCCTGTCCGCCGTCACGATCCTGCGGCTGGTGGGAGAAGCCGCATGAGCTTCCGCGTACGCGCCGCCGGGGCGGACGACTTCGCGGCGATCTACGAGATGGCCAAGCTCACGGGCGGTGGCTTCACCAACCTGCCTGCCGACCGCGGCACGCTGGTCGAGAAGCTCGCCAAATCGGACCGCTCCTTCAGCCGGACCGAGGAAACCCAGGCCGGCGAGCTTTACATGTTCGTGCTCGAGGACCCGAGGGCCGGCATCGTCCGCGGCACCTGCCAGGTGTTCGGGCAGGTCGGCACCGATCACGCCTTTTACAGCTATCACCTCAGCACGCTCACGCAGACGAGCCCGGAGCTCGGCAAGACCTTCCGCAACCAGATGCTCAGCCTGACCACCGACCTCGAAGGGTCATCGGAGGTCGGCGGGCTGTTCCTTCACCCGGCGGTCCGCGCCGGCGGCTGGGGCTCGCTGCTCGCGCGCAGCCGCTATCTCTTCATCAAGCAGCACCGCGCGCGCTTCGGCGACCGCACGCTCGCCGAACTGCGCGGCGTGATGGACCAGGGCGGCAACTCGCCCTTCTGGGACGGCCTCGCCGGCCGCTTCTTCGGGATGAGCTTCCCGGAGGCCGACGAGTTCAACGCGGTTCATGGCACCAAATTCATCGCCGACCTGATGCCGAGGACGCCCATCTATCTGTCGATGCTTGCCGAGCCCGCCCAGGCGGTGATCGGTCAGCCGCACCCCACCGGCCGCGCTGCGCTGCGCATGCTTGAGGAAGAGGGGTTCGTCTACGACCGCTACGTCGACATCTTCGATGGCGGACCGACCGTGACTGCACCGACCGACCGCATCCGCACCATTCGCGAGTCCACGACCGAGACGATCTGCGAGATCGGCAACGCCGGCCGCACCAAGATGCTGCTTGCCGCGGGCCGCCTCAAGGAATTCCGCGCCTGCTGCGCGTCGGTGAAGCGACTGCCGAAGAAGGGCCTCGGGATCGATGCCGCGACCGCCGAGCTGCTGGGCGTCGGCGTCGGTGACGAAGTGCTGGCGGTGGCGCGCTGATGCTCGGCGAGATCAACTTCGATGGCATCGTAGGGCCAAGCCACAATTACGCCGGACTGAGCTTCGGCAACTTGGCGTCGACGCGCAACGCCGGACAGGTATCGCAGCCACGCGCCGCAGCGCTGCAGGGCCTCGACAAGATGCGCGCCAACCTGGCGCTTGGCCTGGCTCAGGGCATCTTCCTTCCCCACCGCCGCCCGAACCGCGCCTGGCTGGACGAGCTTGGCACGACGATCGAGCAAGCCGACGCTGCACTCGCAGCCAATGCGATGTCCGCCTCCCCCATGTGGGCAGCCAATGCGGCCACGGTGTCACCGGCGCCCGACTCCGCCGACGGGCGCTGCCACCTGACGGTCGCGAACCTTCGCACCATGCCGCACCGGAGCCACGAATGGGCCGGGACACTGGACCAGCTGGAAGTCGCATTCGTGGATGCCGCCGCATTTGCCGTGCATGGCCCCGTGCCTCCGGCATTCGGTGACGAGGGCGCCGCGAACCACATGCGGCTGGCGCCGGCCCATGGCGAGCTAGGTATCGAGGTCTTCGTCTATGGCGTGACGGGCGGCGCCTTCCCGGCGCGGCAGCACGTCGAAGCATCCCGTGCGATCGCCCGGCGTCACGCCCTCGATCCCGCCCGGACGATCTTCGTCGAGCAGTCGGAAGAAGCGATCGCTGCCGGTGCCTTCCACAATGACGTTGTCGCGGTTGCAAACGAGCGGGTGCTGTTCGCCCACGAAAAGGCATTCGCCGAGCGCGAAGCGCTGGTTGCGCGGTGCGCGGAGCTGGTGCCAGGCTTCGAATATGTCGAGGTGAGCGACGCCGAGGTGCCGCTTGCCGATGCGATCAGGTCCTACCTGTTCAACGCGCAACTGGTGAGTCCTCCCGACGGGGCGATGACGCTGGTCGTGCCCGGCGAGTGCCGCGAGGCGCCGACCGTCTGGCGCTGGCTTGAGCGGCATGTGGAGGGCAACGGCCCGATCCGCCGCGTCGAGGTCGTCGACGTGCGGCAGTCGATGGCGAATGGCGGCGGCCCCGCTTGCCTTCGCCTTCGCGTGGTCGCCGATCCTGCGACTGTCGATCCACGCTTCATGGTGGACGCTACGAAGCTGGACCGGATCAGCGAAGTGGTTGCCGCAAGCTGGCCAGAGCAGATCCACACCGATGACCTGCAGAACGCCGCGCTGATCAGCGATGTCGAGCGCGCGCGGGCTGCCCTGCTGGATTTGTTAGATTTGAACGAACTTCTGTAAGGTTAATTTACGGTTTACCAGATTTCTTGACGCAAGAATGGCTCTAATCCGCCGCTGGCACGTTCCCTGCTTAAGGAATGACGATGCTAAAGCGCGTAGGACGCCTGTTCGTGATCAAGACCCGCACCGAGGCGTGGCTGGTCATCTATGCCATCGCGGTCGGCGCCATCGAGCGCGGCCGCCATTATCTTGAAATGTACCCGGGATACGGCGGCTGGATGCTTGCGGTCGCCTGCACCGGCGTGGTGTTCCTGGCGGGTGCGAGGCTTCTCGATTCCGTGCGCCCTCCCGCACCTACAGTGGTCGCCGGCCCGTTCGGAGCAGAGGCTCGCCGGCGCCTGCCGCTGAGCCGCAGCCGGCCGCGGCACCTTCCGGTCAGCCGCGCATCGGCGCGCTTCTCTTCAAGACGACGCGACTAGCCAGTCCGCGAGCGCGAGCCGCAAAAAACAAATGCGCGGGGCGTGAACCCCGCGCATTCGCTTACGCAGTACAACTCACAAACTAGGTCAGGCGGCGCTGAGCTCGCCGTAGTTGGGGCGGCTCCCACTCCAGAACACGCGCGTGGCGGCCGAACCGTGGGTGTAGGCTTCCTTGAGCGGCATGGCCGTCGAGCAGAACGCGCACTCGGCAGAGACGCGGCCGATCAGCCAGTGGGTACGGCCGCAGCCGGGGCAATGGTTGACTTCGCCCTCGTGATAAACAGCGTGATACCCACGGTCGCCAGGATTAAACGGTGCGCGGCGGGCGTTGGTCGAACTCAGCATGATCTTCGTCCTTCGAGCCTTAATTGCAGCTTCCAACGAGCCGCGAGTCGTTAGGTTTCCCTGGATATCCGCTTCACCCTCGCCCCTGTCACCCCGACGCAACAGGGGTGTGCCGTGCCGGGACAGTTCGTCCCGCCTGTGGATAGTAACCCTTCGTTAGCCAATGCCCTGCAAAGTCGATTCGGGGACAGCCTGAGTGGAAAGGGCCGGGGGACATGGAGTCGGACGCGCGTTACTACCGCCGCAGGGCCGTCGAGGAACGGATGGCCGCGCAACGGGCCGTTACCGACGCCGCCCGCGCCTGGCACGCCAAGCTTGCCGCCGAATATGCGCAACGCGCGACGATTTCACCGACGCCGATGGTTACGGCCTGACTGGCACGCCCTCGGGTTAGTCCGCCGTTTCGCTTTCCTTGATGGCGTCGAGCACCGCCTCGGGCGCGACCATCCGCTTCATCTCCTCAACCTCAGGTTGCCGCGCCGGCTCGATGTCCATGCGGGCGGCGATCTCGGAGACCAGCTGAATCAGCTTCGTGATCTCGGCCTCGGCAAGCAGGCTGATCTGCACGTCGAGCTCGGCACGGCGGTCTGCCGCCGCTGCCATCCGGTTCTGCGTGATCAGGATGAAGGTGGAGAGGAAGATCGCCTCGACCGAAGCAATCATCGCCAGGACCACGAAGCTCGGGTCCCAAGCGTGGACGCCGGGAATGGCGCCGACATTGGCGACGATCCAGAGCCCGTAGAGTGCCGCGTGAAGGTAGACGAAACCCATGGTGCCGCTGAAGCGCGTGATGGCGCTGGCCACCCGCTCCTGGACTCCAGCCCCGTCCTCCTCGTCGCGCCGCCGGCGCCGCATCGCTTCGATGTTGCGCAGGAGCGAGCTGTTGAGGTTTTCCGGGCCCGGCGGTGGAATGGTCGGCGCTTCGCTCATGCCGCGAAAGAACGTGCCGGCAACGAGCGGCGTTCCGGAACCACGAACGGAAAATGGCGCGCCCGGAACGATTCGAACGTCCGACCCTCAGATTCGTAGTCTGATGCTCTATCCAGCTGAGCTACGGGCGCGCACTGCCTTGAGGCAGGGGCGCGACATAAGGGCCGCCGCCGAAACGCGCAACCCGCGCAATTGCGACTTGGGCACGCGCTGCCTACAGGTTTCGAGCAATGCGCAAAGCCCCTGCCCTGCTCCTGCTCACGCTTCTCTCCGGCGGCTGCGCCGCGCCCGGAGGGCCCTTCCCGTCGCTGCAGCCACGGGCTGCTGAAGCGATCGATCCGCGCGTCCCCGTGGAACGGCCGATGAACCCGAGGCCCGCCGATGCTACTCTGGCCTCAAGGCTCGCAGCGCTGGTCAGCCAGGCACATTCGGGGGAGGCCGCCTTCGCGCCGCTGATGGCATCGGCCGAGCGGCTCGCAGGGAATGCCGGTGCATCGCAGAGCGAAGGCTGGATCGCCGCCGAGGAAGCGCTGAGCGCGGCGATCGCCGCTCGCGGCCCGACCACTCGCGCGCTCGCCGAGATCGACACCCTTGGCGGCGACGAACTGGAAACGCGCGGCGGAATGGCTCCGGCCGATGTCGCCGCCGTGGGGAGCGCCGCGGACGAGGTTGGCGCGATCGACCGCCGCCAGGCCGAGCGCGTTGACGCCGTGCAGGCGCGGCTCGGCAGCTAGGCGAGCGCGGCCGCTCGGGCTTCCGGCCAGTCGGCTGCGTCGATCCGGTAGACGATGTTCGGGTTCAGCTCCGGGCCGTAGCGTTCGTCGACGAAGTCGAGGTCTGCGCGCCGCACCATCCCGAGCCGCTTCATCAGGCCCCAGCTCGCTGCGTTCGCTTCGACGGTCAGCGCAACGACGTGCGGGGCGGCGAAGCGGCCGAACGCGAGGTCCAGGCTTGCGATCGCAGCCTCCTTGGCGATGCCCTTGCCCCAGGCTTGGGGCTGGAGCCGCCAGCCGATCTCATGCTGCCCCGTCAGGCTGCCAGCCCCCGGTGAGACGACCCGCTTGATCCCGCAGAAGCCGAGGATGTCGCCCGTCGTTCGATCCTCGACGATCCAGAAGGTGTGGCCAAAATCGCGCTGGTAACCGATGACGCGCTGATAGGCCGCTCGCCACTCTTCGGGGAGTTGGACACCGCCGAGGTGCTCCATGACCTCCGGCCGGTTCATGACCGCGTAGAAGCGCTGTTCGTCCTCCGCGTCCCACTCCCGCAATCGCAGGCGGGCAGTTTCCGCGACAATCTCAGCCACGGATGAGGCGCGCGGCGTCGAGTGCGTGATAGGTAAGGATGCCGCTTGCGCCAGCACGCTTGAACGCGAGGAGCGTCTCGAGGATCAGCGCGTCGCGGTCGGCGGCCCCGGCGGCCGCGGCATGCTCGATCATCGCGTACTCGCCGGAGACCTGGTAGACGAAGGTAGGCACGCCGAACGCGTCCCTCACCTGCGCGACGACGTCGAGATAAGGCAGGCCGGGCTTCACCATCACGAAGTCTGCGCCCTCGGCGAGGTCTAGTTCGACCTCGCGCAGCGCCTCGTCGATGTTCGCGGGATCCATCTGGTAGCCGCGCTTGTCGCCCTTCAGCCGACCGCGCGACCCGACCGCGTCGCGAAACGGCCCGTAAAAGGCCGACGCGTATTTGGCGGCATAGGCCATGATGGCGACGTTCTGGTGACCCGAGTCCTCCAGCGCGGTGCGGATCGCTGCGACGCGTCCGTCCATCATGTCCGAGGGCGCGACGATGTCTGCCCCCGCCTCTGCCTGAACCAGCGCCTGATCGACGAGGACCTGGACCGTGTCGTCGTTGATGACGTTGCCGGCGGTGTCGATCATGCCGTCGTGGCCGTGGCTGGTGTAAGGGTCGAGCGCGACATCGGTCAGCACGCCGACCTCCGGCGCAGCGTCCTTGATCGCCTTGATGGCGCGGCAGATCAGGTTGTCGCGATTGAGAGCCTCCCGGGCGTCATCCGTGCGCAGGTGCTCCGGCGTGTTGGGGAACAGAGCGACGCATGGAATTCCGAGTTCGGCGGCAAGCTTCGCCTGAGTCCCGATCCGGTCGATCGTCCAGCGCGAGACCCCCGGGAGTGAAGCGATCGGCTCCTCGCAATCGCGGCCATCGCAGACGAACAACGGCCAGATGAAGTCGCTCGGGTGCAGACGGTGCTCGGCGAGCATCTCGCGCATCCATGGCGCGACACGGCCACGGCGCATGCGAAGGGCGGGGAATGATGCGGACATGCCGGCGCTCTAGCCCGCACGGGTGGCGGAAAGAAAGACGGCGCTTGCGCATTCCATCCCTGTGGATCTCCCAAGACGCGCAATCCTGATCGTGAACACCGCCAGCCGCAGCGGAGCGGATGCCTTCGAGCAGGCGCGGGAAAAGTTGGTCGCTGCGGGCGTAGAACTGATCCAGGCGCGGCCGGTCAGCGAGCCGGAAAAGCTTTCCGAAGAAGTCCGCTCTGCAATCGAACGTGCGCCGATGGTGATCATGGGCGGCGGTGACGGGACGCTGTCGAAAGCGATCGACCATTTCCTCGGCAAGGAGACGATCTTCGCCCTGCTTCCGCTGGGCACGGCGAACAGCTTCGCGCGGACGCTCGGCATTCCGCTCGATCTCGACGGAGCGGTCGAGGTGATCGCCACCGGCGAGGCGCGGCGGATCGACCTTGCGGTGATCGACGGCGACTATTTCCTGAACAATGCGGCGCTGGGTCTCGCGCCCAAGATCGCCGAGACCGTGCCCGACGGGCTGAAGCGTCGGCTAGGCCGCTTCGGCTACCTGGTCTGGGCGGGCTGGTCGGCTGCGAACTTCAAAGCCTTCCGGCTCACCGTCGATGACGGCACACGCGCCCACCGCATGTGGGCGACCGAGGCACGCATCGCCAACGGCCGCTTCCACGGCGGAGTCGAGCTAATCGAAAGCGCCGACCTCGAAAGCGGGCAGATCGTCGTGCAAGCCGTCGAGGGACGAAGCCTTCTCAAGCTCGGCTGGAGCTATCTGGCAAGCGCGCTGAAGGCCCCGTCACGGCACGAGGCCGTCCGCGAGTTCAAGGGCCGCCGAATGCGGATCGATACAAAACCGCGGATGCGCGTTTCCATCGATGGGGAGATCGGCGCCCAAACGCCGTTCGAGGCCAGCGTCGCAGCCGAGGCAGTCCTCGTCGCCGCCCCTAGCCAGCGGGGTTGAGCGCTCCGCCGGGCTCCCGGGTCGCTTCCGCATACTCGCGGCAATCGTCCTCGCACGGGCGTTCCTCCGCCGTCATACGCGCGCGCCTCCACCCGCCGTGGAAGTAGAATGCTGCTGCGAGCGCGAGGTTGACGAATGAGCTGACGGGGAAGCTGGTCCAGAGGGCGTCGGCGTGGAGCCAGCCGTAGGTGCCGATGATCCAGCCGAAACGCACCGGCACGAGTCCGACGCACAGGATCAGCAACGGCCCCCAGACAGCGCCGTTCGCGCGGACGGTGCCGAACAGAACCATCGTCACTCCGAACATCAGGAAGTTCCAGGTGGCGAGGACGTGGATGTGACGGGCGATCGGCAGCGCCGGGCTGCCGGTGCCCATGAAGAGGCCCAGCACGGCGCGGTCGGCCAGTGTCATCAGGACAATCAGCACGCCCGTGATCAGGACGGTGTAGCCGACGCCCGAGCGTGTGATGCGGTTGACGCGATCCCAGCGCGAAGCCCCGATGTTTTGGGCCGTCATCGCGCTGACCGCGGCGCCGAGCGCCATCGCCGGCATCTGCACGTAGGTCCACAGCTGCATCGCGACGCCGAATGCTGCCGTGGTGTCGACGCCCTCGCGATTGACCAAGCCAACGAGGAACAGCGACGACATCGAAATGACGATCATCTGAATCCCCATGGGCAGCCCCTTCGAGATGATCGTCCCGAGAAGCTGTGGGTCTGGGATCAGGTAGCGCAGTTCGCGCCCGCGAAGGCGAAGCGGCAGGTCCTTGATGTACATGTAGGCCACCAGGCCGATCAGGGCCGCGTAATTGCCGACGAGCGTCGACATTGCCGAGCCGGCGATGCCCATCCGCGGCACGGGGCCGAGCCCCAGGATGAACACCGGGTTCAGGCCGCTGTCGAGGACAACCGCCACGATCATGAACCAGAGCGGGGTCATGCTATCGCCGGAGCCGCGCAGCGCCATCATCAGGAGCGTGAGAAGCAGCAGTGCCGGCATCGCAAGAAAGATGACGCGCAGGTAGGCCAGCGCCAGCGGCACAGCCGCCGCCGGAGTGCCGAGCAGGCTGAGGATTGCCGGCGCCAGGAACCAGCCGGCGATCGCGATGAGGATCGTGATCATCGCGAACGAACCTCCCGCCGTGCCGAAGACGCGGCGTGCGCCCTCGACGTCCTTGCGGCCCCAGAACTGGCCGATGAGGATGGTCGAGGCCATTCCGAACCCGAAGACGAAGGCGGTCAGCAGGAACATGACCATGTTCGCGTTGGACGTGGCAGCAAGCGCGCTTTCGCCCAGAAAGCGGCCGACCCAGATGGCGTTGATAGTCCCGTTCAGCGACTGCAGGATCGACGAGGCAAGGGTCGGCAGAGCGAAGGCGAGCAGGGTCGGCCCGATGCTGCCCTGCGTGAGGTCGCGGCCGCGTCCCTTTGGTGCTGCGTCTGCCATTCCGCTCCCTTGTGTCACCCTGAACTCGTTTCAGGGTCCGTTTCTCCACCCGCACCAAAGTCGCTGGATGGATGCTGAAACAAGTTCAGCATGACGAATGGACGATTACCCCAGCCGTTCCAAAGCGGCGCGGAGCCGTTCGGCTTCGGCGGACTTGGCGGCGTGGTCGGCGCGCGCCTTCTCGACCGCCTCGGGCTTGGCCCGCTCGCTAAAGTTGGCGTTGCCGAGGCGAGCGGCGAGGCTGTCGCGCTCCTTCTCGGCGGCGGCGGCGGCCTTCGAGAGCCGGTCTCGCTCCGCACCCAGGTCGATTATGCCTTCGAGCGGCAAAGAGTAGGTCGTCTCGTCGACGACGACCTGAGCCGCGCCCGAGCCGTCGAAAGCGCTCAGCTGAATGGACTCGAGACGCGCCAGCCTCGAGAGCGTCCCATGATTGCGGTCGAGCCGGCCAGCGGTGTCCTCTGACGCCTCGGCAGCGAAGAGATGCAGCTTGGCGCTCGGCGGAACATTGAGCTCGGTGCGCGCGGAACGCACCTCGCTGATCAGCCGGACCACCCAGTCGAGCTCGGCCTTGGCCTGGCCGTCGATCTGCGCTGCCGGCTCCGGCCATTTGGCGACGACCAAATCGTACGGCCGCTCGTTGGCGTTCCACAGTTCTTCGGTGATGAACGGCATCAGCGGGTGGAGCATCACCAGGATCTGGTCGAACGCCCAGGCGGCTACGGCCTTGGTCTCGGTGTCGAATGCGCCCTTCACCAGCTCTACGTACCAGTCGCAGAAGGTGCCCCACACGAAGTGATAGATGGCGTCGGCCATGCCGTCGTAGCGGAGCTCGTCGAAGGCGCGGTTTAGCTTCGCGAGCGTCTCGACCACCTCGCCGATGATCCAGCGGTTCACCGGAAGCTCCGCGCCCGGCGCGGCGATGCTGTCGCTCGCGCCGACGCCGTTCATCTGCAGGAAGCGGGCGGCATTCCAAAGCTTGGTCGCGAAGTTGCGGTAGCCCTCGACCCGCTTCTCATCGAGCTTGATGTCCCGGCCCTGGCTTTCCATCGCCGCCAGCGTGAAGCGCAGCGCGTCGGCGCCGTAGCGGTCGATCAGGCCGAGCGGGTCGACGGTGTTGCCCTTGGACTTGGACATCTTCTGCCCGTTGGCGTCACGGACGAGGCCGTGCAGGTAAAGCGTCTTCCAAGGGACCTCCCCCATGAACTCGATCCCCTGCATCGCCATGCGCGCATCCCAGAAGAACAGGATGTCGAAGCCGGAGATTAGGACGTCGTTGGGGTAGTGGCGGCCGAGATCTTCGCTCTGCTCGGGCCAACCCAGGGTGGCGAACGGCCAGAGGGCGGATGAGAACCAGGTGTCGAGGACGTCCTCGTCCTGGCGAAGCTCGACGCCGTTCCCAGCCTGCTGTTGTGCCTTCTCAACTGTTTCCGCCACGAAAACATTGCCGTCTGCATCGAACCACGCGGGGATTCGATGGCCCCACCACAGCTGCCGAGAGATGCACCAGGGCTGGATGTTCTCGAGCCAGTTGAACCAGGTCTTCGCCCAGGTCTCCGGCACGACCTTGATCCTGCCTGACCTGACCGCTTCGATCGCCGGCTGCGCGAGCTTCGCAGCATCGACGTACCATTGATCCGTGAGCCAGGGCTCGATGACCACTCCGGAGCGGTCGCCGTAGGGCGTCGGGATGGTGCGGCCTTCGACGGACATCAGCGCCGCTTCGGCGTCGAGCCGCGCGACGACCGCTTCCCGCGCCTCCTCCCGGCTCAATCCGAGCAGGTCCTCAGGGATGAGACCATCTGATGTTTGCACAACCCGCGCCTGGGCGTCGAACATGTTCAGCATCTCGCCCGGTTTGAACCCGGCGCGCTTGCCGACCTCATAGTCGTTGAAGTCATGGCCCGGCGTAATCTTCACCGCCCCGCTGCCAAGCTCGGGGTCGGCGTGCTCGTCGGCCACGATCGGGATGAGCCTTCCGGTGATCGGCAGCCGCACCTGCTGACCGACGAGCGACTTGTAGCGCCCGTCGTCGGGATGAACCGCCACTGCCATGTCGGCGAGCATCGTCTCCGGTCGCGTGGTCGAAACGTCGATTGTCCCGCCGCCCTCGGCAAGGGGGTAGCGCAGAGTCCAGAACTTGCCCTGGACGTCGCGGGTCTCGACCTCGAGGTCGCTGATCGCGGTCTGGAATTTCGGATCCCAATTGACGAGCCGCTTGTCGCGATAGGCGAGGCCCCGCTTGTAAAGCTCGACAAAGACGTGGGTTACGGCCCGGCTGAATCCCTCGTCCATCGTGAAGCGCTCATGCGCCCAGTCGCAAGATGCGCCGAGACGGCGGAGCTGGCGGGTGATCGCCCCTCCCGACTGCGCCTTCCACTCCCAAACGTGCTGCAGGAAGGCCTCGCGTCCGATCTCGACGCGCTTCACCCCCTGGCTCTCCAGGTTGCGCTCGACGACCATCTGGGTGGCAATCCCGGCGTGGTCGGTGCCGACCACCCACAGCGCGTCCTTGCCGAGCATCCGCTCGCGGCGGGTGAGAACGTCCTGCAGCGTGATGTCGAGCGCGTGGCCTATGTGCAGCGAGCCGGTGACGTTCGGCGGCGGCATGACGATGGTCCATGGCGTCGCGTCCGCGCGATCCGGGCGGAACAGCCCGCCAGCCTCCCAATGCGCGTACCAGCGCGCCTCGATGCTTTGCGGATCGAATGTCTTGGGAAGCTCGGTCATGCTCCAGCGCGGTTAGCGATGCCGCGCTGCAGCATCAACCGCTACGGACCTACGTCGTCGCTGCTTTCCGGCTGCTCGATCTTCTGCGGCGGACCAGGTGCGAGCTCCAGCGCCTTGGCGATATTCTCGTCCCAGCCGTAAACATCGGGGCGGTACTGCACCCGCGAGCCGTCCCAGAACGCGGTATGATAGAGCAGCCGGACGGGGATTTCCTGCGGCAGCTTCACGAACGTATTATCGTCGTCCTTCTGCATCGCCTTCTGGAACTGGTCGAGCACGCCTTCCTGCTGCGCGAGCGCGGTCGCAAACTGAAGGGCGTTCTCCACCCGCACGCAGCCGTGGCTGCGGTGACGGTCAGACAGGCCGAATACCGCCTTCGCCGGCGTGTCGTGAAGGTAGATCGCCTCGTCGTCACGCATGTCGAACTTGACCAAGCCGAGCGAGTTCTTCGGGCCCGACTTCTGGACCCACTGGTCCCCCTTCAGCTCGAACCCGTTCTCCTGAAGGTAGGACCGCGACTTGTCGGCGAGTTCCTTCTCGCCAATGCCCTTCGGAACGGTCCAGGTCGGCTTTGCGACCAGCTGGAAGATGGGCGCCTGCAGCTGAGGCGTCGGCTTGTCGCCCTCACCGTTGATCACCTTTCGGTGGTCGACGTGCTGCCCGTCGCGCCAATAATCGAGGAACGACGCCGCCGTGTTGACGTCGATCCGCGTGCCGGGTGGGGTGCGGGGCAACCAGCGGAGCCGCTCCATGGCGACGGCAAGCTGGCGAGCACGCTGAGCTGGACCAGTGCTCAAGGCGCCGATCGTTTCCTTCCCGAGAACTCCGTCGGGCTTGGTCCCGGAATCCGCCTGGAACTGCTTCACGGCAGCGACCAGCGCCGGCGTGTAGACTGTGGGCGCCGCGGCGGCCGCCGACTTTTGCTGGCCAGAGCCCCCGGCCTGCGATTGCGGCTGATCGTCCGACAGGTAACCCCCGGAGCGAAGCACGGCCACGATCGCCGGGATACGATTGTCGCTGGCGCCGGGCTTGATCGGTTTGTCGGCAGGAATCGGCTGCTGCCCGCCCTGGCCCGCCTGTTTGGCATAGCGCACGAACGCCTTGCTCAACGCCTTGTACTCGTCGGTCTGCGGCGCAAGCGAACTCAGCCATTCGCCGACATTACCCTGCTGTAACGCTTGCTGCAGACCGGCTCGAACGTCGACCTTCTGGTGCGGGAGCGTATAGACTTCGTGGAGCTTCGCGGGGTCGGAATACCCGTTCGCCAGGGCCGACGCGTATTTCAGCGTGGCTTCCGTCAGCGCGGGGCCGGTTTCGCCGCCCTTGAGGAACAGGTCCGTGCGCAGGCCGTGCTGCGGCGCCTGCGCGATCGCATCGCGCACCTGCTTCTCTGCGGACGAGTTCCAGTTGTACTGGGTGGTGTCTCCCGACGCATTGCCTTGGGATGACTGGTTGCCGTCACCGACCGAACAGGAAGGGAGAACGACGCTGCACAGGGCCAGGCCGAGGGCCGAGCCGATCCATTGATGTTTTTTCACGAGGGCCAGAACGCAAAGAGCGGTCGAACCGATCCATGGTTGTTCAAATCAGTCCTCAAGCATGTTGGGGTCGCGAAGCCCCTGCCCGATCGAACCGCGCATGCTGTCGGCCTCGTTGCTGGTCACCGGGTAGGCGCAATAGTCGGCAGCGTAGAACGCGCTCGGGCGATGGTTTCCGGACAGGCCAACGCCTCCGAAAGGTGCCGTCGAGGGCGCGCCGTTCGTCGGCTTGTTCCAGTTGATCACGCCGGCGCGAACGTTCGCCCAAAAGCGGTCGTAAAGCTCCGGACTGCCGCCGAGGAGGCTTGCGGCAAGCCCGTATCGAGTGGCGTTGGCCTCATCGATCGCCTGGTCGAAGTCCTTGACGCGGATCACCTGCAGCACAGGCCCGAAAATTTCCTCGTCCGGACGGTCCTTCACGTCGGTAACGTCGATGAGGCCAGGTGTGAGGTAGGGCCGATCGGTCAACGGACGGTCGAGCCGGCGGAGCGGCTTGCCGCCCTTCATCATGAGGTCCAGCCACTGTTCCTGCACCTGGTCCGCCGCGCCGAGGTCGATGACCGGCCCCATGAAGGGCTGCGGATCGGCGAAGGGCTCGTCGACGATGATGCGGTCGGTCAGCGCCTGTATCGCGGCGAGCAGTTCGCCTTCCTTGCCATCCTCGACGATGAGCCGCCGCGCGGCCGTGCAGCGCTGCCCCGCGGTGAGATAGGCGGACTGCACGATGATGGTGGCCGCCGCCTGCACGTCCTTCACGTTCCAGGCCACGACCGGGTTGTTACCGCCCAGCTCCAGCGCGAGGATCTTCTGCGGCATGTCCGCAAATTGCCGGTGGAGCGCCAAGCCGCCGCGGACGGATCCGGTGAACAGCAGGCCATCGATGCCGCGCTGCGACGCCAGGGCGCGACCCTGATCCGGGCCCCCGACGAGCAGACGCACGACTCCTTCGGGGATGCCCGCCTTGTGGAAACAGTCGACGAGGAAGGCGCCGCTCGCCGGAGTCTTCTCCGATGGTTTGAAGACGACTGAGTTGCCGGCGATCAACGCAGGCACGATGTGGCCGTTCGGAAGGTGCGCCGGGAAATTGTACGGGCCGAGCACCGCAAGCACGCCGTGCGGCTTGTGGCGAACCGCGACGCGGTTGCCGAGCGCTGCCTCAAGCTTCCGCTGCGGGGTGCGTTCGGCATAGGCGTCGATCGAGATATCAACCTTGTTGACGACGGCGCCGACCTCCGTCCGCGCTTCCCAGAAGGGTTTGCCGGTCTCGCGTGAGATCAACTCGGCGAACTCCGCTTCACGCTGGCGAACGACGTTCGCGAAACGGCGCAGCGCTTCCATTCGGTAAGCGAGCGAGACGGCTGCCCATTCGGGCCACGCGGCGCGCGCGGCCGCCACTTCGGCGGCGGCGTCGCCGATCGGAGCGCGCCAGACGATCTCGCCGGTCGCGGGGCTCGTCGAGACGAGCTCAGCCGATGCAGGCGACTGCTCCACGGCACCCTCGCTCTCGTCAACCTTACCGTGCATCGGACCTCATCGCTTCACCCATCCGCCGGATGGCATTAACCTTGTCCTCGAAGGGCCGCCAGTCGTCGCGCTCGGCGATCGCCGACCAGATCTCCTCGACCTCCTCGATGTGCATGGAGCATGGCTCCTCATCCGACCAATATGGGTGCGAAGGCGGTGCGCTGCGACCCTCGAGCGCGGCAGCAAGCGCGCGGAAGACGTCGGATTCGTACGGCGCCGGTCCGGGGTCGCGGCCGCCACGCCAGTCGAAGAATAGGCGGTCGATGGTGGCCGCGCGGGACTGAAGCGCTCGCAGCAGGAGGGCGGCAAGTTCCGCATCGCGTTCGGCCGTCGTCGGAGCGATGCCGAGCCGGCGCAGCAGATGACGAACGAGCGCCTGCTCAAAGCGCGTGCTCCACTCCGCCAGTGCTTCGGACAACGGCGGAGCTTCGGCGAGTAGAGTCAGCGAGCCGGCGAGCTGGGCGAGATCCCAGTGGATCGCCTCGGGCTGACGGCCGAAGGCGTAAAGCCCGTAATGATCGAAGTAGGCCGCGGTGAAGTCAGGATCCCAGTATGGCGTGAAGCGCCAGGGGCCGTAGTCGAAGCTTTCGCCCGTGACGTTGATGTTGTCGCTGTTGAGCACGCCATGCACGAAGCCTGCGGCCAGCAACGACGCGGTGAGGTCGGCGGTCGCTGCGGAGGCGAGATCGAACAGGCGCAGCGCATTGGTGGCATCATCGTCCGTCGGCGCTTCGCCGTAGAGCTGTTGCAGGCAGTAGCCGACCAGCCTGGCAATGTTCTCGGCTTCACCGAAGAACGCCAGGCGCTGGAAGGTGCCGATGCGGATGTGGCCGTGGCTCAGCCGCGTAAGGACAGCAGATCGGGTCGGTGACGGCTCGTCGCCACGGTCCAGCGCCTCTCCGGTCTCGAACAGCGCGAAGGTCTTGGACGTGTTCACTCCGAGAGCCTCAAGCATCTCGGTCGCAAGCACTTCGCGCACGCCGCCCTTCAGCGTGAGACGGCCATCGGCGTGGCGGCTGTACGGCGTCTGGCCCGAGCCCTTGGTGCCGAAGTCGAGCAGGCGGTCGCGGCCATCGCGGAGCTGGGCGAACAGGAACCCGCGGCCATCCCCGATCTCCGGATTGTACACGCGGAACTGATGGCCGTGATAGCGCAGCGCCAGCGGCTCCGGGAGATTGTGCGGAAGAGGCTCGAAGCGGCAGAAGTGGGCGGCCCGGGCCTTCTCGTCGAGATCGCCCAGGCCGACCGTCTCTGCCGCACGGACATTCAGGAAACGCGGGATACACTTGGGGAATCGGGCCGGCGCGACCGGATCGTAGTAGTCGGGGCCAAGCGTCAGGATTGCAGGATCGGGGCGGTACTCAACCATCGCTCATCAAGTCTGGGGGCGACGCGCGGTTCCGGCCGTCACGCCTGCGTAATGCGCTTGAGCTTGGCGGTGGCAGCGCTGTCCGGCTCGTCGGACGAGATGGTGCCGACGAACTTCCCGTCGCGATCGAACAGGAGAACGGTGCCGGTGTGATTGATCATCTTCATCGCGTGACCGTGCCCGGAATCAGGCTCAGGCTCGGCGAAGATGCCGAACTGCTTCTTGACGACCTCGATCTGCGCCGGCGAGCCCGTCAGGCCGGTGATCGGAGCGTTGAACAGGGTCGCGTACTGGCCGACTTCCTTGGGCCCGTCGTTGGCCGGATCGATGGTGATGAAGACGATGTTCATCGCGGTCGGACCGCCCGCATCCTGGCGTAGCTTGACCAGCCGCTGGAGCGTGATCGGACAGACGTCCCCGCACCGCGTGTAGCCGAAGTACAAAGCGTAGGGCTTGCCCTCGAGACGGCTGCTCGAGAACGGCTTGCCGTCCGCACCGGTCAAGGTGAACGGGCCGCCGAAGCTGGTCTGCACCGAGCTCGATTGCGCCTGCGGAGCATTCACCGGGGCACGCCGCATCAAGAACACGGCCGCGGTCGCGAGAAGCGCAACGGCGACCAGCGCCCAGAGCAGCAAACGGATGCGGCCGAAGCCGCTACGTGGAGGCGACGAGTCCGGGTTCATGGCGGCGCCTCTGCACCAGCTTGCGCTCAAAAACAAAGGCGGGGCCGTTGCGGCAGCGACGTGCGCCGCTAGGGTTGCGGCCATGAAACATTCGCTTGCCGCCACTCTGGCGCTCCTCTTTGCCTCGGCAACGGCCGCCCCTGCTAGCGCACAAGCGCTTGCGCCGACGGCAAACTTCGCGGCGCTGCCGAACGGCCTGCAGGTGAGCAACGGCGCTCTGTCACTCAACGTCACGGCGCTGAGCGATTCGATCCTGCGCGTGCGGATCGCCCCGAAAGGTGCGTGGCAGGGGGATGCAAGCTGGGCGGTGCCCGCGTCCGTTCGCCGCCAGAGGATCGCGGTCCGGCCCACGAGCGACGGCTTCGCCACGGCAGGGATGATCGTCCACGTCGATCCGTCGACCCTTCGGCTGACCGTGACCGACCCGGCCGGCAAGCTGCTCATCGATGATGCGGCGGCTCCGGTCAGCATCGAGGGCCAGCACTTCACCCTCCGCAAGGCTTTGCCGCTCGGCGAGCACATCTACGGGATGGGCGACAAGACCGGCAGCTTCGACCGCCGAGGCCAGAGCTTCGTCGACTGGAACACCGATGCCTGGGGTTTTCAGCGCGACACCGACCCGATCTACAAGTCGATCCCCTTCTATATCGGAGCGGGCGGCGCTGGCGGCGCCTACGGACTGTTCCTCGACAACAGCTGGCGCAGCTGGTTCGACTTCGGTCACCGCGAGGACGGCACGATTGCCATCGGCGCTGACGGCGGGCCCATCGACTATTACCTGATCGCCGGTCCGACCGTGCGGGACGTCGTCCGACGATACACTGACCTGACGGGCAAGGCGCCGCTGCCGCCGATGTGGGCACTCGGCTACCAGCAGTCGCGCTACAGCTACATGAGCGCCGACGAGGTCCGCTCGATCGTCAGCAAGCTGCGGACCGACCGCATACCGACGGACGTGATCTGGCTGGACATCGACTATCAGGACCGCAACCGGCCGTTCACCACCAACAAGACGACCTACCCCGACCTGAAAGGCCTCGCGCGCGATGTCGGCGCGAAGGGTATCAAGCTGGTCGCCATCACCGACCTTCATGTCGCCTATGCGCCGAACCAAGGCTACGCGCCTTTCGACAGCGGCGCGGCAGGCGGTCATTTCCTCAGGAACCCGGACGGCACGACCTATGTCGCGCCGGTCTGGCCGGGCCCGTCGGTGTTCCCGGACTTCACGCGCGCATCGAGCCGCGCCTGGTGGGGCAGGCTTTACCAGGGCCTCGCCGACGGCATCGCGGGTTTCTGGAACGACATGAACGAGCCGGCGATCTTCGACACGCCGACCAAGACGATGCCGCTCGGCACGGTGCACCGGATCGAGAGCGACGACTTCGCACCGCGCACGGCGACGCATGCCGAGGTGCATAACGTCTACGGGATGGAGAACGGCCGCGCGACACACGACGGCCTGCTGCAGCTGCGGCCGAATGTTCGTCCGTTTGTCATGACGCGTGCCAGCTTCGCCGGGGGACAGCGTTATGCCGTGACCTGGACAGGCGACAACAGCTCGAGCTGGGATCACCTGAAGCTCGCCGTGCAGCAGATGCTGAGCCTCGGGCTGTCCGGTTTCTCATGGTCCGGAGCGGACATTCCAGGCTTCACCGGCGGCGCGAGCCCCGATCTTGCCACGCGCTGGTTCGAGATCGGGGCCTTCACCCCGGTATTCCGCGGCCATTCGGCGAAGGACACGCCGCGCGCCGAGCCATGGGTGGACGGTCCCGCTCACCTTGCAATCCGCAGGCGCTTCATCGAGGCCCGCTACCGCCTGCTGCCTTACCTCTATGTAGTCGCCGACGAGAATGCCCGCACCGGCGACCCGGTCATGCGGCCGACGTTCTACGACTATCCGCACATGCAGAGCGCGTCCTGCGACCAGTCGATGGCGTTCACGGTCGGCAGCGACCTCCTGGTGGCCGCTTCGCCGAAGCCGGACTCGCTGCGGCCCTACGACATCTGCCTGCCGGGCAAGGGCTGGTACGATTATTGGACCGGGCACCAGCTTGCCTCGGACAAGACCAGCGAGACGCCGACGCTAGCTCGACTGCCGGTCTTCGTCCGCCCGGGCGCCATCGTGGCGCGCCAGCCGCTGGTGCAGAGCACTTCCGAGGCGCCGAAGGGGCCGCTGAGCCTCGACATTTATCCGGGCGACGACTGCCGGGGACAAATCTACCTCGACGACGGCGTGAGCATCAGCGGTCCAAGCCTGCGGCAGGCAGTCACCTGCACAATGACGCCGACCGGAGTGTCGCTTCAGTTCGGCGCCCGTGAGGGATCGTTCCGCCCATGGTGGAAGCAGATCGCGGTTACAGTGCATGGGAGTCGTCCGGCGCACATGCTGATCGCCGACCAGCCCCAGGCCGCGACGGTGCAGATCCGGAGCCGGTGACCGAACGGCCACCCCGGCTTCGGCTACTGCTGTTCGCCTTCGGGGACTTCGCCTTCAATCTCTACTGGCAGAGCGTCATGCTCTTCCTTCTCTTCTATTATACCGACGCGCTCGGCGTCCGGATCGGTATTGCAGCGACGACCTACATGGCCGCATCGATCTGGGACGGGGTTGCGAACTTCTGCGCGGGCGCCTTGCTGGACCGGTTCGGCGATCGGGTGCGGTACGGCGCATTGCTCGTCGCCGGTGCTGTTCCGTTGGGCGTGACGTTCATGCTCGCCTACATGCCGCCGATCACAAGCGGTGGCTGGGCAGTCGCAAGCATTTTCGCCGCACACCTGCTGTTCCGCACCGCCTACGCAGGGGTGAACGTGCCCTATCTCGCGATGACGGCGCGGATCAGCACGGATGGGCAGGACCGCGCGTTCGTCGCCGGCATGCGGATGTTGTTCGGAACTGCGGCTGCGGTAACGGTCGCACTCACGACGGTGCCGCTTGGAAGCTGGCTCGCGGGGAAGCGCCTCGCCGACGCCTATTTCTCCGCAGCGGCCGTCTTCGCCGGAGTCGGAGCACTGATCCTGGTCCTGGTCGGCGCGACATACCGCGAGATGGCTGCACCGCAGCGGCCGCCGCCCGGCAGCCTTCGCTCTGCCTTGGCCAGCCTCGCACGCAACCGCGCCTTCGTGGCGCTGAACGCCGGGATGATGGCGATGATCGTCGCCATCACCGTGCTCAACAAGTCGACGCTCTATTACTTCAAATATGTTCTGAACGATCCGTCTGGCGGTCAACTCGCCCTGGCGTCGATGGGCCTGGTCAGCGGCATATCCATCCCACTGTGGATGCTGCTCGGACGTTACGTCGGGTTACGGGTCCTGTGGCTGATTGCCGCCGGCATGGGCATCTCCGGATTGCTGCTATTTATTGCCGTCCAGTTCGATCACGCGCGGACCATGCAGGCGTTCCTGGTCGGAATGCAGGTGTCGAGCATCGGGTTGAACTTCGTGTTCTGGGCGATGCTTCCCAACACGATCGAGTACGGCGAGCAGACCACCGGCGTGCATGTGGAAGGGACCGTGTTCGGCCTCGCCGCATTGCTGCAGCGGATCGCGATCGGCATTGCGACGGCGATCCTGGGCTGGAGCTTCGAGAGCGCCGGCTATGTACCCAACATCCAGCAAAGCGCGGAGACGCTTGCCGGGATGCGCGCCACGGTGGCCATGGTGCCGTTGCTGTTCCTGGCGCTGTCCTGCGTTGCGATGATCCTGAACCCGCTGGGCCGTCGGCGCCCTTCAGTCGGCTAGGCAGTCAGTTCGAACGTACCCTGCACGCCCGGGCTTTCGGCTGACGGAGCGATCCAGACGTCAATCGTGCCGGGCTCCACCACCGGGCGATTGTTCGCGCCGAGGAACGCGAGATCGCTCGGCCGCAGCGTGAACTGCACGACTTCGGACTGTCCGGGCGCCAGCGCCAGCTTGCGGAAGGCCTTGAGCTGGCGAACCGGCTGAGTGACGCTTGCGGTGCGGTCGTGGACGTAGAGCTGCACCACCTCCTCGGCTGCGCGGCTGCCGCGGTTGGTGACTCGGGCCGCAACCCTGATCGTGCCGTTCATGCCGACGGAAGGCGCGCCGAGCAGAAGGCCGCTGTACTCGATCTTTCCGTAGGTCAAGCCGTGGCCGAACGGGTAGAGCGCGCTGTTGGGAATTCCGCGATAGTGCGCCTTGTACTCGGCAAGGGGCCCTTCCGGGTTCGGGCGACCGGTGGATTTGTGCGCGTAGTAGTAAGGCTCCTGCCCGGACGCGCGCGGGAAGCTTGCCGGCAACCGGCCCGACGGACTGTAAGCGCCAAACAGGACGTCGGCGATGGCGTTGCCGGTCTCCGTCCCCAGGAACCAGGTAGCGAGGATCGCCTCTGCATCGGCGACTGCGCCTTCGAGCGCCAGTGCGCGGCCGTGCTTGAGGACGACGACGACTGGCTTGCCGACCTTGGCGACCGCCTCGGCAAGGGCCTGCTGGGGTGCGGGGACGACGATGTCGGTGCGGGACTGCGCTTCGCCCGACATGTTCTGCGATTCGCCGATTGCGAGCACGACGATGTCGGCGGCGCGCGCCGCGGCGACGGCCTTGGCAATGCCCCCGGCAATCGGCTCCTCGGACTTGGAGCCCTCGGCGACGATCAGATCAGCCTTGTTGGCGAGCGCTCCGCGAACGCCGGTGGCGAGATCGACAGCCTTGGCGTCGTCGCCGTAGACGCACCACGGGCCGATGAGGTCGTGCTGGCCGCTCGCGAACGGACCGATGAGAGCGATCTTCGTGCCGGAGCGCGGCAACGGCAGGAGGTCGCCTTCGTTCTTCAGGAGAACGATCGACTTGCGCCCGGACTCGCGGGCCAGCGCGCGGGTCTGTGGCAGCAGCGATCGCGCCTGCTCGCGCTTCTCGTCGATGCGCCGGAAAGGGTCGTCGAACAGGCCGAGCATGGCCTTCAGCGCAAGCACCCGGCGAACGGATTGGTTAAGTTGCGCTTCCGGCACCGCGCCGCTGCGGACCAGGTCGGGCAGATGCTGGCGGTAAAGGCCGCTCTGCATACTCATGTCGACGCCGGCGAGGAATGCCAGGCGAGCCGCATCCCGGCCGTCCTTTGCGTAACCGGCGGCGATCATTTCCTCGTCGCCAGTGTAGTCGGAGACCACGAAGCCCTGGAAACCCCATTCGCCGCGGAGCAGTTCGGTCTGCAGCCAGTGGTTGCCCGTGGCGGGCACGCCGTTGATCTCGTTGAAGGAAGCCATTGCCGAGAGCGCGCCAGCGTCGAACGCCGCCTTGTAGGTCGGCAGGTAAATCTCGCGCAGCCGCCGCTCCGACATGTCGACGCTGTTGTAATCGAGACCGGATTCGCCGGCGCCGTATGCCGCGAAGTGCTTGACGCAGGCGAGCAGGTGGTCGGCCGAGCTCAGGTTCTCGCCCTGGAAACCGCGCACCCGCGCCGCCGCGAACAACTCCCCAAGCAGCACGTCTTCGCCGCCGCCCTCGACACCGCGGCCCCAGCGCTGGTCCCGAGCGACGTCGACCATCGGCGAGAAGGTCCAGTCGATGCCGGCACCCGCGGCCTCGAAAGCGGCTGCGGCGGCAGTCCGGCGCGCGAGGTCGGGCTCGAAGCTCGCGACTTCGGCGAGCGGCACGGGAAATACAGTCCGGTGGCCGTGGATAATGTCGGCAGCGAAGATCAACGGGATCTTGAGCCGCGATCCGCTCATGACCGCGCTCTGCATGATCCGCGCCATGCGGGCGCCATTGCCGTTGAATACGCCGGTGAGCTGACCCAGCCGGCCTTCTTCGACTTGCTGCTGGAAGTTGGGACCGTCGCTCGGCGGGTTGAGCGCGATGGCGGTGCCGCCGCCCCAGGCCGATGCCATCAGGCTGAGCTGCCCGGCTTTCTCCTCGAGCGTCATACGCGCGATCAGCGGGTCGATGAACCTGGGCGTGTCGACGCGACCGGCAGCCTGAAGCAATGCTCGTGCCGGCGTCGCCAGCCATGCAGCGATTGCCCCCGCGCCCATCAGCGCGGCGCGGCGCGAAATCCGCGTGTCCATCATCCGTCCCTCCTTGCGAACCGCCTTCCTTCTCTATGATCGGATGGTCAGGTTCGTGTAGCACTTGATTGTTCGTGTAACCGGTTACATGAGCCAGGCGGAAACCAATTGCAATCGGCTGAAGCAGTGGTTTTGGACGCAATTCCTGCGGTAAGGAGAAGCATGTCCGAAGCGACCATCCGCGACGTGGCACAGCGAGCGCAGGTCTCCGTTGCTTCCGTGTCACGCGTCCTCAACGGGCTCGAGAACGTCAGCGACCAGACTCGCACGCGCGTCACCGATGCCGTCCAGGCGCTCGGCTACGTCCCCCACGCCGGAGCGCGCAGCCTGAGCCTCTCACGATCGAACGCGATCGGCGTTGTGCTGCCGGACCTTCACGGCGAGTTCTTTTCCGAGATCATGCGCGGCATGGATCGGGAGGCGAGCGAGCGCGGGTACTTGCTGCTGCTGTCGAACATGCATGCTGGCAGCGACCAGGCAAATGGCGCTCTTCGTGCCATGCGCGGGCGCGTCGACGGACTGCTCGTCATGGCTCCGCATCTCAGCGAAGACGATCTTGCAGCAGCCTTGCCGGCCGGCATTCCGACCATCCTCATCAACACGCGGGGCCATCCCGGGGGACACCCGGGGATCCGGCTGGACAATGCGGCCGGCGTGCGCGCCGTGGTGGAGCATTTGGCAAGTGTCGGACGTCAGAAGCTGGTCCACATCTCCGGGCCTCGCGGCAACGTCGATGCGCAGGAACGGGCCGCCGCTTGCACCGAAGCGGCCAGGCAGTTCGGAATGGCGCTTGAGATCGTGCAGGGCGACTTCGGAGAACGATCCGGAGGCGCCGCAATTTCCGCATTGCTTGCGGGCGGGCACCAGTTCGACTGCGTCTTCGCAGCCAACGACATGATGGCGCTGGGTGCCATCCACGCACTCCAAACGGGAGGGCGCCGAGTGCCGGACGAGGTTGCGGTCGCAGGCTTCGACGACATTCCACTCGCGCGCCTGCTGGGACTAACCACAGTAAGCGTCCGCATCGCGGATCTCGGCGAACGGACGCTCAAACGGCTGATCGGGATGCTCGAAGGCGAAGACGCGATTGCCGACGAGTTCCACACGCCGGAGCTTGTCGTTCGCTCGACCACGGGCGGCGGAGCGACCTCATGAGGGTGGACCGCCGCGCTCTTCTCACTGGATCGTCCGCTCTGATTGCGGCGGGCGGTCTCCCAGCGTGCGCGACGATGCGGCCCAGCAGCCCGGCATTGGCGCTGCCAGGCATCTACACCGAGATCGAGGAGCGCACCTTCCGCTGGTTCTGGGACACGGTGAACCGCAAGAACGGGCTGGTCCCGGATCGGTGGCCCACGCCGAGCTTCTCGAGCATCGCCGCAGTGGGTTTCGGCCTGGTCGCGTACGCGATCGGGGCGGAGCGCGGCTGGTGCACGCGGGCGGAGGCACGAGACCTGACGCTGACGACGTTGCGCTTCTTCTGGCAGTCGCGGCAGGGGCCGGAGCCCGCAGGGACGACGGGATACAAGGGCTTCTACTACCACTTCCTCGACATGGAGACCGGCGAGCGGTTTCGCGATGTGGAGCTGTCGAGTGTCGACACCACCATCCTGCTGATGGGCGTCCTGTTCGCCGAACAATATTACGATGGCCAGGATGCCGGCGAGCGGGAGATCCGCAGGCTTGCCGACGCGCTCTACGAGCGCGCCGACTGGAACCACTTCCGCTCCGATGGCCGCGCAGCACTGTCGATGGGCTGGAAGCCCGGGGAAGGACTGATCGAGCGCAACTGGGATGGCTTCAACGAAGGCATGTTCGTCAACATCCTCGCCCTCGGCTCGAAGACGCACCCTGCTCCGGCCAACCTCTGGGAGCAGTGGATCGCCCCCTACCCTCGCTTCTGGCGCGGCGAAGGACCGACCCGGCGCGTGGCCTTCGCGCCGTTGTTCGGACACCAGTACAGCCACGTCTTCATCGACTTCCGCGGCATCCGCGATGCGCCTATGCGCGCGGCGGGGTTCGACTATTTCGAGAATAGCCGGCGGGAGACTTACGCGAACCGGGCCTACTGCATCGCCAATCCGATGAAGTGGGACGGCTATTCGGCTGACATTTGGGGGCTGACCGCATGTGACGGGCCGGGCGATTTTCCGCTTCCCTTCAAGGGCGAGCAGCGGCTTTTCTACGGTTATTCGGCACGAGGGCCGGTCGAGGAGCCGGACGGCCGCGACGACGGCACGCTAGCGCCGACGGCAGCACTCGGCTCGCTGCCGTTCGCGCCAGAAATCGTCGTTTCGTGCGCGCAGGCGCTGCTCCGTCAGCATGGCGCACGAATATTCGGCCGCTACGGCTTCCTGGACAGCTTCAATCCGAGCTTCCGCTACACCTCCGTGAACCTCGACACGGGAACCGTCGACCCGCGCTACGGATGGGTGGCGAAGGATCATCTCGGGATCGACCAGGGACCCATCTTGCTACAGGCGGCAAACTATCGCGACGATTTCGTCTGGCGCTACATGAGGCGGGTGCCGGCCATCCGTCGCGGGCTACAGCGGGCCGGCTTCACGGGCGGATGGCTCGCCTGATCAGCGGACAGGGACGACGCGGCTCAACTTCGACACGCCCGTTTCGTTGAACGCCTCGATTGCCATCCAATAAGACACGCCCTTGTTGAGCGAACGCAGTTCTTTTCGCAGCGTCGCTGAATTGCCGAGCTCGTCGGCCCACAGCTGGTGGGTCAGCGTCAGCCGCTCGGGGCGGATTCCGAACCGGATGTTGTAGCCTACCGCGCCCGGGACTCTGCTCCAGCGGATCGTCGCGTCGCGATCGTCAGTGTGACGCGCGGCAGTGACGACGGCAGGAACGGACGGAGCCGAGCCGTCGGCGTTGCCGAACACGCGGATGTCGCTGATCGCGAGATTGGCTGCGCCGACATGGCCGTGGACGTAGCGGATGAAGCGCGCCCGGACTGGTCGGGGCAGTTCGAGATAGGCGTTGGGCCGGTCGCGCCGCGGCGGCTCGGTGCGGGCGATCTCCTGCCAATGCTGCCCGTCGTTCGACGCCTGCAGCGCGAACTCCGTGTAGATGTCGGGACCATCAGCGAAGCGGCCGGACTGGAAGTCGGCGAAGTTCACCTGCACGGCCCGGACGGTCTCCGGGGCGCCGAGGTTCATGGTCAGCGTCTGGCCCGGCGCGTTCGTAGCCGCCACCCAGAAGGTGCGTGGATCCTCGTCGCTAACCGCCCCTGTTCCGAAGCCTTTGCGGACTGAGGAGGCAACCACCGGCTTGCGGTAGGACAGGAGCATCCAGCCTGCGAAGAGGCTGTCTGGATCGCTCACCTTTGCCGTTGGTGCAAAGTGCGGGAAGTCGCCGAAGCGGGTCGAGACCGCCATCTGGCCGTCAGGGTAGAATTTGGCCGGGTGGATAACGATCCGGCGCTCCATGCCCCAGTTGTATCCGATCCAGCTTGTCCCGCTGCTCCACCAATTTCCGTGATTGTCCTCGAACGTGGACCCGTGGCCCGCTCCCTCGGCAAAGCCGCCGGGCCGGTAAGCGACCGGATTGTAGGGCGCATAAGTGAACGGCCCAAGCGGCGAGTCCGAGACGTAGGCGCCGTTTGCGTAGACGTTGAACTCGGTGCCGGGCGCTCCGTACTGCAGGTAGTAGCGACCGCCGTGCTTCGTCATCCAGGCGCCCTCCATGTACGAGGGACTTGGGTTGCCCGGCATCCAGCAGGCGCAATGGTCCTGCCCGAACCGCTCCCAGCCGTGCTGGTCGGGATGGAGCGACAGCATCGGCTTGGGCTTGGTGTCGTACGACATCTTGCCGTCCGCGAAGCCGATCTTCTGGCCGTACATAGGGAAGATGTTCGATGAGCCCCAGTAGAGGTACCACTGCCCGTCGTCGTCCTTGAACAGGCCGGGGTCCCAAGGGCCGGTCGGCACCTCGTCCGGCTTCATCTCTGCCGGGTCCTTGTCGACGGAGCCGGGCAGCGGCGGCATACGGCGCACCCAGAAGTCGAGCTTGCCCGTGTCCGGCGCAGTGCTCGACAGGATTGAGCCCGGCTCCATCATCGACGGCTCGATGATGATGCGGGTGCCGTCGGACCAGACCGCGGGGGCGACGATGCTGTTCATCGGCCAGCGGCTCGGCGTCACGAAGGTCCAGTTGATGAGGTCCGTCGAGCGCCAGTAGCCATCGGCAAGCGTCAGGAAGAGGTAGTAAACGCCGTGGTGATTAACGATCGCCGGGTCGGCGCCCGTGCGATACGACGCACCCTCGTTGATCTGCTCGAAATTGTAGCGGTAATCGACATCGATCGGGTTTATGTACGTGCGCCTGCCAGGCTCCCCGTGTGCGTACCCGGAGACGCAAAGCGCGAGCATCGGCAAGGCGATCTTGAGCAGCTTGCGCATTGTTCAGTTCCTCGAATGGCCACGGACGAAAAGGTTGGCGGTCAGGCGCCCAGTGCGCGGGTCGGCGCTAAAGGTCATCTGCTCTGGGATGATGCCTGAGTGAAGCAGACTACCCTGATAGATCACCAGCCGATCCGCGATTCCGTCAACGGCGCCGATCTGTTCGTAGAACTCGTCTGAGCCGCGAATGTAGCCGGCGTCGGGCGGCAGCCGCGCTGCGTCGCGGGCCGCCGTGGCAACGAAGCTGTCGAGATTGTCCTCGTTCACCCGCTCGATGCCGGTCGAGCGCTGCCGGTAGAATGCCGTGCCGGTGCCGGCCGGCACGCGGAGATAGTGCAGCAGTGCGAAATAGTTCTGATCGGTGGAGTCGAAGTGCGGTGCGCGTTGCGCGGGCCGGAGATCGTGGGGGCGTGCAGTTACCATGGAGAAGCTCGCTTCGACGAGATCGAACGAGTCCACGTCGAAGGCTCCGGCAATAAACTGCGCGGCGGCCTGGCAAGTCCGCTCGACATAGATATCGGCGTTTGTGTCGGCGCGGCCGATGATGCGACGGACGCCCGGATAGTATCCGCCGGTCACGTCAGGGAACGGCACCAACGCGTCCGCGAGTTCAGCCACCGCGCCGGCATTACCACTGAAGTCATCGATGACGACGACACGGCTCTGACTTTGGCCAACGCGGCGGAGCTCGGGTTTCACGCTAATCCCGTTGAGTGAGGAGAGGTGCCACGCCGCACCCCTCCCCTTCTACTCGATCAGAAGCTGAAGCGCAGGCCTGCCTGGAAGCTGCGCTGATCGTTGCCGACCTGGCTGTCTTCGACGAACGTCGGGTTCGTCCCGCTGCCCGCACCCCACGAGGAGTAGTTGCGGTTCAGCCAGTTGAACACGTTGAACGCCTGGAAGTCTGCCGTCAGCTCGGTTCCGCCCAGCTTGAAGGTCTTGGCAACCCGCATGTCGAGACGACGGTAGCCGAAGGTCTTATGCGGGAAGAAGACACCGCCCATGTTGGCATAGCAGCAGGCACCGTCGGGCGCGTTGCCGAAGATGATGTTGCCGAACGAGGGGCCGGAAGACAGAGTCAGGATGCCCGACAGCGTGATGCCCCACGGCGCGCGAACGGCGCCCGAGGTTACCGAGCGCCACTTCTCGACGCCGTTCACATAGTTGGTCCCGTACGCGTTCAGCGCCGGACCATTGTAGAACTCATCGCTGTTGAGCTCCTGCGCGACATTGCTCCTGGCACGCTGAAGCGTGAGTGCTTCGACGAAGCCCCAGGTGCTGTTGTCGGTGAACGGCTTTTCGACCTTCAGGAAGAGCGCGTCGTAACGGGCGCGCCCGTTGTCGGCACCGCGGTTGAGCTTGCCCGAGAAGCCGGTCAGCTGACCGTTCATCGCCGGGCAGGCCGCGTAGTTTTCGCCCGGCGTGAAGTCCTGAATGAAGGTGTCGCCGCCGTTCGTGCAGCCGATCACGTTGCCGCCGGCGTCCCGCTGGAGCACCCGCGTGTACCAGCCGTTTGAGTAGAAGTTCGCCCGCTCGAACATGAAGATGTGGTGCGATTGAACGTGGCTGTAGATGACCTCGGCGGTGATCTCACCGAAGCGCTTGCGAACACCGAGGTCGAACTGATCCGAGAACGGCGCACGGATCTTGTTCGGCAGTACGAACACGTCGCCGCCGAGACCGCCCTGCGCCGCCGCAAGTGTGCGCAAAGCCTCAGGGTCGCGAAGCGCGTCCGTGAACTGAGCGCAGTTTGCGACGTCGATGCCGCTGCCGGTGCCCTGTGCAGGCCCACCGTTGGGGCAAAAATTGACCGTACGAAGCTTGTTGGAATTCGTGAGCGTTTCAATCACGCCTTCGATGAAGAGCGGACGATCGTAGTAGCGGCCAGCGCCCCCGAACACGACGAGGCTCTTGTCGCCGTAAACGTCGTACGAAACGCCGAGACGCGGCTGGAATTGCTTCCAGTCGCCGTGCCGATTGCTGCCGGTCGAAATGTAGTCCTCGGCATCGATCCCGCGCGCTTGCCAGCCCTCATAATTGCGGAGGGCGTTTGCGATAGCGTCCGGAGTTACGTACTTATTGTTGTTGGCGTTGGTTTCGAAGTCCCATCGGATGCCGGCATTGACTGTCCAATGTTCGTCCGGCCGCCATTCGTCTTGCACGTACAGTCCGACCTGCGTGTTTTTCGCGTCGAGCGTCGGCGACGGCTGGACGTTGATGCGCGCACCGTACGGTGTATCGGTCAGCGGATCGACGGAGCCCGTCGGGCCGGGGTTCAGGTAGTAATACCGCCCTTCGAACGCATTCGCGACGGTGCGGTTCAGGTTCATGAAGTTGAGCTGCCCGCCGGCCCGGACCGTGTTCTTGCCGAGGCGCCAGGTGGCATCGTCCTTGAAGGTGATGAAGCGCTGCTTGTCGCCCTGCTCGAAGAAGTGCGCGCCGGTCAGGATGCCTTCGGAGAAGTCGGTTTGTCCGACGCCTGCTGCAGCGTCGAAGTTGGAGATGACGTACTCCGGACCAGTCGTAAGCCGCGGCGTCGACTGTTCGCCCTTGTCGTAAGCAGCATTGAACTGGTTGTAGAAAATCCCGCCGTTGTGGGTCCATTGGAACTGGCCACGGGTCTGGTGGGTGAGGATGCGGCGGCCGTGGCTCGCAGTGACGTTGCAGCACTGATCCGTCACGTTGCTCTCGCGGCGGACGTAGCCGATGAGGTTAAACGTGTCCTGATCGTTTGCGTAGAAGGTCAGCTTGCCGAAGTAGAGCCCCTGGTGGAAGTCGCCGGCATGCGAGATGTTGACCTGCGAAACCAGATCGCTTGGAAACAGCTGCGGGTTGACGTTGCCGGTTGCACTCGGAAGCTTCTGCGTGAGTCCTTCGGCAGCCACGTAGAAGTGCAGCTTGCCCGGGATGATCGGCCCGCCAAAGTCGCCGCCGAACTGCTTGCGATCGTATGGCGGCTTCTTGAGGTTGTTCTTCTTGTCGAAATAAGGTTGCTCAATGAAGCTCTTCGGCTGCCATTCGATGAAGGCCGAGCCGTGGAAATCCTTACCGCCTGTCTTCGTCACGGCAGTGATCACCGCCGAGCCCGCCTGGCCGGTTTCGGCGCCGAAGTTCTGGGTCTGGACCTGATATTCCTGGATTGCGATCTGCGGGAAGGGATTACCGAGACCGAAGTTCTGACCGAACACGCCACCGTGGTTGATCGGGTTTTTGAAGCTCATGCCGTCCAGCAGGACGTTCGTGTTCGATGACGAGAGCGCGCCAGCCTGAATCTGAGCGTTGCCGCCGCGGGTCACCGCGATACCGGGAGCAAGCGCGGCGAAGCTCAGGAAGTTGCGCTGGTTCTGCGGCAGGTTCTCGATCTGTGCGGTTGTGATGTTGGTCGCGACTGTCTGCGCCTGCGTCGGTTGCGCGCGGCGACGGCCGGTGACGACGATCGCACCGCCGCGCGATGCGGTAGCGGTCGCGGCGGGCGCGCCCGTGTCGAAGTCGACGTTCACGGTCTGGCCGAGCAGAACCTGTGTGGTCTGCGCCGGCTGGCCGGGCGCCGTGACCGTATAGGTCGACGGGCGAAGACCGAAGATCGAGTAATTGCCCGTCGCGTCGACGTTGCCGGTGACGCGCTGGCCCGTGCGGTTGTCGACCGCGACGACCTGGCCACCCGGAGCGACCCCATTGACGTGGCCCTGGATGCCGCCGGTCTGTTCCTGTGCGCGAGCGGGCGCAGCAAAGCCGAGCGTGACCGCAACGGCAATCGACGAAATCCCCGACGCAAGCCGGCGCTTGTTGATGTTGATGTGCACTTGGCCCCTCTCCCATTAGCGGCGCTGTAACCGGTTACATGTAATTCCAGGGCCATTTGGCTCTTTGGCGCGGATGAAACGCCTTCGCCTGAGCTAAGTCAATGAGGCTGCCCGCCGTCCGTTACAGCTGATTGAAAGCCTGTGGCTTTCAAGTCACGGTCCTCAAACGCGGCCGCCCGCGCCAAGTCCGAAGTCGACAGCCCCCGGGGTCGCCGCGCGCTCGGGCGTACTCTTCGGAAGCCGCCGCACGAACTCCGCGTGATCGGGCATCCCATCAGCAACCTCCACCATCACCTCGGCGATGTCGTTGAGGAAGCCGGTGATTTCCTCCGTCGGCACAAACTGCGTGACCGGGTCAGCGCGCATCTCAAACCCCTGGCCCAGCAGCACCTGGACCCAGCTTTCTTCGGCAAACAGCTCCTGCGCGCCCTGCTTGAAGAAGCGCCCCGACGCACGGAACAGCTCGAGTCGCTCGGTAAGGGTATCGGGCACGTCCATGGTCCGCACATGATCCCAGAACGGCTCGCCGGAGCGCCGGGTCACCTTGTAGTGCGCAATGACGAAGTCGCGGACGTCTTCATATTCGAACCGCGACTGGCGGTTGAACTCGGCGATGTCGGCCGCCGAGAAGCCGCGCGACGGGAACATGGCGAGCAGCCGATGAATGGCCGTCTGGATGAGGTGGATACTGGTCGACTCCAGGGGCTCGAGGAATCCGGAGGACAGGCCGACCGCAACGACGTTCTTCTCCCACGCCTTCAGCCGCCGCCCCGGCGCGAAACGCACCAGCCGCGGATCCGCGAGCGGCTCCGCGTCGAGGTCGCCAAGCAGAATCTCCGCCGCTTCCTCATCGCTCATCAGCGCCGACGAATAGACATGACCGTTGCCGATGCGGTGCTGCAGCGGAATACGCCATTGCCAGCCCGCGCGGCGCGCCGTCGAACGCGTGTACGGCGTCAACGGCGACACGCTCGCGCACGGGACAGCTTGCGCCCGGTCGCACAGCAGCCACTGATTCCAGTCCTCGTAGCCAACACCCAGCGCGCCGCCGATCAGCAGCGCTCGCATCCCCGAGCAGTCGATGAACAGTTCGCCATCGACCTCCCGCCGGTCACTCAGGCGAACGCGCTCGATATAGCCTGTCTCGGCGTCCTGGACGACGTCAACGATGCGGCCCTCGATGCGCTCAACACCGCGCGCCTCGCACTCGGCACGGAGGTAGCGGGCGAACAGCGACGCATCGAAATGGTAGGCATATTCGAAATCGCCGGCCGGCGAGCCCGTCTGCCGCGTATCCGGGAACGCAAAGCGGTTCTTGAGCGCGGCGACGCAGCTAAGCGAATAGTCGTCGAACGGCCGCACCGAGCCGGGCGACCGCTCGCGCGCGGCAAGCCAAAGCTGGTGCGTGTGCAGCCACAGCATGTCGCGTCCGACCTTGCCGAAGCCGTGCACGTAGCGCTCGCCCGGAGCACCCCAGTTGACGAACTCAATGCCCAGCTTGAACGTCGCCTGCGTCTCCGAGATCATCTTGAGCGGGTCGAGCCCGGCGAGCGGCATGTAGGTGCGGATGTGCGGGATCGTCGCTTCGCCGACGCCGATGATGCCGATCTCGTCGGATTCGATGAGCCGGATTTCAACCTGGCTGAGCCAGCGCGAAAGGATGCCCGCCGTCATCCAGCCGGCGGTTCCGCCGCCAACGATGGTGACCTTCCTTACCGGCTGATCAGCTTGCGCCATGTTCACGCACCTTCAGCGGCAAGGCAGGCGCGTCAAGACCCGAAGCTCGCGTCGCCCGGTACCTACCGGTGGCGGGGCGCGGCGGCGGGCGGGCGCTCCACCCGCATCATATCATAAACCGTGAGGCCGTCCGCGGAATGGATATGGTGCGTTCCGTCGAGATCAGGGAAGAAGTTCGGCTCGACCTGTTTCACCAGGGTCTCGCGGTAGGTGTCGGGCGTAAGCTCGTCGATGCGATAGACTGCGGAGCCGGCGCCGTAGAATGTGAAGCCGGACACCTGTGCGACGCGGCACGGCGTGCCGTCGGGCTGTCGCACGAACCCGCCGTTCCTGCCCCTGGCAGCGTCCATGACGATCGGATTGGCCGCGTGCGGAGTCCATTCTCCGAGAGGATCGGCCGCGTGGAAGGCGTGAAGCTCTGCGTTGTTGAGCCCGGGCCCGTCGCCCTGAATCGAGGTGAACATCCACCAGCGCCCCTCGTGCTCGAAGACGATGGTATCGACCGCCGGCACATCGGCCATGAGGACCTTTACCTCGGCCCATTCCGTCGGGAAGTTCGTGGCCTTGTAGAGCTTGACGAACCGGCCTGCCCCACCCTCCGGGACCATGTAGATGCCTCCGGCATGCCGGAACAGGAACGGAAACGACAGGTGGTAAGGTTCCTCGAGAACGACCCCGATCCGCTCCGGCCTGTCACCGTCCAGCTTGTACGCGGCGATCACGCCCTTTCGGCCTTGGTAGGGGAACTCTTCGACGAAGATGTAGTGAACGCCGTCCACCGCGATCGTGAACGGGTCGGCCATGAAAGAGCCCGGGGGGCTAGGGACGATGATGCCTTCTTGGAATGAGGACTCCTGCCAGGACTGGCGGGTGAACGCGACGCTCCAGTTGAACTCCTTGCCCGAGTAGCGCCGGACCGCCTTCCCCAGCATTCTCCCGGCTGTCCGGCCGGCGTAAAGGATTGGGTCGAATAGCCGCGCCTGGTTTGCCCCGTCCCCTGGGCGTGCCGGTACCCGGGGTAACGTGCCTGCCGCGAGCCGCTCCAGGGTGAGCTGGAGGTACTGGAAAGCGCGGGTCTGAAGCGCGATCTCGTTCCAGGTCGCAAGCAGAGCTGTCGCGACGCTGCCCCTGAACAGCGTCTCCTTGGCCCCTGAGCGATCCAGTCGTTCAATGCTGAACCGAGTTTCGGGGTGACCTCGCAGCACCTCGCTAAACCCGGTCCGGCCCGCACCCGTGCTGATCCAGATGACGCCATCTTTGGCCGCCCCTGCGATCGATGGTGGGGGGAAGCCCGCGCTGCATTGCACGATGGCGTCCAACTCAAGCCTGCGGATTTCCGCAGCATCCGATTGCACAACATCGCGCTCATTCAGCAGCACTGGAGCGCAAGCGCTGATCGAGTAGGACTTGGCGAATGACGAATAGGTCTGGCTCTTGAGCGCGGCCCTCCGCTCAAGGTTCAGAAGTCCGCCCAGCAGGCGCTCACCCAGGGAGCGTGTTCGCTTAGCAGGCGCTGCAACGATCAGTGCAACCAGGTCCACCGCAGCGCTGTCTTCGGCCCCGCGCGCAAAGTCGTGGACCCACTTGGGAACCTCGAGAGCGTCGACGAAAAGTGCGATCCGGTACTTGCGTGCCATCTCAGGCGGGCTGCCCCGTTACCGCATTGTAAATGCTGAGCGTCTTCGACGTGATGTGATCCCAGTCGAAGCCGGCAAACATCCCGGGGCTGACGGCGTACTGCTGCGCCGGCATCTGAAGAGCCGCGCTCAGGCTCTCCACGTCTTCGGACCGGAAGTAATGCGTCTCTGGCAGTGCGAGGTCGCGGTTGCCGGGGATGTCGCTGAGCAACACGGGGCAGCCGGCGGACCCGGCCTCAAGCGCGCAGATCGGCAATCCCTCGTGGAAAGACGGAAGGACGAACAGCGAGGCGGCGCGATAGAGGTGAAAGAGGACCCCACGCGGCTGCACGCCGGCGAAAATGACCCGATCGTCCGCGCGCTTGAGCAGCTCCGACGCGAACTCGCTTTCATGCTGGGCGCCGCCGACGATGAGGAGCTTCCGCTTGTCGCCACTGCGGCGGACAGCATCGATCAGCAGCTCGAACCCCTTGCCTTGCTCGACCCGGCCGACGGCGAGGATGAATTTGCCCCGGGTCAGGCCGAAACGCTGGAGGACGTCCTGTTCGTCGCCCTTCCCGGTGAGCGGTGGCGCACCGTTCGGGACATAGTGGATGCGGGTCGAGCTTCCCGGATATTTCGCCTGAAGTCCCTTCGTGAGCGACGGCGCGACGCAGATCACCGCGTCCGCAGTCCGGACTCCCATCCGCTCGCCGAGCCGAAGCACCGTGCGCGCCACCGTGCCCCACTTGGCGCGCTGGTAGTCAGCGCCGTGGATGGTCAGGATAACTTTCATGCCGAGCATGCGGGCAAGCGGCGCCATCGTGCCGGATGCGACGCCGTGGATGTGAACCGTGTTGGCCCGGATGCGCCGGGCGTAGAGGACGCCGAGGAAACTTGAGACCAGCGTTTCGGTGCTCTGGCTTTGCGGGGATGGCAGAGGAACGACCTTGACGTCGCCGAAAGTGCTCGCGTCATTGCCGATGTACGGCTTGCGCCCGATCGCGACGATGCCAAGGTGCGGCGCGCGCTCCGCAATGCGCGGCAGCAACTCCTCGCAGTGAGATTCGACGCCGCCCATGACGCCCGGAATCCCTCTCATCCCCAGCACGCAAACGATCGCCGGCTGAGGTGAAAGGCCCGAACTAGGCTGCGTGGTGCGGGATCGCTGCAGACAAGCCTCCCTGCTTGCTGTTCCTCAACCAGGACTGGAACATCAGGATCGCCCAAATCGCGCTCGCCGAATCGCGCCGCCTGGCGAGGTGCTCCTGCCATCGCTGCTGGACGCGCGTCGTGTCGAAATAGCCCTGCTGACGCATCGCCGAGGGGTCGAGCAGGTCTTCGGCCCAGTCACGCAAGTCACCGCGGAGCCATTCGCCCACCGGCATTGCGAAGCCGGTTTTCGGGCGGTCGACGAGCTCCGTCGGCAAGTGGCGGCCAAGCAGCTCGCGCAGGATCCACTTGCCCCGCTTGCCGCGCATCTTCATCGACATCGGGATGCGGGCGGCGACTTCGGCAACCCTGTGATCGAGGAAGGGAACGCGGCTTTCGAGGCTGACCGCCATCGAGGCGCGGTCCACCTTGCATAGGATGTCGTCAGGCAAATAGGCGCTGGCGTCGCAGTAGCCCATCTTGATCGCGTTGGAGGCCTGGAACCCGGGATCGAGCGGGAACGGCGTTGCACGCCCGCCGGGGTTCACGAGCGGCGGCTCCTCGAAGGCCCATTGTTCGAGAAAGCTCGAGTAGAGGTCATCGAAGCTGCCGACGGACGCCCCTACCTTCAAGCCCTTCTGGATCTTGCCGGACAGCGGCCGGCGCCGGGAAGCGCCAAGGATCGAGGCCGTTGTGGTCCATGCCTGTTGCGGAATGCGTCCAAGCGTACGCGCTGCGGCGGCGCGGACGCCGACCGGGATCAGGCGCAGCGTATTCCACAGCGCCAATGCTTCGGTGTGGCGAAGATAACCGGCGAAGAGTTCGTCGCCGCCGTCGCCGCTTAGCGCGACCGTCACGCGCTGGCGAGCGAACTTGCTGACGAGATACGTCGGGATTTGCGAGGAGTCGCCAAACGGCTCGTCGAACATGTTTGGCAGGAGCGGAATGACGTCGGCCGCCTCCCTGGCAGTCACGTACCGCTCCTCATGCACGGTGCCGAGGTGCTGCGCGACGGCTCGCGCATTCTCGGCCTCGTTGAAGTGCTCGTCCTCAAAGCCGATGGTGAAGGTGCGCACAGGCACGCTGGAATGCTTCTGGTACAGCGCGACAATCGTGGAGCTGTCGGTCCCGCCGGACAGGAATGCGCCGACCGGAACGTCCGCAAGCGACTGCCCCTTGATGGATTGGGCAAGCGCGCCCTCGAGGGCGCCGATCGCCGCCTCTTCGTCGTCGATCGGATCGGCCAGTCCGCGGGAGAGGACATCGCCGTAGGACCAGTAGCGGGTAAGGCGGACGCCCCCCTGCGACATGCCTTCAACAGGGCTGCTCTCCAGCGGAGTCGCCGGCGCTCCGTGGCCGACGCGCAAGATGCAGCCCGGCTGCAGCTTGAATAAGCGGCGGTAGATCGAGAGCGGTGCCGGGACGTGGGTGCGCGAGACGAAGGCCTGCAGCGCGTCGGCGCTTACATCGTTGTCGAACCTTGTGTGCGCGGTGAGCGACTTGAGCTCCGACGCAAAAACGAAGTCACCGCCGACCCAACCGTAATAAAGCGGCTTCTCGCCGAACCGATCTCGCGCCAGATGCAGCTCGCGTTCCTTGCGGTCCCACAGGCCGAACGCGAACATCCCCGTGGCACGGGCCAGTGCTGCCTCCAGCCCCCAGTTTGCGATCGCTTCGATCAGCGTTTCCGGGTCGGAGTGGCCGCGCCAGCCGCCGGGCGGCGCCTTGCCCGCCTGCTCCAGCTCCAAACGAAGCTCGCGGTGATTATAGATTTCGCCGTTGTAAGTGATCACCCAGCGGCCGTCGGCGGAGTGCATCGGCTGATGACCGTGCGGTGAAAGGTCGATGATGGCGAGGCGGCGGTGGCCGAAGGCGACGCCGGCCTGCCGCCCGATCCAGGTGCCGCGATCGTCCGGGCCCCGGTGCGTGAGCGGGTCGACCATGCGCTCGATCTGGTCGGGACTCCCTTCCGGGCCACTGATCAAGCCAACGATACCGCACATCAGGAAAAAGCCCCGCGCAAAGCGTACACGTGATGGCCACAAGAGGAGCGGTTTCGCAAAGGTTCTTTTCGATTCTGTGTTCGTGGCGCTTGTTGGTGCCGCGTGAAGGCGCATCTTTCGGGGTCTCACGCCCCGCGATCAAATCGTAAGAGCGAGGTGTCTTGAGTTGATACAGGGCCACGTCGAAACTTGATTGCTGCGCGTAGAGTGGCACGGTTGCGAAGGCCCGGGACTAAACCCGCCGGCGTTGAAACAAGGCAGGTCACACAGCAGTGTACGCTTCGACGGGCGATCTTGCGGGTCCATCCCTTCCGATGTGGTTCCTGCTGCCGGCCACAGGCATTTTCGCCATCCTCACGCTCTACTGGATTCTCCGCACGCGGGGCCGCGCCGCCCGCTTCCTGATGTTCGCGTGCTGGCTTCGCTACACGCTGAGTTCGCTTCACGAATTCACCTACAACGAGGCAGTGCCCGGCCTGAAGTGGGTGGCGCTGGGATCGCTCGCCATCGTCGGAACGGGCGTGCTGGTTCTTGAGAAGCGGCGCTTCATCTCGCGCCAGTTCTTCCCGGTGTACCTCATCTGCGGGCTGATGCTCGTGAGCTCGATACTCAACCACTCGATCATGGCCGCAATTGAGCCGATCGTCCGATTCGCAATCTTCGTACTGATCGGCGTTGCACTCTGGCAGGCGTTGGAGACCGGCGGCGCGACGATCCTGCGGCGCCTGCTCCTGATCTTCATCCAGCCGCTGACGTACCAGATCGCCTCGATAGCGCTTGGCGTGCCGAAGTCGGGTGAGCTCGACGGCTCCCTCAGCTACATCGGCGGCTACTTCCACGAGGAGCTGTTCTCGCTAATCGCGGCGACGGCGTTCCTGGTCGTGATGTTCGCACCGAAGCTGGGCAAGTTCAGCCGCTTCACCATCGCTTTGACGAGCCTCGCCGCCATCTACCTGGCCAATTACCGGACGACCATGCTCGGCATTCTGCCGATGGCGCTGGTCGCGATGTACACGATGGTGCCGCGCGCGATCGAACCGTCTCAGCGCGCCTTTGCCCGGCTCGTGGTGGTGCTTGGCGGTATAACCCTGATGGGGGCGGCACTAACGATCGAGCAGGACCGCTTCTCGGACCTTGGCGCAATGTCGCACCTGTCGTCGCTGATCAAAGCGCCCGAGACCTTCACCAGCGCCGAGAAGCGGGAGCTTTCCTCACGGCCGTTCATCTGGAGCACGTACCTCTACGCCTACGCTGACGACGCTTCCCCGCTCCAGAAGGTCATCGGCTTCGGGCCGGACGCGTGGGAAGGCAAGATGCCGAACTACGCGCACAATACGGTCATCTCATTCCTGTACGAGCTCGGCATGGCTGGCGCCGTTGCCATCATCCTGCTCTGGGTCGCGATGTTTCGACTGGCATTGCGGGCCGACAAGCGCTCGCGGCCGCTGCTGATCTCGGCCCATGCGAGCTTCCTGGTCCTCAATCTCGCGACGATGGCGCACTGGCAGGTCGAGGGGAACATCTTCTACGGACTGCTTTCGGGCTACACGATCGCCAAGGCGCGGCACGGGCGGATGACGAAAGCGATAGCGAAGCAATTTGCCGAACGGCAGCGTGCTGTCAGGTACGAGGCGCCGCCGACGCTTTCTCCAGCTCTCGCTCAATAACGGCCCAGTAGCGCGCTGCGGCGCCAGGCGCGGAATAGTCCATCGCCCGTCGCGGCCCCGCATTCATCAGCTGGCTGCGAACGCGCTCATCGAAGGCAAGCTGAAGGGCACGCGCATAGCTCTGGACGTCACGGACCGGAGCGAGGATGCCGGCCTCGGCAACGGTTACTCCGGCCACCGACTCAACTGTACTCCCCGCCAGGATTTCCGCCGGGCCATCGTTGCAGTTGGTCGCGACCGCCGGGATCCCGAGTGCCAGCGCCTCGACCAGCGCATTCGGGAAGCCCTCGACGTTCGAGCTCAAGGCGAACACACTCGCGTGCCGAAGCGCCGGATAGGGGTTCGTCAGCCACCCTGGAAAGATCACGCGATCGGCGACGCCGAGCTGTGCCGCGAACACCTTCAGAGCGTCGCGCTCCGGCCCGTCGCCTGCGATGACGAGGCGGCAGGTCAGGCCGGAGACCGCGAATGCGTGGATCAGGAGCGCGTAATTCTTGACGCTCACAAGCCGGCCAATGGCGAGGATATACGGTTCGCCTTCGGAGATGTCGTTGGGCGCCTGGGCAGCCGCCGCGATCGCCGCCATGTCGACCGGGTTGGAAATGATTTCCACCCTGTCCGGCCGTACACCGTAGCTGCTGCAGAGCTTCGCCGCGACGCCTGCAGAGACCGCAATCACGCGCGACGCCCGCGGATAGATAAAGCGGATGAGCGCCTTGGTGACGAGCTGCCGCCCCCCGTTGCCGAGATGGGCGCTGGTACTGGTGCGCTCACTGATGATCCACGGGCGGCGGCGCCTCATCATGACAAGCCCGCTGGCGATATTCGAGCGCGTCAGGAAGCTGACCGTGACATCGGGATCAAAGTCGCTGACCACTCGTGCGACTGCTGAAATGCTCGCCCACGTGCCGTGCCGGCAATCGAGCTGACGGACGTCGAGCCAGTCTGGCAAGGTAAAGCTGCGGGCGTCGTCGTCGAGAACCGCCAGCGCGACCTGATGGCGCTCAACCCACTCCCGAGAATTGGTCAGCAGGGTGGCCATGACCCGTTCGGCTCCCCCTCCCGCAAGTGAGTTGACGAGGAACAGGACCTTCTTGCGTCCGACCGTTCCGGGCTCGTCCATCATTGACGGGAGGGTTGCCCGGGCACTGGATGACCGAAATGCTCCCTGAACTTCCTCACGTCGATTCGCCGCAGATAGGCCGCAAGTCCCGACGGCAGGGAGCGCAGCGAAAGTGCGCGCTCCAGGTCCAGGAATACCGGCCGGTCCGTTCCCGCCTCGAGAATGATGTTCCCGAACTTCACGTCCTCCAGCACGAAACCGGCGGCGTGGATGGAATTCAGCCCCTCGGCGAGCGACCAGACTTGCTCGCCCGACATGACCTTCGGCACGAACTCGCGTCCGTTGCGAACGCGGGCGTTGTCACGGGCCTGGCGGTCGGAGTCCTTCACATCCTTGTCCCGAACCGCCGCGCCCGCGAGGGCGAGCAGTTCGCGGACGACTACGCCGGGCACAAAGGACGACGTGATCGTGTGCGCGTCCCAGTCGACGTTCATCAGTTGAGGAGTCGGACACCCGCCAGCCTCGAGCTGGACCATCGCTTCGAGCTCCTGGACGAACCTGCCGCGATTGGCGGCGAATTCCTTGCGGACGCCGAGCCGGCCGTTGAGATCTACCAGCCGGACAGAGCAGCCGGTTCTGGGCAGGTATTCGGCAGGGCTGATCGTTGGGACGCCCGCGATCTCGCCGAACTTCGGAAGGATGCCGCCATCCTGGTCGAAGTCGCCGATGACAAGTTCCCGGTCACGTTCACGCAATGGCGCGAGGCGCGAGTCGAGTGATTGGTCGAGGTCCTTCAAGGCCGGTCCGACACCTTGGCGGGGAAGAGCGTTTAGGTGGGCCTGGAGCTTGCGGAAGCGCTCGGCGACCCGGACGTTGGTCACGCTCCAGCGGTACAGTCGGCGGGAGATCTCGTAGGCGACGAGCCCCGGCAACCTCGCAGCGCTGAACGCGGAATGGCCGCCGCCAATTGATGGCGACGGCCTGACTTTTCCGTGCACGATCAGGTCGCTGCGAGCTGTCCGGCCCGGAACTCTTCGTCTTCCGAATCGCCGTACGAATAATAGTCGATCATGTAGCTCGCGCCGGCATCGGCCTTTTTCGGATCGAACTTGACGAGAACGGCGCCGATCATGCGGGCACGGGCCGAGTTGAGGCGCCGCATCGCAGCAGTGATTGCGCCGCGGTGCGAACGATTGGCTTCCATCACCATGACCGTGCCGTCGACCGCTGCCGCAATGCGTGGAGCGTCGGCGAGGCCGAGGACGGGTGGGCTGTCGATGATGATCTGGTCGTATTCGTCGCGCAGGTAGGCGAGAAGCGTCCGGAACGCCGCGCCGGAGAGAAGCTCGGCGGGGCTCGGCGGCTTCGGGCCGGCCGGCATGACGAACAGACCTTCGGTATCGGTCGAGTGGATGACGGAGTTGGCGGGAAGCTGCTGGGTCAGCATATTCGCCAGGCCGGGAATCCGCGGCACGTCGAGCAGCTTGTGAACCGAAGGACGGCGCATGTCGGCGTCGATCAGGAGCACCTTGCGTCCGCCGGCAGCCGCGTCCCGCGCCATAGCCAGAGCGGTCGTCGATTTGCCTTCGCCGGCGCGGCTGCTCGTCACCAGGATGGTGCGCGGCGGGCCGTTTTCAGACGAGAGCTCAACTGCCGCGCGGACCGACTGGTAGGCCTCCGAGATGTTCGAAGAGCGATCGAGCAGTTCGGCTGCGGCAGCTCCGCCCTTCAAGCGCGGAATGACGCCGAGAAGTGCCACTCCGAACCGCTCCTCGACCTCGTCCGGGGCCCGGACGCCGTCGTGGAAGACTTCCAGTGCAGCAACCGTCGCGAACGCGATCACGATTCCGGCCAGCAACGACAGGGCGATGTTGACGATCGGATTGGGCGAGACAGGGATCAGCGGTGGCTCGGCACGGTCGACAACGGAGATGTTGTTCGACGTTACGCCGGCTTCGGCGCTGACTTCCTTATAGCGCTGCAGAAGGCCGTTGTAGAGCTCGCGGTTGGTGTCGACCTCGCGCTTCAGGATATTGTAGCGGATGCCCAGCCCCTGCTCGGCAAGGGTCGCGCTCTTCAGGTGATTGACCGTTCCGGCAAGCTGCGACTCCTGCCTCTGGGCGGTCTGGTACTGGTTGCGGATCGAGTTGCGGATGCTGGTCGCAAGACTGGAGGTCTGGCGATCGAGCGACTTGATCGCCGCCAGCTCCTGCTGGACGATCGGGTGGTCCGGTTTGCGATGCTGCAGATCCTGTTCGTACTGCGCCTCGAGCTCCGCCCGGCGCTGCGCCATCTGCTGGATGGCGGGGTTGGCGAGCACGTCGGGAAGGCTCATCAGCGGCGTCGCCTGGGCCTGGCTCCAGCGGCCTTCGGCCTGAATGCGCGTCGACCTCGCGGCAGCGAGAGACTGGTTGAGCTCAATGAGGTTCGCGCTGGTGAGCGAATGCGGCGCGTTGCTGTTGGCGTCGCTAGGATCGCCCCCGCCGGCGCTCGGGTCGACGAGGCCGACCGAGCGCGCATAGGACAGCAGCGCCTTCTCGGACTGTTCGAGGCGGCCCTTGGTCAGGGTCAGCTGGTTCTCGAGGAAATCCTTCGAATAATTCGAAGTCTCGTAGTGCCGCTGCAGATTGCCAGCGATAAGGTTCTCTGCATAGCTATTGGCGATCGTCGCGGCCAACGCCGGGCTTGCGCTCTCGAACTCGACCGGCACGACACGCGAATTTCGCGGAAGCGAGACAACGACGTGGTCGCGAAGGGCCTGGACGACCTGCTCGCGCTTGATGGCCTCCTTCGGCTTCACGCCTTCCGCGAGAAGGAAGCGGTTGTCGGCGCCGAGGTTGAGGCCATCGGCGACCCGCTCGGCAAGCGCCCGGCTCTTGAGGATGTCGATCTGCGTCTGGAGGAGCCGGTCGGTTTCCTGGCCGCCGCTCATCGGCTGCACGTCCTCGGTGCCGAGGACCTTCACGGCCTGGTCTTCAATTTCGACGCTCGCGGTCGCGCGGTAGGTCGGGTGAACCAGGAAGAGCGCGAGGACGCCGAGCGCCAGGGTGCTGGCGACGATCGACATGACCAGCAGCCGGTGGCGCCACAGCGCCGACCAGATCTGGCGGAGGTCCAGCAAGTCGGAGCTTTCCGGCTCGTACAGGAACTCGGGACGGAGGACCGTCACATCGTTCGCAAGCATCGGCAGGTTGCCGCCGCCGCGCGGATCATAGGCCTCGAACCGCCTGTTAGACATCGTTATTCTCCCGAAAGGCGCATTAGAGGACGGGCCGGAAAATGCTGAAGAGCGGTGACGCCGTGACCACGTTCTTCCAGAACCGCTTGGCCGACGAGTAGCCGACGACGACGAGGTCGTTTGCCTGGATCACCGGATCGGCCGCCTGGCCGCGGCGAATGCTCGCGATGTCGAAGACCGCGCCCATGCGCTGGCCGTTGATCGTTCTGAACACGACGACCTGGTTCAGCGTCGCGACCTCGGTTTCGCCCTTCGCCATGGAAATGACGTCGAGCAAGGTGGTTGGGCCGGTCATCGGGTAGACCCCGGGCTCGGTTACTTCGCCCTGCACCGATACCTTCTGCGACACCGATGCAGCGACGCTGACGGTCACTTGCGGGTTGCGCAGGTAACGGTCGCCGAGCCGCGCTTCGATTTCCTTGGAGAGTTCGGCCGGGGTTTTGCCCTTCGCCTTCATCTCGCCCATCAGCGGCAGCGCGATGTTGCCGCCGGCATCGACCTGGAGGGCCTTCGCGGAGAGATCGGGCTCCTGATAGACGCTGACGTCGAGCGTATCGAGCGGACCGATGCGGTAGTCGGCAGTCGCCGTCTGCGTCGCGGGCGTTGCCGAGATCACCGAATAGGCAGCGGCGCCGGCCGGCAGGTGGGTGGCGGACTGGCCAGCCGCGCAGGCCGACAGCATCGCCGTCAGGAAGATGGCACCGACATAGCGCATTGGAGAGCCCTCATGACTGGCGGGGTACGGGAGCGTATCTGTAAACCCTTGATTCCTCAACGTTGGTTAACCCCGTTAATTGGTCGGCTTTGACAGTGTGACATCGTCGACCCAGATTTCCCGAGCGTTGATACCATTGGGGCGCTGCAGAGCGAGCGTCTGGATTGGGCAGTCCTGAACTGGGACATGGAGATTTGCGGTAAAAGCTTGCCAAGCCGAACTGCTTGCCGGCGCCGCCTCCCAGTCCTCGTTGGCGTCCGAGCCGGAGCAGCGCAGCTCCCACCGCAAGACCATGCCCTGACCAGCGCCGCTGCGCGCGCGGTAGCTCAACACGTAGGTGCCGGGCGCAAGCATCAGCCGCTGCGACAGCAGCGGGCCAGTGCGTGCGGCGGAGGATATCCGAAGCGCGCGTCCATGCCCGGCGAAGTCCGGCTTCTGGATGGCGATAGTCGCCATGTCCTCGTCGCTGATGTCCCAGTCGGTCGGCACATCCGCGCCGCTGCGGCCGCTGACCTGTTCGAAGGCCCCGTTCGCAACGAGCGCGCGGCCGTGAACTTGCGACCACAGGGCGCGTGCGCCGTCGATTTGGTTGGCGGCGACGAGTCGCTCCATCAGCGGCTTGGCTTCCTCCACCGACAAGGGCGCCGGCCCGGCGTTGAGCTTCGCGACGAACAGCCTGAGCTTCTCCACGCTCGGTGCAGGCAGCTGGGCAGTCGCCTTGACGAAATTGGCACGCCACAGCGGCCGTTCGGCAAGGGTCCGAGCCAGCGCGCGAGCCGTCGGTCCGTCCGGCGCGTCCTGCAGCAGCAGTACGATCGAGGACGGGAGCATGATCTCCTGCTGGTAGAGTGCCTCGGCACGCTCGATCGCCTTGTCCGGCTCGTGTGTCCGCTCGCTTGCCTCGATCGCCCACAGCTGGGTGAACGGGTCGCGCCAGCCGAGCGTGACTGCCATCTGCATCAGCCGCTCGCCCTGCGCGGTGGAGCCCTGGAGCGTGCGGACGACGGCAGCGGTCCGCACGGCGCCGACATCGATCGGCGAGAGGCTCGCAGTCTTCAGCGCTTCGTCCATTGCGCCCACGGGTTGGGACCGCGCGAGCAATTCCGTCGCGGCGGCATCGTGCGCCGCAGTCGACCACGGCGCCCAGCCGTAAGCGCTCTCGTGATCGTCGTTGGCCAGGGCTGCCGACGAAGCGCCCGCCTGGACCGTAAAGACGCCAGCGACGGTTATGGCCGCCAACGCTCCGCCGGTCCGCGCGTATGATCGCGCGCGAGCGATGCCGTGTGTGCTGCCGCGCCGGGTAACCACAGCGCTCCCCTGCCCTTCGGACCGGCCGGGCAGAAGGCACGCGCAGAGGACCGCAAACACGCAACTGATCGCCGGCATCCGCAGCGGATAGTCGACCAGCGAGAAGATCAGGATGAGGACGATTCCAAGCACTGCCGACAGCGTCAGAAGTGCGCGTCCGAGCTCCACTCGCTTGCGGACCAGTCGCACTGTGGCGACGGTGAGGATTGCGAAAAACCCGACCAGCAGCGCGACACCCAGCAGCCCGCCCTCAAGCAGGATCTCGATGTAATCGTTGTGGGCGTGATTGAGGATCGCCGGCGAGATCCCCGCGAGGCTCTCGGCGGTCTGGTAAACGGGCACGAACGTCCCGAAACCGGTGCCGGCGAGGCCATAATGGTGCAGCGCCCAATAGACGTCGTCCCAATAATCGAAACGGGAGTCGTGCAGGGAGGAGAAGCGGGCGAGGTTGCGGTTGAAGCCACCCACCCAGGATATCGTCGCTCCAAGCGCCGCCAAAGCGAGGGTCGACGGCACCGCGATCCGCCAGATCGACTGGCGGAAGAACAGCACGAGAAGCGAGCCGGCGAGCGCCAGGGGGAGCAAGAGCAGCGCCATCCGTGACGTTGTCGCAATCACGACGACGGCCAGGATCGTAAGCGCGGCAATGGTCGCCGCGATGTAGGGCAGCTTGGACGATGACCGCTGTGCGCGCGCTGCTCCAAGTCCCGCGAAGATCGGCATGGAGAGCAGCAGGAAGACAGCGGTGTGGTTGCGGTTGACGAAGAGGCCGATCGGGTAACCGATGTGCGACGACGGATAGGGCGTCATCGATCCGCCAGTCGCAAGCTGCATGACCCCGAGGATCGCGTTCACGACCGCGAACCCGCCGATGATCGGCAGCAGCCTGGCTCGTTCGGCAGATGAGAGGCGCAGGCAACCGAGAAACAGCACAGCCGCCGGGATCAGGCTCAGCACCGCGCGGATCGTACCCTCGACGTCGAGCGTCAGCGGGCGCCAGATGCTGATGCCGAGACCCGCGTCGATCTGCGCCGGAAGCTCTCGCCCCGGGAGTGACTGCCACAGTGAAGGAGGAAGCGGGACAAGCTGCAGCAGCGGGAGAATGAAGGCGGCAGCAACGAGCGCGACCGCGCAACGGCTCAGTGCGGGCAGCCGTTGACCCTGCGGGTACCAGGCGAATGCGCCGGCGACAGCCAAGGCGGCAAGATCGAGGATCATCTCGAGGATCGGGAAGCTCGCACCTGCTCCTCCGACTGCCAGTGCAAGCACCAGCAGCGCGGCAATGACTGCGAAATTCGTCCTCTTGTCCATCGATGTTCCTGATGCGCCTGGAGAGCTTTGCACGATGGCATGTACTCCAACGAAAGCTAGTAGCCGGTTCGGGAGTGCGCCTAACGCATTGGTAACCACCGCGAGCGCAACCTGCTGCCCACCCCTGGAGCAGCACCATGAGCAAGCGCAATTCGAGAAGCCTGGCCTGCACGGCCGTCCTGGTCGGCTCCGCACTTTGGAGCGCCAGTGCTGGCGCAGCCGGACTGTCGATCCGACAATTGGGGGCCGAGCAGCTTCGGCTGAGGACCATCGGCTATCGCATCGCGGCTGCAAGCAGTGGCACGTGCCGCAAGCCCCAGATGCTCACGGGCCTGGTCACGCACGACCTCACGCAATATCAGCCGGCGCTTCGCACGTCGGTTTCCCAGGCCTTCTCGCTTCGGTCCGGGTTCGGCGTCCTGCAGGTCGTCGCCGGCAGCGTTGCCGAACAAGCCGGCTTCAAGGTGGACGACGAGATCGTGGCCGTCGACGGCCGCTCGGTCGAGGACTCCGCCGCAGTCGCCAAATCGGCGCCATCCTACCAGCGGATGGAGCGATTCTCGGCGCTCTTAACTGCGGCGCTCAGCGATGGTCCTGCCGATGTCCTGCTCCGCCGGGGCGGCGGCCTGCTTCACGTCAGGCTCAAGGGGCAGCCCGGATGCGGCGGCGAGACGCTGCTGGTCCGGTCGTCCGACCTGAACGCCTGGTCGGACGGTGCCCACGTCTACGTCAGCAGCGCGATGATGCGGCTCACCGGCAGCGACGAGCAACTCGCGTTCGTCGTCGCCCACGAACTCGCGCACAATATCCTTGGCCATTCCTCAGAAAAGGAGACGCATGGCTTGCTGGGAGCTTTCGGGATCGGCGCGATGAAGATCCGCCGCGAGGAAGTTCAGGCCGACAGCACGGCCGTGCCGCTGATGAGCGCGGCCGGCTACGCGCCGCTTGGTGCAGTTCGCTTCCTCGAGAGCGCGAGGAGCGTTCTGTGGTGGAATTTCTCGCTCGACCACCCGGGGTTCGGCCAGCGCATCCGGACCGTCGACGGAGCCATTGCGAGGCTGGCGGCGGGCAGCCGAGTAGCGGCAGTGACGCGGTTCGCCTCGAAAGCTTAGCGCGTCTTACGGCCGGCCGATGACTAGCGGGCGACTGTATCCTGCCGGCGCGATCACCTCGCAATTCTCGAACCCCGCAGTCTTGAGAATCTCGATTGCGAACTCGACGGACGCCTTGCGATAGGTGTCCTGGCTGCTGCGATCGATCAGCCGGTCCGTGTTGCACTGAAGCACGAGCACGTTGGTCAGCGAACGGATGTAACGCACCGTCTCCCGCATTTCCGCCTCGCTCACATAATAGAGCGTGCAGAGCGCGGTCACGACGTCGAAGCGCGGCAGGCCGAAGCTCGGCAGGTCGGCGTGCGAGCCCTCGATCGAGCGGAAGTCGTACGCGCGGTTGTCGAGCCATTCATAGGCCGACTTCACCAGCGCGGCTTCGCGGATCGCCTGCGCGTCGAGCTCGATACCGATCGCCGAACGGGCGCCCGAGCGGAGCATTTGCAGCGGGTTGAAGCCATTGTTGCTGCCGAGATCGAGGACAGTGCCGCCCAGCGGGATCGGCAGGTGCTCCTTCATGATGTAGTTCCAGCGGCCGATCCCGACGTCCGGGTTCCACAGCTTGCCCCAGTGGACGTCCTCGCGGATCAGGATCGGCGCATAAACCTGATCGCCGTCCGAGAAAGCCGCGCTTTCCGATGCCGACTGCGGGCTGCGCAGGGAAGCCGCGGTGATCAGCCGCGTGCCGAACCGCTCATTGAACTGCTGTCTGTCCTTGTCGCGAAGGTACACCGACATGTCGCGCGAGAGCCCCGCCAAAGGAAGGGCCTGGTCGAGCGCGACAAACACGGCCTGGCTATCGTCGCTGAGCAGGACGTCGCCTTCGCCGATGTGACCCAGGACGTAACCCGCCCGGTGAATTTCGAGCAGCTTGCCGGCGACGGCATCAAGGATTTGCCGGCGCGCGGGCTCAGCGCAGCGCGCAAGTGCCTGCCGCAGTGGCACCCCAGACACGGCGGAAAAGGTGATCGCGCTGGCGTTCCAGTCGACGCCCGCAATGGAAGGAACCGCACAGCCGCCCGTGGTGAGATCGAGGACAGCTTCAAGGACTTGCACGAAGCGGCCGCGATCAGTGGCGAATGTCTTCGTGCATCCGGCTGCCTTGCCATCGCCGAGTTCGCGAACCCGCTCCTTGAGCCGATCGGTTCGCGGCGCGAGCGCACGGCTCAGGACTTTGCGCCGGTGGAGCCGGACGGCAATTTCTCGGGCTGGGTCGGTCAGCGAGTAAACCGCCCGGCCAAGCATCGCCACGTAGGCAGTGTGCGCCAGACCCGTCGGGCCGAGCCTGCGCAGCTGACCGACGCGCTTGATGACTTTCGCCGGCAGCTTCCGTTCGAACCGCATAACGAGTGGCCTTCCCGAATTCACGCGACCTTCCGACATTGAACAGATCCTGCGGAGACAATCCTGGGCGATCTCATCTGCCTGACAACGGCACGCGTCGAGTCCTCACAACATTAAATCCGTCCTGAAATGAGACTGGGCGTTCGGCGAGATTCCCGCGGTCGGCCGGAACCCCAGCAACCCCCGCTATGGATTTGATAATCCTTCGTGCTCTATCCTTCCGGCGATTTGGGCATCCATGAAACCTCGGAGGCAACTGCAGAGCTGCAGGTTGCAGCGCTCGACGAGCAGCTAAAGCGCCGAACCGGCCGGTCGATCTTCTGGACGATGGGCCAGGCGGCGGGAGACCAGCTGTTCTCGTTTGCCGTTTTCGTGATGCTGGCGCGGGTCCTCGACAAGTCGGCGATCGGCACCTTCGCCATCGCGTTCGTCTTCATGGACATCGGTCGCAACCTGGCCACCGCGGGAGTCAGTCAGCGGATCGCGCGCGCCAAAACACTGACGCCAACCGAACTCGACACGATCTTCTGGACCAACATGTTCCTGGCCGCCGCCTACTCTGCGGTCATCATCATCGCCGCGCCGGCAGCCGAGCGCATCTTCGGTGCCCCGCAGCTTGCGGCGACCCTCGTGTGGCTGACGATACCGATCATCCTGAGCGCGGGCGGCAACACTCACATGGCGCTTCGGCTGCGGGAATTTGGGCACAGGACCTTGGCCGTCCGGTCCGTACTCGGCGGGCTGATCGGCGGCAGTTGCGCAGTGATCGCTGCATTGATGGGCTACGGCATCTGGGCGCTGGTTCTGCAGCGGATCGTCCGCGAGCTGGTGTGCACGGTCCTCGCCTGGACCGCTTACCGTTGGCGTCCGGGCTTCGACTTCGACCGCGCGGAAGGCGCAAGGTACCTGCGCAACACCGTCGATCTCGGCTTCGCGCAGGTGGTGACCCTGCTCAGTCTGCGCGCTCAAGACCTCGGCGTCGCGCGGGTTTTGGGCCCGGCTGTGCTGAGCTCGTATCGCGTCGCCTGGCGTTGCGCCGAATTGATTGGGCCGCAGATTGTCGGGCCGTTCGCCACTGTGGCGCTGCAGACCTTTTCACGGCTCCAGGACCATGCAGCTGAACTCCGAACCGCATACCTCTCGATGCTTCAGCAATGCGCTCTGGTCTCCGTCCCGGCGCTTGTTGGATATGCCGTGGCCGGTCCGTGGCTGGTGCCGGCGCTGTTCGGTCCGCAGTGGCACGACGCCGGCGCGATCGCGCCGATGCTTCTGCCGCTTGCCCTCCCTTACACCGTCAACGGCTTCGTGCTCGCGGTGCTTGCCGCGCAGGGCCAAATCAGCTGGCAGCGCTACCTGTCGCTGCTCGACCTCGCGTCCACGGTGCTGGTGACGGTGCTGACCGTCAGTCACGGGCTGAAGTGGCTTGCGCTCGCCTACAGCATCCGGGCCGTGCTGCTGATCCCATTGCAGGTTCAGCTCGTCAGGCGAGCAACGGGCATCGGATTTCGCGACCACGCCAGAGCGCTTGTCGGGCCGACGGTCGCCGCAGGCGCAATGGGCGTGCTTACCGCAGCGCTCTTCTATGCGGTCGACCCGCGCAGGCTGTTGGTGATCGTCGGGATGTGCGGCGTTGCAGCAATCGCCTACGGCGCGATCGCGGCAGTGATCCTGCCGGACGCGCGCAAGACATTCCTCAAGCTGGTGGCATCCGGGCGCGAGCGCTTCGCGAAGGACGCCGGATAGATGCAAGGCCCCCCGCGGCTCAGGAGCCGGAAGAATTTAAGCCGGGCTCACCGTATCGCGATGATGGTGATGATGGCCGCCCGTCAGGACGACGATACCGCCCACGGCGATCAGAGGAATGAGGTACGCCACGCCGAAGAAGCGGCGCCTGGCGACCGGCGCCGGACCTTCCTGGATCGCGACCACGTCAGGCTGAACGACAGCGGCGACCTGGTCGATGACGGGGAACACGGGCCGGCAATCCTGCGGCCGTACCTGGGCTACTGCCTCAAAACTGAGCAGCGCCAGCGAGGCGGAGACGAATACCAACTTCCTCATCGAAACAGCTCCTTCGCCGCTTTTGTACTTAATTGTGCGTTAATGGAAAAGGGGAAACCGAGTCCCCCATTGGGACATCGGCACTCCTGCCGGCATCGCCCGAGCGCTCATCCAATCGCGGTTGTTCGGTGACCCTCGAGCGGATCTCCGCAAGCAGCGCGGCAAGCACCATGTGCTTGAGGCTCTCGAGCCGGTATCCGCCAGAGTCGCCCACCGCTGCGAGCGCATCGCGGTGCCGGACTCGGACATTCGGGCCATCGAAATAGGGAGACCCGGATGTCGGGTCCTGAACCGTCTGGTTCCAGTCGAGGTAAGCGTCGTCGAAGACGATGCACTTCTCTGTGCGCGCAAGACTGCGTTGCTCGCGCGCGGCCTCGAAGCACCGTCGGCTCCTCGCAAGTGCCTCATCCGGCGCGGCGCCCATCGCGAGGCGGATCTCGCTACGGAGCTCGGCGTAGCTCAACGGCGCCTCGTTGCGCGCCGCGCGTGTCTGAACATCGACCGCCGATGCCTCGGTCGTGAACGCGTCGCCGATCGAGGAGCGTGGGAGCAGGACGCCTGCCGCCGCGGTTAGTGCGACCACACAGGCCAATGCTGCCGTCGCGATCGAAGATCCGCTCCAGCCGCGCTGTCGTCGGCGGTGCTTCGCGCCCGTAAGCAGGGGCCGTTGCCGCACCTGGTCCTTGCCGAACGCGTGCGCCTCCAGCCGGAGGAAGGCGTCGTATGCAGCCCGCTTCCCGCTATCCTTGAGGATGTCGTACGAGCGGTTGACCTGGGCTGCGAAATGGGAGGCGCGCCGCTTGTCCGCAGCATCGGTCAGATCGGGGTGATAGCGCTTCATCAAGCGGAGATATGCGGAGCGGATCTGCTCGGGTGAGGCGGACTGCTTGAGGCCGAGCACGTCGTAATAGGTCGGTCCTGGCGACATCCGTTTGCAGCCTCACAACCCGGTCGCGAGTTTGTGAGGGCTCGCTTTCGAGCACAACTTGAGATCAGCCGGCACGATCAATCGTCCTGTTTCAGAAGCGTGCAGCCCGGGCCGAGCTGCACGTCACCCGCGCCCTTGTCGAACTCGATCATCTGTGTGCCGCGCGGCGCACGGATGTCGCATCGATCGATCCGGATATCTGCGGGACCGGTCTCGACCTCGATGATCGTCCCGGGCCGCTTCATCCTTACGACGAGCCTGCGGATATGCAGCTGTGGCCGCGCACCCGTAAGCGAGCCGTTGAGCCAGATCCCCGAGCAGGAGCTGATCCCCCCGCGCTTGAGCGAGTCACCTGTGGTCAGGGTGCCGGCATCGGCCCCCGACCAGAAGCGGAAGTTGCGGCAATTGTCGGCCGCGGAGACGTCCGACAGCAACGCGAACGGACGCACGTCGAAGCCAGCATCGCTGTTACCGTTTGCCTGCACGCCTCGAAACTGCACTCCCGCAACATCCTTTTCTATCGTGATGCCGTCACCGTTCCAGTAGCGGTTGGCCGGAGCCTGCCAGCGAAATCCTTCGAAACTGCTATTTTCGACCAGCACTGTCTTGGCGGCCGTAATCTGCAGGCCGAATGGCATGTTGACTCCGCCGCTCTGCGGCCCCCCCGTCATCACGCAATGCGTGTCGCGTACGACGACAACGTCGGCATGAGCGCGAATGCAGGCATCGAGAACCTGCGCCTGAAGCCCGCGAACGGTCATGTTGGTGACCGCCGCGGAGCGGCTGACGTAGACGACCCGATACGCATTGCGGACATCGGCGGGGCCGATCAGCGCAGTCGCAACCCTGCCACGCAGCGTAACGGCTTCGCCGCCGCCCGCGTCGAGGGACACGATGCGAGCAGCGCCGGGCCAGTCCACGTCGCCGGTGAGGAAGACGGAGGCCGACAGCTGGGGAACGGTCGCTCCGGTCAGGAGCAGACATCCGATGAAGAGGGCCGGTAGTCGAGCCATTGGCCGCCGCGCCTGGTCCGGCGCTTAGAAAGCGTTCGGGTGGAAGATCACTCCGAATGTCGCCGCGATGATCCGGAGGTCGCGCCAGATCGTCCAGTCGCAGAGATATTCCAGGTCCGACTGCAGCCGGTTCGTGAGGTCATGGCGGCAGACTGTTGCCCCGCGATAGCCGCGGATTTGCGCGAGACCCGTCATTCCCGGCTTGACGACATGCCGGTGGAAATAGCGCGGGTCGATCTTCCAGAAGAGCGCGTCCTCGGCGGTCGAGCCAAGCGCGTGGGGGCGCGGGCCGACGATGCTCATGTCGCCCGCAAGCACGTTGAAGAGCTGCGGCAGCTCATCAATGCTGGTCCGGCGGATGAACTTGCCCACCCTCGTCATCCGCTCGTCGACGCGGCTCACCGAGCAGTCGCCGCGCGGATCTGCGCAAGCGTGCGAGAAGCTGCGGAACTTGAGCAGGTTGAACAAGCGGTTGTTCCTGCCTACCCGCTGCTGGCGGAACAGCACCGGACCGCCGCTATCGGCGGCAATCGCGATGGCCGTGAAGATCATCAGCGGCCCAAGCAGCACGAGCGCCGCACTGGCGATGACGACGTCGAGGGCACGCTTGAGGACGCGGTCACGGATGTTGAGCGGTCGTGCGCTAACCTTCAGCGTCCTGTGGCCGCCGAACTGGCCGATGCCGATCGCCTGGAAGTCGTCGAGCTCGGGCGTAAGGATTTCGACGTCCACGGCAGCCGCCTTCAAGGCATGGGACCACTTGCCCCGGCGCGCGGACGAACATGCGATCACGACCGAGTCGCAGCCCTCAAGCGCGTGGCCGAAACGGTCGAGCAGCACCGGATTGTCGTCGCCCGGAGCGATGCCCAGTTCACCTGCGGAGACCACGACCTCGCCGCCTTGAGTTGGTGCGAAGAAGCCGTCCAGGATGACGAGGCGGTTGACGAAGGATCCGCCATACTTGCGGTTGATGTAGGCACCGGCGGCAAAGCGACCGGCAATTCCGAAGGCCATCGCAAGCACCGTACCCATCGCGAAGATCTGGCGCGAGAACTGGACGCTGGCCTTCATATAGAAGAGCAGCGCGATGGCGACGGCGATCGCGTATCCGAGCGCTTCGGCGACTTTCGCCGCGCCGCGGCTCGGACGCTGAAGCGCTCCGATCGAGTAAGCGCGATTGTGAATGGCGATGGCGGTGAACGTCGGGATCATGACCGCCAGGGTCCTCAGCGACTGCTGCTCGAACGGGGATCCCAGGCGAATGTCACCAGCGGCGAGAAAGGCGAACGTCATCAGCAAAACGTCGATGCCGAACAGCATCGCGTAGAGCCGGATCCTCAGCTTCTCCTTGGAGATCGGGAAGAGCCGGTTGGGCAGCGAATTCGCGCAGGGGCCAGCGTTCGAGCCTCGGCCCAGCAGGAATGCCGGTGATCCATCGATCCTGGTCCGGGCGGTTACGCTGCTCATGTGCCCTCGTTAGGTTCTGCTATGCCTCAATCAATAACTCACAGGTTAACTGGGGCATAGGGACGAGTGGGCACCGAGAGTCCCGCCTTGGCACATTGAGCCCGGCGCGCAGCTTGACTCCAGACGGCCGCGTTAACAAGACAGTTAACAGGAAGAAAAGCTCGTTTGTCTCTGGAGGCACCAATGATCGTACGAACTTTAGTTGCCCTCGCTGCCCTCGGTGCGGCCTCGGCGGCGTCAGCTCAGTGGAGGCCCGGTTCGGAGATCATGGGCCAGCAGGTCCAGGTCCAGACGAACGGCGTCCTCAACACCGTCTATTTCGATCGCGGCGGAATCGCCCAGATCACGTCGCCGTCGGGCGCCAAAATCGTCCAGGCAACCTGGACCGCCGACGCCGGCAAGCTGTGCCTGCAAACGGAAGAAACCTTCGATTGTTATCCGTATCGCGCTCCGTTCACGGCGCACATGCCGGTGGACCTGCTGAGCGACTGCGGCGTGCTGTCGCGCTGGATCCCGCTCAGCACCTTCGTCGCGCCGTTCGAGCGCGGCTAACGAGATCATGCTGGCCGGTTCGCGCGCGAAAGCGCCGAGCTGGCCACCAAATGCCTGATGCGAATGTGCATGGGGCGTAGCTTCGGTCTACGCACCATGCCATTGTCGCGTTCAGCGCAAGAACAGCCCGTCGGATCCTGTGCGCAGCCGTTTCGCGTGGAGGGAGTAAGCGATCTCAAATTCCCGCTCGCTCGGCCGAGGCGTGTCGGCGCCCTCTCACGATCCTGATCAGACCGCTGCGACATTCGCGGTTGCTCGCACGATAGATGAGCTCGTTGCGCTCCGCTCCGATTGGGAGGCGCTGTATCAGCTGGGTTCGCCTCGCAATCCGTTCCTCAGCTACGATTGGACCTACGCCTGCTCGGGCGCTCGCGAGCGCCCGGCGGAGCCATTCGTCCTCACGATGCGGATGAAGGGCCAGCTCGTCGGCGTAGCCCCGATGTGCATCGAGCGAGCGTCCGGTTTCCGTGTGCTCCGCTTCATTGCCGACAACCGCTCCGACTACCTGGGGTTTCTTCGGGCTGAGGGAAGTCCGGAAGTCGAGCAGATCCTGCTCAAGCAGCTGATGAGCTACCAGCGGGAGTGGGATCTCGTACTGCTTCAGCAACTCACCGATTCCTATACCGGCCTGCATCGCGACTCGCTGCCCGGCGGATTTACATGGCACCGGACAGAGTGGACGATCGCCCCCTATTGCGCTGGCGAGGGCGACTGGGACTCCTTCCACAAGACGGGGCCCAGCTGGCTTCGCGAGATGCGCAAGCGGCGGCGGCGGTTCGCGAAGGAGGGTGGCCGCACGAAATGCCTCACCGGCGCCGAAGCCATCGCGAACCTCGATGTGGTTGCAGGTATCGAGGCCCGTTCCTGGAAGGGCCGTCAGCAGACGACGCGCCTGCAACCGGGAGCCGGACGTGACCTGTTCGAGCGCGCATTCGAGAGCTTAGGCCAGCGCGGCGAGTTGCAGCTGTGTCTCGCCTACGTCGGGGACGAGCCCGTCGCGTTCCAGATCGACTTCGTGCTGCCCGACCGCCTCTGGCACTATCAATGCGCCTACGTCGAAGACTTCCGCCGCTCGCGCGCGGGTTCCGTACTTGCCTATGAATCACTGGAGAAAGCCTGGAATGAAGGTCTCCGTGAGTTCGACTATCTGGCCGGCGACGAGCCCTACAAGCGAGAGCGGACAACCGCCTCGCGCGCCATCTACCACCTGGCCGGACACCGCCGAACGCCGCGTGGCTGGACCGCCTACGGCGTCCTGCTCGCACCCCGCTGGCGGTTGAGGCACGTCGGTGTGCTCAAGAGCGCGTACCAGGCCGCCAAGTCGCTGAAGCGGCGCGTGAGTTCAAATTGACGCGCGGCGACCTGTCGAAGAAGTCTTCGTGATAGGAGGCCCGATGCTGGTGGTCGTCAGGGAAAAGAAGATGAGAACCGTGCTACTTCTCGCCGGAATCGGTGCACTGCTGATGGGCTTGCTTTGGGTTGGCCAGGGCGCGGGGCTGATCCACTGGCCTGCATCCAGCTTCATGCTCGATCAGCGCCCGTGGGTAACGCGCGGTGGAATCCTCGCCGTTATTGGCTGCATCATAATCGGCATCTCGCGGGTGCGCCGTCGTGCTCCGGATCACAGTTCGGACAGGAGCGCCAAGTCCTGAGATCAGGGGCCGCTTCGGACCGCAGGGAGCAGACGCATGGCTGAGCGGACGTTCGAGTTTGTGACAGTCGACGTCTTTGCCAGTGAGCGGTTTGGCGGCAACCCGCTTGCGGTCTTCCCGGACGCGCACGGCCTCCAAACGACCGAGATGCAGGCGCTCGCCGCCGAGATGAACCTGAGCGAGACAACGTTCGTGCTGCCGCCGGAGAACCCCCGCAACACGGCACATGTTCGTATCTTCAACCGGACCGCGGAGATGCCATTCGCCGGTCATCCGAATGTCGGCACTGCCTTCGTCCTCGCCAGCCGGTCAGAGGATCGTTCCGATGTGCTCCGGTTCGAGGAGTTGTCCGGACTAGTCTCGGTCCAGATCGAGCGAGACGAGCGCGGGGACGTGAGCGGGGCAAAGATCGATGCACCGCAACCTCTTCAGGTCATAGGCGAGGTGGACGCGGCTGCGGTCGCTCGGTGCATCGGATTACCAGAGGGTGACATCGATCTGGACCTTCATCGCCCTGTTCGAGCGACGGTCGGTGTCGAGTTCCTCCTCGTTGCGGTGAGGCCCGAAGCGGTCACGCACGCAACGCCGGATCTCAACGCGTTTCGGAGCCTTGCGGCACGCTCCCCGGATCACGGAGCCCGGCTGTCCATCTTCCTGTACGCGCGCGAGGGGACGTCGGTGCACGCGCGCATGTTCGCACCGCTGGCAGGTACCTGGGAGGACCCGGCAACGGGCAGTGCAAGCGCAACGCTCGGCGCACTAATTCTGTCGCTTGAAGGCGGGCCGGAGCGCTTATTCGACGTATCGCAGGGCACGGAAATCGGACGCCCGAGCCGCCTGCGCGTTCACGCCAGGCGGACCGATGACGGGACTCGCGCAAGCGTCGCGGGATCGTGCGTTCCGGTGCTGAAGGGTCAGGTAACCCTGTAGCTTGGGCGGAGAAACGTGGGGAATGGAGGCCCGAGCCGGAATCGAACCGGCGTGCAAGGATTTGCAGTCCTCTGCGTAACCACTCCGCCATCGGGCCCGGAGAACCCGCGCCTTTTCGCGACCTTTGCCGTCGGGTCAAGTGCCAAGCCCGAGGGCGGCACGGAACTCCGTCCGTTGAACTTTCGACCAATGACTGTTGGCGGAGCAGCCGCAGACCGGTAAGAACCGCTTGAACAGCGGGTGTGTTAGCAGCATATTACAGCGATGACGGTGCAATCTCCAATTCCCGATTACGCGCAGGCGCGCATGGCGATGGTCGAAAGCCAGTTGCGGCCGCAGGGCGTCACCGATCCTGCCGTGGTGGCTGCGATGGGCGAAGTGCCGCGCGAGCAGTTCGTGCCCGACCAGGCTCGTCCGATCGCGTACATCGACCGTGCAGTGGCTCTCGGCGGCGGCCGGTTCCTGCCCGCTCCGGCGGTCCTGGGCGAACTGTTGACGCAGATGATGCCAGGACGCGGACAGCGCGCGCTCCTCGTCGGCGCCGGCACCGGGTATTCGGCTGCGGTTCTAACCAAGATGGGCCTCGAGGTCGTCGGCATCGAGTCCGCGCCGGAACTCGCCGCACGCGCCCGCGAGCTTGGCGTCAGTGTCGTCGAGGGGCCACTCGAGGCTGGCTACCGCAAAGGCGCGCCCTACGACCAGATCCTGATCGATGGCGCCGTCGAACACATCCCCGAGGCAATCGTCGCGCAGCTCGCCGACGGCGGCAGGCTCGGCACGGCGCTTGTCGACCGCGGCATCAGCCGCCTCGTCGTCGGCCGCAAAGCCGGAGGCGCGTTCGGATATCTCACGCTCAGTGATGCCGGCAGTCCAGCGCTGCCCGGTTTCGCGCGCCCGAAGGCATTTACATTTTGAGGACGATTGTGGTTCGAAAACTGATCAGCGGCACGATTGTCGCAGCGCTGCTTGCCGGCACAGCATCGGCGGACACTTTGCGCGAGGCGCTTGTCTCCGCCTACCAGAGCAATCCGACGCTCGCGGCCCAGCGCGAGGCGCTTCGTGCGACCGATGCGACGGTTGCGATCGCCCGGGCCGCCGGCCGGCCGCAGGTCAGCGGCACCGCAGGACTTAATCGCGACCTCAGCCGCAGCGGTGTTCTCGATACCGGCAGCAAGGGGCCGACGCTCTCGGTCGGGGTGGACGTAAGCTACCCTTTATTCGACGGCGGCCGCGTCCGTAACCAGGTTCGCGGTGCCCAGACGCGTGTTCAGGCTGGCCGGGCAACACTTCGCGCAGTCGAGGGCGACGTCTTCGCGAACGCTGTCGCGGCCTACATGGACGTCATCCGCGATCGCTCGATCGTTGAGCTGAACCAGAACAACGTCAAGGTTCTCGAGACCAACCTCGAAGCAACGCGCGACCGCTTCCAGATCGGCGACGTGACACGGACGGACGTCGCGCAGTCGGAAGCCCGCCTGCAGCTCGGTCGGTCACAGCTTGCGACGTCCATTGGACAGGAGACCGCCAGCGAAGCAACGTATCGCCAGGTGATCGGCCATGCTCCGGGGCAGCTTGCGCCGCCGCCCCCGCTGCCGCCGCTCCCAGCGACCGCCGACGAGGCGACCCGTATCGCGCTGACCAACAATCCGGATCTCGTCGCAGTAGTGCGCGAGGCAACGGCAGCAGGTTATGACGTGCGCGTAGCCCAGTCCGGCCGGCTTCCGACGCTCGGCGTCGGCCTGAGTGGCACTTACGTGAATGCACTGGGCGGGGCCGGCACCAACCAACTCGGACAGCGTAATCCGGCCACGGGCACGCAGACCACCGCTGGACTGAGCGCGCGCATTCCGATCTTCCAGGGCGGCCTTCCCGCGGCCCAGACTCGTCAGGCACAGGCCATTCAGGGCCAGCTGCTTGAGCAGGTCGTCGGCACCGAGCGCGCTGTCGTCGCAACCACGCGATCGGCGTTCGCCGGTTACGACGCCGCGCAGCGCGCCATTCAGGCCAGCACGGTGGCAGTGCAGGCCAACGAGCTGGCGCTCGAAGGCAGCCGTGCGGAGCAGTCGGTCGGTACCCGCACCGTGCTTGACGTTCTGAATGCCGAGCAGGAACTGCTGAACTCGCAGGTGGCGCTCGTCACTGCCAAGCGGGATGCGTACGTTGCGGGCTTCCAGCTGCTCAACGCCATGGGCATTGCCGACGCCAAGGACCTCGGTCTCGACGGCGGGCCGCTCTATGATCCGCTCGGCAATTATCGTCGGGTCGCAGGTAACTGGAACGACTGGTCGTCCGACCGGGCGCCGGTGCCGATTGCTACCCGCACCGTCAGCCCGGCCGAGCTGCCTGCAACGCCGATCGTGACGCCGCAGATGGCGCCCGGACGCGTGCTGACGGAGCCGGTGGTCACCTCGGGCGTGACTCAGCCGCGGCAATAAGTAATATCCGGCCCATGCAGTCGCCCGGCCGTGAACCCTCGATGGAAGACATCCTCGCGTCGATCAAAAAGGTGATCGCCGAGGAGAAGGGTCAGCGTGCGGGACCGGCAGCGGCTGCGTCGGTCTCCCCCGCGACCAACTACCTGCCCGAGAACGATAAATCGGACGAGGTACTCGAGCTGAACGAGCCGCTCGCAGCGCCGGTGGACCTGGGGCCGCCGCTGGTCGACGAAAGCGTGGCCGGCCGGAGCCGGGAGGCGCTCGAGCAGCTCTCGACTGTGGCTGCCACTGTCCCTGCCCCGCCGCCCGTCAACCCACTGGAAGAAATGGTGCGGGAAATGCTTCGGCCGATGCTCAAGCAGTGGCTCGAGGAGCATCTGTCGACGATTGTCCAGGACCACGTCCGGCGCGAAATCACGCGCATCACCGGCCGACCGCTCTAGCCGCCCGCTCATTTACCGGAGCCTGACAGCAGGAGGGCGCCGGACCAAGCCGGCGCCCTCTCCCCCACCCATGATCACGCAACGGGCTCGGGGGTCCCGTGCGCGATCACCCCGGAAACTCAACCGCCGCGCATCTCGGGCAAATAGGCGTCGTCGACCGCGTCGCTGAACTTGGTCGTGCGCCCGTCAAAGCGAACGCGGACGATGCCGGTGGAGCCGTGACGCTGCTTGGCAACGATGACCTCGGCGCGCCCGGCGACCTGGTCGTACTTGCTCTTCCAGTCGTTGTACTTGCCGACCTTGTCGAGGTTCGTTGAAACCTCCTCCGGCGTTGGCATCTCCACCTCGACCGCCTTCAGGTAATAGTCTTCGCGGTAGATGAAGAGGACGATGTCCGCGTCCTGCTCGATGGAGCCGGATTCGCGAAGGTCCGAGAGTTGCGGCCGCTTGTCCTCGCGTTGCTCGACGGCGCGGCTGAGCTGGGAGAGGCCGATCACCGGCACGTCCAGTTCCTTGGCGAGCTGCTTGAGGCCGCGACTGATCTCGGAGATTTCCTGGACGCGGTTCTCGGTGCCGTTGCGACCCGATCCCTGGAGCAGCTGAAGATAGTCGACGACGATGACGCCGATGCCCTTCTGCCGCTTGAGCCGCCGGGCGCGGGTACGAAGGGCGGCGATGGTGAGGCCTGGCGTATCGTCGATGTAGAGTGGCAGGCTCTGTAGTTCCGCAGCGGCGCGGGCCAGGTCGCGGAATTCCTGCTGGCTGATGCGGCCGGTGCGGAGGTTCTCCGACGTAATGCCCGACTGCTCGGAAAGAATACGCGTTGCCAGCTGATCGGCGGACATTTCGAGGCTGAACAGGACCGCCGGCGCCCCAGCGGACTGGCCCGGCTCAATTCCCTCTTCGGTATCGCGGAGAAACCGGCGTGCGGCCGCGAAGGCCATGTTGGTGCCAAGCGCGCTCTTGCCCATGCCCGGACGCCCGGCGACGATGATCAGGTCGGACTTGTGCAGCCCGCCGATTTTGGCGTTCAGGCTGTCGAGCCCGGTGGTGAAGCCCGACAGATGGCCACCGCTGTTTAGCGCGCGCTCGGCCATTTCCAGCGCGTCCTTGGTCGCTTCGGCGAACGACTTGGCCTTGCCGGCCGAGCCGCCCTCTTCCGCAACCTTGTAGAGCTCGGTCTCCGCCTTTTCGATCTGCTGGAGGGGCGCGATCTCGTCGCTGGTATCGAGCGCGCCTTCAACGAGGTCGCGGCCAACGCCGATCAGCGCCCGAAGCAGCGCCAGCTCGTAGATCTGCGCCGCGAAGTCGCGGGCGCCGATGACGGCAGCTCCGGACCCCGTGAGCTGGGCGAGGTAGGCCGGGCCGCCGACCTGCTTCATCGCCTCGTCGCTGTCGAACAGCGGACGCAACGTGACTGGGTTGGCGACCCGGTTCGCGTCCGTCATCCGGAGGATCGCCTCGTAGATGCGGCCGTGCAGCGGCTCGAAGAAATGATGCGGCTTGAGCTTGAGCTGGACGTCCTCGACCAGCCGGTTGTCGATCATCAGCGCGCCGATCAGCGCGGCTTCAGCCTCGACGTTCTGTGGAAGCGACTGCGGCGCAGTCTCGGCGGGGGGTTCGGCGATACGGATTACTTCTGCCATGGCGGTCCTCTACGCTCGGGAACGCGCCGTGCCCAAGCGGAACATATGTAGCACAGCTGTGGATAGCTTGTGCACGAATCGCCCGACGGTCCGCAGGAAGTGCCGGTTTCTCGCGGCAGCGCCCATCCACAGAAATAATGCCCGCCAAATTGAAGGTGTCGGGACGTCCCGTTAGGCACTCCGCATGGCGATTTTGTCCGACCGCTGGATTCGTGAGCAAGCTTTGGCCAGCGGCATGATCGAGCCGTTCGTGGAGAGCCAGCGGCGCGAGGGCTGCATCAGCTACGGCCTCTCGTCCTACGGCTACGATGCGCGGGTTTCCGACGACTTCAAGATCTTCACCAACGTCGACAACGCAATCGTCGACCCCAAGGACTTCGCCCACAACAGCTTCGTCGACCGCAAGACCGACGTCTGCATCATCCCGCCGAACAGCTTCGCACTGGCGCGAACGGTCGAATATTTCCGCGTGCCGCGCGACGTACTGGTTATCTGCCTTGGCAAATCGACCTACGCGCGCTGCGGGATCATCGTGAACGTCACGCCGCTGGAGCCGGGCTGGGAGGGCCACGTGACGCTGGAGTTCAGCAACACGACGCCGCTCCCCGCCAAGGTTTATGCGAATGAAGGCGCCTGTCAGTTCCTGTTCCTCCAGGGGAACGAGCCGTGCGAGGTCAGCTACGCGGACCGGGCAGGCAAATATATGGGCCAGAAGGGCGTGACCCTGCCCAAGCTGTGACGGCCGCGCACGCTGGCAGGCTCGACGCTTCCGATCCGCTCGCCTTCGCGCGCGAGCGGTTCGAGCTTCCGGAGGGCGTCATCTACCTCGACGGCAATTCTCTCGGCGCTCTGCCGCGCGCTGCCCCCGACGCTCTCGCCCGCACCGCCCGTGAGCAATGGGGCAAGGACCTCATCTCGAGCTGGACGAAGCACGACTGGATCGACTGGCCGAGGCAGGTTGCAGCGAAGCTGGTGCCGATCGTTGGTGCGCAGGCCAACGAGCTGCTGATTGCGGACTCGACCTCGGTTTGCCTGTTCAAGCTGATGGCTGCCGCAGTGCGGGCGCGCCCCGGCCGCAAGACGATCCTCACGCAGGCCGGCAACTTCCCCACCGACCTTTACGTCGCACAGGGTCTCGCCGACCTTCTTGGGCTGACGGTGGAGGCTGTGGCAGGTGCGGACGTCCTCGGCGCGATCGACGACGACACAGCGGTCGTGACCCTAACCCACGTCGATTATCGCAGCGGCGCCGTCCACGACATGGCTACGACGAACGGCGCCGCACACGACGCCGGGGCGCTGACACTCTGGGACCTGTCCCACAGTGCCGGCGCTCTCAACATCGACCTCACTGGCACGGGCACCGACCTCGCGGTCGGGTGCGGCTACAAATATCTGAACGGCGGACCGGGAGCGCCGGCATTCCTATATGTCGCCGAACGGCTGCAGTCCGAACTGCGCAGCCCACTACAGGGCTGGATGGGACACGCAGAGCCGTTCGCCTTCGATGACGGTTATCGACCAGCAGAGGGCATGGGCCGCTTCCTGACGGGAACGCCTTCGATCCTCGGCATGGCGGCACTCTCGGCAGGCGTCGACACGTTCGAGGGCATCGGCATGGACGCCATCGAGCAGAAGTCGCGAGCGCTATCCGCCCTGTTCGTAGATGAGGTGGAAGCGCGCTGCGGCTCGGAACTTCGCCTCGCCTCGCCGCGTGATCCTATCCGACGCGGGAGCCACGTCGTCTTCGCTCACCCGCATGGCTATGCCGTGATGCAGGCGCTCATCAGCCGCGGCGTGATCGGCGACTTCCGCGCTCCAGACCTGATGCGGTTCGGCTTTACGCCGCTCTACACGCGCTTCGCCGAGGTCGTACTGGCAGCCGAAATCCTCGGCGAAATCATCGGGTCAGGCGAATGGAATCAGCCGCGCTTCCACCAGCGGGCGAAAGTTACCTGACGGGGGCGCGCCGGCTCCGCGTTCCATCGATCGCCCAGGCGCCCGGGCCCGCCGCCGCAAGGTAGAGGAAGATGAAGCAGTAGAGGATTGCTCCCTCGCCCCCGTTGACTGCCGGCCAGAAGCCCTTCGAGGCATGGCCCATGAAGTAAGCCACAGCCATCTCGCCCGATGCGATGAACGCTACCGGCCGCGTGAACAGCCCAACCGTGACGAGCACGCCCGCGATCATCTCGATGACACCGGCCGCCATCAGCATCGGCGGCAGCGGCTGAACCGGGAATGGAATGGGGAACGCGAAGAACTTCTGCGTTGCATGCTCGAGAAACAGCAGCCCGGTGATGATGCGCAGCAGCCCCAGGAACTGGCGCTGCCAACCCGATAGCCAGGGTAGGTCCATCTGATCCTCCGACGGTCAGGCCCTAGTCTACAGTGACTGCCGGCCTTGCGCCAAGTGTCAGGCGTGTTCCCGTTGCGCAGCTGCGTGCGCCGCATCTTCCGCGATCAGGCGCCGCGAGCGGTGGATCATGTCCACCCAGTCGGCGAATGCATGGGCCAGCTTTTCGACAAGGTCGGCAAGCGGACCGGGCTTCAGGACCCCGCTCTCGTCGAAGCTGTCGTCGGTGATGTGGCCGAGATAGGCCTCCGGCTGCTGCATCATCGGCATGTTCAGGAAGACGCATGCCTGGCGAAGCTGGTGGTTCGCGCCGAAGCCGCCGATTGCTCCGGGCGACGCGCTGACGATGGCGGCAGGCTTCTTGTCCCAGACGCTCTGCCCATAGGGCCGGGAGCCGATGTCGATGGCGTTCTTGAGCACGCCGGGGACGCCGCGGTTATATTCGGGCGTGCAGAACAGGACGCCGTCGACCGGGGCGACCTCCTGCCGGAAGCGCGTCCACTGCTCCGGCGGGCTCTCGTCCAGGTCCTGGTTGTAGAGCGGCAGGTCGCCGAGCTCGATCATCGAACAATCGAGATTGTCACCCCGGATCGCGCAGATGGATCGGGCAATCCGCCGGTTGATGCTGCCCGCGCGCAGGCTGCCGGTGATAATCGCGATCTTGTAGGCCATGGCGCTTCTCCTCAGGTGGCGACGGGTGAATGACGCGCTGCCGCAAAGGTTGCGACGGCCGCGATCAGCGGCGGCGGCCCTGGTGGCGGATGTTCGCCGGCCGGCCGCGGCGTCCCGTGCTGCGGACGCGGTCACCCCGCGGAGCAGCCGAGGCGCCCCCATAGCTGCCCTCGGGCAGCTCGAAACGGAGCGATCCAGACACCGGATTGGCTTCGGCGAGCCGCAGCGTCAGCCGCTGTCCCATCCGATAGGTGTCGCCGCTGTCCTCGCCCACCAGCGCCTTTGCTGCCTCGTCGTAGCGGAAATATTCTCGCCCGAGGTCTTTCGCCAGCACCAGGCCGTCGCCGCCCAGATCCTCGACCGTCGCGAAGAAGCCGAACGGCTGGACGCCGCTGATCCGGCATTTGACGAGCTGGCCGACCTGGTCGGCAAGGAAAGCCGCGACGTAGCGGTCGACGGTATCGCGCTCGGCCTCCATGGCGCGGCGCTCGAGCATCGAGATCTGCTCGCCGATCTTCTCAAACCGCTCGTCCTCTCCCGGCGGCAGGCCGCCTTCGCCCAGGCGATAAGCGCTGACTAGCGATCGATGCACGAGAAGGTCGGCGTAGCGGCGGATCGGCGAGGTGAAATGGGCGTAGGTGGCGAGCGCAAGCCCGAAGTGCCCCAGCCGCTCCGGCCCGTAGCGCGCCTGCATCTGCGTGCGCAGAAGCTGCTCCATGATTTCCTCGCGACCCTCGGCATCGCCGACCCGTTGGATGACGCGATTGAAGGTGCCGGGCTTGATCACCTGCCCCAGCGTGAACTCCACACCGAACGTCTTGAGGTAGTCCTTGAGCGCGACCAGCTTCTCGCGGCTCGGTGCCTCGTGGACGCGGTACATGACGGGCGCCTTCTTCGCTTCGAGCGCGCGCGCCGCCGCAACGTTGGCGGCGATCATAAAATCTTCGACCAGGCGATGCGCGTCGAGCCGGTCGCGCGGTGCAATCGACGTGATCCTCCCCTTTTCGTCGAGCACTACCCGCCGCTCCGGCAAGTCCAGCTCGAGCGGATCACGCTTTTGCCGCGCCGCGAACAGCGCCCGCCAGCAGCCCCACAGCGGCTTCAGCGATTTCTCGACCAGCGCGTGCGGCACGCGTCCTTCGACCGGCGGCATCGAGCAGGTGGGCGAGGACACCTCGATCCGCTCCTCACCCGCGGCGTCGATCGCTGCCTGCGCATCCTCGTAGGCGATATTGGCAGCGATCCGCACCCGCGCCCGACTGAAGCGCCAGCTCTTGATCTCGCCATGCTTGTCGATCTTGAGGTGGCAGGCCATCGCCGCGCGGTCCTCGCCTTCCTTCAGCGAGCAGATGTCGGCGGACAGTTCCTCGGGTAGCATCGGGACCACCCGATCAGGGAAATAAACGCTATTGCCCCGCGCCCGCGCTTCGCGGTCGAGCTCGGACCCGGGCCGCACGTAGAAGCTGACGTCGGCGATGGCGACGATCGCGTTCCAGCCCCCCTCCCCGTCCGGCTCTGCCCAGATCGCGTCATCGTGATCGCGCGCATCCACCGGGTCGATTGCGACGATCGGCAGGTGGGTCAGATCCTCGCGATCATCGCCCAACGGCTGCTTCGAAACGCGATGCGCTTCGTCGATCGCCTCCTGTGCGAATTCGTGGCGAAGGCCGTGCTTGTGGATCGCGATCAGACTGAAGCTGCGCGGGGCGAACGGATCGCCGAGCACCGCATCGACGCGGGCACTGACCCGCGGCGGCCGGCCGGTGACCTCGCACAGCACCAGGTCGCCGGGTTCGGCATCCTTGAGGTCGGCAATGAACAGCTCGCGCCGCTCGCGCTTGTCGACCGGCGACAGCCAGGAGCGCTCGCCATCTTTGCGGACCACGCCAAGCACCAGTTCGGCGGATCGAGCCAGCTTCTTGAGCGGGTGAGCGACCCAACTATCGCCTTTCTGCTCGGTTCGCGCGAGCACCCGGTCGCCGATTCCGAGCACCGACTTCCTGCCGCGCTCCTGCAGGCGGACGCGCGGCGGCGGGGTCTCGGCGTGCCACTCCTCCGGTACCGCGAAGACGCTGCCATTGTCGTCGACGTGGGCGACCCTTAGCACCGTGACCTTCGGCACACCGCCCGACTGGTGGAATGCGCGGCCGGGCGAGCTGTCGATCAGCCCTTCGTCGGCCATGTCCTTGAGCAGGCGCTTCAGCTCGATCTTGTCCTGACCAGAAAGCCCGAACGCCCGCGCGATCTCGCGCTTGCCGGCCGGCTGGTCCGACGAGGCGATGAAATCGAGGATCTGCTTGCGGCTGGGGAGGCGGGCTGCGCGGGTACGGGGCATCAGAAGGTCACAAAGTTCACGTTAGATGAGGTCAGGCTGGCGGCCAGCCGCGCCCAGGTGAGACCGCCCCGAAATCCAATCGGGTGCTCAGCTTGTGACCTTTGCATGACCGAGGTGTCCGCGATGCTCATCGGCCCGCCTGTATTAGGTGCGGCGCTTGTAGGACAGGTACCATCAACGCAGCTGGCTATTCTTGCTGCCGCGCCGATTTATGGTCGAGTGGACCACGGCCTTGTCGCGCTCGGACTGGCAGGCGACGCAGGTGCGGACGCCGGGCAACGCCTCGCGCCGCTTGTTCGGGATCGGCTCGCCGCAGTCGTCGCATTCGTCGGCACTGTCGCCCTGAGGCGTCAGGGCACGGGCGCGGAGGACCGCGTCCTTCACCGTGTCGTCGATCTGGTCCTGCACCGCGCCGTCGCGCGTCCATCCGCCAGCCATTACTGCTCCTCTCGGACGCCTAACGCCCGAGGCGCATTATGGCTTCTTGGCCGGTGCAACGTAGGGCTTGAACGCGCCGCCCGGCACCGCCGAGGCGACCGGGCTCTCGAATCCGTCCTTGCTCACCGAGGAGACGCCGAACACCCAATCGTCGACTCTCACGTGGGGTAGGACGACTGCGCAGTCGAATGGATCGGGTTCGGCGTCTCGATCCCAATCATTGTAGCAAAACACACCCGCGCGAGGACCGTCATTGATTAGCCGACCAGTCGCCGGAACGACCTTGCTGTATTGCCAATTCGCCGCATCGGTCCTTCGCCACCTAACCACATAGCTTCCAATGTAACGAGCATCCAATTTTGGTGTCGACCATTTAACTGCCGTGTCCGTGCTGACCGCTCCCTCGACCCTCGGCGCCGGCGGTGGCGGGGCGCTGGCGATAGCGGCCAATGCAGCGACGTTGAGCTTGGTCATCTTGGCGAGGTACGGGAAGTCGACGTGGTCGATGGTGTCGCCGTAGCGGACGCCATTCTCGGTGCGCAGGTCCTGGTGCTGCCAATTGTAGTTCTCGACCGCGACGCTGATGCGGGCGGCGGGGTAGCCGAGTTCGAGGAACGGAATGTGGTCGCCGCCGCGGCCGAAGCGGTCGGTGCGCCAGATCTGGCGGACGTCGAGGCCAATGTTGAGCCGGTCGGCGAGGCTGTCGAGGAAGCGCGAGATGTTGCGCGACGGCGCGTCATTCTCGCCGCCCAGGCTGTGGGTTGCCGCTGCAAGAGCCTCCTGCCCTTGCGAGCGCGGACCCTCGGACAGGACGCGGGCGTGCGTGGAGTCGCAGACGCCGTCCGACGAGCAGCTGTTGCCGACGATGTCGTTGTTGAGGACGGTGACGACGTTCCAGCCCTGGGCTTTCGCATAGTCGGCGAGGACCTTGCCGCCGTAGAGCCCCTGCTCCTCTCCCGAGAGCGCCGCATAGACGATGGTGCCGGGGAACCTGTGCTTCGAGAGCACCCGCGCCGCTTCCAGCACTGCGGCGACGCCGGATCCGTCGTCGTTGGCGCCCGGAGCGTCGGAGGTGACGTTCATGACGTCCGTCACGCGGCTGTCGATGTGACCCTGGATGATGACGACGTCATTCGGCCGCTCGGTCCCGCGCTGGATCGCGACCATGTCGCGGACTCGGGTGGGCGTGGGGATGCGGGATCCGGTGAAGGTCTGGGCCGGATCGACGATCGTCAGGCAATTGCCGCATATCACCGAGTCCCGCTGAAATTCGCCGCGAGTCCATTCGAGCGCCGCGCCGATGCCGCGCTTGGGATCGGTCTGCGATGACAGCGTGTGCCGCGTGCCGAAGCTGACCAGGGTCGCGATCGTGTGCCGAAGTTGTGCCTGGCTGACCGCGGCGACGATCGAACGCAACTTGGCATCCGGCGAAGGGGGCGCTCCGGCGCCGATGAGGGCGACGCTCGACAAGACGAGTGCAAATGTACGCATCAGGGACTCCTATGCCGCCGCCGCTTAGCGCGGCTCGGCACGAGTGCCGAGAGCCATTTGCGTGCCGTCCAACAACCGCTACTTTCGCGATCATATTCGGAGGGGACTCGTCACATGCGTTACACTCAGGCTCTGCTGCTGCTCGGATCGAGCGCGTTCGCGTCGGCGACCTTGGCGGCCCCCGCAGTGCCGCCAATCCTGACCGGTGCGCCAAGCGCGGCGGCCATCAACCAGCGCTGCAACATGTTCGTCCGCCAGAGCACGGCGATGCGCACGGCCCTTGAGAAGTCCGCAAAAACCGGAACGGTTGAAACCACGCTTGCTGCATACGATCGCCTGAGCGAGTTGATCGGCGACGGCGCCGGGGAAGCCGGCTTCTACCGCGAGGTCTCGCCGACCGCGGCGAGCCGCACGGCGGGACAGAATTGCGAAGAACGGATGTCCAGCGAGTCGACGAAGCTGTCGCTCTCCCGCCCGATCTACGAGCGGCTGAAGGCGATCAAGGTCGCGGACAGCGACGCCGCGACCCAGCTTTATCTCACGCGCACCCTCGGCAGCTTCGAGCGCGCCGGCATCGGGCTCGACGCGGCAGGCCGCGCGAAGGCGCAGGCGCTCTCCGACCAGGCCGCGAAGCTCAGCAGCGCCTTCGAAGCCAACATCCCCAAGGGCCAGCGGACGATCACGGTGACGCCTGCCGAACTGGAAGGCCTGCCTGAAGATTTCATCGCTTCCCACAAAGCCGGGGCCGACGGGAAGATCACGCTGCGCACCGACAGCACGGACTACGTGCCGGTGATGACTTATGCGAAGAGCGGCGATCTGCGGCGCCGCTTCCAGAAGGAATATTCCCTTCGCGCCTACCCGGACAACGATCCGGTGCTTCGGGACATGATCAACACGCGCGGCGAGCTCGCGAGGCTGGTTGGCCGCCCCGACTACGCGACGCTCAACTTCGAAGACCGGATGCTGAATACGCCCAACAAGGTGCAGTCGCTGATGAACGACATGGCGGCGGCAGCGAAGCCCGCGGCCGACCGCGACTACGCCAAGAAGCTCGCGCTCCTGCGGCAGACGGATCCGTCCGCGACGAAGCTTGAAGTATGGGACAACAACTATGTTGGCCGCCTCGTCCAGAAGCAGTCCTACGGGTACGACCGGCAGGAAGCCCGCAAGTATTTCGCTTACGACAACGTGCGGGACGGCATCCTCAAGCTCACCGAGGACATGTTCGGCGTCGACATTCGGCCCTGGAACACGCCCAAGTGGGACAAGCTCGTCGAAGCCTACGAAATGTACGATCATGGCAAACTTATCGGCCGCTTCTACTTCGACTCGCATCCTCGGCCAGGCAAATACGAGCACGCCAACGCCGTTCCTCTACGCGCTGGCGTGCGCGGCCAGGTACCCGTCGCGGCCTTGGTGATGAACCTTCCGGCAGGCGGCCACGCGACCGGCCTGATGGAGCACCAGGACGTCGTCACCTTCCTCCACGAATACGGGCACCTGCTGCACAACATCTTCGGCGGCCAGAACCAGCGCTGGGCCGGCCAGAGCGGCGTCGCCACCGAATGGGACTTCGTCGAAGCGCCGTCGCAAATGCTGGAGAACTGGGTCTACGATTACGACGTGCTGAAGGGCTTCGCAGTGGACGCGTCGGGCAAGACGATCCCGCGGGACCTCGTCGATAAGATGAACCGGGCGCGCTACTTCAGCATCGGCATGGACGACATGCGCCAGCTCGGCCTGTCGAACATATCGCTGCAATACTATCTGCGCGCGGCACCTGCCGATCTCGGCGCCGCGGCCCGCGCCTATGACGCAAAGTACGACACGCTTCCGCAGCCGCCCTACTCACAGTTCCAGGACAGCTTCCCGCACCTCGCGGGCTACGGTGCGGCTTATTACACCTACCGCTGGTCGATCGTGATCGCCGACGACCTGTTCACGCAGTTCCAGTCCAAGGGACTGCTCGATCGCGCGACGGCCGATCGCTATCGGCGGGTCGTGCTTGCACCAGGCGGCACGAAGCCGGCGGCCGAGCTCGTATCCGAGTTCCTCGGCCGGCCAATCAGCCTGGATGCGTACAGGGCGAAGATGGAAAAGGACCAGTAGGCGAGCTGGCGCGGCGGACGGGGCTGCGCCAACTTGTTCTTTGCCTCGCTGCGGGTTTAGGGGAGCCGCAACCCCTGACAGCAGATTTGAGGACGCGTACCATGCTTCGCAGCATCGACCATTTCATCGGCGGCTCCAGCTTCGCTTCGGGCGAGCGGCAGGGTGAGGTGTTCGACCCCAACCAAGGGCAGGTCCAGGCGCAGGTGCGCCTCGGCACCGCTGACGATTTGCAGAAGGCTGTCGACGCAGCAAAGGCCGCGCAGCCCGCCTGGGCCGCGACCAATCCGCAGCGCCGCGCCCGCGTCATGTTCAAGTTCAAGGAACTGGTCGAAGCACACATGGACGAGCTCGCCGAGCTGCTCTCCTCAGAGCACGGCAAGGTGCTCGCCGACTCCCGCGGGGACGTGCAGCGCGGCCTCGAGGTGATCGAATATGCCTGCGGCATCCCGCAAGCGCTGAAGGGCGAATATACGATGGGCGCGGGGCCCGGCATCGACGTCTATTCCGCCCGCCAGCCGCTCGGCATCGGCGCCGGCATCACGCCGTTCAACTTCCCGGCGATGATCCCGATGTGGATGTTCGGCATGGCGATCGCCTGCGGCAACGCCTTCGTGCTGAAGCCCTCCGAGCGCGATCCAAGCGTTCCCATTCGCCTTGCCGAAATGATGACCGAAGCCGGGCTGCCCGACGGCATCCTCAACGTCATCCACGGCGACAAGGAGATGGTCGACGCCATCCTCGACCATCCGGAGATCGCAGCCGTCAGCTTCGTCGGCTCGTCGGACATCGCCCAGTATATCTACTCGCGCGGCACCGCGAACGGGAAGCGGGTGCAGGCGTTCGGGGGCGCCAAGAACCACGGCATCGTCATGCCCGATGCCGACCTCGACCAGGTGGTCAACGATCTCACCGGCGCCGCGTTTGGCTCTGCCGGCGAGCGCTGCATGGCCCTGCCGGTCGTCGTGCCGGTCGGTGACAAGACCGCCGATGCGCTCCGGCAGAAACTAATCCCCGCGATCGAAGCGCTGCGCGTGGGCGTCTCGACGGACCCGGAGGCGCACTATGGCCCGGTGGTCAGTTCGGCCCACCGCCAGCGCATCGAGCAGTACATCCAGATGTGCATCGACGAAGGCGGCGAGCTCGTCGTCGACGGCCGCGGCTTCAAGCTGCAGGGCCACGAAGAAGGCTTTTTCATCGGCCCCACCTTCTTCGACCACGTGAAGCCCAGCATGAAGAGCTACCAGGACGAGATCTTCGGTCCGGTCCTGCAGATGGTCCGCGCTGCCGACTTCGAGGAAGCGGTCCGCCTTCCCTCCGAGCATGAGTATGGCAATGGCGTCGCGATCTTCACGCGCAATGGCCACGCCGCCCGCGAGTTCACTGCCCGCGTCAACGTCGGCATGGTCGGCGTGAATGTGCCGATCCCCGTCCCCGTCTCCTACCACAGCTTCGGCGGCTGGAAGCGTTCGGGCTTCGGCGACATCGGCCAGTACGGGCAGGAGGGACTGCGTTTCTGGACCAAGTCGAAGGTGGTCACGCAGCGGTGGCCGGACGGCAGCGTCACCGGCGAGAACGCCTTCGTGATTCCCACGATGGGATGATCCGGGGACGTACAAAGGGATACGGCTGTGCGTTCAGCGCGTTAGACAGCCGTGAACCGCCTTCCCTATGCCCTGCTCGCCTGCGCTGCCGTCTCTGCCTGCAGTGCTCCCGGACCCGTGGCCAAAGACGCCAGGAACACCGTCGCCCTGAGCACGACGAACGCGCCTGCACCCTCGGCAAACGCCAGCGGCGGACCGCCGACGAACCAGGCCGACGTCCAGGCTGCTCCAGCCGGCACCACAGCGCAGGCCTCGTCGGCCCTGCCGGCGGCGATGCGCGGTCGCTGGGGCCTCACTCCCATGGACTGCACGTCCACGAACGGGGATGCCAAGGGGCGGCTGGAAATCGGTCCCAACGAGCTCCGGTTCTATGAATCGCGGGCCGTTCCGACGAGCGACGTGCACTTCGAACCGACGTCTGCGGCAGGCACCTTCAACTTCACGGGCGAAGGGCAGACCTGGACAAAATATGAGGCCCTCAAGCTTCAGCGCGACCTTCTCATTCGAACCGAGTCCAACCCAACGGCGAGTTTCACCTATGCGAAATGCTCCTAAGGCCCTGATTGCACTGCTCGGCGTCTGCGCCCTTGCTGCCTGCAGCAAGAGCGACCCGCAGCAGAATGCGGGTGACAACATGGCGATCGGCGGCAATGAAACGGCCGCCCCTGCCCAGATCGAGGCCCTGCCGTCCGACGAAAGCAGCGCGACGCCGTCCAACCAGCTCGTCAACGGCGACGACAACCCGGACGTGAACGACCTCGGGACCGGCAATTCCGAATAGGAGCGCAGCGCGATGAAGCTCTATTACGCACCCGGCGCCTGCTCACAGGCGCCGCACATCCTGCTCCATGAGATCGGGTTGAATCATGATGCGGAACGGGTCGACCTTCGCGCGAAGCAGCTTGAGGACGGCAGCGACTATCTCAAGGTGAACTCGAAAGGCGCAGTTCCCGCGCTCGAGCTCGACAGTGGCGAGGTGCTGACCGAGAACGCCGTTATCCTGCAATATCTTGGCGACCGCACGAATTGGCCCGAAGTGCTCCCGCCGCTTGGCGACTTCCGCCGCTATCGCGTGCTTGAGATGGTAAACTTTATCACCACCGAGCTGCACAAGCGCTTCGGCATCCTGTTCAACCCGAACGCGGGGGAAGATACCCGCAACCTCGTCATCGGCGAGCTCGAAAAGAAGCTTGCCTACATCGACGGCCAACTCGGGGAGGGCCCCTTCCTGTTCGGCGAGCAACTGACGCTGCCGGACCCTTACCTGTTCGTGATCTCCCGCTGGGCGGAAAAGATGCTTGGCGGCCTCGATCGCTGGCCCAACCTCAAGGCGTTCAACCAGCGGATGACCGCGCGCGACTCAGTGCGCAACGTCCTCCGCTTCGAGGGATTGCTTGAGGACGAAACGGCGGGCTAGAGCGCCCGCTCAATGACCCAGTTCGATCTCACCGACGACCAGCTCCAGATCCAGGAGATGGCACGCAAGTTCACCGCCGACGCCATCACGCCATTCGCGGCTGAATGGGACGAGAAGCACACCTTCCCGCGCGACACGATCCGCGAGGCAGCGGAGCTGGGCTTCGGCGCCATTTACGTCTCCGAAGAGAGCGGCGGCATCGGCCTCGGGCGCCTGGAGGCGGCGCTGATTATGGAGGCGATGGCCTACGGCTGCCCCTCGACCAGCGCGTTCATCTCGATCCACAACATGGCGAGCTGGATGATCGACCGCTTCGGGTCGAATGAAGTGAAGCAGAAGTACCTGCCGTCCATGATCACGATGGAGCGTATGGGCAGCTACTGCCTCACCGAGCCCTCCTCCGGATCGGACGCGGCGGCGCTGAAGACCAAGGCTGTGGTCGATGGCGATCATTACGTGGTCTCCGGCTCCAAGGCCTTCATCTCCGGCGGCGGCGAGAACGAGGTCTACGTGACGATGGTCCGGACCGGCGAGGAAGGGCCGAAGGGCATCAGCTGCCTGGTCATCGAAAAGGACATGCCGGGCGTCAGCTTCGGAGCCCAGGAAAAGAAGCTCGGCTGGCACTCGCAACCGACGGCCCAGGTCAATTTCGACGAGGTCCGCGTTCCCGTTGCGAACCGCGTCGGCGCGGAGGGCGAAGGCTTTCGCATTGCCATGATGGGCCTCGACGGCGGCCGCATCAACATCGGCGCCTGCTCGCTCGGCGGCGCCCAGCGGTGCCTCGACGAGGCGGTGAACTACACCAAGGAGCGCAAGCAGTTCGGAACGCCGATCGCCGACTTCCAGGCGACCCAGTTCACGCTCGCCGACATGGAAACCGAGCTGCAAGCCGCCCGCTATCTACTCTACGTCGCCGCGGCCAAGGTCACGGCGAACGCGCCTGACAAGACGCGGTTCGCGGCGATGGCCAAGCGCCTTGCGACGGACACCGGCTCGTCGGTGGTCGACCGCGCGCTGCAGCTCCATGGCGGCTACGGCTATCTCCAGGATTACCCGATCGAGCGGTTCTGGCGTGACCTCCGCGTCCACTCGATCCTGGAAGGCACCAACCAGATCATGCGCGTCATCGTCAGCCGCGACCTCCTCCGCCAGTGAGCGACGATGTTCTGATCAGTGTCGAGCGGCGTGTCGGGCGAATTCGCCTCAACCGACCGAAGGCGATCCATGCCCTGACCACGCAGATGTGCGAGATGATCAGCGAAGCGCTTCTGCGCTGGCGCGATGATCCCGGCGTGCAGGTCGTCGTCATCGATCACGCGGAGGGCCGCGGCTTCTGCGCCGGCGGCGACGTCGTCATGCTGGCGCGCAGCGGCAACGAGGACGGCGAGGAAGCCAAGCGGTTCTTCTTCGCCGAATACCGCCTCAATCACCTGCTCTTTGCTTACCCGAAGCCGACCATCGCCATCATGGACGGGATCACGATGGGCGGTGGCGTCGGCATCTCGCAGCCGTGCGATTTCCGCATCGCGACCGAGAACACGCGCCTGGCGATGCCGGAGACCGGCATCGGCCTGTTCCCCGACGTCGGCGGCGGCTGGTATCTTTCGCGGCTGCCCGGCCGTGTCGGGCAGTTCATGGCGCTGACCGGCGCCCGCCTCGACGGCGCCGAGTGCCGCTACCTCAACTTGGCGACCCACTATCTCGAGCAGGCGAGCCTGGGCGATCTCCTCGAGCGCATCGTCAAGGCGCCGTCCCGCGCCAAGGGTGCCGTCGGGGCCGCGTCCAGCACGGCGCCGGAACCCAAGATCGAGCAGAACCTGCCGCAGATCACCAGGCTGTTCGCCTCCGACCGGCTGGAGGACGTGCTTGCTGCTCTCGAGGCGGAGGAAAGCGACTGGGCGCAGAGCGAGCTTGCGACCTTGCGGTCGAAGAGCCCGCTGTCCTGCAAGGTCTCGCTCCGGCTGCTCGCCGAAGGCGCGGATCGCGCCAGCTTCGCGGACGAGATGCGAGCGGAATACGCTCTCGCCGGTCGGGTGGTGCGCACGCATGACTTCCGCGAGGGTGTCCGCGCGCTTCTGATCGACAAGGACAACCAGCCGCAGTGGGAGCCCGCAACGCCCGAGGAGGTCACGGCCGAGATGCTCGACGTGCTCTTTGCGCCGCTCCCCGACAGTGAAGCCTGGACGCCATTCCCGGAGGCGCAAGCATGAGCGAGTACAACACGATCCTGGTCGAGCAGCGCGGCGCCGTGACGCTCGTTACCTTGAACCGCCCGCAGGCGCTCAACGCCCTGAACAGTGAGGTCCTGAAGGACCTTATCGCTGCATTCTCCGCCTATGACGCCGATCCCGCCCAGCGTTGCCTCGTTCTGACCGGCTCCGAAAAGGCGTTCGCTGCCGGAGCCGACATCAAGGAAATGCAGCAGCAGCTTTTCGCCGACATGTACTCCTCGGACTTTTTTGCCGGCTGGGAAAAGGTCACTGCCACCCGCAAGCCGTGGATTGCGGCCGTGTCCGGGTACGCGCTTGGTGGTGGCTGCGAAGTGGCGATGATGGCCGACTTCATCATTGCGGCCGACACCGCCAAGTTCGGCCAGCCGGAGATTAAGCTCGGCGTCACGCCCGGCATGGGCGGCTCGCAGCGGATCGCCCACGCACTCGGCAAGGCGAAGGCAATGGAGATGTGCCTCACCGGCCGAATGATGGACGCTGCGGAAGCGGAGCGGTCCGGATTGGTCGCCAAGGTCGTTCCCGCCGATCAGTTGCTCGCCGAAGCGCTGAAGACCGCCGAGCAGATCGCCGCGATGCCGCCGCTCGCTGCAGTCGCGGTCAAGGAGATGGTGAATGCCGCGTTTGAAATTCCGCTCGGCCAGGGCATCCGTTTCGAGCGCCGGCTGTTTCATGGACTGTTTGGCACCGAGGACCAGAAGGAAGGTATGAGCGCCTTCGTCGAGAAGCGCCCGGGCAACTGGAAGGGTCGGTAAATGGCGCGTATCGCATTCATCGGTTTGGGCCACATGGGCGGCGGCATGGCGCCGAACCTCGCCAAGGCCGGCCACGAGGTCCGCGCCTTCGATCTCAGCGAGCAGGCGCTCAGCCGCGCCGTCGAACGCGGCTGTACTGCCGCTGGTTCTGCCGATGACGCCTGCAAGGACGCCGAAGCGGTCATCACCATGCTCCCGGCCGCGCAACACGTGCTGGACGTCTACCGCAAGCAGGTCTTCACGAATGCGCCAAAGTCGGCGCTGCTGATCGACTGTTCGACCATCGACGTAGCGTCTGCAAAGACCGTCGAGGACGAGGCCGCTTTCGCCGGTTTCACCATGCTGGATGCGCCGGTCTCCGGAGGCATTGCGGCCGCCGAGGGCGGAAAGCTCACCTTCATGGTAGGCGGGTCAGCCGAAGCGTTCGAACGTGGACGACCGATCCTCGAACCGATGGCTCAGGCCGTGATCCACGCCGGTGCGTCCGGCTCCGGCCAGGCCGCCAAGATCTGCAACAACATGATCCTCGGCGCGACGATGGCCGCCACCTGCGAAGCCTTCGTGCTGGCGCAAAAGCTCGGCCTCGATCTCCAGACCTTCTTCGAGATATCGTCGAAGGCCTCTGGGCAGAGCTGGTCGATGACGAGCTATTGCCCCGTCCCGGGCGTCGGGCCGGAAACCCCCGCGGACCGCGGCTACGAAGGCGGCTTCGCTGCAGCGTTGATGCTCAAGGACCTCAAGCTGGCGATGGAGGCAGCAACCCAGGCCGGCGCCTACACGCCCATGGGCGCCGAGGCTGAAGAGCTGTACCAGCGCTTCGTCGACCAGGGCGGCGGCGGCAAGGACTTTTCAGGCCTCATCAAGTTGATCGACAACAGCTGGGTTCCGCCCGCAAAGTAAGGAGTGAGCATGCGTACTGCACTGTTTGCGATGACGATCTTACCCGCGCTGCTGAGCGCATGCGGAGGCCCGCAGACGAGCCAGGCCAACAACACGCAGGCCAACATGGGAGCTTCGGCGTCACCGCCGGCCACCGCCGCTGCAAGCTCGGTCCAGGTCTCGACCACTCCGGTCGACAAGGACGCTGCCAGCCAGCTGATGCACCAGCGTCACGAGGCGATGGAACAGCTCGGCAAGGCCTCCAAGTCGATCAAGCGCTCGCTTGCGGCGACTCCGATCAACCTGACGGAGATCCAGCAGGCCGCCCCGCCGATCTTCGACACAACGGCCGCAAAAATCGTCACCTGGTTCCCCGCCGGGACGGGTCCTGACGTGGGCAAGACTGGAGCCAAGCCGGACATCTGGAAGAACCCGCAGGACTTCGCGCAGAAGGCGCAGGATTATGAGGCCGCCGCGAAGAAGTTCGGCGACTCCCTGCGGACGTTCAAACCGGACGAGATGAAGGCCAGCTTCGCCAGTCTCCAGAACAGCTGCAAGGCTTGCCACGACAAGTATCGCGCCGAGATGAAGCACTGAGTTCCGAAGGCGGCGCCGAGCAGCCGGTCTGGGACCTGCCGATCCGGCTCGTGCACTGGCTGCTCGGCGCGCTGATCGCGTTCAGCTGGTGGTCGGTCGAATACAACCATACCGCCTGGCACATATGGTCCGGCTGCGCGATCCTGACCTTGCTGATCTTCCGGCTGCTGTGGGGAATGTTCGGCAGTTCGACGGCGCGATTCACGGGCTTCGTTCGTGGGCCCGCAGCCATTCGCGAATATTTGCAGGGCCGCTGGACCGGCATTGGGCACAACCCGCTCGGCGCGCTCAGCGTTCTCGCACTGCTGGGTGATACGGCGCTGCAGGTCGCGCTGGGTCTCGTCGCGCAGGATGAAGACGGCATCTACGCCGGCCCATTGAGCGGGCTCGTAAGTTCCGACACGTCGGACACGGCGCGGGCCATCCACGAGGTCAACTTCTACATCCTTCTCGCGCTGATTGCCCTGCACGTGGCGGCGATCCTGTTCTACCGGCTTCGGGGCCACCACCTCTTGAAAGGAATGTTGACCGGCAAGTCGGCACTCGTGCCCGGCAGCGCACCGATGAAGCCGGGGAAATGGTGGGTTGCCCTGCTCTGCCTGGCCGCTGCTTTCGCTGTCACCCGCTGGATCATCGCCGAGGGCCCTCCGCTCGGTTCTTGATCGCAACCGGCGGGAGGGCCACATGCCACACCATGCTGATCCGCACCGAACAGACGCCCAACCCGGCAACACGCAAGTTCCTCCCCGGCCAACCCGTGATGGACTCCGGCACCCGCGACTTCGCCGACGAGGAATCCGCCCAGGCATCGCCACTTGCGTCGGCCCTCTTCTCCAGCGGGCTCGTCGAGGGCGTGTTCTTCGGCCGCGACTTCGTTTCCGTGACTGCCGCACCCGGCGTTTCGTGGAGCGACCTTGAGCCGCTCGTCCTCGAGACCTTGCTGGACCATTTCGTCAGCGGCGCGCCGCTGTTCGCGCCGGGGAGCGCCGGTGGCATCCATGTGGCAGATGACAATGCCGTTGAGGAAAGCGTCGAGGACGCAGACGTCATCGACCAGATCAAGGAGCTGATCGAGACGCGCGTCCGGCCGGCGGTCGCTCAGGACGGCGGCGACATCGTCTACAAGGGGTACCGCGACGGGCGGCTCTACCTGTCGATGCACGGCGCCTGTGCGGGCTGCCCATCCTCGACGGTCACGCTCAAGCGCGGGATCGAGGGCCTGATCCGCCACTATGTGCCCGAAGTGGAATCCGTCGAGGCGGTCTGAGCTCTCGGGGGTTGCGACCTCGCGCCGGTTGTGCCCACTATCGCCTATGCTCCTGGCGTTCGACACCTCGACCGCAGCCTGCACCGCCGCTTTGTTCGACGGCTCCGGCGCATGCCTGGACCGCAGGGATGAGCTAATCGGTCGCGGCCATGCCGAGCGGCTGGTCCCGATGATCGCCGAAATGCTCGCCGGCCGCACCGCTGACCGCGTGCTCGTTGGTGTGGGACCCGGCAGTTTCACCGGCATCCGCGTCGCCATCGCCGCAGCGCATGGCCTCTCGATCGGCTGGGATGCCGAGCTTGCCGGCATGTCATCTCTGGCGCTGATCGCCGCGGGGACCCGAACGCCAGGCGAGGTTGGAATCGCGCTAGCCGGCGGTCACGGCGAACTGTTCGTCCAGCAGTTTACCGCCGGAACTCGCGACCCCAGAGGCCCTGTCGCAAACCTCCGGCCAGCCGACGCTGCGTCGACGATCACCGCCGAACTCGTCGTCGGATCGGGAGCGCGGTTGCTCGTAGAAGCCCGCGGCTGGGGTGAGGCGCTGGAGACGTTGCCGTCGGCCTCCGAGGCTGTCGGCATTCCCGAACATCTGCGCACACTGCCGGCCAAGCCCATCTATGCGCGCCTTCCCGACGCCCGGGCCAAGGCCGCCTGATGGCAACCGCGATGGAGAGACAGGTGTCGATCGAGCGCGGAACCGCGGACGATCTCGATTCCGTGATGGTCGTCATGGAGCATGCCTTCGGAACAGCCTACGGCGAAGCCTGGACTCGCTCGCAATGCGCGGGGATCCTGCCGATGACCGGCGTGTCCCTCCGCCTCGCGCGCGACGAGCACTCCGGGCGGCCGCTCGGTTTCTCTCTCGCGCGAAGTGTCGCCGACGAAACGGAGCTCCTGCTCATTGCAGTCGACCCAGATCACCAGCGCCGCGGCATCGGCCGATTGCTGCTCCACGACTTCGTGGACCAGGCTCGGCTTCAGGGGAGCTGTAAAGCGCATCTGGAGGTTCGGGACGGAAACGATGCAATGACGATGTATCGCGATGCAGGTTTCGAACCGGTAGGAAGAAGGCGCAAATATTACCACGCCCCCGACGGCACTGCCTTCGACGCACTTACGTTCATGAGAAACGTTTAACTTCAAGCCAGCGCCGTCTAGCAGCAGTCGCTATTGCCGCCTGTCTTTGCCTATCCTATGCGATGGGGAGTGCAGTAATTCCTGCGCTCATCTTGCTCGGAACAGGATAGAAAAATGGTCGACCAAAATGGTGCCGAAGACACGTTGTTGACGCTCACTGCCGACATCGTCGCTGCGCACGTCAGCAACAATAGCGTCTCCGTCAACGACATCCCCAACCTCATCCAGAACGTGCACGCCGCCCTGAGTGGCATATCGGGGACTGTATCCGCTCCAGAAGCGAAGCCGGAGCCGAAGGTTGCGGTGCGCTCGTCGGTGAAACCCGATTACATCGTCTGTCTGGAAGATGGGAAGCGCCTCAAGATGCTCAAGCGGCACTTGATGACTCACTACAATCTCACGCCCGACCAGTATCGGCAGCGCTGGGGTCTTGCCGCCGATTACCCGATGGTCGCGCCCAACTACGCGGAGCAGCGCCGGACGCTCGCCAAGTCGATCGGCCTCGGCACCAAGCGCAAGCGGACTCGCGCTTCGTCGAAGTAAAAATCGTCTCTCGGGGGCCGCAGGTTGAAGGTTCGCCTTTGACCCCGCCCCCGACGATGCTTACCTTCTCGTCATGAGCCGCACGATCGACATCGAAGCGCTGTGCGCTGACAAGGGTTTGCGGATCACCGAGCAGCGCAAGATCATCGCGCGGGTGCTCGGCGACAGCGAAGATCATCCTGACGTCGAGACCCTGCACACGCGGGCTGCTGCGATCGACCCCAACATCTCCATCGCGACAGTCTACCGCACGGTTCGGCTGTTCGAAGACGCCGGCATTCTCGAGCGGCACGAGTTCGGCGACGGCCGCGCCCGCTACGAAGCCGTTTCGGACAACCACCATGACCACTTGATCGATGTCGAGACCGGCAAGGTCATCGAGTTCATCGACGATGAGCTTGAGGCACTGCAGAAGCGGATCGCGGAAAAGCTGGGCTTCCGCCTCGTCGACCATCGCATGGAGCTGTACGGCGTCGCCCTCAATCGCGACCGCTAGCGGCGCTGATGTGCGGCTTACCCCGCGCGCAGCCCTGCGCGTCGCCGCGCTCCTGCTGCTGTTCGCCGTCCTTGCCCCCATCCACATTGGCACGAAGCTTCTGTTCCGGCGATCGGGCTGGCCGCCGCGCTTCCTGGCCGCCGCAGCATGGATTGTCGGCGCACGGGTCAGGGTCATCGGGAGGCCAGCGCGGCCGCACAGCCTCATCGTCGCCAATCACATCAGCTGGCTCGACATCCTCGTCCTCGGCGGCGCGACAGGCTGCGCTTTCGTCTCCAAGGACCAGCTCGGCCATTCACTCGTGCACTGGCTGGCCGACCAGAACCACACGATCTACGTCAACCGCAGCGCCCGGCGACAGGTCGGCGAGCAGACAGCGGCGCTGACCTCCGCGCTCGAACGAGGCGAGATCGTCGCCTTCTTCCCGGAAGGAACCGTGGGACCTGGCGACCGGCTGCTCCCATTCCGGTCGCCACTGTTTGCCGCTGCAGTCGACGGTGACAGGCGGTTCGAAGTGCGCCCTGTGGCAATCGACTATGGCGCTGCCAAGACCGGAATCAGCTGGTTCGAGGAGCCGGGCAAGAACAACATCCTGCGCGTGCTCGGCCGGCGCGGGACGTTGCCGGTCATCGTTCGCCTGCTCGACCCGCTCCGGCCCGGAGACCGCAAGCAGCTTGCGGCGGCGGCAAGCGAGCGGATCGCCGAAGCACTCGGCTTCAAGTCGCCGGCGCACTCGCCTATAGGCGTGCACCAATGACTCCCAAGACCTTCAAGATCAAAAGCTTCGGCTGCCAGATGAACGTCTATGACGGCGAACGGATGGCCGAGCTTCTGCGCGCCAACGGCATGAGCACGGCCGCCGCGGCGGACGACGCCGACCTGGTCGTCCTCAACACCTGTCACATCCGGGAGAAAGCCGCGGAGAAGGCCTATTCGGACGTTGGCCGCGTGCGCCGCGAGGACGGCACCAAGCCGATGGTGGCGCTCGCCGGTTGCGTCGCCCAGGCCGAAGGGAGCGAAGCAAAGCGCCGCTCCTCGCTGATCGACATCGTCGTCGGACCGCAGGCTTATCACCGACTGCCCGAGATGATCGCTCAAGCCTCAGGCGGCGCCCGTCCGGTGGATACCGACATGCCGGCCACGGCCAAGTTCGATGCACTCCCCGCGCGTCGCCGGGCAGCGCCTAGCGCCTTCCTCACCGTCCAGGAAGGCTGCGACAAGTTCTGCACCTATTGTGTCGTGCCCTACACGCGCGGCGCCGAGATTTCCCGCCACTGGGAGCCCATCGTCGCCGAAGCGCACGAGCTGATCGAGGGAGGCGCGCGCGAGATCGTCCTTCTCGGCCAGAACGTGAATGCGTGGAGCGACGGGGACCGCACCCTTGCAGACCTGATCCGCACGCTGGGGCGCATCGAGGGCGTCGAGCGGATCCGCTATACGACGAGCCATCCGATGAACATGGGCGACGATCTGATCGCCGCTCACGCCGACGTTCCCGAGCTGATGCCGTATCTCCACCTGCCGGTGCAGTCTGGAAGCAACCGCGTTCTGAAGTTGATGAACCGCAGCCACACTGCCGAGACGTATCTCGCGATCCTCGAGAAGATGCGCGCTGCCCGGCCGGACATTGCCTTGTCCGGTGACTTCATCGTCGGCTTCCCGGGCGAGACCGAAAAAGATTTCGAAGCAACGCTGCGCCTCGTCGATCAAGTCGGCTACGCTGCCGCCTATTCGTTCAAGTACAGCCCGCGGCCGGGAACCCCCGCCGCAGCGATGGAGGATCAAATCCCGCGCGAAATCATGGAGGAGCGGCTGCAGCGACTGCAGGACCGGATCAATGACCACCAACTCGCGTTCAACCGCTCGACCGTGGGCATCGACACAAAAGTCCTGATCGAGCGCAAAGGCAGGCACGAGGGGCAGATGATCGGCCGCTCGCCCTGGCTCCAGTCCGTTCACGTGGAAACAACGGCGCGGCCCGGCGAGATCATAGACGTCAAACTCCTCTCCGCCGGACCCAACAGCATGGCCGGCAGCGTCGTCGACCAACGCGTCATGAGCTTCATCGAAGGGGTTGCCGCCTGATGCCTCCGCGCCGCGACCTCGCCGCCGTTCCGGACCGCGCTCGCCTCGAGCTGGAGTTCGACCAGCCGTACCTGCTCGGCCCGCTGTTCGGCGACTACGACCGCCATCTCATCACCATCGAGCAGCGGCTGGGCGTCCACATCGCCGCCCGCGGCAACCGTGTGCAGATCGAGGGAGAAGCCGACTCCGCCGCGCGCGCGCGCGACGTCCTGATCGGGCTCTACAACCGCCTGGACCAGGGTCACGACGTCGATGCTGGTGCGGTTGAAGCCGTGCTCGGCATGGCCGCGCAACCGAACCTCGAAGGGATCGTCCAAGAGGAAGTCACCTCCGCGCCGCGCGTCATGATCCGCACGCGCAAGAAGACGATCGTCCCGCGCACGGCCGTCCAGACGAGCTACATGGAAGCCCTCGCCCGCGACGAAATGATCTTCGCCCTCGGACCCGCGGGCACGGGCAAGACATACCTCGCCGTCGCCCAGGCCGTGTCGCAGCTGATCAGCGGCAGCGTCGACCGCCTCATCCTCTCCCGCCCGGCGGTCGAAGCGGGCGAGCGCCTCGGCTTCCTTCCCGGCGACATGAAGGAGAAGGTCGATCCCTATCTCCGCCCGCTCTACGACGCGCTGTACGACATGCTTCCGACGGAGCAGGTCGAGCGCCGCATCGCGTCCGGCGAGATCGAGATTGCGCCGATTGCCTTCATGCGCGGCCGAACGCTCAACGACGCCTTCATTATCCTCGACGAGGCGCAGAACACCACGCCGCTGCAGATGAAGATGTTCCTGACCCGGTTCGGGATGCGCAGCCGGATGGTGATCTGCGGCGACCCGTATCAGGTCGATCTGCCCGATCCATCGAAGTCCGGCTTGGCGGACGCGGTCAATCGGCTCACCGGCATCAAGAGCATCGCGACGGTCCGCTTCACCGCCGCCGATGTCGTCCGCCATCCGCTCGTCGGCCGGATCGTCGATGCCTATGAAGGTCCCAACGCGTGATGCTCGAGATCGCCATCGAAGCCGATGAGGAGTGGGACAGTAGCAGCGACTGGGACGCGCTCGTGCGCCGTGCCGCTGAAGCGGCCGTGGCCGAAAGCGCGTTCCCCCAGCTTGCGACCGCAGCACGGGACGTGGAACTTTCCGTCCGGCTAACCAGCGATACAGAGGTTCGGACGCTCAACGAGTTATGGCGCGGAAAGGATCGTCCGACGAACGTGCTTTCCTTCCCGATGCTCGAACCAGCTGAGTTTCAGAATGCAAGTGTTGCCGGACCAGAACTGTTGCTTGGTGATATCGTCCTGGCGCGCGACGTCTGCGTGTCGGAAGCCGAGGACAAGGGCATCCAGGTCGAGGAACATGCGGCGCATCTGATCGTCCACGGGACGCTCCATCTGCTCGGCTATGATCATCACGACGATGGTGAGGCCGCCGATATGGAGGCGCGCGAAGTGCGGGCGCTTCAGCGGATCGGCATCGGCAACCCCTACGAAGTCGCCGCCTGATGGCCACCCGCCACGACGAGGAAGGCGGCTCCCGCCTTTGGCGCGGAATGCGCCACCTGATTTTCGGCGACGACGCCGAACCGACACTCCGCGACCAGATCGAGGAAGCGATCGAGGAAGCCGAAGACGCGCGCCCCGTCGCTGGCGACCTGACGCCGTCGGAGCGGCAGATGCTGCGCAACTTGCTGCATTTCGGCGACCAGACGGCGGGTGATATCTGCGTCACCCGCGGCGACATCATGGCCGTGCCGTCCACGATCAGCTTCGAAGCGCTGGTGAACGCATTCGTCGATGCCGGTCACAGCCGCCTGCCGGTGTTCGGCGACAGCCTCGACGAAGTGATCGGCATGATTCACGTCAAGGACGTCTTCATGGCCAGCGTCGACACGGCGCGCGACCGCTCGATTGCAGCCCTGATGCGCGAGCCGCTGTTCGTGCCCGAATCGATGGGCGTCATCGAGTTGCTCGCCCGCATGCGCACGCAGCGCACCCACCTCGCGATCGTCGTCGACGAGTTCGGCGGCACGGAAGGCCTTGTTACGATCGAGGACGTTGTCGAGGAGATCGTGGGCGAAATCGAGGATGAGCATGACGAGGCGGAAGCCGGCCTGCTCACCGCTCTGGAGGACGGTGTCTGGGAAGCGGACGCCCGGCTGGAACTGGAGGATCTCCAGCAGGCAGTGGACCCGCGCCTGACGGCGGAGGACGACGAGATCGACACGCTAGGCGGCCTCGCCTTCGTACTCGCCGGCCGGATCCTCAATCCTGGCGAGTCCGTCTCCCACCCGTCCGGGTGGCGCCTGGAATGCGTCGACGCCGACGCCCGCCGCATCAAGCGCGTCCGTCTTCACGCCCCTGAAAGCGCGCCGGAGGCCGACTAGTTCTTCGCGAACAGCTTGGCGGGGTCGGCCATCGCCTTGAATTCGAGCGCATTGCCGGCAGGGTCGAGCAGGAACATCGTCGCCTGCTCGCCAGGCCCGCCGGCGAACCGCACGGTCGGCGCAATCACGAATTCCACGCCCGCGCCCTGCAGTCGTTCCGCAAGCGTCCGCCACTGCTCCATCGCAAGCACCAGGCCGAAGTGCGGCACAGGGACATCATCGCCGTCGACCGGGTTCGTCGCCTGCGACCGTACCGCGTGCGGTGCGAGGTGAGCGACGATCTGGTGGCCATACAGGTCGAAGTCGACCCAGTGGTCGGCACTGCGTCCCTCGGCACAGCCCAGGACCTCGCCGTAGAAGCGCCGCGCCGCCGCCAGATCATCGACCGGAAACGCAAGGTGGAAGGGCGGCATGTTCATGGCCCATCACTGATGCGAGCGAAGGCGACTGTCCAGCACCGGCACAGCAACAAAATCGCTGTCGCATCTGACGGGATTTGGGGCATGGGCGCCGCGATGACGCTTGTTTCGCTTTTGCCGGTGCGCTCCGCCCCGCTGGACGTCGCGCGTGGCCGCGCGGGCTCGTAGGCGTAATATGAGGTATCCGGCGTTTCTGGCACTGTTTATTGGCGCCGCCTCCGCCTTCGCCTTCGCGCCAACGGGCTTGTGGCCGCTGATGCCGCTGGCGCTTGCGCTCCTGTGCGAGCTGACCTGGCGATCAAACAACCTTCGCCAGGCGCTTGCGGTTGGCTGGGCGTTCGGAGTGGGCCAGTTTGCCGTCGGGCTGAACTGGATCCAGTTTGCCTTCACCTTTCAGGACAAGATGCCGCACTGGCTCGGCTACGTCGCCGTCGTCCTGCTGTCGCTATACCTCGCGGTGTATCCCGCCATCGCCACCGGCGTGGCCTGGCGCTTCAAGGGCGAGCGTCCGCTTGCGCTCGTGCTGGCAGTAGGCGGCGCCTGGCCGATCACCGAATGGCTGCGGGCGACGATGTTCACCGGCTTCGCCTGGAATCCACTTGGCGTGGTCCTCGACGACACGCATCTGCTGCACACCGCAGCCTTCATCGGCACCTATGGCCTGTCAGCACTGGTGGCGTTCGCAGGCGGGATGCTGTGGCTGTTCGCCCGCCGACAATGGAAGCAGGGCGGAGGAATTCTTGCCGTCATCGTCCTCCTCCATTTCCTTCCGCAGGTCACGCTTGCTCGTCCGACGGGCAGGCAGGTGCGCGTGGTGCAGCCGAACATCGGCCAGCAGGACAAATGGACGCCGGGCTTCGGCGATATCGCCGCGAGGCGTCTTGCCGGGCTCTCCTCTGCTCCAGGCGGTGAACACCCCCGCCTGCTGTTCTGGCCGGAAGCGGCGGTCACCGAGCCACTCGAAGACGGACGGACCGATCAGCACCAGGCATTCGCGAACTTTGAACGCACCCGCGCCGCGACCCTGGTGGGTCCCGGCGAATATCTCCTCACGGGCGGAATCGCTGTGTTCTCCCGCGACGGCATGTTCGTCGACGGGGCAGCGAACAGCGTTTTCGTTCTCGCATCCGGCGGTCGAGCCGTTGCCCGCTACGACAAGGCCCACCTCGTCCCCTACGGCGAGTACCTGCCGATGCGGCCGCTGCTATCGGCGATCGGGCTGTCCCGCCTGGCCCCCGGCGACGTCGACTTCACCGCCGGTCCGGGACCCCGGACCGTGGCAATTCCGGGCTGGGGCAAGGTTGGCTTCCAGCTCTGTTACGAGATCATCTTCTCGGGCGAAGTCGTCGACCGACGCGACCGGCCGGATTTCATCTTCAACCCGTCCAACGATGCCTGGTTCGGGCGCTGGGGTCCCCCGCAGCACCTCGCGCAGGCCCGGCTCCGCGCTGCCGAGGAAGGCATTCCGGTCATCCGCTCGACGCCGACCGGGATCAGCGCCGTTGTCGATGCACGTGGCGAAGTCGTGAAGTCCGTGCCGTGGCGCCAGGCAGGGCTCATCGACGCAGCGCTCCCGCCGCCGGCGGACAGCGCCACGCTGTTCGGCCGCTTCGGCAACATCATCCCGCACTTGATCGGCTTTGCGCTCCTTATCGGCGGCATTGTGCTTGGACGGAGCCGACGCTAGAGCAACATATAAAGACTTCTTTATATCCTTATAATCCGAGGGCCCGCTTTCGATCATGCGCAACTCTTATCTGTTCACATCCGAGTCCGTTTCCGAAGGCCACCCCGACAAGGTCGCCGATCAGATTTCCGACGCGATCGTCGATCTGTTCCTGGCCAAGGACCCGGAGGCTCGCGTCGCATGCGAGACGATGACGACGACCAACACCGTTGTCCTCGCGGGTGAAATCCGAGGCCAGGGCATCATGGACACCGACGGCAACTGGGCGCCTGGCGTGCTCGATGAAGTTGAAAGCACCGTCCGCCAGACGGTGAAGCGCATCGGCTACGAGCAGTCCGGCTTCCACTGGAACACCTTCCGCTTCGAGAACAACCTGCACCCGCAGTCCGCCCACATCGCGCAGGGCGTCGACGCCGGCGAGAACAAGGACGAGGGCGCCGGCGACCAGGGCATTATGTTCGGCTTCGCATGTGACGAGACCCCGGACCTAATGCCGGCCACGCTCGACTACAGCCACAAGATCCTCGCCGAGATGGCGGCGGACCGCCACGCCGGCCGCGCCCCGTTCCTGGAGCCGGACGCCAAGAGCCAGGTCACTCTTCGCTTCGAAGAGGGTAAACCTGCAAAGGCCACCGCCATCGTCGTGTCGACCCAGCACAAGCCGGGCTACGACCGCGGGGAGAAGCAGGCCGAGCTCCACGCGTACGTGAAGTCGGTGGTCGCGCGCGTTCTTCCGACCGAACTGCTCGGCAACGAGACCGTCTATCACATCAACCCGACCGGCAGCTTCGAGATCGGCGGGCCGGACGGCGATGCGGGCTTGACCGGCCGCAAGATCATCGTCGACACCTACGGCGGCGCAGCACCGCACGGCGGCGGCGCCTTCTCGGGCAAGGACCCGACCAAGGTCGACCGGTCCGCCGCTTATGCAGCGCGGTACCTAGCCAAGAACATCGTCGCAGCCGGTCTCGCCAAGCGCTGCACGATCCAGCTCGCCTATGCGATCGGCGTGCCCGAGCCGCTGTCACTGTATGTCGACACGCACGGCACCGGCACGGTCGAGGACGCGAAGCTCGAGGACGCGATCCGGAGTATCGGCAAGCTCGGGCGCCTGACTCCGCGCGGCATCCGCACGCACCTTGGCCTCAACAAGCCGATTTACCAGGCGACGGCCGCCTACGGCCACTTCGGCCGCAGCGCGGAAGGCGACCACTTCCCGTGGGAGCGGCTCGATCTCGTCGAGGATCTCAGGGCCGGGACTGTCGCCTAGCCGACTATTTCATGCTAATGGGCGGCCGTGATTCTGCTTGCCGCCTTAATCGCAGTGTCGGCGCCAGCCTCGGAGCAGGCCGCCATTCTGACTGCCGCCGGGTTCAAGAAGAGCCATGGCGAGTGGCGTTCGGAGTGCTACCAGCCCGATCAGGGCAGCTACGAACCGGGTACGATCGAGCGGTACGGCGACTTGAACGGCGACGGGCGCCCCGAAGCGGTGGTCACCGAGGGCGGCTCATTCTGCTACGGCAACACGGGCGCCGGCTTCTGGCTGATGAGCAAGGGCGCAAACGGACGCTGGTCGAAGCTTCACCAGTCACCGGGCATGGCCGAGTTCCTGCAGACGCGCGGCGTCAACAAGATGCCGGATATCTCCGTGGGCGGACTGGGCTTCTGCTTCCCGGTTCTGCGCTGGAACGGGAAGGCCTACGTCCGCAACCGCTTCGCATATGAAGGGAAGCCCTGCCGCCCGGCCAACTAGGCGTTCGGTCCGTCGTTCACGCCGATGCGGTGCCGGTAGACGAGGTCCCCGCCCTTCCAGCCGCTGTACAGCAAGATCAGAACCACGACGGCGGAGAGATACACGCCGGTCGAGTCGATAAAGTCGTTGTTCCTCAGCCGGAGAAAGAAGTTCACCAGCTCCAGGACGACGGCAGTGACGTTCGCCAGCATGTGCTTGAGCGCATCGCCCAGCTTCCGCACCCGCTCGTCGCCGAGGTAGTCGGTAAAGCCCGCGAGCGCCGCCGCTGCCGCGGTGAGGAGCCCGATGCCGAGGAGCCAGTGCGAGGCCGTCGCCCACCCGGCATCGTGATTGCGGCTGTAGACGATGTCCGTCACCAGCGTGCCGACGAAGCAGACGATCGGGAAGGGGATCAGCATCGGATGCAGCGGGTGACCCGCGATTTTGGCCGTGCTTTGCGGATTTCCGCCGAACCTTGGGTCGCTGTCGTTCATCATCTTCCTCCGCTTGCTGACGAAAGTCTCGCTTGCGGCGCGCCGTAGCTGACGCGCCAAACAGTATTGCCGACGTCGTCGGCGACGAGCAGCGCGCCGGTGCGGTCGATTGCGACGCCGACCGGCCTACCCCGGGCGTTGCCTTGGCCGTCGAGGAAGCCGGTCACGAAGTTCATCGGCTTGCCGACCGGCTTGCCACCCGCGAACCGGATGAAGACCACGCGGTAGCCATTGAACTGCGTGCGATTCCAGCTGCCGTGTTCACCGACGAAAGCGCCGCCGCCGAACATCGCCGGGAAGCTGTTGCCCGTGTAGAAGGTCAAGCCGAGCGCCGCGACGTGCGAACTTAGCGCGTAGTCCGCGGGGATCGCCTTCGCCACCATGTCGGGACGACGCGGCCGCACCCGCGGGTCCACATGCTGACCGTAATAGCTGTAAGGCCAGCCGTAGAACGCGCCGGGGCGTACGGAGGTCAGATAATCCGGCACGAGGTTCGGCCCGAGCTCGTCGCGCTCGTTGATGACCGCCCACAGCGTGTTGGTGCCGGGATAGAAGGTCAGCCCATTCGGGTTGCGAAGACCGCTCGCGAAGATGCGAAAAGCCCCGGTTTTCGGGTCGACTTCCCAGATCGCGGCGCGATTGGTCTCCGCTTCGGGCCCGCGCTCCTGCGCGTTGCTGTTCGAGCCGACCCCGGCATAGAGCTTCGACCCGTCCGGGCTCGCCGTGAGGCTCTTCGTCCAATGGTGGTCGATCAAGCCCGCCGGAAGGTCGACGATCTTCTGGGGAGGCCCGCCGACGCGGGTGTCGCCAGGCGTGAACGGGAAGCGGAGGATGGCATCCGTGTCGGCGACGTAAAGCGAGCCGTTCACGTACACCACGCCGAACGGCGAATTCAGGTGATCGATGAGGATCGTGCGAAGCTCGGGCTTTCCGTCGCCATCCGCGTCGCGAAGCAACGTAATCCGCTGCGGCGGCGGTTCCGGCGGCGTTGCTCCACCGCCTCCGTGCGCCATCGACATGATAAAGTCGCGGATTGGATCCTTGGGCCGCTGCACCGGCTCAGGAACGTTGCGCTGCGTCTCGACGACCAGAATGTCCCCGTTGGGCAGCGTGTAGACCGTCCGGGGGCTGGTGAAGCCGGTCGCGAGTGCCTGGATCCGGAAGCCCGCCGGAACGATCGGTGTCTGCCCCTGCTTCCAGCCAATGATGTTGGGAACGCCGACTGCCGCGATCAACTCCTCATGCGGGGCCGGCAGCACCGGGTTGGGACCCATCTGCTGCGAGGGATCGACCTGCTGCTCGCTTTCGCAAGCGGCAAGCGGAAGCAGTGCAACGGCGGCAATCCAGCGCAGTCTCATGCCCGTTCTCCGGAGCGCCCGTAACGGATCGACTGCCACAGCCACCCACTACCGAGGATCAGGAGCACGCTGATGATCGACAGCATGAGGCCAGTCGGCACGACCGCGGTCCAGCCGTCGCGGGCATGGATGAAGGAGTTGATCAGCTCGATGATCAACGCAGCCGCCAGGAGGCCAAACTGAGTCCAGATGATTGCTCCCCGGCCGCCGAGCCCGCGGATCACATCGATCAGCAGGATCAGTGCCGCAACCGCGCCGAACAGGAGCCCGGCAGCGATCAGCCAGCTCGAGAAGTCGAGCCAGAGCATGTTCCCGTCGCTTCCGCGGAACGTCAGATCGGTGATCAGCCCCCCGATGAAGCAAATGACGGGGATGGGAAGCAGCATCGCGTACAGCGGACGATCGGCGATCGCGATGGGCCTCACGGCATATTCTCCGGCGCATTGTGTTGGCTTGCCGACAGACAGCGCCAGAGGGTTCAAGAGGTTCCCAACGCCGTTGCGAGCACGCGATTCGGGTCCTAGTCGGCGCCGGATGAGCGCATTCAAACCCGGCGACCCGACCACTCTCAACCGGCTCTACGGCCGCTCGACCGGACACAAGTTGCGCAGAAGCCAGCAGGACCTGCTCGACGCGCTGTTGCCGCAGATCGAAGTGCCGGCGGAAGGGGAAGTAACTTCGCGGCTGCTGTTCAGCGAGGAGCGACCGCTTCACTTCGAGATCGGCTTCGGCTCGGGCGAGCACCTGGCGGACCGGGCCGACATGCTGCCCGATCACGGTTTCATCGGTGCGGAGCCATTCCTCAACGGCGTTGCGACGGCGCTCGGCCACATCCGCGAGAGTAACCTCGCCAATGTGCGGCTGTGGCGCGGCGACGCGCTGGAGGTGTTGCGGCGGGTTCCGGACGGTGCCTTGAGCTTCCTCTATCTGCTCCACCCCGATCCCTGGCCCAAGGCGCGGCACGCCAAGCGGCGGATGGTCAACGATGGCCCGCTCGAACTGTTCGCGGCCAAGCTGAAGGCGGGCGGCGAATTCCGGCTGGCAACCGATGACCCCACCTATCTCACCTGGTCGCTGATGGTGATGCAGCGCCAGTCGGGCCGGTTCGAATGGCTGGCGCAGCGGCCCCGCGACTTCCTGGAACCGTCCGGCGGTTGGATCGAGACGCGCTACGGCGCCAAGGCACGGCGCGAGGGCCGCCGCCCCTACTACCTCCGCTACCGCCGCGTCTGATCTGACGGAGTAAGGCGCAGCATGCGGGCACCGTCGCCGTCCTCAAGCAGGTAGATGGCGCCGTCCGGCCCCTGCCCGACGAAGCGGATGCGGGCGCCCAAGTCCCACTGCTCGGCCTTCTGCGCCCGATCGCCGTTGATGGTGACGCGGATCAGCGCCTGCCCAGACAGCGCGCCGATGAAGCCGTTGCCCTTCCACTGCGGGAACAGGTCGCCAGAGTAGAACATCAGGCTGCTCGGCGAGATTGACGGCACCCAATGGAGCTTGGGCGGCATGAGGTCCGGCCGCGTCGCCGATTTTGGAATCGGCACGCCATCGTAATTCTCGCCTTCCGACACCAGCGGCCAGCCGTAGTTACGGCCAGCGAGGATGAGGTTGAGCTCGTCGCCCCCCTTCGGCCCCATCTCTGTTTCCCAGAGCCTGCCGTCGGGAGCGAAGGCCAGGCCATAGGGATTGCGGTGGCCGCTGCTCCAAGTCTCGGCAGGAGTGAGGTTCGCGCCGGGCCAGGAGACCTGTGTACCGCTGGCTGTCCGGGCAGCTTCGGTGTTGTCGGGCGGATTGGTGACGGTGACGGTCGGAGCACCCGTTCGCCCTGCGCCAGGATTGCCCGGCGCAGGTTTGCCGTCGAGCGTCAGGTGCAGGATCTTGCCGATCGGCTGGTTGGGGTCCTGGGCGGGCGTAAAGCGCTGCCGCTCGCCTGAGCTGAGGAACAGCGACTGACCATCGGGCGCGAAGGCAATGATCGCGCCGAACTGGCCGCCCTCGCCTCCGGCCGGATCGTGCCAGATCACCTGCAAGTTGTTGAGGTTTCCCCCGTTCGCACCCCGGGTGAGCTCAGCCCTTGCAAGCGCGAGTTGGCTCCCGCCGCGCGCCGAGGGCTCGGAGTAAGTGAGATACACCTGGTGATCGCGAGCGAAGCCGGGCGAGACGACGATGTCCAGCAGCCCGCCCTGGCTGCTCTCGACAACCTTCGGTGCTCCGGCGACGGGCTGCTTGCGGCCACTCGTCGTGTCGACCAGCCAGATGTGCCCGGGCTTCTCGGTGACCAACGCATCATGGCTGCCCGGAACGAAGGCGATTGCCCAAGGCGCATCGAAGGTCGCCACCGGTGAAACCTTGAAAGGCGGATCTCCCGAAGGCTGCCCAGCGTCTGCGGAGTTCGAGGCCCCGCAAGCCGCGAGTACGAGAAAAAGGGCAGGTTGCAATAAACGTGGCGACATCCAGATAAGTCCTTCATTCCATTCGAGAGCCGGCTCGCTCTCGCTTTTAGGCGCCCCATGCCAGCCTGCAGCTTACGTTCCGTAACAACCGCGGTTCCGCGGCACATCCTCCCTCAGGAGGAGGCGAAGGAAATCGGCCGCCGCGCCTTTCGGGGGCGGGCGTCGCTTTTCGAGCGCCTGTCCGGCGTGTTCGACAATGCCGAGATTGCCACCCGCCACCTCGTCGCACCGCTCGACTGGTACGAACAGCCGCATGGCTGGGCGGAACGCAACGCGATCTACCTCGCCGCCGCCGAGCAACTGTTCGAAGATGCCGCGACACAGGCCATAGCCGAAGCAGGCCTGGTGCCCGGCGACATCGACGGCGTGGTCACCGTGTCGACGACGGGCATCGCAACGCCGAGCCTGGAGGCGCGAGTAGGGCCGCGGCTCGGGCTCCGCGAGAATGTCCGCCGGGTTCCCGTGTTCGGCCTTGGCTGCGCAGGCGGCGTGAGTGGTCTCGCCCTGACCGCCCGGCTTGCTGCATCCGATCCGGGCAGCAACTGGCTGTTCGTGACGGTCGAGACCTGCTCCATTTCCATTCGCCTCGACAGCGACGACCCGGCGGCGATCGTCGCCACCGCCTTGTTCGGCGATGGTGCCGCGGCCGCGGTGGTCAGCACCGGCGACGGCGGCCTCGCTCGAATCAGCAACTCCGCCGAAAAGCTATGGCCGGATACGCTGGGAATCATGGGCTGGCGTGTCGAGGATCCGGGCCTGGGCGTGGTCTTCGACCGGGCCATCCCACCGTTCATCGAAGCGAATCTGCGGCCGGCGATCGATGAAATGGCCGCACAAATGGGAGTTGCTCGCGAGGAAGTCGCGCGCTTCTGCTGCCACCCGGGCGGCACCAAGGTCATCGCCGCGATCGAGACCTCGCTCGAGCTCAATCAAGGCGAGCTCAACGTCGAACGCGAAGTGCTCCGCGACTTCGGCAACATGAGCGCGCCGACGGTGCTGTTCGTGCTGAAGAAGCTCCTTCGCACCGAACTGCCCGACCCGACGATGATGACCGCGTTCGGTCCAGGCTTCACCTGCGCCGGGCTGCTGCTCGAAGCGGCGTGATCGTCGCCATCGTCATTCTCGCGCTGGTGACGCTGCAGCGTCTCGGCGAATTGTGCTTGTCGAACCGCAACACGCGCCGCCTCCTCGCCAGCGGCGCGCGTGAGGTCGCCCCCGGCCACTACCCGCTGATCGCAGCTGTTCACGTGCTTTGGCTGGCGGCGCTTTGGTGGCTTGCGCCGGGCCGCCAGATCGAGGGTTTCTGGCTGGCGCTGTTCGTCCTGCTTCAACTCGCGCGCATCTGGGTCATCGCGACCCTGGGCGAGCGCTGGACCACGCGCATCATCGTCCTGCCGCAAGCACCGCTCGTCCGCCGCGGTCCGTATCGCTGGGTCAATCATCCCAACTATCTAATCGTCGTCGGCGAGATTGCAGCGCTGCCGCTCGCCTTCGGCTCGTGGGAAGTGGCTGCGCTTTTCACACTGCTCAACGCGGCCGTGCTGGCCATCCGCATCCGCGAAGAGAACCGGGCGCTCGGGCGCTAAGCATCGCTTGCGCCAGTTGGGGCATCGGCCTATATCGCCGCTCTCTCCTCGACATCGCTAGATGCCTGAGGCTGGGGCCCACCGGCTCCGGTCCGAGAGCTGTTGAACTTCCTAATACGGAGCGCGCGTGGCGGAGATCGCCGGTCTGGAACGACTGATCGAGCCTGAGGTGAAGAGCCTCGGCTACGACCTCGTGCGCGTTGCGATGATCGGCGGCGGTTCCGACCCGACGCTTCAGATCATGGCCGAACGGCCCGACACCCGACAGCTCGACCTCAGCGACTGCGAGACGATCTCGCGCCACCTGTCCGACTGGCTCGACGCCAATGACCCCATCGAAGGGAGCTTCCGCCTGGAAGTCAGCTCGCCGGGCATCGACCGCCCACTGACCCGCCTGAAGGACTATGCCGATTGGGCCGGTCACGAAGCGCGGGTGTCGCTCGTCGAACCGCGTGACAACCGGAAGCAATACTCCGGCACGCTCGAGGGTTATGAGGGCAACGAGGTCCAACTGCTCGACAAGAGCGGCAAGCTTCACACGCTGCCGTTCTCCGAAATCGCGTCGGCCAAGCTGCTCTTGACCGACAAGCTCATCAACGCCACCGCGCCGCTCAGCACCGAGGGCGCCGACTCCATCCAGACGATAGAGGAATAAACACCATGGCCACCGCACCCGCTGCCGTCAGCGCAAATCGCGCGGAGCTGATCGCGATTGCCGACAGCGTCGCCCGCGAGAAGCTGATCGACAAGGGCATCGTCATCGAGGCGATGGAAGATGCCATCCAGCGTGCTGCCCGCGCCCGCTACGGCGCCGAGAACGACATTCGCGCCAAGCTCGACGCCGAGACCGGCGACCTTCGCCTGTGGCGCGTTCTCGAAGTTGTCGAGGAGCCTGAGGATCACTTCAAGCAGATCGACGAAAAGGGCGCACAGAAACTCCAGAAGGGCGCTGCCGTCGGCGACTTCATCGTCGACCCGTTGCCGCCGATCGAGTTCGGCCGCATTGCCGCCCAGGCCGCCAAGCAGGTCATCTTCCAGAAAGTCCGCGACGCCGAGCGCGAGCGTCAATTCGAGGAGTTCAAGGACCGCGTCGGCGAGATCATCACGGGCGTCGTCAAGCGCGTCGAGTTCGGCCACGTCGTCGTCGACCTTGGCCGTGCCGAAGGCGTCATTCGCCGCGACCAGCAGATCCCGCGCGAAATGGTGCGGGTCGGCGACCGCATCCGGTCGCTGATCATGTCGGTGCGCCGCGAAGCGCGCGGCCCGCAGATCTTCCTTTCCCGCGCTCACCCGGACTTCATGAAGAAGCTGTTCGCGCAGGAAGTACCGGAAATCTACGACGGCATCATTGAGATCAAGGCCGCAGCCCGCGACCCGGGCAGCCGCGCGAAGATCGGCGTCATCAGCCACGACAGCTCCATCGACCCGGTCGGCGCCTGCGTCGGCATGAAGGGCAGCCGCGTTCAGGCCGTCGTCCAGGAACTCCAGGGCGAGAAGATCGACATCATCCCCTGGTCGCAGGATCTCGCGACCTTCGTGGTCAACGGCCTGCAGCCTGCAACGGTCAGCCGCGTCGTGATCGACGAGGAAGAGAGCCGCATCGAAGTCGTCGTTCCCGATGACCAGCTCAGCCTTGCGATCGGTCGCCGCGGCCAGAACGTCCGTCTCGCCAGCCAGCTGACCGCGTCGCAGATCGACATCCTGACCGAAGCCGATGCCAGCGAGAAGCGCCAGCGCGAGTTCATGGAGCGGACCGAGATGTTCCAGTCCGAGCTCGACGTCGACGAAACGCTGTCGCAATTGCTGGTCGCCGAAGGCTTCACAAGCCTCGAGGAAGTCGCTTACGTGCCGCCCGAGGAAATCGCCTCGATCGAAGGGCTCGACGAAGACATCGCGACCGAGTTGCAGAGCCGCGCGACCGAGGCGCTCGATCGCCGCGAAGCCGCTTCGCGCGAAGAGCGCCGTGCGCTCGGCGTGTCGGATGAACTCGCTGCCTTGCCGCACCTGACGGAAGCGATGCTGGTAACTCTCGGCAAGGCCAACATCCGCACCCTCGACGACCTCGCCGACCTGGCGACGGACGAGCTGGTACAGAAGAAGCGGCCCGAGCAGCGCCGCCAGCGCGAGCCGAGCAACCGTCCGGAGGACAAGGGCGGCGTTCTTGCCGAATTTGGCTTGAGCGAAGAGCAGGGCAACGAGATCATCATGGCTGCCCGGGCCCACTGGTTCGAGGACGAGGACACCGGCGCCGCCACTGACACCTCCGGACAGGAGGACGCTGTTGCGGAAACCGAGCAATGAGACTCTTCGGCTAAAGACTCCCGTCAGGGCCACGGTGGAAGCACCTGGGGCCAACGAGAATCGTGGAAAGTCGCAGGAGCCCGAGCGCACCTGCATCCTGACTCGCCGGAAGGGCACCAAGAACGAGCTGATCAGGCTCGCGCTTGGGCCTGACGGAACCGTTGGACCGGACGTCCGCGCGCGGGCGCCGGGGCGCGGTGCCTGGATCGGCGCCGACCGTGGCGAGCTCGACGCGGCCAACGCTCTCGGCAAGCTTCGGAGCGCGCTGCAACGTGCCTTCAAGACCAAGGACGTGACCGTTCCGGCGGATCTTGGGGAACGCACCGAGCACGCTTTGCGGCAGGGCACTCTGGACCGGCTGGGCATGGAGGCACGCTCCAGCAACCTCCTTACCGGCGCCGAGCGGATCGAAGCCGCGGCACGGTCCGGGAAGGTCCACATGCTGATTCACGCGGCGGATGCCGGAGAGGACGGGTGCAGGCGAATGGACCAGGCCTGGAGGGTCGGCGGCGGCGAGAGCCAAGGGGTGATATTCCCCGAGGGCCGCACTATCTTGTCCATGGCACTTGGGCGCGAAAATGTGGTACATGTCGCCCTGACCGATCCTGCTGCCGCTGCGCGTGTCCGCCACGCGCTTGAGCGTTGGCGGGTTTTCACTGGCCCCGATCGAGGTCTGGAAGGCGGAGAACCCGCCTTGAGGACCGGCTCGGCTGACGAAGATTTGACGAAGGAATAGAATGGCAGACCAGACCGAAAAGCCGAAGCTTGGAACCCGGCCGCCGCTGGGCCTCAAGCGCACGGTCGAGACCGGTAAAGTGAAGCAGAGCTTCAGCCACGGCCGCTCGAACACGGTCGTGGTCGAGGTCAAGAAGCGGCGCGTCATTGGCCGTCCGGGCGAAGCTCCGCCGGTCGAAGCGCCCAAGCCCGAGCCGGTCGCGGAAGCGCCCAAGCCGGCGCCGAAGCCCGCCGCGCCCGCTCCGGAGCCGCGCCGTTCGAGCCCGACAAACGACATTACCGCCCGCAAGGAGTTGCAGACCCGCCTGCTCCGCGAAGCGGAGGAAGCGCGCATGTCCGCGCTCGAGGAGGCCCGCCGCCGCGAGGAGCAGGCCAAGACTTCCGCCAACGAGGAAGAGCGCCGCCGCGCCGAAGAGAACCGCCGCGCCGAAGAAGCTGCCGCCGAGGAAGCCGCTCGCTTGGCTCAGGAGCAGGCGCTTGCAGCAACTGCCGAGCCCGCCGCCGAGCAAGCCCCAGCCGCTGCCCCGCAGCGTGAGGAAGCCGAAGAACGCGGCTTCCGTCGTCCGACGCCGACTCCCAAGCGCCCCGAGCCGGCTCGCCCGAGCCGTGGCCGTGGGGACGAGCAGCGCCATCGCGGCAAGCTCACCGTCACGCGCGCCCTCTCCGACGAGGACGAAAACCGCGCCCGCTCGCTGGCAGCACTCCGCCGAGCCCGTGAAAAGGAAAAGCGCCACCATCAGGAGTCCGGCCCCGCTCAGAAGCAGGTCCGCGACGTGGTGGTTCCGGAAGCGATCACCGTGCAGGAACTCGCCAACCGCATGGCGGAGCGCGGCGCCGACCTCGTGAAGGCGCTCTTCAAGATGGGCAGCCCGGTTACGCTGACTCAGACGATCGACCAGGACACGGCCGAGCTACTGGTGACCGAGTTTGGCCATCGCGTGAAGCGCGTCAGCGAGAGCGATGTCGACATCGACAGCGCCGCCGACGTCGATGCTCCCGAGAGCCTGAAGGCACGCCCGCCGGTCGTCACGATCATGGGCCACGTCGACCACGGCAAGACGTCGCTGCTGGATGCGATTCGCGGCGCCAACGTCCAGTCGGGCGAGGCGGGCGGCATCACCCAGCACATCGGCGCCTATCAGGTCGCAGTGCCGGACGGCTCGAAGATCACGTTCCTCGACACGCCGGGCCACGAGGCCTTCTCGGAAATGCGTGCCCGCGGTGCGAACGTCACCGATATCGTCGTGCTGGTCGTTGCCGCCGATGACGGCCTTCGTCCGCAGACGATCGAGGCAATCAACCATACCAAGGCCGCCGGCGTGCCGATGATTGTTGCGATCAACAAGATCGACAAGCCTGACGCCAAGCCGCAGAAAGTCCGGGAGGAACTCCTTCAGCACGAGATCATCGTCGAGGAGATGGGCGGCGACGTCCAGAACGTCGAAGTCTCGGCGCTCAAGAAGACCAACCTCGACAAGCTTCTCGACGCGATCCAGCTGCAGGCCGAACTCCTCGAACTCAAGGCCAATCCGGAGCGCGCCGCCGAAGGCACGGTCGTCGAAGCCAAGCTCGACAAGGGCCGTGGGCCTCTGGCCACCGTGCTCGTCGAGCGCGGCACGCTGCGCGTCGGCGACGTGTTCGTTGCCGGTGCATCGAGCGGCAAGGTCCGTGCGATGATCGATGACAAGGGGCGCCAGGTGAAGGAAGCCGGACCGTCGGTTCCGGTCGAAGTCCTCGGTCTTTCCGCGGTCCCTGCGGCGGGCGATCCGTTCACGGTCGTCGAGAACGAAGCGCGGGCCCGCGAGGTCGCGACCTACCGCCAGGGGGTGCTCGACCGGAAGCGGACGACCTCCGCTCCGATGAGCCTCGAGAACATGTTCGCGACCCATGCGTCCACCGTCATCGAGTTCCCGCTGGTCGTGAAGGCCGACGTGCAGGGCTCGGTCGAGGCGATCGTGCATGCGCTCAACCGCCTCTCGACGGACGAGATCAAGGTGCGCATCCTGCACTCCGGGGTTGGCGCGATCACCGAGAGTGACGTCACGCTGGCAAGCGCCAGCGGAGCGCCGATCATCGGCTTCAACGTGCGTCCGAACGCGAAGGCGCGCGAGGTTGCCGAGCGCAACAAGGTCGAGTTCCGCTACTACGACGTGATCTATCACCTCACCGATTGGGCCAAGGGCGCAATGGCGGGTGAGCTTGGTCCGGAGATCATCGAAACGGTCGTCGGCCGCGCCGAAGTCCGCGAGGTCTTTCCCGCCGGCAAGCGAGACAAGGCAGCCGGCCTGCTGGTCACCGAAGGTGTCATCCGCAAGGGCCTCAACGCCCGCCTCACGCGCGAAGACGTCATCGTCTCCAAGACGACGATCAGCTCGCTCCGGCGCTTCAAGGACGACGTTGCCGAAGTGCGCGCCGGGCTCGAGTGCGGCGTGCTGCTGGCCGACACCAACGACATCAAGGCCGGCGACAGTCTCGAAGTCTTCGAGGTCGAGGAGCGCGCGCGGACGCTCTAGGCGTCGGCAGACGGACGGAACGGATGCGTCGCACTGAAAGTCCTGAAGGCCGCTCGGTCCGCCTGCTCCGCGTCGGCGAGCAGGTGCGGCACGTGCTGAGCGAATTGCTCCAGCGCGGCGACGTGCATGACGAGACGCTTCAGAAGCATCTCGTCAGCATTACCGAGGTGCGCATGTCGCCCGACCTTCGGCACGCGACGGTGTTCGTGAAGCCGCTGCTCGGCCAGGACGAGGAAGCGGTGCTGAAGGCGCTTCGCCAGAACACCGCCTTCCTCCAGCGCGAAGTCGCGCAACGAGTCCGCACAAAATATGCGGCCAAGCTCAAGTTCCTGGCCGACGAAAGCTTCGACGAAGGCACGCATATCGAAAAGCTGCTGCGCTCCGAGAAGGTGATCCAGGACCTCGGCGACGAATGATCGATCTCGCCGCGCTCGCCGAGCCGATGACCGGCGAGAATTGCAGCGCCGCGCTATTCTCTGACGCGCACCGGGACGACCTGCGCGCCGCCTGCGCCGAAGACCCGGACATCTGGGCCATCTACGCCAACAACTTCGGTCCGCACGGCTTTGACGACAGTATCGACCGCTACATCGCCAATCCAGCCGCGCGCACGTTCGTCCTCTTCGACGGTGGCGATCTTGCCGGAATGTCCAGTTACCTCGGCATCGACGAAGGACGGCAAGTGCTGGAAATCGGCGGCACCTACTATCGGCCGAAGTTCCGCGGCAGCGGCTTCAACCGGCGCGCCAAGGACATGATGCTGGCCCGGGCGTTCGGCTGCGGCATCCGCCGCGTCGAGTTCCGCGTCGACATTCGCAACCTGCGGTCGCAGGCGGCGATGAAAAAGCTCGGCGCAGTCCGCGAAGGCGTGCTCCGCGCGGACCGGATCACCTGGACCGGGCACGTCCGTGACACGGTGCTGTTTGCAATCCTTGCGGATGAGTGGCCTGTCTGACGCTTGTCGACTCGAGGGGGAGCATGGACATGATCAAGACGCTGCTGATGGCTGCTTCGGTGTTCGCGGCCGCCGCGCCTGCGAGTGGGCAATCCAATCCCGTTCTTGCCGATCCGGCAGTCGACGTAGCGCACCCCGCGGCGATGGAAGCGTTCGTGCTCCCGTCGCACGGCTCCGGGATGAATGCGGTGATGTACAGGGCTTCGGGAGCAGGGCCGCACCCGACCCTTCTCCTGCTCCACGGCTTTCCGGGCAACGAGCAGAATCTCGACCTTGCCCAGGCAGCGCGGCGCGCGGGCTGGAACGTCCTGACCTTCCACTACCGCGGCTCGTGGGGCAGCCATGGCGACTTCTCGTTCGCCAACGCCGCTGCGGATGCGCGCACGGCTCTTGCCTTCCTTGAGGATCCGGCAAACGCCACGAAGTATCGCATCGACACGCACCGGATCGCCCTTGCCGGCCACAGCATGGGCGGCTTCATGGCTGCGGACGCTGCGGCCGACGATCCGAAGGTTGCTGGACTGTTCCTGATCGACCCGTGGGATCTCGGCGGTGACGCGCGGACACTCGGCGACCCGGCTGCCGCGAGCGCCTGGCATCAGGAGGTCGTCGGCGACCTTCCCCCACTCGCGACGACCGAAGAAAAGCTGACGGCCGAGCTGAAGGCCATCCCGGCAGGCTACGATCTGGCAACGCGCACGCGCGCGTTTGGAAGACGTCCCGTCGACATCATCGGCGCGGAGCGTGGTGGCGGCGCTGCCGAGACGGCGTTGCTAAATGCCGTCCGCGCGGGCGGCAATCCCGCAGCAACGGGCGAGATCTGGCCCACCGATCACAGCTTCTCGGACCACCGCATCGCGCTGTCCGAGCGGCTGGTGCACTGGCTCGCCGCCCTGCCCCGACGCTGACTTGCTCCACGGCTGGATCATTCTCGACAAGCCGCTGGGGCTCGGCTCGACCAGCGCCGTGAGCGCAGTGAAGCGCATCCTGCGGGAGGCCGGCGAGCCCAAGACCAAGGTCGGTCACGGCGGCACCCTCGACCCGCTCGCGAGCGGCGTCCTTCCAATCGCCTTGGGGGAGGCGACCAAGCTTGCCGGCCGCATGCTGGAGGCGAGCAAGGCCTACGACTTCACGATCCGCTTCGGCGAGGAAACCGACACGCTAGACGCCGAGGGGCAGGTCGTCGCGAGCAGCCAAGTGCGGCCAACACGCGACGAGGTCGACGCCGTGCTCCACCGCTTCACCGGCGAGATCGAGCAAACTCCTCCGGCTTTTTCGGCACTCAAGATCGATGGCAAGGCGGCCTACGCCCGGGCCAGAGCCGGGGAAGAGGTCGAGATGAAGCCGCGCCGCGTGACGGTGCACCACCTCCAGATCGCAGCCGAGGCGCCGGACGAGATCACGCTGTCCGCCAGCGTTTCGAAGGGCACGTACATCCGCTCGCTTGCCCGCGACGTTGCAAGGGCGCTTGGAACGGTCGGTCACGTCTCCTATCTCAGGCGTACCCGAGCCGGCCCGTTCCGTCTTCAAGAGGCCATTTCGCTGGACTTTCTAAGCGAAGCCGCTAAGGCGCGGCGCATCGATGGGGCGGTTGTTCCGCTTGAAACGGCGCTGGACGACATCCCGGCCCTCCCCGTCACCCCCGACCAGGCTCAGCTGCTCCGTTACGGGCAGAAGCTTGCCGGGTTCCCCGCGAGGTCGGGGCTCTGTCTGGCGACGCTGGAGAATACTCCGGTCGCGCTGGTCGAAGCCACGGTCGACGGCCTGAAGGTCGTCCGGGGGTTCAACTTACTCGATGTCGCGGAGTGAATTCTCAATGTCGATTACCGCCGAGCGCAAGCAGGAACTGATCAAGGAACATCGTCGTGGCTCTGACGACACGGGCTCGCCCGAAGTCCAGGTCGCGATCCTGACCAGCCGAATCCAGACGCTGACCGATCATTTCAAGACCCACGCGAAGGACAACCACTCGCGCCGCGGCCTGCTGATGATGGTCAACAAGCGCCGGTCGCTTCTCGACTACCTCCGCCGCGAGGACGAGACCCGCTACACCGATCTCATCGCGAAGCTCGGCCTTCGCAAGTAATAGAGGAGCGGCCCCGATGCGGGCCGCTTCGCATATGTCCAGTCCCGCAATTCGGCGGGGCGTTCATAGGGGCTGAAGAACGCCCCGAACCGCTCGCAGGCCGGATTGCCTGCCACTGCTGTCCCGCCGGCATCTGGCCCGCGGGTGAAGGAAAACACATGTTCAACACGAAAACTGTCGAAATCGAGCTGGGCGGAAAGACCCTCAAGCTCGAAACGGGCCGCATTGCCCGTCAGGCCGACGGCGCGGTCCTCGCGACGCTTGGCGAAACCGTAGTGCTTTGCGCGGTCACCGCCGCAAAGTCGGTCAAGCCGGGCCAGGACTTTTTCCCGCTGACCGTCCACTACCAGGAAAAGTTCTCCGCTGCCGGCCGTATCCCCGGCGGCTTCTTCAAGCGCGAGCGTGGAGCGACCGAAAAGGAAACGCTGACCAGCCGCCTTATCGACCGTCCGATCCGCCCGCTGTTCCCGGAAGGCTTCTACAATGAAGTCCTCGTGATCGCGCAGGTCCTGTCCTACGACGGCGAGAACGAGCCCGACATCCTGGCGATGATCGCTGCGTCGGCCGCGCTAACCATCTCCGGTGTTCCCTTCATGGGCCCGATCGGCGGCGCCCGCGTCGCCTTCAAGGACGGCGAGTACATCCTCAATCCGAGCTCCACACAGATCGCCGAGAGCGACCTCGAGCTCGTCATGGCGGGTACGCCGAACGCCGTGATGATGGTCGAATCCGAAGCCAAGGAACTGTCGGAAGAGCAGATGCTCGGCGCCGTCATGTTTGGCCATGAAGCATCGAAGAAAGTCTGCCAGGCAATCATCAGCCTCGCCGAAAAGGCCGCCAAGGACCCGTGGGAGCTCACCCGGAGCGACGACAAGGCCGCGGTCAAGGCGAAGCTCAAGGACCTCATCGGCGCCGACGTCGATGCCGCCTACAAGCTGACCAACAAGTCCGAGCGATCCGCCGCCCTGAACGCGGCGCGCGACAAGGCGAAGCTCGCCTTCGCCGACGCCGAACCGCAGGAGCAGCTGGTCGCTTCCAAGCTCGTCAAGAGCCTCGAGGCGGACATCGTCCGTGGCGCGATCCTTCGCGAAGGCCGCCGCATCGACGGCCGCGACACCAAGACGGTTCGCCCGATCGAGAGCATGGTCGGCTTCCTCCCGCGCACCCACGGCTCCGCGCTGTTCACCCGCGGCGAGACCCAGGCGATCGTCACCACGACACTCGGCACCAAGGAGTCGGAGCAGATGATCGACGGCCTGGAGGGTCTCTCCTACCAGCGCTTCATGCTTCACTATAACTTCCCGCCCTACTCGGTCGGCGAAGTCGGGCGCTTCGGCGCTCCGGGTCGCCGCGAGGTCGGCCACGGCAAGCTCGCCTGGCGCGCGCTTCACCCGATGCTGCCGACGATGGAGGAATTCCCCTACACGATCCGCGTCCTGTCCGACATCACGGAGAGCAACGGCTCATCGTCGATGGCGACGGTCTGCGGCGGAAGCCTCGCGATGATGGACGCTGGCGTTCCCCTGAAGGCGCCGGTTGCCGGCATCGCCATGGGCCTGATCCTGGAAGGCAATGACTTCGCGGTGATCAGCGACATCCTCGGCGACGAGGATCACCTCGGCGACATGGACTTCAAGGTCGCGGGCACGTCGAACGGCGTCACCTCGCTGCAGATGGACATCAAGGTCGCCGGAATCACCGAGGAGATCATGCGCGTCGCTCTCGCCCAGGCGAAGGACGGCCGCGCCCACATCCTCGGCGAGATGGCCAAGGCCCTCGGCGAAGTCCGCGGTGAGCTCAGCGCCCACGCGCCGCGCATCGAGACGATGCAGATCCCCAAGGACAAGATCCGCGAAGTCATCGGCACGGGCGGCAAGGTCATCCGCGAGATCGTCGCGGAGACGGGCGCCAAGGTCGACATCGACGACGACGGCACGATCAAGATCGCCTCGTCCGACCCGAGCCAGATCGAGGCCGCCCGCAACTGGATCCGCGGCATCGTCGCCGAGCCTGAGCCGGGCACCATCTACACCGGCAAGGTGGCGAGCATCGTCGATTTCGGCGCGTTCGTGACTTTCATGCCCGGCAAGGATGGCCTGGTGCACGTGTCGGAGATCAAGAACGATCGTGTCGAGAACGTCCGCGACGTCCTGACCGAAGGCCAGGAAGTCAAGGTCAAGCTGGTCGAGGTCGATCAGCGCGGCAAGGTCCGCCTGTCGATGCGTCTCGTCGACCAGGAAACTGGCGAAGAGCTGCCGGACACCCGTCCTCCGCGCGAGCCGCGTGAGGGTGGCGACCGTGGCCCGCGTGGTGATCGCGGCGACCGTGGCGACCGCCATCGTGGCGGCGGCGGGCGCGGCGGCGATCGCGACCGTGGACCCCGTCGTGAGGGCGGTGGCGGCGGACGCGGCGGCGACCGTGATCGTGGGCCCCGCGGTGAAGGCCGTGGCGACCGTGGCGATCGCGGACCCCGTCCCGAGCGCGAAGGCGGCGACCGCCAGGGCGGCAACGACGACGGCCCGGCGCCCGAGTTCGCCCCGGCGTTCCTGACCGGCGGCAACGAAGACTAAGCTTCAAGCTTACAGCCAACGAAACGAAAAAGGCCCCGCAGCGATGCGGGGCCTTTTCTCGTTCGTGCAAACCTATCCCTCGCGACCAATCCCGAGTAGGCGCTCCACCATGCAACATCCCAGCATTCACCCGGCGCTCGCTGAAGCGCTGGCGGCGCGCGGCTATGACACGCTGACTTCGGTCCAGTCCGCCGTGATCGAGGAGCAGGCCAACGGCCGCGACCTCATCGTTTCCGCCAAGACCGGCTCAGGCAAGACCGTCGCATTCGGTCTCGCGATGGCCGACCAGCTCATCGACGGCGACCGCGCGCCGTGGACGCAGGCGCCGCTCGCCCTCGTGGTGGCTCCGACCCGCGAGCTTGCCCTGCAGGTCAGCAAGGAACTGCAGTGGCTCTACGCGTTGGCCGGCGCCCGGGTCGTCACCTGCGTAGGTGGCATGGACCCGATGAAGGAACGGCGCGCCCTTCAGGGCGGCGCGCACATCGTCGTCGGCACGCCGGGCCGACTCCGCGACCACCTCGAGCGGGGCGCACTCGACCTCTCCGCCTTGCGCGTCGTCGTTCTCGACGAAGCCGACGAGATGCTCGACATGGGCTTCCGCGAGGAGCTCGAGGAGATCCTGGACGCGACGCGCGACGAGCGCCGCACCCTGCTGTTCTCGGCGACCATGCCGCGCTCCATCGTCGCGATGGCGCGCCGCTACCAGAAGGACGCGCTGCGCATCGAGACCACCGGCGACCGCGAGGCGCATGCCGACATCGCTTACCAGGCCGTCGCTGTGTCCCCGACCGACATCGAGCATGTCGTCGTCAACCTGCTCCGCCTTCACGAGGCCGAGACCGCGATCCTGTTCTGCGCCACGCGCGACGCCGTCCGGCGCCTCCACGCGAGCCTCAGCGAGCGCGGCTTCCATGCCGTCGCCCTCTCCGGCGAGCACAGCCAGAACGAGCGCAACAACGCGCTCCAGAGCCTGCGCGACCGGCGCGCTCGAGTCCTCGTCGCTACCGATGTCGCCGCCCGCGGAATCGATCTCCCCTCCGTCTCCCTGGTCATTCACGTCGAGCTTCCCCGCGACGCCGAGGCCCTCCAGCACCGTTCCGGCCGCACCGGCCGCGCCGGTCGCAAGGGCGTCGCAATACTGATCGTGCCCTTCCGCCGCCGCCGGAACGTCGAGATCATGCTTCGCAACGCCCGTATCGACGCGCAGTGGGTCGATCCGCCGACGCCCGACCAGATCCGCGCCAAGGATCGCGAGCGCCTGCTGGAGATGCTGAGCGCGCCCGTCGAAGCGGAGGATGACGACCGCCAGCTTGCCGAGCAGATCATGGAGCGCCTCGCCCCAGAAGCCATCGCTGCCGCCCTCGTCCGCTCCCTGCGTACAGACCTGCCTTCACCGGAGGACGTGCTCGCCCCCGGCAGCACCCGCGAAGAGCGCGGGGAGCCCGGCCGGCGCGCCGGGTTCGAAGGCTCGGAATGGTTCAGGATCAACGCCGGGCGCCGCCACAATGCCGACCCGCGTTGGCTGCTGCCGCTGATCTGCCGCTACGGTCATGTTAGCCGCAACGAGATCGGCGCGATCCGCGTCGCCGCCAATGAAAGCTATTTCGAGGTCACGCCACGCGCTGCTCCGGGCTTCATCAAGGCGCTGCGCCGGGCGACGATCGCTCCCGAGGACGATGGGCTGGTCATCGAGAAAGCCGAGCCTCGCGCCGCCGACGCAGGTCCGCCGCGCCGGCAGCCGGCCAAAGGTCCACCGCATGGCAAGCGTGAGCGTCCACAGAAGTCGGCACGGCGGTAGCGCTCGTCCGCACGCAACGCTTCGCCGTTAACCACGAAACGCGTTCAGCCCCGCATTCGTTGATCCGACGTCACGTCGGCAAGTACGCTACGTGCGCGTAAAAGAGGTCTGTTATGTTCAAGGCAGCGTTGCTCCTCGCCGCCGCGTCGGTGGTCCTGACCGCTTCACCAGCTGAGGCCCGTCACCGGCACCACCATCGGCATCATCATCACCGCGTGTATGCCTATACATCCTACGGCTACTCGCCTTACCGCTACTCGCCGTACGGTTATGCGAGGTATTCGTACCCGGCATATTACGCGTATCCGGCCTACACCTACCCGGTTTACTACGGATATCCGTCATACGGCTATTCGACGGTCTCGATCCGTCTCGGCGGCGGCGGCGGCGGGCACCATCACCGGTACAGGCGCCACCACTGGTAACTGCGACGGCCGAGTAGCTCCGGCGGTTTGACCCTCCGTCGGTGCCGTGGCAACGCACCGTCGATGTCCGACAAGCTGCCATCGCAGCCGACCTGGGGCGGCCGCTTCGGGACCGCCCCGGCCGAGCTCATGAGCGAGATCAACGCGTCGATCCGCTTCGACAAGCGGCTGTGGCGCGAGGATGTTGCGGCATCGGAGGCGCATGCCGCCATGCTCCGCGACAGGGGCATCATCGGCGAAGACGACGCTAAGGCCATCCTCGGCGGGTTGGGGCGAATCCGCGCCGAGTTCGAGCGCGACGGGGTGCCGGAGAACATAGATTTCGAAGACATCCACATGACCGTCGAGCACCGGCTCGGCGAGCTCATCGGCCCCGCCGCGGGCCGCCTTCACACCGCCCGATCGCGCAACGACCAGGTCGCAACTGACTTCCGGCTGTGGGTCCGGGCGGCATGCGATGAGACTGCAGGAGCCATCCGCAACTTGCAGCGCGTGCTCGTTGCCCGGGCCGAGGAGCATGCCGACAGCGTCCTGCCCGGCTTCACTCACCTGCAGGTCGCGCAGCCGGTGACTCTCGGTCACCACCTGCTCGCTTATTACGAGATGCTGCGGCGAGACCTCTCCCGCTTCGTCGACGCGCAGCAGCGGATGAACCAGTCGCCGCTTGGCAGCGCCGCGCTGGCAGGAACCAGCTTCCCGATCGACCGCCATGCCACTGCCCACGCGCTCGGCTTCGGAGCGCCGACCGCCAACAGCCTGGACAGCGTTTCGGACCGCGATTTCGCACTCGATTACCTGAGTGCCGCAGCACAGTGCAGCCTGCACCTCTCGCGCCTCGCCGAGGAGCTGATCCTGTGGGCAAGCGCGCCGTTCGGTTTCGTTAAGCTGTCCGATGCCTATTCGACGGGATCGTCGATCATGCCGCAAAAGCGCAATCCCGACGCCGCCGAGCTGGTTCGCGGGCACAGCGGGCGCATCGTTGGCGCGCTAACTTCGCTGATGGTCACCATGAAGGGCCTGCCGCTCGCTTATTCGAAGGACATGCAGAACGACAAGGAGCCGGTTTTCGAGGCTCACGACCTGCTGTCGATCTCGCTTCGCGCGCTGACCGGTATGGTCGAGACCGTGGAGTTCGTTCCGGAGCGGATGCGGGAAGTCGCGGCGCAGGGTTATTCGACGGCGACCGATCTCGCCGACTGGCTGGTCCGCGAGGCCGACGTGCCGTTTCGGGAGGCACATCACATCACCGGCCGAGCGGTTAAGCTCGCCGAAGAACGCGGGTGCGATCTCGCCAACCTACCGCTCGACGAACTGCAATCGATCGATCGGCGGATCGACGAGCGCGTGTTCGGCGTGCTTGGCCTCGAGGCTTCGGTGCGAAGCCGCGACAGCTTCGGCGGCACGGCCCCCGAGCGTGTCCGCGAGCAGATCGTCGCTGCGAAACAGGCGCTAGGGTTGTAGCCGCCGCTTCCGTTGCCCAAGCGTCCGTAGTCTCAGCGCGTTGAGCCGGATGAAGCCGGCAGCGTCGCGGTGATCGTAGCTGCCGCTGCCTTCCTCAAAGGTGACGAGATCCTGGTCGTAGAGAGAGTGCTTGCTTTCGCGGCCGATAACGGTCGCATTGCCCTTGTATAGCTTCAGCGTAACCCGGCCTGTGACGTGCTCCTGGCTCTTGTCGATCGCTGCCTGCAGCATCTCGCGTTCGGGCGCGAACCAGAAGCCGTTGTAGATGAGGCTCGCATAGCGCGGCATCAGCTCGTCCTTCAGGTGCATCGCGCCGCCATCGAGCGTGATGCTCTCGATCCCGCGATGCGCCGCCAGCAGGATCGTTCCGCCGGGCGTCTCGTAAACGCCGCGCGACTTCATGCCGACGAAGCGGTTCTCCACCAGATCTAGCCTGCCGATGCCATTGTCGTGCCCAAGCTGGTTGAGCTTCCCGAGCAGGCTGGCCGGTGACAGTGCCTCGCCGTCGATGGCAACGGGATCGCCGCGCTCGAAATCCATAGTGACAGTGGTCGCCTCGTCCGGCGCGTCCTCGGCCGACATAGTGCGCTGGTGCACATACTCCGGAGCGTCTGCCGCGGGGTCTTCCAGCACCTTCCCCTCGGACGAGCTGTGCAGCAGATTGGCGTCGATTGAGAACGGCGCATCCCCGCGTTTGTCCTTGGCGATCGGGATCTGGTGCTTCTCGGCGAAGTCGAGCAGCGCCTCGCGGCTCTGAAACTCCCATTCCCGCCAGGGAGCAATCACCTTGATGTCCGGCTCCAGCGCATAATAACCGAGCTCGAAGCGGACCTGGTCGTTACCCTTCCCGGTGGCTCCATGACACACGGCATCAGCGCCGACGGCGCGCGCAATCTCGATCTGCCGCTTGGCAATCAGCGGCCGGGCAATCGACGTGCCGAGCAGGTACTGGCCCTCGTAGACGGTGTTGGCGCGGAACATCGGGAAGACGAAGTCGCGAACGAACTCCTCGCGGAGATCTTCCACGAAGATGTTTTCGGGGTTCACGCCGAGCATCTCCGCCTTGCGGCGCGCCTGTTGGACCTCCTCGCCCTGGCCGAGATCTGCGGTGAAGGTGACGACCTCGGCGTCATATTCCGTCTGAAGCCACTTGAGGATGATCGAGGTGTCCAGCCCGCCCGAGTAGGCGAGGACAACCTTCAGCTTCTTGTTGGTCATCGAGCCTGTTCCATCATCCACAGCATGGCGCCGCGCGCAGTGTGCATCCTGTTCGTCGCCTGGCGCCAGACCGCGGACCGTGGCCCGTCTATCACTGCCGCCGTCACTTCCTCGCCGCGTCGAGCGGGAAGGCAGTGCATGAACCATGCCTCGGGCGCGCCCTCCATCAGCGCTTCGTTGACCTGGTATGGCGCGAAGGCATCACGCCGGCCCGTGCTTTCCTCCTCGCCCATCGAGACCCATACGTCGGTGTAGACGATGTCGGCGCCCTCGACCGCTTCAGCGGGACTGGAGCAGGGATTCACGCGCGGCAGCGGTCCGCCGAAGCCGAAGCCGAGCGGACTGGCGACTTTGAGTTCCGCGCCGAGCAAGGCACAGCCCTCCGCCAGCGAGCGGGCCACGTTGTTCGCCTCGCCAATGAAGGCGATGCGGGTACCTTCCACACGGCCGAGCAGCTGCTTGATCGTCAGCAGATCGGCGAGCGCCTGAAGCGGGTGGTCCGTCGCCGAGAGCATGTTCAGCACCGGCAGGACATCGACGGCGGCCATCTGCTCGAGAACCGCATGGTCGAAGACCCTCGCGCCGAGGATTGCATGATAGCAGGCGAGCGTTCGGGTGACGTCCTCGACGCTTTCCCTGGTACCAATACCCAACTCGGCAGCCTGCAGGTAAACGGGGTGACCGCCAAGCTGTGCTGCCGCCATCTCCATCGAGTTGCGAGTTCGTGCGCTCGGCTTTTCGAAATAGAGGGCGACACCCTTGTCCTCGAGAGCACGCACGGGCGGCTGCTCCGATAACGCCAAGATTCTGCCGAGATCCTCGTGTGAGAGGTCGCGGATTGCGAGCAGGTGCCTCACCAGCTCTTCTCGCGCTTCACCATGGTGCCGACGCCATGGTCGGTCAGCAGCTCGATCAACAAGGAATGCTGCACGCGCCCGTCGATGATGTGTGCACAGCCGACGCCCTGGTCCACGGCGTCTGCGCAAGCCTTCAGCTTGGGGATCATGCCGGCGCTGACCGACGCCGATCCGAGGCGCTTGCGAAGCTCGGCCGAGGTGAGGCGTTCGATCAGGCTGTGCTCGTCGTCGACGTCTTCGAGCAGCCCGGGCGCAGCCGTCAGGTAGACGATCTTCTCGGCGTTCATCGCCACGGCTATCGCCCGCGCCGCTTCGTCGGCGTTGACGTTGTACGGGTGCCCTTCAGCGTTGGCGCCGATGGTGGCGATGACAGGCGTCAGTCCGTCGTCGAGCAGGCGGTGGATGAGCTCGGCGCGGACCTGGCTGACGTTCCCGACGTAGCCCAGCTCTGCGTCAGCGGGCGTTACCGTCAGGAGCCCGGCGTCCTCGCCCGAGATACCCACCGCAACGGGATCATCGCCGGCCTGGCCGTTGATGGTTGCAACGAGGTCGCGGTTGATCTTGCCGACGAGCACCATCCGTACGATCTCGAGCGTCTCAAGGTCCGTGACGCGCAGGCCGTCCTTGAACTCCGGCTTTTTGCCCACGCGGCGGAGCATCGTATCGACCTGCGGTCCACCGCCGTGGACGAGGACGCAGCGCACCCCGACGCTGCGCAAAAGCAGCACGTCCTGGGCGAGCGCCAGGTCGGACTTAGCGTCGATCGCGGCGCCGCCCAGCTTCACGACGACCGCCTTGCCCGCGAACGCGCGGATGTAGGGCAGCGCCTCGACGAGGACGGTGGCGATCTCGGAGGGGAGGAGGACGATCTTCATGACGTCTTGCTGTTCTCTTTGATGTAGCCGGGGCCCAGATCGATCCCAATCATCCGAGCCGAGCCCGATCCAGCACCGAGGTCGACCTCGATTGCAATCTCTTCGCTCATCATGTGCTCGGCAAGGGCCTGCCCGTCGTGCGGAACGGGAGCGCCGCCCTTCGCTACCTTGATGCTTCCATAGCTCACACTGGACTCGGCAACGTCCATGGCCACTCCGGCAGAACCGGCGGCAGCCATCAGGCGGCCCCAATAGGGATCGCCGCCATACCAGCTGCACTTCACAAGATTGTTCTCGACGATGACCTTGGCCGCAGCTTTGGCCTCCTCATGGGATGCGGCGCCGGTGACGGTCAGGCGCGCGATGCGCGTCATCCCTTCGGCGTCGCGCGCCATCTGCATGGTCAGGTCTTCGCATGCGGCGAGCACCGCCCGCGCGAACTCGTCTGGATCAGCAGCGCCGCGGCGGCCCGACGCCAGCAGCATGGCCGTGTCATTGGTGGACGTCGCGCCGTCGACATTCAGCGTGTTGAAGGTCGCATCGGACGCGGCCCGCAGGGAGCGCTGCATGATCTCGAGCGGCACATCCGCGTCCGTCGTCAGGAACGCCAGCATAGTCGCCATGTTCGGCGCGATCATTCCGCAGCCTTTGGCCATGCCGCCGACGGTGAAGGTCGAACCCGTGATGGCGACCTGCTTCGGCTTGTGATCCGTCGTCAGGATTCCCCGCGCCGCGTCATCCGCGCCGGCCGGCGAGAGCCTATTCGCCAGCTTCGGCGTCGCGTTCAGGATCGCCTCGATGGGGAGCGGAGTGCCGATGATCCCCGTCGAGCAAACCAGGACGTGCGAGTTCGCGACCTGGAGCGCGTCGCCAGTCGCTGCCGCCATCAGCTGCGCGTCCGTGTAGCCCCGGGACCCCGTACCCGCGTTGGCATTGCCGGAATTGACGACGACCGCCGCTGCCTGGCCCCCGTTCGCCTTCAGCGTCTCCCGATCGAGCTGCACCGGGGGCGCGGCGAACTTGTTCTGCGTGAAGACGGCGGCACAAGGGACTGGCTGGCCGTCGTCGGTCGCAAGTAGCGCCATGTCATATCGCCGCCGCTTGATGCCGGCATGGCAGCCTGCCGCTACGAAGCCCTGGGCGGCTGTGACGCTCATGGATACACTCCGATGGAAGTGAGGCCGGCGGTCTCTTCAAGGCCGAGCATGAGGTTGGCACACTGGATCATCTGCCCCGCGGCGCCCTTCCCGAGATTGTCGATAGCGCAGAGAGCAAGCACGCGGCCCGACCGCTCGTCGTAGCGGGCGGTGACCCGCGCTCCGTTCGATCCGCTGACCCACTTGGTCGCGGGCGGATCGGACGTGACGTGCACGAACGGCTCGGCATCGTACGCGGCGTGGAGCGCCTCGAGCGGGTCGCCCTTACCCGTCGCCGTGCCGTAGCAGGTGGCAAGAATGCCGCGGGTCATCGGCGCGAGGTGCGGAGTGAAGAGGATGGTGGCGTCGAGCGCCATTTCCATTTCAGCGGTGTGCCGGTGGTTGAGCAGACCATAGGCGCCGAAGCTGCCGTCGACAGTGTTGAATGCCGTTGCTTCCTTGAGCTCGCGTCCGGCGCCGCTGACGCCGGAGGAAGCATCGACGATCAGGCTCTGCCGCTCGACGAACCCCTCGTCGACGAGCGGCTTCAACGCAAGAATTGCCGCTGTCGCGTAGCATCCTGCGGCGGCGACGGCGTTGGCGCCGCGAATGGCCTCACGTTGGAGCTCGGGGACCCCGTAGACGAAGCGGTCGAGCAGCTGCGGCGCTTCGTGGGCGAGGCCGTACCACCGCTGATAGGTTTGTGCATCCGCAAGCCGGAAGTCGGCCCCGAGATCGACGAGCGGGATCTCGCGCTCCAGAATACCGGACGCGATGCGCTGACTATGTCCATGGGGAAGCGCGGCGAAGACGAGATCAACGTCGTCGAGCGCCGACACTTCGAAGCGCTCTAAAGCGTGGCCCGCACAGGCAGACGCCAGATGCGGGTGGACGGCACCGACGCCCTGCCCTGCCCGGCTGTCCCCAAACAACTTGACCGGAAGCAGCTGCGGATGCGCGGCGATAAGCCGTAGCAGCTCACCGCCGACATAGCCCGATGCTCCAAGGATGGCGGTTCGAATCATGGAGGCGGGCGTATCGGCGTGTTTGCATATTCATGCAAGATGTTGCATAACAATTAAGATGAAGGACGTGAGAGATCTCAGGCGGGGGGCGATCGCAGAGCTGATCCGCTCGCGGGCGCCAGGCAGCCAGGAAGAGCTGGCCGAGCAGCTTGCGGGCCTTGGATTCGCCGTGACGCAGGCGACGATCTCGCGCGACCTCGAACAGCTCGGCGCCGTGAAGGTCCGCCGCGAAGGGCGTCTAAGCTACACGCTCCCCGACTCGCCACGCTCCGGCGGGTCGCAGCTGTCGTCGGTACTCCGCGACTGGGTGCGCTCGATCGCTACGGCGGGCAATCTGGTCGTCATCAAGACTCCGCCGGGTTCGGCCCACCTCGTCGGAGTTGCCCTCGACGAGTCCGCGCTTCCGGAAGTCGTGGGGACAATCTGCGGGGACGACACGGTCTTCGTCGCAGTGACTGCCGCCGCCGAAGGAGTCGTCCTGAGGGAGCGGCTGGAGGCGATGCAGTCCGGCGCCAACTGAATTCTGAACTCCTCGACCGGGTCGGCGGCACTCGCTAAGGAGCCGCCTCCCGGGAGAGAGCGTCGGCTCAATGCCATTGCCGAAGTCAGTGCGAGCGACGTTCCTGGCCGCATTCGTGTCGCTGGCCGTAACCTCCTGCACGTTCCGATCAGCGCCTTCGAACGACCGGGTGTTCGTGTCGAACGAGGGAACGAACGTCGTTTCGGTCGTGGATGGCGCAACCGGCAAGATCGAAGGCCAGCTTGCGACCGGGCCGCGGCCGCGCGGCATGGAATTGTCCGCCGACGGCAAGACTCTCTACGTCGCCGCAAGCAATGCCAACCGCATCGAAGCGTGGGACGTGGGCTCCCGCAAGCTGCGCCGCTTCTATGCATCGGGGTCGGACCCCGAACGATTTGTATTAAGCCCGGACGGCAGAACCATCTACATCGCCAGCGAAGACCATAGCGCGGTCACGTTCCTCGACGTCCCGACTGGCCGCGTTACGCGCGAGGTGAAAGTCGGGCCGGAGCCGGAGGGCGTGGGCGTTAGCCCGGACGGCAAGCTCGTCGTCGCGACCTCCGAGACAGCCAATCTAGCCCACTTCCTCGACACGGCCTCCGGTAAGCTGCTCGACAGCGTGCCAGTTGGCAGCCGGCCGCGCTTCGTTCTGTTCCTCAACGGGGGGCGCAGCGTCTGGGTCTCGTCGGAGCAACGCGGCACCATCAGCGTCTTCGACGCCGCGACGCGCCGGATCGTGCGCACGATCGACCTCAACGAAAGCTTCGACATCGACGAGCCGGTACAGGCCGTAGAAATGCGCGCCACGCACGACGAGGAGCGAGTCTTCGTGGCGATGGGGCGTTCCAACCGCGTCGCCGAGCTCGACCCGAAGACTTACACCGTCGTCCGCTGGTTCCCGACGGGCGAGCGGACGTGGGGCATCGGCCTCTCACCCGACGAGAAGCGGCTCTACGCCGCCAGCGGTCTCGGCGGCACGCTCACCATCGTCGATCTCGACCGCAACAAGGTTGAGAACACGGTGAAGCTTGGCGGCAAGCCGTGGGGCGCGATCGCGGCTCCGCGATGAGGAAGGCCATCCTGCTCGCCGCTGCCCTGTTGCTGGGCTCGTGCAGCCTGGTTCAACCCAAAGTGCTGACGGTGTGCGCCGACCCGAACAACCTGCCCTTCTCGAACAAGGCAGGCCAGGGCTTCGAGAACAAGCTCGCCGAGATGATTGCCGCCGACCTCCACGCCAGGCTCGACTACATCTGGTGGGCGCAGCGGCGCGGCTACGTGCGCAACACATTGAACGAGCGCAAGTGCGACTTCTGGCCGGGCGTCGGCAGCAATGTCGAGATGCTCGCTACCAGCCAGCCCTACTACCGATCGACCTACATGTTCGTGACGCGGGCAACCGCGCCACTGACCGGACTGACGCTCGACGACCCGCGGCTCAAACACTTGAAGATCGGCGTGCAGATGGTCGGCAATGACGGCATCAACACGCCGCCTGCGCATGCCCTCGCCCGGCGCGGCATGGCCGACAACATCCGCGGGTACATGCTTTACGGCGATTACGCGAAGCCCAACCCGCCCGCCGAGATCGTCCAGGCCGTGGAGCGGGACGACGTGGACGTTGCGCTCGTCTGGGGACCGCTCGCCGGCTATTTCGCCGCCCAGTCCAGGGTGCCGCTACGTTTGGAGCCGGTCACCCCGTGGCTCGACGACATGCAGTGGCCGATGCAGTTCGATATCTCCGTCGGAGTGCAGAAGACCAATCAGCCGCTTCTAAAGGACGTCGATCGCGTGCTGAGGCGGCGGCGTGGCGACATCCAGCGACTGCTTGCCAGTTACCACGTGCCGTTGGTTCAGCAGTGACTGGAGCCCTTAGCCGAAGGTGAAGGAAAAGGCGTCGACGCCCGGGTCGAGAAACGCGATGGTGAACGTCCGGTCGGCAACAGAGCCCTTCTGCCGCACGAGCTGATAGAGCCTTTGGCCGGTCACCTGGCCGCTACCGTCAGCCCGCACGTCCATCCCTGCATCCGCGCCTGGAGCCTTCCCGTCGATCAGGATCCTGAAGCGGATCGGCTTGCCCGTTGAGGAGCCGAGCACGACGTGGAGGTCGCGAGAATGGAAGCGGAAATCGATCTTCGCTCCGGCTGCGAGCGAACGGGCGCTTTGCCGCTGATCGGTCCACCGTCCCTGCAGGTCCCACTGGTTCAGCGACAGCGGCGCCGGCCCGTAATCTTTTGGTTTGTCGTGGACGAGCCCGCCCGGAGATACGAACCGCTCCGCGCGATAATAGCCGATGTAGGTTTCAGGTGAGCGGATCTCTCCGGAAGCCGCCGCTTCCGTCCCGCCTGCTCTCACGGAGGTTGTGGAGCCGCCAGGCGCGTGGCCCGCTTCGGCAAGCAGTTGCCGGATCACCCGCTCAGAGAGCTCGTACTCGCCCTCGCCATGATGCTGGTAGCGGATGCGACCTTGAGCATCGACGAAGTAGTGCGCGGGCCAATAGTGGTTCTTGAGGGCGTTCCAAAGGATGTAGCGATTATCCAGCGCGACAGGGTAGCGGATGCCCAGATCGGCCACGGCCCTTTTCACATTCGCGGGGTCGCGCTCGAAGGCGAACTCCGGCGCGTGCACGCCGATGATGACCAGCCCGTCCTTGCGATACCGCTCGTCCCAGGCTTTCAGATAGGGCAGCGTACGCAGGCAGTTGATGCAGCTGTAGGTCCAGAAGTCGATCAACACGACCTTGCCGCGCAGCTGTTCTCGACTGAGCGGGGGGCTGTTGATCCAGGGGCCCAGCCCTTCAAGCGACGCCAGCTCTCCCCGCGCGGGAAGCACCAGGCGGCCGTTGCGGTCGGTGGTGGGCCCGGTCTCGGCCATGTCGTTGCCAAGGCCGAGCCTGCTGGCGAGTCCCCTCTCGAGCCCGGCAGTCTGAGCCGTCGAAAACTGGGCTAGCACCCGAGTGTCGAGACCGAGAGCGATGACGGCGACACCAATGAGCACCAGCAGCCCCAGCCCCTGGCGGATGCGCTCGCTGGTCCCGAGCGACCGCTTCATGCGCGCGAACAGCTTGCCGCCGACGAGAAGCGCCAAGGCGAGCGACGTTGCGGCCCCGAGGGCGTAGGCGAGCAGCAGCAGCGTCGTGTTGAAGCTGGCTCCCTTGATGGCGGCCGTCGTGAAGATGATACCGAGGATCGGGCCCGCGCACGGCGCCCACAGCAAACCGGTGGCAACGCCGAGAACTGCGGACGACCAGATGCTCTCCTGCTCGCTTTGGGAGCGTTCGGACAAGCGCGAGCCAAGGGCCACCAGCGGGCGGGTCAGCCGATCGGAAAGGGCCGGGAACAGCAAGGCCAACCCGAACAGCGCCAGTAGCACCAGCGCCGCAGTGCGGCCCACTCCGTTCACCCGCACCGCCCAGCCGCCACCAACGGCGGCAAGCGTCGCAACAATTGCGAACGTCAGCGCCATCCCGATCAGCATCGGCAGGGTGCTCCGCGCGAAGCTGCGTCCCGCGCGTGCAAACACAAAGGGCAGCACGGGCAGAATGCACGGACTGAGAATGGTAAGAACGCCGCCGAGATAGGCGAGAAGGATGATCAGCATAGGCGCGTGTACATCCGTTCCGCGAATGTAACCAATGCTGAACGGGCCGCGTGGCTCAGCGCAAGAGAACCCGGGTTACGACATCAATGAGGCTGGTGGAGCTGAGGGGAATCGAACCCCTGACCTCTGCAGTGCGATTGCCGAGGATTGACGTTCCGCGACGTGCCGTAACGGAGGAGATCGGCACTTTTCCGCGCCCAGAACATGCCCCAAAATCCCACTATGCTTTCCGTACAAATTACGTACAATGCGTTTCTGCAGTCGAACTGCAGAGGCGGAGGCGGGCATGACGGACCTGAGCAGAGTGAAGGATCGCGAGGCACTGAAACTTCAGCGCGAGCCTCACTGGCAGCGGCTGCGGCCCGGTGCGTTCCTGGGCTATCGCCCGTCCGCTAGAGGCGGCGCCGGAACCTGGATCGCCCGCGCCTATGACGAAGCGGAGCGCGCCTATCGCATGAAGGCGCTCGGCAGCTTCGGGGACACTCCAGCCAACGGCCGCTTCGCCCTTGCGAAGTCAGAGGCCGAAGCGTTCGCTCTTGAAGTTGAGCGCGGCAGCATCGCGGAAGAGAAGATCGAGACGGTGGGGGATGCTTGCCGGCGCTTCGCTGAGTCGAGCAAGGAAGCTGCAGCGCGCTTCAGGCGGTATGTTTATGCAGACCCTATCGCCAAGGTGAAGCTGGCGAAGCTCCGACGTACCCAAGTAAAAGCTTGGCGGGATCGGCTGGAGGCTACCCCTGCCCTCGTCACCCGCAGGAAGGAAGGCGAGCAAGTAACCCGCGCCCGCTCCCCTGCCACCCTCAATCGGGACATGGCGGTGTTCAGGACGGCGCTGGGCAAGGTTCTGGCACTTGGAGCACCGAACACCGAGGCGGCGTGGCAGGAGCCTCTCAGACCCGTTAAGAACGCCGTGAAGCGCCGCACCCTCTACCTCGACCGCGACCAGCGCCGCCTGCTGCTCCAGCACGTCTCTGAGGATGCCAGGCCGCTAGTTCGGGCGCTTTGCCTGCTCCCGCTTCGTCCTGGGGCTGTTGCCGCCCTGAACGCTGGTGACTTCGACAAACGGACGCGCGAGTTGACCATCGGCACGGACAAGGCGGGAAATGGCCGACGCATCCTGTTACCGGTGGACGCTGCGGAACTGTTCACGGTGCAGGCGAAAGACAAGTTGCCTGCCGCGCCATTGTTTGCGCGTGCGAACGGCAAGCGGTGGGACAAAGAAACTTGGAAGCACCCGATCGCAGCCGCTGCCAAGGATGCGGAACTGCCCCAAGGCACGACCGCGTACACGTTGCGGCACAGCACGATCACGGATCTTGTGACGGCAGGATTGCCGTTGCTCACAGTCGCTCAAATCAGCGGGACTAGCGCCGAGATGATCGAGCGACATTACGGGCACTTAGGACGTCATGCGGCGACTGACGCGCTTGCAGGGCTGGCGCTGTGACAGCTGAGGATTGGGGCCTACCAGACTGGACTGAGTCAAGCGCCTATCCACCATCCGTGAGCCTCACAAAGCGCCAATGGTGGTGGCAGTTTACTCGTCGCAATCCCGACTATCGCAAGCTCTGGCTTGAGGCGTGCGCCTTACGTGAACCACATCAGACGATGGGGACAGACGGGCGCTGGTATGGCCCTCGAATGCAGTACGCGGGCGACGCCAAGGCCATCGAAACGCTGCGAGTGCAATTCCGCCTACCGAAGCTCCTCGATCCAGCGTGTGATTTCTCCGACAGCATCTTGATGACCTTGATGGAGCCGACGGGCGGCATTCATCATCTACCTAGGTCCGGCGCTGTGGACCGCGCGAGACGCAGGATCGAGAGAGGCGAAGACATTAACCGACTGAGAGACGAATACGCGGATTGCGAGGAAATACGGATGTCTGCCGGACTCGTGAATTATGAATTTGATTTGAGAAAGCCGCTTCCCGCACAGATGAAGAAAGCCGAGGAGCATCTGCGGAACGTGCAAGCGGCCACGCGCGGTCGACAGAAATGGAAGCCTGAGCCGGGGAATTGGTCTTCCTATCTGCGCGTTTTAGACGCCCGTGATGCAAAGGCTTCGTGGTCCACGATCGGGCGGACCTTGTGGCCCAACGAGGTTGGGGATCTAGTGGGGCGGGCACGGATGCACCACGCGGGAGCATGCCGCGTGCGAGATCGCTTTCCCTTGTAGCGACAACCCACCGTCAATTGTTCAATCCCGTCCCGTAGAGCCCCCGCATATCCCTAGCCATTCCAGAATATGGAGTGGCCGAGATGAAGCTAATCCGACTTCCTGAAGCGCTAGCGAAGACCGGTCTCACCCGAACACGCGCTTACGTACTCATTGCCAAAAATGACTTTCCCCAACCGGTGAAAATCGGCGGCGTTGGAGGTCGCGCAATCGCCTTCCCGGAAGCCGAAGTGGACGCCTGGATCGAAGCTCGCATGTCCGAGCGCGAAACCGCGGCCGCAGCCTGAAAACGAAAACGGCCGAGCAGAGGAGTGGAAGTCCCCTGCCCGGCCTTGCACTTGATTGGAACCAAGATGCTCGACGAATTTACCGTGTTAGACGGTGATCTCGCAACTGTTCTCTCGCGCCTGAATCGCCGCAAGCTCGAAACCTTCGCGGCTGTCGCCGTCGACCTGTTGGATTTCTTTGACGGGCCGGCAGACCCCGATGTGCCGGACTTCTCGACAGCATGTGACGGGCTCGCTGGCTGCCCCGTAGACGCGGAGCCGGACGACGACGCGCTCGACGGCGCTTGGGTAGAACGCCTCGATCAATCGACAGCGCCGCTGCCGCGCGCGGTGAATGCAGGTTGGCTGACCGGCATTCCTGAGGATGTCGAGGACGACAACCCGGCTGAAGACGACGATCCAGACCATGGCATCGAAGACCTACCGCAAGACCCCGATGAGGACGGCTACTGATGGCCGACATTCTTGCCTTCACCGGCGGCAGACCGGAAGTCCGCCTGAACCGCGACGGCAATCATTGGGAGCTGACCGTCTGCCCGCCCCAGCGCAACGCACCAACGCTTGTTCGCTTCCTCGAGCAGCATGAGGCGGTCGCCCGGGGACTGACGCTAGCGACCGAGCACGGCTGGCGCTTCAGATGCTGGGAATGGCTTCGCGACGGCGGGAGTGCGGCATGATGCAGGCTCCCAAGTTCCTGATCGGCAAGCACCCGAACCGCGGGCTGCTCTGGGCCGCCGTTGACCCAAACGCACGGTTCACAGGCTCCGAACTCGGCGAGACACGCTTCGCAGGCTACCTCCGGCCATACTGCGACGAGCAGAGCGCCAGAGACGCCCTCACCGCCGCTGGAGCCACCAACATCGAAGCCGAGCAGCGGCGCCGTGGCCGGTAAGCGCAAGCAAGCCGACCATCGAGCGGACACTCGCGGACAGGCCTGGAGCGGCCTGCCACATGTCGTTGCGGACTCGCCGGCGTATCTGTCGCTCTCGCCGTTCGAGCGGGCCGTGCTCGGCGAAATCTTGCGGGAGTTCAAAGGCTACAACAACGGCGAGATCGTCATAAGCTACGAGCGCATCGGCGAGCGCTTGAAAGGCTCGAACAGCTGTCGGCCCAACAACTCACGCATCGCGCGCGCAGTCGCCGCACTGCACGAACGGGGACTGATTGACGAGCCGACGCCGCACTCGTGGCTGCAGCGTAAGGCGCGGGAATACCGACTGACGTTCATCAGTTCGGGGAAGGCACCGCCCTTCAAGTCCCCGACGAATGAGTATTTGAAATGGTCGCGCCGAGTAAAAAACAACGGTGACGCAGGATCACCAGAGAGCCCCCCATCTGGTGACGCACAATCACCAGAGGCAATCGACGCTGGTGACGCAGGATCACCAGCCAATCTGAAAAATGGCGGTTTTGCGTCGTCAGGTTCTCAGGTTCCTGGTGACGCAGGATCACTGCTTATATGTAAGCCATACCCCCACCCGTTTCAGGGAGGGTGCGAACCGCTCCAATCTACCCCTTATTCTGCGGGCGGCACACTCGCGGCGGACAGAGCCGCATGACGTTGGTGTCGTTACAAATCGCTCCCGCGGATCGTCACGGTGTCGGCTGCTCGATCGCTTGGATCGATCTTCCGATTGGCGGCAGCAATGACGAGCGCGAGATTGTCGCGCACGAATGCACAGCGCTGCTCGGCCGTGACTGCCGCGGACTGGTCCGGAGTGAGCGAAAGATACGTGTCGATCGCCTGTCTGGTGACTGCGATCTTGCGGCTTTCGCCGGCAATCCACGCTTCAAACTCGGTGTACTCGCCGTGGGTCCAGACTCCCTCACGCATCGCTCGGCTCCGTCAGTGGCGCGGCCCCCTAGCAGTCGCGGCGGCCTGACGCGACGGCAGATTGAGCGCCCTCGGGGGCGGCCCAGTGGAAGTCTACAACAATTTCAACGGACACCGGCACCATCCCACAATTCGCATACGCGCTGCCCCCGTTCATCCCGCGCGCACGAAGGAACATCAGAATGACCAAACCCGGACGCCCATCGGCGGCTTCGCTGGCTGTTGTCGCGCCTAAGCCGGTCGCACAGTTCGCGGAATCCCAACATTTGCGAGAGGCGCCGGCCCATCTGAGCGCCGATGCCGCCGCCTGGTGGCGATCGGTCGTGCAGGACTATGATTTGGAGCCGCACCACCTGCATCTGCTGCAAGCGGCAGCGGAAGCATGGGACCGGATGCAGCAGGCGCGGCGATCGCTAGCCGATCACGGTTCGCTCACCTTCACCGACAGCAGCGGCAACTTGAAGGCGCACCCTGCCGAAGCGATCGAGCGCAACGCGCGGACTGCATTCGCCCGCCTGGTCCGCGAGCTCGACTTGGACGCTGGCGCACCCGCCGAGCGCAGCCGCCCGCCAGCACTGCAGAGCAACAGGAGATCAAGTCATGCCGGTTAAGCGGAGGCTCGCGAAGGCGCGCCGGGAACTCGATAGTGCGTCCGACCTTCAGGACCTGTTCTACGGCCCTGGAACCTGCCTGTTCAATGGCGAGGGCTATCTAGGCCCCCACGGCGACGGGCGGTGGCGTGGCAAGCCGGACCACGTGAAGGCGCAAGTTCTCGCGGCGATGCGCTGCGATTGGGAGCGCCACAACGCGACGGTCATGCAGGCATGGCACGATCGCACGGAGCACGAGCTCTACATCGCTCGGCAGTATCACGGCGATCCAGCGCAGCCGTGGGCGCTCAGGCAGTTCGGAGATCCGTCATGCCAGTGAAGCGCCGCCTGCCGAAGACCAAGGTTCAGACCTTGCCGCTGCACCTCGTCTCAACCGCCGAGCGGCTGATTCAGCTTCTCGATGATCATTGCGCCGCGGCCGCTGGCGACGACCAGTCATTCTACTCGGACGGCCGCCACGAGGAGCTGTGCGGCCTCTTGCCCACCATCAACGCGGCACTGGGGATCAAGCCTTGGGACGATGATCCTGATGCAGTCATTCGCAATGCCGTCGACGCCGCAAAGGAAAGGAGCGCCCGATGACCGAGAAGTGGCACGAACACGAGCCGACCGACGAACAAGTTGCGCAGACCAAGCGGGTCGAAACCGCGCTCTGCAACGAGATCAACTTGCTCGCGCGCGAAGGCATTCCCGTCGCCTGCATCCTGAGTGGGCTAGGCGTCACCGTCGCCGACCTGTTGACGTGCCGTGCCGGCCCTGAGTCCGTGGCGCCCTGGTTCGCAGCTCAAGCCGAGATGCTGGCGCGCATAATCAAACCCTCTTGAGCCAATCGCGGTATTATGCTACCAACGTCCCGTTGACCGCGCATCTAATGCGCCAAGTCGCCCGATCTTCCCGCATCTAATGCGCCGATCGGCTGAATGGGACGAAGCTCCCGACAGTCGAGGTGTGTGCATGGAATACGCGGGCTCCGCATTCGAGATTAAGCAACTGGACGACGCCGGCCGCATCGAGGGCCTGGCGGCGGCTTTCGGCAACATCGATCACGGCGGCGACAAGATGCTGTTCGGTAGCGTCACGAAGACGCTTGCCGAGCGCGGCAACCGTCCCCTCCCGATGCTCCTCCACCACGACATTCGGCGCCCGATCGGTGCGTGGAAAGAGTGGAATGAGACCGCAGACGGGCTCTACGTCAAAGGCTCGATCACGCTTCAGTCGCGCGACGGGCAAGAGGCCCACGCGCTCGCCAAGGATGAGGCGCTTACCGGCATCAGCATCGGCTACGTTCCGCAGCGCAAGAGCTTCGCAGGGGGCGCACGAGTGCTCGAAGCCGTCGATTTGCACGAAGCTTCGCTAGTGGCGGTCCCGATGAACGAGCGGACGCGAATCAGCGCCGTGAAAAGCATTACCCGCGCTCAGGACATCCGCGAGCTTTTGCAGGAGGCCGGCGTCCCCCGTGACCGCGCCAACGAAGCGGCTGGCCTGGCCTGGAAAGCAATCAACGAGACTGACGAGCTCGACGCAGAAACCGTCGCCCTACTCAAATCATCTGCCGCGCGAATTGCGGCCATTGGAGAACGCAAATGAACGCAATCACGAAGGACTTCACCGACGCCGTAGAGCGACAGTTCGCAGAACTCAGCAAGGACGTTCAAGCGGCATTGCTTGAGGCGAAGACCGCTCAAGCCATCATTGGCGAGGTTGAGCAGAAAATGGCCAGCGCGCGCGTCTATGGCGGCGGCGGTGAGATGGAAGCGAAGAGCTGGGGCGAGCAGTTCGTTGAGTCCCCCGCACTCAAGGAGTTTGCCGAGCACACTTCCCGCCCGGCTCGCTTCCGCATGGACGTGAAGACGACCGTGACGACCGGCAGCACGTCTGGCGGCCCGATCGGCGGACAGGCGTACCGCGACGGCGTTGTCATCACGCCGCAGCGCCGTCTGCGCATCCGTGACCTGCTGCCCACGGTCGGCATCAGCACGGGCAGCATCGAATACCCTAAGCAGACGACCCGCACGAACAGCGCCAACACGGTCGCAGAAGGCGCCGCCAAGCCTGAGAGCGCTTACGGCTTCACCATGCAGACGGCCTCGCCCAAGGTCATCGCGCACTGGGTTCCTGCCTCGCGTCAGATCCTTGACGATGCTCCGCAGCTGAAAGGCATCATCGACAGCGAGCTTCTGTTCGGCATGGCGCTGAAGGAAGACGCGCAGTTGCTTGCTGGCGACGGCACTGGCGAGAACCTGTCAGGCCTCATCACCAACGCCACGGCATTCTCGGCACCGATCACGATCACCAGCCCCACGATGATCGACAACATCGGGCTGGCCATGCTGCAGACCACGCTGGCCGATTACACGCCGACCGGCATTGTCATGCACCCGAGCGACTGGATGCGGATCACGCTGCTGAAGGACAGCGCCGGGATGTATCTGGTTGGCGACCCGGTGAAGGGCGGCGTCGTGACCTATAACGGCGCCCCGAGCGCTCCCATGCTGTTCGGCGTCCCCGTTGTGACGACTACCAGCATCACGATCGACAAGTTCGTGGTTGGTGACTTCCAAGCAGCGGCCACGCTCTATGACCGCTGGGCGCCGCGCGTCGAAGTGTCGACCGAGCATGATGACTTCTTCACCCGCAACCTCGTCGCGATCCTCTGCGAAGAGCGGATTGCGCTCGCGGTGAAGCAAGCCGGCGCGCTCACCTATGGGGATTTTGGCAATGTCTAAGCTCGCCGTTCGCACCATCCGCCCGCACGACACGACTGATGGCATGAAGCACCCCGGCGACGTTTACGATCGCACGCAAGCGGACGCTGACAAGCTCTCAAGCGCCGGGATCGTCGAGATTGCCAGCGCTCCTGCCAAGCGAGTGGCCAAGCGCAAGTGAACGGGATTGGGGAGCAATCATCGCCCTGGGAGGGGCCGAATGACCCCATAGGGGCGGCGGAGGGTCCATCCTGCCTTTCGTCGCCCCGCACCGGCCGCAATGAGGCACAGGGAGCGGCGGCAAGGGACAGGACCTCACCGCCGCTTCACCCGACGCCACACACGCAGGTTCCCCCGCGTCACCAGCGCGGCCCTACAAACAACACTTCCACGCTTCCCGTCGAGACCGCGCTGGCGGCGTGTGCCGAGCTGACACAGGCGACGTCGTCCGGTTCCGGCCGCAACGGGCGCCCCATCCTTAAGCTCAAGCTGAAGGAATACCCTGGTCAGAACGCGGTGGACGACTGTGCAGCCTGAGCGCGTCGCGGACCTTAGGCACCCGCCTGTCGTAGGCAGAACGTACCTCGTCCCCGTGGTGAACTATCGACTGGTGCAAGCCCCATACTTTCACGATCGAGACTGGCCCGTTATCCGACCGCGGCACAACGACGCCGCGCTCGGCTTCGATGTCTATCACCTTCATATCGACGCCCGCTTTCTCTCGCCCGATCAAGACTTGCTCGCGCGCCAGTTGGGCTCAGCAGCATTACGCTGCCGTCCCGAGCTATATCTGGCGGATGCGGATTGGCTGGGAGGCTTCGCGGGCGACGTTCAGTTTGTGGAGGCACCCTGGTTTCCTCCTCTACCGAAGCCTGAAGTGCGCGAGCGAGTTTGCATCCGTAGCGACTTCGCACCCGCGGTCGATCTGACGCCCAGCAGGTTTGCACCCATCCAAAAACACGAGACGATTAGCCGCGTGAACGGCAAGCTCATTTGCCCGCACATGAAGGCGGACATTAGCTCTTACCCCGTGCGCGACGGCTCCGTTCGGTGTCCTCTCCATGGGCTTCGGTTAAGAGTTGCTGGTGAGGAGGGGCACGCTTGAACACCTTCAAGGCCTTTATGCGCCCTCGCACCAACCGCGGGCCTGCTGCGGCTGTTTCGGCTGAATTAGGCCGCGGATGGATCAAACGCCTGCTATTCGAGCGGCACGTGCTTCGATCCTGAACTTGGCAAATTTGCTAAGTGGCAGTTGGCGCAATCACCAACTTGGACGCTTGAAATCCCCATTGGCTCGGCGCAAATACCTTTTGTCAACGTTATCACTTGTAGCGTTGGCAATGCCACGGAGGGCAAGATGCGAGTAACCTCAGACGAGAAGCTAGCGAAAGCCTCCGAACTCCGCCGTGGAGGCAAGAGCTGGCTAGAACTCTCTAAGTCACAGAACGGAAAGAGCGCCGGTCTGGAGTTCTTCCGCAGCAGCAAGCAGCAGTCGAAGGACGGCACGAAGAAGGCGATGGTCGGCTGAGCTAGGTGCTCACGCCGGGGATATTTCTCTTCTTTCTTGTTCCGGGCTTACTGGCCTACTGCGCCCTTTACGGGCTGTTCCATAGCGGCAAGGCAATCGCGCCGGAGCCCCCCGCGGCCCATTCGGTGGAAGCGGTCACTGTCATCCTACTCGCAGCCGTGGCGGTGCACGTCGCCAGTGCTGTGTTGATCGCCATCAACAGCGCCATCTGCTACCGCATCGGTTCACTCGTATCGGTGCCCATGGAGCCAGACATCTATGTCACGGCGTCCAAAGCCATGTCGGCCAAACAGATCTCCGCGGACGAGCTTGTCGAGCTTCTCGGGGCTTCGCTCGCTCAAGGCATCTTGGCCGTCGCAGGTATCAGAGCTTGGCTCTCCAATCGTGCTCGGAAGGACAAGCTGCCAGCCTGGATATATGGCTGGGCCACATCGCTCGCAAATAGCGTCGATAACGATGACACCCTGGTGCTAGCGTATGTGCTCACAGCCCTCGAAGCGGATGGTAAGCCGGTCCTCTACGTTGGAACACTCTATGACATGGCTCTCAAGCCTGACGGAGCCGTGAGCCGGATTACATTGTATGACTGCGAGCGGTACGTCGCTGACCTCAGCGCGCCGTTATCATCTCCGACGTTGCCGGTCCCACTTTCAAGCTTTCCGTTCATGATCGTTGAGGCGGAGAACATACGGAACATCGCTTTCGATGTTGTCTCCCTCGCTCCTTAGGCTTCGCTGTTCACGAATCGTTCTCACCCGCCTAAGCGCCGGCGATGTCCACAAAGCACGTCCGCACGACTGGCGATCTGGTGCGCTTCGGCTGCAGCCTCAGGGTCGATTGTGGCAACTGCGCAGCGGCGAGGACTATCACCGGCCCTGAAGCCGTGGTGGCGTTCGGCTTAATCCCACTAAGGCAGTCTCAGGAGCGGCTGAGGTGCTCCCGTTGCGGTCACAAACAGGCGCGGGTTGTGGTGCTGGATCCTGTTTAGTTTCAGCACTCTGTCTTCTGACACATGGCTCGTTCTGCTGTTACGCTCTATCGAGCCAACCAAGAGAAGAAGGTTGAACGCCAACCCGTCCTTCAGCCTTGCGGTTGAGCGGCATCCGGTCGCGCAGCCCTAAGGGCCGCGCGCCTTTCGTCTCGACGACGCTCTGCCAATTGAAGCCGTTCCGGCTCAGTGTACTGCCGCTCGAACAACGCCGTAGCGAAATCCAGCAGGTCGGCGGCGTCAACCTCAGCCAGCGACCCATCGTGCGCTCCGTCGTTCCCATCCTGACGCACGTTATGCGCCAAGCTCGCAAGCGAGGATGCAATTGCGCCTTGCTCAATTAACCAATCGAGGCGGTCGGCCAGATTATATCGCTGTCGCTTATTCGGCTGGGCAATGTTGCTGACGGCGGGGTCAGGGAGGAGCGGCTTAGTTGCGAGATCTAGCGAGAGCCTGAACATCGCCGCTGCCGCGTTGTGGCACCCGATTGTCATGCACCTAGCGCCTTCGCGGAAAGCAGCTTCCACATCCGCGGGGAGGAACTCGGGAGGTTCCGCAGCGCCCATTAGGTCAGCTACAGCTAAGAACCTAATAACTGAGAACGTCGGCTGGATATCTCCGTCAATCTGAACGACCGTCTGATGTGACGTGAAGGCCCCCTTCCGGCCCACGTCCCGCAAGCTGACGAGAAGAACGGAGAGCCGTATGCATCGCCGGCATCTGACCGCCAGCTCATGATGCGACTGCCACTCGTAAGAAGTACCGGTGAAAACATCGGCGAGTACTTCGAAGGTCATCTGATTTGCCCCGCAGCGGGGACAATCCGCCACGACCGTGGGCGGCGCCTTGTCGTTCACATCTGTTAAGGCGTACCTAGTCACCTTTTCGTATCTTCTCCGTACGACCGCTGCCCAGCAACAGCTAAGTCTTTGATTTGGCTGGTGGAGCTGAGGGGAATCGAACCCCTGACCTCTGCAGTGCGATTGCAGCGCTCTCCCATCTGAGCTACAGCCCCGCGCCTCCAGCGTGTCCCTTGCGCCGATAGGAGCGGGCGCCGGGAGAGCGGCTCACTAGCCGCGAAATCGCACCCTTGCAATCGCCTGTCCTGCAAGCGTTTCGCCCTGTCGCTTTGACTCGCTCAAAGCGGCTGCCTGGCGGAACGGCCGTTAGCCGCCGTTCGTTTTTACTCCAGCATCGACCCCCTGCTGCGGGGGCAGCTTCAACACACTGGAGGACCATATGGCATACGACCGCTACGACACGCGCGACGAGCATCCGCGCTGGCGCGAAAGCCGGGACCGCCCGCATCAGTCTGGCCGCGGGGAAGACAAGGGCTTCTTCGAGCGCGCCGGTGAGGAAATTGCTTCCTGGTTCGGCGACGACCACTCTGACCGTGGCCGCGGGCGCCATCCCCGCATGGGCGGCGACGACCGTCATGACCATGACCGCGACCAGCGCGGCTGGGGCGAGCGCAGGCCGACCGAAGGCCGCGAGTACGACCGCGGCTACGGACGTGACGCCGGCCGCGACCGCGGACCGGGCTTCGGCGAGCGAACCGGCCGTTCGGATTACAACGAGCGCTACCAGGGGACGGGCTGGCCTTCGAGCGAGCGCGACTACAACTCCTCGTGGCGAGACGAGCTCAGCAGCTCGCGTGATGAGCAGCGCCATCGCAGCGGCGGCGGCCATCGCGACCACGGCTATCGTCCGATGACCGGCGACTACGGCCGTTCAGAGCGGATGTTCGGCGGAGGCAGCAGCCAGGGCCCTGGCAATCGGGACCGTGGCGATGACCGTCACGACGACCGCAGCAACTGGGGCCGCGACGACTATCGCAGCACCAGCCGGGCCGGCACTCGTGACCAGTCGGACCGTTCGCGCGACTTCGACCCGCATTACAATTCATGGCGCGACCAGCACATGAGCGAGCTCGACCGCGACTATCATGACTACCGGCGGGAGAATCAGTCACGGTTCGAGAACGACTTCTCGAACTGGCGTGAACGCCGGACCCAGAAGCGCGGCCTGCTCGGCCAGATCCGCGAGCACATGGAAGTGGTCGGCAGCGACGACGAGCATGTCGGGACAGTCGACAAGATCGCCGGTGACCGCATCATCCTGACCAAGTCGGATCCGGAGAGCGGCGGCGCTCACCACTCCATCAGCTGCTCGCACGTCGAGCGCATCGACGGTGATCGCGTTGTCCTGGAATGCTCGGCCGACAAGGCGCGCCATCACTGGCGCGACGAGACCCGCAGCCGCGCGCTGTTCGAGCGCGAGGACCAGGGCGAGATGGGCAACCATGTGCTGAATCGCAGCTTCGAGGGCACCTACCGATAAGCCCTCGGACGGATTGCCTCTCCTGGTGAGAGGCAGCCGGCCCGGTTGCTACCAGACCGGGCCAAGACCAGGCCCGGCCGTGTCCTCCCCTGCACGGCCGGGCCTTTCGCGTGGAGTTTGGACCTGCCCTGCCCTGCAGGCCTGTCTTGTCGTCCAGGGTCGCCGATCAGCGGGGCGCAATTCTATCCTTCACGATGCACGTGGGGCGCAGATCTTTGTTATCTGCTGTCTCCGGCTTGAGCGCATCGCGTAGTCACCGTCTCCGGTGCGACGCTGCGATCAGAAGGTGCAGACGTCCATGTTCCCGCTCTGGAACCCGCGCTGCAGCGCCGCCATGCGCTGAGCCGACGTGCCGTGCGTGAAGCTGTCGGGAACGACGCGGCCCTGCGCCTGCCGCTGAAGTGTGTCGTCGCCGATTGCTTCCGCAGCCCGCATACCTTCTTCGAAGTCGCCGGGCTCCATCACCGGCCGACCCTGCGGGTCGCGAGCGTTGGCCGCCCAGACGCCCGCGTAGCAATCGGCCTGAAGCTCAACCTTGACCTGCGTCGCGTTGCCGGCCGTCTCGCTTTCGCGCGCCTGAAGATCGTGGGCCTTGCCCAGCGTTCCGGTTAGATCCTGAACGTGGTGCCCGACCTCGTGGGCGACGACGTAAGCCATGGCGAAGTCGCCGGGCGCCTGAAAGCGCTGCGACAGCTCCGAGAAAAACTCCGAGTCCAGGTAGATGCCGTTGTCATTCGGACAGTAGAACGGACCCATGGCCGACTGGGCGGCGCCGCAGCCCGATTGATCCGCTTCCGAGAAGAAGTGAAGCTTGGGCGCGGTCTGCAGATAGCTGATGCCCTTGGGCTGAAGCAGCTTGGACCAGGTGTCCTCCGTCGACGCGAGAACCTGCAACGTGAAGTGACGAGTCGTCGGGTCGACGCTTCCCTGCCCTTGGCTTGAACTGACTTGCGACTGTGGCGTGAGGCTCCCTGTGCCAGTGCCGCCGCCCCCGAGGCCCCCAAGCGAGCTCAACAGGAAGTAGCCAATAACGAGGACAACGACGCCGCCAAGCCCGAACCGGCTGGCAATCAGCGGGAGCAGGCAGCCCAGGCCGCCGCCGCCGAAGCCGCCGCCACCGAAGCCGCCGCCGCTACCGCGGCCGTCATCGACCCAATTGCTGCTTTCCCGTCCATCACCGAACCGCATGGCGCCCTCCTGTCGTCAGGCCCAATGCTTGAACTTCTCCGACGGTTGCAAACGCGTCCCCGCCGGCGCTAGCGCCACGCAAGGATCAGGAGAGAAGAATGAAGCTTGAAGGCAAAGTCGCGCTGGTCACGGGATCAACGTCGGGGATCGGCCTGGCGATCGCCAGGGCGCTCGCGGCGCAAGGCGCCAAGCTGATGATCAACGGTTTCGGCGAGCCTGCCGAGATCGAACGCGAGTGCAGCGAACTTGGTGCGATCCACGACGGCGCCGACATGTCGGATGTTCAGGCCATCGAACGGATGATGGGCCGCTGCGCCAACGAACTCGGTGGACCCGACATCCTCGTCAACAATGCCGGCATCCAGCATGTCTCACCTATTGAAAACTTCCCGATCGACAAGTGGAACGCGATCATTGCAATCAATCTTTCGGCGGTGTTCCACACGACCCGGATCGCGCTTCCGGCGATGAAGCAGAAGGGCTGGGGCCGGATCATCAACACGGCTTCGGCGCACAGCTTGGTCGCGTCGCCGAACAAGTCCGCGTACGTTGCAGCCAAGCACGGCGTGGCTGGCTTCACCAAGACTGCGGCGCTCGAGGCGGCGCGCGACGGGGTTACGGTCAATTGCATCTCGCCCGGTTACGTCTGGACGCCGCTGGTCGAGAGGCAGATCCCGGACACGATGAAGACGCGCGGCCTCACCCGCGAGCAGGTCATGAACGATGTCCTGCTCGCAGCGCAGCCTACCAAGCGCTTCGTCACGCCGGAGGAGGTCGGGGAACTCGCAGTCTTCTTGTGCAGCGAGGGGGCTCGCTCAATCACGGGCGCGAACCTCAGCATGGACGGAGGATGGACCGCGGCTTAGGCTCGCCGCCATGCGCGTCGTCCCCCTCCTCCTTGGTCTTGTCGCACTCACCGGATGCAGTGCGATCCGGCAATCCACGAGCATGTTCCCGAACCGCAGCCGCGACTGGCACCGCGTCGCCACCGACGACGACCAGAAGCGCTTGCGTGACTGGCGGGCGACATTCGTTTCTGCCGTAACGGCAGCGCGAAAGGCCGGTGACGGTCCGCAGATCGATCGCGAAGGGCCGCTCCTGCAAGCCGACGCGGCGCTTGCCGACGGCACCCTGCCAGATGGGCTGTACAGGTGCCGGACCATCCGGGTCGGCGCAAAGGCGTCAGGCGCATCTGCCTACATCGGATCAGCGACCTCAACCTGCCGTGTGACGCATCAAAGCAGGCTCCAGGGACTTGTGACGGGCGGTGGGCCGCAGCGCGAGATGGGGCTGATCTTCCCCGGAGATCCCATTCGACAGGTCTTTCTCGGAACCCTCATGCTCCCGGGAGAGAACCGCGCCATGCAATATGGGGCTGACGAGAACCGTGATGTCGCCGGGTACGTCGAGCGGATCGGTCCCGCGCGATGGCGGCTCGTCATGCCGGCCCCGCATTTCGGATCGATGCTTGAGGTCGTGGAACTGGTACCGTTGTCCGGGGGGATACGTTGATCAAGAACCTGCTGCTTGCCGCCACTATCGTGAGCCTGCCCATGCCCGCAAATGCCGCCGCCCTGTCAGACGCGATCCGCAGCGACATGCCGGAGCTGATGGCGCTTTACCGCGATCTCCACGCCAACCCCGAGCTGTCGATGCAGGAGTCGCGCACGCCGGCCAAGCTCGCTCCGGAGATGCGGAAGCTCGGATTCGACGTGACCGAGCACGTCGGCCAGACGGGCCTCGTCGCCGTTCTCAAGAATGGGGCCGGGCCAGTGCTGCTCATCCGGGCCGACATGGACGCCCTGCCGGTCAGCGAACAGACCGGGCTTCCGTTCGCGTCGAAGGTGCGGACCAAGACGCAGACCGGCGTCCAGACCGGAGTCATGCACGCGTGCGGCCACGACACGCACATCACGACGTGGCTTGGGACGGCCCGGCGGCTCGTCGCGATGAAAGGTCAATGGTCAGGAACGCTCGTCATGGTCCTTCAACCGGGTGAGGAGACCGGCGCCGGGGCAAAGGCCATGCTGGACGACGGTCTGTTCAGCCGCTTCCCGAAGCCCGACACGATGATCGCCTTCCACGACTCCGCTTCGCTGCCGGCCGGCGTCATCGGTGTGACGCGCGGCTATGCGCTGGCGAACGTCGACAGCGTCGATGTCGATGTCCACGGCGTTGGCGGCCATGGAGCTTACCCGCAGTCGACCAAGGATCCGATCGTTCTTGGCGCCAAGATCGTCATGGCACTCCAGACGCTGGTCAGCCGCGAAAACGATCCGGCTCAACCGGCGGTCGTAACTGTCGGCAGTTTCCACGCCGGCACCAAGCACAACATCATCTCGGACGAGGCCAAGCTGCAACTGACCGTGCGCAGCTACACGCCAGAGGTTCGCAAGGTGCTGCTCGACGGCATCGCGCGCATCGCCAGGGGTGAGGCGATTGCCTCGGGGATCCCGGACGATCGGATGCCGAAGGTCATCGTCGAGGAGCCTTCGACTCCGGCAACGTTCAACACGCAGCAGCTCTCGACGCGGCTGCTCGACCTGTTCAACTCGCATTTTGGGGCAGACCGGGTGGTCGAGACTAAGCCGATCATGGGAGGCGAGGATTTCAGCCGCTTCTGGCTTGCCGACCAGTCGAAGCAGAGCACCATCTTCTGGGTCGGCGGCGTGCCGAAGGCCAAGTGGGATGCGGCCAAGGGCGACACGTCAAAGCTGCCCTCCCTCCATAGCCCCTTCTGGGCGCCTGATGCCGAAGCGGTGATTTCCACCGCGACTGAGGCAATGACCGTCGCCGCCCTCGACGTTCTGAAGAAAAGCTAGGCGGGCACCGCTTCCGCGCTGGCTGCATTCAGCCGCGCGATCTGGTCGACATTGAGCCGCAAGTGCATCGCCGCGGTGAGGTCCTTGAGCTGGTCGACGCTCGTCGCGCTTGCGATCGGCGCGGTGACCGCCGGCTGAGCCATCAGCCACGCGAGGGCGATGGTGCCCAGCGCAGCGCCGGTCTCGGAGACAATCTCGTCCAAAGCTTCCAGGACTCGCATGCCCTTGCCTTCGAGGTAGGCGACGTTGCGCATGCCGCGAGGGCTTTTGTCCAGGTCCTCGTTGCGCCGGTACTTGCCGGTCAGGAAGCCATTGGCGATGCTGTAGAAAGGAAAGACGCCCAGGCCATTTCGCAATGCCGCGCTCTGCAGGTCGGCCTCGAAGCGCTCGCGTTCGACGAGATTGTACCACGGTTGCAAGGCGACCGCCGGCATGAAGCCCAGCCGTCTGGAGGTCTCGACCGCCTCATCCACCCGGTCTGCAGTGAAGTTGGAGATGCCGACGGCCCGGATCTTGCCCTGCTCCCGCAGCCGCTCGAACGCACCCAGGCTCTCGGCCAGCGGCACTGCGGGGTCGTCCTGGTGCTGGTAGTAAAGGTCGATGGTTTCGATGCCGAGCCGCTGCAGCGACGCCTCGCACGCCTGCTCAACGACGTTTGGAGCGAGTCCGGCAACCATGCCGACCTTGGTCGCGATCACCACCTTGTCACGCTTGCCGGGGTCGCGCTTCAACCACCGGCCGATCACCGCCTCGCTCTCGCCACCGCTGTGACCCGGAACCCAGGCGGAATAGACGTCCGCGGTGTCGATCATCGTTCCGCCCGCTTCGACGAACGCGTCGAGGACGTCGAAGCTCGTCTGCTCGTCCGCTGTCCAGCCGAACACATTGCCGCCGAGGGCGAGGGGCGCAACCGCGATCCCGCTGTCGCCGATGACGCGCTGTTCGACCATTTCCCTGCTCCTGCTGGCTGTCTGTCCGCTGCGACCAATGTCTCAATTGCGCAAGCGTTCACCACTTCTTTGTAAAGTTTAGCGACACCTCCGGCCATGTCGGAAGAATTGACAGGCTAGAGGCGTGCAGGACCCTGTCGGCTTCTGGAGCTATGCGCTCGCAGCGTGCGCCTTCGCCTGCGTCACGCTGTGGCGCCTGCGCTCACGGCTGGACCGGTCCGATCAGTTGCTTCTCGCCGCCTGTCTCGCCACGGCGGTCTGGGCGGTGGTTGCCGGGGTGTGCGGCCGCGACGCAGCGATCACGATGATCTTCGGCAACCTGCGCTGCCTCGCCTGGATCATCCTTCTCTACGAGATGTCGGAGGGCGTGCGCAGTCAGTCCGTCAGTGGGCTTCGCCTGGTCTTCGGCGCGGTGACGCTGGTTATCGGGCTCGGCCTCATCCTCAGCCTCCTCGGCATCGCGCCCGGCCTGTCGACAAGCGAGCTCAGCAGGGTGCAGGTTACCGGCCGACTGTTGCACATTACCATGTCAGCGGGCGCACTCGTCCTAGTGCACAATATCTACGGTCAGGCTGCGCCGGAAAGCCGCCATCGCATTCGCGGCCCGATGCTCGGCCTTACCTTAATGTTCGGGTACGACCTCAACCTCGCGACGGTTGCGTACCTGGACAGCCACGGAGCTTCCGATCTCTACCGCCTGCGCGGCGTGTTCCTGGCACTCACGGCACCCTTCTTCGCTTCTACAGGCGGCGCGAAGGAGTCGCTGAAGATCAAGCTCTCGCGCGCAGCGACGTTCCAGTCGCTCTCACTGTTCGCGATCTGCTGCTATCTTGCGTCGATGGCCGTGCTGGCCGGCGCACTCCGCAACCCGAAATGGAATTGGGGAAGCGCCGCGACGGCCGTGCTGTTCCTGGTCCTGCTCGCCGCCGCATCGACGCTGGTCATGTCCGAGCGGACCCGTGGCTGGATGAAGGTCAAGCTCAACAAGCATCTGTTCGAACACCGCTATGATTATCGCAGCGAGTGGCTTCGCTTCACCGACACCTTGGGCCGCTCCGGCGCCCAGGCGCCGGCGCTCGGCGATCGGATCGTCAAGGCGTTCTCGGCCATCGTGGATTCACCGGGCGGACTCCTGCTGGTCAACGACGCAGGCGGGAGCATCGCGGCGGCGGCTTCCTGGAGCTGGCCGAGCGCAAATCCGCCCGCCGGTCATCCGGAAGCGGACGCGACCTTCTGGGGAGAGGTCGAGAGCCGCGGCCGGATCATTGAGTTCGAGGCGCTTCGGCAAGGCTGGGGTGATCCCGCTGACCGTACGCTGCCGGTCCCCATGTGGATGCTCGAGGACCGCTGCGTCTGGGCCGGGATCCCGCTCGTCCACCACGAACGCCTAGTCGGCATTGTCCTTCTCGCGGCGCCCGAATACCGGCGTGCACTCGACTGGGAAGACTTCGACCTATTGCGGACGGCGGGGCACCAGGCAGCTAGCTCGCTTGCCGAGGCGCACGGGCAAGAGGCGCTTTCGAACGCCCAGCGGTTCGAGGAATTCAACCGGCGCTTCGCGTTCATCCTCCACGACGTGAAAAACCTGGTCAGCCAGCTTTCGCTGCTCGCGCGCAACGCCGAGCGCCACGCCGACAATCCGGAATTCCGGGCCGACATGATTGCGACGCTGCAGTCCTCCGTCGGCAAGATGAACGACCTGCTGGCCAGGCTGTCGCCGCATACCGGCGCCCGCGTCGACACTACCGACACGCAGCCGTTGCGCCCGCTCCTGGAAGCAGCGATTGCGGCGAAGCGCCGGAGCCTCGACGTCCGCCTGGTCGGCGACACCAATCTTCACGCCGAGGTCGATGCGGCGGCATTCGAACAGGCAATTGGCCACCTGCTCCAGAATGCGCTCGAAGCGAGCGAGTCCGGCGAGCCGGTGACCGTCCGCGTCGGCGACCGCGGTGACGGCGTCGCAATCAGCATCATCGACAAGGGCTGCGGCATGGACGTCGACTTCGTCCGCAACCGGCTGTTCCAGCCATTCTCCTCGACCAAAACGGGCGGGTTCGGAATCGGCGCCTTCGAGGCGCGGTCACTGCTCGTTGCCATGGGTGCGCGCGTCACGGTCGACAGCCGGCCCGGCAAGGGCACAACGTTTACCATCCTGCTTCCCGCCTCCGAGCCTCGGATGGCGGTTGGGCAGGACAAACTACGGATCAGCGCATGACTGAATCGAGTGACCTCCCCGTCCTGCTCGTCGTCGAGGACGACGAGGGCCTGCAGCGGCAGCTGAAATGGGCTTACGACGGCTATCGCGTCGTCTGCGCCGGGGACCGGGCGAGCGCCATAGAGGCATTGCGGGCGCACGAGCCCGCCGTGGTGACTCTGGACCTCGGATTGCCGCCCGACCCGGATGGAACGGATGAAGGGTTCGCGACGCTGCAGGAGATCCTGCGCCTGAAGCCCGACACCAAGGTGATCGTCGCAACCGGTCACGGCGCTCGCGAGAGCGCGCTCAAGGCGATCGCTCTGGGCGCGTATGATTTCTACCGCAAACCGGTCGACATCGACGACCTCGGCCTGATCGTCGCGCGTGCATTTCACCTCGCCGACATCGAGGATGAAAACCGCAAGCTGGAGTCCGGTGCTGCCGGGACTGCAGTGCTCGGGTCGATCATTTCCGCCGCGCCCGAGATGCTCAAGGTTGCCAAGACGATCGAGCGAGTGGCTACTGCGGACGTGTCGGTCATGCTGCTCGGCGCCAGCGGCACTGGCAAGGAACTGCTGGCCCGCGCGGTGCACGAGAAGAGCGGACGCAAGGGCGGCTTCGTCGCCATCAACTGCGCGGCCATTCCGGAGAACCTGCTGGAGGCCGAACTCTTCGGTTACGAACGCGGCGCCTTCACTGGAGCGGTCAAGTCGAACGTCGGCAAGATCGAGCTTGCCGAAGGAGGTACCTTGTTCCTCGACGAGGTCGGAGACATCCCCCTGCCCTTGCAGGTCAAGCTGCTGCGCTTCCTTCAGGAACGCGTCATCGAGCGGATCGGCGGACGCCAGCCGATCGCGGTGAACACCCGTATCGTCTGTGCGACGCACCAGAACCTCGAGACGATGATTGCCGACGGGCGATTCCGCGAAGATCTCTATTATCGGCTTGCCGAGATCGTCGTGAAAATCCCCAGCCTTTCGGAGCGTTCCGGAGACGCGGTCCTGCTGGCACGGCACTTCGTCAATCGCTTTGCGCGCGAGTTGAACCCCAAGGTGCAGTCGCTTGCGCCCGATGCGGTTGCGGCGGTCGATGCTTACGCCTGGCCGGGGAACGTTCGGGAGCTCGAGAATCGCATCAAGCGCGCCGTGATCATGGCTGACGGCCGCGCGGTCGGTGCAGCCGATCTCGACCTGCCGGGGACTGCCGCTGCCGAGCCGGATGCGATCAATCTCCGCGCCGCGCGCGAGATCGCCGACCGCCGCGCGATCCGCCACGCGATGACCCGCACGGAGAATAACATCTCGGGTGCTGCGAAGCTGCTGGGGATCAGCCGGCCAACTCTGTACGACCTGCTAAAGCAGTACCAATTGAGCAGCTAACGCAAGTAATCACTCGCCCGTTGCCGAGTCCCGCGCATCCTGTAGATTGCTCCCGAAGGGGAGATTGCGTTTGACCTTGCAGCTGAACGGCGTCCGCAAGTCCTATGGCGGAACGCCGGTCCTCGACGATGTCTCGCTGACGCTTGCCGCGCGCGAGTTCATTGCGTTTCTGGGGCCGTCGGGCTCGGGAAAGTCCACGCTGCTGCGCATCATCGCCGGACTGGAGCGCGCGGACGCCGGCGAGGTTCTCCTCGATGGGGAGCGCATCGACCAATTGCCGCCCGGCGACCGCGGGGTGGCAATGGTCTTCCAGCACTACGCGCTCTATCCGCACATGACGGTCCGCGAGAACATGGCGTTCGGGCTGCGAAATGCGCGCGTGGCCAAGGACGAGATCGAGCGGCGGATCAACGACGCTGCCGCCGTTCTCCAGATCGACGAGCTTCTCGACCGCAAGCCCGCGCAAATGTCCGGCGGGCAGCGGCAGCGGGTCGCAATCGGCCGTGCGCTGGTCAAGGAACCGAAGCTGTTCCTGCTCGATGAGCCCCTGTCCAACCTGGATGCCGCGTTGCGCCTGCGGACGCGGGTGGAATTGGCCCAACTCAAGCAACGCGTCGATGCGGCGGTGATCATGGTCACACACGATCAGGCCGAGGCGATGACGCTTGCGGACCGGATCGTCGTCATGAGCGACCGCCGCATCCAGCAGGTCGGTGCGCCGATGGAGATCTACAATCGGCCGGCGAACACGTTCGTTGCGCAGTTTGTCGGCTCGCCGGCGATGACGCTGGCGCCTGCGCAGTTGCTCGACGGCGGCGAGAGCGCGACATTGCGGCTCGGCGACGGGTCCCAGGTGCAAACGCCGCTCACACGCGACGTCCTGCCCGCGACTGCCGAGCTGCGCCTCGGCCTGCGCCCGGAAGCGGTTCACGTAGGTGGTGGCGGAGCAGCCACGACCAAGGCCAAAGTCGAACTTGTCGAGCGCCTTGGCGAGCGCACACTCGTGTACGGCCGGCTCTCTGACGGGCAGGCGATCACCGCGGAGGCAGAGGGCGACAGCGCTGTGAAGATCGGCGACGAGGTTCCGCTGACCATCGACGGCGAGGCCGCGCACGTCTTCGGCCCTGACGGAACCGGCTATCACAGGGCGGCCGCGTGAGGGCTGAACGCGACTGGCGCGGACTGTTGTTCGTCGCGCCCTTCCTGCTGCTCTATGCGATCATCCTGATCTACCCGCTGTTCCGCGGTTTGTGGCTCAGCCTCAACCAGGTCGACCTGTTCGGCGACGGCCACTTTGTCGGCTTCGGCAACTACGCGCTGCTGGCGCAGGACGGGATTTTCGTCGCGTCGATGCTGAACACGTTCAAGGTCGCCGTGATGATCGTCCCGGTGTTGACGGTCATTGCCCTGCTGCTCGCCCTGGCGCTGAACAGTGCGGGCAAGGGAGCGGCGTTGCTTCGGGGGATATTCTTCTCGTCAGCGGTCCTGTCAGTGACCATCGTCACGCTGATCTGGCGTTTCGTTCTCGCCCCCGACGCTGGGCTCCTGGGCGATCTGTGGACGTGGCTCGGCTGGACGCCACTGCCGTTCCTCAGCAGCGAGCGTCTTGCCCTGCCGGCGATTGCCCTGACCACGATCTGGTGGTCGGTCGGTTTGCCGATGCTGCTGTTCCTCGCCGGACTGCAGCAGATTCCACAGGACATGTACGAGGCAGCCGCACTCGACAATGCGAACCGCTGGACGACGTTCTGGCGGATAACCTTGCCCTCACTTCGCCGAACACTGGTCCTCGTCATCATGTTGCAGACAGCGGCCCAGCTGCAGCTGTTCGGACAATCGCAATTGCTGACCGCCGGCGGCCCGAGCGGCGCATCCCGCACCGCCGTCCTGTTCCTGTTCGAGATGGCCTTCGCGCAATGGCGCCTCGGTTACGCGAGCGCCGCGGCCGAAGTCCTGTTCCTCATCATCCTGGCAGTGACGATCACCCAATATTGGGCGACCGGCCGCAGCACCGCGCAGGAAGGTCGCTGATGGAGCGCGGACGCCTCGGGCCGGTCGGCTGGTTCCTGTTGATCGTCGGCGCCCTGATCATGATCGCGCCGCTTGCCTGGACCCTGCTACTCTCACTCAAAAACAATGCCGAGCTAGTGGGCAACAGCGGCGCTGCGCTACACGGCCCGTACACGCTCGAGAATTACGGCGCCATTTTCGGCAATAGCGGCACGATGCGTTGGCTCCTCAACAGCGCCATCGTCGCGCTCGGCACCACAGCGGGCGTGCTCATCCTCGCGAGCCTCGCCGGTTATGGTTTCGCGAGACTCGATTTTCCCTTCCGCCGCACATTGTTCGTGATCGTGCTTCTCGGCCTCGCCGTACCCAGCCAGGCCATCATCCTTCCGCAGCATCAGCTGTTCGCCTGGGCACATCTGCACAACAGCTACCCGGGACTGATCCTCCCTGGCCTCATCGCGCCGTTCAGCGTCTTCTTCATGACGACCTACATGCGCGGCATCCCGCGCGAGCTGGACGAAGCGGCGATGCTCGACGGGGCTTCGCGCTGGACGACATTCTGGAAAGTGATCCTGCCGCTGACCGTGCCGGCGCAATCGACGCTCGCCGTTTTCACCTTCCTGGGCAGCTGGAACGATTATTGGTGGCCGCTGATCTCCGCGACGCACAGTGAGATGTACACGCTGACCGTCGGGCTCGCCGCCGCGCAGATGAATTATGCGCAGACCAGCGGTTTGGGTTACCTCATGGCCCAAGCGGTGTTCGCGTCGATCCCGATCTTCATTGTCTACATCGTCTTCCAGAAACAGATCGTTCGCGCGATGGCCGGCACGGCGGTCCGATGAAGCGCGCTATCTCCGCAGTGCTCGCCGCCCTGGTTCTCGGTAGCTGCTCCGCGGGGGACAACCGCACGCATCTCTATCTCCAGCGCTTCTTCGGCGAGTGCGGCGCCGAATACGGCAACAGCATCGATGTTTCCAAGGCCGAGGGAGAGTGCGGGATCATCACGACGATGATTGCCCGCTTCAATGCCGAGAACCCGGACGTCCACGTCGACGTGAACGTCATCGCTTGGCCCGGCTATCCCCAACTGACCGCGCAGATGGCCGCGCGCGATCCGCCCGACCTCGTGACGATGCATGAAGGCGTGATCACCGATTACGCGGCGAAGGGCTTGCTGGAGCCCGTCGACGGTTACCTGCGCCAAGCCGGAATTTCGCCGGCCGACTTCACCGACGCGAGCCGCGCGGGTGTGGCGATCGGCGGCCAGTTCTTCGGCCTGCCATGGGACACGCACGGCGGCCTATTCCACGTCAACACGGCGCTTTTTGCCAAGGCCGGACTGATGCGGAACGGCAAGCCCGTGCTTCCGAACTCCGCCGACGAATTGCTCGCGCAAGCGCGCCAGTTCGAACAGCGCACCGGCAAGCCCTACCTGATCCAGAGCCTTGTCGGAGACACCGCGTTCGCTGCGCGTAACCAGTATACCTACATGATAGCGCAGGGCGCGGTGCTGTTCCCGGACCCGCATCACATCAAACTGAACACGCCCGTCGGCCAACAGGTTGCGGCCTACTTCAAGCGCATCAACGAAGAGCGCCTTGGAACGCTCAACATGGACACGCCCGCCGCGATTGCTGCGTTCATCAGTGGCGCGGGCGGCATCTATCCGACCGGCACCTGGATGATCGGATCGTTCCAGAAGGAAGCGGAAACTCCCGGCCGGCCGCTGTACAAAAGCTACGCTGTCTTCCCCTATCCGCGCTTGTGGGGGGAACGGGTCGAGTTCGTCAGCGGGCATTCCTGGGTGGTCCCAGCCCGGAAGCGGTCACCAGCGCAACGCGACGCGATAGCGCGGTTCTTCCGGTTCATGGCCGCGCACAATTACGACTGGGCGCGGACGGGCCATATCCCCGCGTTCAAGTCAGTGCTTGCGGACCCGCGCTTCCGTGCGCTGCCGCACCGCGCCGACATCGCTCCGCTTGCGACCATCGGGCGGCCGCTCCCCAGCTACGTACAGCGGCAGAACGCAATCGAGGGTATCGTGGGCGAAGAAACCGACGCGGCAATCACAGGACAAAAGCCAATCACCCGCGCGCTGACCGACGCTCAGCGGCGCGTCGACACGCTTCTCGGCCAGCTGGATTAGCGGCAGAAATCTCCTTCTTAACGTGCATTAGTGTTGCGCGATTGCTGCTTGTAACTTCGCGTAAACGGGGCATACCAAGCACTCCAAATAACGGCATTTCGCCGGTTGTCGCTGGAGGGGGCTCATCATGCGGCGTGCTCGGAATATTCTGTTGTCGACGAGTGCACTTGCGGCATTCGGTTTCGTCGGTTCTCCTGCCGTTGCGCAGGACCAAACGGTCACTCCAACCAACCCTGCAGCAACTGCGCAGCAAAGCCCTGCGGATCCGCAGCCCAATGCGGACGCTCCGCAGAGTCCGGCCGCAGCGGCCGGCAATGGCACGGACCAAGGGTCGATCGTGGTCACAGGTCTGCGCCGGTCCTTGCAGTCGGCACGCAACATCAAGCGTAACAGCGATCAGATCGTCGATGCGATCGTCGCCGAGGACATCGGCAAACTCCCGGATATCACCGTATCCGACACTGCCGCCCGGATCCCCGGCATCCAGGTCGAGCGCGCCGGCGGCGAAGCCAACCGCGTCCTTCTGCGTGGTCTCGACAACGTGTACTATACGACCACGTACAACAGCCGCGAACTGTTCACAGCTGAAACGCGCTCTGTCGCACTTCAGGACTTCCCCGCTGGCGCAATCGCGTCAGTCGAAGCATTCAAGACATCGACTGCGAATCTTATCGAGCCCGGCATTGCTGGCCTCGTAAACGTTCGGTCCAGACGTCCGTTCGACTTCAAGGGGCTGGAAGTCGCAGGATCGGTCTGGGGTGTCTTCCCCAACCAGTCACGCGATAATTCCGTGAATGGGCAGCTGTTGCTGAGTGATCGGTGGCGCGCCGGCGAGGGCGAATTCGGTGCGCTGATCAATTTCTCTTACACGCGCATGCACTATCAGGATTCGGTCCGGCGGCACGGCTTCTTCATCGCAGATCTCGCCGGAGGCCGCTCACCCGACTACCCGGAAATTCACTACAACGAGGGCAACCGCTGGCGGCCTTCGATCAATGGCGCTCTCCAGTACCGCATCGGCGGCCTGCAACTCTATGCGGAAGGTCTCTGGCAGGGCTACCGCGAGCGGCAGCTCGACAGCATGTGGGCGCAGCCGCTGTGGGGCGGCGCAAGCTATGACAATCTCGCATTCCGCGACGGCACCAATGAAATAATCAGCGGCACCGTCCACACGCCCGGCGCGTGCTGCGGCACTGACAGCGATGCATGGGGCTTCAAGGGCTCCACGCACCGCGAAACCAACACCTACCAATTTGCCGCTGGCGGAAGCTACGATGCAGGACCGCTCCGCATCAGCGCCGACCTGGCGCACACATCCAGCCACTTCAAATTGCGCACTGAAAGCATCGATTATCAGATCGGTACGCACGATTACGACGTAAACTGGTATACGGGCGAGCCCGGCGGTTCCGGGCCGACGTTCGAAGTCGTCGGGCTCGATCCGACCGATCCCTCCAATTACCAGTATCGCGGCTTCTTCGAAGACTATTCGGACCCCAAGGGGAAGGACTGGCAGGGGCGTGTCGACTTTGAATACGACCCGCACCTGAACTTCATTCCCAAGATCCAGTGGGGCGTCCGATATGTGGACCGGAAGGCTTCCGATCGCGGCGGCTCGTTCTACTGGAACTTGCGGAACGCCAACATTCCCATTTCGGACGTTCCTCTCGACTACGAACTGCTGCACCCCGCATTCCGGGGCGACAATCATCGGCCATTCCCGTTTACCTGGCTGGCACCGACGTACAGCAGCCTCTGGGACGATCTTCAGGGTTTCCGGCAGTGGAACATCGATCAATCGGGGGTCGGCTCCGTTGACGGACCGCCGATCGATCCGGCGCGATCCTACAACATCAATGAAAGATCCTACGCCGCCTATGGGCAGGTGAACTTCAAGTTCGACGCGGGTCCTGCAGCCATTGACGGAATTATCGGTCTTCGCGCGGTCAAGACCAAGCAGAACATCCAGGGCACGCTGGTCCAGACGGCCGTAACGACGCCGCTCGATTACTCCAACACATTCACGGACTGGCTCCCCAACGCGAACTTGAACGTACGCTTCAGTCGGGCTTGGCAGGTTCGGCTCGCCGCCACCAAGACCCGCACGCGTCCAAGGTTCCAGGACCTCAACCCGGCTCTGGTCTTAGACCAGGCGAACACCGGTTGCGATCCGACCCAAACGAATTGCGTTCGGACCGGCAGGGGCGGCAACCCGTTCTTGAAGCCCTTCAAGTCGAGCAATTATGACGCGAGCCTGGAATATTACTTCTCGCCGACCGGCTTCGCTTCGGCCGGTGTTTTCCACCGCGACATCAAGGGCTTCATCGCCAACCAGACAATCCTTTATCCCGATCTAGATCCGGAAACCGGGTTTCCGCTGGAGATCCGCGGCCCCGTGAACACCGATAAGGGGAAGATTGACGGTTTCGAAGCGCAGGTCCGGACCTTCTTCGACTTCGGCTTCGTGCCGAGCTGGGCGCGGTCGTTCGGCGTCGAGGCAAACGTCACCCACATCAAGGCCAAGGCAGTGTTCAGGGTCCTCGGTAACCCCGAGACGTTCCTGAGTGAGCCGCTGCCCGACGTCTCGAAGTGGAGCTACAACCTCACCGGCATGTACGAGCGAGGGCCGCTGTCGATCCGGCTTTCGTACAACTGGCGCGGGCGTTATCCGGAGGGCGGGCTCGCCGACAACGGCCTCTACACCCTTCAGGGTCTTGCAAAGCCCTCGCCCAGGCTGGACCTGTCGACGAGCTACACGCTCAGCGACAGCCTGACGTTCTTTGCGGATTGGACGAACATCCTCAATCATCCGTTCAGGTCGGACATCGTCCGCACCAACTACGATCTCAGCGGGTCTGTCACGTCGACGGAGCGTTTCCCGATGGTCGTCCGCTATGAGGAGAGGGTGATCTCCGCCGGCGTACGCTTCCGCTTCGGTGGCAGCAGCCCAGCACCGGTTGCGTCGGCTCCTATGATGCTTCCGCCGCCGCCGGCGCGTGAGCCAGCACCGGCTGTGGAGCAGCCCGCTCCGCCGCCGCCGCCACCCCCGCCCGCCTCCTCGGGAGAACGCGGCCAGTAAGGACTTACCAATCGCAAAGATCGCGGCGGCCGGACTTCGAAAGTCCGGCCGCCGTTTCTTCGACTGCCGAGCACGGCATCCCACTTTAGCCTTCTTGCGTGCAGCGCCCGTCCATGCTCGACAACGGCCATGACTGAGTACGCCATCCGCAAAGTGGTAATCGTTGGCGGAGGCACGGCTGGATGGATGGCGGCAGCGGCATTCTCGGTGCTGCTCGACAAGGGTCAGATCGAAACAGTCCTAGTCGAGTCGGACGAGATTGGAACGATTGGCGTCGGCGAGGCCACCATCCCGCCGCTTCAGGCCTTCAATCATATGGTCGGGATCAATGAGGACGAGTTCCTTGCCGCCAGCCAGGGCACCTTCAAGCTCGGGATAGAATTCGTCGATTGGGGAACAGTCGGAGAGCGATATTTCCACCCGTTCGGACCGCACGGCCAGGACCGGCGCGGAGTCCAGTTCCACCAGATGTACCTGAGCCAGGCCCAACAACAGCAAATGCCGAGTATCGACGAATGGTCGATGAGCGGCGTTGCCGCCCAGCTCGGCCGCTTTACGCGGCCTGGAGCGGAAGCGCCGATGCCGCTGGCGCAGCTCGGCTACGCCTTCCACTTCGACGCAAGTCTGTACGCCCGCTTCCTGCGCACCCATGCCGAGCGCAACGGAGTTCGCCGCATGGAAGGCAAGATTGTCGAGGTTTCAATGGACGGGGAGACCGGGCACGTCCGGTCAGTGACGCTCGCTAGCGGCACGGTGCTCGAGGGCGACCTGTTCATCGACTGCTCTGGGTTTCGCGGCCTGCTCATCGAGGAGAACCTCAACACGGGCTACGAAGACTGGAGTCATTGGCTGATTTGCGACCGCGCCGTGGCCGTCCAGAGCAAACTGGTGGGCGCTCCCGACCCGTTTACTCGGTCAACCGCCCGGCCGAGCGGCTGGCAGTGGCGAATTCCACTGCAGGCGAGGATGGGCAACGGGCTTGTTTATTCAAGCGCACACCTGAGTTCCGCAGCTGCCGAGCAACTGCTTCTGACGAAGCTCGAGGATGAACCACTCGCACCGCCGCGCCACCTTTCGTTCAAAGCCGGTCGCCGGCGGCTGGCGTGGAACGCGAACGTCGTCTCTCTCGGTCTATCGAGCGGCTTCGTCGAACCGCTGGAATCTACAAGCATCCAACTCGTCCAGAGCGGCATTGCGAAGCTCATCTCCCTCTTCCCGGACCGCCGCTTCAATCCCGTCGAACGCGACGAATACAACCGTCAGATGCAGGAGCTGTTTGAAGATGTGCGCGACTTCGTCATCCTGCACTATAAGGCCACACGCCGGAACGATTCCGACTTCTGGAATTACTGCCGCACAATGGAGGTGCCCGACAGTCTCGGCTCCATGCTCGACTTGTGGCGCTCAAAGGGCCGCGTGTTCCGCCAGGGGCGTGAACTGTTCGGAACGGCAAGCTGGGTGGCTGTCCTGCTCGGCCAAGGCTTTATCCCTGAGGAACCGGAACCTGCGGTCGGCGCGATCGACCCTGCATTCCTGGCTGACGTGCTCGACAAGATGCGCCTGAGCTATCGCCGCATGGCGGAGCAGATGCCGACCCACGCCGACTTCATCCAGCAGGCATGCCGCGCGCCGATTTAACCTTAGTTTGCCGGTCGCTCGCGCAAGCTTTGGCCGAGCTGAGGCTTGCCGTCGTTCCAGATCAATGGGGCCACGTAGAGGTAGCGCCGGTCGTCCACCTTGCGGCAGCCGCTGCTCGCTTGCCAAGCGTGGAAGCTGATGAAGGTGCGTGCGCCCACGCTGAAGATGCTCTGGTGCCCGGGGCCACTAAGACAACCCGCCTCGCGTTCGTTGAAGCTGTGAAGAACGGGGTTCTCGGCGGCGGGCTTGCAGGGGCCGAGCGGCCCGGTGCAGCTCGCATAGCCCATCGCATATGGGGAAAGTCCACCCTCCTCCGGGTTCCAGCCGAAGAAGCCGCCCGAGAAGAACAGCTGGTAGCCCGCCGGTGACCGCACCATCGATGGCGCCTCCACCACGCGATCTTCCCAGCGCTGATCGTCCTTGACGAGCTCGGTTGCTTGCCCGGTCACCGACAGCCCGTCAGCAGCAAGCGGCTGTCCCCACAAGGACGTCCGGGCGTGCACGCGATTTCCGTCGTTCTTGAAGTAGAGGTAGAGCTTGCCGTCTGCGTCGCGGAACGCGTCGGCATCGATGCTTCCACCTAGCGCCGTCTGGCAGACGATCGGGTCCGCACGTGTATCCACGAATGGACCGAGTGGATCTGCAGCTTCGGCGACGCCGATGCATTGTGCGTTCTTCCGGCGGTCGCTCGCGGTATAATAGAGGAGGTAGCGGCTGCCGAGCCGAAGCACTTCGGGGGCCCAGGTGAAACCTTCCTTGGCCCAGCTGCCAAGCGTCGGCATCGCGTCACGCTTGTGACCTGGACGAGCCGCATCGGCGACAAAGCTCCAGTGGACGAGGTCGGTCGATGTCGCCATCGGAACATTCGCGCCGTCGTTCGTGGAGTAAGCAATGAACCCGCTGCCGTGCTGAAGCACGAATGGATCCGGGAAGTTCTCCTTCAGCACGGGCACGAAGGACGGCTCCGGCGCAGACGCAGCAGCGCCGCACAACAACCAAGCGGAGGCAGCGAGCGTCGCCTTGGACACGCCTGAAACCACCGGCCCCTCCTCTATTCCGCGACCCAGCCTACCACGTGACGCAGGGCGACCAAGCACGCTTTCGCCAGACCGCGAATAGACATAAGCTGAACCCATGCATCTCGCGAAGCTGATCTGCACTTTCGCACTTCTCGCAGTGGGCAGCTGCGCAGCGCCAGCCACGCGTGTTGCCGTCCAGCCCGAATTCACGAACCCGGTCATCGACGCGGACTTTCCCGATCCGGCGATCATTCGGGCGCCGGACGGCTATTACTATGCGTACGGGACGCAGACGCAGCGTGACGGCCGCTGGATCAACATTCAGACGGCGCGTTCAGCGGACCTCGTCCACTGGCAATATGTGGGTGACGCGCTCCCAACGAAGCCGAGCTGGGCGTCGACGACGCAGGATTTCTGGGCACCACACGTTCAGCGCAACGGCGGGCGGTACGTCATGTATCTGTCGGTCAAACCCGACAACGCCGACGAGACTCACGGCATGTGCATGGGCGTCGCGACGGCCTCGTCACCAGCAGGACCGTTCGTCAGCACCGGCCAGCCGCTCAAATGCGGCGCAAGCTTCATCAACATCGACCCGATGGCTTTCGACGATCCGGCCACTGGCAAGCGCCTGCTCTACTGGGGCTCAGGCTTCGAGCCGATCAAGGTTCAGGAGCTTAGCGCCGACGGACTTACCTTCGCGACCGGAAGCACACCGGCCCAACTGGTACGGCCCAATCCAGTGAAGGACACATTCCCGGTGCTGATCGAGGGGCCCTGGGTGATCCGTCACGGGGAATATTACTACCTGTTCTATTCGGGCGACAATTGCTGCGGGCCCAAGGCGAACTACGCCGTGATGGTAGCGCGGTCTCGATCCGCGACGGGTCCGTTCGAAACGTTGGAACAAGCGACCGGAGCGCCACACAGTATAATCTTGCAGAAGAGCAGCCGCTGGTTCGCTCCAGGCCACAACGCCGTTATCAGCGACGGCGCTGGGCACGACTGGATTGTCTACCACGCGGTGGACGTCGGGCGTCCGCGAGAGAAAGCGTCAGATGACGTGAACACGCGTCGCATCATGCTGATCGACCGGATTGATTGGAACAACGGATGGCCGGTGATCGCCGGACCCAGCGAGCAGCCGCAGGCTGCGCCAAGCGCTCGCTAGCTTCAGCCTCCCACGGCTTCAGCCATTTCCGCAACGTGCAGCCACCGCTCCTCGGCGGCGTCGATGTCCGCTCGATGCCGGGCAATGCGTTCCGTCAGCTGCGTGAATCGGTCAGGATCTTTGAGGAACAGGTCGGGATCGGCGAGCGCCGCTTCGTCGGCGGCAACTTCCGCCTGTAGTCTCTCGATCTCGCCAGGCAGTCGGTCATAGTCGCGCTGATCCTTGTAGCTCAGCTTCACCGCCACGGGAGAACGGGCGGTTTGCGATTTCGTCGTCGCTGCTTTGGCGTCACCCTGTGACGCGGTTTTCCCCGACGAGCGCTGGTCCTGGTAGCGCTTGCTGATCCAGTCCTCGTAGCCGCCGGCTACAACGTCCACCTTCCCGGATCCGTCGAGCCCAAGCGTGATGGTCACGGTGCGATCCAGGAAGTCACGGTCGTGGCTGACGATTAGAACCGTGCCTTCGTAGTCGGCGATGACCTCCTGCAGCAGGTCCAGCGTCTCCAGGTCCAGATCGTTGGTCGGCTCGTCGAGCACCAGCAGGTTCGCTTCCCGCGCGAACTCGCGCGCAAGCAGAAGTCGCGACCGCTCGCCTCCCGATAGCGAGCCGATCGGCGCATCCGTCAGCGAGGGATCGAACAGGAACTCCTTGAGATAGCCTTTGATGTGCTTCTTGGAGCCGCGGACCTCGATCCAGTCGCCGCCATTGGCGAGCACGTCCTTCACCCGCTTCTGCGGCTCCATGAGTTTTCGCTGCTGGTCGATGACGATGCCGCTTAGCGTCTTGGCTAGCGTGACCTTACCGCTGTCCGGCGGGAGCTCGCCCGTGAGTAGCTTGAGGAGTGTCGTTTTTCCGGCGCCGTTCGGGCCGACGACGCCGATCCGATCGCCGCGCTGCACGCGCAGCGAGAAATCACGGACGATGCTGCGCTCGCCGAAGCTCTTCGCAACTTGCTCGGCATCGATGACGGTTTTCGAGCGCACCTCGTCCTTGGCAAGGGCAAGCTTTGCCGACCCGGCCGGCCCCAGCATTGCCGCGCGCTGGGCGCGCATCTCGTGCAGCTTGGTGAGCCGCCCTTGATTCCGGCGCCGCCGGGCGGTGACGCCTCGCTGGAGCCAATGAAGCTCGAGCTTCAGCTTGGCGTCGAGCTTCTCCGCGACACGCGCCTCTTCATCATAGACCCGCTCGGTCCACGCCTCGAACCCGCCGAAGCCGATTTCCGCCCGCCGCAGCTGTCTTCGGTCCAGCCAGATGCACGATCGTGTAAGCCGCGTGAGGAAGGTTCGATCGTGGCTGATGACGATGAACGCGCCGGTGAAGCGCTTCAGCCAGTCCTCGAGCCATTCGATAGCGCCGAGATCGAGATGGTTGGTTGGCTCGTCGAGCAGCAGGAGATCCGGAGCCTGGGCAAGCGCCCGCGTGATTGCCGCCCGGCGCCGTTCGCCGCCGCTGGCCGTTGCTACTGTCCGTGCAAGGTCGATGCCGAGCTGATCGGCAATCGCGGCTGCCTCGTGCGCGGCAGGAGCATCGGCGCCATTGAGAACCCAGTCCTCCAGTGTCTCGAAGCCGCTCATGGCGGGGTCCTGCTCCAGCAGAACGACGTGAGTTCCCGGAACGATCGTGCGCTTGCCCCGATCGGGATCGATCAACCCGGCGAGGCACTTGAGCAGCGTCGTCTTGCCCGCGCCATTGCGTCCGATCAGGGCCAGTCGGTCACGTGCGCCGACATACAGGTCCAGCTCCTGGAACAGCCATCCTTCACCCTGAATGAGGCCAAGGTTCTCATACGACAGGATCGGGGCAGCCATGGCGGCGCCCATATCCCGAACCCGCTGTGAACTGGAAGCTGGCTCCAGCAACTTGTTGCAAATGCGCCACGCTGTGACCCTGAACGCGCTCGTTCAAGCATATTCATAACGCGTTCAACGCGCTGTGTTAGAAGGCACTCGCATCGAGAGTCGCGTTATGACCCTGTACCGAACCCTTCTTGCCGGCGTCCTGGCCGCCGTGCTGACCAACGCCCCCGCTGTTGCGGGGCCGCATGGTGGACCGCGCGGAGGGCCGCAGCGAGATGCCGAACGTGCGTTCCGCGATACGCAGCAGGGCCGCGCAATGCCTCTCCCGCAGCTGGAGCGGCGCGTGATGCCGTTCATGGGCGGCGCCGATTATCTGGGCCCTGAACTGAACGGTGGCACCTACCGCCTGAAGTTCATGCAGGACGGGCGCGTCATCTGGGTCGATATCGACAGCCAGACCGGCCGCATCATTCGCCGCTCCCGCTAACGCCCATCGCCATCGTTTAGCATTTGCGCCTGCCATTCAGGTTTCGTTCCGGCTAAGCAACCGATCGTCCGGAGACGGGTTGAGGCCAAGATGAACAGAATCAGGAAAAACCGATGCGGGTGCTGATCGTCGAAGACGAACCAAATCTCGGCCGCCAGCTGCGCTCGACGCTGGAAGGGGCAGGCTATGCCGTAGACCTCGCGACCGACGGAGAAGACGGCCACTATCTCGGAGCGACCGAGAGCTACGACGCGATCATCCTCGACCTCGGCTTGCCTGAAGTTGACGGCCTGACGGTCCTTGACCGCTGGCGCAAGGAAGGGCGCAAGATGCCCGTCCTTGTGCTCACCGCTCGCGACAGCTGGTCGGACAAGGTCGCCGGCCTGGACGCCGGTGCCGACGACTACCTAGCCAAGCCGTTCCAGACCGAAGAGCTGATCGCACGCTTGCGGGCACTGATCCGTCGCTCGTCGGGGAACGCATCTTCCGAGCTCGTCGCCGGTGACATTCGCCTCGACACCCGGTCGGGCAAGGTCACCAAGGGCGGCGAACCGGTCAAGCTGACGGCGCAGGAATACAAGCTGCTGTCCTACCTGATGCACCACAAGGGCAAGGTGGTCAGCCGGACCGAGCTGATCGAGCATATCTACGACCAGGACTTCGATCGCGACTCGAATACCATCGAGGTGTTCGTCACGCGCATTCGCAAGAAGCTGGGCCCCGATGTGATCACGACGATCCGCGGTCTCGGCTACAGCCTGGAGGAACCCGCCAGTTGAACGAGCTTGCCGCCCCGGTGACCGCGGCGGCCGAGGAGCAGCGGGCTCCCCGAACGAGAGCGCATCGCCGGCGTAGCGGGTCCCTGTCCCGCCGCATGATCGTCGTTGCCGCGCTGTGGATCGCTGCGCTTCTGCTGATCGGCGGGTTCGCTCTCGACCGGGTACTGACCCGCTCGATCGTCGACTCAGTCGACAATCAGCTTGTGTTCGTTCTCAACGCTATGATCGGGGCGTCGGAGATCGACCCGAACGGCGAGGTCCGGTTCAGCCGCCCTCCCGCCGACCAGCGCTTCGTCGAGGCCTACTCCGGCCTTTATTTCCAGATCAGCGGCGCCGGAGCCGACACGTTCCCGTCGCGATCATTGTGGGATCGGCGACTGCGAGTGGTTGACGGGCACAATGACGTCAGGCCCCATCTCTATAACAGCGACGAATTCTCGACGAAGGATCATGCCGAGCCGCTGCGTATTGCGGAGCGTGACGCAATCCTGCCTGGTTCGCCAATCCGATGGCGCTTTCAGGTCGCCGAATCGCGCGAGAGCATCGACAATCAGATCCGGCGCCTTCGTTCGATTCTCATCTGGAGCTTCACCGCACTTGGGGCGGGACTGCTCGTCCTCGCCGCGTTGCAGACCTTTTACGGCTTATGGCCGTTGCGGCGTGTTCGGCTCGAAGTCGCGGCAATTCGCAGCGGGACGAAAACCCGCATCGGCCAGGATTTTCCGGCCGAGATTCGGCCGCTGACGGAAGAGATCAATGAACTCTTCGCCCACAGCGAAGCGCAGGCGGAAGAGGCGCGGCGGCACGCCGGCAATCTCGCCCATGCGCTCAAGACGCCGCTGACGGTGATTACCAACTCGGCGACGGCGCGCAGCCCCGATCTCGCCGACGTCGTCTGTCGAGAAGCGCAGGTGATGCGGCGCCAGGTCGATCACCACCTCGCCCGCGCCCGCGCTATCGGCCGGCGCGCCTCGGCCCAGGCACGCGCGACCGTATGGGAAAGTCTGGAAGCAGTGCAGCGCGCCGTTGACCGCCTCTATGAGGACGTGACCGTCGATATCGCCGGCGACAACAAGGCGCAGGCGCGCGTCGAACGGCAGGATCTGGACGAGATGCTCGGCAACCTGGTCGAAAATGCCGCCAAATATGGCGGCGGGCGCGTGTTCGTCACTGTCGAGCGCAACCACTCGACCGTCGACATACTCGTGGAAGACGATGGCCCCGGCATCCCGGAAGCTGACCGCGATTCGCTTTTCGCGAGGGGAGCGCGGCTGGACACTACGGGCAAGCCTGGCACCGGCCTTGGCCTCGCGATCGTTCGCGATGTCGCCGAGATCTACGGCGGCACCATCAAGCTCGAGGAGAGCGAAGACCTGGGCGGGCTGCTCGCGCGGCTCAGTCTGCCAATAGGTTGATTGCTCGCCGCGGCGCCGCGGTTCGTCGAAAAGCATTGCCGAACTCGCCGGCCTTGCTGCAAACGTGACCCAATTCGCTCACGGGTGGGAAAATCATGAGAAACAAGATGTTTATGCTCGCATCCGCGTGCCTGCTGGCGCTCGCTCCCATGGCTGCCAATGGCGCCAAGCCGGCGTTCGGAAGCTGGGGCTACGACCCAAGCGCCATGGACACCTCGGTCAAGCCGGGTGACGACTTCTTCAGATACGTGAACGGAAGCTGGTTCAATCGCACCCAGATCGCGCCGGATCGCACGTTCGTGGGCATCGATTCCGTGCTCAACGACCAGATCGATCGCGACGTCCGCGCGGTGGTCGAAGACTCTGCGAAGAACCCGAGCGCATCCGGGCGCATCGGGCAGCAAATCGGCGATCTCTACGCCAGCTGGATGGACGAGCCGACGATCGAAGCGCGTGGCCTGACGCCGGCTCGGCCCTATCTCGACCGTATCGCCGCCCTGCAGAACCGGACGCAGCTTGCGGAGCTGTTCGGGACCGTCGGCTACGCGACCCCCGTGCCGCTGTTCATGGAGGCCGACCCGAAGGTCCCGTCGCGATACGCCGTTTTCCTGACGCAGGGCGGCCTCGGCATGCCGAACCGCGATTACTACCTGCTGCAGGGCGCCAAGTACGACGCGTTTCGGGCAGCATACCGGAACTATGTCACGAAGATGCTGACCTTGGGCGGCGAGAGCGACGCCAGCGCCAAAGCAGACCGCATCGTGGCTCTTGAGACCGCGATTGCGAAAGCGCACTGGACGCCGGAGCGGCGCCGAGACGTCAAGGCAACCTATAATCCCAAGTCGCTGACCCAGCTCAAGGCGCTTGTGCCGCAAGTTCCGTGGCAGCCGATGCTTGCGAAGCAGGGCCTCGGAAAAGTGCACACGGTCATCGTTCGCGAGCCGAGCGCCATCCAGGGCGAGGCAAAGCTGATTGCCGGGACTCCGCTAACCACCTGGAAGGACTATCTGACCTTCCACTTCCTCAGTGATCACGCGCAGGCGCTGCCGAAGGCTTTCGACGAGGCTCGTTTCCAGTTCTACGGCAAGACCCTTGCCGACGTCCCCGTGCAGCGCGACCGCTGGAAGCGAGGCGTGGCCCTCGTCAACGATGCGCTCGGAGAAGGTGTCGGGCAGATCTACGTCCAGCGCCACTATCCGCCTGAAAGTGATCGGCAGATGGGCGAGCTGATCGACGACATTCGCGCTGCCCTGAAGGAGAAGATCGAGGGCAACACTTGGATGGATGCGGCCACCCGCACCGCCGCGCTGGCGAAGCTTGCAAGCTTCGATCCCCGCATCGGCCATCCCAAGAAGTACATCGACTATTCGACCCTGCAGATCGACCGCGGCGACCTGTTCGGCAATGCCATGCGAGCCGAGGAGTTCGGGTGGAACCTGCAGCTCAGCCGCTTCCCGAAGCCGGTGGATCGCGCGCTCTGGGACATGCTGCCGCAGACCAACAACGCCTATTACGATCCGTCCAAGAACCAGATCACGTTCCCAGCGGCGATCCTGCAGCCGCCCTATTTCGACCCGAATGCCGACCCGGCGTCGAACTACGGCAGCATCGGCGCGACGATCGGGCACGAGATCGGCCATGGCTTCGACGATCAGGGCCGGCTTTACGATCCGGCAGGCAAGCTCCGCGACTGGTGGACCGCCGCCGCGGCGAAGGCATACACTGCCCGCACTGCCGAGCTCGTGAAGCAATATGACGCGTACGAGCCGATTCCCGGCGTTCACATCAAGGGCCAGCTGACACTTGGTGAGAACCTTGGCGATCTCGGCGGCCTCGAAGTCGCCTATGCAGCGTACCGCCGCTACGTCGCGAAGCATGGCGAGCCGCCGGTGATCGACGGCCTGACCGGAGACCAGCGCTTCTTCATCGCCTATGGCTACAGCTGGGAAACGAAGCAGCGCGAAGGCTCCATGCGCTCGCAGCTGCTGGCGGATCCGCACTCGCCGGCCGCGTTCCGGGTCAATGGCGTCGTGCGGAACGTGGACGCCTGGTACAAGGCGTTCAATGTCCAGCCGGGCGACAAGCTCTATCTGGCGCCCGAACAGCGCGTTCACATCTGGGGAAGCTGACGAGCAAGGCCTGCAGCTAGGAAAAGCGGAGGCAGGCCGCTACGGGGGCCGGGTGACTGCCTCCATTCACAGCCTCGATTCCAAGCACGAGCCCTCCCTCGACGCTTTGTTCACGCTCGTCGGGCCGGGAATGAACGGCGTCAACGCCGTCATCCTCAAGCGAATGCAGAGCAAGGTCGCTCTCATCCCGGAGCTCGCCGGGCACCTGATCGCCGGTGGCGGCAAGCGGATGCGGCCGATGCTGACGCTCGCCTGCGCCAGCCTGCTCGGCTACCCCGGCACCCGTCACCACAAGCTCGCCGCCTCGGTCGAGTTCATTCACACGGCGACGCTACTGCATGACGACGTCGTCGATGGCTCGGGAATGCGCCGGGGCCGCCGCACGGCGAACCTCATCTGGGGCAACCCGGCCAGCGTTCTCGTCGGGGACTTCCTCTTCAGCCGCGCTTTCGAGCTGATGGTCGAAGACGGCAGCCTGAAAGTGCTGCGAATCCTGAGCCACGCGTCCGCCGTGATTGCGGAGGGGGAGGTCGAGCAGCTTACCGCGCAGCGCCGGATCGAGACTGACGAAGAGCAGTATCTGACCATAATCACTGCCAAGACGGCAGCGCTGTTCGCCGCCGCTTGCCGCGTTGCTCCCGTTGTGGCGGAGGCCAGCGAAGAGGCAGAGCTCGCCCTGGAAAGCTACGGCAAGAACCTCGGGATCGCCTTCCAGCTGATCGACGACATAATCGACTATGCGTCCGATTCCGTGACGATGGGCAAGGGCGTTGGCGACGACTTCCGCGATGGCAAGATGACCCTCCCCGTCATCCTCGCTTACGGGCGCGGCGATGACGCTGACCGCGCCTTCTGGCGCTCGGCCATGAGCGGCGATCTCGTGTCCGATGAGGATCTCGGACGCGCAATCAGCCTGTTGAAGAGCACAGGCGCGCTAGACGACACCCTGGAACGGGCGCGGCAGTACGGACGCCGCGCCATCGACGCGATCGCCATGTTCCCGGCCAGCAAGGCAAAGGCCGCGCTCACCGAGGCCGTCGAGTTCGCAATCGCCCGCGCCTACTGAGGAGCGCTGCAGGGCACTCCCCTAGCCTTGCTTCACCGGCACCATCAGGTGCGCGTAGGGCGTGCCTGCCCACATAACGTATGGACCGCTGGTGTCGGGCTTGGCTCCTGCGGGATATCCCGACAGGATATCCTTCGAGCCGACGATCATGATGTGTGGACCGGTGTTCACCCAGTTGTTCTGGCCACTCGGCTTGTCTGCGAACGGATCGGTGTTGCTGGCGTCCGTACCCCCTTCGAGCATGTACATGACGCCCACCGCACCTGCGGGCGGCGGCCGATGATGGACCCAGGCAACGACCCACTTGCCGGCATTGCTGTCGAAGCACATCGGGTCCGGACCCGGCGTGTCCGGTGCATCCGGCATGCAGGTCCAGCCGTTGCTTCCTTCGCGCACGATGGCCATCCGGCCGCCGGGACCAACCGTGACGATCGACGCCTTGCGCGCAACAGAGGCGGGCGCCGCGGACTCCGCGCTATTGACCGGATCGGACGCAACGCCGTTCGATCGCGTGAAAGTCGCATCGTAAGTGATCTTGCGCTTGTCGCAGCCGGTGAGCGCGAGCGCTGCGAAGCCGGTAAACATCAGGACGCACGCCTTCTGATTCGTCATGGTGCCCCTCCATCTTCCCCCCGGAAGGATCGATGGTTTACCATAATTTAACGACAATGGCACGCGCCCGATGGAACTGGAAATTGGGCGTGAGGCTGCTACCCGATTGAAGACTGCCAGCCGCTCGAGGGCCCACATGCGCTTCCTGATTCCCGCCGCTTCGCTGATCGCCATCGCAATGCCCGCGCACGGCGCGACGCTGCGCCAGTATTCGGGTCTTGCGCTCTCACCAGCGGGGGACCGGCTTGCCTCGGTGGAGATGGACCAGGAGCCGGACTCGTCGAAAACGCCGCACGGCCGCATCGTCGTTCGGTCCGCGGCAAGCGGAGGCGTAGTTTCGACGATCGATCCGTGCGCGACCTGCAGCTATTCCGGGCTGACGTTCGCACCGGACGGCCGCCTGATCTTCCTGGCCCGCGAGCACGGGAAGACCCGCTTGATGGCCGTGACGAAGGGCAAGGCCGCTACGGTGGCGACCCTGGACGGGATTGCTCAGCAGCCGAGCGTTTCTCCGGATGGCTCGCAGGTCGCACTGCTTGCGACCTTCAACGCTCAGAAGGAATCGGGCGCCACACAGGCCGGCGTCCGGCAGATCGGTGAGATCGGCGAGCAGAACGACGAGCAGCGGCTCGCCATCGTGCCGCTCGCGGGAGGCTCCCTGCGGGCCGTCTCGCCGGCGGATCGCTACGTCTACGAATACGACTGGACACCGGACGGCCGCGGCTTCGTCGTTACCGACGCTCCGGGTAACGGCGACAACAATTGGTGGGTCGCGACGCTCGATCGCGTCGACATCGCAACCGGTGCCTTGACGCGAATTGCAGCGCCCAAGACCCAGCTCAACTTCCCGCGAGTCTCGCCTGACGGGCGGACCGTTGCATTCATCGGCGGACTGATGAGTGACTTCGGCTCGGTGGGCGGCGACCTCTACTCGGTGCCGATCAGCGGCGGCGTTCCGCGCAATGTGACGCCGGATTACCGCGGCACGCTCACGTCCCTCACCTGGGACGCCGCAGGACTGACCGGAGCGGCGCTGATTGGCGACCGCATGGCTATCGTTCCCCTTGACCCGCAGCGCGGCGCGGCGGCACCGCTGTGGACCGCACCGGCAAGCATTGCAGCAGGGTCGGGGCGGTTCGCGCGATCTGCCAACGGCGCGAGTTATGCCGCCGTCGTCCAGGATTTCGAGCACGGACCTGCGATCTACGCAGGCAGCATCACAGGACTGCGGCCGATCACGCACGAAAACGATTCCTGGTCGCCGCTGGTGCGGGCGCAAAGCGTGTCCTGGAAGAACGACGGCCTCAACGTGCAGGGCTGGCTCCTCGCGCCATTGAAGCCCTCCGTCAGCGGCAAGGCGCCGATGGTCGTGGAAGTGCATGGCGGGCCCGCAGCGGCGAATGTCCCCAACTTCGTCTGGCAAGGCGCTCGCGCGGACCTCGCCCGGGCCGGCTATTACCAGTTCCTCCCGAATCCGCGCGGCAGCTACGGCCAGGGCGAGCGCTTCACGAGGGCCAATATCCGCGACTTCGGTGGCGGCGACCTTCGCGACATCCTTGCCGGGGTCGACGCAGTGGAGAAGGTTGCGCCCGTGGACGACGCGCGGCTGGGCCTCATGGGCGGCAGCTACGGTGGCTTCATGGCGATGTGGTCGAACACCCAGACGAACCGCTTCAGGGCGATCGTCAGCGGGGCGGGCCTGTCCGACTGGATCAGCTATTACGGCACCAATGGGATCGACCAGTGGATGATCCCGTTCTTCGGCGCATCCCTCTATGACGATCCCGCCCCGTACTGGGCGGTATCGGCAATCCGCACGATCAAGAACGCCCGCACTCCAACCCTGCTTTACGTCGGCGAGCGCGACATCGAGGTGCCGCCCACCCAGTCAGTCGAATACTGGCACGCCTTGAGGGCGCAGAACGTGCCGTCGACCCTGGTGATCTATCCGGACGAGGGGCACCATGTTCAGGCGCCGGAGCATACGTTGGACATCCGGCGGCGCACGATCGACTGGTTCAACCGCTATCTTGGCGCGCCCAAGGCGGCCTCCAGGCCCGTCCGGCCTTGATTTGCCGCGGCGCTTTTGCCAACCGGTCGAGGTGACGATCGCCCGCATCTCAGAGCTCGAGCGCAAGACCACCCAGTCGGGAAAGGCAAATGCTGGCCTGTGGCTTTTGGAGTTCGAGCGCGACGAGCCGATGCGTCCTGATCCCCTGACCGGCTGGAACGGTTCGGGCGACACCAACACGCAGGTGCGGATGACCTTCGGGTCCAAAGAGGCCGCGATCGCCTATTGCGACAAGCATGGGCTGGAACATCACGTGCTCCCGGCGCCTCCGGTCCGCCTCAAGCTCCAGGCCTACGCCGACAACTTCCGCTAGGCGGCGTCCCCGCAGCGCTTGACTTCCACCGAACTGGAGGCAGTTTGCTCCCGCCGAGGTAGGGGGAAGGCTGCACCGCAAGAAAGTTTGCCTGGTCATTGGCACCAGGCCCGAAGCCATCAAGTTGGCGCCCCTCGCCCACGCACTTGCCACTCGCGGGTTCCGAACCTCATCGTGACCGGCCAGCACCCGTCAGTGGACGTCGGCCAGTTCGGTCTCGGACAGTACCCCAGGGTAGATCTGGGCTGCGCCGGTGAAACTAATCCGCACGCCCACGTACGGAAGGTCGCGCGTGCCATGGCGCCGCTGCTGGTCGGCGACAGCGGCCTCGTCGTCGTACAAGGCGACACCTCCACGGCGCTTGGGGGAGCCCTGGCGAGCGTCCGGGCTTCCGTCCCGCTCGCTCATGTCGAAGCCGGACTGAGGACCGGTGATCGGCTGCGGCCCTGGCCGGAGGAAGCCTATCGCGTCCGGATCGATCGCCATGCTCAACTGCTCTTCGCAGCAACTCCCCTGTCGGCGTCGAATTTGGCAAGGGAAGGCGTCGCCGGCGAGGTGCACATCACCGGCAACACTGGCGTGGACGCCCTGCTGTCCGTCGCGCCAAAACTGCCAGACTCTTCGGTGCGCGAACGAGCAGGCCACCGGCTGCTGGTAACCTGTCACCGGCGTGAGAGCTGGCGCGACGGTCTCCATCGCATCGGCGAGGCCTTGCTTCACCTGGCGCGCGACGGGTCTACGCACATTGACTTCGTCGTCCACCCGAACCCGCACGTCGCGACGCAGATGCGCTCGCTGCTCCAGGATCAGCCGGGCATCACGCTGCTCGAGCCGTGCAGCCATCCCGAACTGGTGCAGCGGATGAGCGGCGCGGACATCATCCTCAGCGATTCCGGAGGGATGCAGGAAGAAGCGCCGACCCTCGGAATCCCCCTCCTCGTCTTGCGCGACAAGTCGGAACGGCCCGAAGGAATCTCGAGCGGCAACATGCGCCTCGTGGGAACATCGGCCGAGCGCATCATCTCGGAAGTGCGCCGCCTTCTCGATGATCCGGTTGCCTACGCCACCATGTCGCGCAAAGCCTACCCGTACGGCGACGGCCGAGCCGCTCCGCGCATCGCCGCTATCATAGAGAACTGGCTGAAGGAGCGCGGGAAAGTCGCAGCGTGAATCAGCCTGCGCGCGGTGCCGGAGCAACCGCTGGTGACCCCTACGGGAGGGACTGGACAACCGGCTTACGCTCTTACGTCAGCCGTCGTCGCCTGCATGTGCACCGTCTGCGGTGCTCGGCTGCTCCATGGTTGGACCAGCGCCTGCCGCTGCCCTTGTGGTTTGTTGGTTCTTTCACTTGCCACCCCGCTGGTGTGGCTCGTGCTTCAGGCAGTGGTAGTGACGGTCTTCCTTTGTGATCCGGCGCTGCACACTGCTTTGGTCCGCAAGGCGCCGTCTACTTGCGAGACGACCCGGGCGCTTTTGAATCGACGGCCGTTCATGGCGAGATGAAGGGGTAGGGCGAAATCGACTTCTGGGTGCGATCGACTGCGAGCATCCGTCCCGCCGGTGGTGTCGCACGGTATGCGCAGTCTACTCGCGGGCAAATGGCGCATGCTGGACCGACCGGAGTGACAGGGGGTTTCGTCAGGTCATAAACTTCCGCGCAAGAGAGCTTGTGAGCGTGGCGGAGGTCGCAGCCTAGACCGATTGCCAGTAGTCCGCTCGACAGCTCAGTGCGGATCGGCCGCTCGATCGTCCGTGCCACTGTGAAATACCGATGGCCGTCGGGCGTTTCGATGATCTGCGTTACGACCTGCCCGGCCGCCTGAAAGGCCGCATGCAGGTTCCAACGCGGGCACGTCCCGCCGAAGCGCGAAAACGGAAAGTTCTCGCCAGCGTAGCGCTTCGATATGTTGCCGGCGGGGTCGACCCGCAACATGAAAAAGGGGACGCCAGTCTCTCCGCGGCGGCTGAGCGTGGTCAGCCGATGCGCCACCTGCTCGACATTAGCCCCGAATTCCCCAGACAGCCGGTCGATCGAGTAGCGGTAGCGCTCCGCGCTCGTCAGAAAACGCCGATAAGGCATCATGATCGCCCCGGCGGCGTAGTTGGCGAGGCTCATGTGAAGAAGCTGGCGCACGCCTTCATCAGGCGGCCTCGCATCCGCGACCATGCGATCGATAACATGTGCGAACTCGACTAAAGCGAGCTGGTAGGCCAACGCAAACAGGCGGTTCTCCGAACGAAGCTGAGAAGAGATCAGGAACAGCCTGCGGTCGGCATCGTAGAACTGGCTTACACTTCCGAGCTCTGACTGCGGAACTACCGACGCCGTGATGCCCCATGCATCCTTCAGTCGTTGCCGCATGGGCCCGGCCATCGAAAGAGGGTCGCTCAGAGCCGTGCCCAAGGTCTCCGCGGCCTCTTCCAGAGCGGGGTAATGATTGCGGTGCTGCTGGATATAGTCGCGGACCCAATTCTCCGGCGTGACGAGGACTCGGGCATCGCCGGCGCTCGCGATACTCGGGTTCCGCTCGGCCTCCTTCACCGTCGTATAAAGACGCGCGATCGCATCGGCGATGGTCGGCGCATTGTTCGCTAGCTCGGCGAGTTCGTACCGCGGCACGCCCAGGTCGCTGAGAATTGCGTCCGAGAAGATTTCAGCAAGTGCTTCGGGGCCCGTGTGCACTCCGGTTCCCGCGGCAAACGCGCGAACGTCGACATCGTAAAGGTCGGCAAGCTTGAGCAGGAGGCCCGCCGTTACCGGCCGCTGGTTCCGTTCGAGATGATTTAGATAGCTTGGACTTATTGCGAGGCTCTGCGCCATTTCGGTCTGTGACAGCTGGCGATCGCGTCGAAGCCGCCGCAGGCGGTGCCCCAGGAAAAGCTTGGCTGGCATTCAGAGAACCTGTCAATTCTTGCCAACGACTGCAAGTCACGTTGTGACAGTCAGACTCTTTTTGCCGTACCCCGTTGCCGGTCTCGTGTTTTCAATCCTTCCGAGCCGAAGTTCGAAAAGGTGGAGACTGAGTATGGCAAGTTTTGACGAGCTGGTTGGCGCTCCTCCCGGACGCTTCGACAACATCGAGCGGCCCTACACGCCTGACGATGTGATCAGACTGCGTGGATCGATGGCGATCGAGCATACGATTGCCCGTCGCGGCGCGTTCAAGCTCTGGGAGATCTTACAGCGGCAAGAGCCGGTGCGTGCCCTGGGAGCAGTCACGGGCAACCAGGCGATGCAGATGGTCCGTGCCGGGCTGCAAGCGATCTATCTTTCCGGCTGGCAGGTTGCCGCAGACTCGAACGTCGCGGGCGCCATGTATCCTGATCAGTCGCTCTATCCTGCGAACTCTGGCCCGGAGCTGGCGCGGAAGATCAACCGGACGCTGCAACGTGCAGATCAAATCGAGCACTTGGAAGGCGGCGCGCAGCGCGACTGGTTCGCACCAATCATCGCCGATGCGGAGGCGGGCTTCGGCGGGCCACTGAACTGTTTCGAGATCATGAAGGCGTATATCGAAGCGGGCGCTGCCGGCGTTCACTTCGAGGATCAGCTCGCATCCGAGAAGAAGTGCGGCCACCTTGGTGGCAAGGTCCTGATCCCCACGGAAGCAGCGATTCGCAACCTCGATGCCGCGCGGCTTGCCGCCGATGTCTGCGGCGTTCCAACAATCCTCGTGGCGCGTACTGACGCTGAGAGCGCAAAGCTGATCACCAGCGACGTTGACGAACGTGATAAGGCGTTCATCACCGGAGAACGTACCCGGGAAGGCTTCTTCCGTTTGAAGGACGGGAGCGGACTCGATCACTGCATCGCGCGGGGTCTGGCCTTCGCGCCCCATGCGGACCTGCTGTGGTTCGAAACCAGTCACCCGAACATCGATGAAGCGCGGAGCTTCGCTCAGGGAATCCACGACCGGTATCCAGGCAAGCTGCTGGCCTATAACTGCTCACCGAGCTTCAACTGGCAGGCCAAGCTCCACGAAGCGACCATTGCGACCTTCCAGCAAGAGTTGGGCCGCATGGGGTACAAGTTCCAGTTCGTCACGCTCGCGGGGTTCCACAGTCTGAATCACGCAATGTTCGAATTGGCGTCCGACTACCGCGATCGCGGCATGACAGCGTACTCGCAGCTGCAGCAAGCCGAGTTCGCGAGCGAGAGAGGGGGCTACACCGCCACGCGTCATCAACGTGAGGTCGGAACCGGCTACTTCGACGCAGTCGCGACTGCCGTTTCGGGCGGCCACGCATCCACGGTGGCCCTGACCGAATCGACCGAAGCCGCGCAATTTCAATCGAGCCACGCCATCGCGGCGGAATAGGAGGAAGCTATGGGACAGCGTTACTGGGTCATTGGCGGTGATTATTCCGACTGCGCCTTCAAGCAGCTGCAGCCTGGCACCGAGATCGTCCATGGGCCGTACAACGAACAATTCAGGGCGCAGACGGAATGGCAGCGCCTTACCTTTCGCGACCATTGCGGAGCGACGACCCGCTACAGCATCTGTGTTGAGCCAGAGAGCGCTTAAGTGAGTGAATTGATGCAGCGCGAGCGAATCGCCGCTCGACCGTCGTCAGTCTCGGGCGCGGGAGAGGTGCTAACGCCGTCCGCGCTGGACTTCCTCGCCGAGCTCCATGACCGGTTCAACGGCCGACGGCTCGAACTTCTCGAGAAGAGAGTTGACCGGCAGGTGCGCCTCGATGCCGGCGAACTCCCGGACTTCCGCGAAGACACGCGGGAAATCCGAGAATCCAAGTGGACAGTAGGCACCATCCCGCCGGACCTTCTGGATCGCCGGGTCGAAATCACCGGTCCCACGAATGCGAAGATGCTGATCAACGCGCTGAATTCGGGTGCGCAGGTCTTCATGGCCGACTTCGAGGACGCGACTTCCCCGACATGGGACGAGCTGGTCCAGGGTCAGGTGAACTTGCGCCAGCATTGGCTTGGCCGCCTGGAATTCACCGATCCCGCAACCGGCAAATACTATGCAGTCAGCGAGCGGCCGGCAGTGCTGATGGTGCGCCCCCGTGGGTGGCATCTCATGGAAGCGCACGTGACCGTCGCCGATGTGCCGATGGCTGGGGCCCTGTTCGATTTCGGACTGTACTTCTGGCACAATGCGTGCGCCGCAAATGCCAGAGGCTCGGGCGCGTATTTCTATCTGCCCAAGCTCGAGAGTCGCGAGGAAGCGGCGTTGTGGAGCGACGTCTTCGCTTTCGCTGAGGCCAAGCTGCGGCTGGAGCGCGGCACCACCAAGGCGACGGTGCTCATCGAAACATTGCCTGCCGCGTTCGAGATGGACGAGATCCTCCACGCTCTGCGCGAGAATATCGTCGGGCTGAACTGCGGACGCTGGGACTACATATTCAGCTACATCAAGCGGCTCGGGCGGACGCCTGAGCGCCTGACCCCCGATCGGGCGCTAATGACCATGGATAAGGCATTCCTCGCCGCCTATTCGCTGCGGCTGATCGGCACTTGTCATCGCCGCGGCGCCTTCGCGATGGGCGGAATGTCAGCCTTCATCCCGGTGAAGGACGACGAGGCCGCCAACCAGCGGGCGTTGGACAAGGTGCGCGCCGATAAGCTGCGCGAAGTGCGGAACGGCCACGACGGCACCTGGGTTGCGCACCCGGCGCTGATCCCGGTCGCGGGGGAGGTTTTTGATGCGATCGACGGGCCCAACCAGTTGTCCGTCATCCCGGATGAAGTGCCCGGTCGGGAGGACATGCTTCAGCTTCACGCCGGTGTGCGCACGGAAGCCGGCGCGCGTGAGAACATTCGCATCGGAGTTCAATATGTCGCGGCCTGGCTCGGCGGCCGCGGCGCCGTTCCGCTCTACAACCTCATGGAGGACGCGGCGACAGCGGAGATTTGCCGCACTCAGCTGTGGCAATGGCTCAAGTTCCAGGCGCCGCTCGCGGACAGAAGGCTGTTCACTACGGGCGTGTTTGAACAGTGGTTCCAGGAGGAGGTCGGGCTGCTCGCCGAAGTACCAAATATCCTTGAAGCCGCGCGCCTGATGCACAGCATGATCATCGCGCCAGAGCCTGTCGAATTCCTTACGCTATCTGCTTACGGCCATTTGCACCGCGACGCTCCGCGGTCGACTTCCGAAGAGTGGCAATCCACGCACCGCTAACGACAAGCTCTCTCGCAGCGCCGCGAGCAGTCTACCAACCTTGTTAACCCTTCTTTGCCAGAAGCTAGGCGGTCGAAGCAGCTGATTGCTGGCTTGCGACGTGTCTCGGGGGAGAGAAGGCAATGAAAGTCCCGTTCCGCGCTCTTTCTGCACCCCTGGCCTGTTTCTTCACGCTTGCCGCCCCGGCGGCCGCGCAGATCAAGGTCCTGAACCCTTTTGCCAACACGCTCACCGCGTCGGCGACTGGCGCTTTGCACGTCGCTGGACCGGCGGCGATCAGCATCGAATACAACGCCGATGGGACGCCGGTGAAGCCGCTCCCGGCTACCTACGACTACCAGTTCCTCAATAGCGCAGGAAACGAAGTCACTCAGGCCGTTTACTGGACGTTCGCCTACGCGAAGACTGGCACAGCCAACTACACGCTGCTTCACCCGGATGCGCATCGACCAGGGTACGTGCAGGTCAGGGTAGACGGCTTGTCTACGCCCGCTGCGACGTTCACGCTTGACGCGAAAGTGCACCTTGGCAGCTACATCCAGCTGCCGGTCACGCTCACTAAGGTTGCGAAGGGAACGCCGCCCACGCCCACGTCCACTCCCACTTCTGCCCCGGACCCTATAACGGCTTCGGCTTCGCCATCGACGGATGGCTATGCGTCAACGCTGGTAGGCGGCTTCACTCCGAAATACGCCACGTGGCTGCGCCAGACGTGGACTGTGGACATGGGTTCCACGTGGACGCCCAACATGGATTATTCATGGCGCAGTGCCCCGACCAAGAGCCGGTTCGAATTGCACGACACGGTCTACGACCGCGGCAGCGGAGAGGCGACAACCAAGCGCCGCGCCGAGCTCCACGACAAGCAGCACTTTCTCAAAAATGACGTGCCGTACTGGGGAGCGATAACCCTGAATGCTCTACCGTGGAGCGATCCGGCCGGCATGGCAGCGCGCGATCTTGGGGTCGTCTACTTCCAGATGCACATGCCGAAGAGCGGCTCACCGGTATTCGCATTCCGTCGCGGCCACACTGGCCTATTCACGGTCACAACCAACCCCGGCGGCAATGTGAAACGCTATAGTGGCACGCTTTCCTTCGGCCAACCTCACGACATAGTCTATCGGACGAAGTTCGACCTGATCAATGGCGAGCTGGACGTCTGGGTGGACGGCCGACAGGTGGTCTCGTACCGCGGAAATCTCGCCGCTGATGATGGGAACACCACCGGTTATTATCCCTGCTACGGCTTGTACGCAGCCGGCGGTGTGGCCGGTACAATCACCAGCGAAGTTGGCAACGTCGCGCATCCAACCACAACGAGCCTGCTGAACCGGGTGCGGTTTAAACCCTCATGGTAGACCACGACTCGCCCGTCCCTGGCCATTGTGTCACCTGCATGTGTTTACCGGACACATGTTTGTGACTGAATAGCTAAAGGAAACGGCGGTTTAGCCGGATCTGGTGACCCCTACGGGACTCGAACCCGTGTTTTCGCCGTGAGAGGGCGACGTCCTAGACCGCTAGACGAAGGGGCCTCGCTCGAAGCGAGGCGGCCATATGTGGGCAGACGGTCCGCTAGTCAATTAGCGGCGGCGGTTCACTCGTCGCGGCCCCGCTCGACGAGGTAGTGCATCAGCTCGGCAAGCGTCGATTCCATCTGGTCCTGCATCTGAGTGACGAGCTCGTTTTCCCGCATGCCGACGTGATCGAGCGGCTTGGAATAGCTGTCGGAAAAGGCCTGGAGGTCTTCGGCGTCGAACACGCCCTTGGCGACCAGCTTGGCGAGGATCACGAGCAGACCATTGGTGTTGGCGATCGTTCCGGCAACCAGCGCCTCGTCCACCATCGACAGCCGCTTGTCGCTGTCGGTTTCTGTCTCGTCGTCGTCGGGAATCACCACTCCGATCATGACGCGCTCTACGCGCGGCACAAGGGAAAGGCTCCTACGGCTCCACGAAAGGCGCGAGGCTGGCCCAGACGGCAGCCTTGGCCGCGAAGCCCCCCGTATTCGCGGCGCTCGACGACGGCAGATCGACGAGAGCCACGCCGACGGGAACGTCCCCGATCAGCTTGCGCCCTGCCTTGGCCGCCGTCGCCCCGTTGAACCCGATTGCCTGGAGATCCGGGAAATCGCGGAGCAGCTGCTCGATCCGGTTATGATCCGCGATTCGGATCGCCTGATCCAGGCTGCCGCGCCGCTCGGCCGATGCGATCACGTCCCACAATCCGACCCGCCGCTTAGCCAATCGCTCGAGCCTGTGTTCGTAGGAGAGTTCGGACAGCTGCTCACCTAGCACGCCGCCGAGCAGCCGCCAGAACTGGTTGGTGGGATGCGCATAATATTGCCGCGCGGCGAGCGAAGCGTCGCCTGGCAGGCTGCCGAGAATGAACAGCCGTGCGTCGGAGGCTGCGATCGGGGCTAGTCCGACCTTGATCGAGGCCATTTAGAACCCCCGTCTCCACTTTGCGTTTGTTGCCCAGAACACTACAGCCATCCGCCGTGCAGCCGAGCGACCTCAGGATCGCCCTCTTCTCGGGCAATTACAATTACGTGCGGGACGGCGCCAATCAGGCGCTGAATCGCCTCGTCGGCTATCTTCTGCGTCAGGGCGCGGACGTTCGGATCTACTCGCCGACCATTGCGGAGCCCGCCTTCGAGCCGACGGGTGATCTTGTCGGCTTGCCGTCAGTCGCAATCCCCGGACGCCCGGAATACCGGCTCGGCCTTGGCATTAGTGCCGCGGCTCGTCGTGACCTCGCGCAGTTCAATCCGAACGTGGTGCATATCGCCTCTCCCGACATCATTGGCCATCGCGCGGTGAGCTGGGCACGCGCGCGGCAGGTCCCCGCCGTCGCATCGGTGCACACGCGCTTCGAGACCTACCTGGCCTATTATCGGTTACAGTGGCTGGAGCCTGTCGTCCGCATGCTGCTGCGCCGTCTCTACAGCCGCTGCGAGGCGATCATGGTGCCCGCCGAGTCGACCGCGGCCGTTCTGCGGGCCCAGCGGATGAACCGCGAAATTGCCATCTGGACCCGCGGCATCGACCGCAACCAATTCAACCCGGACCGGCGGGACATGCAGTGGCGCCGCGCCTTGGGCATATCTGATGACGAGATGGTCATCTGCTTTCTGGGCCGGATCGTCATGGAGAAGGGGCTAGATGTCTTCTCCGACGCCATTCACACCTTTGCCGAACGCGGGATCAAGCATCGGGTCGTGATCATCGGGGAGGGACCTGCCCGTCCCTGGTTCGAACAGCAGCTGCCGGACGCCATCTTCCTTGGCCAGCTCACCGGCATCGACCTCGCCCGCGGCCTCGCAAGTGCAGATCTGTTCCTCAACCCGTCGGTCACCGAGGCCTTCGGCAATGTCACGCTCGAAGCGATGGCTTGCGCTCTTCCAGTCGTGGCTGCCGTCGCCACCGGCGCCACGAACCTTGTCCGGGACGGTCAAACCGGCACGCTCGTCGATCCGTCCGACGTCGAGAGCTTTGCCGTCGCGCTCGAAGCTTATGCACGCGATCCGGACCTTCGCCGCCGCCACGGCGAGGCCGGTCTTGCGATCGCCCGCACCATGGATTGGGACACCATCAATTCTGTCGCCTTGCGGGTATACGAGCGCGCCATCGTCAAGCGCGAGCGCCTATCGCGCATGACGGGGCGCTAAGCGCTACTTCAGCCGCTCGATCTTCTGCGCCAACTCGTCGATAAGCGCGGCAAGCTCGAACTTCGTCTCGTCGCTCACTTCACCGTGCTGAACGCGGTGACGGATTGCGACGCCGAGGTTCCGCATTGCCCTCCAGATTGGTGACGCGCCTTCTGCATGTCTGGAGGGCGCGAGGTCCTTTAGACGCGCAAGAAGTCCCTCCACTTCTTCGGCCCGCTCCTCAAGGTGCTGGCGGCCGTCGGCTGTCGCCTGGAAGTTCTTTCGCGGCCCTTCGCCGGCTGCTTCCTGGATCAAACCCATGTCCTGCAGCAACGTAAGCGTCGGATAGATCACGCCGGGGCTTGGCGCATATTCGCCGCCAGTCAGGTCCTCGATGGCGCGAATGAGGTCGTAGCCATGCCGCGGCTCCTCGGCGATCAACTTGAGCAGGACGAGCCGGAGTTCACCCCCTTCGAACATCCGCCGGCGGCCGCGGTGCCCCTGCCCTCGCTCGCCGAAGTCCCAGTCGAATCCGCCCCATCCGCCGCGTGCTCCACGGACCATGGCCAACAATCCTTCCGGCATGCCGTAGCCCTCGGTGCCACGGCGGCGCTGCCCGCACCCATGTTTCCCATCTCTCATCGCATTCTCCTCTCTATGCATCTTAGATATATCTTAGATAGGTCGCGTGCAAGGAGCTAATGCAATTGGCTGTGGGAAAATCTATAAGCTGCGGGGAGATGGCTGACCTGTTCACTGACGACGTAGATGCCGCGCCAATGACAATGGGCGCAGCGTCCGCAACCGCGGCAGCGCCACTCGCCGACCGCCTCCGGCCAAGCAATCTGGACGAAGTGGTCGGGCAGGAGCACCTGACCGGCGCGGACGGTGCAATCGGCAGGATGGTGAGCGCGGGGAAGCTCGCCTCGATGATCCTCTGGGGACCGCCCGGGACGGGGAAGACCAGCATCGCGCGGCTGCTTGCGGACGCGGTGGGCCTGCGCTTCGTCGCAATTTCGGCGGTCTTCTCTGGTGTCGCCGACCTCAAGAAGCTGTTCGCAGAAGCCCGCACCGCCGCTCGCACCGGTCAGCAGACGTTGTTGTTCGTTGACGAGATCCACCGCTTCAACCGCGCACAACAGGACGGCTTCCTGCCCTACGTGGAGGACGGCACCGTCACTCTGGTCGGCGCGACGACGGAAAACCCCAGCTTCGAGCTGAATGCCGCGCTCCTCTCCCGTTGCCAGGTACTGATCCTCCGCCGCCTGGATCATCAGGCGCTTGAGGAATTGATCCGCCGTGCCGAGGCAATCCTCGACCGGCCGTTGCCACTGACCAGCGAAGCGCGCGACGCACTGATAGCGAGCGCCGACGGTGACGGGCGCTTCCTGCTCAACCAGGTCGAAACCTTGTTTTCCGTTGGCATTGAACAAGCGCTTGGACCGGCTGAGTTGTCAGACCTGCTGCACCGCCGTGTCCCCGTCTATGACAAGGACCGCGAGGGTCACTACAACCTCATTTCCGCGCTTCATAAGAGCCTTCGCGGCTCGGACCCGCAGGCTGCGCTCTACTATCTCGCGCGGATGCTCGTGGCCGGAGAGGAGCCGCTGTACCTTTTGCGCCGCCTCACCAGGGCCGCGGTGGAGGATATCGGGCTCGCCGATCCCAACGCCCTTGTTCAATGCCTGGCCGCGAAGGACTGCTACGACTTCCTCGGCTCGCCCGAGGGCGAGTTGGCCATCGTTCAGGCGTGCCTCTACCTCGCAACCGCGCCGAAATCGAATGCCATGTACACCGCGCAGAAGAAGGCCTGGCGGAGCGCCAAGGAGACTGGCTCGCTGATGCCCCCGATGCGCATCCTGAACGCCCCGACGAAGTTCATGAAAAGTGTGGGGTACGGCAAGGGCTACGCCTACGACCATGACGCAGACGAGGCGTTCTCCGGGCAAGACTATTGGCCCGACGACATGGAGCGGCAGAACTTTTACGAGCCGTCCGACCGGGGCTTCGAAGCCCGGGTGAAAGACCGGCTCGCCTTTTGGGAGCAGCGGCGCAACGAACTGCAACAAACGCCGCCGAACGACAGTTAACGCGACGAGGGCAGACAGGGAGCCAGTTCATGTACCAGGTCGATCAAGGCGCCTATTGGCAGAGCCAGTTGATGTTCTGGGGACCCAAGGTCCTCATCGCGATCCTGATCCTGATCGCAACCTGGGCTGTCGCTCGAGCAGTCAAATGGGTGCTCGAGAAAGCGATCGACAAGACTCCCGCTCTCAAGAAGCACATCACCGGCACGCCCGATGAAACCATCGGCCACCAGCTCGGCACCATTGCCAAGCTGATCATCTGGTTGGTCGGCATCATGGCAGCGCTGCAGTTCCTCGGCATCGGTCAAATCCTCGCCCCGATAAACGAGCTGGTGACCGAGATCTTCGCATTCCTACCGCGGCTGATCGGCGCCGGGCTGCTGTTCTTCGTCGGGCTGGTTCTTGCCCGCATTGCGAAGAAGCTGGTCGAGACGCTCCTCGTCGCGGCAAACGTCGACGGGATGCTGGCCCGCATCGGCATCGGCGACACGGAAGGGACTGTCCGCACCGACCCCACAGCCGTTCCGCCGGGTGCCGCTGCCGGTGCAACCCGCGCCAGCCTCGCTCGCGCAGCCGGCGTGCTCGTATTCGCCCTGATCATCATCCCTGTCGCTATCGCCGCTCTCCAGATCCTCGGCATCGAGGCTATTTCCGGGCCGGCGATCGACATGCTGAACCAGATTCTGGCGGCAATCCCGCGGGTGCTGGCGGCCGGCCTGTGGATCGGCATCGCCTTCATCGCGGCGCGCTTCCTCAAGACGATCATCGAGGCGATCCTGCCGCCCACCGGCTTCGACCAGGCGATCCTCTCGACCGGAGTGGTCCCGGCCAGCACTCGGCCGTCCCGAATTGTCGCTAACATCGCGATGATAGCAATCATCCTCGCCGCCTCCATCGAAGCCGCCAAGCAGTTGGGCGGTGGCACGATCGCCATCTTCCTGGCCCAAGTTACCGAGCTTGGCGGCAAGGTGATCTTCGGCACGCTGATCATCGTCGCGGGCATCTTCCTGGCGCGAATCATTGCGAATCTGGTCGGCAGCGGAACGGGCGAAGGCGGCTACGCGCAGACGATTGTGCGCTACGCCATCATCGCGCTGTTCACCGCCATCGGCCTGACGTTCATGGGCCTCGCCGACCAGATCGTGATGCTTGCGTTCGGACTGATCCTCGGCTCTGCAGCAATCGCCACGGCGCTCGCCTTCGGGCTGGGCGGCCGCGACGCCGCGGCTCGAATCCTCGAGCGGTGGGCCGATCAAGCGCCGCCCCCTCGTGCGCCGCCGGCACCGCGTCGTATCCGCAGCGCGCCGAGCAGCACGCCGAGCAGCAGCAGCACCGACGAGGGCAGCCAGCCGCCGCTTGTGTGATGAACTGGGACCAGGCGGTCGCTTTCGCCCTCTCGCTGCCCAACACCGAGCTTTCGACGAGCTACGGCAACCCGGCAGTGAAGGTGGCGTCGAATGGCCGCGCCTTCCTCGTTACCAGCCATGAGTCGGAGACTTCGTTCGGTCTGTCTATCGATCTGGACACCGTCGATCTGCTGATGGCGACAGAGCCGGAGACCTATTGGCGAACGCCCCACTACGAAGGCTATCCGATGGTGCTGGTTCGCTACGCCGCTGCGGATGAGGAGCGGGTTGCCGAGACCATTCGGCGATCGCGGGATTATTGCGCGGCCCTGCCGAAGGCACGTTCACGCAAGCGCAAGTGACCGGCTTCACCCGCTTCGTCGCGATCGACTGGTCCGGAGCCAAGGGCCGTCGTCACAGGGGCATCGCCATCGCGGAAGCGGCTACGGACGGTCCTCCGCGCCTCGTGCAACCGGATCATGTCTGGTCGCGTGAAGAGGTGTTGCAATGGCTCGTTGAACAAGCCGCGGCCCGGCCGACACTGTTCGGCTTCGACTTCAGTTTCGCCCCGCCCCTGATCGAAAAGGGCGAGTATCTGCTCGGCGAGCCGGACGTACCGAAGACGGCTCGGGAGTTCTGGGCCTATGTGGACGCGCACTGCGATGACGAAGACCTCGGCGCGGCAAGCTTCCTCGAAATTGCGCATCGGCGGCACTTCTATTTCGGCATCGCTGACGGCGTGAAGGCCGACTTCGTCCGCTTCCGCCAGTGCGACGCTCGGTTGAATGCGCAGGGCGGACGCAAGACCGCGTCCGCCTATGATGCGATTGGCGCCGCGCAGGTTGCCAAGGCGAGCTTTGCCGGAATGCGCCTGCTCCACCAACTCGACGGCAAGGTGGCGATCTGGCCGATGGACCCGCTACCGGACAGCGGCAGTGCCGTTGTCGAGATCTACACCCGCATTTACCTCCGCCGGGCCGGAATGAGCGGCGTGAAACTGCGCAGCCGGTCCGACCTCAACCGAGCGCTCGAGGGACTAAGCAGCCCATTGGCGCGGCTTCGTTTCGAGCCGAACGACCATCAGACCGATGCGCTGGTCACGGCGGCGGGAATGCGCCTGCTCGCGACGATGGAGCCCCGCGCGTTCGAGCCGGAAGGCCTCACACCCCTGATTGCGAAAACCGAAGGCTGGACGTTCGGCGTGCTTTGACCCAAATGCGGCGGGACAGTGCCGAGGGCCGGATTAGCACAGGGGTAGTGCAGCGGTTTTGTAAACCGAAGGTCGCGGGTTCGAATCCTGCATCCGGCACCACTGATTACTCGGTCGAGGAGTGCTCCGGCTCCTCGTCCTGGTCGGATCCGCTGCTCTTCCGCCGACCGAATACAGCGTGGAGCCCGAACGCCACTGCTCCGAGCGTCACCACCTTGGTCGCAAGACCTTTCTTGTTGTGCTCCCACTCCGCTCGGATTCGCATCTCGCCCGGGATGTTGGCAAGCTTGCCCTTGGCGACGTCCTCCACCAGGCCTTCGATCATGTTGATGCTTCCAACCGGCGCCGACGCCATCTTCCTTGGATCAATCGCCGGCTCCTTGGCCGCAAGCCAGCAGTGCTACTGAAGCACCGCCTGCAAAGGCCTCGGCGATGGTTCAGCGCCGACCGCGCGTCATGGCGGGTGTGAAATGCGGCCGTCCGCCTTTGTGACGAGCGAACTCCTCGCCGGTAGTCTTCAGACGAGCTTCGCCCGGTAGAGCCGGAGAAGCTCTGCCCACGCATGCTCTGCCGCGGCATGGTCGTATGGCTCGCTCCCGGGCACGCACCAGCCGTGATCGGCCGAATAGACTTCCACAATTGCCGGTCGCCCGGCAGCTTTGAACGCTGCCTTGAGCGTGTCCTTCGCCTCCGGCTGCTTCCGATCATCGTTACGCGCAATCGCCACGAGGAAGCTGGCCTTGGTCTTCGGAATCAACAGATGTGGGCTGTCGGGTTCCTTGGTGACGAGGCCGCCGCCGTGGAATGTCGCAACAGCTTTCACGCGGTCGGGGCGCACGGCAGCTGTTCGGAAGGCCAAGGGGCCGGCGAAGCAATATCCCTGCACGCCGACCGCCTTGCGCTTGTCGGTGTGCTTCTGGCGATCGAGGAATGCAATGTACGCTTCGGCATCGCGGTCCACGCCAACGCTAGTGAGCGCCTCCCGCAACTTCATCAGCTTGGCGCGGTCGTCCGGCTTGTTGAAGTCGAATGCGCCTGTGACCACCGGCGCGCGCTTGCTCCGGTAGAACGGATTCGGGACCAGGACGGTGTAACCGGCGGACGCGAGGCGACGGCCCATCTCGCGGAATACTGGACGCAAGCCCAGGATGTCCGGCCACATCAGTACAGCGGGCCAAGGCCCCGGGCCTGCAGGGTGGAAGAGGACTGCATCGGCGGAGCCGTCAGGGGTGGACACCATCACGTCTGTCTCGACCACGGTGGCCGCAAATGCAGCCGTCGGCACGCCGGCGGCGGCCGCAACGGACGAGAGCGTGAGGACGACGGAGCGTCGCGTGACGTTGGTGTCGGCAATGAAGCCCTGATGATTGTCGCTATCGCACATGGGAAAGATCCCCTCGATCGATGGAAGTGGCTCGCGGCTGACTTCAGTCTGTCGCGATCAAACCTCCACTTCAATCCACATCGGCCCGTGGTCGCTGGTCTTTTCCCAGCCGCGAGGCGTGCGGTCGACACCGGCGGCCTTAAGCGATTTCGCGAGGGAAGGGCTGAGCAGCGCGTGGTCGATGCGGATGCCGGCGTCGCGTTGGAACGCGTTCCGCCAATAGTGCCAGAAGGTGTAGATGCGCTCATCGGGATGAAGCGTGCGCAGCGCATCCGTCCAGCCTTGCGCGACAAGCTCGCGGAACTTCTCCCGCGCTTCGGGTGAAAACAGCGCGTCCTTCGCCCAGCGCTCCGGCTTGTGGACGTCCTCGTCCGTCGGAATGACGTTGTAATCGCCGATCAGCACCACGGGCGCACCGCTGTCGAGCAGGTCGCGGGCGTGATCATTCAAGCGATCCATCCAGGCCAGCTTGTAGTCGAACTTCGGCCCGGGCCGGGGATTGCCGTTGGGTGCGTACATGTTGCCGACGAGGAGGCCGCAGACCGCCGCTTCGATGTAGCGGCTCTGGCCTTTGTCCGGGTCCCTGGGAAGGCTCCGGCGAGTTTCCACTGGTTCCCCGACACGGCTGAGCAGCGCAACTCCGTTCCAGCTCTTCTGACCATGCCAAATGGCGGAATAGCCGAGCGCTTCAAGCGCCTCTTCGGGGAACGCCTCGTCTGTGCACTTGAGCTCCTGAAGTCCGAGGATATCGGGCCGGAAATCCTCCAGCCAACGAGTCAGCACCTGCAGCCGCGAGTTGATGCCGTTGATGTTGTAGCTCGCAATCCGGAGCCGCTGCTTCTTCGCCATGGACGTTTAACCCGTGGACGGCCGTTCCGTTCGCAAGGATCGGAGTCGCTAACAGTTTTACCCACTGCTCGGCCCACAGTTTTGTTGGAGCAGTTGACGCTATTTGCTGGCGCGGTCGGCGAATCGGGTTATGGTTGTTTTGTGCTTCGGAGCTCGAAAGAGAAACGAAGTATGGAACCCCGGCAGCTTCGGTTGCCGGGGTTTACTTTTATGTGCGCAATGACGCCGGATCGGCGGTGGCGAGCTGCAGACGCTGCGAGCGATCGCGCAGCGGATATTTGTTGCCGCTCGCGCAATTGAACAGCAGCACGCGCTCATCCCTGCCGACCAGACCGCGTCCAAGCGCGATCCGCCATGCGGCCATCACGGCGCCTCCTTCAGGACAGAGCAGGAAGCCGTCCGACCGGGCCACCTCCTCGACCGCGTCGAGGATGGAGTCTTCCGGCACAGCCAGTGCGGCGCCACGGCTGTCCCGAATCGCCCGGAGGATCAGGAAGTCGCCGATGGCTTTCGGCACTCGGATGCCGGTCGCGGCAGTCGCTGCATGCTCCCAGCGCTCGGCGAACTCCTCCCCGTTCTCGAACGCACGCACGATCGGCGCGCAGCCCTCTGCCTGGACGGCGTACATGCGCGGTCGCCCGGAACCGATCAGGCCAACAGCCTCGAGCTCGTCGAACGCCTTCCACATGCCGATCAGGCCCGTGCCGCCGCCGGTCGGATAGAAGATCGCGTCCGGCAGCTCCCAGCCGAGCTGCTTGGCGAGCTCGAACCCCATGACCTTCTTGCCTTCGAGGCGGTACGGCTCCTTGAGCGTCGAGCAATCAAACCAGAGGCCCTGGGCCGCGCCTTTGCCGACCAGCGCACCGCATTCGTCGATCTGCCCGTCGGCGACGTAGACCCGCGCCCCGTAGGCGGCGGTTTCGGTGACGTTGATTTCCGGCGTTTCCGCCGGACAGATGACGATCGTCTCGATCCCTGCCCGTGCGCCGTAAGCGGCAAGCGCTGCTCCCGCGTTGCCGTTGGTCGGCATGGCGACCCGCCTTATCCCGAGCTGCTTCGCCATCGTGACGGCCATGGCGAGGCCACGCGCCTTGAAGGAACCGGTTGGCAGCCGGCCTTCGTCCTTCACGAGGAGGTTGGGCCCGCCGCTGTTGGTCAGAGCAATCAACGGCGTTTCGATCTCGCCGAGGGTCACCGGATCGACGCCGTTGGGCAGAAGCTCACGCCACTGCCACATGCCCGGCGGACGACTCGCGAGGCTTTCACGAGTCAGGGTCTGCTTCGCTGCTTCCATGTCGTACCGGACGAGCAACGGCTTGCCGGCGCGGGACAGGTTGTGCACTTGACCGGCCGGATAGCGCTCGCCGGTGAGCGAGCATTCGAGATGCGTTACGTTCACGCGCTCAGCAATCCTTGTGGTGAGCAGGATGGTGCCTCTCGACCTGCAGCGTGCAATGTTCAATGTGAAAGCGGTCGTGCAGCAGGCGCTGCGCGGTCGAGAGAAGATCGTCGACCGAGCCATCGGGAAGAACCAGATGGGCTGTCAGCGCGGTCTCCGTCGTGCTGAGCGGCCAGACGTGCAAGTCGTGGATCTCGGCAACGCCGTCGAGCGAGCCCAGTGCCGCCTCGACTTCATCCACCTCTATTCCAAGCGGCACGCCCGCGAGCGACATCCAGACCGACTCCTTCAGCAGCCCGAAGCTGCTCCACAGGATGACGACGGCGACCGCGAGGCTCATTGCCGGATCCACCCACTGCTGCCCGGTCCACAGGATCATCAGTCCCGCGAAGATGACGGCCAGCGACACCGCGGCGTCCGCAGCCATGTGAAGGAAGGCGCCGCGGACGTTAATGTCGCTCTTGGCACCGCGCGCGAACAGCCACGCAGTCGCGCCATTCACGAGTAGCCCGACTGCAGCGACGGTGGTGACGGTCACTCCGTCGGCCGCACCGGGATGGAAGAAGCGGCGGCTGGCTTCCGCCGCGATCGCCCCGACCGCAATCATGAGGAACAGGGAGTTGAACAGAGCGGCGAGGATCGGCGCCTTCTTGAGCCCGTAAGTGAAGCGAGGCGACGGCGCTCGCCTCGCCATCGACGCCGCACCCCAGGCGACGAGCAGCCCGAGCACGTCGGAGAGGTTGTGACCGGCGTCGGCAACCAGAGCCATTGAATTCGCCACGAATCCGAAGCCCGTCTCGATCACGACGAAACCCAGGTTCAGTGCGACGCCGAGCGCGAACGCTCGGGTCAGCGCCTCCTGTCCATGAGCATGCTGATGGGAATGGTCGTGACCGGACATCCGACTCTGCCTAGCCGACGGTTCCAGCGGCGACAAAGCACAGCTTCTCTCGTGACCAACAATCGGAGATACGAAGAGGCGCTCCGGTGAAGGGGGCCGGAGCGCCTCTGGTTGATGCGCACCCTGCAAGGATGCGCATCCGCGGGACTGATCAGATGTCGATTCCGGCAGCAATCGCTTCGAGCTTCCGGATGCGCTCCTTGAGGTCCGCCATTTCAATCCGCCCTGACGCCTGGGGAACCGTCCGGTCCGCGCAGTCATGGGTCAGTTCGAACCGCTTGAGTTCAAGCCAGCCGTTCCAGGCTTTCAGCCCCGCGACGCTCGCCGCTCCAAGACCGCCGAGAACGCTTGCTGCGAGTACGCCCATCGTCACCGGGTCCATCATTTTCCCTCCTGCCGGAGCGCCTCGATCTCGCGCGCCAGCTCATCATTTTGGCTGTTGAGGTGCTGGTCGATCGCCATCATGCGCCGGTCGTTGACGTCCAGTTCGGTCCGCATGGCGCGGACAGAAGGCTTCCGCTTCACGACCTCGTCCATGCGGTCGTAATCGCTCATGTGACTGCCGCTCTGGACCTCGCGCTTGCGCTCGATGGTGAGCCACACGCCAAGGGCGGCGTAGGCGACGAGCGTCCAGGTCGCGCTGGTGAAGATCGCGGCTGCAACGAAGCCGATGCGGATGAAAGTCGGGTCGATGCCGAAGCGCTTGCCAAGGCTCGAGCAGACGCCGGCAACCTTCGCGTCCTTGCGGTCGAGCGAATACGGATAAATCTTGCGGGTCATTGTCCTGCTTCCCCTTACTGGACGCGCGCTTTGAGCGCGGCCTTCATGGCTTCCAGCTCGCGGTCGACCGACTGGGACGCCCTGAGCTCTTCGATCTCGTCTTCCAGGCTGCCAATGCCGAGCGCCTCGGCCCGCCCTTCGGCGAAGTCGGCGTGCCGCTCGAGCACTTCGAACTTGGAGAAAGCCTCCGCCGTGCGGCTGCCGTTCATCAGTTCGCGTGCCCTGGCGCGGGTGACGGCGCTCTCGAGCCGCGCGGAAATCGCGTTCTGGCGAGCCCGGGCTTCCCGGAGCTTGCCCTGCAGCTTGGCGATGTCCGCTTCGTAGCCGCGCAGCACCTGCTCCAACTGGCCAAGCTCGCCGCGCAGCCCGGCTGCCATGTCGGCAGCGCTCTGGCGTTCGACCAGCGCAGCCTTGGCGAGATCCTCGCGGCCCTTCGAGAGCGCCAATTCGGCCTTCTCGGTCCAGGTCGCCTGGAGAGCATCGAGCCGGACGACGGCACCGCGGATCTCCTTGATATCGGCGATCGACCGGGCCGCCGTGGCGCGGACATCAACCAGAGTCTCCTCCATCTCGAGGATGATCATCCGGATCATCCGCGCCGGGTCTTCCGCCCGGTCGAGGAGGTCCGCCATGTTCGCCGCGAAGATGTCACGGGCGCGGCTGAACACCGGACCGCTGAGCCAGGCCCCGACCGGAGCGAGCCGCGAGGCCGGCGCTTCCGGGGTCTTCACCAGCCGCGGAGTGCGGACCGGGACTTTGGCTTCGAGGATTTCAAGATCAGGCATTGAGTGTCACCTGCGGGTTGAGGGCATTCGCTTCGAGCGGGGCGACGGCGGCACTGACGGCAACCGTGCTCATGACGAGCGCGCCGGCGATTGCCACCAGGGTGCGGGTCAGCTGCGACTTCGCGTACATTTCTCAAACTCCCTTTTTCGATCGCCGGTTGATCCCGTGCTGATCGATGCATTGGTATAATCAAGGAGCGTGCCATTCCTGCAAAACTGCGAAAAATTGTGCCAAGCGAGGTCGGCTGGGAGATTTTACCAACTAAGAGTTGGCGTCGATTGCCAAGCCATGGCCGGGAACAATCGCATTGGCCGGGGCGTCAAAGCTCAGGCACTTAAAAGGAGTTCGAGTGATGTTCGGTAAGCTTGCAGGCGCGTGGCTCGGCAACAGGATGGCGGGCCGGAACAGCGGCGCCAAGGGCGCACTCATCGGCTATGGGGCGGCAGCGCTTGCGCGGCGCAGTGTGCCGACGCTTGCCGCCGCGGCGGCCATCGGCTGGGGCTATCGTAAGTGGCGCGACCGGCGTCGCTCGCAGCCCGCCTATCCTTCGGAAGCGTCGCCCTCGTCGCCCTCGATCTGAGCGGAGCGTTCGAAATAGGGCTCGACCTGGCCCTGAAGCTTGAGCGTCATCGGCTGTCCGAAGCGGTCACGGCTGCGGCCTGCGGCAACGCGGATCCAGCCTTCCGACACGGAATATTCGATAACGTTCGTCTTCTCCCGGCCGTTGAACTTGATCCCGACGCCGCGGCTAAGCAGCGACTCATCGAAATATTCGCTGCGCGCATCGAGCGACAAACGGTCGGGCGGAGTATCTGCGTTGTTCCCTGACATGGGCGCGCCCTACCCTGCCCGGCCTTTTAGCGTCAACGCGCCGCAGTTGCCGCTCGGCGGACTCCCGATTAAGCGCTCGCTCCAGTCATGAGCGACAAAGACCCAGAACTGCGCCGGAACGCGCCGAAGCTCGCGCTCCACGTGCCCGAGCCGCCCTTCCGTCCTGGCGACACCCCGGACTTCTCGTCCTTGAACGTCCCGGAGGCCGGCACCGCCCCGCGCCCCGACGTCGCCGTGCCTGCGACGGAGACTCACTCACTCACCACTGCGCTCGTGCGGGTGCTCGGTGATGACAATCGCGCCGTCGGTCCCTGGGACCCAAAGCTGGATCCCGACACGCTGCGGAAAATCCTTCGCGACATGGTCACCGTCCGCATCTTCGATGACCGCATGTATCGCGCTCAGCGCCAGGGCAAGACCAGCTTCTACATGAAGTGCACGGGCGAGGAGGCCATCGCCACTGCCGCCGCCGCAGCGCTCGACCGCGACGACATGCACTTCCCGACCTATCGGCAGCAGGGGCTGCTCGTCGCCCGCGGCTACCCGCTGACGGAGATGATGAACCAGATCTACTCCAACCGCGGCGACAAGCTACGCGGGCGGCAGCTGCCAATCATGTATTCGGACAAGGCGCACGGCTTCTTCTCTATTTCCGGCAACTTGGGGACGCAGTTCCCGCAGGCGGTTGGCTGGGCAATGGCCTCGGCGATCAAGGGCGATAGTCGCATCGCCATCGGGTGGATTGGTGACGGCGCGACTGCCGAAGGCGACTTCCATTCGGCGATGACTTTCGCTGCGGTCTACAATGTCCCGGTCGTGCTCGCGACGGTGAACAACCAGTGGGCGATCTCGAGCTTCTCGGGCATCGCTGGCGGCGAGCGCGCGACGTTCGCCCAGCGCGCGGTCGGCTACGGCATAGCTGGCCTGCGGGTCGACGGTAATGACGCGCTGGCCGTCTACGCTGCAGTGAAGTGGGCCTCGGAGCGGGCGCGAACGAACGCCGGGCCGACGCTGGTCGAGTTCTTCACGTACCGAGCCGAGGGCCATTCCACGTCGGACGATCCTTCCGGCTACCGCCCAACGAACGAAGCAAAGTCCTGGCCGCTCGGCGATCCGATCGAGCGCCTTAGGACGCACCTGATCACGATCGGGGAGTGGGACGATGAGCGTCAGGCTGCCTTGACGGCGGAAGCCGATGCGGCTGTCCGCTCCGCGCAGAAGGAGTCGGAAAAGCTTGGCATCCTGCCGGAGCAGGGCAAAGACGACGTCGGGTCGATGTTCGAGGACGTCTATGCCGACGTGCCATGGCATCTCGCCGAGCAGCGCGAGCAGGCGTTGAGCGAAGGCACCGACTGATGGCGACGATGAACATGATCCAGGCGCTCAACGACGCGCACAAGATCGCGATGCGGAGTGACGAGGATGTCGTCGTCTTCGGCGAAGACGCCGGCTATTTTGGCGGCGTCTTCCGCGTCACCGAGGGTCTTCAGAACGAGTTCGGCAAGACCCGCGTGTTCGACGCGCCGATCAGCGAGGGCGGCATCGTCGCGGCGGCGGTCGGAATGGCTGCATACGGCCTCAAGCCCGTCATCGAGATCCAGTTCGCCGACTACATCTACCCGGGCTACGACCAGATCGTCAGCGAAGTGGCCAAGATGCGCTATCGCACGGCCGGGGAGTGGACCATGCCGATGGTCATCCGCACGCCGTACGGCGGCGGTATCTTCGGCGGCCAGACGCACAGCCAGTCGCCGGAAAGTCTCTTCACCCACATTGCCGGCTTGAAGGTGGTCGTCCCATCGACACCGCACGACGCCAAGGGCCTGCTGCTCGCCGCAATAGAGGACCCGGACCCCGTCATCTTCTTCGAGCCCAAGCGCATCTACAACGGCCCATTCGACGGTCACCACGACCGGCCGGTGAAGCCCTGGGCCAAACATTCCGCAAGCGAGGTGCCCGAGGGTCATTACACAGTCCCGCTCGGCAAGGCCGCCGTGGTTCGCGAAGGCGCGGAGCTGACCGTGCTTACCTACGGTACGATGGTCCACGTCTCGCTCGCCGCGGTCGAGGAACAGGGCTTGGACGCGGAGGTGATCGACCTGCGCACGCTCGTGCCGCTGGACATGGAGACCATCGCGCGCTCGGTCGAGAAGACCGGCCGGTGTTTGGTCGTCATGGAAGCGCCGCGCACCTCGGGCTTCGCGTCCGAACTGGTGACGCTGGTTCAGGAGCGGTGCTTCTATCACCTCGAAGCGCCGGTTGAGCGAGTCACCGGCTGGGACACGCCCTACCCGCACGCCTACGAATGGGCCTATTTCCCCGGCCCGAAGCGCATGAAGCGCGCCCTTGAAAAGGTCATGGCTGACTGATGGCGAGATACGAGTTCAAGCTGCCGGACATCGGCGAAGGCATTGCCGAGGCCGAAATTGTCGCCTGGCACGTCAAGATCGGCGACGTGATCGGTGAGGACCAGCAGATCGCCGACATGATGACCGACAAGGCGACTGTCGAGATGGAAAGCCCCGTCGCCGGCAAGGTGATCGAACTCGCCGGCGAAGTCGGGGATCAGGTGCCGATCGGGTCGGTGCTTGCGGTCATTGAGACGGAAGGCGCGGATCGCGCTGCCGAGCCGGTTGCGGATAGCCAGGACGAGCGGCCGCTTGCTGACGGTGCGGTTCAGGCGACGCCCGCGATGGCCGAGGAACTTCCGGTCACGAAGGCGGAAGAACCCCGCCCGACCGCCAGCAAGACGCCAACCGAAGCGGCTCCTGCTCCACCTCCTCCGGCGGAGGCTGTTCCGACTGCGAAGGAGGGCGGAAAGGCACTTGCGTCACCGGCGGTGCGGCAGCGCGCCCGTGACCTCGGAATCGACCTGTCGCAGGTCCGCACCTCGTCAGACCGCATCCGCCACTCGGACCTCGACGCCTACCTCCTTTACAACGGCGGCAGCGTCTCCGGCCGCGGCTCGGCGCGGCGTGCCGACGAGACCATCAAGGTCGTCGGCCTGCGCCGCAAGATCGCCGAGAACATGGCCGAGGCGAACCGCCGCATTCAGCACTTCACGCTGGTCGAGGAATATGACGTCACCGCGCTCGAAGAGACGCGGCAGATGATGAACCGGGACCGCGGCTCCAATCCGAAGCTGACGTTGCTGCCATTCCTGATCACAGCATTGTCGCGAGGCCTTGCCAAATGGCCGATGCTCAATGCGACGTTCGACGACGAGGCGATGATCGTGACTCGCCATGGCTCGGTTCAGATGGGTGTTGCCACGCAGACTCCGAACGGCCTGATGGTCGCGACGGTCCGCGATGCCCAATCGCGCTCTGTCTGGGAGCTCGCGTCCGAGATCCTTCGCCTCTCCGAAGCCGCCCGTTCCGGCAAGGCAACGCGCGACGAGCTGATGGGCGCGACTTTCACCGTCTCCAGCCTCGGGCCGATGGGCGGCATCACGTCGACGCCGGTGGTCAATCCGCCCCAGGTCGCGATCGTCGCCGTCAACAAGATCGAGGAAAAGCTGGTCCCGATCGATGACGAGATCGAGGTCCGCAAACGCATGAACCTGTCGCTGTCCTGCGACCATCGCGTGGTAGACGGCTGGGATGCGGCCAGCTTCATGCAGACGCTGAAAGGCTACATCGAAAACCCGATCCGGCTTCTCAGCGCCTAGGCGCCGCCGTCAATTTTTCCCGAGCTCGCGCCAGCTCTTCTCGTTGACCTCAACGCCGAACTTGTCGGCGGCTTTCTTGATGCGCTTCCAGGCTTCATCGCGCTCGTGATCGCTGACACCTTCGACCTGGTCGAAGCGGGCGATGGCATTGCGCACGTGCGCCGCGTCTTCGATCGGCTCCTTGCGCACCTTGGGAAACGCGAACTTGTCCTCGTCGAGGTTGTCGCGCTGCTTGTCGCTGAGTTCGGACATGCTTGGCTCCTTTGCATGCGCTAAACGCACGAACTGCCGTAGTGTGTCGCGCAAGGGTAGAGCCCCGGTGCGGGAGGGGAACACCGGGGCTCTGAATGGCGGCGCGCTGGCGGGGAGCGATATGGCGCCGCCTTGGTCGTGATCAGGCGGCCAGTCGAACGGTTTCGCCGAGCGCCTGGCTGATCGACTGCTGGCGCTGCACGGCACCGAGATTGAGCCCGTCGGCGGCGACAAACTCCGGCTTGATGCCGATGAAGCCGAACACGCCCGCCAGATAAGTCTCCAGATGCTCTAGCGCGAAAGCCGGCGAGCCTTGTCCGTAGATTCCGCCGCGAGCGAGCGCGACGATGACGCGCTTCCCGCCGGCGAGGCCCTCAGGCCCGTTTTCGGTGTAGCGGAACGTCTTCCCGGCAACGAGAATGCGGTCGAGCCAAGCCTTGAGCTGTGTTGGAAGCGTGAAATTGTACATGGGCGCACCGATCACGACGGTGTCGGCTGACAGGAATTCGTCGAGGATGCTGCTGTCAGCGAAAGCGTCGAGCGTCAGGTGCGGCAATGGCTCGCTGACGAGGTCGCGGGTGACCACCTGCGCATCGCTGTCAGCTGAACGGAGTTGGCCGACGATTGAACGGCTGATGGCGCGGCTGGCGCTCTGGTCGCCGGTGATGCTGCTGTCGATATGCAGGATGGTCACTATTGCCTCCTAAGTATTCATTCGTTACCGAGGCACCCTAAATAACCACAGGCCAATGGCCCGCAAGAACGCACTTTTTTGTGGTGGACGAACAAATTTGTGGCGCGGGAACATGGAAGTGACCGCCCCGACGGAGGAAGACGATGAAGGACCCGACGAGCCCCGTGTGCCGCACCATCAGCACCCTCCTCTCCCGCATCGGCGACAAGTGGACGGTACTGGTCGTGCAGACGCTCGGTGACGGATCGAAGCGCTTCAATGAATTGAGGCGCGAGATCCCGAGCGTTTCGCAGCGCATGCTGACCCTGACGCTCCGCAACCTGGAGCGGGACGGCCTTGTGAGCCGGACAGTGACTCCGACGATCCCGCCGCGCGTGGACTATGAGCTGACCGCACTTGGCAAGTCGCTCCAGAAGCCGATTTCGGGCCTCGCGAACTGGGCCCTCGAAAACGTCGGGACGATCCACGCAGCACAGGCGCAGTTCGACGCCCAGTACGACAAGGCACAGGCAGCCTAGCATTTCCGGTTCGCGCGCAAGACGCTAGGGCGCCCCAATGCTGAAGCCAGTCGCGACCGACATCGAGTCCCTCAAGATCCTGGACGAGCGGCTGCGCTGGCTGTCCGCCTGGACCATCCATCACGCCAATCACGTCCGGGCAAGCGACGACGGACTGAAGGTCGGCGGTCACCAGGCATCCAGCGCGTCGATGACGGCGATCATGGCCGCTCTCTATTTCCATGCGCTTGGGCCCAACGACCGCGTGGCGGTGAAGCCGCATGCCGGGCCGGTGCTGCATGCGATCCATTACCTGCTCGGCAGCCAGAGCCGCGAATCGCTGGAAAATTTCCGCGGCTTCGGGGGCGCGCAATCCTATCCGAGCCGCACAAAAGATCAGATCCCCGTCGATTTCTCGACGGGCTCGGTGGGCCTCGGGGTTGCAGTCACGCTCTTCGCTAGTCTGGTTCAGGACTATCTGACGGCTCACGGCCGGTTGGAAGAGGCTGACCGCGGGCGCTTCGTTGCGCTGATGGGGGATGCCGAACTCGACGAAGGCAACATCTACGAAGCCTTGATCGAGGGCCACAAGCACGACGTCCGCAACCTCTGGTGGATCGTCGACTACAACCGCCAGAGCCTGGACGCGGCGAGCGCGGACCGCATGTTCGAGCGCTTCGACGAGATTTTCCGGAGCTTCGGCTGGCGGGTGGTCGAGCTTCGCTACGGCGAGCGGTTGAAGGCCGCACTCGACAAGAACCGAAGCGTGAGAGGCTGGTTCGAGAAGCTGTCGAACGCCGAGCTGTCGGCCCTCCACTATCAGGGCGGAGCGGCGTGGCGGTCGAGGATCGAGAACGACCTCGGCAAAACCGCCTCGCCATTCCTCGCGGCGTATGATGACGCAGAGCTCGGAACACTTTTCACCGATCTCGGCGGGCACTGCATGCAGACGCTGGTCGACGCGTTCGACGGTGCTCAGGACGATGTCCCGACCCTGTTCATTGCCTGGACCATCAAGGGCTTCGGGCTGCCGTTTGCGGGGCACAAGGACAATCACTCCGGGCTGATGAACCCGACGCAGACTGCCGCCATGCGAGACTCGATGGGCGTTATCGAAGGACAGGAGTGGGAGCCGCTTGCGGGCGTCGGCGACGACGTCAGACCGGGCGTCGAAGCCCTCCTCGACCGCGCCCGCGTGGTCCGGGAGAAGCCCGAGCGCAGTTTCGGCTCGGTCAGCATCCCCGCCCTTCCAGCCCCGACCGGAGACGAGCAGTCAACGCAGGCAGCGTTCGGCCGTATCTTGCTGGAGCTCTCGAAACAGGGCGGCGCGCTTACCGAGCGGATCGTGACCACGTCGCCGGACGTCACCGTTTCCACCAACCTCGGCGCCTGGGTGAATCAGCGCGGGCTCTTCCGTCGCAGCGAAGTGGCCGATGTATTTGCACAGGCAAAGATTGCTTCTGCGCAAAAATGGTCAGCGCACAACAGCGGTCAGCACGTCGAACTCGGCATTGCCGAGAACAACCTCTTCCTCATGCTTGCCGCGGCCGGTCTCTCGGGCGACTTGTTTGGCGCGCGGCTGTTCCCGATCGGAACGCTCTACGATCCGTTCATTGCCCGTGGCCTCGATGCGCTGAACTACGCCTGTTACCAGGACGCGCGTTTCCTGCTGGTGGCGACGCCGAGCGGGATTACGCTGGGCCCGGAAGGCGGCGCGCACCAGTCGATCAATCCGCCGCTCATCGCCCTCGGTCAGCCCGGCCTGCGCCACTACGAACCGGCCTTCGCCGACGAGCTGGCCGCGATGATGGAGCACGCTTTTCGCCTGATTGACGACCCCGCGGGCGAGAGCACCTACCTGCGCCTCTCCACGCGCAACGTCCGGCAGGTGGAACGAACGGACGACATCTGGCGCGAGGGCGCGCTCAATGGCGGCTACTGGCTGCGTTCTCCCGGCCCGAACGCGGAAGCCGCAATCGTGTCGATGGGCGCAGTGATGCCTGAGGCGCTCGCTGCCTGGGAAGAACTGAGCGAGGACGTGCCTGGCCTCGGCCTTCTCGCCGTCACGTCGCCGGACCTGCTCCACCGCGGCTGGACTGCAGCGCAGGCGGGACGCTGGGCCAGACAGCGGCAGCCCAGCCATGTCGAACAACTGCTGTCCCAGCTGCCCCGCTCGGCGGGCCTCGTCACCATTGCCGATGCAGCCCCCGCCTCCCTGTCGTGGCTTGGCGGAGTCCTGGGGCAGCGCGTCGCCCCACTTGGCGTCGAGAAGTTCGGTCAGACCGGCAGCCTCGCCGACCTTTACGCGGCATACCGACTCGACGGCTCCGCAATCACCGAAGCCGTTGCCGAACTCCTGCTGCCTGCCTAGGGAACAGCCATGGCCGGGCGCTATTTCGATGAGTGGCAGGTTGGTGACCGCGTGGCGCATGAAATCACGCGCACCGTCACCGAGACGGACAACCTGCTGATCACCACGCTCACCCACAATCCGCAGCCGCTTCACCTCGACTACGAAGCCGCCGCCAAGACCGAGTTCGGCAAGCCGCTGGTCAACTCCTGCTTCACCTTCAGCCTGCTGGTCGGCGTCAGCGTGCATGACACGACGCTCGGCACGCTTGTTGCCAACCTCGGCTACGAAAAGATCACCTTCCCGAAACCCGTATTCGCCGGCGACACGCTGCGCTGCGAGAGCGAGTGCGTCGCACTCCGCGAAAGCAAGTCTCGGCCGAACGCGGGCATCGTCACCTGGGCCTCGCGCGCCTTCAATCAGCGTCAGGAACTGGTTTGCGAGCTCACCCGCACCGCTCTCATCTTAAGAAAGCCGCAGTGACCGAGCCCCGCTCCTGGCTGTTCGTCCCGGCCGACAGCGAGCGGAAGATTGCCAAGGCGCTCGACAGCCAAGCGGACGCGATCATCTTCGACCTCGAGGATAGCGTTGCGCCTGCACAGAAGGGGGCTGCACGCGAGATTGTGCAAGCCCTGCCGAAGCGTGACGGCGGGCCCGAGTGGTGGGTTCGCATCAATCCGATCGGCAGCGAATTCCACAAGGACGACCTGCACCTGATTGGCCTGGCCGATGTCCACGGCATTGTCCTCCCCAAGGCAGAGAGCGGCGCCGACGTCACCCGGCTCGCGCACCGCACCGGCAATATCCCCATCCACGCGATTGTCACCGAGACTGCGGCAAGCCTGTTCAACCTCTTGTCTTACCGCGACCCGAAGTCTCCGCTCGCCGCGATGAGTTGGGGCGCCGAAGACCTTTCGGCGGCGCTTGGGGCATCATCCAAGTATGATGCCGACGGCGGCCTCAGCTTCACGTACAAGCTCGCCCGCTCGCTGTGCCTGGCGGGAGCGGTTGCTTCCGGCGTCCAGCCGGTCGACGGCGTGTTCGCCGATTTCCGTGACGAGGACGGTCTGCGCGCAGAAACCGACGCGGCTCGGCGCGAAGGCTTCACGGGCAAACTGGCGATCCACCCGGCCCAGGTTCCTGTTATCAATGCGGCCTTCACCCCTTCGGACGACGACGTTCGCCACGCCACGGCGATCGTCGCCGCGTTCGAAGCACAGCCGGACGCCGGGGTTCTTTCGGTGGACGGCCGAATGGTCGATCGCCCCCATCTGCTGCAGGCTCGGCGCCTGCTCGAACGCGCCGGTAATTAGGAGACGGACAATGCCGACGCGCGCAACCGGATGGGGTACCGAAGCAGCGGACCAGCCGCTCAAGCAAATGACGTTCGAGCGCCGCGACCTGCGGCCCGACGACGTCGCCATCAAGATCAGCCATGCCGGTATTTGCCATTCGGACCTGCACACAGCGCGCAACGACTGGGGCGGCACGGTCTACCCGAACATCCCGGGGCACGAGATCGTGGGCACCGTCACCGCTGTTGGCAACGAAGTCACCCGCCACCGGGTCGGCGACACGGTCGCGGTCGGCTGCATGGTCGACAGCTGCATGTCCTGCGACCAGTGCCTCGCCGGCTGGGAAGTGTTCTGTCGCGAAGGCTCCGTGCAAACCTACAACAGCGAGGACCGGCACGACCATTCGATCACCAAGGGCGGCTACACCGACCACATCGTGGTGCGTGACCATTTCGTCCTGAAGGTGCCGGACGGCATGGACGTCACGCGCGTGGCGCCCCTGCTGTGCGCCGGCATCACGACCTACTCGCCGCTTCGCCAATACAACGTCGGCCCCGGTACGAAGATGGCCGTGATCGGGCTAGGCGGCCTCGGCCACATGGGCGTCAAGCTCGGCGCAGCACTGGGCGCGCACGTCACCATGATCACGACCACGCCGAGCAAGGGTCAGGATGCCCGGGAACTCGGCGCTCACGACGTGATCGTCTCGACCGATCCGGCGCAAATGGAAGCTGCGGCGACGCGCTTCGACTTCATCCTCAACACGATCCCCGTGAGCCACGAGATCGACGGCTATCTGAACCTGCTTGGCCGGTCGGGTAGAATGGTGATCGTCGGTGCGCTGCTGCAGATGCCGGGCTTCGTCGGCGCGAACCTCATCTGGTGGAACCGCGCCGTCGGCGGATCCGCGATCGGGGGCATTCCGGAGACTCAGGAAATGCTCGACCTGTGCGCGACGGAAGGCATTTATCCGGAGTGCGAGTTCATCGCCATGAATCAGGTCAACGAGGCCTATGAGCGGCTGCTTCGCAACGACGTCCGCTACCGGTTCGTTATCGACATGAGCCGCGGTATTTGAGGGTAGAATGAGCGAAGCGGTCCACGCCGTACCGGAAGGTTTCAACGCCCGCATCGGCAAGCGCGAGCTCGCCGATCTTCACGAACTGGCAATGGCGGACCCGGACCGCTTCTGGCTCGCCCAGGCACGCCGGCTGACCTGGAACAAGCTGCCCACGATAGCCGGCGACTGGTCGTTCCACGAAGACGACTTTCACATCGATTGGTACGCCGACGGCGAGCTCAACCTCTCGGTCAGTTGCCTGGACCGGCACCTGGCCACTCACGGCGATCGCACGGCGCTGATCTTCGAAGCCGACGAGCCGGGCGAAGGCCGGACGGTCACGTACCGCGAGCTCTACGAAGAGACCTGCCGCTTCGCCAACCTGCTGAAGGAGCGCGGCGTCGGGCGCGGCGACCGCGTGATGATCTACATGCCGATGATCCCTGAAGCGGCCGCAGCGATGCTCGCCTGCGCACGCATCGGCGCGATCCACTCCGTGGTATTCGGCGGCTTTTCGCCCGAGAGCCTCGCCGGCCGCATCGCCGATTGCGACGCCAAGGCCGTGATCACCGCCGACGAGGGTGTCCGCGGCGGCAAGCCGATCCCGCTAAAGCGAAACGTCGATGCAGCGCTGGAGCAGCGGGACGTTGCCACCGTCATCGTCGTCACTCGAACCGGGGCCCACGTCTCGATGAAGGACGGCCGCGACGTCCGCTATTCCGATCAGCGGGAGCGGCTCGCAACGGACTGCAATCCGGAGATCATGAACGCGGAAGACCCGCTGTTCATCCTCTACACGTCGGGCTCGACCGGTAAGCCAAAGGGGGTCGTCCATACGACCGGCGGCTATGGTGTGTGGGTAGCGACGACGTTCGACTGGATCTTCGACTATCGCGACAGCGACGTCTTCTGGTGCACGGCCGATGTCGGGTGGATCACGGGCCACAGCTACGTGGTCTACGGACCGCTGATGAACCGCGCGACGAGCATCATGTTCGACGGTGTGCCGAATTATCCGGACTTCGGTCGCTTCTGGGAGACGATCGACCGCCTGGGCGTCACGATCTTCTACACCGCGCCGACCGCCATCCGTGCTCTGATGCGCGAGGGCGACCGGCCGGTAAAGAGCCACTCCCGCAAGTCGCTGCGCCTGCTCGGGACGGTCGGCGAGCCGATCAATCCGGAAGCGTGGGAATGGTACTGGCGCGTGGTCGGGGACGGCCGCTGCCCGGTAGTCGACACCTGGTGGCAGACGGAGACGGGCGGCATCCTGATCTCACCCTTCCCCGGCGCGACGCCGATGAAACCGGGATCCGCCACGCGGCCACTGCCCGGCATCGCGCCGCTGCTGGTGGATGCCGAGCACAACCTGCTCCAGGGTCCAGCCAGCGGAAACCTGTGCCTTGGCAACTCGTGGCCCGGCCAGATGCGCACCGTCTGGAACGACCACGGCCGCTTTTTTGAAACCTATTTCAAAGCGTATCCAGGCCTCTACTTCACCGGGGACGGCTGCCGGCGGGACGAGGACGAATATTACTGGATCACGGGCCGCGTCGACGACGTCATCAACGTTTCCGGGCACCGCATCGGCACTGCTGAAGTCGAAAGCGCGCTGGTCGCCCACCCGAAGGTCGCGGAAGCGGCGGTGGTCGCCTATCCGCACGACATCAAGGGCCAGGCGATCTATGCGTTCGTAACCCTCGTGGCCGGTGAGGAGGGCGACGACGCCCTGCGCAAGGATCTGAACGGAGAAGTCCGCAAGGACATCGGCGCACTAGCCGCTCCGCACAAGATCCACTTCACCCCGGCGCTTCCCAAGACGCGCTCCGGCAAGATCATGCGGCGCATCCTGCGCAAGATTGCCGAAGGGGCAACAGACGGCTTCGGTGACACCTCAACTCTCGCCGATCCCAGTGTCGTGGATGCTCTGCTTGCCGGGAGGCAATGATGGTGACGAGATTACGCAAGATGGTGCCGCTGGTGCTGCTCGCAGTAGTGTGGCTGTGGTCAGCACCCGCGCTCGCCGGCTGTGAGGCAACCGACCCGCTACCGGCCCGCGCGGTCATCGGCCATCCATACATCGGCAGCGACACGCCTTCCGAGATGCGGTTCATCAACGTGCGTAGCCGGCCGATTACCGTCCTGTGGGTCTCCTTCGACGGCGGCGAGCGGCGGTACGCACAGCTCGGCGAAGGCGAGGAAATGATACAGCCTACCTACGTCGCTCACCGGTGGCTGATCAGGGATGCGCTCGACGGCCGGCCGCTGACTGCATTCATTTCCACCGAAGCGGCCGCGCGAAGCCCCGGCAATCCGCAGATCGCCCTGGTCCGCTGAGCAGTTCACCTTCTGGAACCACCACGCAGTTCCGTTGATTCATGAATGCGGAAGGAGAAATCCAGATGCCTCGTGAACTAATCGACACCGGTACCGACAAGCGCTTCGTGCGCCGCGACGAACAGGGCCGTTTCAAGGAATCTGTCGATGTCGGCCGCAGCCTCGCCGCGGATCGCCGGCAGCATGCGCAGGCCAAAGCCAAGAAGGGCGAAGGCGATCGCGGCGACCACTAGCCTCGACTCGCCGGCTAGCAGCTAGCAACTAAGCGTTACGAGCTGCTGCTGAGTGCCGTGAGGGCGTGCCACACCGCGCCTGTGCCAAGGATGATGAACGCGGCGGCCGTCAAACCGGCCGCTGCCTGGATCGCCCTGACCGAGAAGGTACTGCGCCCGTTGGCGCGATCGCGCCGCTTCGCTACGCGAAGCCAGCAGATCGCGGCGGCAATCAGCAGCAAGCCGCCGAGGCCGAAGAGTAGGTTCTGAATCGCCATGTGATTGTCGGCCTAACTAACACCGCCCCGCATAGCTCCGTTCCGAATGCCGAATGGATTCCAGTCAACCTGGTCTGTGGGTGGAAGGACACCCCGGCCGTAGCCGGTTGCACGAAGCGTCACTGGCGTTATCCCGTCCATCGGGAGGACGGCATGGCAGCGAACGCAATAGACGGAGGGCACGGCAAACCGTCGGGGTCCATGGCGCGCATCATCATTGCGTCGTCCGCCGGTACAGCGTTCGAATGGTACGACTTCTTCATCTTCGGCAGCCTGGCGCCGGTGATCTCGAAAGTCTTCTTTTCCGGGCTCGACCCGACCCCCGCCTTGATTGCGGCTCTAGCCCTGTTCGCCGCCGGGTTCGCCTTCCGGCCACTCGGCGCCGTCATCTTTGGCGTTGTCGGCGACCGGCTGGGCCGGAAAGGCGCGTTCCTGATCACAGTGAGCCTGATGGGCGGCGCCACCTTCCTCATCGGCCTGCTGCCGACCTACGCACAATGCGGTGCGCTCGGCCCGTCGTTGCTGATCCTGCTCCGAATCCTCCAGGGCGTCGCATTAGGCGGGGAGTACGGCGGCGCAGCGATCTATGTTGCCGAACATGCGCCCGCCGATCGGCGCGGCACGTCGACGGGGTGGATCCAGTCATCGGCTTCCTTCGGGTTGCTTGCTGCCCTTCTCGTCATTTTGGTGACGCGCCGTACAGTGGGCGAGGACGCGTTCGCTTCATGGGCGTGGCGCATTCCGTTCCTGCTCTCGGCGGTGCTGCTTGCCGTGTCCGTCTGGATGAGGGCCAAGCTCGCCGAAAGCCCGGCCTTCGCCCAGCTTCGCGACGCCGGCGAGATCACCAAGGCACCGCTGCGCGAAGCCTTCGGACGCGCCGACAACCTCAAGCGCGTCTTCATCGCCTTCTTCGGCATCATGTGCGCTCAAGGGGCCGTCTGGTACTTCACCTTCTTCTACCTCCAGGTGTTCCTCGAGAAGTCGCTGGGACTGCCCGGATCGACCAAGGACCTGCTCCTGACGATCATGACTGCTGCCAGCGCCCCACTCTACGTGTTCTTCGGCTGGCTGTCCGATCGCGTCGGCCGCAAGCCGGTGATGATTGGCGGCATGCTGTTGGCGCTCGTCCTCTATTTCCCTGCCTCGCACTGGATTGCCGAGGCGGCAAATCCCGCGCTGGTCGCAGCGCAGCGGTCGACTCCCGTCGTGGTAGAGACGGACCCCAGCACCTGCTCCGCACAGTTCGACCCGGTCGGCACCGCGAAGTTCACCAGCGCCTGTGATCTCGCCAAGGGAGCTCTCGTCACCAAAGGCATATCCTACGCGACCAGGTCTTCGCCCGACCACTCGACGCGCGTGACCGTCGGCCCACGGTCCCTGTCGATCGCGGGCGGCGAAGGCTTGCCCGGCGCCAAACTGAAAGCGCTCAAGACGAAGACGGCAGATGCGATTGGAGGAACGCTCGAATCCGCGGGCTATCCAACAAGCGCAGACCCAAGGCGGTCGAACATGCCGATGCTGATTGCGACTCTGCTGCTGTTCGTTATTGCCGCTACGGCGGTGTACGGCCCGCAGGCCGCTGCGCTGGTTGAGATGTTCCCGACCCGAGTGCGCTACACCGCCATGTCCGTGCCCTATCACGTCGGCACTGGCTGGGTCGGCGGCTTCCTGCCCGTGACCACGTTCGCGCTCGTCGCCGCGAGCGGCAACATCTACCAGGGGCTTTGGTACTCGGTCGTATTCACCGCAATCTCGGTGATCGTTTCCCTGCTGTTCGTGACGGAAACGCGGGGGCAGCCGCTGGCGCAGGTCTGATCAGGGGCACCAGTGAATGTCGATCGGCTGATCGAGCTCAGCAAGGACGCGGCCGATCGGCACCTGCGAGCTCTGGCCATCCGCAATGGCCTGCTCGAGGACCTCGCGCTTCTTCGCACCCGTGATCGTAATCAGCACCGTTCTCGCCGAGAGGATTGCGGCACGCGTAAGAGTCACACGAGCGACCGGCGCTTCCGGCGGCAGCGGGTCCGGCATGACGCCGATCGCCCGCCGCGCCTTCGGCGCATCGAGCGCCGCCTGCATGTCCGAGCCCGGGAAGATGGATGCAGTATGCCCGTCCTCGCCCATGCCCAGCCACACCAGGTCAGGGGGCCAGGGGAGGTCCTGCAGAAGCGCGTCGGCGGCGTTGCCGGCGAGGCGGTAATCCTCGACCGTGCCGCTGACGATCGGAATGACCCGCGCACCCGTCGGCAGGAACGCCCGCGCGATTTCGCGAACGTTCGAAAGCTCATTAGCTACCGGAACCAGACGATCGTCGCCTGGGATGATCGTCACCCGCTTCCACGGCAGGTTCTGAGCCGCGAGCTTCGGGAAAACGGCAGGGGCAGTCTTGCCGCCAGGGATCGCGATCAAGGAGGCGTTGCGCGCTTCTACGGCGCTCTCGACGATGAAGCCGACGTCGCCGGCGACTGCATCCGCCAGCTCATCCAGCGTGTCATATTCCCACCATTCCGCTTCGATCATGTTAGCGCGCCTGCCGATAAGCCATCTGAGAGGGCACGGGCTCGCCGCGCCGATTGAATGCCGGGCGATACACGAATTTGCTCGTCACCAAAGCGCAAGTTGCGTTGTCCAGCCCGAGATCGCCACTGGATTGGTAGATCCGGCAGTTGGTTACTCGGCCGTCGGGCAGAACGGTGAACATGATGAACGGAGCCGCGCCCCGGGAGAGTTGGCGGCGCATCTCGGGCGGGAAGTCGCGGGTGCGCAACGGTCCTGTCAGCAGATGGGCTCGTTCGGCGATGCCCCCGTCACCGCCACCACCCGGGCCGCTACCTCCAGCACCGCTGCCGTTGCCGTTTCCGGCCCCCCCTGCTCCGGTGCCCGGACCTTGTACGGTTGTCGCGCCCTGCGTCGCCTCCGTCCCTTCGCGCGGCGTTTCCGTGACGGCAATCTGCTGAATCGGCGGTGTTTCCACCCTGGGAATCAGGGCGACGACCGGCGTTGCTTGGCTTTTGACGTTCGCGGGCGCCGAGCCACCTTCGGCTTGCTTCCGGCGCGGCGTTGGCTGCTGCCTTGCCGGAGGCGGTGGCGGTGGCGGAGGGGGTGGCGGCTCCGCCTGCTTCAGGTCGAACACGCGAAGCACTGTCTGGGGGTTTACGACGTCGATCTTGCCGGCGAGATTCAGCAGCATCAACAGCAACGCCGCGTGGATCGCCACCACGGCCAATATCGCGCCGCTCTTGTCTTTGGTGTCGAGGCTCGACCTGTACATTCCGTCGGTGAACGCAGGTCCGGCGGGCTAGGTTGCGGCGGCTTATGAAACAGGAGCACCGCGCGGATATTGTCCGCGCGATGCCCGTATTCCGTAGGTTGCGGTTAGCGCGCGCTGCTGCTCTTGCGCCCGCCGCCGTGGCTGGCTTTTCCGCCCTTGCTCGCGATCTCACGCTGCTTGGCCGGGTCCATTGCTGCGAAGCCGCGCTTCGACGCGGTCTTGGTCATCGGCATTATGCTCTCCTCTTTGGCTACGAGTTGGTAGCAATCGGAAAACGCGATGTTCGGACGGCAGTTCACGACTCTGATTCAGGTTAACGACATTTATCTCCCCATGCCTTCAAAGGCCTCCAACAGCTTGGCTGCACATGAATTCTGGTACGCATGTGGAACTCTGCAGGACGACATGTATTCACTCCAAGGGTGAGCATTCCTGAACGGCTGTTCAGGTTCCCGCCTGCAGGACGGGGGTGTGAATGAGACGACGAGGACCGGCAATCATGATCGCTTTTGCAGCGATTTTGGTGGCGCTCGCCGTCATTTTTCTAGGTTCGCGCAAAACGCCCACATCGTCCGGACAGCTGGTGACCGCGTCGCCCATGCCGGGCGGTCCGTATGCAGCGGCACCCGGCGCCGCGTCCCCGGCCGACAACGGCAATTGGGAAATGCCCGGCAAGGACTTCGCGTCGACGCGCTTTTCGGCGCTCCGCGAGATCACGCCGGCGAACGTGTCGAAGCTGGGGCTGGCGTTCACCTTCTCGACGGCGACCACCCATGGCTACGAAGCGCCGCCGCTCGTCGTGGGCTCGACGATGTACCTGATCACGCCGTTCCCGAACTATCTCTACGCGCTCGACCTGACCAAGGGCGGCGCGCTCAAGTGGGTGTTCAAGCCCAAGCCGCTCGCCGCCTCGCAGGGCGTCGCCTGCTGCGACACGGTCAACCGCGGCGCGGTCTATGACAACGGCCGGATCTTCTTCAACACGCTCGACGGACAGACCATCGCCGTCGACGCGAACAGCGGCCAGCAGGTCTGGCGCACCCGCCTCGGCAACATCGAGAAGGGCGAGACCATCACGATGGCCCCGCTCGTCGCCAACGGCAAAGTGCTGGTCGGCAATTCCGGGGGCGAAATGGGCGTTCGCGGCTGGATCGCCGCGCTCGACGAAGGCAGCGGCAAGCTGGCCTGGAAGGCCTTCAACAACGGTCCGGACAAGGACGTCCTGATCGGCTCCCGCTTCAAGCCTTTCTATGCCTCGGACAAGGGCAAGGACCTCGGCGTGAAGAGCTGGCCGCCGGAGGCCTGGAAGATCGGCGGCGGCACCGTCTGGGGCTGGCTGAGCTACGACCCAGAAACGAAGATGATCTTCTACGGCACCGGCAATCCGGGACCCTGGAATCCCGATCAGCGGCCCGGCGACAACAAGTTCACGACCGGCATCTTCGCGCGTGACGTAAACACCGGCGAGGCGGTCTGGTACTACCAGAGCTCGCCGCACGACCTGTTCGACCACGACGACATCAACGAGATCATTCTCGCGGACATCCCGTGGGGGAACGGACGTCGCCCCGCGCTCCTTCACCCGGGCCGCAACGGCTTCTTCTACGTGATGGACCGCCGGACCGGGCAAGTGTTGAGCGCCACGCCGTACGGCTACATCAACACGGCCAAGGGCGTCGACCTCAAGAGCGGACGCATGATCCCCGTCGCCGAGAAAGAGCCGAAGCAGGGCCGCGTTACCCGCAACATCTGTCCGGCAGCGCCTGGCGCCAAGGACTGGAATCCCGCGGCGTTCAGCCCGGTGACGGGCCTCGTCTACATCCCGCACCTCAACATCTGCATGGATGAGGGGCCGATGCAGGCCAACTACATCTCCGGAACGCCGTACGTCGGCGCCGACGTGAAGATGTATGGCGGCCCCGGCGGCAACCGCGGCGTCTTCACCGCCTGGGACCCGGTCCACAACCGCAAGGTGTGGGAGATCAAGGAAGACCTGCCACTGTGGAGCCCGGCGCTCGCGACCGGCGGCAACGTCGTCTTCTACGGCACAATGGACGGCTTCTTCAAAGCGATCGATGGTCGCACCGGCAAGCTGCTGTGGCAGTTCAAGGCAGGCAGCGGGATCATCGGCCAACCGATCAGCTACCGAGGGCCCGACGGACACCAGTATATCGCGGTCGTCGCGGGTGTCGGCGGCTGGTCTGGGGCCGTCGTCTCCAACAACCTCGACCCGCGGGACCCATCCGGTGCGCTAGGCTGGGTTAACGCCGTCAAGGATCTTCCCCAGCGTACCACTGCAGGAGGCATGCTCTATGTCTTCCGGCTTCCGGGCTAGCGTCCTCGCAGCCGCCGTGCTGTCGCTGGCGCTCGTCGCCTGCGACCGCGAAGAGCGTCACGGCCGGTCGAAGCCGCTCGGCGAGAACGTTCCCGCCGGACCGAGCCCGGGCGTGCTCTATGCCGGCGGCGTGCCGACCAGCAACGCCAACGACCCCCGCGCGAAGCTGTACGAAAACAATTCTCCGGCGCTCGCCGAGGGGCAGCAGCTGTTCATGTGGATGAACTGCGTCGGCTGCCACGCCCATGGCGGCGGCGGCATGGGTCCGCCGCTGATGGACGACGAGTGGCGCTACGGCGGAAGCATGCAGCAGATCGCCGCGACAATCGTCGAAGGACGACCTAACGGCATGCCGTCGTTCCGCGGCAAGCTGACCGACGACCAGGTCTGGAAGCTTGCCGCTTACGTCCGTTCACTGTCTGGCCAGCAGTCCAAGGACGTGGTTTCAAGCCGCTCGGATGAAATGAGCACGAGCACGCCGCAGACGCTCGCTCCCCGCCAGCCGGTGCGCTCCGCGGACACCGCCCAGCAATGACCCTGAGCCCGGGCAAGCAGACGGCCGCGCTCGCGCTGCTTCTCGGCGGCTGTTCATACCAGAACTACCAGAGCACTTTTGCGAACGCGGGCGTCGAGACCCGCGAGTTCAACACGCTGTTCATCATCTTCCTGGTCGTTTGCGGCATCATGTACGCCGCCGTGATCGCCTTTCTGATCGCCGGGATCGTTCGGCGGCGCCGCGCCGGCGAAGCGAACATCGTCGAGCAGGGGCGGCACCATGAATCCCATCCGCTGATGCGGACCGGATTGCTGAGCTGGGGAGCGGTGATCGCGGTCGGGCTCGCCGGTCTGAGCATCGCCAGCTTCATCGGCGACCGGTCCATGGCCAAGGCGGCGGCCAACGAGAAGCTTTCGATCACCGTCACTGGCGAGCAGTGGTGGTGGGACATCACCTACAATTCCGCCGACGCATCGAAGACGCTGCGCACCGCGAACGAGCTTCACATTCCGGTCGGTGTCCCGGTCAGGCTGATCCTCCGTTCGAACGACGTGATCCACAGCTTCTGGGTGCCGAGCCTCACCGGCAAGCAGGACCTTATCCCAGGGCGCGAGAACGACATCACCATCGTTCCGACGAAGGTCGGCATCTATCGCGGCCAGTGCGCCGAGTTCTGCGGGACGCAGCACGCGCACATGGCCTTCGTCGTCAACGTCGACAGCTACGCCGACTTCCAGAAGTGGTGGACGCATCAACTGCAGCCAGCCGCCATGCCGACCACGCCGCTCGCACTTGCCGGCTATAATTACGTGACCACCCGCCAGTGCAGCGTCTGTCACAACATTTCGGGAACCAAGGCGTCCAGCATGGTCGCCCCCGACCTGACACACCTCGCCAGCCGGCGCACCATTGCCGCAGGCACGCTGCCGATGAGCAAGGGCAACCTATACGGCTGGGTCCAGGACCCGCAGTCGGTCAAGCCTGGCAACCACATGCCGACGATCGGGCTCGAGCCGAACGAGCTGCATGCCGTCGTTGCGTATCTCGAGACCCTGAAATGACCGAACAAGAGCGCGTCGAAGAAGAAGACAAGAGGCTCGCCGCAGAGCGCGAGAAGATCGTGCGCGACGGACCAGACCTGAAGGGCGCGAAGCTCGAGGCACGGCTGCACGCGACCTGGCACCGGCAGCCGGGCATCATCGGCTGGCTCGCCACCGTCGATCACAAGGAGATCGGCCGCCGCTACATCATCACGGCGCTCATATTCCTGGTCCTTGCCGGCGTGCTCGCGCTGCTGATGCGCATGCAGCTGGCCCAGCCCGACAGCAACCTGATCAGCGCGTCACGCTACAACGAGCTGTTCACGATGCACGGCTCGACGATGATGTTCCTCTTCGCGGTGCCGGTGATGGAGGGCGTCGCCGTCTACATCATCCCGCTGATGCTGGGGACGCGATCAACCGCCTTCCCCCGGCTGAATGCCTTCAGCTACTACATGTACCTGTTCGGCGGGCTGATGCTGTGGGGCGCGTTCGTCCTCAACATCGCGCCGGACATGGGGTGGTTCGCCTACACGCCATTGTCGGGGCCGCAATTCTCGCCGGGCAAGCGCGCAGATGTCTGGGCGCAGATGATCACCTTCACCGAGGTGTCGGCACTTGCCGCGGCAGTCGTCCTCATTGCCACCATCCTGAAGGCTCGCGCTCCGGGGATGACGCTTGCGCGGATGCCACTGTTCGCCTGGGCCATGCTCGTGCAGGCGATCATGATCGTCTTCGCGATGCCGTCAGTGGCTCTCGCGTCCAGCTTCCTGATCTCCGATCGCTTGGTCGGAACGCAATTCTACAATCATTTCGAGCATGGCGACGCGCTGCTGTGGCAGCACCTCTTCTGGTTCTTCGGCCACCCCGAAGTGTACATCATCTTCATCCCGGCGACCGGCTTCGTCAGCACGATCACCGAGACCTTCTGCCGCCGTCCCGTCTTCGCCTACCCGGTCATCATCCTGGCGCTGATTGCGACCGGCATCCTCGCCTTCGGCCTGTGGGTCCACCACATGTTCGCCACGGGCCTGCCGCGGGTCGGCTACAGCTTCTACACCGCGGCGAGCATGACCGTGTCCATACCGACCGGCCTGCAGATCTTCTGCTGGCTCGCGACGATGTGGGACGGGCGGCCGCGCTTCCAGGTGCCGATGCTCTATGTGGTGGGTTTCATCGTCACGTTCGTCATCGGCGGACTGACAGGCGTCATCATCGCTGCAGTGCCGCTCGATCTGCAGCTGCACGACACATACTTCATCGTCGCGCACTTCCATTACGTGCTGATCGGCGGCGCGGTGTTCCCGCTGCTTGGCATCCTGACCTACTGGTATCCGAAGATTACCGGGCGGATGATGTCGGAGAAGCTCGGCAAAATCAGCTTCTGGATGGTCTTCCTTGGCTTCCAGCTGGCGTTCTTCCCGATGCACTTCTCGGGCCTGCTGGGAATGCCGCGCCGGGTTTACACCTACCCGGCGGGCATGGGCCTGGAGCTCCCGAACCTGCTGTCTACAATCGGCGCCTTCGTGGTTGCCACTGCACTGGCGATCTACGTGATCAACGGCATCGTCTCGCTTTACCGGGGCGCCATCGCGTCGGATAATCCGTGGGACGCGGCAAATCTTGAATGGGCGACGAGCTCGCCGCCGCCGGTCTACAATTTCGAGCACATCCCGGTCGTCGAAAGCCGTACGCCGCTGTGGGACACGGAAGGCGAGCTGCCGGTCATCACCGGTCTTCGGGTCGATGAGAAGGAGATGCTGCTGACGACGGTGGTGGCCGCGGTACCGGACCTGCGCGAGCCAATCCCCCACGCCAGCCTGTGGCCGTTCGTGGCGTCCTGCGCGGTGGGCGTGTTCTTCGTCGCCTCGATCTTCTCGCCCTGGGCGATCGCCTTCGGCATCATCCCGTCCACCATCGCGCTGACAGCCTGGTTCTGGCCCAAGAGCCTCGAGCGAACGCCGGAGCCGGTGATCACATGATCCGTACGCCGCGCTTCACCCAGGACGTCGCCGACCTGCCGACCTCCAAGTTCGGGCCGAGCAGCCTCACCTGGTGGGGGATCATCGGATTCATGGTGGTCGAGGGCGCTGCGTTCGGGCTCGCCTTCGCCGCTTATTTCTTCCTGATGGGCCATGAACAGGGCTGGCCGCCGGAAGGCCGTGCCGCTCCGGACGTCCTGGCCGGCACATTGTTCACGATCCTGATCATCGCCAGCGAAGTCCCCAACACGATGATCAAGAAGGCCGCGGAGGCGCGCGACGTGCCCACCATTCGCAGGCTGTTGCCGGTCATGGTGGCGATCGGCGTCGTCCTGCTGATCATCCGCGGGTTCGAGTTCAACAGCCTCAACGTGCGCTGGAGCGACAACGCCTACGGCTCGATCGTCTGGGCGCTGCTGCTGCTGCACACGACCCACATCCTGACCGACTGGTTCGACACGCTGGTGCTGATGTTCCTGATGCGGACGCCGCTCGGGTACGAAGGCCGGCGGCTCGTCGATACCGACGAGAATTCGCTCTACTGGCGATACGTCTGGCTGCTCTGGATCCCAATCTACTTTATGATCTACTGGGTGCCGCGGCTGTGAAGACGCATGCCATCCGCGATCGCTTCATGCCCTGGGCCGGCCTCGCGCTCGGCACCACCGGCTATTTCATCTTCCACCAATTGGGGTCGGATGCGACGTTCCAGGATTGCCGCGTCGGCAGCCCGCTGGTCGTCATCATCGCCATGATCATCGGCCTGGCGATGGCCGGGCTGGGTGCATTCGGGTCGTTCGGGGTTTTTCGCAACGAGAACGAGGCGCCGTCGCGCCGGCTCATTTCCGTCGTCTCGTTGCTGGCCTGTGCGCTGTTCGCCATGGCGACCATTCTCCCCTTTCTCGCATCCATGATCATCCCGCGATGCTGGGCTTGAGGCGCCTCTTTCCATTGGCGCTGGCGTGCGTGGCTTCGCCGGCGTTCGCCCATAGCGGACATGAAGCGCATGAGCATGGACTCGGCTGGACGCTCGACCCTCTGCTGACGGTGCCTCTGGCCCTTGCGTTGATCGTCTATGCGGTGGGCTGGTGGCGGCTGAGCCGGCGAGCGTCGCAATCGCCACGGGGCTGGCCGTTGTTCGTCGGGGGGTGGCTGGTGCTGGCGCTGTCGCTGGTTTCGCCGGTGCATGAGGCCGGCGAGCGCAGCTTCACCATGCATATGATCGAGCACGAGATGATCATGCTGGTCGCGACTTTGTTGCTCGCGGCGTCCGGATCGGGCGGGGTGCTGGCCTGGGGCCTGCCGCGGCCGTTTCGGACGGCACTCGGGGGCAGCTGGAAGTCGCCAATTTCCGCATCGTGGAAGCGTCTCACAGAGCCCGTCACGGCAACGGCCGTGCAGGCGGTCGTGATGTGGGTGTGGCATGCGCCGCCCTTGTTCGACCGGGCCCTGGACAGCTTCGGCTGGCATATCGCGCAGCATGCCTGCTTCTTCGTGAGCTCGCTGCTGTTCTGGTGGGCGATGCTCCATCCGCGCGGCCGTGAGAGCGGCTATGGTGTGTCGGCAGCCTGCCTGTTCGCAACCTCACTGATCGGCGGAGCGCTGGGCGCGCTGATGGCCCTCTCCTCCAGCCCCTGGTACGCGGACTATGCCGCAATGGGCATGACGGGTGTCGGACTGGACCCGACCGATGACCAGCGGCTCGCCGGACTCATCATGTGGATCCCCGGGGGGCTGGTGCACGGCGCTGCGGCGGTCCTGCTCTTCTATCGGTGGCTCAAGTCTGCGGAGGATAGCCATGCGGCCTTCTCCGTCCACTAAGGCCAGCTTCGGAGCGCTCGCCGGCCTCGTGGTGGTGCTCGGGCTGATCGGTGTCACGCGCGAGTATGTTCACGAACGGACGCAGCTGCGCACGCATGCGGCGGCAATCACCCACGGCGATCCGTGGCGCGGCGAGGCGATGTTCATTCAATATGGCTGCGGGAGCTGCCATGCGCTGAAGAACGTCCGCAATGCGACCGGGACAGTCGGCCCGCCGCTCGACGGAGTTGCGCTGCGCGTGATCATCGGCGGGCACCTGACCAACACGCCGACCAACATGCAGAAGTGGATCAGGGATCCGCAGCAGGTGTCGCCAGGCACCGCGATGCCGGACCTCAACGTTGGCGAGCAGGACGCGCGCGACATCACTGCGTTTCTGTATACGCGCGCGAAGTAGCTAGCGCAGGCGGACGCCGACCCAGAGAGTGCGGGGCGTGGCGCGCTCGATCGAGCCGTCACCGTTGATGCCGGCTTCGACGAGCGCGTTGGTGAGGTTCTCGCCGCGGGCGACAAGCTGGAACCTGCGTCCGAGGGGCCAGGCCGCCGAGGCGTCCAGGGTAGTCGCGGCCTTGAGCAGGTGCGTGTTGAGGTCGTCGTCGAACTGGGCACCAACCCTCCGGACGACGATGTCGAGCGAGCGGCCGCGGTCCTGCCATCCGGCGGATAGCGTGGCGGCGAAGCGCGGCGTCTGGGCGGGACGGAGGCCATCGAGCTGGGCTGCGAGGCCTTGGTCGTGGACCCGCGCGTGCATGAGGCTCAGCCCCGCCCCGAGGGTCCAGGGGCCGCTCGACCAGTCGGCTGCCGCCTCGATGCCGCGGACGTTCACCGCGCCGATGTTGCGGCGCTGACCATATGTGCCCCCTGCTCCGACGAAACCGACGCCTGGGAACGTGCCCGGTCCCTCGCCGAGCGTGACGTTGGCGATCGCGTTGCGGAGCCGGTTCACGAAGCCGGTAGCGGACAGCCGAAGGTCGCCACGCACGAACTCGGCACCCGCCTCGACACCGGCGAGCCGCTCCGGCTTCAGATCCGGGTTGGCCGCGGTTGCATCGGCACCGGCGCGGAACGGCCGGAACAGCTCGTTCAGCGTCGGCAGACGCCAGCCAAGGTAAGCGGCCGATCGCAGGCTTAAGCCGCTGCCGAGCGCAAACACGGCTCCTCCGCGCGCGGTCGGAAGCCAACCGTCCCGGTCCGGATCCCGTTCATCTCGGACCACCGCGCCGGTTGCGAGCTGGCGCTCGAGCAGGTGACCCTTCGAGACCTGCCAATGATCCAGTCGGGCACCGCTCGTCAGAGTCAGCCGGCCAAGGTCGGCCGTGATTTCGCCGAACATGCCGGCAGTGAACGTCTCGCCTCCAGCCCTGCGACGGCGCGTCGGTTCGCCTGCAACGAAACTGTAGAGCTCGCGCGACTCCCCGTCGGTGCGCCTGGTGTCCGCGCCGAGCCGCAATTCGATGCCGTGCGGCATAGGCGGGCGGACCTCCAGACTGCCCCCGATCCCGTGGGAGGGCACCGAATCCTGGAGCGAGACCTGGGTGGCCGTGGCGCGGCCGGCACTCACGCTCGCGAAGCTGCTCATCACATTGCGCGCTTGCCAATAGCCGAGCGCAGTCCACTGCCAGGCGCCGCGTCCCACCAGCCGCACGGATGCGTCGGTGCCATTCGTGCGGTTCTGTGTGAAATCGGTCCCGCGCGTGCGCCAGTCATGGAAGGCATCGAGGCTCGCCAGAAGGTCGATCGAACTTGCGTGCGGCGTGGACCAGCGGCCGCGAACGCTCCAGTCGCGATACGGCGCCGGCTGGTCAGCGGGGCCCCGCGTTGCGGCGGTTACAGGAACGAATCCCCTGCCCCGCTCCGCCCGCGCGGAGAGCGAGACGATCCCATCGCCAGACTCAACGGCCAGGCGGCCCCGTGTCCTAAGTGCGTCAGGGCTGCCCGCGTCGACTTCCCCGCTTGCACCCGCGTCACTGCGGCTGAACATCTCGATGGTGCCCGCAAGCGAGCCGGGCCCATTGGCGACGCTGCCGCCGCCGCGGACGACGCGGATTTGCTGCAGCTCGAGCGGATCGTAGGCCGGCCAATTGACCCACCCGCCGAACGGGTCCGTCTGCGGAACGCCATCAAGCACCAGCAGCGCCCGGCTGGACGCATTGCCGCCGAGCGCACGCAACGTGACGCCCTGGCTCGTCGGATGGCCGCTCCGCGCGTCCGAGCGCCGGAAGAGTTGCACGCCGGGCACGCTTTTCAGAAGCTGCCCCAGCTCCTCGGTGGGGAATGTTTCGATCCGGCGGCGGTCGATGTGCTCGACGGCGTAAGCGCGGTCAGCCTTGGCCTCGGCAAGCGCCTGAGCGGTGACAATGATCGCCGGCTGCGCCAGCTCAGCAGGCGGCGCCAGCGGCACGTTCGATCAGCGAATGTCGTAGAGCGTCGCGGCGATCGTCAGAATGGAGGTCGCGACCACAGCCAGCAGCGCCCAGGGAGACCACCAGGGCCAGGAGAGCCGGTGCGCGTCATCCTTCTTTGCCATGGCGAGTCTCTGCCTGAGGGGGAAACCTTCGTCCAGTGAATCCGGCGCCGCGAACATCGACTTCGGCCAGAAAAACTGCAGCAGCCGCAAAGGCTAAGCTGCAGAACTCTTGAAGAAGCCGAGATACCACGGCAGCGCGGCCCGAAGCCCCCGTTCGACGGTATGCGTGGGTGCATAACCGATCATCCGCTGAGCCTTGCCGATATCGGCCTGCGAGTGCCGGACGTCGCCCGGCCGGAACGGCTCCATGGCCGGCTCACGGTCGTAATGGACCTGGTGATCGCGCAGGCCGTCGCGGATCATGCCGAACAATTCCAGCAGGGACGTGCGCTCGCCGACGGCCACGTTGAAAACTTCGCCCTGGATTTCGTCAGGGGCAAGGGCCGCACGGATATTCGCCTGGACGGCGTTGGCGACGAAACAGAAGTCGCGGCTGGTCTGGCCGTCGCCGTTGATGACGACCTCTTCCTTGCCGATCATTGCCGCGGTCCATTTCGGGATGACCGCGGCATAGGCGCCGTTCGGGTCCTGACGCGGTCCGAAGACATTGAAGTAGCGCAGGCCAGTGGCCTTAAAGCCATAAGCGCGCGCGTAGATGCTGGCGTAGATCTCATCGAACAGCTTGGTCGCCGCATAGGGAGAGAGCGGCGAACCGATCTTCTCTTCGCGCTTGGGTAGGTCCGGGCTGTCGCCGTAGGTTGAGCTGGAGGCCGCGTAGACAAAGCGACCGACGCCGGCCTGTCGGGCTGCGTCGAGCAGGTTCAGGAAACCGGTGACGTTGACGTCGTGCGACGTCAGCGGATCTACCATCGAGCGCGGAACCGATCCGAGCGCTGCCTGGTGCAAGACGACGTCGATACCCTGGACAGCCTCAGTGCAGGCGGTCCGATCGCGGATGTCGGCTTCGACGAAACGGAAATTGGAGCTGTATGCCTCGGGTACGAGGCGCTCGAGCTCTTCGAGATTACGCCGATGACCGGTCGCGAAATTATCGAAGCCGACGACTTGCTGGCCTGAGCGGAGCAGCGCCTCGACGAGATTGGAACCGATGAAACCGGCGGCGCCGGTTACGAGCCAGGTGCGGGGGCGTTCGGCGAGCGCCGCCACAACGTCTTCGCTGAGAATTGCTCTACTCCGTTCTTACGCGGCATCATGAAACGAAAGGGGACGGACCGAAGTCCGTCCCCCAGGTTTGCTGCCCGTCGCCAGGCAGCTTGTAGAGTGAAGCCTTACTGGCCGCGCTCTGGCGCCGGCGGCGGCGGAGGCGGCGGCGGCGGCGGTGCTGGGCACACGTCGGTCGCCAGGATCACCGAGCCGTCCGGGCACGTCTGCGTAGCAGGCGGAGGCGGAGGTGGCGGCGGCGGCGGCGGCGGCGGCGGCGGAGCCTCAACCACACCACCGAAGTTGTAGGTCAGGCTGGCGAGCAGCGAGTGCGACTTCCAGCGACCCATAACTTCTTCAGTCGGCGTCTCTTCAAGATCGTACTTCGTGTTGAAGTAACGATACTTCAGACCGGCTGACATGTTCGGGCTGACGGGGAAGTTCACGCCAGCGATGATCTGCCACGCGAGGTTCGAGTCAGTCGCACCGAACGAGATCGACCGGATCTTGTAGCTCGTACGAGCAACACCGACACCACCGCCGATATAGCCGCTGACGCCCACGTCCGAACCGAAGTCTGCGAGGAGGTTTCCCATCGCCGAAACGGTACGGGCCTTGCCGCCATCGCTGCCGAGCGTTCCGGAGTTCGGAATGTCGACGTTCGTGTGGTCGATGCCAGCACGCTTCCAGCCGAGTTCGGCTTCTGCACGCAGGAAGCCGAAATCATATCCGGCAATCGCGTCGACATCGATGCCGAGCTTGTGATGAGTGCGAAGGCGCCCATCGTTCGATCCGACATATCCTTGATAATCTTGATGCGCGGTGAGGACGTCGAGAACGCCCCCTTCGATCCCCACGTAGGGAGATCCGTCGCGTGCTACAGCGGGTGTAGCAATCGCGAACGCCGCAACTGCTGCCAGCAGAAGGTTACGCATTTAGTTGGCCCCTTTTCTATATCAGACGACAGCCGCAACTGACGTCTGCCCAGATTGTTTCAGGTCTCGCAGCTATTCGCAAGAATCTTTCTCGCAACTGTTGCTGTAAAGCGACACCCTTGGTGGATTCGAAGCAACGCAACTTCCGTTAACTTCGCACTTAATTCCCACACTAGTCAGAAATGACTGACCGGCAGGCTCTAACCATTAAATGATGGCCGTGCCCAGCCCTCATTCTACCCGAACCAATTTTTAATCGACTAACCGCCAGAAACGAGAGGCTAAGCTCACGCGCACCCATAGGCGTCTTGCCATCGGACCGGCACTGCGCCACGCCACGGCCGGGCGCGAGCCGGCGCGGCCGTGGCGGTCCTTTCCGCCATGCGAAGCCGGAGGCGTTCCCTCCGCATTAGAACAACGAGCCAGGCTCCAGGAGCTACAGTAATGCGCATTTGTTTGTACGTCGGCAAAGCCGCTCCGCCCGAGGCGCAGGAGGAGTGGCTCGCCAACGCCAAGTCCACATGCGACGTCTATGCCAGTAACCTGTACCGGGAGTTCACGAAGCGCGGGCACGAAGTCGTCTTCGCAAGCTCCCTCTCGGCGCGGCCAAGCAATTGTTCCGACGAGGAGACCGCGAAGCGGGTCGCTCGCTACGAGAAGATGACCTTCCCGGAAGCGGACCACGCCATCTGCCTTGAGCAGAACGGCTGGCGATACCGTGACCGGATCTTCTTCGAGAAAGCGCGGGCCGTCACGAAGGGGCTGATCTGCTCCATTTGCGACCATGATGCCGTCGTCGACGGGCCCCAGGATTTCGTCTTCACTGCTCGCAGGCCGCTGCACCCCTCCCGCGCGCGTTACGTCGGGTGGGCTGCCGACGCGGATATGTTCAGGCCGCAGAAGGACCCGGAGTGGCTGACCATCTTCGTCGATCACAAATATCACTCCGTCCCGAAGGCCGACGAGACCGAGGCCCTGCTGAAGAGTGCGACCGCCTATGCGGCCCGCCTTGCGGCCGAGGAGCGCCGGGTTGGCGACCCGCCGCGGCGCGTTCAGGTGGTATTCTTCTCTCCGAATGGTCTGGAGCGGATCGAACCTGGCGAGGTTCGCGATGTCGATCTCGGCACCGACCGGCGCTCGTTCTACAAGCGCGTCCCGGGACCGGAACTCGCCCAGTGGACGCGCAAGACGGACATCTTCGTCGTCACCCATGGTGAAAGCATGGGGCTGCCGATCCTCGAGAATGCCCTTGCTGGAGCGCTGATCCTCAACCGCGAGGGTTTCGTGAAACCCGATCTCCTCCGCTCGCTCGCTCATCAGGAATATACGGCGATCGAGCAGATCAATTGGGACGCCCTCGTGGCGAGGCTGAATCCCGAGCGGTTCCGGCGCCGCGCTTCGCACTTTACGTGGTCGCGCGTCGCCGAGCGGATGCTCGACACCTTCGCCGGGCGCAGCGAAGAGGTGAAGCCCGAGCCTCGCCAGCAAGGAACGCTCCTGATTGCGCCGCCAGCTAAGGTTTCAGCGCCTCGCTTCTCGGAGCTGGCGACCTGGCAGTGCAAGAACGTGGCGGTAACCCCGCGAGCGGAAGCGGAGGCCTTGGTGCCGCTGCAGGGTCAGAACCACTTCCTTCGCAGCGAACTCAACAAGAATCCTTGGCCGGAAACCTTCACCCTTACGTTCAACGTGCGCCCGAATGGCCGCGACAACCTGGGCGTGTGGCTTTGCGGCGAGTTCGAGGAAGAAAGGGCGGAGGCTCGCTTCGACCTGCAGTCACTGGATGTCAGCACGGGCCGCATTGCCAATGGCTGGGGGCTGCTGCAGGCCAATGCTATCCGCCGCGGCGATGAAGTCGTTTGCCAGATGGTCGTCCACAGCGACTGGGCGCCTGTCCTTCGCTGTTACATGCTGCTCGCTCGCGGGGAGAGCCTCGACTTTGAGCCGGATGCCAACGAGCCAGGCCTCGAGATCCGGCGCATCATGGTCGAAAAGGGCTTGGGATTGATGATTGACGTCGGCGAGCCGGAGACGAGCCAAACCGAACTGCGAACTGCTGCAGCCCACTGAACCGGTTAGGAAGCCTTGGGCCTCAGGCGTAGCCGAACACTGCCTGGTAGCCCGCACATCGGCGCCCGATTTCCGCCGCGCGCTCCATCAATCCGCTCTCGAGTCCGCGCTCTTGGGGCGCTCGACGGTCGGGCGAAATATCGCTGCCGTGCCTCTCGACCTCGAAGCCGCGATCGAAACGCTCCATGTGGGCATCGACCCGTGCGCCCGGCGTCCAGCCGACGAACTCGGTGACTTGCTGCTGGACCGTCACGGATGAAGTGAAATCTTCATAGCGTACGACCTCGAAGGGCAGGTCGAGCTCCCTCAACATGTCGCGCAAGGCGACCAGCCCCTGCGCTTCCCGCACGCAATATTGCGCCACCCAGTCGTCGTCGAACCGCTCCAGATTGCCCTGGAGCCGGTGCTTTTCGAAGAAGCTGAGCGCCACGTCTGCGATATTGCGGACGGTAATGAGGACCCGCTGCGGGCGGAATGCGTCAATGACGCGGAAATGTTCTTCGCAGAGCACCTCCTTGAATGCCCAGCGGCGGCCGCGGAGCCTCGGTGCCATCAGTTCCCGGAAGCGCTCTTTCGCGTTGCCCGCCGGGGCAAGCCACTCTTGTTCGCTGGCGCCCATGCCGAAGTCCTCGAGCTGGATTCGAAGCAGGCGCGGATTGGCGGTGCGCGTGAAGAACGGCTCCACGAACACCAGTTGTTCCGGCGGGCGGCTGAGCCAGTTACACAGCATTGTGCTGCCGGAACGACCCATCGCCGCGATGTAGAAGTCGGGGGGCGCTACACCCGGCGGAAGCAGACGGTCAGGCACACGCCGCGTCCCGCAGCAGCTGAAGTTCGGCGGGAATCACCCGCTCCTGTGCGGTCTGGCGCCGCACCCTTCCAGCGGCAGCGGCGGACCGGTCGAGAAACAGCTGCGGATCGTCGAGCATCGTGCGGAGCCCCACAACGAGCCCTTGCACGTCGTCCGGCGCCGCCAGCGCGGCACAACTCTCGTCCACGAACTCGTTGACGGCCGGAATTGCGTTGGTGACCGGGACGAGCCCGGACGACATCGCCTCGTCCCTCGAGACACCCTGGGTGTCGAGGCGGGTCGGGACCAGGAAGATGCCGTGCCGGCGATGTTCGGCGGCGATTTCCGATTGCGCGAGGAAACGTCGCTCGACGCGCACTCCCTCCAGGCTGTGAAGCGGAGCCGTGGTTTCGTCGAACAGCGGTCCGTCGCCAATCATCGTGAACCGCGCCCGTCCCTGCGTTTCGCGCGCGAGTTGCTCGATCACCGCGACGGTCATGTCGTTCCCGTAGGTCGGAGAGTCGAACGGCCGGATCGTCAGGACATCCCAGCGATCGTCCGCCGCCTTCGGAGCATAAGCGAAAAGCTCCGTGTCGATCGGGTTCGGGATGACGGCAAACGGAACATGGTCGATTCGGTCGCCCCAGTCCTCCCGCGCCATGTCGACGGCGCTGTCGGAGACAAAGACCAGACCGAAGTGCTTGGGCGCGCGCTCGAGGAACGCACTCCAGAAGCGGCAACGCTCTTGCACGGCGAGCAGGGCTCGCGACCGTTCGGCCGGTTCACGGATGCAGGTAGCCTTGGCACGGAAGAAGGCCGGAATCTCGGACCCGTGAAGCCAAGCCCGGACCGGCACGGTTCCGGCAAGGGGCTCAAGCACCGTCCACATCTGCTCGGCAAAGCCGTGAGCGGCGATGACGTCTGGTCGCCAGCTTAGTGCGAAGTCCTGGAGCACCGCGGCGTTGCCGCTGTGGCAGCGCACGTCTTCGAACTCGTGGGTGCTGAGGCCGGCCTGTTCCGTGGGCCGGAATACGGCGACCTCATGGCCTGCCCTGCGGTAGGCGAGAACGCGACGATGGACGAATGGATATTGGTAGAAATCGCCCGGCGCGGGGTATGATCGAACGACGACGAGAATTCGCATCAAAGGACCGGTCGAGGGCTACGGATGCGCCCTATCGGATGTGCCGCCAGAGCCCGCCGCTCAGACGCAGGTTCTCCGGGCTACCGCCAAGATAATCGCGCAGCGCGGACAGGAAAGCGTCCCGCCAGCGATCGGCGTGCGCATCGGGGCTCTCCTCGGGGAACGGGTCCGGCATCTGCGTCAGGACGAAACCGATCCGATCGCCTTCCCATTTGGGCGCGCAGAAGAATGACGGCGCACCGACCCGATGCGCAGTCCGCGACGCGAAGCTCGAATAGGTCATTTCCTGTCCCTCAAACGGGACGCGCGGAGCCGCGAGGTTGATGGCGCCGTCGACCGCAATCACTACGGAATAGCCAGCACGCAGGGACGTCATGAATGAACGGGCGACCTGCATGTCGTCCTGGTCGCTGGTCGATATGAGCGATTGCGCATAGGCGGTTCGCGCCACGCTGGGAGTGGATGCGAGCCAGCGGGAGCGCACGCCCATCAACTCCAGGGCAAGCGGTCCCGCATACATCGGGCCGATGTGTGCGGAGGCGAGAATGATTCCGTTGCTGCCGTCGACGCTTGCCAAGGCCCGCTCTGGCTCGCTCAGGTCGGCAAGCTGCGACATCGCCTCGTGGACGCGATCGTCCCGGCACTCGAGCCAGTCGAGCAGGTAATGGTCCGCCAGATGACCCCAACGGGCCTTGCGCTCCCACTCTTCGCGGTCGTTGGGGCGAGTGGTGCTGAGTTCCCAAGCCCAGTCCAGGCGCGCCTGCGGGATCTTGACGGTGTCGACCCGGTCCCAAAGCGCCTCCAGGCCTTGCTCGAAGCGCTTTGGCAAACCTCGACGGCGCTCGGTGACGAACGAGTGGAAGAGCTTCTCTGCTTCCTTGCGGTGCCCGGCCTGGCTGAGCGCACCGGCGGCATAGCGGCGCCAGCGCGATGAGGTCGGCTGCATTTCCAGCAGGTGCCGGAATTCAGCAGCGGCTTCATCGTAGCGGCCCGCTTGCTTCAGTGCCCTGGCGTAGAGCGCGCGCGCCTGCGGGACGTTCGGCTGCAGCCTGGAAGCCTTTTCCAGGTAGGGAATTGCCGCCTCGTAGCTGCGGATGCGGAGCAGGGCCTCGCCCATCGATGTGTTCATCCTCACATCGTCGGGAGTCTGCTCAAGCGCGATCCTGAACTGGCTGATCGCCTTGTCGTACCGGTCGGGGTCCTGGGATGCCATGTAGCCATAGCCGACGAACGATCGGACCATCGGCCCGTCCCAGCCCTCCGCAACAAAGCGCTCGCCGACTTCGATCACCTTCTCCGGCCGCTCGGCATCGAGGAGGGTGCGCAGCACTCCGATCGCAAGTTGCTCGTCTTCAATTTCCGCTTCCGCGAGTTCGGCGGCAGCGTCGGCGGCAATTGCGGCCCGCCCGCTCCGGTAGAGCGCAAGCAGTGCCATGTAGGCGAGGCGGGGCGATTCCTCGAAACGATCGATGAGTGTTTCCGCGTGTGCGCCCGCCCGCTCGACTTCGCCCGACTGCAGCAGGGACTGGACGTAGGAGGCCTGGGCCGAAAGGTCGTCCGGTCGAGCGCGGGCCAGCTTCTCCGTGTCCTTCAGCGCCTCGGGCCAACGCCTCAAGCGGCCAAGCAAACTCGCGCGAAGACGGAGGTCTTCGACGCCGTCGGGATCGATCGACAGCAAGATGTCGAGCAGCTTCGCGCCGAGTTCGAACTGGCGCTGTTCGACGAGCCACCCGGCCACAAAGCGACGCAGGTCCGCGCGGGCATTGGGTAGATCGAGCACGTCGCCGCGCAGGAGATCGAACCCGGCACGATCGCGGCCGCACCGGATCAGTGCAATGGCGTAGCCGAGGCGGAACGAAGCTTCGGTCCGTTCAGCCTTGGTGAGTTCCCGCTCGTAGAAGGCGCGGGCTTCCGACCATTGGCCGCTGCGCAGCAGCCCATCGAGCTGCTGGTGATGGCTGAGTTCTACCGTCTGTTCCATCGCCGCACTACTTGATCCCAACGGAAGTTGGGAACGCTGCCGAAGCGCCCGCCGGACCGGCGGGCAGCGAACACCAGGGCATAGATGAAGGCCAGGAACAGCAGGATCGGCACGATGATCGGGAACCCGTCCCGCACCTTGGGCAGACCGGCCACGGACATGCCGACGATCAGCACGAAATAGCGGCGCTCCTCTAGGACGCGGAGATACGCCTGCTGCAGCGTGTTCATCGTCGACTGCCACCGGGCCTGCGCGATTTCCTTTCGGGACGACGCGCTTTCAAACTCGTCAGCAGTCTTCTGCAGAGACGAGCCACCCGGATTGACGAGACGGCGATGCTGCTCGGCGATTTGACCGGTGAGATCCTGCACCTTGGCGGTGAGGCCTGGCAGAAGCGGGCTGTCCGTAAGACCCTGGCTCAGCAATGCGTTGCGCTCACGTTGCGCGTCGGCAAGCTGAGACTCAAGGCTGCTGATCAGAGTGTAGATCGCGGTTGCAGTCTGCTCCGGACTGAGGTCGCCACGACGCGCCTGCACGGCGGCCAGCGATCGCCGTGATTCCGCAACTTGCCGCTCGGCGCCCTGAACGTCGCGCGTCAAAGCCGCGATCTGGTCACGGCTTATCTTGTCCGAGAACTGGTTCACGTGCGTTTCGGCGGCGGCCAAGATGGCGTTGCCGTACCGCACGGACTCTTCCGGCGTGCGAGCCTGAACGAACAGCCGGAGGAGGCCCTCCTGCAAATCCACGGCAACCCGGACGCGCTTCTGGTAGTAGGTGTAAGGATCACCATTCAGGCCAAGCGGGCTCTTGAGCCGGGTCAGCGGGTCGATGTGAGCGGATTCGAAACTGCTCATCATCCCGTAATGCTGTTCCATGTAATCCATCATCGGTCGGGAGAGGATGAACTCACGCGCCTTGAAGGCGTCACCGATGCTGGCGCCCGCGCCGCCGAAGCCGAACAGTCCGGCCGCCGGCGACTGCGGCGTGTCGGCACTGGTTTGAACAGTGAAGATCGCCTGCCCCTCGTAGAGTGGCGTTGCGACCCACCAGATGTACGACATGATAGCCAGAGCGGGAACAAGCACGAAGAGCGCGATCCGCTGGGCGATCTTGCGCCACTGAGCGCGGCGCCGCTCGAGAATGGCAAGGCGGGCGTCCTCGACGCTAATCGCGTCAGGAAGCGGACGGCCTTGAATGCCGTCGCCCGGACCAGGACGGCCGACGCGAGCCGAGACATCGTCGACGTCCGGGAAAAGCTCGTCCATCGGGTCGTCAACCACGGCCGACCGCGCAGGCGGCTGACCCCGTTCCTGGCGCCATTTGCGAATTCGTTCGTCGTTATTCATCGCTCACCGCCTTCAGGGGTCGGGATGTGGATTGGATCATCATGCGAGGTCAAAGGACGCAAGCTCCTCGTCTGCCACGTTGGCTGCCACCTCTTCGGTGATCGACGAAAACAGCTCGTCCGCTTCCTCGTGGGTTCCGCACTCGATCAGCTTACCATGAACCAGCACCGCGTGTCGGTCACAAACTTCCTTGGTGAGCCGAGGCGCGCTCGTGATGAAGATCAGTCCCGCCGATTCAAGGCGCTGGTGCAGTGCGACCATGCACTTCTGCGCGAAGGCGCGATCACCACCGGCGAGGCGGCTGTCCGCGATGTAGGTCGAGGCGGGGAGCCCGTAGGTCATCGCAAAGGCAAGCTGCGCGCGCATCGCGCCCGTCCACATCTTGATCGGGTGGAAGTAAGGCTCTCCTAGCTCCGAGAACTCCGCGCAGAAAGCAGAGAAAACGTACGGGTCGAGACCGAACAGCAACGCCACGTTGCGGGCGTTCTGGTCGCCGCTCAACTGCGGCTGGATGGCGCCGCCGTAGCCCAGGGGGATCCCGCCCTTGTCGCGTACGACCCGGCCGCCGTTCGGCTGGTCGACCCCAGCGAGTAACCGCATGATCGTCGATTTGCCTCCGCCGGGCGCGACGAGGAGCCCAAGCTTCTCGCGTGTGCCGACGATCAGAGACGCTTCGTTGAGCACGACCTTCGGCATGTCGAACGACATGTAATAGCGCGTGCACTCGATGAAGCCCCACACGGTCAGATCCTCCGCAGGAACTTGATCGTGAACGCGACGGCGAAGATGCCGAAGATCCACAGGATCACGTAGAGCGGATCGGCTATGCGGGACTGATAGTGGAAGAGCATTCCGTCGCGGGCGAACTCCACGGCGTGGAGCACCGGATTGTACTGGAACGCACCGAGCATCTTCTGCGGAAGCTCGTTCGCAACGAAGAAAATGCCCGACAGGAAGATTGCGGGACGAAGCAAGGGGCCTGCGATGTACTGGAACGTCACGTTGATGACCGCCAGCGTCGAGAACAGATACCCATAGGCGGCACCGAGACCCCAGCAGAGCACCACTCCGGCGATGAACTGTAGCGGGTTCTCAAGCTCCCAATTGCCGAAGATCACGTAATTCAGCCCGGCGATGAAGCCGAAGATTACGAATGAATTCCCGAGTTCGACCAGACCCATCGCGATGGCGGCATGTTCGCGCGTGACGGTCGGGAAGATGACCAGACCACGCACCGACCCGTTCACACGGCCCATCGCGCCGATGACCAGCCGGAAGGCGAGGAATGGGATCAGACCGGAGATGATGAAGGTGATGACGTCGGTGTAAACCGGCGCGCGGCGCCCGAGGATGCTGAAGCCGAAATAGGCGCTGCCGATCCACACTAGGGGCGCAACGTAGGTCCACGTATATCCGAAGGCGCTCTCACCGAAGCGGGAGGCGACCTCCCGCCGCGCAAGCGACAGGATGATGTAGAGGTGATCGAGCAGGCGGTCGGCGAGCCTGCGTTCCGGAGGCAAGTATCCGGCAGTGCCGGCGGCGATCACGGCAGCGGGATCGTCGCGGCGGAGCGGAGGGAAGCCATACCCTGCGAGAATGCAGCGATGACCTGGCGGCTCTGTGCCCACGGCGCGCTCGAGATCAGCACGGCGTCGCCGTCACGGAGATCGAACCGGCCGGCAAGTGCGATCGCCTCGGGCTGGCGGAAGTTCACCTGGTAGACGAGCGGCGGGCCCGAACTGCCGGGCTGCTGCCGCATCACGAAGACGGCGCGCGGATCGGCCGCTTCCGGACTCAAGCCGCGAGCCTGACCGATGGCATCAAGAAGGGTGAAGTCGCGCTTGGGAATACGGACCTGCCCCTGAAGCCCTGCCGCGCCAAGCACTGTAACGTTCTCGACCAGCTCGTGCAGGAGGACCGAGTCACCCGGCCGAAGCGAGATGTCGAGCGCCGGGTACTGGTAAATGTCAGCGAGACGAACCGTCCCGGACGCGCCGTTTCGCCGGACCGTGACGGCGAGCATGTCGGGGTTGTCCGCTTTCGGAGCGATCTCGGCGAGCAGCTCAGTCAGGCTGGAGCGGCCACGATCGATCGGGAATGCGCCGGTCTTCGCCGCATCGCCCTGCACCGTGATCATCCGGCTCCGCGCGTCAACTTCGCGGATGTCGACCTGCGGCTTCAGGACGACCGTGCGCAAACGGTTGAGGATCGTCGACCGGAGCTGCGGCATGGTCATGCCCGCCGCGTGCACCGCGCCGACGAACGGCAGGTAGAGCTGGCCTGACTCATCGACGGTGAGCTGGCCGAAGTCCGACGAGCCCGCGGTCGTGAACACCGTCGGCGTTCCGCTTTCGAAGATTCGCACCTGGAGGCGATCGCCAACGCCGATTTTGTCGTAATCGTACTCGGGCGTCTTCCCGAAAGCGGCCGGCCACGATGGCTTCGCATTGCCATCCTGCGGAAGGTTGGTTGCCGTCAGCGGCACCAGATTGATGCTGCCCTGCTCGGACGACGCCTCGATCTCCTTCAAGGAAGAGACCGGACGCGGCAGGTTGCTGCACCCGCTCGCCAACAAGGCAACGACCAGCGTCGCCCACAACCGCATTTGAACCGGAGATTTCATAATTCGCCCACGCTGTACTCGAACGTCGAGGCTCACGCTACTCGGCGGCGCTCGCTCAACCCGAGCTCTTCATCCGCCAGGCGGAGCCCATTCACGGTACAGGTCACATATTCCTTGAGCATGTGACCAACCGAGAAGTTCCGGTCCAGGAATTTGCGGCCTACCCCGTCTTCGCTGAACAGTTGCTGATCTCCCGCGCGTCCGACGAGCTCGCGCACCTTGGCAACGAGACCTTCGAGGTCGGGCTTCTCGGCGCACTCCAGAACGTATCCCGTCGTGCCGTCGATCAGACATTCGGCGGCTCCGCCGGCCGGGGTCGTGACCACCCGCACGCCCATGTACTGGGCTTCGATGAGCACGTTCGGCAGACCCTCGAACCGCGAGAGCAGTACGAGCGTGTCCATCTTCGACATCCAGTAGCCGACGCGGGTCGACCGGCCGACGAACAGGATCCGGTGCGCAATGCCGAGTTCGGCCGCAAGCTCTTCGGCGTTCGGCTGCAGCCGGCCACCGCCAACCAGGACGAAGCGGGCGGTCGGATGACGCTTGAGGTAGCGCGCCGCGAAACGGATCCACAGCAACGGCTGCTTGTCGGTGTCGAAGCGGAAGACTCCGCCGATCGTCTGGTCGGCATCCGGGGTGGAAGCGACGAATTCGTCCCAGCGCCGCGCGCAGTCGTGCGACGGCTCCGGCTTCATCGGCTCGACGCCATTGTAGACGATGTCGAAACGGTCCAGCGGCAGGTGCAGCCATTCGGCATAGGCCCGGGCCGCCGAGATGCTGTTGCTGACGAAGCGGACGCCCGGGACTTGCGCCATGGCGCGGTAGAGGACCTCGTATTCCGGCCGGTACATGTGCCGCCGCATGCTTGGCGGAAGGCCGCGGATCGCGAGCTGCACGTGCGGCACTCCGGCCATCAGCGCAGCGAAGCCGGCAAAGAGGCAAGCTCCGTCCTGCCAGATCGAAGCGGTATCGGTACCGGACTCTTCGAAGTGCCTGGTAAGCCGGCGGACGCCGTAGTTCACCGGCGACGGCAGATAGTCGAGCAGCTCGACGAGGACCGGCTCGTCAATGCCGAGCGTACGGTTCGAGAGCGGCTTGAACTGATTGATTTGCCCAAGCTCGCAGCCTGCCGCCTGAACGTCGTCCAGGTAGAAGTCGTTCTGCTTCTCGGGGCCATGCGACCGGACCAGGATCTCGACCGGGCGGTTGAGACGCACTCCGGCGATCGAGCCGGTCGACTTGCGAGCGCGTTCCAGCTCGATCGCGAGCCGCGTCAGTTGGCGCTCGGCGCCGCCGGGGCCGAGGCTGCCGGTGATCAGTGTCAGACGGCCAAGCGCAGAGCCGCTGCTTGCAGGCAGCTTGCGATTACGGAAGTACAGAATGGCATGCTTCATCGCGATGATGCGCGCGTCGACACCCTCGGGGATCGGAGAACCCTCGAGCCGGCTGAGCAAGTCATATTTGCCGAGCGCCCGGCGGATGACGCCGTGGCGCCAATTCTCTTCGGGATATTTCCCGTCCATCGGCAGCAGCAAATTGCGGGCCCGCGTCAGTTCGCCAGTCGGCAGGAGCCGCTTGGCGTAGGCGAAGCGTACGGCGTCGGATTCGGGCTGGATGACCAGCAGCTTCTCGAACAACTCGCGGGCGCGGTCGTGGTCACGCGCGTCATACAGGAATTCGGCCTTCTCGAGCAGACGGGAGTCGTCGCCGGCTTCGCCGAAGTCATGGACTTCGATCAGCGCGAGCGCCTCGGTGAACAACTTCCGCCTGAGCAAACGCCGCACACGGGTCCGCCAAATGGCCGGATCGCCCGGATGAACATCTGCAAGCGCGAGTAGTTCTGTCTCGAACTCCGCATCGTCGTCGATAGACTCGAGACGCTGCAGGACTTCAGGATCAATCCGCTCAGCGTGATGATCTACAATGATGCGGGAAGAAGTTGTTAAATTCGGATTAAGTTCACTGGAAACTTCCGAGCCGCATTCATTTCGTAACGGCATCAATTCCATTGCGGTCCCCGCTCTGCATGGTTTGCATTGCGAGAAATAGCTTTAAGGTCAACCCGCTGACTCCATTACAAAGCCCGATGCGGATGCACGTCGCTGGGCAAGTGTGGCACATCGGTCACGGTTTCTTTCCGCATAATCGTTGGTCGGATCGACTTGCGCGAGCCGCTGCCACAGTTCCGCAGCCTCCGCGAACCGGTATTGCCGCATCAATTCAAGGGCAAGCCGCCGGATCGTCGAAGGGTCCCGCGGTTTGAGCGCCATCATCTGCCGGAGCAGCGGTTCGCGCTCGTCGACATCACCATCGCCCTCCTCAATCGCCTTGAGACGGACGCGGACGCCGCTGAACATCTTCGCCACCTGGCGGTCCGTACGCTCGCGAGGACCGAGATGCTTGTTAAGCGCGGCTGCGAGCCGCAGTCCTTCCTCGTAATCTTCCGCCGCTGCGAACAGGCTGAGCTTCTTCAGCGCCCTGGGCTCCACGCGCTGGAAGAAGCGGTCCATTTCGGCCTGAACTTTCGGAAGGTCCGGGTCTCCGGAAGCTCGCAGTGCTCCGTAGGTCTCCAACGCCGTTGCGTAATCCTCCGCGGCGACTGCCAGCCGCCCCATCCAGCGCCTGACGAGGAAAGTCTCGCCTGCACGCCCTCGAACGCGTTGGAGCAACTCCAGCGCTTCATGGATCTGGCCCGCAGATTGAAGCGCACGCGCAATGTACACAGCGCTTCTGGCGTCTTCCTCGAGGATGGCGCCAGCCTGCTCGCCAGCCTGGATGACCGCAGCCATGTCGCCGCTGTCGAATGCAATCCGGATATTCTCGCGCGCCTGCGACGTCATGTCGCGCAGGAGCTCGCGCGCCTCCCCGGCCAGGCGCCCTGTCGGCACCTGCTTGCTTTGCACGCCGTGGAGATCGGCAAGCGATCGGGCGAGCGCGTGAGCTTCTGCGATCAGCCCCTCGGCATAGAGCAGCCGAGCGGATTGCAGCGCCGCGTCGAGCAGCGTGTTCCTGCGCGTGGCAAACTCCGGCCCAACGCGACCCAAGCCGACAGCGATCGGGATCGACGCAGCCATCGCGCGCTGCATCCCCTCGTTGAAGGCGTCCTCCATCAGGTCGATGGTGCCCGCCTTGTCCGCCGCCGCAACGAGTTCCAGGCCCGCCGCGAACAATTCCTCGTCGCGATGGCGAAGTGCCCAGAAGCAAAGGCCCAATGCGCCGGTGGACGACGCCCGGATGTTTTCGAGTATCTCGGCGCGCCACTCCTGCACTTCGGACTCGTCGGCATGCGTGGAAATCATCTCGAGCGCATGCAGAGCGGACGAAAGGTCGCTTCGGTCGCGGCGGTACAGCTGCTTGGCGTAGTTGATCGCAAGGTCGATCTTGCCAGCCTTCTCGGCGGACTCTGCGGCACGCTGGTAGAGAGATGAACTCTCGACATCGTCGGCGACGAGATCCTGCGCGATCTTGAGGGCACGCTCGTGGTCGCCGACAGCCGTCGCGACTTCAAGCAGGGCGACCCGCACAGCCTCCGAAGGTGCGCGTCCTGGAACCGCATGCGACAAGTCCGCCATCGCGCCACGATAGTCACCAATGCGCGAGCGGATGACTCCGCGAATGCGCAACAGCTCGGCCGCATCGGGATATTCGTCGATCGCCGCGTGCAATTCACGCGAGCCCGCGAAGAAGTCGCCCAGCTCGATCGTATTTTCTACGCGAGCGGCGATTTCCAGGATTTTTCGTGACCGTGGGTCACCAGCAGTTTGCGATTGGGCTCCAAGCCGGGGCACGACATAGGTCTGGTGGATCGAGCTGTAGACGCGGTCGGAGAACGCCGGGCTGTAGTGCGTGAGATCAAGGCCGCCCTTCTCGAGCGCAGCCTCCTGTCCCACCTCCAGCATCAAACCCGTAGGATCGAAGACCTCCGCCTCGATCTGTTCCGAAGCGACCTTCACCCAGCGGATGAGCCGATCACGCGTCGGCAGCTGCTCTCCATCAGGCGTGACCGCGTTGATGTGCGTGACGAACAGCACCTTGTCGCGGCCAAGCCGCTCGACGATCTCCGCCATGTCCTTCTTCACGGCCTTGAACGTCTGCTGTTCGACGGAAAGACTTAGCAGCAGGTCGCGATCTTCTTGCGACATCAAATGATAGGAACGATGCTGCTCGAGGAAATTCACCAGGTCCTGGCGATGACCTTCGCGAAGCTTGTTCCAGAAATGGCGCGACCGCTCCGTGCTGGCGAAGAAGTCGGCGAAGTGGCGATAGACGAAGTTGATCTGGACCGTGTCTTCGCCGCTCGTGATGCGTTTCGCCGAGCTGATCTCCACGATGTAGAGGTCGGCCGGCTGCCAATCTTCGGTCAGTGCCGTGCGGTCTTCGCTGCGAAACACCAGCGGCAGGACCTCCGGGCGAAACTGCTTCTCCCCCTGCATGAAGCGAAGCTGCTGGAGCGCCTCGTCACTTGTGTGGACGAAGCCGTAATTGCGCCTGAGATCGACGTCGATCGGGTAGCGACCGACGGCACGGCTCAGTGGCGTGTGGATGCGGCACGTCCCGAGCGGCGCGATCCTGAAGTTGCTCAATTCAACACCTGAACTGGTTCGTCCCCGTGGAGATCACAGGCTCCAATATTTCACGTCCGAGCGCAACGTCGCTGGATTCGCACGGGATTTGATGTCGATCAAAATCCCGTTGTGGCCAAGCATGTTGCTGATCGCACCGCCGTCCAGGCCGTTGTAGGCGTCGTGGGGGACGGCGAACACAAGCGCGGTCAGGTCAGTGAACTCGCTCATGTCGCAAAGCTCGACACCGTACGCGCGGCGCACCGTCTCGGGGTCCGCCATCGGATCGTGGACGAGCGGCTCAACGCCGAACTCACGCAGCTCCCGGTAGATGTCGACCACCTTGGAGTTGCGGATGTCTGGGACGTTCTCCTTGAAGGTAAAACCGAGAATACCGACTCGCTGGCCAACGATCGGGTGCCCGCGCTCGGCAAGCATCTTCACGACGCGCTGGGCGACGTAGGCGCCCATGCTGTCGTTGACCCTGCGCCCGGACAGAATGACTTCCGGGTGATAGCCGAGCTGTTCCGCCTTCGCGGTGAGATAATAGGGGTCCACGCCGATACAGTGACCGCCGACCAGCCCCGGATAGAATTTCAGGAAGTTCCACTTGGTGCCGGCTGCCGCAAGGACATCGGCGGTGCGGATCCCGAGACGGTCGCAGATCATCGACAACTCGTTCATAAGCGCGATGTTGAGGTCGCGCTGCGTGTTCTCGATCACCTTGGCAGCTTCGGCGACCTTGATCGACGATGCCTCGTGAATTCCCGCTTCGATGACCGAGCCATAGACTTCGACCAGTCGTGCGGCCGTCGGCTCATCCTGGCCCGCGACGACCTTTGTGATCTTCTCGATCGGGTGCTCGCGATCGCCGGGATTGATGCGCTCGGGGCTATAGCCGAGCTTGAAATCCTCGCCGCACTTGAGGCCAGATGCGGCCTCCAGCGCGGGGGCGCAAATCTCTTCCGTGACCCCCGGGTAGACTGTGCTTTCGAAGACTACGATCGCACCCTGCGAAAGCACCGGCCCGATCAGCTCACAAGCCGTCAGAAGAGCAGTGAAGTCCGGGCGGTTGGCCTGGTCGATCGGCGTCGGAACCGTCACCACGAAGATGTTGCTGCCCTTCAGGTCCGCAGCCTGGTCGGTCAGCTCGAGCTTCCCGCCGAGCAGTTCTTCGGGTGGGATCTCGCCGGTCGCGTCGACGCCCTCGCGGAGTGCGTTCACCCGCTTGCTGCTGATATCGAACCCGATGACCGAGTACTTACGGGAAAATGCAACGAGCAGCGGAAGGCCCACGTACCCGAGCCCAACGACTGCAATTCGAACGTCATTCATAACGCGGGCAACTCACCGACTGGGAATCGAATCAAACCACGACGATCACCTGGAGGTGGGACGAACGAATTTGGATCGTGCCTGGAACGTCGAGGTCGGACGTGGCGCAAGCAGATCGCTGCGCTGGTCCGCGGCGGCGTCCTAAAGAATTCTTGCGGAATGACAAGCGCCGTAAGCGACGGAAAGGGGCGCTCAGAGGCTGGTGCCCTTCACTCGCGCCATGCCGAAGAATGCCGCCCCGGCGAGCAGCATGGACAGCGTGCCGAGGGCGAAGAAGGTGGTTGCCGGGATCTTGCCCCAATAGGCTCCCATCAACCCCGCAAGCAGGCTCCCGAGGAATTTCGCGATGTACCAGCCACCCATGGCCGTCGACGCGATACGGGTGGGCGCAAGAGTCTCGATCAGCGTCAATCCCACCGGAATGACCAGCAGCTCGCCGACAGTCAGCAGCAGGAAGTATCCAATCGTCCACCACGGACTTACCCGCGCGGCTTCGGCGCCGCTGGCGTAAGCCGCGGCGACCAAGACCACCATGCCGGCCGCGCCGATCACGCATCCAAGGCTCATCCGGCGAACCAACGATACGGTTGTTTCGCGCGCCTTGATCGCCCGCCAGAACCGGATCAGCACAGGCGTGAGCAGGATGATCAGCAGCGGGTTGATCGCCTGGAACCAGGTCGCGGGGATGGCCAGGCGCGATCCGAAGAGGAAGATGGTCCGGTCGGTCCGGTCCGAGATCCACAGTGCGATGACGTTCCCGCTCTGCTCGTAGCCGACGCGGAACAGCACCACGAGACCGACGATGACCAGCAGCGTGACAAGATTGCGCCGCTCCTGGGGGCTGATCCCCGCACGTTGCGCCGCCTGAGCAGTACGCTGTCCGCGCTCCGGCTCGGGCGGGAGGCGCTTCAGATTGGTGCAGTAGACCACGAGGCCGACGGCCATGCCTACGCCGGCTGCCGCGAAGCCCCAATGCCAGCCGTAAAGTTCGCCAAGGGTGCCGCAGACGAACGGCGCGAGCAGGCCGCCCAGGTTGATGCCCATATAATAGGCACTGTAGGCGTAAGCCTTTCGGGGATCGTTGTCGCGATAGAGGGCGCCAACCTGAATCGCGAGCGGTGGGATGAAGAGCCCGTTGCCGAGCGCGACGAGGGCAAGCGCGGGGAAGAGCAGCGACTCGAAAGCCATTCCGAAGTGGCCAAGCATCATCATGGCACCGCCGATGATCACGCTTGCCGTCCGGCCGAGCCAGCGGTCGGCGATAATCCCGCCGAAGAAGGGGCTGAAGAATGCCGCCGCCCCGTACGCGCCATAGATCAGCGACGAATTGGTCTGGTCGATGCCCAGGTGCTTCGTCATGTAGTAGACGAGGAGCGCCTGCAGGCCGAAGAACGAGAACTCTGCCCACATTTGCGTCGCGAAGAGGACCGTCAGCCCCGCGGGGTGACCGAACAAGGTCCGGGCCGGCCTTTCCTCGTTCGAGATCTGGCCGGCCCCGGTCACGTATCCTCAGTAGTTGAGCGAGGCCGTCAGCAGCCCGGCATTAACGCACATCCAAGCCATGATCGACGCCGCAAGCGCAATCACGATCGCCCAGATCGTCGCGAACCGGTGCCGTCCCGGCGCGGTTGCGACCACATAGGCGTTCCAGATCGCCACGATCGTCCCGATGATGGCGACGATCAGGACGAGTTGGAGGAGCCGCATCCACATGTCCATTCCGCCGTTGAGGGCGGTCAGGTCGTTGTTGACGGCGGTGAGGACCAGCACCCAGCCGATGACCACGATGAGGTAGAGCCAAGCGGTTGCACGGGTCGCGCGGTGCAGCTGCAATGAGCGCCCGCTGACGTCCGACTGATACTTGTAGCGGCGCCGGGTCAAGGCGACGATCGGCCAGCCAAGAGCGGCGATCAGGAGGACCAGCAGGGCCAGTCCCCCCAGCGGCAGTATCCAGCCGGCGTTGAGCGCCGTCGGCGCGGGAAGGAATTCAATGATCGGCGCGTAAGGCGTGATCGAGAACATCTTCACATGCCCATTGCCGTCCACGACCGCCTGCAGCTTGTCACTGCCGTTCACTTCCTGCCAGATCCACGGCCCGACTTCGCGCCACTGGCGCGGGGCACCGGACGCATCGGTGACGCTCGAGGCAGTGATGATGCCGTTCTGGTCGACGGACACGCTGGTCTGGCCGAGCAGCGAGAGCAGGCGCGTGAAGTTGAAGCCGCCTGCCCGACTGCTAACGTAATGGCCGGAGATCGCTTGGCCATGAGCCTTGGCGGTGCTTGCCGTGGGAAGGTTCCGCTCGGGCGCCGGAAAGTAGCGGTCCGTGAAGTCCTCGAAGAGCTGCTCGCGCAGCGGGTGCACGGCGGTGTTCTTCCCGGCACTGTTCATCGAGACGTAGAGACCGACGTTCTTGTCGAGGAACAGGTGCAGGTCGGAGTGCATGAAGATCGTGTCGCCGCCATGGCCTACGATGTTCAGACCGTTGCGGTCCTCATGGTAGAATCCGAGCGCCATCGACGGCAGCGCCGAGTAGAAGTGGTTCGCCGGCGCGTGCATCAGCTGCGCGGTCGCCGGGTTTAGCAGCGGCCCGCCATTCGCGAGGTGGGCGATCATGAACTTGCCCATGTCGTCGCCCGACGACGCGAGCGCGCCCGCCGGAGCCATCGGGATAACCTCGTAAGGCTGAGCCTTGTCGGACGGATACTGATAGCTTTTGGACATCAGCGGCGCGAGGTTGGCCGGAAGCGGTTGCTCGAACGTCGAATGGGTCATCCCGAGCGGATTGAAGATGTGCCGCTGGATATAGGCGTTGAACTCCTCGCCGGAGACGCGCTGAACGATGTAGCCGGCAAGCGAGGCGCCATAGTTGGAATAGGCCGGCATCGTCCCCGGCGCGTAGATCCGGTGGGGCACCCAACGCGACAGCACCTTGCCGAGCGGATCGGGCTTGGTGTCGTACTTGATCAGATACTTCGCCGTCTCCTCGAACCCACCCGTGTGGGTCATCAGGTTCCGTAAGGTGATCGGCTTGCCCTGGTAGGGCGGAATCTTGAAGTCGATGTAGGTGTTCACGTCCTTGTCGAGGTCGAGCTTTCCGGCCTGGACCTGCTGCATGACCGCCGTCCAGGTGAACAGCTTCGAGACGGAGCCCGGCCGGAACAGCGTGAGGTTCGGGTCAACCGGCTTGCCGGCCATGAGGTCGGAATAGCCGAAGCCCCGCTCCGTCAGTGGCTGGCCATCCTTGACGACAACCACGACGGCACCGGGAATCCCCCCGGCTTTGAGTGCATAGGGCATGAAGCCGTCGAGCCATGCGTCGATGTCGGCTTTCGTCAGCGCGGCGGTGGCAGTCGAGTTCGCATCAGTCGTCGGAGCCTGCGACGGAAGGACAGCAGCATTCGTTCGCGTCGGCTGCAACTGCGCCGGGGACTGGCCCATCGCTGGAATCGCAAGGGCCGCCAGGGCCGCAATCGCCCACCTCAGTCGCTTCATGCGCTAGTCCCCTCTAGTAACGATAGCCGAGTGACAATCCGATCGTGCGCGGCTGGATTACCGCAGCGGCGACGTCACCATTTGTAGACCCGAAGAAACCGAGGTTCACGATCCCCCGTGCGTCCGTGATGTTGCGCGCAAACGCATCGATCCGGAAGCGGCCAAGATCGGCGCCCGCGTGAGCATCGATTTGGCTGAACGGACGAAGCTTGCGCTGGCCGCTCGCGTCGAAGTCGGAGTAGCGCGTGCCCGTGTAGTGCCAGCTGATGCCGGCGTGCCCGGTCACACTCGTGCTCAGTGGTGACTCATATTCCGCTCCGACCGTAGTCTGGAATTTCGGATTGTAGGGCAGCGGATCGCCGTCGAGCCCGCCCACGGCGGCCGGGGCATCGCTGGTCAGGCGCGCGTTAACGTATGAGCCGTTCGCATAAAGCGAGAGGGCCGGCGTCGGATTATAGCCGGCGGTGAATTCGACACCCTTGCTGCGTGCCTTGCCGCCATTGGTGTTCACGCCCAACCCGGCGACCTGCGCGAGGAGCTGAATGTCCTTCCAGTCGATCAGAAACGCTGCGAGTTCGAGCGAGAGCTTATGGTCGGCTGACTCGGTCTTCACGCCGACCTCGTAGTTAGTCGTCGTATCGGGCCCGAACTGCCGCGGAACGGCCGTCGGCGCCAGCGGCGAGACCGCGTTCGGGCCGCCAGGGCGATAGCCCTTTGCTACGCGAGCGTAGATTCTCGTGTTGGCGTTGGGCTTGAACGTGGGCGCCAGCGAGTAGGTGAACACGCTGTCGGAGGAATGGCCCGAGAAGGTGCTTCCACCGCCCACGAGGGCTCCGTTCGTTTCCTGCACTTCGGACTGCTTGTTGTGGCTCCAGCGGCCGCCGCCAGTCAGATCGAACTGCGGCCCAAGATGCAGCGTGGCGTTCGCGAAAGCCGCATACTCCTTATAGCGCGACGGAAGCGAGACAAGGACGAGGCCGTCGAGCGCATCGACTCGCGCACCGTTATTGCCGTCGACGCCGTAGAGGTTCTGGCTGAGCCGGTTCCTCTCGTGAGTGTAGAAGCCGCCGGCGGTCCATTCCACCATGGACTTACCCGACGAGGAAAGACGCACCTCCTGCGTAAACCGCCGCTGCGTCATACCCTGGTCGAGGCCGGAGCCTAGCGGCGTGCCGAAAGCTGCAGTCAGGAGCCCGCCGTAGATGGCGCTCGCATCCTGGACCTGCTTCTGGTCGAGAGTTCCGTAGCTCGTCGCCGAGACCAGGGCGACGGAGCCGAAGTCGTAATCGATCGTGCCGTTGTAGATGCGGTAGTCGATGTTGTTCGGCTCACGCAGCACGCGCTGGTGCTCAAGCGCGCCGAGGCTTGGGCGTAGGGTCACCGGATCGAGGTCGACCAAGTTGGTGCCGTTGCTCCGGATGTTCTCGAGGAGCGCGGAAGCACGCACCCGAAGTCGCTCGGATGGCCTAATCAGGAATGAGAAGCGACCGCCGTAGGTCTTGCCGTCGTTGACGTCCGAGCCGTGGCTCGGATCATCGATGTAGCCGGGATCGCTGCGGTAGAACCCGGTCAGCCGGAATGCTGCGTTGTCGGACAGCGGAACGTTGCCGGCGGCCCGCGCCCAATAGCCCGTGTCACCGTGCGAGACATGTTCCACCCCAGCTTCGGCCGCGGCGCCGAACATGTGCGGGTCAGGCGCGACTGTGACGTATTTCACGAGGCCGCCCAGGGAATTGGCGCCGTACAGCGTTCCCTGCGGTCCGCGCAGAACCTCGACGCGGGCGAGGTCGAACGGATCGAGGTCCGGTGCGAGGACGCCGCCGTTGGCAAGGCTGGTCGCCGACCCGAACGGGGTTTCGTCGATGTAGGTCGCAACCGTTGCTCCGACACCGCCGGCGTTGACCCCGCGCAGGACGATCCGCGAATTGCCGGGCTGGCTTTCGACAACGTTCGCGCTGGGGATCCGGGTCAGATAGTCGGACAGTCGCTGCGCATGCTGATTCTCGAGGCTTTCACCCGAGATGACTGAGACGGACTGCGGTACGTCCAGCAGCCGCTGAGTGCGCTTTTGCGCAGTGACGATGATGGCGTTCTGGTCGCCTTGCGTTTGGAGGGCGGACGGTTGTCCCGCCGGTGCCGTGGCATCGCTGTTCTGCGCCGAAGCCCCCGACGCGACCGCTGAAGCACACGCACTCGCCAGTGCAAGCGCAACTGAGCGTTTCATCATCGGACTAGCCTCCCCAAGCTGGATGGTGCAATTATCATCGCGTGATGTTTCAGGATTGGCAACTGGTTTCTAGTTAAGCGAGGCTGGCGACGATGGCGAAGCTCAGCGGAGGGGTCCCCGCCCACCGGGCCGAAGACCAGGACGCGGTGCCCGCACCAAGCCGCGCTCTTCGCGACGTGCGGCTTGCGCAGGGTCTCAGCCTTCGCGCGCTCTCCGCCCGTGCGGGACTGCCCTACTCGACCGTCTCGAAGCTCGAGAACGGCAAGATGGCGCTGACCTATGACAAGATGATCCGGCTCGCCCAGGGCCTGAACGTCGACCTCAAGGATATTCTGTCCACTGCGGACGACCGGGCTGCGCCGGTCGCTGTGGGGCGCCGAAGCGTTACTCGGGCCGGGGAAGCGGTGGACGCCGAATCCGACCAGCACATGCACCGCTATCCGGCCAGCGACCTGCTCGGGAAGATGATGACGCCGATCATCATCGACGTTCAGGCGAGAAGCGTCGATGAAGTCGGAGGTCTCGTTCGGCACTCGGGCGAGGAGTATATTTACGTGCTCGCTGGCTCCATGGAGCTCCACTCCGACCTCTATGCGCCGCTGCCGCTCGCGGAAGGAGACTCCGTCTACTTCGACAGTGGGATGGCGCATGCCTACGTTCGAACGAGCGAGGGTCAGTGCACTGTTCTTGCAGTCTGCGCCGGCCAGGGCATTCGGCAGCTTGCGGAGACTGCAAGGAAGCGGTGGCGCCTGTCACGGGATGGCGTCGAACAACTCACTTGAGTGTTTCTATATTTGAAACTTCTGTTTCGCTTGCTAAGCAGGCGCATGGCAACGACTACCAGGCACACGCTCCAGGTCGAGCGAGCAAGCTGCGCCTTCGCGGCACCGTTCCGGATCTCGGGCTACGTCTTCGAGGCCATGCCTGCGGTCGTGGCGACGATCTCCGCGGCGGGGGCAAGCGGGCGCGGAGAAGCAGAGGGCGTCTATTACCTTCATGACGATCAAGACCATATGGTCACCGAGGTCGAAAAAGTCCGTGACGCCGTGGAAGGCGGCGCCACCCGCAATGAGTTGAAGTCGCTGCTGCCCGCCGGCGGCGCCCGCAACGCGCTCGATTGCGCGCTCTGGGAGTTGGAAGCGCGCACTTCCGGTACACCGGCGTGGCAACTTGCCGGAGTCTCCAAGCCTGTTGCGAAGGTGAGCACCTTCACGCTTCCGGCCGACGACCCCGCCCGAGTCGAGGAGCGACTGCTCGACTTCCATTTCGCCAGCGCGATCAAGCTGAAGCTCGACGGCGACATCGATGCCGACCGCGAGCGCCTTGCCGTCGTTCGGCGCAGGCGTCCGGACTGCTGGCTGATGGTCGACGCTAACCAGGGCTTCTCAAGCGACAAGCTCGACGCGCTCGAGCAGATATTGGTGGAGTATGATGTTTCGGTGCTCGAGCAGCCGGTGCCCCGAGGCGAGGAAGCGAGCCTCGCCGGATGGCGGCCGCCGTTTGCCGTAGCCGCGGACGAGAGCATCCTCGATCTTGCCGAGCTGCATGAACGGTCGTCGCACTTCGACATGATCAACATCAAACTCGACAAGTGCGGCGGGCTTACCGAAGCGCTTGCCATCGCTCGCGAAACCATCGCCATGGGCAAGCGCCTGATGGTCGGAAACATGGGCGGATCCACGATCGCGATGGCGCCGGCCTTCATCGTCGCTCAATATTGCGAGGTCGTCGACCTGGATGGCCCGTTCGGGCTCGCCGAGGACCCTCTGGCGGACCGCATCTATTCCGACGGCAAGATCTTCGTTGACGAGAGCATCTGGGGCTGCGGCGAGGCGGGGGTCTAGCCGGTCCGAGTAGGCGGGGCTGCCCTAGACGAGGGCGTCCGGTGAAGGCTTTTGCTGCGTCGGCCGTTTCGCTGCTCCGCTACCCGCGACGCGACGGATCGCTTCTTCGAGCTTGGCGGGCGTAAACGGCTTCAGCAGGATTTCGACGTCGTCCGGTCGATCGCTGATCGCTTCCGCCTCGGCATAGCCGGTGATGATCAGCCCCGGGACGCCAGGACAGATCGCCCGCGCCGCCCTCAGGAACTCCGTCCCGGAAAGATGCGGCATCGCGTAATCGCTGATCATCAGGTCATAGCAGGTGGCGCCGCCCTCGAGCGCTTCCAACGCCTCGCTGCCGCTGCATTGCTCCGTGACATTATGGCCCATGTCGTCGAGCAGCGCTGCCGTCGTGCTTCGAACCTCTTCATGATCGTCGACGAGGAGAACCCGCAACTTGCGAACGGGCTTGGAACGCCGGCTGCTCGGTTGAGCGATCTCGACCACTGATGCGGCTGCCTGGTCCGACGGCGCACGCGGGAGCCAGATCTCCGCGGTCGTGCCTTCCCCCAGGCTGCTTTGCACTCGGAACGCGCCATTGGACTGCTTGGCGAAGCCGTAGACCATACTCAGCCCGAGCCCGCTGCCCTTGCCGACCTCCTTGGTGGTGAAGAAGGGCTCCATCACTTTCTGCAGGTCGTCGGGAGCGATCCCGGTGCCAGTGTCCGACACGCACAGGCAGATGTAATCGCCTTTGGGAACGTCGGCCCAATTGGACGCGCCGAGCTTCTGATTGCGTGCGGCGACGGTGACCGTGCCGCCCGCAGGCATCGCGTCGCGCGCGTTGATGATGAGGTTGACGAGGGCAAGCTCAAGCTGTGCCTGATCGGCGAACGCGAGCCATGGCTCCTCGCTCGGCTGCCATTCGATGTTCACCAGGCCGCCCAGGGTGTGCGTGAGCAGGTCCCAGACCGCCTCCTGGAGCGCGGCCAGGTCGATCGGCTGCGGCTCCAGCTTTTGCCGCCGCGCAAACGCGAGCAACCGCCGCACCAGTTCGCTGCCCTGCTCCGCCGCGCGCCGGGTCATCGTCAGGATCTTGCGCTGATCGTCGTCGAGCGCCGCTCGCTTGTCGATCAGCCCGAGGCCGCCGATGACCGCTGCCAGCAGGTTGTTGAAGTCGTGCGCGATGCCGCCGGTCAGCTTGCCGATCGCGTCCATCTTCTGCGCCTGCATCAGCTGGCTTTCGAGCGACCGCTGGTCGGTGATGTCGGTCAGCGTTCCGGCGAACTCGACGGGCCGTCCATCCTGATCCTTGAGGAGCACTGCCTGATCGAGGAAGTGGCGGTAGTCGCCATTGGCGTGACGCCAGCGATATTCGATCGAGAGGCGCCCCTGCTTGCGTCGGCTGTCGAGAGACTCGACGACGCGATCGTGGTCGTCCGGGTGCAGGCGGTCGGCCCACAAAGTCGGCTGGCTGGCGATGTCGTCGAACTTGAACCCTGTGATCGCCTCGAAGTCACCGCTTAGGTAGGAAGGTACGCTCGGCCGCCGCCCCTCATAAGGTTCGAGGTACAGCAGCATCGGCAGCGATTGGATGATGGCGGCCTGGCGCTGCTCGGCGCGGCGGAGTTCCTGCTCGGCGCGAAGGCGCTTGGCGTTGGCGCGCAGGTTTGCATCGAGCAGCGCCTGCTCCTGCCGCGCCTTGCGTTCGATCTCCTTGGTCTTTGCGAACAGGTCGACAAACACCGCGACCTTGGAACGCAGGACCACTGCATCCACGGGTTTGAAAACATAGTCGACCGCGCCCATGGCATAGCCGCGCAGCAGGTGTTCTGTTTCCTTGTTGACTGCCGACAGGAAGACGATCGGAATGCCCTTCGTTTGCTCACGGCTGCGGATGATCTGGGCGGTTTCATAGCCGTCCAGGCCGGGCATGTAGACGTCGAGCAGGATGACCGCGAACTCGCCCTTCAGGAGATGGCGAAGCGCCTCTTCGCCGGATCGCGCGCTGACGACTTCACCTAGGTCTTCGAGCACGCTCTCGACGGCGAGCAGGTTTCGCTCGTCGTCATCGACCAGCAGCACCCGCGGCCGCTCGGCGACGGGTTCGTCCACGTTGTCGGGCTCGGCGCTACTCGGCACCGGCACTTCCTTCCGAAATGCCTTCGTCCTCACTCGGCAGCCACCGAGACCGCAGCACTGACACCGCTTTCGCGCGACCGTGCGACCCAGACCCGCAGCAGCGCGAGAAGCAACTCGATGTCGACTGGCTTGGCGATGTAGTCCGATGCGCCGGCATCAAGGCACTTCTGGCGATCACCCTTCATCGCCTTGGCGGTGACCGCAATTAGCGGCAGGTCGGCGAGTGCTGGCCGGTGCCGGATCTGCTGCATGGTCTCGTAGCCATCCATGTCGGGCATCATGATGTCGATCAGGGCAACGTCGACGCCAGGCGTCTGCTCGAGGATCAGGATGCCGTCCTTTCCGCTTTCGGCGTGGAGGACCTCGACATCGTGACTTTCGAGGACGCTGGTCAGCGAGAAGATGTTGCGGATGTCGTCGTCGACAATGAGGACCTTGGCTCCGGCGAGCTCCGGCAGCGAGCCGGTGGTCGTCGCAGGCGCGGCTTTCTTCTTCGACGGCTTGTGAGTCTTGGCATGCTCCCGAAGCGACGAGAACACGCGCACGAGTTCGTCCCGGTCGGCTGGCTTGTCGGTCACCCCGAAGGCACCCATCCCGATCACTGCCTTGTTGCGGTCTGCGCCGGAAATGACGTGGATCGGCACGTGGCCGGTTTCCGGATGATGCTTGAGGAGGTCGAGGAGAACGAAGCCGTCGATATCTGACAGGCCGAGGTCGAGCGTGATTGCGCTCGGCTGCAGCTTGCGCGCCATTCCGAGCGTGCCTGCACCGGCCGTCGATACGACGCCCTTCAGGCCGGCCTCGTGGGCGGCATCAAGGACGATCGAGGCGAACGTCGGATCATCCTCGACTATCAGCACGAACGGATCCTTGCCGAGATCGTCGCGGTCGTCGCTGACCTCGAAGCCCGTCGGCAATGCGCTGGGCACCATCGCGCCGCTATTGTCGTAGCGGGCCGGCGCGCTGTCGGTCGCAGCGGCCGTCGAGGCAGCGGCTTCGACCGGCACGTAAAGCGTGAATGTCGAGCCCTCACCCGGCTTTGAACGCACCTGCAGTTCACCGCCGAGCAGACGCGCGATTTCCCGGCTGATGGAGAGACCCAGGCCGGTGCCGCCGTACTTGCGGCTCGTCGTTCCGTCGGCCTGCTGGAACGCCTCGAAGATCAGCTTCTGCTTATTGTCGGGAATGCCGATGCCGGTGTCGGTCACGGCAATCTCGATCGCCTGCTTGGAATCGCGGAGTACCGGATGGCTCGGACTCCAGCCGCCGCTGGCGCAGCGAACGGCGAGCGTCACGCCGCCTTTCGATGTGAACTTGAACGCGTTCGACAGCAGGTTGAGGACGATCTGCTGCAGGCGCTTCTCGTCGGTGCGGATGTTCTCCGGCAGCCGGCTCTCGAAGTCGACGTTGAAGGCCAGGCCCTTGTCGGCGGCGAGTTGGCGGAAGGTTCGCTCCATGTGCTGCTTGAGGTTCTGCATCGGCATCTCGCCGACCTCGATCGTCACCGTGCCGGATTCGATCTTCGACAGGTCGAGGATGTCGTTGATGAGGTTGAGGAGGTCGGAACCGGCCGAGTTGATCGTCCGGGCGAACTCGACCTGCTTCTCGTTGAGGTTGCCCTGATTGTTGTCGGACAGCAGCTTCGAGAGGATCAGCAGCGAGTTGAGCGGAGTCCGCAGCTCATGGCTCATGTTGGCCAGGAACTCGGACTTGTACTTGGATGTCAGCGCGAGCTGCTCCGCTTTCTCCTCGAGCGCGCGGCGGGCCATTTCGATTTCGAGGTTCTTGGCCTCGACCTGCTTCTTCTCATTCTCGAGCGCGACGGCCTTGTCCTGAAGCTCCTCGTTGGTGGTGTGAAGCTCCTCCTGCTTCGTGGTGAGCTCGGTCTGACGCGCCTGAAGCTCCTGCGTTAGCAGCTGCGATTGCTCGAGCAGGCCTTCGGTGCGCATCGTTGCGGCGATCGTGTTCAACACGATGCCGACCGATTCCATGAGCTGGTCGAGGAACGTCTGGTGGGTCTCGTTGAACTCGCTGAACGACGCGAGTTCGATGACCGCTTTCACCTCGTCCTCGAACAGCGCCGGCAGGATGTTCACGTTGGCCGGCTTGGCGTGACCTAGGCCGGAGCCGATGCGGATGAAGTCGCTGGGCACGTCTTTGAGAAGCATCGGCCTCCGATCCGCGGCGGCCTGGCCGATCAGGCCTTCGCGCAGCCGGAACTCCTGCTTCAGTTCCTCGGTCCGGTCCGCCCCGTAGCTGGCGACGAGTTCGAGCTTGGTTTCGTCCTCCTCGCGCTTGGTTACGTAGAACACGCCGTATTGGGCGTTCACCAGCGGGGCGAGCTCGGACATGATCAGGTTCGAGACGGTCGCAAGGTCGCGTTCCCCCTGGAGCATCCGGCTGAACCGCGCGAGGTTGGTCTTGAGCCAATCCTGCTCGGCGTTCTTGAGCGTCTGATCCTTCAGGTTGCCGATCATCTCGTTGATCGTGTCCTTGAGGGCCGCCATTTCACCGGCCGCCTGCACGGCGATGGAGCGGGTAAGGTCACCCTTCGTCACGGCGGTTGCCACTTCGGCGATCGAGCGGACCTGGTTCGTCAGGTTGGCGGCCAGCTGGTTCACGTTGTCGGTCAGGTCGCGCCACAGACCGGCGGCGCCCGGCACGCGAGCCTGACCGCCGAGCTTGCCCTCAATGCCGACCTCGCGGGCCATGTTCGTGACCTGGTCGCCGAAGGTCGAAAGCGTGTCGATCATGAAGTTGATCGTGTCGGCAAGCGCGGCGATCTCGCCCTTGGCATCCACCGTCAGCTTCCGCTTGAGGTTGCCCTGCGCAACCGCGGTCACGACCTCGGCGATGCCGCGCACCTGGTTGGTGAGGTTGTTGCCCATCAGGTTGACGTTGTCGGTGAGGTCCTTCCAGGTACCGCCGACGCCCGGCACCTGCGCCTGGCCACCGAGCTTGCCTTCGGTGCCCACTTCGCGGGCAACACGGGTGACCTCGCTCGCGAAGGCGTTGAGCTGATCGACCATGGTGTTGATGGTGTTCTTGAGCGCGAGGATTTCGCCCTTCACGTCGACGGTGATCTTCTTCGACAAGTCGCCGCGAGCCACGGCGGTGGTCACGTCGGCGATGTTGCGGACCTGGCCGGTCAGGTTCTCGGCCATGAGGTTCACGTTGTCGGTGAGGTCCTTCCAGGTTCCGGCGACGCCGCGCACCTGGGCCTGACCCCCGAGCTTGCCCTCGGTACCCACTTCGCGGGCGACGCGGGTCACTTCCGAAGCGAACGAGTTGAGCTGGTCCACCATGGTGTTGATGGTGTTCTTGAGCTCAAGAATCTCGCCCTTCACGTCGACGGTGATCTTCTTCGACAGGTCGCCCAGAGCGACCGCGGTGGTCACTTCGGCGATGTTGCGGACCTGACCGGTGAGGTTCGCCGCCATGGCGTTGACGTTGTCGGTGAGGTCCTTCCAGGTACCGCCGACGCCCGGCACCTGGGCCTGGCCGCCGAGCTTGCCTTCGGTGCCGACTTCGCGGGCGACGCGGGTCACTTCCGACGCGAAGCCGTTGAGCTGGTCCACCATGACGTTGATGGTGTTCTTGAGCTCGAGGATTTCACCCTTCACGTCGACGGTGATCTTCTTCGACAAGTCGCCCTTCGCGACGGCGGTGGTCACTTCGGCGATGTTGCGGACCTGACCGGTCAGATTGCCGGCCATCAGGTTCACGCTATCGGTCAAGTCGGCCCAGGTGCCCGCGACGCCCTCGACCTGCGCCTGCCCGCCGAGCTTGCCTTCGGTACCGACTTCGCGAGCCACGCGAGTGACTTCCGACGCGAAGCCGTTGAGCTGATCCACCATCACGTTGATAGTGTTCTTGAGCTCCAGAATCTCACCCTTCACGTCGACGGTGATCTTTTTCGACAAGTCGCCTTTCGCAACTGCCGTCGTCACGTCGGCGATGTTGCGGACCTGGCCTGTGAGATTCTCGGCCATCAGGTTCACGTTGTCGGTGAGGTCGGCCCACGTGCCGGCGACGCCTTCGACCTGGGCTTGGCCGCCGAGCTTCCCTTCGGAGCCGACTTCGCGGGCCACGCGAGTCACTTCCGAAGCGAACGAGTTGAGCTGGTCCACCATCGTGTTGATGGTGTCCTTGAGTTCGAGAATCTCGCCCTTCACGTCCACGGTGATCTTCTTGGAGAGGTCGCCGCGCGCCACCGCGGTGGTGACTTCGGCGATATTACGGACCTGGCCCGTCAGGTTCGCCGCCATGAGGTTCACGTTGTCGGTGAGGTCGGCCCAGGTACCCGCGACGCCCGGCACCTGCGCCTGCCCGCCGAGCTTGCCTTCGGTGCCTACTTCGCGAGCCACGCGCGTGACTTCCGATGCGAAGCCGTTGAGCTGATCCACCATCACGTTGATGGTGTTCTTGAGCTCCAGAATCTCGCCCTTCACGTCGACGGTGATCTTCTTCGACAGATCGCCCTTGGCCACGGCAGTCGTCACGTCGGCGATGTTGCGGACCTGGCCGGTGAGATTGTCGGCCATCAAGTTGACGTTGTCCGTGAGGTCTTTCCAGGTGCCGGCGACCCCTTCCACGCGCGCCTGTCCGCCGAGCTTGCCTTCGGTACCCACTTCGCGGGCCACGCGGGTGACCTCGCCCGCGAACGCGTTCAGCTGGTCGACCATCGTGTTGATGGTGTTCTTCAGCTCGAGGATCTCGCCCTTCACCTCGACGGTGATCTTCTTGGAGAGGTCGCCGCGCGCGACGGCGGTCGTCACTTCGGCGATGTTGCGGACCTGGCCCGTCAGGTTGGTCGCCATTGCGTTCACGTTGTCGGTGAGGTCCTTCCAGGTGCCGGCGACGCCTTTCACCTTGGCCTGGCCGCCCAGCTTGCCCTCCGTGCCGACTTCCCTGGCGACGCGGGTGACTTCAGAGGCGAAGGAGGCGAGCTGCTCCACCATGGTGTTCACAACCTTGCCGATGCGCAGGAACTCACCGCGAAGGGGACGTCCGTCGATCTCGACGGACATGGACTGGGAAAGGTCACCCTTGGCCACCGCGCCGATCACGCGCGACACTTCAGCCGTCGGCTGGACCATGTCGTCGATGAGCTCGTTGACCGAGCGGATTGCGGTCTCCCAGCCGCCGCGGGCGTTCTTCACGCGGCCCCGCTGGGTGATCTTGCCTTCCTTGCCGACGACCTTGGACAGTCGTTCGAATTCTTGAGTCATCTCCTCGTTCATGGAGACGACTTCGTTGAAGAGACTGGCGATCTCGCCGTCGACGCCGTCGGCATCTTCGGGCAGGCGCGTGCTGAAGTCGCCGCGGCGAAGTGCCCTCAAGGCGCTCACCAGCTGGCGACGGTCAATGAAATCCCGCGGGGTCTGGATATTCACTTGCAGCTCCGTCCTGTACGTCTCTCCCCCGCCCTTGAGCAGCCCCCCGGCTGCGAAGCTCCCTTGTATCAGAGCATTTGCTTTACGCTTGCTGAAAATTGCAAGCCGCTGGCGGGTTGTCACCTGCCGGAGCGGGCCGCTAGGACGCCCCGCATGCGGCAAGAGCAGGCAGCAACCGGGCAATAGTGGCCCCCGACGAGGATCTCCTCCGTTTCGTTACCTCCAGCTTCCCCTCAATCTGGACGCTGGAGCTGTTGCTGGTCCTGAAGCGGGACCGGCGTTCGTGGTCGCATCAGGAGCTCGTGGCCGCTCTGAGGGCAAGCGACCTGGTGGTCAGCAATGCTTTGGCCTCGCTGGTCGCAGGGGGATTGGCGTCGTTGGGATCAGAGGGGGCGATCTACATGCCGGCGAACGACGACGTTGCGTCCTATGTCGAACGCACCGAAGCCCTGTACGGCGTGCGCCCGGACGCGGTGCGGCGCGCGATCGTGCGCGGCGCCAGCCGCAGTGCAAGCGTGTTCTCCGATGCTTTCCGGCTCAGGAGGGACTGACGTGAGCGCCCTCTTCCCGACGGTAGTTTACATCCTGTGCTTCCTGACGAGCACGGCCTGCGCCTGGCTTCTCGGCCGGAGTTACCTCCGCGCCCGAGCCCAACTACTTCTGTGGAGCAGCATCTGCTTCGTTTTGCTCGCGCTGAACAACCTGGTGCTCGTCATCGACCTGGTCGTCCTCCCGACCGTCGACCTGCGCCTCCTTCGACTGCTCCTCGCGCTTGCGGCGGTCTGCGCATTGCTGTTCGCGTTCATCTGGGACCTTGAGGAGGAATGAGCGCGTGATCCTCTATAATTTCCTGTCGGGAGCAGTGTCCCTCGGCTTCTTCGCCTCGGCGCTATTCTTCCTCCGATTCTGGCGGAACAGCAGGGACGAGCTGTTCGTCAGCTTCGCCGTTGCCTTCGCACTATTGGGCGTTGGTCAGGCGGTCCTTGCGCTGGCCAATATCCCCGAAGAGGAGCGTAGCTCGCTCTACCTGATCCGCCTCCTGGCTTTTTCCGTCATCCTCTTCGCAATCATCCGGAAGAACCGGTCAGCCGCGTGACCTCAGAAGCGAACAGCGAGCAGCCCGTCGTGCGGCCGGAAGACTGCCGCAACATGGCGGAGGTGCGCGCCGGAGTGGACGCGGTCGACCAGTCAATGGTGCGGCTTCTACGAGAGCGCTTCGGCTACATGGACGCTGCAGCCAGGATCAAGCCCGTGCGTGGGGACGTTCGGGACGAGGCGCGCAAGGCGCAGGTGCTCGAGAATGTCCGCAGGGCTGCGGTCGAGGCCGGCATCCCGTCAGACCTCGTCGTCCAGCTCTATGAGCAACTCGTCGAAGGCTCGATAGCCTACGAGTTCGACAAGTTCGATGCGCGGACCGGGTGATTGCCGCGAGGCGCGAGGCGCTCCAGTAAGGCGTCATCGGCCGCTGGCGCCGGGCTGCCGAAGAATAACTCGAACGCTCGCGCAGCCTGGCCGAGCAGCATCGTCAGGCCGTTCACCGCCCGTCCTCGCGCGCTCGCCAGGAACTCCGTCTCGACAGGCTGGTAGACCATGTCGAACAGGGTTGCGCCCGCAAGAGCGGCCGATGCGGCGATCACCTCTTGGGGGACAGGCGGAAAGCCCTCCATTCCGAGCGGGCTGGCGTTGATGACTGCAACGCAGCGTGGAAGCAGCGCCGGAGCTGCTCCCAACGCACCGATCTCGACGACGCCGGGGGCCAGGGATCGCAATGGCTCCGCTTTGTCCAAGTCACGCACCAGAATAGCAATTTCTGCAACCTTTCGGCTGGAGAGATAGGCCATCGCAGCACGGGCAGCACCGCCGGCTCCGATCAGAGCGGCCCTACGGCCCTCGAGTACGGTCGAATCAAGGGCCGCGGCGATACCGTCGACGTCTGTATTGTGACCGGCGAATCCCTGGATGCCTGACACGACGCAATTGACGGCCCCCACTAACGCAGCGCGGTCGTCGAGGTAATCCAGGTGCCGAATGACCCTCTCCTTCAGCGGGATCGTCACATTGCAGCCGCGCCAGTCCGGATCGTTGCGCCGCTGGCGCAGGTAATCTTGAAGCTGTTCGGGCCGGACCTGGGTCGAGCGGTATTCGCCGGTCAGTCCAACGCGGTTCAGCCAGTCGTTGTGGATCAGCGGCGATTTGGATTGCTCAACCGGATCGCCGATCACCTCGGCATAGGGGACGCCCACCTATAATGCCTGGTCGAGGAACGCAGCGACTTCGGCGAGGTCGACGTCACGGTCGATCATTGCCTCGCCGATACCCTTGGCGAGGATGAACGCCGTCCGGCCCCCCTGCCGCTTCTTGTCGTGCTGCATGTGATCGGCGAGCCGACGCCCCTTGCCGCTCAGGCCCAGCGAAGAGAGCTTCGTCGGAAGATCGACTGCGTCGAAGTGGGCGCGCACCCGCGCTGCGTCCGCGGACGTGCAAAGGCCCCGCTCGACGGAGAAGTCGAACGCAAGCACGCAGCCGAGCGCCACGGCCTCGCCGTGCAGAAACGCGTCGGAGTATCCGCTCTCCGCCTCGAGCGCGTGCCCGAAGGTGTGGCCGAGGTTGAGGAGTGCCCGCCGTCCGCTGGTCTCGCGCTCGTCCTGTTCGACAATGTGGGCCTTGCCTTTCACAGCCCTGGCGATCGCGCTCGACCGAACCTCCGCATCACCCGCGAGCAGCTTGGGTCCATCCCGCTCGAGCAAGTCAAAGAAGGCGCGATCTTCAATGAGGGCATATTTGACGATCTCGGCGTAGCCGGCGCGCACTTGCCGATGATCCAACGTGTCCAGAAGAGACGGGTCGATCAGCACCAGCGAAGGCTGGTGAAAGGCGCCGGCAAGGTTCTTGCCCGCCGCGACGTTGATCCCCGTCTTGCCCCCAACGGAGCTATCCACCTGGGCAAGCAGGGTCGTCGGAAGCTGGACGAACGGGCAGCCGCGATTGACGATGGCGGCCGCGAAACCGGCGAGATCGCCCACAACGCCGCCGCCGAACGCAATGATGTGATCGGTTCGCTCGACTCCAGCCGCAAGCAGAGCATCGACGACCTGCTGAAGGCCGGACCAGCTCTTGCTCTCCTCGCCGGCCTTGACGACGATTGGAACCGCCTCGTTCGGACCCAGCCCGGCGCGGAGCCGCGGACCGAGGGTGGACCAGACTAGCTCGTCACTCACGACCAGGATGCGGCCGTCACGTGCAAGCGGCGCCAGATAGTGCCCGGCACGATAGAGCAGGCCGTCGCCAATCAGGATTTCGTAGCTGCGCGCGCCGAGGGGGACGCTGATCTTCTCCATCAGCTCAGCCGCACTGCGCGCGGTGGAGCAGCTTCTGGTCGGCAAGCACCAGCGCCATCATCGCTTCAACGACGGGAACCGCGCGGATGCCGACACATGGGTCATGCCGGCCGGTCGTCGCGACCTCCGTTTCGTTACCGGCGCGATCGATCGTCTCGACGGGCGTGCGGATCGAGGAGGTGGGCTTGAACGCCACTCTAGTCACGATCGGCTCCCCAGTCGAAATGCCGCCGAGAATGCCCCCGGCGTGGTTCGACAGGAACGTGGGCCCCGCGCGCATGGCATCAGCATTCTCTTCGCCCCGCAGCCGTGCGGCAGCGAAGCCGTCGCCGATCTCCACGCCTTTGGCCGCGTTGATCGACATCATCGCTCCTGCAAGTTCGCCGTCGAGCTTGGCGTAAACGGGCGCGCCCCACCCGGCAGGCACCCCTTCCGCGACGCACTCGACCAAGGCTCCCAGCGACGAGCCCGCCTTGCGTGCCTCGTCGATCATCCGCTCCCAGCGGAGTGCAGCCTGTGCGTCAGGGCAGTGGAGCGGGTTGTTCTCGATGGCATCTCGATCGGAAGCCGAAGGATCGATCCGGTCGCCGCCGATCTCGACCAGGTACGCGCGGATACGCACTTCTGGGATGATCAGTCGCGCGACTGCGCCTGCGGCTACTCGTGACGCTGTTTCACGGGCCGAGCTGCGACCGCCGCCGCGCCAGTCGGCGAGACCGTACTTGGCTTCATAGGAGTAGTCGGCGTGGCCCGGGCGGTAGGCTCTCGCTACTTCCGAATAGTCCTTCGATCGCTGATCTTCGTTCTCGATCATCAAACTTATCGGCGTGCCGGTTGTCCGGCCCTCGAAAGTGCCGGACAGGACACGGACCTGGTCGCTTTCGCGCCGTTGCGTGGTGTGGCGGCTTGCCCCCGGGCGGCGCTTGTCGAGCCAAGGCTGAATGTCGCCTTCCGACAGGCTCAGCCCGGGCGGACAGCCATCTACGACGACGCCAATCGCCGGCCCATGGCTTTCGCCCCATGTCGTCATTCGCAACATGCGGCCGAACGTGTTGAAGCTCATTCGGTGCCTGCTCCGAGAGAACGCATCAGCGGCACGAAGCCGGGGAAGCTCGTTGCGATCATCTCGGCGCTGTCCACCGTGACCGGATTGTCGGCGGCAAGACCGACAACGAGGAAGCTCATGGCGATGCGGTGATCGTCGTGAGCTTCGACCTCTGCTCCGCCGGCGGGTGGACCGGCAAGCCCTTCGACGACGAGACTGTCTCCCTCTTCACGGGCCTCGACGCCGCAGGCACGCAGCCCAGCCACGATCGCAGCGAGGCGGTCGCTTTCCTTTACCCGCAATTCGGAGAGCCCGTGCATGACGGTGCGGCCTTCAGCGAACGCGGCGGCGACCGCAAGTACGGGATATTCATCGATCATCGACGGCGCACGCCCGGCGGGCACCTCGACACCGCGCAGCTTCGAAGCTGCAACCATCAGGTCGGCGATCTCTTCCCCACCTGCGGTTCGCTTTTTCTGGACCCGTATGTCGGCGCCCATCTCCTGCAAGGTCGCCACCAAGCCGGTGCGGAGCGGATTCACCATCACGTTGCGGACTGTCAATTGCGAGCCAGGGACGATCAGCCCAGCGACTATCGGGAACGCTGCCGAGGACGGGTCGCCAGGCACGCGAACCTCCGCGCCCTTGAGGTTCCGCCGCGCACCGAGGCGGATCACGCCATCGCGGCATTCCACCTCGCATCCGAAGTTTCGAAGCAGATTCTCGGTGTGGTCCCGGCTTGGCGAGGGCTCGAACACTTCGACATCGCCCGAAGCCCGAAGCCCGGCCAGGAGGATGGCTGACTTCACCTGCGCGGACGCCTTCTCATTGACGAAACGGATGCCCTGAAGATCCCCCCCTTGGATCGTGATCGGCAGGGCGCTCCCATCCGTTCGCGCGCCCATCGTGCGCAATGGAGCAAGCACCCGCTCCATCGGCCTGCTGCTGAGCGATGCGTCGCCCGTGAAGGTGGCGCGCATCGGAAAGCCCGCCGCTGCGCCCATCAGCAGGCGAACGCTGGTGCCGCTGTTACCGCATTCGATTGGTGACGCCGGACTGCGCCACACGCAGCCGCGGACCCGCCATTCTCCCGGGCCGAGCCGCTCGACCTCCACCCCAAACGAGCGCACAGCGTCGGCCGTGTGCAGAACGTCGGCGCCTTCGAGGAGGCCACTGATCCGCGTCTCGCCGTACGCCAGCCCGCCCAGGATGAGCGCACGGTGAGATATCGACTTGTCTCCCGGAACCTCGACATCGCCGACCAGCGGGCCGGCACGAGTCCCAACCAGCCGTGAGGCAGAGATTTCGAGCAACTCATTCATTTGGCCGGTCCTTCAGGGGCTACCATGTCGAGGGAGCGGGGATTTGGGTCAATGTACCGCAGCGTCGTGCGTGACTTTTCTCTCAGCGGGGAGCTTGACCAGTGCGTGGACGGATAGCATTGTAATTCAGATGCTTCAGGTTCGCTCCGCACAGACTTGGTGGCGCTGGTCCCCAGCCAATCTCGCGGCGCGCCCAATGAACGGATAGACGGAAGAGCCACTCTTCCAAGCCTAGCCTTCCCAGGACCCGCCGCGACCCGGCGGGTTTTTTCATGCCCTCGACAAACGGACACCCAAGACAATGATCATCGTTCTCAAGCGCGAAGCGACAGAAGAAACGGCCCAGGAAATCCTCGGCCGGATAGAGGAGAAAGGCCTCAAGCCGCTCTACATGCCGGGCACGGAGCGGATCGTGCTGGGCGCTCTCGGCGACGAGCGCGTGCTTGGTCAGCTCGGCCTGGACGGGCACCCGATGGTCGAGTCGCTCAAGCCGATCCTGTCGCCTTACAAGCTGGTCAGCCGCGAAATGCACCCGCACGACACGATCGTGCGCTTCGGGCGGGCGACGATCGGCGGGACTGGCTTCGCCGTGATTGCCGGACCGTGCGCGGTCGAGACCGAAGACCGCCTCCGCGCAACGGCCAGCGCGGTAAGGGCAGCGGGCGCCGTCGGCATCCGCGCCGGTGCCTACAAGCCGAGGTCCAGCCCCTACTCGTTCCAGGGTCACGGCCCCGAAGGCCTGACGACGCTCCGCACGATCGGGGACGAGCTTGAGCTGCCGGTCGTTACCGAGATCATGGATACGGCTGATGTCGAGGCCGTCGCTGAGAAGGCCGACATGCTCCAGGTCGGCGCTCGCAACATGCAGAACTTCTCGCTGCTCAAGGCGCTCGGAAAGATCGACAAACCGGTGCTCCTGAAGCGGGGGCTCTCTGCTAAAGTCGAAGAGCTTCTGCTCGCGGCGGAGTATCTGCTGGCGGCGGGCAACGAGCAGGTGATCCTCTGCGAACGGGGCATTCGCACGTTCGAGACCGTCACCCGGAACACGCTGGACCTGAATGCCGTCGCTTACATGAAGCAGAAGACTCACCTGCCCGTCCTGGTCGACCCGTCGCACGGGACCGGGGTTCGTGACCTTGTGATCCCGATGTCCTTGGCGGCGGCGGCATGCGGCGCGGATGGCATCCTCGTCGAAGTTCATGAGAACCCGGTCGACGCCTGGTCGGACGGGGCCCAGTCGCTCTACCCGCACCAGTTTGAATGCCTGATGGCCACGCTCGCGCCGATCCTCTCGGCAGTCGGCAGGGAGCTCGCATGAATGCTGCTGCGGACGTGACGGTGGGGACCGCCCGCGCGATTAGCCGGCGCTTGGCTGCGCCTGTCGACCTGCTGGCGTTGTACGCCACGCTGAGCGACAACGGCCGCCGCGCCGACACGGCACTGATCGAAACGACGGCGGGCAGGAGCATCATCGTCGACCAGGCTGCGGTGCGGATCGAGTGTCGCGACGGTGACGTGCTCCTGACGGCGCTGACACCCAACGGTCGGACTGTCCTGGAGATAGTCGGGCTTAAGCTTGCAGATCACGTGACCGCCCGCGAAGCCGATAGGCTGACGTTGACCTACGAATGCTCAACGGCGGTTGATACGGAGGTAAGGCTACGCGCGCCGTCGCCGTTCGACGTGCTCCGGACGATCACGAGCGGCTTGCGGGGCGAGACGGCGGAAGAGGCGATGACCGTCTGCCTCGCGGGCGTGATCGCCTTCGATCACGTTGATCTATTCGAAGAGCTCCCTGCCAATGCTGAGGATCCGACGGGCTTCCCTGACTTCATCTTTTGGCTCGCGGAATCGGCGGTAATTGCGGAGTCAGGGCTCACACCACGCCTCGTTTGCACGGCATTCGGGTCAGGCGATGCAGAGAACGACCGCCGTGCGCACTTCTCGGCCGTCGAGCGGCTTGGCTACCTGGCATTCCGCGCGTCTGACGTGAGAGCGCTGAAGCCGGCCCCGGGTACACCGGTCAGCGTCACGGTGGATCTTAGCGACGAGGAATTCGCCGGCGCCGTCTCGAAGTTGAAGGAGCATATCCTCGCCGGCGACGTCTACCAGATCGTCGCTTCGCGGACGTTCCGCGCTCCCTGCCCGGATCCGCTGTCGGCATTCGCGCGCGTTCGCTCGATCGACCGCAGCCCCTACATGTTCTTTGTCTCGATGACCGACGCTGTCCTGTTCGGCGCCTCGCCCGAAACCTCGGTCCGCGTGACGCGCGAGGCCGGCACGCGCGTCCTCGAAGTGAAGCCCATTGCGGGCACCCGCCCGCGCGGCGTGGACGAGGACGAGGATAACCGCATGGAAGCGGACCTGCGCCTCGACGAGAAGGAGGCTGCCGAGCATATGATGCTCGTGGATCTCGCGCGGAACGACGTGGCGCGGGTGTGCGAGCCGGGCACTCGCCACGTTTCCCACCTGATGAGCCTCGAGAAATACGCGCGCGTCATGCACCTGGTCAGCTCGGTGAAGGGGCTGCTCGCCCAGGGCTATGATGCCCTCCACGCGCTGCAGACCTGCCTCAACGTCGGTACTCTTTCGGGAGCGCCCAAGCTCAAGGCAATCGAGTTGCTTCGCCGCTACGAACGCACACGCCGCGGCGCCTATGGCGGAGCGATCGGCTGGCTGAATGGTCAAGGGCTACTCGACACCGGCGTCGTCATTCGCTCGGCGCTGGTGAAGAACGGGACGGCTTACGTCCGCGCGGGGGCGGGTGTGGTCTACGACTCCGATCCCGTCGCGGAGGCCGAAGAAACCCGCCGCAAGGCTTCGGCCGTCCTGTCTGCAATCGCCGGGGAGCAGGTGCGATGAGCCGCAACGTCCTGATGATCGATAATCACGACAGCTTCACCTTCAACATCGTTGAGGCACTCGAGCGGCTAGGCGGGTCCGTTCGGACGGTCCGCAACGAGATCGCCGCGGTGGATGCTTTCAAGCAAGCCGTGGAGTCCGACGCGATGATCCTGATCTCACCCGGCCCCGGGCGGCCTGAGGACGCCGGCTGCTGCCTGGAGCTGATAGCCGCCGCGAAAGGCAAGGTGCCGCTGTTCGGCATTTGCCTGGGTCAGCAGGCGATGGTGCTCGAGGCCGGCGGCCAGGTGGTCCGTGCGCAGCGACCGGTGCACGGCAAATCGTCACTTCTTGACCATGACGGAGAAGGGCCTTTCGTGGGGGTCCCTAATCCAGCGAAGATCGGGCGGTACCATTCACTAGGCACGCCGAACCCGCCTGCCCGCTTTCGGGTCCACGCGCAGATCGAGGGCATGGCGATGGCGATCAGCGACGCTGAAGCCAAACAGGTCGGCGTTCAGTTTCACCCGGAATCGGTGCTGACGCCGGTCGGGCAGCAGATCCTCGGCAACGTGCTGCGAGACCTGGTTTAGGCCCGCTCCAGCTCGCGCACGATTTTTTCCACGAACTGTTGGGCCGGGTCGTCTGACGTCCTGATGCGGAGATGGGCTTCGATGTAGCTCGCCTGCCGCTGGTGCCAGAGGTCGTGCAACTCGCTTTCGCTCCTGCCGCTCGCGAGAGGGCGCGCGGCCGACCGCTGGAGCCGCGCGAGGAGAATGTCGAAGGGCGGATCAAGCCAGACGGTCACCGCCGCCGCGTTTAAGCGCGTCCTGTTTTCAGGATCAACGAAGGCGCCGCCACCAATCGCGATAACCCGAGGTCCATCTTCGAGCAGGCGTGAGATCACGTCGCGCTCCGCGGCCCTGAACTCAGATTCGCCGGTCGTTTCGAAGATGTCGCTGATGGACATGCCGAAGCGCTCTTCGACCTCCCTGTCCGTATCCACGAACGCTAAGCCGAGCCGCTGGGCGAGCGCGCGCCCGATCTTCGACTTCCCGGCAGCCATGAATCCGACGAGAACGATCGGACGGTCAGTCGCCTTTCCGCTACCCTGTGCCACGGCCATCGAGAATGAATTGAAGTGCAAGGGCGTAGCCTTGGATACCGAGTCCGGAGATCACGCCGAGCGCCGCGCTCGTCGTCATCGTCTCGGCGCGCCAGGCTTCTGCGCGGGCGTGGATGTTGCTGATGTGGACTTCGACCACAGGCGCGCTGCACGCCAGCAAGGCATCGAGCACCGGCACCGAATATGAACAGCCGGCCGGGTTGATGACGATCCCGGCCGAAGCGCGCGCAGCCTGAATCTGATCGATCAAGGTCGCCTCGCTGTTGGTCTGGCTGAACTGCAGCTCGACGCCGGCAGCGTCGCACAGGCGGCGGCAGGATCGCTCGACGTCGGCAAGGGTCGAGGTCCCGTAGATCTCCGGCTCGCGCTCGCCGAGCAGATTGAGGTTCGGCCCATTGAGAACATGAACCTGTCGAGTGGCGGATTGCGCAGTCACGAAGCCCTCATCAGCACTGGTGCGGGCACTGTCGAGCATGTCCCAAGCCTTGGCAATGCTGGCACGCGGTCAAGATCCCCACCGAGCTCGCAGTTCACGGCAGGTCGAGCGTCTTCTCCATCCGCAGGAGCGGCACCGCCACCCCGTCCACCAGTGCCTCAGTCATCGGATCGGCTTCGACGTAGCCGCAAGCGGCATAGAGCGGCACACCCGCCATGGTCGCCATCATCGTCGCTCGCCGGAAGCCGGCCTCCTTTGCCGCAGCTTCGCACAGGTCGAGGACCAGCCGGCCTACCCCGCGCCTCGCAAAGTCCGGATGCGTATACATCGCCCTGATCCGTGCAGGTTCCGTCCGAGGATCCAGAGGCCGGAGCTCTCTCGAGACGACGCTCGCGTCACCTCCGTATAACGTCGACCGCCAACTCCAACCTCCGCATCCTGCAATCCGGCCGCCCTGCTCGACGACGAAGTATGTGCCGTCCCTGACAAGCTGGGTGTCGAGGCCCATGACCTTGTGACTGACCCGAACCTGCTCGGGACGGAGGAAGCTGTCCTGCAGCGTCTCGATCGATAGCCGCATCACCTCCTGCAGCGCGTCGAGATCGTTGAGCGTTGCGAGGCGCGAGGTGAATGCGCCCACCCTATCAATATCCTTCGACGTCACCGACATTGAGCCGCGGATCGAGGGCCCCGTAGAGCCGCTGCTTGCCAATCGGCTTGCCGCCTAGTGCCGGTGCGCCGACGACAATGACAGCAAGCTGGTTGCCGTAGTCAATCGGCACCACCTTGTGGCCCATCGCTTCCAGCCGGGAGATCGTATCGGCGCTCAGCCCGTAGCGTTCGTACCCGACTTCGTCGGGCAGCCATTGATGGTGAATGCGGGGAGCCTCGACGGCCTCCGTCACCGTCATCCCGAAGTCGATCATGTTGCTGATCGTCTCGATGACCGCAGAGGGGATGCGGCTGCCGCCCGGCGTCCCCACCACCATCACCAGCTTGCCGTCCTTGCTGACGATTGTCGGCGTCATCGAGGAGAGCGGGCGTTTGCCCGGAGCGACAGCGTTGTTCGGGCCTTCGATCAGGCCGTACATATTCGGCGAGCCGGGCTTCGCGGAGAAGTCGTCCATCTCGTCGTTCAGGAGAACGCCTGTGCCGGCCGCCGTCACACGGGCACCGAACCAGTCGTTGAGAGTGTAGGTCAGTGAGACCGCATTGCCGTCCTTGTCGACGATCGAAAAGTGAGTGGTGCTTCGGCCTTCCTTGCCGAGCCCCGGAGCGGGCAAACTGGACGACGGTGTGGCGTGCGCGGGGTCGATGCCCTGGCGGAGCGCGGCAGCATACCCCTTGTCGATGAAATGGGCGGTGTCGATCGTCACGAAGCTCGGATCGCCAAGGCTGAGGTTACGATCATGGTAGGAGCGGCGCATCGCCTCGACGAGATAATGTGTCGCAGCCGACGACTGAAAGCCGAGCTTGTCGAGCGGGTAGCCTTCGACGATGTTCAACGTCTCGCACAGCACCACACCGCCGGAGCTTGGCGGCGGTGCCGAGACGATATGGTAGCCGCGGTAATCGCATTCGAGCGACTTGAGTTCACGGGCGTGATAGGTTGCCAGGTCCTGGAGGCTGAAGATCCCGCCGCCGGCTCTGCTTGCGGCGACGATGCGGGCGGCGACTTTGCCCTTGTAAAAGGCGTCCGGTCCCTGTGCGGAGATCGCTGCGAGCGTCCGCCCGAGATCGGACTGGACGAGGCGGTGGCCGGCCTGCCACGGGCGCCCATGGTCGAGGAAGATGGCCGCGCTTGGAGCATCCTTGCGGAAGTCCTCGGCAGCATCGGCGAGCATGCCGGCATCGCCCTGGTCCAGCACGAAGCCGTCCCGCGCGAGATGGATTGCGCTGGCCATCAGTGCGGCGCGCGGCTTGGTTCCGAAGCGCGTCCTCGCGAGCTCGAGGCCCGAGACCGTGCCAGGCACCCCGGCGGCGAGATATCCGCGCCGGCTCCGCTCCGGAACGGGGTTGCCGTTCGCGTCCAGGTACATGGTCGCCGTCGCCGCGGCCGGCGCCGTCTCCCGGAAGTCGATGAACGCGGTCCGCCCGTCGTGAAAGCGGATAGTCATGAAGCCGCCGCCGCCAAGATTGCCTGCTTCCGGAAAGGTCACCGCGAGCGCGTAGGCGACTGCAACGGCCGCATCGACGGCGTTGCCGCCGGACTTGAGGGCTTCGATGCCTGCTTTTGACGCGAGGCGGTTGGCGCTGACCACCATTCCGTGCTCGGATCCGACCGGAGTTGGCGCCGCCGTTTTCGCCGCTGGCGCCCACGCCGAAGTTAGGGTGGCTAGCGCGGCTGCGATCCAGCCCGAACGCCTAGCTTTCATCGGCACTTCTCCATCTTCGGCGAAATCGCTGTTGGAAGCTCACTCCGGCTAAGGGCGTCGGTCAAGCGGGTGAGCTCAAGAAATGGGCCACCCGTTTCCGAGCGGCCCATCATCGTTCGAACCAATCCCTGGAGCTTGCGCGGTTACCGGCCCCGCTCCCCCGTGGCTGCAGGAGGTGGCGGGGGAGGAGGTGGTGGTGGCGCGACTGGCTGAACCATCGGGCATGGAGCCCCCATCTGGACCATGCTGCCATCCGCGCAGGTCTGCATGGCTGGCGGCGGCGGTGGCAGTTCGGCGGGAGGCGGCGCGACATGCGCGACGGACTCGCCGATCTTGGCCCGCAGCCGGACGTACCAGAAGCCTCCGTTGATGCCGAACGGACCACCCGGTCGCGGATAGACCTGACCATCGGCCGTGCTGTGCGTCAGCTCGTAGATCGGGTTGTATGCTGCGGTGTGCCTTATCTTGTCCGGGTGGGTGTTGAACACGTTGCTGGCACCCAGCGTCAGCGTGAACATCCTCGCGAACGTGTAGCTGACGTCGACGTCGGTCGTGAACTTCGACCCGAATTTCTGGGCGGCAGTGATGTTGCCGTTGGCATCTTCGGCCGTCGGATAGTCGACCGCGTCTTCCCACCAGCTGTAGTAATTCTCGCGAACGTTGAAGCCGAACGCACCGCCCGACCAACTGCCCGACAGGGTCGCGCGGTGGTTCGGAGCGAGGTGCGCAACGTCGATGATCTGCGCGGCGCTGATCACACCCGGATCGTACTTGGTGACCTTCGACTTGTTGTAATTGTAGGCAAGTGTGCCGGTGAAATAGCCGCCCATCAGTGAGTGGCGGTACGTAGCGACAGCATCGATGCCCTTGGTGCGGGTGTCGAACCCGTTCGTGAAGTAGTTGACGTTGCCGCCATCACCCACTGCTGCCAGTGCCGGCTCGAGGGCAATGTCCGCCGCTGTCACGTCGAAGTTCTGCGAGATGCCGATGCGGTCTCTCACGTCGATGATGTAGCCGTCGACTGTGACCGTGAACGCCGGGATCGGCCGGAAGACGACGCCCGCCCCGTAGTTCTTAGACTTCTCGGGCTTCAGCGTCGTTGCGCCGTAATATTGCGCAATCAGGCTTTCGACGGGGTAGGTGCCGGTCTGGATCTGGTTACCGGCGACGAAGTTCGTGGTCAGGATCTCGTCGTTGGACTGGCCCGGCGACGGCGCGTGGAAGCCCGTGCCGATCGTGCCGCGCACCGAGAGTTGCGGCGAGATCTTGTACAGGGCATTCGCCTTGTAGACGAAGCTTCCGCCGAACGTGCTGTAATGCTCGTAACGGCCGGCCAGGCCGACGCTTAGCTGCTGCGTGATGTCGGTTTCGAGGTCGCCGTAAACGCCCCAGCTGGTCTGGCTCCACTTGCCCGCCGCTTCAGGGCTGGTGCCGCCGTAGCCGCTTGCACCGGGCGACTTGGCCGCGGTGCAAACTGCACCTGTGGCAGTACAATCAGTCGACGTGCCGGCTAGCGCGTACACGCCAGGCGCGGTCTGGACGTAGAGCGGATACTGAACAGCGTAGGGCCCGCCACTGTATGACTGCACGTCACCGGCCGACTGCCCGTAAGTTTCTTTCCGCGATTCCGCGCCCCAGGCGATCGTCAGCGGGCTGTAGAAGCCGACGTTGATCGGGTAGGTGAAGTCAGCGTTGAGGTTACGCTCTTTCTGGCTGAGCTGACCGAACTGGAAGCTGGTCTGCGATTCCGGCCCGTAGCTCGCGTTGAGCGAGTTATACATGGAGAGCGTCAGCGTGTTCTTGGCAAGCGTCCCGGACAGATCCCAAGTGAGGCCATTGGCGAGGCTGCCCTTGTACCCAGCAGTCCCCCAACGCTCCTTGGTGATGCCAACAAAGCGCGGCGTGAAGCCGGCCGGATAGATGTCGGTGAAGTTGAAGATGTTGGCGTCCTGGACGAAGCCGCCTGCGGGGCAGGTCGCGTTCCCGGCCGGGCACGGCGTCAGGTAGAACGGTGTCGTGAACGCGCCGTTCGCCCCGAGATGACGGGTGACGCCCTCAATGTCGACCGCATCTCCACTGATCGGTGAGCGATAGTTAAAGCTCTCGTTCGCCTTGTTTCTGGCGGCGACGACCGTCAGGTAGACTTGGCTGTTCGGCGTGAGGTCGAAGCCGCTGTTGAGCGCCGCCTTCCACCCATGCTGCGGTGACAGACCCCAGATTTGCGCCGGCAGCGGATAATGCGGCAGCTGGTCGGCAAGCGCCGGATTGTTCTGGGCGAAGATGACGGCGAGCGGACGCGTCTTGCCGCGGCTCGTGCCGTCGTCCTTGTACCACTCGCCGGCGAGATCGATGAAACCAGTGGCGCCGATGCCGATGCCGACGTTACCGGCGATCTGGCGACTCTTGCCGCTGTCGAGCTTGGTGTGACCATGATCGTAGAACTGGCCGTAGCGGGCCTGAAGTTCGACGCCGTTGCGGTCGTTTCGGAGCCCGAAGTTCATGACCCCTGCGATAGCATCGGAGCCGTATTGCGCCGTGGCGCCTTCGCGGAGGACCTGGAGGTTCTTGATGGCAATGGACGGAATTGCCGAGATGTCGGCGCCTTGCGAGCCGAACGACAGCCCGGTGTCGCCACCGGTGTAGACCTGGACGAGCGCCGAGCGGTTGAAACGCTTGCCGTTAACCTGGACGAGGACCTCGTCCCCCGGCAGGCCGCGCAGGGAAGGAGCGCGCACGAAGCTCGAAGCGTCCGAGATCGTGTTCTGCGGGACGAAGAACGACGGGACAACATTCTTGATGGTGTCCAGCAAGTTGGCGGTGGGCTGCTGCGTCAGTTCCGCCGAACTTATGACGTCCACGGGCGAGGCCGAGTTCGTGGAGGTCCGGTCGGTACGGCGCGTGCCGGTGACGACGATCTGGTCCTGTGGAACCGCATCCGCAGTTCCAGCCAGTGGCTCCGGAGCGACCTGCGCGTGAGCAGTGCCAGGAAGGCCGGCGCAAGTCAGAGCCGCGGCTGAAGAGAAAAGCAGATGCCTTAGGTGACGCGTGCGAGTGCCCGTCATGTTAACCCCCCGGTTAGCGCCGCAGTCTTGTTGCAGTGCAACGAGAGAATGCGCCCGCTCCGGGCCAAGTCAATCAGCAGTGGACCTATGCTGCCATCGATTTGGAGGTTCTGTGGTAATCTTATTACAGAACCGTTTCAATTTTAAACCGTGCAGCGTTTCGCCCGTCGAGCTAGCCCTACGGCGATGCGGATATTGGGGATCGCCGAAACCTGTGACCTGGGGTCGATGTACCTTCGGCTGCTTGCCGAAGGTCACGAAGTCCGGGTGACCGTCAGCGAATCACTGGCTGAGGGGACCATGAGGGGTCTCGTTCCCCGTGCGGACAACTGGCGAGACGAGCTCGCGTGGGTCGAGGCGGCTGGAGCCGAAGGTCTGATCCTTTTCGAGGCGATCGGCTTTGGCGCCCTCCAGGACGAGCTTCGGGCCCGCGGCTTCAACGTGGTCGGTGGCAGCGCCTTCGGAGACCGGCTCGAGACCGACCGCGGCTTCGCGCTGGACCTGCTCGGGTCGGCCGGGCTGTGCATCGCGCCAGTGAAGGAGTTCGCGAACTCGCTCGCAGCGCTTGCGGACCTCCAGGCGCGGCCGCGTCGCTGCGTCTACAAGCTCAGCGCATCCGCAGGCGACACCTTCGTTGGGAAGCTGGCGGACGGCAGCGACGTCGCGGCCCTGCTCCGCGCGCGCCCACCAGGCGCAGGCGAGCGCTTTATCCTGATGGATTTCATTAGCGGCATCGAGACCGGTGTTGGCGCCTACTTCAACGGCACGTCGTTCCTCCGGCCCGGCTGCCTGGACTGGGAACACAAGCGGTTCTTCGCCGGCGACATGGGCGAGCTGACGGGGGAAATGGGAACAGTCGCCACCTTCGCGAACTCCGATGCGCTGTTTGAAGCAACTCTGAAGCCACTGGAGGCGCTGCTTCGGCAAGCCGGCCACGTCGGCTACGTAAACCTAAACACGATCGTCAACGAGCAGGGCATCTGGCCGCTCGAGTTCACCTGCCGCTTCGGATATCCGGGCTTCGCCGTGCTCGAGCCTTTGCAGGCTTGTGGATGGGGCGAGCTGTTCGCCGCAATGAGGGATGGTGCCGACCACTTCGAGACCGCCGCCGGTTTTTCCGTCTGCGTAGTCCTGACCACCCCGCCCTTCCCGCTGTCGCGCAAGGAATTCGATAGCCCCGTCGGCTTGCCGGTTCTCACCGGCCACGTAGCCGACGAGCACTTCCATCCAGGCGAGGTGGGCCTGTCCGGAACTCAGTTGGTAACCAGCGGTCTGTATGGTTGGACCGCTGTCGTCACGGGGACCGGTGAGTCGGTCACTGCTGCCAAGGCGGCGGCCTACGCGAACGCCGCAAGGGTTTACGCGCCGAACGTCCGCTATCGGCTCGACATTGGTGATAAGCTGATTGCCGGCGAACTCGCGTTGCTCGAGTCCTGGGGATGGCTGAAGCCGACGCCCTGCAGCCGCACGGCGTCGCAGATCGTCCGGTAGTCGCTGGTCAGCTCCGTTCCCGCGGGGAGGTCGAACGCAGCGACGTCGTCACCGAAAGCAATCCCCAGCGAACGGGTGTTGGGCGACTCCGAGTGATTGAAGTGCCGCCCGTTGTCGCCGCACAGGACCCACAACTTCAAACCGTCGTGCAACGTCGAATAGGTCCGCAGAAACTGCTGGAGCGAGGCGGGCATCTCGTGCAGCTCGGCGTCCGAGAACACCCGGTCGATCCGGCTGTCGAAGCGCCAGATCAGCTGTCCCGCAGCCGCCGGTTCGGTCAGGAATACGCCGATGCCATGGATGGAGCTTGGCCTAAGCTCGGTGTCGACCATCAGCATCGCAGGCGTACCTCGTGAACAAGTCCGGCAGCCGCAACGAACGTAAAAGGACATGGATGCCGCACTGCTCGGTAAATCCTCGGAAGTCTGGATGACGGACGTCAGAGGGCGCCGCGACACAAAATGACCCGTGCCTGCCGAGCGGAAACAAAAAGTTAACCAGTGGCGAAGCAATCCTCGTTGCGGAGGATCCCATGACCGCAGTTCGCGCCCTACTCGATGCAAAGCCGCTAGCCGTCACGGGGCGGGCTGCACCTCGCCGCAAGCTGCATCTGCAGGCGCAGGGCGTCGTCGGCCGCGGTACGACCGACGTGCTCATCATGGACGTTTCAACCACCGGCATTCTTCTGAGAACAACCGGGGACCTGACGAACGGTGAAACGATCGAGCTCGACATGGGCGATCAGGCTGGGATTCCGGCAGTCGTCAGGTGGTCGAGCGGGGATCTCTTCGGATGTCAGTTCAAACGACCGCTTTCGACCGCTGCTGTCAGTGCCGCTTTGCTGCGAGCGCCGCCTGCGGTCTCCTGGCCAGCGCCTGCTCCGGTCGAGCTTGCCGAGCCGGAGAGCAGCCCTGTCGAGCAGCTTTCCCCTGAGACGGAGATCTCGTTTCCACGCAAGATGAGGGCGATCTTCGCCCTTGCGCTTGCGTCATGGGGCCTGGTCGCAGCAGCAATTTGGGTGGTGTGGCAGTTCGTCTAAGCTGAGGCGACCGACCTGTCCCCGCGTTCGCCTGCTGCGGAGCGCAGGTCGTCCGCAGTGTTGCCAAACAAGGTAAACAGTTCGTCAGCCATTCGCGTTGAACACATTTTATCGCCCTACGCGCAACAATGGTCGTCGAAGTCAGAGGTGAGAGTCGTGGGCGCGAAATCCACGCGGCGCCGAAGCTTCTAGCGAAACTTCAGAGGGACCTCGCATGTCGACGCCAGCCACCAACCAGCTGATCCGCGATATTCTCGGCGCGCATGCGCGGCTGCCGGTCGAGGTATCGACGTTGGCGGACAGCGACGATCTATACGAAGCCGGCATGACGTCGCACGCATCGGTCGAGGTTATGTTGGCGCTTGAGGACGGCTTCGACGTCGAGTTTCCCGACGCGATGTTGAAGCGCAGCATTTTCGCTTCGGTGATCAACATCGCGGCCGCGATTGGGCAACTCGACCGCGCGGCTGCCGCATGACAGCGCCGGTCGCTCGGAAGGCTTTCGCTGCCGGTGCGCAGGAGGCTGCCGACGCCGCGTTTTTAGCCGAGGTCGCCAGCATCGCCGATGACGTCGCCGCGAAGCACGCAGGCGACGTCGACGTTCACGCGCGCTTCCCTCAAGAGTGCATGGATGCGCTAAAAGAAGCGCGCGCCTTGTCAGCATTTCTGTCGCCGGAACTTGGCGGCCGCGGCGTCTCGTTTGCTGCGATCGCGGAGGCCTCTTTCACCCTCGGCAAGCGATGCGGCGCCAGCGCAATGGTTTTCGCTATGCACCAGATTCAGGTCGTGACGCTGGCCCGCCACGCCGCCGGCCAGCCATTCTTTGATGATTATCTGCGCCGGGTTGCAGCGGAGCAGCGGCTGATCGCGTCGGTGACCTCGGAAGTCGGCACGGGCGGCGACATGGGAAGCTCGATCGCCGCGATCACTCCAGCCAATGGAGCTGTTTCCTTCGTCAAGCGTGCGCCGACCGTGTCTTATGGCGCCTACGCCGACGATCTGCTGACGACGGTGCGCCGCACGCCGAACGCGCATGCCGGCGATCAGGTGGTTGCCCTTACGATGGCGCGCCAGAATGCGCTGGAGCCGCAAGGCACCTGGGACCCGTTCGGCATGCGCGGCACGTGCTCGCCGGGCTTCATTGTCTCCGCCACCTTTGCCGCCGAGCAGGTGGTCGACCAGCCGTTCTCGGAAGTCGCAGCCCAGTCGATGGTGCCCGTGTCGCACGTGCTCTGGTCGCACCTGTGGCTTGGCATCGCAACGGACGCGTTCGACCGCTCGCGTGCGTTCGTTCGCGCCGTCGCGAAGCGCGAGCCCGGCGTCACGCCACCCGCGGCGACGAAGCTCTCGCACCTCATGGCTGACCTGCAGTTGCTCCGCGCTGAAGTGAAGGCGGGTCTTGCCGACTACGTCGAGCATTTCAACGACCCCGAGTGGCTGATGACGATGGTTGCGGCCTTGCGGTTCAACAACTTGAAGATCGCTGCGTCGGAACAGGTGTCGCACATCTGCCAGGGTGCGATGTCCGTGTCCGGAATTGTCGGCTTCAAAAACGATACGCCGTTTGCCGTCGGGCGCCACGTACGTGACTCCATGTCGGCCTGCCTGATGATCGCGAACGATCGCATTCACGCGACCAACGCAGGCCTGCTTCTGATCGCCAAGGACGTCTAGTCCGATGGCGCATTTCCGTGAGGGAACGCCCGGCGAGTCGGCATTCCTCGCCGATCTTGTTGACGCCGGTCTGGTCATCGAGAGCGGCGTGCCCGGCGTCTACGGCTTCAACCACGTTTACGTGGACATCCGGGAAAGACTCGAACAGCTGATCAGTCGCGCTGCGGCCGACGACAACCCGGAGAAGCTGCACTTTCCACCAGTGCTCCCCAAAAAGACGCTGGAGGACACCGGATACCTGAATTCCTTTCCGCACCTTGGCGCCAGCGTGTTCGGGTTCGACGGCTGCGAGAAAGACGCGAGCGAGCTTGCGGCAGTGTCTGCGCAGCATGGCACCTGGCCGCATCAGGCACAGACGGATCTCGTTCTCACGCCGGCCGCTTGTTACCCGGTCTACCCGGCGGTTGCTAAACGGGGTCCGCTCGCGCCCGGCGGCGTTTGCATCGATGCCGGCTCCGCGCTCGTGTTCCGCAACGAACCATCTGGCGATCCCGCGCGACTTCAGATGTTCCGCCAGCGCGAGCTGGTGCGCATCGCCGAGCCGCAGACGGTCGCCGCCTGGCGCGACAAGTGGCGCGATCGCGCGATCCATCTCCTGACCGCCCTCGAACTCGACGCCCGCTTCGACATTGCAACGGACCCGTTCTTCGGCCGGGCTGGTCGGATGATGACCATGTCGCAGCGCGAACAGGAGCTGAAGTTCGAAGTGCTGGTGCCGATCGCCTCTCCCGAGCCGACGGCGGTTGCAAGCTTCAACTACCACCGCGAGCATTTTACGCAGGTGCATCGCATCGCGATGAAGGATGGGGGGGAGGCGCATACCGCTTGCCTCGGGTTTGGCATGGAGCGATGCACACTGGCGCTCCTCCATAAGCACGGTCTGGAGCCGGAATCCTGGCCTCCGCAGGTCCGCGAGGTGCTGTGGGGATGAGGGCGGACCCCGCAACTTATGCTCCGCACCCGCTGCACGCTCCTGGTCGCGCCTATCGCGAGACGAACTGCTATACGGACGTGCTGATCGAGTTGCTGCACTCGCGGGGGCTGGAGCCCGTTGCGGGCATGGGTCATCTCGTCCGCACGGACTTCGAAGGCGACCAGTTCACCTTCTTCAAAATGCCGCAGGCGGATATCGAGACTTTTTACGGCGTCGATATCCACGAGATGCAGCCAGTCGGCGCGCTGCCCGACCAGATCGAACGGCAGCTTCAGCGCGGACGCACGATGCTCGTCGAACTTGACTCGTTCTACCTGCCCGACACGGCTGGCACGGACTACCGCCGCAGCCACATCAAATCGACGGTCGCAGTGGAGGCGATCGACCAGGACGCCGAGAGGCTGCGCTACTTCCACAACATTGGATTGCACGAGTTGTCCGGCCACGATTATCGCGGGATCTTCGGACTGGACGGGCGGCCCGATACTGCATTGCCGCCGTATCTTGAGCTCGCGCGCTTCGACTTGGCGCATCCACTAACCGGACCGGAGCTAAGCCGCGCCGCGCGTGAATGCCTGGCCTTCCATCTGGCACGGCGACCAGCCGAGAACCCGTTCGAGCGATTCGGGGAGCAACTGTCCGCAGATCTGCCTGGCTTGCTCGCAGGGGATGCCGAGGCGTTCCATGCCTACGCATTTGCAACGGTTCGCATGGCCGGTTCGGCTTTTGACCTCCTGCGGGCACATGTGAGCTGGCTGATTGGTGATGATGAGGCACGCTCGCTCGAACCGATCGTGGAGGGTTGCCAGGTGATGTCGTTCCGGCTGGCACGGCGGCGGCCCTTCGATCCGGCACCCACGATATCCGCAATGGCGGAGGCTTGGACGGCAGCCATGCTGAGTCTCGAACACGCGGTAAACTGATGCGGATCGCCGTCGAGGACTGGACGCCGGGCACCGTCTCCTACGGCGACGATGCGGACGCGACTTTTGCCACCGCGTTTGAGGCGCCGGCGGACGGGGTCTTGCGGTTCGACGGGATCGCGACCCTCGCGACTATCAGCATCGACGGCAGCATCGTCGCGGAGTCCTCGTCAATGTGGATTCCCGTCGAGGTGCCGGTCACCGCCGGGCCGCTCAGCATCGAGGTGAAGTGCCGCGCTCTTGCGCCCGAGCTGGCGATCTCCCGCAAGCCAAGGGCGCGCTGGCGGCAGAAGGTCGCTTCGGAAGGCAACCTCCGCTGGTTTCGTACTACACTGAACGGCCGCGCCCCCGGCTTCGCGCCCGGTCCTCCCGTCGTGGGATTGTGGCGGCCCGTGTGGTTCCTCTCGAGCGAGCCAAAACTCAGCGTTCGAACACGGGTCGAAACCGAGGAAGGGATCGTCGCTGTTTCCACTGACCTCCCGGACGGCACCGTTGTTCGCGTCGGCGACGTGACGGCGGTAGTGGCAGGCGGCAGGGCGGAGTTGCGCGTTCACTCACCGATCCGCTGGTGGCCGCACACGCACGGCGAGCCGTACCTCTACGAACTGACGGTGGAGGGCTACGACGTCGTTCGGCGGATGGGTTTTCGAACGCTCAGTTCGCCGGGAGATATCCTCCGCGACGGCCTCAAGCCGCAGGTCAACACCATCGACGTTTTCGTGCGCGGTGCGGTCTGGACTCCGGTACCGGATGGAGAACTCCGGCCCACGCTCGAACTCGCACGCGACCACGGCCTGAACGCGGTGCGGATACCCGGAACCATGGCGTACGAAACGCCGGAATTTCACGACCTCTGTGACGAGCTGGGGATCCTAGTCTGGCAAGACCTGATGTTCGCCAACTTCGACTACCCGTTCACCGACGCCGACTTTCGGGGGCTGGTCGACAAGGAGGTCGAAGCTCTCATTGATGTTATCGGCGGCCGCCCGAGCACGTTCTGCGTCTGCGGCGGATCGGAAGTGGAGCAGCAGGCGGCAATGTTCGGGCTGGACCCGGCGATCGCTCGAGTGCCCTTCTTCGCCGAGGAAGTTCCGGCCGCGCTTGCGGCCGCCGAGGTCGACGCGCTGTACGTGCCATCCGCTCCGTGCGGTGCGGACCGGCCGCTATTGGCCGCGCAAGGCGTATCGAACTGGTTCGGCGTCGGCGGCTACCTCCGCCCGTTCAGCGCCATCCGATCCGCCGGCGTGCGCTTCGCTTCCGAGTGCCTCGCGATCGGCAACGTCGGCGATAACGTTGTCGCTCCGGACAATCCAGCGTGGAAAAACGGCGTGCCGCGGGACATCGGTGCGGACTGGGACTTCGACGACGTGCGCGATTACTATCTCGCCCAACTCTACGACATCGACCCCAAGCGCCTTCGCGCCAGCGCTCCCGAGCGATGGCTGGAGCTATCACGCCGGGTCTCGGGCGACGTCATGGCGGAGGTCTTTGGTGAGTGGCGCCGACCCGCATCAGGCTGCGGCGGCGCCTTCGTACTCTGGCTGCGCGACCTGGTGCCTGGCGCCGGGTGGGGACTGATCGACAGCGCGGGAGCGCCAAAGCCCGTCCTGCGCGCTCTGCGCGATGTGCTTGCGCCGATTGCCATCTGGATGACCGATGAGGCCATGAGCGGTTACGCTATCCATGTTGCAAATGATGGCACTGAGCACTTGGACGCCAGCGTGGCGGTGACCGTCAGCTGCAAAGACCGCGTAGTCGCTAGCGCAAACTGCGCCATCAGCTTGGCGCCGCACGGCACCTGGACAGGCGACGTGGAGACAGTGCTGGGGCGTTGGCTGGACGTCGGCTACACGTACCGCTTCGGCCCGCCGGCTCACGATCTGGTCACCGCTGAACTGCGCGCGACGGACGGCACTGCGCTGGGAAGCGCCCGACGCTATCCGCTCGGCCGAGGGGCAGTCGCGTGAAGCCGTTGTACCTTCAATGCCAGGGCGGCCACACCGTGGCGGCTATCTATCAGCCCGCAACGGCGGCGCCGAACGGCACCGGCGTGCTTATCGTTCCGCCGTTCGGCTGGGATGAGCAGACCTCGTATCGTCCACGGCGCGACTGGAGCCTCGCGCTTGCCCAATGCGGATTCGCGAACCTGCGAATCGACTTGCCCGGGACGGGCGACTCTTCAGGTAGCGCCGACGACGACGGCTTGGTCGATGCGTGGACCGCGGCTGTGGCGCGCAGCCTCGACAGTCTCCGGGAGGCGGGCGCTGAGCGCGTGGCGGTGGTTGCACTCGGCGCTGGCGGCCTGGTGACGCTGCAGGCGATTGCCCGCGGCGCCGACGTAGACGACCTCGTGCTCTGGGGTGTTCCGGCAACTGGCCGCTCTCTCGTTCGTGAAGTGAAGGCCTTCTGTCGTCTCGAGCAGTCCCAGACCGGCGAGCTGGACGATGCGAGGCCCGAAGGCGAGCTGCGGGCCGGTGGTCACGTGCTGGCGCCCGCGACTATTGCAGCGCTCTCGAGTCTCGATTGCCGGCAGCTTCTGGAGTCGGAGGGTCCGGCCCGGGCTTTAGTCCTCGGCCGCGATGGCATGGGGCCCGATCCGACGCTGGTGGAGGCGCTCCGTGCCAGCGGCGCAGACGTCCGAACTGACCCGGGTCGCGGCTGGGGCGCAGCACTCGCCCGTCCGCAATCGGCGTCTCCGTTCGCCATGTTCGAGGTTGTGAACGCCTGGCTCGCCGAGACTGCGCAGACCGGAGCAGGACTGACAGATCCCGCCGGAAGCGACACTGCCGATTTCGGACGCGACGGCGCTCGTTTCCGGGAGACACAGATCATCTTCAACGGCGCCGGCCAGCAGCTCTACGGCGTTCTTTCAGTGCCCGTCGCTGCGCCAACTGCCGAACACACGATGATCCTCTTCAACGCGGGTGCAATCCGACGCATTGGGCCGAACCGGATGTGGACCGAGGCGGCGCGGCGCTGGGCGGCAATGGGCGTGCCGGTGCTCAGGGTGGACGTCGAGGGCATCGGCGACGCAAGCGGCGACGGCGGCAAATATCTCGACACCGACGACACCTTCTACACCGAGGACCTGGTGGCTCAGGCTCACGCAGCGCTCGATTTGGCAGCCGAGCGCGGGCTGCCCGAGCGCTTCGTTCTTGGCGGGCTGTGTTCGGGCGCATTCTGGGCCTTCCAGATCGCTGTCGAGGACCCGCGCGTCTCGGACGTGATTGCCCTCAATCCCCGCCTGCTCGTCTTCCAGGAGAATGCCGAGGGCGGACGGGACCTGCGCAAGCTGGGCCGCATGGCGACGCCGCGCGGCTTCCGCAATCTGCTTCGCGAAAAGCAGAAGTTAAGGCGCTTCTCACGGTTAGCGGCCTTTGCGCTGCAAACCCCGCTGCGCGCGACGAACGGCGCCGGAAGAAGCGCCAAGGACGAGCTTGCCCAGGCACTCCGCACTCTCCAATCGCGAGGACAGCGGCTCCACGTCGCTTTTTCGGACGATGAACCGCTAGCCTCGGAATTGGGCGGCGGTCCCAGTGCGGCGGCGGTCGGGCAATTCGGCGTCATCTTCCACGGCCTTCCGTACCGGAGCCACACGCTGAAGCCGCTCGGGGCACAGCAGGCAGCACATGCCCTGATCGACGAGGTGGTCGGGGAGGCCTGCCTGCCGCGCTCGCAAAAGCGTTGTGCCGGTTAGAGACACGCGTTCTCGCCGCGCTTGCGGTCAGCCGGCCCGGGTGCTCCCCTGCACTGCTCAAGTCAGGCGGAGCGATTGGAAGAGAACCGGCAATTCTACCAGAAGCGATTCCTTGGCGCGCACTATGCGCGGCAATCGGGGCTTCGTGTCGACGAGGCTGCGATCCTCCAGCGTCACGGAAAGAATGTCCTCAGCACAAGAATACTCGACCTCGGCGTCGGCGGCGGACGAACGACACCTTTCCTTCTGGGGCTGAGCCCCGACTATATTGGCGTCGACTATTCTCCTGAGATGGTCGTTCGCTGTCGCGAGCGTTTCCCCGCCACCCGCTTCGAGATCCACGACGCGCGCGACCTTTCCGCCTTTCCCGATGCGCACTTCGGTTTTGTACTGTTCAGCAACAACGGGATCGATTCGGTCGGTCATCAGGACCGGCTGCTTGTCTTGAGCGAAATCCGGCGCGTGCTGAGCGCGAAGGGGCTGTTCGTGTTCTCGAGCCACAACCGGATGTTTGAAATCCCGAAGCCGTGGGACCCGCGGCATCTCGCCATCAATCCCGTGCGCAGCCCGGTCCGTTTCGCAAAGCGGGCAGCCTCGTACCCGGCTGGCATTTTCAACTATCTGCGGCGCGCGCACCGCAGTGAATCACGCCGCGAATATTCCATCTCGATCGACTCTGCATATCGGTACTCGCTCGTTCACTACCGCATCGGTCCCAGCGCGCAGACCGAGCAACTCACGCGCGCAGGCTTTCGTGACATTGAAGTCGTTGGCGCTGACGGCAGACTGGTGTCGTCGCAAGAGCCGCCGACATCGGAAGACCCTTGGTTCCATTACGTCTGCCGCAAAGCTTGAACCGCGCTCGGGATTGAAGCCGGCGAACTTGTCGATATGCTTAGCGCCGCGGCAAAGTTTCTTGCGGCCGGTGGAGGAGATGCAGCAATGCGCATGGTGGCGATCATCGGTGTAATCGGATTTGCGACACTTCCGTCCGCGCTGTCGGCACAATCGAATCCGGGATCGTCATCCGGACCGCTGGGCGGCTGGCAATCACCGTCCAGCAACCCGGGAAGCGGGTCGGGCGACATGCCGGGATCATCGCTGGGCATTCCAACGACCCGCCCTGCGGAGGGTCAGGTGAAAGGCGCTTACGGTGTCGACCTTTCGCAGCGGCTCACGAACGCACAGAAGCTCGTCGACGAAGTCGCGCGCGGACGCGTGCTGACGGATCGCGACACGCGCAGCATCCGAGGCCTCATGCGCGAAGACTTCATCGCGTGGAACAAGCGATACGATCTGCTGCCGTCGACATATCGAACGGAACGCGACCGTTGGCTCGTCGATGCCGGCGCATTGAGCCCCAACGCATGGGCCGAGCAGCGGCTGAAATGGCTCAAGGCGCAACGCGATTGGATCCTCGCCCACGGCGGCTGACTGCGCGCGTCGGATCCTCGCAAACCGCCGGGTACTAGTGATGAACAACTGCAGTGTGATGACTATCAGTTGACAAAGTGAACGTTCACAATCATTCCTGCCGCTGGTCGGTGAGTCATCGATTCAGGGGGGAAAATGTCAGTTCATCAAAAGCAAGCCTCGTTTGGGCTCTTGCTGGGTGCGTCAATCTACGGGTTATTGGCGCCGCAGGCGGCACTGGCGCAAACACAGCCGACCCCGCAGGACGACACTGCGGCGGCGAAATCTCTCCCGACGGTCGCCGCCACACCTGACGAGGCCAGTTCGATCGTGGTGACGGGTATTCGCGGATCCCTCCGTCAGTCGATGGACATCAAACGCAATGCCGTCGGCGTCGTCGACGCGATCTCCGCGGAAGAGATGGGCAAGTTCCCCGACACCAACCTCGCCGAGTCGCTGCAACGCATCACCGGCGTGTCCATCGACCGCCAGAATGGCGAAGGATCGAAGGTCACGGTTCGCGGCTTCGGTCCCGAGTTCAACCTGGTGCTCCTCAATGGGCGCCAAATGCCCGCCAGCAGCTTCGGCGATTGCTGCAGTGCGCCGGCATCCCGCAGCTTCGACTTCGCCAACCTGGCGTCCGAAGGCATTGCCGCGGTCGAAGTCTACAAGTCGGGGCGGGCCACGCTCCCGACCGGCGGCATCGGCGCAACGATCAACATTCTGACGCCGCGTCCGCTGGATCGGCCCGGCATGCGCGGCAGCATCTCTGCCAAAGCGGTGATCGATCACACGTTCAGCGGACACAAGATCGCGCCGGAAGTCTCGGGCATTTTCAGTGACACTTTCGCCGACAACCGGATCGGTATCTTGCTGAGCGGCGCGTACCAGCGGCGCAAGGCAAGCCTTGCCCAGTTCAATGCGGGCTGGCGCGAAGGTTATCTCGGTTCGGAGAGCAACTGGGGCTCGCTCGCGATGCCGGGCGACCCACGCTACGACAACATCACGAACCGTCCGGGCGATACCGACGTCTATCAAGTGACGCAGAACGCCGGTTACGACTTCACGACGATCGACCGCGAACGGATCAATGGTCAATTGGTTCTGCAGGCGCGTCCAGTCGAGAACCTGACGGCGACCGTCGACTACACGTATTCACAGAATACGGTGGATGCGCGGACCAACAGCATCGGCGTTTGGTTCAACCATGCAAACACGAGCAGCGCCTGGACCGACGGTCCGGCAGCCGGTCCGCTCTTTTATTCCGAGACGTTCGGAGCTGGCGAGAACAAGGACCTCGCAATCACCGGCGCGATCGCCAAGAACCGCTCCATCAACCGCTCGATCGGCGGCAACCTTGCGTGGCACGGACTTGGCGGAGTGCGGCTTGAGCTCGACGCCCACCATTCAACGGCAACCAGCAAGCCGACGTCCCCTTATGGCAGCAACATCGCCGTCGGCAGCGCCATCTATGGCGTGGACACGCAGTCGATCGACTTCACACACGACATGCCGGTCATCTCGGTATCGATGTATCCGGGCTCGGAAATCGATCCGAGCCACATCCGCCCTGCAGGTAATGCGTTCCGCAACGCCTACATGCGTGACCGCATCAATGAAGTGTCTGCCAAGGCCGGATATGACTTCGACTCATCGTTCATTCAGAGCATCGACTTCGGCGCGACGCTGACCGACAACAAGGTTCGATCGGCCTACGGGTTCATCCAGAACGATACCTGGGGTGGCACGCTTTCGGCGGCTGATACGCCGGACGATCTGTTCCAGCTCGTGTCACTGCCACACGCATTGTCGGGCATGTCGGGATCGCACGATTCGAACCTGCTGCAGGACTACTTTCACGTCGATACCGAGGGTGAGATCGCGCTGCTCGAGGACCGGCTTGGAATCTGCAGCACGCCTGCCTCGGGACATTCCATCAGCGGGTGCCTTGCAAAGTATCAGGTGGACCGGCGCATCCGCGAAAAGACGTTTGCGCCGTACATCCAGTCGCTGCATACGTTCAACTTCTTCAACAACCCTTCGCATCTTCGGCTCGGCCTGCGCTACGAAAAGACGAAGATCGACTCCTCGGCGTTGGTCCCCGTTCCGGTCTCGACCACGTGGCGCATCGGCGGCAATGAAGTCGCCATTGGCTACGGCGACGACTCGACGTTCACGACGCTGAAGGGCAAATATCATAACTGGCTGCCGGCTATAGACTTCGACGTGTCGCCGATGCGGCGCCTGAAGCTCCGCGCGTCGTACAGCCACACGATTACGCGGCCGGACTATGCAAGCCTGCAGGGAGGGCTCACCGTAAACTCGCCGGCGCGGCCTGACGGTGGTGGCACCGGCAGCAGCGGCAACCCGGGCCTGCTTCCGTACAAGTCCAAGAACGTCGATCTGTCGGCGGAGTGGTACTACGGTCAGTCCAGCTTCCTATCGGTGGGCTACTTCCACAAGACGGTCAGCAACTTCATCGGGACCACTACGTCACAAATCCCGCTGTTCGGGCTGACCAACCCGGCTCATGGCGCTGCTTACGAGGAAGCGATTTCGGCCCTTGGATCCGGCGCAACTTCCGCTCAGGTCGGCGCCTACATTCAGGCACATCATCCGGAGCTCTACACGACCGTTGGAAGCGATCCGGCGATCATTGGCGCAGCAGGCGATCCGGAGCTGATCTTTACCGTCGGCCAGCCGAGCAACAGTGACCAGGTCGCCCACCTCTCCGGCTGGGAGTTCGGCATCCAGCACAGCTTCTGGAACACCGGCTTCGGTGCGATCCTGAACTACACGAAGGTCGACAGCGACACGCACTACGACAACGCACAGCGCTACACCGTCACGCAGTTCGCGGTGACTGGCGTTAGCGATAGCGCCAATGCGGTCGTCTATTATGAGAAGAACGGCATCCAGGCGCGCCTCGCCTACAACTGGCGCGGCGGGTTCCTTTCGGGATACGGCCTGGATCCGTTCTACGTCGAATCCTACGGCCAGTTCGACGCGAGTGCGAGCTACGAACTTCGCAAGGGTGTTACGCTGTTCGCCGAGGGCATCAACATCACCAATGCCGACCGCCGTGGCCACATGCGCAACAAGAACACAGTGTTCTTCGCAGCGCCTGGCTACGCGCGCTACGCGCTGGGCGTCCGGCTGGGCTTCTAGAGCGTTTCAGCTGCTCGTTCCGAATGGCTGTCGCGCCGGAGCAAGCTCGCCGCTAGGGTGAGCGCTCCGGCACGGCAGTATTCGAGGATCAGAGTGCGATCGTCATGGTGAGGCCGATTGAGCGCGTCGTAATTGCCGGCGGCGGCACCGCCGGATGGCTCAGCGCCTGCCGCCTGGCGGCGTGGTCGAAGGCCGAGGGCCGGCATCTGCAGATCACGCTGATCGAAGCGCCGGACATTCCAACGGTCGGCGTCGGCGAAGGCACCTGGCCAACCATGCGCCAGACGCTCGCCGAGATCGGCATCGATGAGACGGACTTCCTCAGTCAGGCCGACGGGGCATTCAAGCAAGGCTCTCGCTTTGCAGGTTGGCGAAACGGTGCCGCCAACGACATTTACACCCATCCATTTACGCCGCCGCCCGCTGCACGCGACCCGCGCCAGCTCGTCGCGGCGTGGAGGGCGTTGCCCGATCGCTCGTTCGCATCAGTCATGACGGCCCAGGAGACCGTCACGGAAGCGAGTCTTGCACCGCGCCAGCGAGGAATGCCGCCTTACGCGGGGGCGCTGAACTACGCCTATCACCTCGACGCCGGTAAATTCGTGGACTTGCTCCGGCGGCACGCCATGCAGCGTCTCGGCGTCACGCACATGAGCGACCGCATTGCATCGATCGAAGACCGTTCCGACGGCGACATCGCTGCAATCGTGACTGCGTCGGGAGAGCGCCTTGACGGCGATCTGTTCATCGATTGCACCGGCCACGCCGCAGTGCTGATCCAGACGCACTGCAAATCTGAGTGGGTGGACCGTTCCGATTGCCTGTTCAATGATCGCGCACTTGCGGCACAGGTGCCTGTCGCTGCCGACAGTCCGGTGCCCTCGCAGACGATCGCCACCGCCCATCGCGCCGGCTGGCTGTGGGACATCGGCCTGCCTGCCCGTCGCGGCATTGGCTGCGTTTATTCGTCGAAGTTCCTGGACGACAGTCATGCGGAGCAGATCCTCGCAGACTACATCGCGAGGGCAGTGCCGAAGGCTGAAGCGGTGCAGCCGCGGCGCCTGATTTTCCCGACCGGGCATCGCGCCCGTTTCTGGGACAGGAACTGCGTGGCAATGGGATTGTCGGCCGGTTTCGCGGAGCCGCTGGAGGCTTCGGCGATTGTCCTCATCGAGTTGTCGCTGCAGGCGCTGATCGACAATTTCCCAAGCTCGAGCGCGGCGATGTGCGTCATTGCCAAGCGCTTCAACGAACTGTTCCTGAAGCGATGGGAGCGAATCATCGAGTTCCTCAAGCTCCACTATGTGCTCAGCGAGCGGCCGGAGCCCTACTGGCAGGCTCATCGGGATCCGGCGACGTTTCCCGAGCGGCTGGCCGATTTGCTATCGCTGTGGCAGCAGCAGTCTCCTTCGGCCTACGACCTGCCCCTAGCGGAGGAAATCTTCCCGGCGGCAAGCTACCAATATGTCTATTACGGAATGGGCGGCGCTATCCCGCGGGACTTGCCTGAGCCCTCAGGAGCATTGATGAGTCAGCTCGACCAACTCTCCAAGCGCGGGCGCGCGCTGGTCGCTTCATTGCCCACCAACCGCGCATATCTCGACAGCCTGAAGACCGATCCGCAGCGCGGTGCGGAGGGCCGGGCATGAGCCGCCACGCAATCCTTACGAGTGACGAGCATCGCGAGCTGCGCGTGCGCACTGACAGTTCGGCCGAGCTGGGCGACGCCGTCATGGCATGCTTCACAGTTCCGTCCGAGTTCCGGCGGCTCCAGCACAACTTCCCGATCCTGTTCCGCCGCGACGACGCGACCGGCAAGCTCGCGGCGCTGGCGCTGATGGGCTTCGAGACGGGAGAGAACCTGTTCCTTGAGCGTGACCACTGGGACGCGAGCTACAAGCCCTTTTCCCTTTCGATCCAGCCGTTCCTGGTCGGGCGCTCGGCAGACGACGGGCCTGGCCAGGTCCACATCAACCTCGACCACCCCCGCATCGCGACCGGCGAAGATGGCGTGCTGCTGTTCGACTCCTCGGGCCGGCCGACACCTTACCTCGAGCGCGTCACGGACATCCTGGCCGAGCTGGACGAAGGATACCGTGCGAGTGACACGTTCTTCGCGGCTCTCGAACGCTACGAGTTGCTCGAATCCTTCTTTCTGGACGTCGAGCTCAACAACGGCAGCAAGCATCGCATGGTCGGCTACCAGCTCATCAATGAGGAAAGGCTGCACGCACTGGAACCCGGCGCAATCGCGGAGCTCCACGGTGGCGGGCATCTGCTGCCAATCTTCATGGCGGTGGCGTCACTCTCTTCGCTGGGCGACCTGATCGAGCGGAAAAACCGCAAGAACCGGCATGGGTGAAGCGGCACGGATCGACGTGCCATCTGGCGCCGTTCCGGAGGTCGGCAGGCTTGGGCCTTCGGAACTCGATGCGCGGCTCAAATCGTCCTCCGCACCCTTCGTCATTCGTGGCGCGGCGAGTGATTGGCCGCTCGTGAAGGCAGGCGTCGATGGTGGAGGGGCCGGCGCACGAGCGTACCTGCTTGCCCATGCCCGGGATCGCGGCTTCGAGGTCAATGTCGGTCGGCCCGGCAAGGGTGGCCGCCTGTTCTACGACGAACAAATGGACATGAACTTCCGGATGGGCCGCGCGGCCCTGTCCGACATCTTCGGCGGGATCGACGCCAACGAGGCGAAACCTGACGCGCCCGCGATCTACCTCTCCTCGCTAGAAATGCGGCACTACTTCGAAGGTCTCGCCGAAGAGAACTCCATCGACCTAGGCGGCCGCCGCACACGTGACAGCATCTGGATCGGAACGCGCACTCAGATTGCTGCGCACAACGACCTGCCAAACAATCTCGCCGTGTGCGCAGTTGGACGCCGCCGCTTCACCCTCTTCCCGCCCGAAAGCTTCGGCGATCTCTATTTGGGGCCGCTCGAAAATACCCCGGCCGGCCGAGCAGTCAGCATGGTCGATCTCGCGGCTCCCGATCTGGCACGCTACCCGCGTTTTGGAGCGGCGATGGATGCTGCACTAGTCGTCGAACTTGAGCCCGGCGACGCGCTATTCATCCCATCGATGTGGTACCACCACGTCGAAGCGCTTGCCCCGTTCAACGTGCTCGTGAACTATTGGTGGCGTGACACTCCGGCCTTCCTGGGAGATCCAGAGCAGGCGCTTCTCCATGCGATCCTCGCCATCCGCGACTTGCCGGACGATGCCAGGCAGCGCTGGAAAGTGCTCTTCGACCATTATGTCTTCTCCGGTGGCGCAGCCGCTGCTGCACATCTCCCAGAAGGCAAGGCAGGCGTTCTCGACCCGCTGAGCCCTGAGAATGCCGCGCGGCTGCGGGCCTTCCTGCTCCGGAGCTTGTCGCAGTGAGCGACTGGCCGCTGCGAAGGATCGTGATCGCCGGCGGAGGGACTGCCGGATGGATGGCCGCCGCGGCTCTCGGCAAGACCTTGGGCAAGTTCGCCGAGATTACACTGGTCGAGTCCGACGCCATCGGCACCATCGGGGTAGGCGAAAGCACGATTCCCCCGATCAGGACATTCAACAACCTGCTTCAGATCGACGAAGCCGAGTTCATGCGGGCGACCAACGCGACCTTCAAACTCGGCATCGAGTTCGACAATTGGGGGCAGGTCGGCGACCGCTATTTCCATAGCTTTGGGACCACCGGCAAGGATCACTGGTCCGCCGGATTCCAGCACTTCTGGCTCAACGGCCGCACGCGGGGCCACGACCAGCCCTACGACGATTATTGCCTCGAACTAGTCGCCGCTTACGGGCGCAAGTTCGCTCATTTGCCCGGCGACGCTCTGAACTACGCCTACCAGCTCGACTCTACCCTGTACGCGGCCTTCCTGCGAAAGCTTGCCGAGCGCGAAGGCGTCACTCGGCAGGAGGGCGAGATCGCCTCCGTTGAAACCGGCACGGAGCGCAGCCGCATCCTCTCGCTGACGCTGAAGAGCGGGCAGCTGATCGAGGGCGACCTGTTCCTCGACTGCACCGGGTTTCGCGCTCTGCTCATCAGGGATGCACTCGGCGCCGACTTCGACGACTGGACACACTGGCTCCCGTGCGACCGCGCGATCGCCGTGCAGACCGAGGCCGTCGAACCCGCGGTTCCCTACACCCGCGCGATCGCGCACGATGCGGGCTGGCGGTGGCGCATCCCTCTGCAGAACCGAATGGGGAACGGCATCGTCTACTGCAGCAGCTATCTCGACGACGACCAAGCGCGTGAGCGTCTGCTCGGCGACATCGAAGGACAGACGACCACCGAGCCAAGGTTGCTCCGCTTCAAGGCTGGCGTGCGGCCGAAGCAGTGGATTGGTAATTGCCTCGCGGTTGGCTTGTCCGGCGGCTTCATGGAGCCGCTCGAGTCCACCAGCATCCACCTGATCCAGCGCGCGGTCCTGCGGCTCCTGCGCATGCTGCCGATGTCCGAAATCAGCGAGCGGGACATCGACGAGTTCAATGATCAGCACATGCAGGACATGTTGCAGATCCGCGATTTCCTGGTCCTTCACTACAAGGCGACGGAACGGCGAGACAGCGCCTTCTGGCGCTACGTCAGCGAGATGCCGGTGCCCGATACCCTTACGCAAAAGATGGAGCTGTTCCGCGAAACGGGCCGCGTATTCCGGCGCAACGAAGAACTGTTCCAGGAGAATAGCTGGGTGCAGGTGATGATGGGCCAGCGCATCATGCCGCGAACTCATCATCCGATCGCGGCGAAGCTGACGGACGACGAACTCGCCCGATTCCTCGAAACGTTGCGCAAGGGTGTCGCGGGAACGGTCGCATCCCTGCCCGCTCATCACGACTATGTGGCGCGCTATTGCGGATCGCAGCAGCGGGCCGCCGTGGCCCATTCGTCGGCTTAGGCGGCGTGGGGGGACCAGCAAACTCGCACAGGACACACCGGCCGCGGCGGGTGACGATCCGCCACGTGGCCGCCGACGCGGATGTCAGCTTGCAGACGGTCAGCCGGGTCATCAACAACGCGCCCAACGTCCGTCCCAAAATCAAGCAGCGCGTCCAGGCTTCGATCGAGAAGCTTGGGTACGTCCCGTCGATAGCGGCGCAGCGGCTGGGCGGGTCGCGCTCCTACCTCATTCTTGCGCTGAACGATCGCGACCGGACTATTGCCGACTGGCGCGAGCGGCAGGGTACGGACTGGGTCGACCAGATGCTTCTCGGCGGCATGCTCAAGGCCGCTGAATACGGCTACCGCCTCATCTTCGAGCTAGTCGACACGCATGACGACCACATGGACCGGGAACTTCGCGCGACGCTTGCAGCGCTTCAGCCCGACGGGGTCATCCTCACGCCGCCGCACTCGGAGAATCCGCAGATCGTCAAGCTCCTCGAACAGGTTGGGACTGCATTCGCCAGGATCGGCTCGCTTCAGCCCGGGGCGGGCATTCCATTGTCCATGGACGAAGAAGGTGCGGCCGCGACGGCAACGCGTCACCTTGCCGACATCGGCCACAAAAGGATCGCCTTTGTGTCCGGATCGTCCGAATATTCGCTCAGCGAGCGGCGCGTTGCCGGTTGGCGAAGCGAGATGAAGCGCCGGCGGCTCCCCACGAAGGACCTCCTCGTCCGGGGGGACTTCAGCTTTGAGTCCGGAGTGCAGGCCGCACGGACCCTGCTCGCGCTCAGCGATCCTCCGACCGCCATCATCGCCAGCAACGACCGCATGTCGCTTGCCGCCCTTGCAGTTGCGCAGGAGCGCGGCGTGAAGGTGCCGGCCGACCTGTCGCTTCTTAGCTTCGATAACACCCCTGTCGTGCGCTACACGCAACCAGCCCTGACCGCCGTCGATCAGCCGGTGGCGGAGATCACTGCAGCCGCCGTCGACATGATCATCCGGTCGCTGCGCGGAGACGAACTTGCCGAGCAGCCGGTGATCGTCCCTGCCGGTCTGGTCGAACGGCAGTCCACGGCGCCTGTCCATGAGCGCTGAGGCGCCGCCGAGGGGTCGCATGCGCGCGTTCCGGTGGCTCTACGCACTGGCGTGGGCCGGCGGCGCGGTGGCCTATGTGCCCTTCCTGACAATCCTGCTGCCGATCCGCGTGGCGGCGATGGTCGGCGAGCAGCGCGTCGAGTGGCTGGCTTACATGACCTTCTTCGGAGCGATCGCGGCCAGTCTCGGCGGAGTCGGCTTCGGCTGGCTGAGCGATCGTACCGGTGCGCGCCGACCCTGGATCATCGCCGGGCTGATCGGGACGCTGATCCTGATGCTCTGCGTGCCGCTCGCGCGTGGGCCGGCCCAGCTGCTGGTGCTCATCATCGTCTGGCAGCTCGCGCTTAACATGATGCTCGGGCCCCTTTCGGCCTGGGCAGCGGATCATGTTCCGGAAGATCAGCTCGGTGTCTTCGGCGGCCTCCTCGCGCTTTCGCCAGCGTTGGGCTCCGCGGCAGGCGCTCTGGTAACGATTCCCGGCCTCGCCGATCCCGACCAGAGCCTCGCGCTCGTCGGCTTGCTGGTAGCCGCGTGTGTCATTCCTGCGCTGGTTTTCGCACGTCCCGCGGACAGGGCTTCGGCGTCGACTGGGACGCGGCCGGCGGACGCGTTCGCGGCGAGGCTGGGTCCGGCAGCGCGCGCGATGTGGTTCGCCCGGCTCCTGGTTCAGATTTGCGAGGCAACGCTGTTCGCCTACCTTTATTACTTCTTCCGTTCGATCGATCCCTCACGCGACGCGAGCTGGATCGCGCGGCTGTTCAGCATCGTCGTCTGCACGGCAGTACCCGCCGCACTCCTGATCGGACGCTGGTCCGACCGTCGGTCCCGACCGATTAGCCCCTTGATCGTCGCGGCGCTCGCCCTTTCGCTCGCGCTAGTCACCCTGGCCGTCGCGCGATCGCCAACTCAGGCGACTGCCGCCTACGTGGTGTTCGGCTTTGCGACAACGATCTTCCTGTCGCTCCACTCCGCCCAGACGCTGCGCGTGCTCGTGCGGCCAGACCATCGCGGCCGCGACCTCGGCGTGTTCAACCTGACGAACACGGCCCCGTCGCTGATCATGCCGTGGCTGACGATCGCGATCGTCCCGGAGTTCGGCTTTTCCTCCATGTTCCTCCTGCTCGCGGCCCTGGCGCTCGCGGCAGCCGTCATCCTCTTCGCAGCCGCAAGACGACTGTCAGTTACCGCGAGGACCGCGCTTCCCGCTCACGGGTGAGTGAGAGGATCATTCTGAATCCGTGCGGCGACGATACGCCGAAGCGATGAAGGCCTACCGAGCATTGCCCGGGAGGCCTCCGATTTGAGTACCGAAGTGTGGATGCGGCCAGCCCGCCGGCGCCTTCGCTTCTATGCAAGCAGCCCGTTCGTGACGAACGTTCCGCCAAGCCCGTCCGAGCCGAGGTGGAAGTCGCTCGGCTGGTACTCACCGACGAGATGCAGTTGGGCCGAGTGCACGCCGTCCGAAACGGTCAGCACCCCGCCGCCGGCTCCGTCAGCGACGTAGTTGAGCGACGTCGTCTCACCGAACTGCACATCCCGAAGGTCGAGCCGATCGTCGGAGTTCAGCCCGGAGATCGATCCGGTGAAGTCTGACGCGTGATCGAATACGACCACTCCCGTAGCGGCCCCGTCCAGCAAAACTGCGTTGGTTGAATGCCCGCCAAACTCGACGAGTGCGGTACCGTCGATCTCGAACTGCCCCAAACCAGTGACGTCGCCCCCGATGGTGACGCTACCCGCGCCTGCAAGGACCAACCCATCGTTCTGGAGGTCGCCGACCACCTGCAACCCGCCAGACGCGGTGGACTCCAACGTGCCGCTGTTGACCACACAATTATCTCCCGTGTCGATCACGAGCGCGTTGGTGCCGGTGGCGTTGATGATGCCCTCGTTCACCAGCGTCAGCGAACCGCCGCCGATACTGCCCGCGCCGGAGATCGTGTTGTCGACATTGGTGAAGGAGACGCTCGGCAGTGAAGCGGTGATTACGTTCCCCGCGTTATCGGACAGCAACACCTCGCCGCCCCCTTGGAGCGTGATTCCGTTCTGGATCAGCTCGAGAACCGTGGCCGCGCCAGTGCTGACCAGATTGATGATACCGCTGTTTTCGATGTTTCCGGAGAGCGGCAGGAGTGCACCGTTGCCGATGGTGATCGTGCCCGCGTTCCTGACCGTGGGTGTCGCATCGAACTCGAAGTTCGATGAGGTCAGCGACGATCCCGACACGCCCTCCAATGTGATGGACTGGCCATTCGCGAGCGTGATCACTGCGCTTCCGTCCGGGTTTTCCGAGAGGTGCGCCTGCACCTCCGCGAAGCTGCTGAGCCCGTAGCCGATCAGGTCGATCTTATCCGCGGATACGTCGAAGCTGTGGACGACGTCGATGCCGATCGGTTGCGCGAATACGAACTCGTCGGTGCCGGAAGATCCAGTGAGCGTGTCGTCGCCCGACCAGGCGAAGATCGGACTGCCGGGTAAGTAAGCTTCGACGTTGTTAGCTACCACCACGGTCGACGAAGTCCCGTCCGCGTTAGTCCACGTCATCGTCATGTCGAGCAGTTCAGCGCCAACGTAGTCTGAAGGCGTGGTGACCGTCAGACTGCCCACATCTGAAGTTCCGACGATCCAGCTATGGTCAGGCAGTTGAACTGCGCCATCCACGCTCCATCCGTCGGGGAGCTCGGCGATGTGGACCGTTACAAGCGCACCCTCCGGAGCATGGAGCGCCATATTCATTGGCTCGCCTGCCGCGCCCGCTGGTGCGTCTCGCCGTATCTCCAAGGATCCCCCGCTGCCCGCGTTCAGGGCGAGGTCCGTATACGCCCCGCTGAGCGTCACGGTCATCGGATTGTTTCCGTTGGCCGTACGCGTGTACTGCACGGTGTAAGTGTCCGCATCAACCTGATGGAAGCTGTTCGGCACCACAGTCCCTGCGGTCACTGCAAGATCACTCAGAGTGAATCCCGTGACTGCCTCGCTGAATTGCAGAGTGACGGTGACCACCGAACCAGTAGGCGCATTCGCCGGCGTTGCGGTCAACGTGACCGTCGGCGGCGTCGTGTCCCCGCCAACAACATCAACAGTCGCAGTGTCAGCGGCACTTGCGGCACCGCCGGTGTCCGTTGCCTGGAAACTTACCGTCCGCTGTGCAGTCGATGTGCTCGTTGAGCTGAAGGTGATTGATTGAAGCGCCGCCTGGTAGTTCGCTAGTGTCGCATTGCCCGATAGCGTCAGTAGGCCCGTGGCGCCGTTGTAGGTGCCGGTGATTCCGCTTTGATTGGTGAAGTTCAGGACGTCACCGCTTTGCCGCCCGCCGGTGATCTGGACTGTCGCCCCCTGGAGCTGTGTATTGTCCAAGTCGCTGATCGGGATCGAAGAGTCGATCGCGACTGCCGAACCGCCCGTCGTGTACGTGTTCGCTCCGTTGACATCGACGACCGGAGCGTCATCGGTGCCGTTGATCGTGACGGTGACCACCTGCGCCGTCCCGTCCGTCGTGTGCACCGTGAACGTGTCGGTCAACGTGCCGCCGGCGTTCAGCGCCTGCACGGTCGCATTGCTGTTGTTGACGCTGTAGGTCCACACTCCGCCAGAGGTCATCGCGAACGTGCCGTAGCCGCCCGTGCTCGCCGTTCCTGCCGCCACCGCAGTGAAGCTGTTGGACGCATTGTCGACGTCTGTATCGGTCAGCGTCCCGGTGGCAGTTGGCGTTCCCGGTGAACCGTTGCTCACCCCACCTGCTTCGACCACAGATCCTGTCGTCGTGCCGGAGATCACAGCCGCATCATTCGTGCCGTTGATGGTCACCGTGATCGTCTGCGCAGTGCCGTCTGCACTCGTCACAGTGAAGCCGTCGGTCAGTGTCTGCCCAACGTTCAATCCCTGGACGGAGCTGTTGCCGTTGTTCAGCGTGTAGGTCCACACGCCGCCCGCAGTCATCGTGAACGATCCGTAAGTTGCCGTTCCCGCCGCCACGGCGTTGAAGCTGTTGGCTGCGTTATCAACATCCGTGTCGGTCAGCGTACCCGTCGCGGTCGGCGTGCCAGGCGTGCCGTTGGCAACCCCGCCAGCCTCAATGACTGACCCAGACTTCGTGCCCGTGATCACCGCCGCGTCGTTGGTGCCGTTGATGGTCACCGAGATAGTCTGCTGGGTCCCGTCGATCGTGGTAACGGTGAACGTGTCGGTCAGCGTCTGACCGGCGTTCAGCCCCTGAACACTGCTGTTGCCGTTGTTGAGCGTGTAGGTCCACACTCCACCCGCGGTCATCGTGAACGATCCGTAAATTGCCGTTCCCGCCGCCACGGCGTTGAAGCTGTTGGCTGTGTTATCAACATCCGTGTCGGTCAGCGTACCCGTCGCGGTCGGCGTGCCAGGCGTGCCGTTGGCAACCCCGCCAGCTTCCACGACCGTGCCGGCAGTCGTGCCGCTGATCACTGCCGCGTCGTTGGTGCCGGCAATGTTGACCGTGACCGTGGTCGTGGTGCCATCGGCCGAGGTGACCGTGAACGTATCGGTGTAGGTGGTGCCGGCAGCAAACTCGTTGTGGGCGCTGTCGGCCGTGTAGGTCCAGGCGCCGTTGGTGCCGACCGAGAAGTGGCCGTAGGTCCCCGCCGTGCCCGACTGGGCAACGAACGTCGCCGCACTGTCGACGTCGCTGATGGTCAGCGTGCCGCTCGTGCTGATCGCCGCCGCCGTGTTGCCCTCGGTCAGGTTGGCAACACCCGCCGACAGAACCGCCGCATCGTTGGTGCCGGCGATGTTGACCGTCACCGAGGTCGTCGTGCCGTCGGCCGCGGTGACCGTGAACGTGTCGGTGTAGGTGGTCCCGGCAGCAAACTCGTTGTGCGCGGTGTCAGCAGTGTAGGTCCAGGCGCCGTTGGCGCCGACCGAGAAGTGGCCGTAGGCTCCTGCCGTGCCGGACTGGGCAACGAACGTCGCTGGACTGTCGACGTCGCTGATGGTCAGCGTGCCGCTCGTGCTGATCGCTGCCGCCGTGTTGCCCTCGGTCAGGTTGGCAACACCCGCCGACAGAACCGCCGCATCGTTGGTGCCGTTGATCGTCACCGTCACGTCCTGGGTCGCGGTCGCGCCCTGGTCGTCGGTCACCGTCACCGTGAACGTCTCGGTCTGGGTCTCGCCCGCCGCCAGGTCCTGGTGGTTGGCGTTGTCCAGCGTGTAGGTCCAAGCGCCGCTCGACGGATCAACCGCGAAGCTGCCGTAGGTCCCGGTCGTATTGCCCGAGTAAGCCGCGGTCGCATTGTGGTCGACGTCGCTCGAGGTCACCTGACCGCTCGCGGTCAGCGCCGTGTCCTCGGTCACCGACCCCGACTGCGCCGAGCTGGTGATCACCGGACCATCGTTGGTGCCGTTGATCGTCACCGTCACGTCCTGGGTCGCGGTCGCGCCCTGGTCGTCGGTCACCGTCACCGTGAACGTCTCGGTCTGGGTC